>JAGYKL010000035.1 GCA_018401705.1 Bacteroidia bacterium | reverse complement strand
GTAGGCAGTTATTATTTCTTTTTCCATACAATGAAATGGTTGTTCTCGTCCGGGAAAATAGACATTTCCACGTATGAAATATTTTCTTTTCTTATAAAAATCAATCACTCTTTTGTTTTGGCTGTAGGCATCCAATCTTATTGAAGAATAGTTGTTTTCGTTTGCAAACTGCTCAGCAAAATCCATTAATTTTCTTGCGTAACCTTTCCCTTGATATTTTGGGTCAATTACTAATCTGTGAATTACTAATACTTTTGAGTTATCAAATTCCCAATTTATGGTTTCATATTCGTATTCTTGTTCTTCGCTTATGTTAATTGCACCAATAATTTCTTTGCCGTTTCTCAAAACGAATAGAACGCCTTTTTTTAAATCACTTTCAATTATTGAGAGAGTTGGATAGTTGTTAGGCCATTGATAAATCCCATTTTTCTCTAAATCATTTTTGCCGTTCAAGTAGATTTGAAAAAGTTGGGTTATCTCTGATAATTGGCTTTTTTCAATTGTTAGCTGTTCTTTCTCAGTTTTCTCTGTTTTGGTGTCGTAAATCAGTAATCCTACATTATTGTCATCAAGTTGTTCTATTAACTCACCTTTTTTGTTCCAAACAGCGCTTTGTCCAACACTAATAAAATTGTCACAATGCCCAACGCAATTTGACATCAATATTGGTGTGTTAAACTCGTTTGCAATTTGAGGAAAGTGTTTGTATGCTTTTTCAATTCCGCCTTTTGGTTTGGCTACGCTTGCAATGTAAATATCTGTACCTTGATTTTTTACATTTAAGAAATGTTCTCGTTGCAATGTCTCATAGCAAATTCCTATTGCGATTTTCACGCCATTAATAGTTAAAAAAGATTGTTTTTTGCCACAAACAAAATAGGGTAGCTCGTCCGAATGCAACATTTGTTTGGAATAAACTGTCTTTTCTTTTTTTGGCTGAAAAATCAGCATACTGATATTTAGTCCGTCAGGTGCTTTTGTTGGCATTCCAATTCCAATAGATATTCCATTTGCATTGGATATTTCTTGAAATGGACTAAAAATACTGCTTTCAATGTCTGTCGCTAGTTCTGTTGCTAATTCAGGTTCGTAGCCCAATCTGATACTTCTTTCATTTTTTGAGGATTAAAGTGATAATATATTTCACGTCCTTTTTGCTCTTGTCTTACAAGTTGGCATTCTGTCAAAATTTGAATATGCTTTGAAATTGTTTGTCTTGAAGAATCAAAGTTATCGGCAATTGCCCCTGGTGTCATTGCTTGAAATGCCAATAAGCTCAATGTGCTCTACATTAATCCAGGTCAGCGATTGTGAAATATATCTCTACATTATTTGCATTTTGTGCGGATTATTCAGGCTTTTACCAATAAATGCTGGAGTTAATTTTGACTGCACCAAAATATATTGTCATTTCATAAAAATTTATTCTTACAGAGTCGAAAGTCAGAAGGGGGAATGTCAGTCAGTTGAGTGTCGCTTTGTCTTGTCTAAAATAGGTTGACCTTTTTTGAAAATGTTTTTCAGTTTTCTTAAATGATTTTCTTCTAAAAGTGAAATGTTTTTTTTAAAGGGAGCCTTGGGATTATTGTTTCGTTTTCAGTTCGAGATGATTTTAGCGCACCGAGTTGCACCTCTAGAGCCTCGTTTCCATCCTCCACCGTGTCCGGCATTACCGAATGTTATAATCGTGCATTCTTTTAATAGCGTTTATAATTTGCTGATTGTGGTTGTGCACTTTTTGTCCCGGTGTTTTCAGATCAGGCTCCAGTGAAGCCTTTCATTGTTATAAATATCCATAGCTTGTTTAATCATCCAGCTTTCTGCGATGCAATCCCACAGACAACGCAGGTGTGCTCTTCAAGCTGAGTTCGCCGGCTGAGATGCCGTTGTTACGTTCCCCACCATTTGCATTTTTCTTGGAATCTGAATTGCAGGAAACTGTGCACAAATCCCTTTTTGATGCAAACACAGTGTAATCTGGACAGCAATGTGTTTCCTCGATCGCTATGATGTATGATGCTGGTATGATCATGCAGTTATTAAATGCACCATAGGGGGAGGCCTCTTTTTTACCATTGACACTTTCATATTATCACATCAAGAAACAATCAGTATTTTTTTTAGAATAGCGTCTGCAACCAATCTAGAGATAAGCATGGCATGGTCACGGTTTAATGTAAGTTATATCCACTGGCAAAAACTTAATACAGATGATGGATTCAGAAACAACTAAATTCTATTTAGATGTAATAAAAGTGGCACGGATCGATTTTATCAAATAGTGAAGCGGTTACAGGTTTTTGCCACCAATAATCCTTTGTAGCGTAGTAAAGTCAAGGCGTCTCTGCCATTTTGCAATAGTATTCTTTTTTTTATTTATGCAATGGCCGGATATTGTGATATAGTTTCAATTACCTGTTTGTGGCATTTTCTTCCGTATTTCAGCTAAAAAAAAGCTTCTTTTAAGACCAGATTCCGAGGTACCTGTTCTTTTTTTAAATGGAATAGCTCATTGCAGTTATTATTATGCTTGTTTGCTTATCCATTTTCCACTTCATACAATATTACTTTTTGTAGATTTTCTTTTTTTTTTTTTCAGCTGTATCTGCTTGCACAGTGTTTCAGTCATCTACACACGGCCTCTCCCCATTAATCTCTCCAGTTCACTACGATGTGTATCTTGCTGAAAATCCACGAGCTCTGGTTCTTGATTAAGCTCTTTGGGTTTTTGATTTCTTGTTTCGCCTCATGGCGCAGTTTAGATACATGTTTAGCAGTTTTTTCCCTCAGTATCCCTAGGTAGTGCCAGGCGGGGGATATTTTGTGTTTCTTGGAGCGCTAGTTTGTTTGAAAGAATAGATTGTCCAGTGGAGTTCTCGTCGTGACGGAAAGTTTGAAGTCAAAACAGCTTGTTTGCCATTCTTTTCGGCCAGGATCTTTTTTCTGTCCCCCATGTCGCCAGTGACCATTGAGAGATTTATTTGAAATTTTTGGTCAGCCTGGCTCAGGACAGGCGCGCTGGCCACCCGGCCGCCCGCTAACGTTTTGCGCACAGCCGCCGTTTTAATGGCGGCTGTGCGTGTTGTCTCATGTGCCCGATTATAGTTAAATTTGATTAAAGTTTTTAACTAAATTCTCCCTTGATATAGGTCGTAAATGGGGAAAATTAAATCGTAGTCATTCCAATTTAAGTTACCGTCAACGATATCAAATTTCTCGAATTTAGACTCATCTATTTGCTCTAATTGAGAGGGATGAGATGAAGATTCAAGAAATGCTTTAAATCTACAAATTTATTTCTTGTTCATCATTAAAGCACATGGAAATTTCTAGCCTTAAAATCCATAGCTTTGCAGATTGCTTGGAGTTAACTTCTATCAAATCAGTTTGAATTGCACCTTCAACTCTAGAATGTTCTACTCTTTCATTGATACGTTCGTCAGGGCACCAGGGCAATATTTTTATGATATGAAGTAGTCAACCATTTTTGGATGTGGTGTCTTACAATATAATGGGTTTCTAAAACTTCAAAATCTTTTTTTTTTTAAGCAGTTCCATATTATTAGTTTTTTTTTTTTTTGAGCCTTTTGAGGCTTAATCTTGATTTCAGCCAGGAAATTTTTTCCATCAACAATATAAGAAAGCTCAACCTACGCATCCATTGTGCTTTTTCCCAGCACTTTGCAGCGGATTTGGTTCATGCTCATTTTGAATAGAAGAAATATTAAGAATACCAAGATATAAGATTTTAGGCATTGACTCTAAATTTCTTCAAAAGTACAGGAAATCCCTATTGGAATTTATCAATATCTTGAAATTTTGAATTCACAAAAACTGCGATTATAACGTTTTGAAGATTGGTAGGCGGAAAAAACTTTCACCACAAAGTTGTTCGGAGAAATGAACTTTCGGCTACCTGAAAACTATCAGGCCAGGACACGGGCCACTATTGCCGTGCTCGCTGTTATGGGCGGGAGTTTGTGCATTCGTGAGTCATTTATCCATTTGAAATAATAATTCTATTTACCTCCCGTTTCCCGAAGAGTCGTTTTTTGTCTTGTTAACGGACACTGTTCTGATACAGAAAATGAAATTGTTCAAAGATCTTACTTCAATTTTATTCTAATCAGTTAGCACCTTGATTCGACTATGTGATTTGACCGAAGTATTTGTTTTTGCAGAAGCCAGTTCCAAACATAATACATTCTTCAATTTTGTTCTTGCTGGCTGCCGTCTGTGCCTTGCCACCACACAGCCCCAACAAAACAAGAACGAAATCGCTCACCAGCTTAGTTCTAACTTAATGGAACTACTTTACCCCCTCAGCAATGTCGTTCAGCAAAGATTGCATTATTATACAGATAATCATCTGGTGAACCATCTTTGCTATGTGTACTTGGAGTTGTCTGCTTCCTTTATGAGTTTTTTACAGTTGACGAGGATGAGTAGAAGTAAGAAGAGAATAAACTCAAATAATAATCCAATCTATGGAAGAAGAGATGAATTAGCAGAAGCGTACGCCAACTAACGTGAAATCTTGTCCATGCTCATGTGCCAGTATTTATTTTGATTTTCCTACTCATTTGGCTTTAGGTGTCAGCCCGTTTTTAAGGTATAACTCACCAGAATGCTCCACTTTTGTTTGTAATTTACAAAATTATAATCTATAAACTATCAGTTGTTCTTTGAGTGATTCTCTAGTTTGTCTGATGTCTCTGTGTTCTTTTTGCCCGCCAGCTTGGTTCTTGGCATTTGCGCAAGGTGGCGAGTTTGGCGCGAAAGCTCCCATTCTACATTGAGCTTCAAATGCCATAGGCAAAAGCTTCATTTGGAAGAAAAAAGCGCCACTTGCGCAAAGCCGCTGTTGTGAGCTGGGGAAATCCAATCAATCATCTTTTGGTTTCAAAATTTAGCTAAAACAAACACTTTCTTTCAAGTACTTTCTTTTCGATTTTGGCTTTAAGAATTTGTCTTTTCAACATATTTCGGGTCTTGTTTTAGCTAACAACTGATTCTTAGCTTGGCGGAAAAGAAAACAATACAAAGCACTGATTTCATTATCTCAGTTTTGATTTTTAATGGAGAACATTTCGATTTTTTGATTTAATCGTTTTCTTTATTTTGCCTTTGGCTTTATCTCGGACGTTCTGGAACGAATTGTTCTTATCCGCCCATTTGATTCAGCTGATTTTTCAGATGTTCTGCTTTTTGAAGATTGTTCGCTGGCAAATCAAAACTTATTAAAAACATCAACGGACGAAAGCCAGCGATAGTTAAGACTAAGACTCTAGAAAAACCAACAAATTCCTGGCGAATGAATTTTCTATCTCACTTTAATTTCTAGCGACCAATTGTTGAATTAGAACTTGTTGAACGCCAGAATCGATTCACTAGAAATTTTCAAAGCGAGAAATTGGATTAGCTAGTTTGGTTTAGAAAGATCTAAGCCAAAGCGAGTAGGGGAGTTTCTATCGTTCTCGGGCGTAATCCATCATCTGACTTACGCGCTGCTTGCTGTAGTGCTTCCCGTAGATATCATCGAATATATCACCGATCTGCTCAGTTGTTAAACCAGCTGTATATAAACTGAACGTGAGTCGCTCCATCTCTGCTTGCTGATCTTTGAGAACGTTGAGCAAAACTGGATAAAACGAACCATAACGAGTGCGTGGAACGCGAAGCTCCATCACGCGGCCGCCACCAAAGGCGCGCCGCGGTCGATAACCATTGCTTAAATCTCCACTTTCTGCTTTATAAACTTCACGTTCGGCTCCCATCATCGCCTCCATGAAAATCTTCATTAAACCAGTATAATCGCCTTGACTACTTTGTAAATCTGTTACAATCTGCGTAATTTGCTCGGTATTAAATTTTAGGGTTTTCATCTTTTTTAGGTTTTGTAGTTATTACCTCTAAGATGGGAACCCTTATTTATTTTTCATACACACTTTTTATGGACAGTATCAAAGTGAAATTGTCGGGTTAGATTGCGGGTAGGGTATTTTTATTTTTTTGAAGCGGGGAAGAAAAAAATTGAAGTTTTTGTTTGGGCGGTAGAAAAAATACTCTCTTGCAAGCTTTGGTTTCAGTCTTGGCTTTAGCGGCTTGCAAGAATGTATTTTTTGTGTGAGGCTCATTTGTTTCAAAGCTATATCTTACCTCCAGCCGCCTCCCAATGCTTTGTAAATATTTACCGTTGCAATGCGTTGGCGTTTGTTTACGCTGATCAACTCCAACTGTGTTTGCAGTAAATTTTGCTGAGCCAGCAATACTTCCAGATACGTTGCCCGTCCTGATTTATACAGTTCGTTGGAAGTTTCAACTGATTGTGTAAGAACATCGCTTTGTTGCTTTTTAAATGAATTGATTAGTTGCAGATTGTTAAGGTTGGAAAGTTCGTTGGCTACTTCCACATAACAGTTCAAAATTGTTTTCTGATAATTATACATTGCCGTTAGCTGGCTTGCTTTTGCGGTGTTAAACTGTGCTTTAAGTGCATTCATATTTACAAGCGGTGCAACTAATCCACCTAAAACCGAATACGCCAAACTTGCCGGAGAGGTAAATAAAAATTCGGGATTGAATGCCTGAAAACCCAAACCAGCCGTGATATTCAGGTTTGGAAAAAATGCCGCCTTTGCTGATTTTAAATCAAACTTACTTGCCTGCACCTGAAACTCGGCTTCACGAATATCAGGGCGGTTTGATAATAGTTGCGAAGGAATGCCTGATGAAAACTGCTGCGGCATTTCCGCGAACAAAATTTCTTTACTTCGCTGAATGCTTTGCGGATAACGCCCCAACAAAAAATTAATTAGGTTTTCCTGTTCCAAAATCTGCTGTTTAGTTTCAAACTCTAAAGTTTGTGAATTGAGCAGTTGTGCCTGAAACTGCTGCACTGCCAATTCATTCGCCCTTCCTGCATCTTTTTGGAGTTTCACCACTTCCAACGCTTCCTGTTGCTGCCGGATTGTTTGTGTAATAATTTCCAGTTCATGATCTAAAGCAATCAATTCGTAATAAGCAATGCCAACATCAGCCACCAAAATTGAAATGACAAAATTTGTTCCTTCAATGCTTGATAAATAATTGGCAAAAGCAGATTTGCGTTTGTTTCGCAACTTACCCCAAATATCAATTTCCCAAGAAGCGTTTAAACCCACATACATATCGGGCAGGTTTATGGGAACCAATTGCCCTGGCGTTATTTCGGTAGTGATGTTACCTGCTCCGTCCATGGTGTAAAGCCCGAACTTGCGGACACCGCCTCCAATACTAAGCCCAACTTGCGGAAGTAAAGCACCGTTTGCTAATTTCACACTTGCTCTTGCGCCTTCTATTCGTTGCAAAGCCATTTGCAAATCAATATTCCCTGCAAGTGCAGTGTCAATCAGTTTTACTAAATGTGTGTCAGCAAAGTATTGTCGCCAGTTGATCGCTGCAATGCTTATTGTGTCTGCAGATGAGCTGAAACTTGCGGGAATTTTCTTTTCAGGAATTGATAAGTTAGTGTTGAGTGTTTTGCATCCGCTAAAAATCAACAGAGCTATCACAATACATATAATTTGATTTTTTCTCATTCTCATTTTTTAAATTATTTCTGTTACCGGATTTTCGTTTTTTCTGTTCTTGCTGAATCTTTCGGATATAGAGGCAAATGCTACATACAAGCCTGGAATAATAATTACACCAAACACGGTTCCGAACAACATACCTCCGGCTGCTGCCGTGCCAATTGTTCTATTGCCAATGGCACCTGCACCGGTTGCTATAGTAAGTGGCAATAAGCCTGCAATAAATGCAAATGATGTCATTAAAATGGGACGCAAACGGAGCTTTGAGCCTTCTAATGCTGCTTCAATTACACTCATACCTTGGCTGTGCTTCAGTGCGGCAAATTCAACAATCAGGATGGCATTTTTTCCCAGAATTCCAATCAACATCAGCATGGCTATTTGCGCATAAATGTTGTTTTCCAATCCCAAAACACTCAGCATGAGAAAAGCACCAAAAATTCCTGTTGGAAGGGAAAGAATAACGGGCAAAGGCAGAAGAAAACTTTCGTATTGTCCTGACAAAACAAGGTAGATAAACAACAAGCAAATCAGAAAAATAATAATGCCTTCGTTACCTGCGTTCGCCTCATCCCGTGAAATTCCCGCCCAGTCAATATCATATCCTCTAGGTAGCTTTTCTTTGGCTGTTTCCTGCACAGCTTTTAACACTGTTCCGCTACTCACACCTTTTTTTCCTTCACCGTTTAATTCGGCCGAAGGGAACATATTGTAGCGCGTTACCTGGTCTACTCCGTAGGTTTTTTCAATTGTCATAAATGCAGATAGTGAAACCATTTCATCTTGGTCATTCTTCACATACAGCTTTAGAATGTCTTCTGGTAATGCACGATATTCGGGCGAAGCCTGAACCATTACTTTATACATTTGACCGAAGCGTATAAAATTGGTTGCGTATTCGCTACCAAGTAAAGTTTGTAGCGAACCCATCGCATTGCTGATAGTAACTCCTTTCTGCGCGGCTTTGTCTATGTCGATGTGTAAAGTATACTGCGGATAACTTGCATCGAAAATGGTAAAGGCACTTGCAATTTCTGGTTGAGCTTTCAGGTCTGTAATAAACTGCCTAACCACTTCCTCCATTTTTTTGAAATCACTGCTGCCTGTTTTGTCCAACAAACGCAATTCAAATCCGCTTGCGTTTCCGTAGCCGGGAACGGCCGGTGGTGGAAAAAATTCAATCTGTGCATCTTTGAGGTGGTGAGTTTTTTCTTCCAAAGAAGCAATCACATCATCAACTGAAACGGTGCGGTCTTTCCAAGGTTTTAAATTGATAAGTGCCGTTCCGTATGTTGCACCTGTTCCATCAGACAAGATATTTGTTCCTGCTAAAGTTGAAACACTTTCAACACCTTCCAGATTTTCTGCTTCCAGCTGAATTGCGTTTACAACTTGTTTGGTGCGCTCAAGCGTTGCACCTGATGGTGTTGTAACGCTTGCGTAAAACGTTCCCTGGTCTTCATTAGGAATAAATCCGGTTGGCAGAATTTTACTCAACAAACCTGTGCCAATGCAGAAAGCAAGTAACATTCCGAATGTTATCACCCTGCGGTTTACAATTTTTGTAAGCAGGTTTTTGTATTTGTCTTCCAAGACTGAATACCAGTTGTTAAACCCTTCATAGAATTTAGAAATGCGGGTCTTCTTCTTCTCTTCACCATAGTGATTTTTTAAAAACAAGGCACACAAGGCAGGAGTTAATGTAAGTGCCACAACGCCCGACAACACAATAGCTATTGCCATTGTAAGCGAAAACTGTCGGTAAAAAATTCCAGAAGGTCCGCCCATAAAGGCAACCGGAATAAATACTGCTGACATGACCAATGTAATGGCAATAATTGCCCCCGTAATTTCTTTCATGGCTTGTTCAGTTGCTTTCTTTGCACTGATTTTTGATTGCTGCATTTTTGCGTGAACCGCTTCCACTACCACAATGGCATTATCCACCACAATTCCGATGGCAAGCACCAAAGCAAAAAGTGTAATCAGGTTTAGTGAGAAGCCCAAAAACTGCATAAAGAAAAATGTTCCGACCAACGAAACCGGTACAGCCAAGGCGGGGATTAAGGTAGAACGCCAATCTTGTAAAAAAATAAAAACGACCAATGCTACGAGCAACAATGCCTCAATAAATGTTTTGATTACTTCGTTTACCGAAGCATCCATAAACCGTGAGATGTCGTAACTTACTTCATAATCCATTCCTTTGAGGAACATGGTTTCCTTGAGCTCTGCAACCCGCTTTTTTACATCACTAATCACTTCACGGGCATTGGAGCCGGGCAATTGTTTGAGCATGATTGCCGCACAGGGCTTGCCGTTCAGTTTTGCTTCCACATCAAAATACGTTGTACCAAACTCTACATCCGCAATATCTTTTATGCGGAGAATTTGCCCGCTTTCGGTGGACTTAATTGGAATGTTTTCATATTGCTCTTTGGTATTGAACTTGCCTGTGTATTTGATGGTATATTGAAGTGCTTGTGCTTTTTTGTCGCTGCTCTCTCCAATTTTTCCTGGTGCTGCTTCCAAGTTTTGCTCTTCCAATGTGTTCAAAACATCATCAGTTGAAACATTGTACGCAACCATTTTGTCAGGTTTTAGCCAAATACGCATGGCATATTCTTTAGCTCCTACAATGTCAGCAAAACCAACACCTTTAATGCGTTTGAGTTCTGCAAGAATGTTGATGTCGGCAAAATTGTAAAGGAACTTTTCGTCAAGCGTTGTATCTGTAGAATAGATGTTCAGATACATCAACATGGCGTTTTCTTCTTTGGCAATTTTCACTCCGTTGCGGATTACTTCGGCAGGTAATTCTCCCATCACAGCACTTACCCTGTTCTGTACATTTATGCCGGCAACATTTGGGTCGGTGCCAGTTTCAAATAAAATCTGAACCACACCTACACCATCGTTACCCGCATCGCTGCTCATGTATTTCATTCCAGGAACACCGTTGATGGCACGTTCAAGGGGAACAATGGCAGCTTTGGTAACTGTTTCGGCATTCGCTCCCGTGTATTCAACGGTTACGTTTACTTCGGGAGGGGCAATGCTTGGGAAAAGTGCCATCGGTAACTGGAATAATGACAGTATTCCGAGAAATACGATTACCAGCGATATGACAATTGCCAATATCGGGCGATGAATAATTTGTGCTATCATTTTCTTTCGTTTTTCAGGTTAGTAATTTGAGAAAATGATACAGTTTCGGTTTGCACTTTATCGCCATCCTTAACTCGCTGTATGCCTTCGTAAATAATTTTTTCGTTGGCACTTAGCGAATGTTCTATCGCATACAAGTGTGGCAATCGTGCAAGGGGAATTATCTGGCGTTGCTTTACCATGTTATCAGCATCCACTATAAACACATAAATGTTTCCCTGAATTTCAAAAGTTGATTTTTGAGGAATGAGCATGGCATTTTTCAATTCGGTTTTTACCAATACTTTTCCGCTTCCTCCGTGTTTCAGCAAGTTTTCAGGGTTAGGAAATTTTGCCCTGAAAGCAATATTGCCTGTGCTTCTGTCAAATTCGCTTTCGGTAGTTTCAATTTTTCCGGTGTGCTTGTATAATGTTCCGTTTACTAAAACCAACGAAACTTCTTTTGATTTTCCTTCTCCTTTTGCGGTGGCATAATCCAAATAGTCTTTTTCAGAAACATTGTAATAGGCAAACACTTCTTTGTTGTTGGAAATACTTGTTAGTAAAGTTCCTTCCTCTACCAAACTTCCCGTTTTGTTCGGAATACGGTTGATGATACCGTCAAACGGGGCTTTTATTTCTGCAAACGAAAGATTAAGATTTGCCTGCGCTTCATCTGATTGTGCTTCGGCAACTTTCGCTTCCATCGCATCCACTTTTGCTTGCTGCATTTCTACCTCCGTAATGGCAACTATTTTTTTATCCAATAGTTTCTGCGTGTTTGCCAATTCAATTTTTGCTGATTTTAATTCGGCAAAAGCGTTTTGCAAACTGGCTTTTGCCCGTTGCAAATTTTGATGGTATTCTCTGCTGCTGATAGTGAAAAGCAATTGTCCTTTGTTTACAGTTGCTCCTTCATCCACTAAAATGGTTTCAATAAAACCTTTGATGCGGCTTCGCACTTCTACATTTTGCAAAGCATTTATTTCGGTCACATACTCATTGGTAATAACAGTGTCCGTAACAAGCGGTGATGTTACCTTATATGTTTCCTCTTGTTGTTCTTTTTGACTTGTTGTTGAGCATGATGCTAATATCATAATAGCACCAACGCCCAGAAGCAATGTATTTTTCTTCATTGTTATGAGATAATTAAATTGTAAAATGAAAATGGATTGGGCTTAGCCCAAGCAGTTTCAAGACCTGAATAGGTCTTGACTATAAAATGAAGAAATCACGCCTTGGGCGGAGGGGGTATTAGTTCGGGATGGAACTGCTCTGAATATTTTTCTTTATAAAGAGCGTGTTTGCAAATTACAATAGAACTATTGTAAAATAGTGTCTTTAAAGCAGATTGATGATAAGAAAAGTTAAGTCCTTTTTTTAGATTAAGCCCTTTATCACCATCGGTGTCGGTGTCATCGGTCTCTGCAATTGCGTTGTTAATGTCCAAAACTTGCTCCAACACAATTTCAACAATACTTTCCATGTCGTTGTAAGACAAATCTTCGGGAACGTTGTCGGGTTGTGGGTCAGGTGTGTCCACACTGCAATTAAATATATGCAGAGCCATAACGAACCACAAAAGCTTAAAAACAATATTTTCCCGAATGAATTTCATTTAGCGGTGCAAATATATGAATTGAATTTGATTGTAGTTACAGGTGAAATTTGACAATTGTATCAAGCGATTTATCCAATTCATTTTCGTTATTAAAATCAAATCCAAATTCTACATATTTCTTTTGAAGTTTATCGTTTAATAATATTGAAATATGCTGATAACGATTTACATCTAACGAAAATAAGTTAGGGTATGAAACAATAATCAATCGCGTTTCATCTTCCCAAACTAACTCTTGTCCAATATTTTGCAAAAAATTTTCCTTCCAGTTCCCATAGGTCAATTGCCAACCTTCCTGGGTTAGTTTTTTTACGAAGTGTTCAGAAAATATTTTAGAAAGATTTAATGTCATTTTATATTAGCAATTATCTCATTTTTTAATTCTTGCTTACTTTCCGAATCAGAAAAGGCAATGGATTTGGTTATATCATTCAAAGCAAAATCGTATTTTCCCAAAGCGTAGTATATTTCGGCTCGGGTGTGATATAACTCGGGGGCATCAACAAATTCCAAAATGGCATTTGATGCAACAACCAAAGCATCTTCAAATCGTTCAAGTAAAAAAAGGTAATATGATTTATTATTAAGCAGTCCATAGTGACCATTAATTGTTTAATTTTTGGTCAACCTATTTTAGGACGAGGCGGTGAATTCAAGGTGCTAGCGCAACAAAGGTTAATGGTTTATTAAGTAATCAAAGTTATCATTTTTCTATAATTTTACAGAGCTATAAAAAATAAAAGAGCATTAAAATCGAGAATAAATCTGAAGGGATTTATTTCCCGATTTTAACCCTCCACCACCATCGGTATTATTTTTTAAAGTTTCTAAAAGTTTTTCTTTTGGTGTTGCATATCCAATTACTTTACGTGGTCTATCATTCAGGTCTTTTTCCAGTTGCATAATTTGTTCAAAAGAGATGTTATTGAAATCAGTGCTTTTAGGAAAGAACCTTCTAATTACCCCATTCATATTTTCATTAGTACCTCTTTCCCAAGAATGATAAGGATTAGCAAAGTAAATATCCATGCCGGTGCTTTTTGCAAGCTCTTTGTGCTGAGCCATTTCCACACCATTATCGTAGGTCATTGATCGTCTCATATATTCAGGTAATTGATTTAATCTTTCCGCAAAAGCGAGCTGAACTTCATTTGCTTTTTTACTTGATAGTTTAACTAATAGCGTGTATCTGAGTTTTCTTTCTACCAGAGTTCCCATATAGCTTTTCTGTTTAGGACCAACAATTAGATCGCCTTCCCAATGGCCAACCTCTTGTCTTTGATTTATGTATTTAGGTCTTTGTTCAATACCAATTCTATCTTTAATTCTGGAACCTCGTTTAGACGCTCTATTGGGTCTATTGCGCCTTGTCTTCTTGTGGGTAAGCAGATTTATCAGCTTACGGTTGAGCCGTGCTTGTGGATGAGCATAAATATGAGTGTAAATAGCCTCATGCGATATTTGCATCTCTGGATTGCCTGGGTATTCCTTAGCAAGTCTACCCGAAATTGCCTCTGGGGATAAACGTTTTAATAATCCTCTATATACTTGAATCTTAAGCTTTGGGAAGGTTGATATCTTGTCCAGATTGCGTTTGTTTTCATTCTCATCTGTCGCATACCAATGCGCCAGTTTGGCATCATACTTATCCCGTGGCATTTGAACCCATTTATTAATCTCACGACTAATTGTTGAGCGTGATCTATTCAACTGGTTGGAGATATAAGATTTACTCCTTTTTTCATTCAAAAGAGTCTCAATTATTATTCGTTCTGAGAAACATAATCTTTTATAATTCCTTTCTTTCATACAACAAATCTAAAAAAGTGATTTGTTGCGCTAGGTTATTGAACTTAGGTAGTTTTGAAATGCTTCGACTAACGTTTTTCTATCGGTTTCATTATCAGTTGATTTGAAGATTGATATCATTAGCCGTCAGTCCAAATTTAGTCATTTGGTTGTTTATTCTTTTTGCAACAGCAAGCTTTCTTTTTGATCTAGAAAAGGTATCCAGCTGGATTAATGTAAGGACGTTTTTGGACGACCATATTCCATATTATAACAGCTAGTTTTCTAGCAGTTGCGCTTATTGCTGATACTCTTCCTTTTCTAAAAATTTATCCGATGAAAGAAGTCTCGAAGAGGGGTAGAGTCTTTAGATTTCCGATTGCATTGGCGGCATTTCTTAGAGCTATCTTTTAATCTATTACTGCCTCTGGAACTTTACTTGAAATGGAGAATGTTGCCTAACGGTCCCGCGCTAGCCGTCTGTTCGGGATTTCTTCCCAGAAAGCTATCTCGGAAACGCTAAGATAGTGAGTGTTTGTGTTTTTATTTACCTTTTTTTCAGGGAAATAAAAATGCAAACCAACGAACAGCTCCTACCACAAAACTTCCATAGTTGTCAATCAAGCCCGAATAGCGGCTAACGCGTGTTATACGGCGTTTTTGGTCAACTTCTCCGCAGGATGTGTCTACAAGCTGTTTATGTTGTATCAGTCAATTCAGAATAATTCGCTGATTTATGAATTCAATTTAGCATTTAATGGCAATTACAGCTAGTTGATTTTAAAACAATATGTGAACTTAGTAAAAACTCAAACTTATTTTTGACTACATCTTGAGATAGTATTAACTCTTCATCAGATATTTCTTCAATCTTGAACTTCCATACTTTAGGAGATAGGTCCATTCCATAACCTTTGAGTTTAATGATTAAAACATCTTTTCTAACCTTAACCTTAATCCTGTCTAATTCTCCAATGCAAGAGAATCCCCTTTCCTTTATTTCAAAACAAACCTTATCAGATTCACTATACCAGCTTTTAAACAATGTCTGAGCAAACAAAGTGTTACTCAACAAAAGAAAAATGACAAAAATAAATCTGTTCATAAGATTATAAATTGGGTTGAACAAGGCTTATCTAAAAGTAAAGCCTAAAAGCAAAGAAACCAAAATTAATAAGAATCTGTTATCGCCTAAATAATTGCCCGCAGTTCAAAATCCTACGAATGAACGCGGAGAATTCAAAATCGTCTTAATTGAAAATCGGTTTTAATCAATTTGCAGCCGCTTCAAAAATAGTAAAACGAATTCATATTCAATATGTTCAATCACTCTTTCAGTGAATTCTTATAACGTGAATGAATGTCGGTTGAGATTATTTTTGATTAGAAACAGCTAAAACAAATTTGTTAACTATAAATGTTCTTGGTTCGCTCAATTTTCCAAACTATTGATTTCAAAAATGTCCAGATTGAAATCCGATATTCAAAGAGCAAAACCAATGCAAAAGGCATTAGGTGGTAAAAGACCAAAAATGCAGTATAACGTTTCGCGAACAGCCGACGATTGGGATTTTGGAAGACTGAAGCTCAAACTTGCACTAAAGTAAGAAAGAAACGTAAAGCTCCAAATTAAGATTTTGCCCAATTGGCTGCTGTGCGCTGTTACAGGTTTGGTTGTTACTTGTTAGAACTAATTTACCTATGAAAATTAACAAAAGAGCCTTAATTTTGACTCGTGCTTAGTCAATTAGGAAATAGCGTATTTATCAGAATATTTTGGGGGTTGATGGGAATTTACCTATTCAACATTAGTGTTGATACAGCAGATCTTAAGCCTGAAAGTATTCCTGAAGATTTATCACTTAATGACCAAGAAAGCATTGTTGAAATTATAATAGAGCAGGTTTTAGGATATGAAGATGCCTTCAAAGAATATGATGACAATGACAACAACGACCAAAACCGGAAGACGAATTTAAAACTAGAATTAATATATCAACACTATGTTGATTCCTCAATAAAGAAGTCATTAACTGAGAATAAAAAGCAGAAGTTTCCTCATTATAGTGCTTATTTAACCTACGGCTTTCAAAGGCTCGACATTCCGCCACCTAAAGTTTGATTTGTTTTACAACTTGATAAATTTCTACCACTAATTTAGTGGATGGACAATCTTTTAATGCTTAAAAATCAAATCAAAAATGAAAATAAAGACTTCATTGTTGCTAATACTGTTGTTGGCATCATTCAAATATTCAATTTCTCAAATCAACAAATCTGAAAAAGATAGTATCTACATCCAACAAGTAGAAGACCATAAAGAGCCTGATAAGGTGTTACACGCAGAACCACTCTATATCGACCTTATACGTGATTTAGGAGCAAGGAAAGGCGAAAAGGAGTGGAACATTGGATTAGGTTTGACAGACAATTTGAAATTTGATTCTTATGAAGCTTTGGTAGAATATGAATGGGCGCCGATAGATAGATTGGGTTTAGAAGTAGAATTACCATTTACTTTCTACTCACCCGTAAACGGAACAGAGAGCGATTTACTGCCGTCTAATCAATTAAACAGTATTAAAATTGCTACACAATGGTCATTCTTTGTAAGTGAGCCGTTGGCAACTTCAATGGCAGTTGGATATATAAATGAGTTTCGATTGTCAGATTTTAGAAGTTTTGGAAGTCCCTTTATTAAGGGAAATGTCTATAATCCATTTTTTATAGTTGCTAAACGTTGGCGGAACAACTTTCATTCATTGATTTATACTGGTCCAGTGGTTTTGCAGAACTTTGAAACTAGCAAGGTTAATACCGCCTATGATATTAATACAAGTTTTCAATATATGATTAAAGGTACGCGAAATTTCATAGGTATTGAGTTCAACAAAGCATTTGAAAATAGCAACTTTGATATGATAATTCGACCTCAAATGCGCCTAGGAATAGCCGACAACTTGTTAATTGGCATTGTGGCTGGAATTCCAGTAAACAGAGAGAATGAAAGACTAAGCTCTTTTCTGAGACTGATATGGGAGCCGAAACATAAGCATAAATAAATATCTAAGAAATGAGTATGGAAGGGTTTATTCTAGCAAGGACTAACTATCCTTACTTAGATTTATCATAAAAGTCAATCTCAACAACTAACCTGTAACGGTTCGCGCACCAGGCTTAGTGCCAAAGATAGAAACTTATAGTTCAATTTTATCACCAAAGACTGAACGAAACGTACAGCTCCAATAAACCTTACAGCTGGCATTGAGCCTGTGCGCTGTTAGCTACTAGGTTGGAACCACGTCAAAATTAAACGTTTTTAAACACTGAGCTAAAGCAATTCTACACGAAGAATATTCTACTCGAAGTATCTCTTGATTGGATTTCTGCGATTCATTATTTCTGAGATTGCTTTAGCGACTATTGTTATCGAAGATTGGCGGTGAAGAAAATTGCGATTAAAGTTCTGCTTAGAATTTGATTCTCTAACTTCTACTAATTCATATCCAATAGTTTCGTCTATCAATTTTCTTTCTCAAACTTTGGCTTGTACAATATTTTGTTAAACGAATTTCTGATTCAAGCATTAAGACTAGCTAGATTTATCAGAGATTTGTTATTTGAATATTCAATGTTTCTTAATCGATTTGAATTGATAAGAACTACGAATTCTAGCTAGTTGTAGAACTTCTGCATCTAATTAGTCGATTACTTTTGGGACCGGAATTTAGAGTTAAACAATTTTGGTCTGGCTTGCCGTTCTGATTTGTTCGGTCTTGTTTGACAAACTCTACATATCGAATTTGCTTCATTAAACTCTTAGTTGTGGCAAGCATTAGAACTGAATCGTTTTCAAGCCAAAGCGAGTAGGGGATTTAGCTTCGAACTCGACGATAAAAATAAGCAGAGCATTTAAAAATGTCTCTTCTACGCCGTAATAAACATTAAAAAAAGAACTGACAAACATTCGCATTTTTAAGATGCTCTGCGATTAGAATTTCCCGCCAATCTCATTAAGCGAATTCAAACTCACCAACTTGTAGCTAACGGTTCGCGCACCAGGCCGTTTTTTCAATGGCGGCTGTGCGCTGTTAGTGGTAGTTTCTTATTCTGAACTTAAGATATCATCAATCTGCTCTAATAATTGTGGAATTTTATTCTTGACAACATCCCAAACAATTGAATAATTAACTCCAATATAATCATGGATTAATCTATCACGCATTCCTGCCATATTCTTCCATTGAACTGAACTCCATTTCACTTTAAAATCAGCAGGGATTTTCTTAGTTGCTTCTCCTATAATCTCTAAACTTCTTGTAATTGCTCTTTTTAGAGTTTCATCATTTACAAACTCATCTTTTGACAGATTGCTGCATTTAAGAACAATAAATTTGCACTCGTCATAAATGTGCCTGAGATATTCTTTTGGCTCTTTAGACATATTGTACTTCTTTTAAAATTGAAGGACCGATGTAAGGACTTAATCCATTTACAGTAACAACCTCTATTTTCTCACCATTAAAAAGCTGCTGGATGATATCATAAACAGCCATGAAATTATCAAAGTTTTCTGCTTCTGGATCAAAATCAATTAAAACATCAATATCACTATTTGCTACTTGCTCATTTCTTGTATATGAACCAAATAGCCCAACATTCTTAATACCTAATTTTGAGAACTCCTGTTTACGACTTCTCAATGCTTTTAGTATGTTTTCCTTTGTTGTCATTCCACAGTTTTACACAAATATACAAAGTTTGACTCCTTGATTGATCTGTATGGGAAATTACCACTAACGTTTCGCGAACAGCCGCCGTTTTTTCAATGGCGGCTGTGCGCTGTTATGCACTGTTCAATTCTTTCAATTATCTATTATATTAATTCGTAAATCAATTCAGTTAATGTCTTAACATTACTCTCAATTGTTCCACTCATATATTTTTCATAGACATCTTTATTATCAGGAGGGTTAAGATTTAGTATGAAACCCATTTCTAATGCTAAAAGTCTAATGAATTCTCTTTGTGCTCTGCCATTTCCTTCCCTAAAAGGATGCAAATAATTAACGTTATCTAATATTTCTGCTAACTTTTCAGCTAATTGCCTTTTGTCATTTTTGTTAACTTTCCTAAAATCAGATATTAATGTATCGATATATTTATATGCATTATTAAAATGCGTTGTAGGAAAAAACTGTTTACCATCCTTACTTATTTCAACAACTCTTTCCTTGCCAGCCCAAATGTAGATGTCTTGAAATAAGTGTCTGTGAATTTCAAATAGGCTTTCAATCCCTTTTATCTTTAACGGTTTAGCATGAAGTTCGCGTAATCTTTTTGTTACTGCTCCACTTTCAACAAATAATAAAACCTCGGAATCTGTGATGCTTTGTAAATTCCGTAAAATTCCTGTTTTAGGATCTATATAAGTATGATCAAGGTCTAAGTATTTATATGAATTAGACATATGCTTTTTCCTTTGCGAATTTCACCAATTCACCTATTGATATTTGGCCCAAAACATAATCTCTAATGATTTCAATGCCTTTGGGAGTTGGTTTATAGCCTTCAAACATGTTACTTCCTAATGCATTGGCTGTACTCTCTAATGTTTCTAAATCAGTGAATTCAACTCCCATTATGGTCAAATTAGCCCTGTCAACTTCAATTGTTTGAAACATAATCTACAGCTTTTAAACTATGTACGAAGTTAAGTATTATTGTTGATACTTGTTCTTATCAGTTTAGTTTGAATGGTGCATAACGTTTTGGCGCTAAACGGCAGTTTGGGATTTGAAACCGAAAAACCGTCTGTCCGTGTACTAAAGTAATGAAAAAACGAAATGCCCCAAAACTCCACCCAAGCCCAAATTGCGTTTAGCGGCTGTTAGTGGCTGATCAATCGCCACATGAAATCTGTTTAAATAATGCATCTTACGATTTTATCAATAAATTCATATTAACTATTAAAATAATCCTTTAACATAAATTCCATTGAAGCGTACTTGCCTCTAATTTCTGCAACACTTTCTAATGCTTGATCCATTTTCTTGTTTCGTTGAAAAATAGAGCCTGTTCCAAAACTTATAAAATTAAAAATTATTGCAAGTATTGAATTTTTTGAATCAAGCTCTTCATAATTCACAATTGGGATTTCATGAATAAACTGTAGGATAAATTCATCCTTAACATTATCAACAAGAAATTTTTTGATTTCCTCATTGTAAATAGAAAATTCTTCAATTTGTTCAAAGCTTCCTTTAGAAGTTAAGATTCTATCAGCTTGTACTTGTATATCTGTAATTTGTCGTAAAATGTTTCTGTTCATTGTTGTGTGGTTGAAATTGGTTTGCCACTAACGTTTTGCGCACAGCCGCCGTTTTTTCAATGGCGGTTGTGCGCTGTTACCGGCTGGCACTTTCCACAAACTTAATAGCTTCTTCTGGAGTAAATATTGAAATAGTACTATGCTTAAAATCTACACCATTTCTCGTTACGATGCCGTTAATATTCGTGTTCAATTTAGCACTGTAATATTGCAGAGCATCTTCAAAATCATTGAATTCTGAATTTAATGAATCCTTTATAGTACTTGATGTCGAATCAATAATTTCAGTCATTTCTACCAATCTACTCAGTATTTTAATTGTTTCTTTATGAGAGCTCACTTTTCTAACAACATAGTAAATATTATTATAAGAAACAGCAGATAAATACAATTTGATTTCTCCTTTTTCTGAATAATCAAAAAGTTTTCCAGCCAAGGAGGAGAAGGGTTTTCGATCAGTTAGGAAGTCAATTACAATATTTGTATCCAAAAATAAATGAATCATTTAGCGTATTTTTTAGAAATTGCTTCTGTTAATTCCTTTTTGTAATCAAAATCTTTAGGAAGTTTAATTGAGCCCATTAATTCTTTCACTTTCGGGGAAAAATCCTCATCAGTATCTGCTTTCTGAACGAGAGCTTTCAAATAGTTCTCAATCAGAGCGGATAAACTTCTGCCATTTTGCTTTGCATAAACTTTTGCAGATTCTATAATATCTTTTTCTACGGTAAGAGTGAGCTTGGTCGTCATATACGTGTGAATTGAAATTCAAATGTACGTGTATAATTTGAGATGACCAAATTTGTGATGAATATTTTGTCTTGTCCTAAAATAGGTTGACCTTTTTTGAAAATGTTTTTCAGGTTTTCTTAGTTTTTTCTTTCCCTAAAAATGAAAATGTTTTTAAAGAAAGGAGGCAAGATTATTGCCCCCATTTCATTTTCAGTTCGAAGATGATTTTGGCACTTTCCAAGTTGCACCTCTGCAGAGCTCGTTTCCATCCTCACATCAACATTACAAATATAACTAATCATGCTGCATTTCTTTTATAAGATTTATAAGTTTGCTGATTGTATTGGTTGTGCACTTTTTGTGGTGTTTTCAGATCCAGGCTCCAGTGAAGCCTTTCATTGTTATAAATATCTATAGCTTGTTTAATCATCGCTCGTGCAATCTGAACGCTTGCAATTGTCTTTCTTAAGCCAAATTCATATTTCAAGATACCATTGATACGTTCTGCAATTGCATTTTCATAAGGATCAGATTGCTGGGTAGTACTCATTATAAATCCCTTTTTTGATGCAAACACAGTGTAATCTGGACAGCAGTATTGTTTTCCTCGATCGCTATGATGTATGATGCTAGTATGATCAAATATGCAGTTATTAAATGCCATAGAGAGAGCCTCTTTTACCATTGACACTTTCATATTATCATCAAAGCTCCATCCCATTATTTTTTTAGAATAAGCGTCTGTAACCAATGCAAGATAAGCATGGCCCTGGTCGGTTTTAATGTAAGTTATATCACTGACAAAAACTTGCTCTGAATGATGGATTTCCAGCTCTTTAATTCTATTTGGAGAAGTATAATAAAAGTGCTTTGAATCGGTTGTAATGTGAAAGCGTTTCGTTTTTCTTACCAATAATCCTTTGTAGCGTAGTAAGTCAAAAAGAGCGTCTCTGCCCATTTTAATATTATGCTTTTTTAATATCGGCAGCAGATGTTGATATAGTTTCCGAGTACCTGTTTGTGGCATTTTCTTCCGTATTTCAGCTACTTCTTTTAAGACCAATTCCAGTACCTGTTCTTTTTGTCGGTCAGCCTCAATACGTTGATAATATGCTTGTTTGCTTATCCCGAACACTTCATACAGCCATTTTACTTTGTAAGTTTTTTCTTTTTTCGCTGTATCTCTTGTGCTAAGTGTTCGGGTAAATACTTTTTTGAAAGCTCCTCCCCAGTAATCTTCTCAAATTCTGCAATCATGTCTTGCTGAAAATCCTTTACAAACTCTAGTTCTTCAATTCGCTCTTTGAGTTTTTTGATTTCTTGTTCCTTGCTCATGCTTTTTGATTTAGATACATAATTACTTAATTTTTTCCTCCAATACTCGATGGTACTTCGTGAGATATTGTATTTCTTGGAAGCGTAATTTAGTGAAATAAGGCCATTGTTGATTTCGTCAATGACGGAAAGTTTGAAGTCAAAACTGACTTGTTTGCCATTTCTTTTTCGGCAGGGATCTTTTTTCTGTGTGTCCATAGTGACCATTAATTGTTTAATTTTTGGTCAACCTATTTTAGGACGAGAGGCGATTCAACCACTTGCTCATGGTCGCCCGCGCACAGCCGCTGCTTTAATGGCGGCTGTGCGCTGTTATGGCCAGTATTAATTAATTACGATTCCGGAAAGTATATTATATAAGTCAATATTCAAATAAACAACTTCTTTTCCTATTTTGGTTGAAGTCATTATTTCTAGTATTTCCATTTCGCGCAAATATTTTTTGCAGTATTTAAGCTTTTAATATCAGGGCCTAATATGCTTTTGGGACTAATATAGGGCTGCTCAAATATCTTTTCGACTGTTTCTTTTCTAAGTTTTGGGATTTCTTTACTTATCAGTGCAAGTGTGTTTTCAAACAGCCTATCGATTTCAATTATTTTATTTATTGTATATATCGAAGTTTCTTCAACAGCTTTTAACATGTAAATTATCCATCTTTCCCAACTTTGACGAGTCGTTACAGAATCTCATTGCTCATAATAATCTTCTTTATGTTTAATTATATATGCACTCAAATAAAGAATTGGTAAATCAAGGAAGACCTTTTGAATTAATAGTAGTATGTTCATAATCCTTCCAGATCTTCCATTACCATCTCTGAAAGGATGAATTGCTTCAAATTGATAGTGAGATGGCTAACTTTATCAATGGATCATAATCGAATTCGCTATCATTATTTATATAGTTGAATAAATTGTTTAATTTTTGGTTTATAACATTTATGCCTCTAGGCGGTGTATAGATTACAGAACTATTTATTAAGCTACTTCCAATCTTTTTAATTACGGTTTCAGTTTGAGGTGGCCTTATTCTGTCATTCGCTTGTTTATTTCTGGTATATTTTGATTATTGACTCAATAGTGAAATTTTTCCTTAATTTCATTAAATCCGGCCCATAAGGCATTTCTATAGTGTAATACCCTTTGCATTGCCTTATTTCAGAACTTTCAATATGAAGAGCTTTATATAGTTCATCATCTGTCGTAAATATGTTTTCTATTTCAGAACTTGTTTTAGCTTCTTAAGAGCAATTGTATTACAAGCATAGATTGATTTGGTAATTTCCTGCCAATCCTTTTAGCTCAGCTAAAGCTTTATTGGCTTTGTTGAGTGCGAGTAATACATTAATCGTTAAGATCTTGCTATCAATCGGAGGTACTCCTGGCAATTGGATTGTGGGTAAGGCAGATTTCGGTCATACTTACCAAATTTGACATTTAGCTTTCGTTTTGTCAAATATAGTAATAAATTGACAATTGGCTAGTTTGGTTTGAAGTTTTGACAGATATTTAAAATAACTGTCAAAATTTTATTGAGAAAGTGATAGTATTGGTCATAACGGTTTGCAGATTTGTGATGGGCGGGATTTTTACCACAAATGTTGATGCGGAGAACAAAACTTTCTTTAACCACAAAACTGTCTGCGGAGCATGAAACCCCGCCTATTGCAAATGTGCTGTTATGCCCAGTAATTATTTCCATTCCCATTTTTCGTCTGTGTCGTATTGAATTTTCAAATAGGTCGCAAGTTCTTTTAGTCTTGCTTTCACATTGTCAAAGTTGGCAATTTTATCTTTTGGTAAAATGAATGATTGTCCGCCCTTTAGTCTAACGAAAATTGTCGTAGGTATTTCACATATTTCTTCTAGTTCTGTTGTCAAAACTTTGCTTTCACTACCGTTGTCCTTTGCTAAAATATAGTCATTGTTAAACTCTAAAGTTGCAGTTCTTCCAAGCCTGTCTTTATAATTTTCTTTAATGAAACCCTTGTAATGTTTGATATAGTGTCGTCTTTCCCAAAGTGGGTAAATTAGAAACCATAAAGTCCTGATAATGAAAATATTATTGTCAATGAAACTTTGTCTTGAAAGAGAAATAAAAGTCCAAAGGCAACATAAATTAATGGCACTAATATTTTGCTTCTTTGTCTTTTCCTTTTAATACGGTCAGACTTTGACGCAACAAAAAGTTGATGTGTCAAGAAGTCGTTTTCGTCAATTTTATAGTCTATCGTCATTGTCTTGTACATACATAACGGTTCGCGTATATGACTTGTGGCGGTTTTAAGCACTTTCTGTCCGTTTTTGCACCAAATTTACTTAAAAGCATAAAACTTAAATTCTTACCACTTTACCCGCCATAAGTTATATACGCTGTTAGCGGGTCGTTGTTTTTTGTTCGTCATTAACATATTCTAAAATGTCACCTGGTTGGCATTCCAAAACATTACAAATTGTCTCCAAAGTGCTAAATCTAATTGCCTTGGCTTTTCCTGTCTTTAATATAGAAAGGTTAGATAAAGTCAACCCAACTTTATCAGAGAGTTCATTCAGTGACATTTCTTCGCTTTGCCATCATCACATCTAAATTTACAATGATTGCCATAGCTATACAGTTGCTTGCTTTCAACGAAAAGCCCCAATTGAAAACGAAAGTATAAATTTAATCGTTAAGTTCAATTTGAAAACCTAAACCGCCATTGCTTAAAGCCGCTGTTACAGGCAGAGTAGTTATCGTATCAAAAATAGGAGATGAAAAAACTTAGCTAAAACAGCTTTCATGTTCGAACAATATTTGCTGAGAATTTATCAGTCCTTACTTATCAAATGTCTGATTTCAGTAGCCGAGAATTTACCGATAAAAGAAAGCAGAGCATTTAAAAATGAACATTAAACTCGACTTTAAACAACATAAAAAGAACTGACAAACACTTTCATTTTTAAGATGCTCTGCGGCTAGAATATCGCCGACAAACAATTCAATCATTCTTAAAAACAACTACTTGCCTGTAACGTTTCGCGAACAGCCGCCGTTTTTTCAATGGCGGCTGTGCGCTGTTAGCAACAGTAATTCTTTCTCTCTTTTGTTTCATATTTTGTCAAATGCAAAAACTTTATCGAAAACATCAGATTTTTTTAGTGTATCTGAATCAAAGTCTAAAAACCTTTTTTGTTTGTTAACTGTAACAAAGCCGAACCACACGAAGAATCTTTCAAATGAACGAAGCGAATAGCAATTATAAAATTGAGTTTTTGGGGATAAATAATCTTGACTAAAAAACGTAATAACTTTAGGAAATGCGGTTAAGAATTTCGCTGCATAAAAGCCAAATTGTCTTTCTTGGTCTCCAAACTTATTTAGCATAAAAGCGGTAAACCCCCATCCAAGTTGTCCTAAAGGTTGTTCAGTGTAATTATCATTAAATCCCCAAAAGAAATTGTCTGTAAATGCTTTAAAAAATTGCTTAAAAAGTTGTAATCGATTTCCTTCTTGAATAGACTTTTCTCCGTTTTTTGTTAGTGAAAGTTTACCTTTTATTTTTTTTACTAAACCTGCGAGTTCTAATGTGATTCTTGCACTTGAAATCGAAATGCAATCCTCTTCCTTCCAAAGTTTTGTAATTCCACTTTCAATGTTTTCGTCAAGAATCAGGCGTTTGTCATAAAGCTCAACCATTATTTTTTTTGGAAGTGCTCCCAATGGTGTCAACTTAATTTGTTTGTCTCGATGAATGATTTTTAAATACTCTTCTGCTATTCTAAACAGTGGAATTTGGTCAAGTATTTTGTCATCAATTTCTTTTCTAAATTGAATCAAGGATTTTTCACCAAATGTATTATATAGTAAGTGATGAATTTCAATAGGTGTAAGCCCAAGAAAATCTTCAACAGGAGAGTTGTCTCTGAGCAAAATTGTTGTTTTTATGTCGTCTAGGTCTTTCATTAATGATGAGGAGATATTATTGTTGCTAACGTTTTGCAGCTACCCGAAGGTGGCGATTTAGGAGCTATTCACTGTCAACCAAGGATAAACTATAATAGAACCACAAAGCTTGATT
>JAGYKL010000034.1 GCA_018401705.1 Bacteroidia bacterium | reverse complement strand
GCTGCCGATTTCCATGAAGCTATTGGAGAACTTGCCAATGAAGTAAATGCCGGCTTAGTGGTTATGGCAACAAAAGGAATTCGAGGGATGCAACGTTGGACGGGCAGTAATGCCATTAAGGTAGTATTGAATGGCAAAGAGATTCCGTTTTTAGTTGTGCAGGATATGCCTAAAACTGAAACACCTGAACATGTAATCTTACCTTTTTCTTTTGAGGCTGAGAGTCGCCAAAAGCTTGGTAGAGTTCCTCTTTTAGCAAAATTATTTGATTGTGTTTTTCATGTGGTTTCAGAACCTGAAACTGATGAGTTTATAAGAAATAAAACAAATGCTGCTATTGCTTATGCCGAAAATTATCTGAAGGAGCATGATTGTAAATACACAGTTTCAAAAACTCCAGGTAAAAAAGCATTTCACAAAGAGTTGATTGATTTTGCTGTTCAAAAATCGGCAGACATCATTCTTATCATGACTGAAGAAGATCATGACTTTTTAGAAATCTTCACAGGATCGCATGAGCAGGAAATAATTGCCAATGAAGCCAAAATTCCGGTGATGGTATTGAATCCTAAAGAAACCATGCAGCTTAACGGCTTGCCGATGTTCTTCTAAATATTCTAAAGACATCATTACACAGCATTTGAGCAGTTAAAAAAATTGTGAATAATTGCTTATTTAGAATTTGTCTAAATAAAAATAAGCACTTAGTTTTGTCGCCATAAACTTCGACAAAATGAACAGTACCCTTTTTTCAGCATCGCTTATTGTAATAGCACTTGCCCTCACTTCATGTGGAAAAGATGAAGTATTTGAGAAACCTTCATTACCAATTAACAACAGTTATCAATCACCCGATTACCTCGTAAATGCCGCAGAAGCTATTGCTTTTGTGAATCAGCTTGATGAAATGGCTGAATTAGCAGAATCGGTAAGAACTCAGGGCGTAACAGTGAGTCAACTGCAAATGCTTGACAAATTCAATGTTGGAAATCCTTCTTTGAGAGATTTTACTACAAATTACTTTGCTTCAGTGCTTGAAGGAAGTAATGGTTATTTCCAGGCGCTTGAAGATGCCAGTTCCGGAGGATTATTTACACCAGGAAATACAAGCAATCAAGGAGGCTATTTTGAAGGCAGAGTATTTGACGAAACGGGCGTAGAACCTCACGAATTCATTGATAAAGGTTTGTACGGAGCCGCATTATACAACCATGCAGCAAGTTTTATGAATAGCTCAATAAGCATTGAAGATGTGGATAAAATCATTGCATTATTCGGAGCTAATCCAAGTTTCCCTAACTCTGGAAGTTCAAATGTATCTGCGCCAGATATTAACATGGCTAATTATGCTGCCAGAAGAGACAAGAACAATGGCAATGGTTTGTATTCTCAGTTTAAAAACTCAGCAATTTCTCTTCGTGTAGCCATTGCTGCAGGGTCAGAATATCTGGATGAAAGAAATAAAGCCTTAAAAGACTTACAAATGGCATGGGAAAAGGCTAATGCAGCAACTATCATTAACTATTGCCATGCTGCGATATCTAAATTTAGTATGACCAATCCCAGTGATGCAGATAAAGCAGCCGGACTTCACTCCTACTCTGAAGGCTTAGGTTTTATGCATGGTTGGAGAACTGTTCCTCAGGAATTTAAGATGATTACAGATGCTCAAATTGATGAGATTTTAAATCTAATGAATGCCCCTTCGGGGGAAGTTGCCACGTCTTACACTTTTGTGACAGATGCAGTAAATCAGCTTCCGAAATTGCAAACTGTAATTTCAAAACTCCAAACAATATATTCATTTAGTAATCAGGATATTGAAGATTTTAAAAAGAATTGGGTTGCAGAACAAGGCAGATAAATTATGAACTTAACTGAGATAAAATCTTCACTTCTAAGAATCACATCAATTTTGTTGGTTCTTTTTGTTGCAGCTTGTGAGAAGAATGAGCCTGGAATTGATGATTCAAGCTTTGACAGAAAAGCGATGCTTGAGTTTTATGCGGATGAAATGATAGTTCCTGCATACAGCCAAACATTATCTCAAATTGAAGATTTACAATCAAAAGCCCAAGCCTTTACTGCATTACCTGACTCTTTGAGTTTGATAAACATCCAGCAAAGCTGGAAATCGGCAATTATTTCATGGCAAGAAGCTTGTGCCTTTAACTTTGGTCCGGCTGGCGAAGACGGCCTTAGAAAAAGTCTCCCTGAAGAAATTGCAACATTTCCAGTCAGCACTTCTAAAGTAGAAGACTTTGTTGGAAGCGGAAACTTTAACCTAAACGATTTCAACCGAGATGCCAGAGGATTTTTCGCTATTGAATACCTCATTTTTGATGAAACTCGTTCTATTTCGGAATTAGTTCAAAGATTTTCTGAAGAAAACCGCAAATCATATCTCAATGCCTTAGTTGAAAATCTTAAAACGAGACTAATGCAGGTTAGAGATTCCTGGACATCATCATATCGAAGTGAATTTGTAAACAATGCCGGCACTGATGCAGGAAGTTCAACTTCGATGCTTTACAATGAATTTGTTAAGAGCTACGAGGGTGCTAAAAACTTCAAACTTGGCTTGCCTCTTGGACTGCGTCCCGGTCAAACCTCTGTTGATGCAACTTTATGCGAAGCGCTTTATAGCGGATATTCCTTCAATATCATTAAAAAGCATTTCGAGGTGATGGAAAATATCTGGCGAGGTGGCGAAAATGAACTTGGCTTTAGAGCCTACTTAAAGCAAGTAACCGGTGGTGATGCTCTTATAGCTACAACCGAATCTCAGATTAACCTGATTCACAATGCCCTAGATGCTATCTCAGACCAAACACCTATGAAGGATGAGATTTTAATTAATGCTGCACCGTACATCAGCCTACACACTGAATTGCAAAAGAACACCAAGAATTTTAAAAGTGATTTATCCTCTCTCATTGGAATTGCTATCACTTACTCTAGTGGCGATGGAGATTAATGGGTATTGATGTGAAGTCCTTTATCCGAAATTCATTCAATAAGCTCGCACAGCCCGTAAATGCTGCTCCTTTTGTGAGCTTCAGAATCGTTTTCGGATTCTTAATGGCATTCAGTGCCTTGCGATTTGTTTTGCTCGGGTGGATAGAGGATCATTATACTGAGCCTCTTTTTCATTTTCATTACTATGGTTTCGACTGGATTCATGCAGTATCAGCCTCCTGGCTTTACATGATACATATTCTTATGATTCTGGCATCGATTGGCATAATGACAGGTTATTTATTCCGCGTCTCCTCTATCCTGCTCTTTCTTTGCTTTACTTACACAGAGCTTATTGATCTTACTTATTACCTCAATCACTATTACTTTGTAAGCCTAATCTGCTTTTGGCTGATGTTTATTCCTACAGTTGATAAACACCAAAAAATCCCCGCCTGGAGCATCTTCATTATCAAGTTTCAACTCACACTGGTGTATCTCTACGCCGGACTAGCCAAAATAAATTACGACTGGCTCATTGAAGCACTTCCTTTAAAAATCTGGCTTCCAGCTCATGATGATTTATTCTTAATTGGTCCCTTGCTAACATTGCCAGCAACAGCTTATGTATTTAGCTGGTTTGGAATGCTTTACGACTGCAGTATCGCATTTTTGCTGATGTACAAACCGACACGTCCTTTTGCATACATCACAGTGATTGTGTTTCACGCTTTGACAGGATTCTTATTTCAAATTGGAGTTTTTCCTTTAGTGATGATAGGTGCAACAATCATTTTCTTTTCAGATACCTGGCACGAGAATATTCTCAAGCGCATCAAGGCTTTGCCTTTAATAAAAGAGGTATTTGTTTTTTCCTCTTCGAGGGATGTTAAAACGAAATCGATTTTCAGTTTTGCACTTTTCAAAACCTTCTTTGTTGCTTATCTATTGTTCCAAATCTTATTTCCATGGCGTTACCTGCTCTACCCCGGAAATCTTTTCTGGACCGAAGAAGGTTACCGCTTCTCCTGGCGGGTGATGCTTATGGAAAAGGCCGGCGATGCTACGTTTTATGTTAAGGACAGCAAAACCGGAAGAGAAGGAATTGTTGATAATCGCGAATTCCTAAACGCTCACCAAGAAAAACAAATGTCATTTCAACCTGATATGATTCTTCAGTTTGCGCATTTTCTTGGAGAACACTATCAAAGGAAAGGTGTTAATCAACCTGAAGTAAGAGCTGAAGTATATGTTACACTCAATGCCAGACCAAGCAAATTGCTTATCGACCCTAACAAAAATCTCATGTTAGAGAAAGATACTTGGAAACATAAATCCTGGATTTTAGCTGATTAAAATGAGAATTGCTCTACTTCATATTATATTGACTATCTGCTGTTTATCAAGCTTTAGTGTTCATGCCCAAACGTATGAAATAAGTGGAACTGTTAGCGATACAGCCGGAAAGCCAATTTCAGGTGCGAGTATCATTCTCAAAAACCCTGAAAGTATTATTTATACTGCCGAAAACGGCCGATATGTTTTCAAGAAACTCAAACCAGGAAAATTTCAAGTCATTTGTTTCGCTCCGGGTAAAGCACTCAAGTTTGTTGAAATTGACATAGTTCAAAGCTCCGTTGAACAAGATTTCGTGTTGCAAGATCTTGCTAAAGATCTCGATGTTTTTGAGGTTGAACAAGAAAGAGAACAAACATTTGGTCTCACCCGACTTAAGTCGGTGGATGATTTTGCTATTTATGAGGGAAAGAAATCTGAAGTTGTTCTTTTGGGTGAAAGCAAGGCTAATCTTGCAACTAACAATGCTCGTCAGGTTTATGCAAAAGTTACCGGACTCAACATTTGGGAAAGCGATGGTGCCGGACTTCAACTGGGAATTGGCGGTCGTGGATTAAACCCTAACCGAACTGCAAGTTTTAACGTAAGGCAGAATGGTTATGATATTTCAGCCGATGCTCTTGGTTATCCCGAAAGCTATTACACACCACCCAATGAAGCACTTGAACGCATAGAAGTTGTACGTGGAGCTGCTTCTCTGCAGTATGGAACTCAGTTTGGCGGATTGCTTAATTTCAGATTTAAGAAAGGGTCATACAGGCGCAAAGCTGAATTAGTTTCTCGTCAAACCCTTGGTTCTTGGGGCTTTTTCAATTCCTTTAACAGCTTGGGTGGTACTGTTGCCAAAGGCAGATTGAATTATTATGGTTTTGCTCAATTCAAACGAGGAAACGGATATCGCGACAATTCGGGCTTTCAACAGGTAAACGCTTATGCTTCGGTTGTTTACGACTTAACAGACAAATGGAAACTTCAGTTTGATATTACCAAAATGTACTACCTCGCTCAGCAAGCCGGTGGTTTAACAGACAAAACATTTGAGGAAGACCCTACTCAATCATTTCGTGAAAGAAATTGGTTTACAGTTGACTGGAACTTGGCTTCATTTCAGATTAGCCATAAATTCAATTCACACACCGAACTCAATATCAGAAACTTCGGGCTTTTAGCTTCGAGAAAATCAGTTGGCAATCTTGAGCGGATCAATGTCATCGATTTTGGTGGAAACCGAACGTTGATTGATGGTGATTTTGAGAACATAGGCAATGAAACCAGGCTTCTTCACCGATATAGAATCAACAATCAAATGCAGGTGCTAGCTTTTGGAGTTAGGCTTTACAAAGGCCATACTTCCGCCCGACAGGGCGATGCAAATAACGAAAGCGAGGCTAGCTTTAGCTACCTAAACCCCGATAACGTTGAAAACTCTGATTATCTTTTTCCAAATTACAATGCTGCGGTATTTGTCGAACATATTTTTAGAATCAACAGTAAGCTAAGTATCACACCAGGAATTCGTTACGAATTCATTTCTACAGGAGCTGAAGGCTATTACCGCACCTTTGTTTATGATTTTGCCGGCAATATAATCTCAGAGAATCGAGTTGACGAAAACTCTAAACGAGAGCGAAGTTTTCTATTGGCGGGTGTAGGCATAAAACATTCTCTCGGTAAGCAATCAGATGTGTACGCAAACTTCTCTCAGAATTACCGGGCAATAAACTTTTCAGATTTAAGAATTGTGAACCCAAACTTTGTGGTAGATCCGAACATCCGCGACGAACAAGGTTATACCGCCGATTTAGGAATTAGAGGTCAGGCTGGTAAGCGCTTCCGTTATGAAGTAACTACTTTCTATATTTCGTATGAGGGAAAAATCGGACAAGTGCTCAAGACGGGAGTTGCGCCACTTTACAATGATTTCAGATTTCGCGGAAACATTGCCGACGCAAGGAATTTCGGTTTAGAATCGTTACTTGAGTATTCAATTATCCAAAGTGACACAATGCACAAGCATGTTGATTTGAATGTCTATTCGAATCTGGCATACGTAAATGCACGCTACATCAATAGTGAGGATGCTTCTATCAACAACAATCAAGTTGAAATGGTTCCTCCCTTCATTTTCAGAACGGGTTTAGATTTCCACTACCGCAGGTTAAGGCTAAATGCTATGTATGCCTTTACTTATGAGCATTTTTCTGATGCAAGTAATGCTGTATTAACGGCTACCGCGGTGGAAGGACTTATTCCTTCTTACCAAATTGTGGATCTTTCATTAAGCTATGACAGAAAAGTCTGGGGTCTGCAGTTTACTCTAAACAATGCTCTTAATGAATCCTATTTCACACGTAGAGCGGAGTCGTATCCTGGACCGGGAATTATTCCTGCCGATGGCAGAGCATATTACCTTACGCTACAATTCAAGATTTAAAAAAGCGAGAAAATTGACACAATGCGCTTAGCCAATTTTTTAGGCCTAGAACTTTATTTTGTTGAGGCTTTTTTCAAACAGAAGTTGTAGTTTCGCCACCCGATGAGCAAGAAACCTTATTTGGTTGGAATATCCGGCGGCAGTGCATCGGGAAAGACTTCATTTTTGAAGCATTTAAGAGCCGCATTACCAGAAGGATCAAGCTGTGTAGTTTCACAGGATAATTATTATCTCCCGAAAGAAAGTCAACTAAAGGATGAGAATGGTCAGATTAATTTCGACCTCCCAACATCTATTCACCGAGATGCTTTCTACAATGACATGAAGAGCCTAATGAAAGGCGAAACCGTGAACATTAAAGAGTATACTTTTAATAACGCGGCTCATTCTGCAGTTGATATTGTCTTAAGTCCGGCTCCAATCGTTATTATGGAAGGCCTCTTCATTTTTCATTATGAGGAAATCCGCGACCAGCTCGATTTAAGAGTTTATATCGAAGCACGTGATGAAATTAAATTGAATCGTCGCCTTCGGCGGGATAAAGACGAAAGAGGATATCCCGAAGATGTTGTTATGTACCAATGGCATAATCATGTGATGCCAAGCTATCGTCAATTTCTTCAGCCTTACAGAGATATGTCGGATGTAATCATCACCAATAACACTTCCTATGACAAAGGTCTGGAAGTAGTTATTGATCATCTTCTAAAAAGGCTTTAATTACCTTCTTACCATAAATCTCTTTCTGTTGCTCCATCCAATCCAAATAAGCAGGAATGGAATCATGATGTGAAAGAAGTAAGAACGCGAAAGTCCATCATTGTTGATAAAGGTGAATACCCTTTCAAATCTGATATTCGGAAAATCACGATTTGTAGAACGGCTCAACCACACAAATACGGCTTTTCCAACGATATGATCATGCGGCACGAAACCCCAAAATCTTGAATCGGCGGAGTTGTGACGGTTATCTCCCATCATGAAATAATAGTCTTGCTGAAAGGTATATGAGTTTGAAACTTGACCATTAATTTTAATTTCATTTCCGCTGATTTCCAGATTATTACCTTCATACACTTCAATTATTCGTTTATATAAATGAATACTTTGAGTATCAAGAGAAACGCTAACTCCTTTTTCAGGAATTGTAATTGGGCCGTAATTGTCTTTATTCCAAGAATAAGAAGGAGTATTAGGGAAAATATCAGAATCATACTGACCTTTGGGGTCTGTTCTGGCTTGCAATTCAACCAATAAACTTGAAGTCTTTAACTCGTTCTTATTCTTCTCATTCAAATGCAAACGCCACACATTTACATTAGCCATTTGATAGCGCTCTGCATCGGTGATATCTAACTTATCGAACAATTTCTGCGGAGCCTGAGGAATGTTAAAAGCAGCATCATATGAAAACTGCATCATTTCAGGATTTTTAGCTTTTTCACCATTGATGTAAACCTGAGTGTCTTTTATTTCTAAAATGTCTCCTGGTATTGCAATACAGCGTTTTACATAATTATCGCGCTTATCAACCGGACGGGCTACAACCTTTCCGAATGGCTGCCCGGTAATTGGGTTCATCGCATTGGGATTGTTAACTGTTTCCCAGCCAAAATTCCTAACTAACCTGTAGTAGCTAATATTTTGAGCCTTAAGAGCAACAGTATCTCCGTCGGGATAGTTAAACACAACAATATCATTGTTCTTTACATCACCCAAGCCCGGGAATCTGAAATAAGGAAGAGAAATCCACTCTGAATAAGATGGAACATCTTCTGTAAAAGGCATTGTATGATGCGTGAATGGAATCGTTAACGGTGTGTTTGGGGTTTTTGAACCATAACTAACCTTACTCACAAATAGAAAATCTCCAACTAATAGAGATTTCTCCATCGAAGATGTAGGAATTGTAAAAGCTTCAAAGAAGAATGTCCTCACAATTGTTGCAACAACAACAGCAAATACAATAGCTTCAGTCCATTCTACAGCTGTTGTTCTTTCGTATTTCTTCCAGTAATCATTACCCATAAAGCGATATTGATCGCTAAAACCCATGTATGGTAACCAAAAGAAAGAAAATACTACTCCAGCAACAAGTTTAACAGGATTCTCTTCTTCAAAATTTCGGATTAAAAGAAAAACCATGATGAGATACATCATCACGTTTACGCCAGGAATAGCTAATAAAATAAGCCACCACCAAGGTTTTTCTATGAGTTTAAGCCAAATAAACAGGTTATATCCGGGAATCAAAGCTTCCCAGGCTTGCCTGCCAGCTTTCATAAATAATTTTACAAGTCCTACATGCAGAGCAATGAGGAGAATAATATTAATAATCCATTTAAAGTCCATGTGGTTGCGTTATGTTAATTAGGTCAGACATGTTATATACACCCTTTCTTTTTGATGCTAAGAACTCAGCTGCAACAACAGCACCTTCGGCAAAGCCTTGCCTGCTGTAGGCAGTATGCTTAATGCTAATTTCATCTACTTCAGAACGGTAAAAGATTACATGAGTTCCGGGAATATCACCTTCTCTTAATGAGCTTATTTCTAAATCACCTTCAAGTTTATGTTCGGGTGTTCCCCATCTAATATAAGCCGGATGTTCGGCGATGATACTTTCGGCAAGTGTAATGGCAGTGCCGCTAGGGGCATCTTTCTTTCTATTATGATGTTCTTCATGAATTCTTCCATCATATTGAGGATGAGTAGCCATGATACGAGCTAAGATGCGGTTTAGTTGAAAAAATAAATTTACCCCTATGCTGAAATTAGTTGCATAAAACAAACCTCCTTTAGCACTTTCGCAAGCATCTTTAACTTCTTCAAATCTTTGATACCAGCCTGTTGTTCCCGTAACAACCGGAATTCCGGCATCAAAACAAGCCATAATATTTTCTTCGGCTGCTTCGGGAGCAGTAAACTCAATTGCTACATCAGCTTTCTTTAGTTCTGTTTTCCATGAAGCCGATTTCTTTTCATCAATCACAGCAACTATTTTATGTCCCCTTTCTAAGCTAACTTTTTCAATAGCTTTTCCCATAGTGCCATATCCTATCAATGCTATCTTCATATTAAAATCTAAGATTTAATCCGACTCCAAACGCGGGAACCGCTGAAAATGCCGGGTAAACCGCCTTTGGTCTGATATGCATGCTTAGGTCATCAGAAACGTTGAAGTCAAACAAGTGGGCATCAACAGTTGCGTCAATAATATTAAGAGCATAGAGCAAGGCCATTCCAACAATTGTTAAATCACGATTTCTCCTGTAGAAATCCTGAAGTTCATTGAGATTGGCATCGGTGTATCTGTCTAAATCAGGATCTAGATCGCCCAAATTCTGTTGACGTTTAATAAGCTCCTCTTTGAACATCGAGAAATTACTTTGATTAAAGTTAAGTCCATAAATCAAAGCCCCTGCTCCTACTGCAATAATTGGAACTTTCCAGTATTTCTTGTTATAAACCTGACCCATTCCCGGCAAAATAGCCGAGTATAAAGCTGCTCTCTTTGGAGAATGCACATACGTCTTGGAGGGTTTCAAAGAATCTGTTTTCATCACCTTAGGCCTAATAGGTGATGTGGAACTGTCATTCATTACAACCATTCCTGGTCTTTTTTTGACAGGCACAGGAATGCTATCGATTTGCGCTGCAAGTTCTATTTGCAGTAAAGCCAGAACGGCTAACAGAAGCAATCCTGGGTGCTTTAATTTCATTCAGAAAGCAATTTGCTTAACAGACTCTCTAATTCATCAGAGGAATTAAATCGGATATTCAAATGTCCCTTGCCTTTTTGATCAGCTTTAAGCTCTACAGGAACCTCCAGTTTATTATTCAGACTTTGAATTGCATCTTTAAGGCTTTGCGGCAAATTTTGAACTGATGCTGATTTACCGGGCGATGAAGAACGTTTTTCTCGGGCTGCATCTTCTACCTGTCTGACAGAAAGCTCAGAGCTAACAATCTGGTTATAAAGATCTAGCTGATGTTTAACATCTTCAATGTTTACAAGAGCTCTTGCATGGCCCATAGAAATCTTTCTCTGACGAATTCCCATTTGAATTTCAGGAGGTAGTCTGAGTAAGCGTAAGTAATTGGTAACCGTAGAGCGCTTTTTAGCTACTTTCTCGCTTACTTCTTCCTGGGTAAGTTTAACTTCTTCAATCAAACGTTGATAAGCCAAGGCAACTTCAATTGCATCAAGCTCTTCACGTTGAATATTTTCAACCAAAGCCATCTCAAGCATGGCTTGGTCATTTGCGATGCGGATGTAAGCTGGAATACTTGTTAATCCTGCTAATTGCGAAGCCCTAAATCTACGTTCACCACTAATTAATTGATATTGGTCATAACCCATTTTTCTAACCGTTACCGGTTGAATGAGACCCATTTCGTGGATTGAGTCTGCCAATTCTCTTAATGCCTCCTCTTCAAAATGGGTACGTGGCTGAAATGGATTAGCTTCTATGCTGCTAACAGGTATCTCAGAAATTGAACCAACAATAGCTGCTCCTTCTTCTGATGCATCACTTCTGGTAGTAATATCGGTATCGGGACTTTGAAGCAAGGCACCAAGACCTCTTCCCAAAGCATTTCTTTTCGTGTTATTTGACATTTGTCTTTCGCTTTGAATCAGTTAAGATTCTCATTTACATCATCAATTATCCTCTCTGCCGAATTGATGCGAGTTAATTCATTTTTTTGAAGAATTTCACGAGCAAGATTCAGGTAGTTAATTGCGCCTGAAGAATTGGCATCATGCATTAATACTGATAATCCAAAACTTGGCGCCTCACCCAAACGAATATTTCGTTGAATGATTGTATCAAACACCATTTGTTGAAAATGCGTTTTCACTTCATCAACAACTTGATTACTGAGTCTCAGGCGACTATCATACATCGTTAAAAGTATTCCTTCAATCTCAAGATCTGGATTCAAACGCGATTGAACGATTTTAATTGTATTCAAAAGCTTGCCTAAACCTTCTAATGCAAAGTATTCGCATTGAACAGGAACAATCACTGAATCTGCTGCAGTTAGTGAGTTAACAGTAATCAATCCTAAGGATGGTGAACAGTCGATTATGATAAACTCGTACTGATCTTTAATTTTGCTAATCGCCTGACGCATCATCATTTCGCGATTTGGTAGATTAATCATTTCGATCTCAGCTCCTACCAAGTCGATATGAGCTGGGATTAAATCCAAATTTGGAGTATCTGTGCTAAGAATGATGTCTCTAGGCTCAACTTCGTTGATAATGCATTCATAAATACTCGTTTTGATATTACGAGGATCGAAGCCTATACCCGAAGTGGCGTTTGCCTGTGGGTCGGCATCAATTAGCAAGGTTCTGTGTTCCAGAATGGCCAGACTTGCCGCAAGGTTAATTGCAGTTGTTGTCTTCCCTACTCCACCTTTCTGATTCGCTATTGCAATGACTCTGTTCATGGTTTTACAATCTTGTTAAATGCCGATTAAATTTCTTTACCGAAATCACGGCAAATATAACGATTGAACAAGCTCAATTCTTGTAAAAACATCAACAGTTGATGGTTGGTAAGTAGGGTTTATCAACAATTTGATGCCTCTTATATTACTCTCTTGAGAATTCAGTTGACTTTCCCATCTGAGTAAGTACAAATGCATTCATTTTAGCACCATCGGCCAGAGGCTTAAATTCTATAAGGATTCCCGCCATTTCAAATCGAAAATCGGTTTCACTTAAAGCTTCTAAAGGAAACTCTGACTGACCAGTGGCTTGAGCAAAGAGCAAACCGTCTTTTACTTTAAAACTAATTTTCAGAGGGAACTCAGGAGAGGAAAACAAACCTTCGCAGCGTTTTAACTGCTCTTGACTTAGTTCAACCACCTCTTTAGAAAAATCAGGGAAAGTATAAGGCTTATCAAAAAGCATGCTTAATGCTCCAATAGCAATATCATCGGGCGTTGACCTTACTCCATTAAGGCAAATTGCTACCGCAAGGCTATCTTCAGGGAAATAAGATAAACTAGAAACAAATGCATCAATACCTCCAGTGTGCCCATAACTAACTGATTCATAGAATGGAATTGTAAAAATGCCTTTTCCATATCGCCCTTTAAACTCAATCATGCTTTTGAGGCTTTTCTCTGAAATTAATTTACCCTGAAATAAAGCTTCAATGAAATAGCATAAATCAGCAGTATTCGAAACAATCATGCCGGCTCCATGAGGAATACTCAAATGTGTTGATGTTGAAGGAATCCATTTTACCGTGGCATCGCCATATGAATAAGCTTCATTCGCTTCACTTTGTCCAGGAAAACCAGCACTTGTATGCTTTAAACCTAAGGGTTTGATGATTCTTTTTTCCAGCTCAATTTTGTAAGTCGAACCACTCACCTGCTCAATGATATAGCCTAACAAAACGTAATTGGTATTTGAATACGAATTCGTAGTTCCAGGCTCAAAATCAATTGGAAAAGCGGTCATCTTATTTATCATATCCTCATGTGTTTGAGGAATTTCCATATATGCCAAATAGTCTGACTCATCCGTGAAATTATGCAAACCGCTTTGGTGATAAAGCATGTCTTCAATCGAAATTTTATCGCTGTTCTTAAACTCAGGATAGTATTTCGAAAGCTTATCGTTAAGTGATAGCTTACCTTCTTCAGCAAGCTGAAGGATCATAACAGAGGTAAACATTTTGGTGATGGAGCCAATCCTAAATGTAGTATTAGCATTTACCGCTGCGCGGGATTCGATGCTTGCAAAGCCAGCTACATAGGTTTTTGGTAGGTTATTTCCCTGTTTCAACGAAACAGCTCCCATAAATCTCTCATTTTTAATGAAATGATTCAACACGCTATCTACTCCAGTGTAATCCTGAGAGTTGACAAGCAAGGATGAAATAAGAAATGTGGAGACAAGAAAAAGCTTATTCATGAAATCAATTTTCACAAATATACACATGCTGAAATTATCTGCCTTTAGGCGAAACCTAATATTGAATTAGAATGAATGACCCATTTTATCGCGCTTAGTATTTAAGTAGCGCATGTTGTGAATATTAGGCTCAATCACAATAGGAATATTTTCTACAATCTCTAAACCATAACCAATAAGTCCGGCACGCTTGGTTGGATTGTTAGTCATCAACTTGAGCTTCTTTGCACCTAAATCACGAATGATTTGAGCACCAACTCCGTAATCACGCTCATCCATCTTAAAGCCAAGCTTTTCGTTGGCTTCAACAGTGTCAAGTCCTTCTTCCTGAAGCTTATATGCTTTGAGTTTATTCAGAAGTCCAATTCCTCTGCCCTCTTGATTCATATAAACGATGATTCCTCTACCTTCAGCCTCAATCATTTGCATAGCTGTATGCAATTGCGGACCGCACTCGCAGCGGCATGAGCCAAAAATGTCTCCTGTAAGGCAAGAGCTGTGAACTCTAACTAAAACGGGCTCATCTTCCTGCCATTCGCCTTTAACTAAAGCTAAATGCGGTTGACCAGTTGTGGTTTGCGTGTATGCAATGAGCTTAAAATCGCCCAGCGTAGTTGGTAAATCCACTCCAACTTCACGTTTAATAAGCGATTCGTGTTCTAAACGGTATTTAATTAAATCTTCAATAGAAATAATCTTCAAGTTATGTCTTTGAGCCAGCTCAAATAATTCGGGAAGCCTGGCCATTGTGCCATCTTCATTCATAATTTCTACCAGCACTCCGGCTGCGCTAAAACCTGCAAGGCGAGATAAATCTACGGTGGCTTCGGTATGTCCCGATCTTCTCAAAACGCCGCCTTTCTTAGCTTTAAGAGGAAAAATATGCCCTGGCCGTGCGAAATCAGATGGTTTTATGTTTTTATCAACCAGTGATTTAACTGTTTTTGAACGATCCGAAGCAGAAATGCCGGTTGTACAACCATGACCAATCAAGTCAACAGAAACGGTAAATGCAGTGTCGTGCGATGATGTATTGCGGCTTACCATCATGTCGAGTTCCAGCTCATCGCAGCGCTCCTCGGTTAGAGCAGCACAAATCAATCCCCTACCGTGGGTAGCCATGAAATTAATGACTTCTGGACTCGCATTTTCAGCTGCAGTTAAGAAGTCACCTTCGTTTTCTCGGTTTTCATCGTCAACAACAATAATCACCTTGCCTGCACGGATATCTTCCAGGGCTTCTTCAATCGTGTTTAGCTTTGACATAGCTCAGCTTGGTTTCGTAAAAATTTTTATGGCTTTTTGAGAATCAACCTCATTTAAATTCCCTGACACCAAACGGTTGAGTCGTTGATTTTGTTTGTGCCAGCTAAATTCATTTACCATGAGGTTTCTTGCGTTTTGCCCTATACTTAGAGCTAACTCAGTGTTATTGAGCAAATAGGCAATTGCTTCTGCAACTTTTTCGGGAGTATCGGCAAGCCAAACTTCCTTGCCATGAACAGCTCCAATGGCATTATTCGCTAGTTTGGTGGTAATAACTGGCAAACCCATCGACATAGCTTCGAGTATTTTATTTTGCATGCCAACACCAATCTGCATTGGAGCCACAAATATTCGAGCTTGCTGGTAATAATTCCTTAAATCATCAACCCAACCTGTTAATTGTAAATGACGCGATTTTAGCCTTTTGAGCTCTGTTGCAGGATCTTTACCCGCTGCAACAAACTGTAAGTGAGGAAATTCCTTATCTAATAATGGAAGAACATCCTGAACAACATATTTAACACAATTCACATTTGGCTCATAACCCATGTTGCCAGTAAAAAGCAAATCGAGCGTTTTTGCTCTTGGTTCAGGCTTATAATAATCGGTATCAACTCCATTGGGAAGAATTACCAAATCGGCATTGTTTTCATGATGAATAAGCTCTGCATCCTGTTTCGAAATAATAGCAGCTGCATCAAATTGACTAAAAATGCGACTCTCATACGACTTAAGTCGCTCATATTCGAAGTGAAGAATACGTCGCATAATCCAAGGATTATGCTCCTTTCTGCGTTCAAGTCCTTTTGAAAAAGCATCTTGATAATCAATCATCTTCTTGCCATCAACAGCTCGGGCGTATTCGGCCATTCTGGCAAGTTGAATCAAAGTTAAATCAGGCTTAACCTTTTCTGCCAGAAGTTTGAATTTCTTAATCGCTGAAGAGTCAGAAAAATAAGCCACCTGCATAGGTTTATTAGAAAAAAGATTTAACCCGAGGCGTGCGTATAGATTCAACTTCTTTAATTGAACTAAAGTAACGCTAGCACAAACTTCTTTAACCTTTTCAATAGATGTATCGCTTACTTCTTCATCGCTGAGGCAAAAAAGGTGCAGCTCATGATGCTCACTAAGTCCTAGAATATGATTCCAGGCACGCAGTTTATCTCCCTTGTCGGTGGGCCATGGAAATCGCGAAAGCGCCAGTAGTATCTTCAAAGCTTGATGACTTCCCGGTAAAAATCTAAGGTGCGGGCACCTAAAACTTCTGTCCGATAGTTTTCGTGGGCAAATGTACGTGCATTTTCTGAAACCTCCTTGATGTAGTTAGGCTTGCTTAATAATTGCCTGATTATCACGCAAAACGATTCTGCATCATCTGCAATAAAAAAATCATTTCCCGGTCTGGCATTAATACCTTCTGCACCTAAAGTGGTAGAAATGATAAGCTTTCCCAAAGCCATTCCTTCAATAATTTTTACTCGAATGCCGCTTCCGCTCAGCAAAGGCACTATCATAATTCCCATGCTTTTGTAAAAAGCATAAGCATCGTCAACTTCTGCCACATCAACACCCGAATCTGCCAGGTTTTTAAATTGCTCAGGCATATGCTTACCTGCCAAAACAAAACGTAGTTCAGGAAATTGGCTAAAGATTTCGGGCCAAATATTCTTTATAAACCACTCTACTCCTTCTCTGTTTGGCCTCCAGTCCATTGCACCCAAGTGAAAAAGATTCTTTATTTCACCTACGGTGGAAATTTCCTCAAGACTCAAATCAGAGGCAATACCAATAACTGTTACCGGAGTTAAAATGCCCTGAGACTTAATGTAATCAGCATCCTGTTGAGAAATGGCAATGATAGCGTCTACAGATTTCCAAATTGCTTCTTCCTCTTTCTTCAATTGCGAAGCAAGAATTTTCAAATAGACTTTTTTAAGAGGATTTCTTTCCTGATCTGCCATTCGCTCCCAGATAAGAAACTCAATATTATGGGCTCTTAAGACAATTTTAGCAGCACTATATGTTCTTATTTCTGCTATGCGGGATGTTGTAAAAATTCCTTCAGCTTGAATGAAATCGAAGGAGATATTCTGAAGGAAATCGAAAAGAGGTGTATAATAATTTTCATCCTCAAATCGAGAGATGTTATATGATCTACCCTTGAGTAATGTCTTTAACGCCTGAAAGGCGGAAAGCTCGGTATTTATATATGATGAAGTCCATTTGAAAGGATAATCTGCAGGAATCTCAGCAGGAATTGGATGTTTTTGGCTGTCTAACATCCATTGAAATACATCAAGTTTTTGAGTCAACAGTCCTTTTGCCATGGCACTCATAGCTATTTTACCTCCATCAGGAGAGCCAAATAAAGGTTTATGACAAAGTTGAAGAACCTTCATGATGCCTTTTTCGGAGACTTGATGAAAAATATCTTCTTGAAAAATTTCAAATAAGCATCTTTATCAAAAAGTGCTGAATCGGTTGTTGCTTTATAGCTTAAGAACAATCCCATAGGCAAAAGAATTGCCGATGATAACCACATCCCCCAGAATGGGGTTAAAACACCTTCTCTTGCAAGCTTCTCACCTGTTATTGAAATCATGTGATAAAGAATAAAGAAGATGAGTGAAAAAATAACTGGCATTCCTAAGCCTCCTTTTCTAACGATAGCTCCTAAAGGAGCGCCAATGAGCAATAAAATCATACATGCAAACGACAAAGTAAACTTACGATGCCATTCAATATCATGTCTGTTTATTCTTTCTTGATCTTGTTCGAAATTCTGCAATGAGTAATCTACTGTGCTCTTATTCGACCTCAAAGTATTCATAGCGGCCTCGTAAATTCTGATTTTCTGTGAAGTATTAAAGTTCTCGAGCACTTGGGTTTTAGACGCCAAAGGCTTTACCTTCTTGATGCTTGGGACATATCTTTCTGAAATTTCAGTATTTCCCAAGTTTGCTAAGTCTGATTGAGTTTCTTCACTTACACTGTCATTGCTAAACAATTCAGTTGTGTCGGCCTCCCCTCTTGCCATTTTCGACAACTTTATTTTGGCAAGTAGCTTTTGCGACTTTTCATCGGTAGTGTCAATAGCTTGCAGTTTCAGTAGTTCAGCAGAATCTACTACAGCTTCTGGGCTTTGTTCGATGAAGTTAGTTTTGGGTTCCTTCCAAACGGTTGAATATGTTTTGGTGGAATCAAAAAATGCCCCGTGAAATAAAACGCCGGGTAAATAGCTCTTTTCTTTTTGCAGCTGCTCTCTTAATGTGTCTGCCGAAAGTTCAAGCTGACTGAGATTTTGCATTTGATAATTACGTTTATATACATTCTCATCAGTTTTTGTGAGTTCGAAAATGGACAAATCAAAGCGAATCAGTTCTTCAGTAAAGACTTCTCTTAAAAATGGATATTTTCCTTTTTTCTTCTTTCCTGGCTCAGCTTCGGTGTATGATCGACCATTTTGCATACGCAATTCAAGAAAGTTTCCATCGGCCGAAAGGCCCATTGTACCTTTTTCGGCGATAATAACTCTGTCGTTGCCTTTACGATTGCTATGATCGTAAATCATGATATCCTTTAACAGCTTGCCATCGGTGCTTTTGCTTCCAATTCTGATAACATAGTTCTGAATATCGCTATTAAAAATTCCGGGTTTAATATTTAGTTCGGGTCGTTTGTTTGAGATATCCTGCAAGAGCGTCTTCATTTTAAGATTCGCAATGGGCAGGACATTATTTGAAAAGTAGAATGCTGAGATACTCAATAAGAAGCAAAATGCAAACACAGGCCGAATAGCTCTTTGCAAAGAAATACCTGAAGCTTTCATAGCGGTTAACTCCATATATTCTCCCAGATTACCAAATGCCATTAACGATGAAAGCAGCACTGCTAGCGGCAGAGCCAGAGAAATCATGGTTATAGAAACCAGAAACAGTAGTTTGCCAATGATGTAGAATTCGAGGCCCTTCCCAACGAGATCATCAACATATTTCCAAACAAACTGCATCAATAGAATGAACAGTGATATGAAAAAAGTAAGTATGAAAGGACCGAGATACGACCTAAGAATGAATCTGTCTATTCGCTTCACGCGAGGAAATTAAAATACCGACAAAGATAAGAATCAAGAACCAATAACTCTGTGTAGGTTTTGCATGGACTTATTCCATGTGAGAATTGTTTCGTCTTCATCGTCAGGCTCGCAAAAATCAGTAATGATAAGAGCTGTTTCGCCAGTTATATCGTCTAACTCAATTCGAAATTCAAAATAAGTGTCCTCTGGTTCATCTAGCCATCTAAACTTGGCATATACATTCTCTTTTGAGCCTAATAATTTTGCTTGCTGTTCAGAATCATGATTCCACACAAAGCTGTATACACCATCTTTTATATTCACGTCATCACAAAACCACTCCGATAATCCACTAGGTTCAGTGAGAAAAGAGTACAACATATTGGGTGAAGACCTGAGAATGAATTCTATTTCGACTTTTTTGTAATCAGACATAAGCCTTTATTGAAATTTATAACATTGGCGTTTGCGATTATACGAAAAGGAACTTATCCCACAAATAAATTAATATAAAAGTTAGAAACATAGTTTAAGAAAGAAGCTCAAAAGATTAGTATTTTCGCCACCATGTTTAACGGACAAAAAGTTGTTGTAGTACTGCCAGCCTATAATGCAGCACTAACATTAGAAAAAACTTTCCGCGAAATCCCAATGGATATTGTTGATGAAGTTGTACTTGTTGATGATCATAGTAAGGATAACACTTCAGATTTAGCTCGCGAATTAGGAATTCATCATGTAATCAGACATGATATCAATAAAGGTTATGGTGGAAACCAAAAAACCTGTTACGCAAAAGCCATGGAGCTCAATGCCGATATCGTGGTAATGCTTCATCCTGATTATCAATACACTCCAATGCTTATTCATGCGATGGTATCAATCATAGGCAACAATCTTTATCCAGTTGTTTTTGGCTCCCGAATTCTTGGTAAAGGCGCCTTAAAAGGCGGAATGCCCATGTATAAGTACATCGCAAACCGCATGCTTACTTTAACTCAGAACATTCTCATGGGACAAAAACTGAGTGAATATCATACTGGTTACAGATCATTTTCCGGAGAAGTAATTAGAAGCATCAACCTTAGTAAAAACTCCGACGATTTCATTTTCGACAATGAGATGATTGCTCAGATTTTTGCCAAAGGTTATGAGATTGGTGAGGTTACCTGCCCTACCAAGTATTTTGAAGAAGCTTCATCAATTAACTTTAAGCGAAGCAGCATCTATGGCTTGGGGGTTCTAAGAGTTTCTTTAAGATACTTCCTGCATAAAGCAGGGATTATTAAATGGAAAAACATTAGTTAAGTCATTTAGCAGGATTACAATTCTCGGCCATACTCATTTTTGCTGGTAAAACCTCACTGTAGATAAACGTATTTTGAAGCGACTCGAACGGCCTATATAGATAATAGGCTTTGCCTTGATGAAGCTTTATTTTTTGCACATATCTGTATGTAAGCACAACTGGCTCTCCTGCAACATTACCGAAGAAATCAAGTGGTACCAATCGAGTAACTCCGTTTCTGAAATTTCTGGCATACCATGTACTTGTGTATTCATCATAAAGCACTTCATTGTCATAACCTTTTGACTTATGAAAGTCGATAGTACAAGTTCTTACCTTCTTGCCCAGTTCATCAAACACAAATAAAGTATCTCTGTAATGATCGGCTAAAAACAGAGAATCCTTCATCTTAATTAATGGCGAGTATAACTCATGCCACCAAAGCGATTCAGTAAATCCTGATACTTGTGCAGCTAAATCATATTTGCTTTCTCCTGTTTCGCGGCATCTTCGTTTTATAGAACATTGTGTTGGAAAAGGTAAAAATCTAAATTCTGAATAGTACAAATCATATAGATGCTTATTCTGAATTTCAAGCAATGTATCTAACACCCCTGCTTGCTTTTTCAAATATTGAAACTCTGGACGCTTAGGATGCCAGGTGCTAGAAAAGAATGTTGAATCAGATTTGGCAACTGTTGGTCGAATTAATGAATAGAATAAATCTTCCTTTACTTTCTCTAAATGAATTCCCGGAATTGATGAAACATACCAAACATCATTTTTAGTTTCTAAAAATACTTGATTAAAAACATCTTGAAAGAAACCCAAAACTTCATCTTCAATGACCTTGAAGCCTAATTCTTCATTTTTAAGGTTCATTCTTCTCAACACGCAATGTTTGGGATTTTTATCCCAGGTCAACAACAATAAATTTTCATCTTGAAAAACAAAATCTTTAATCATCCAAACCGGTGAGCTAATAACCGTTTCAGGAATCATCTTTTCAAATACTTCGAACTCCCTAATGCTTCTCTCAAAAGCAGGTTTTGGAACTTGCGAAAATGCGGACAAAGCAAAGAATACACATATAATAAATATAATCCCTTTCATAAGCTTTAATTTTGATACAATTTCGCTCAATCAAAAGAAAAATAAAAAGACAAGTTTGTCAGTTTATCGCTGCAAAGCAGCGGAATGATTTTATTTGTTTTTTCATTAAATTTAAGCTTCATCATTGAACGTTGAATTCACCATTATTCATATAAATTAAATTAGCTTAGAAAATATGCAGATCAAACACTTGCAATTTGAAAACAAAGGAGAATTCTTAGCTGTTCTGGATGATAAAACTGCCGGAAAAATGACCTACTCCAAAGCAGGCTTTGATAAAATAATCATTGATCATACTGAAGTGAACTCAGACTTTGCAGGAAGTGGTGTTGGCAAAGCCCTAGTTGCACAAGCTGTTGAGTACGCCAGAGCAACTGAAATAAAAATTGTACCTCTTTGTCCCTTTGCATCTTCGGTGTTTAAGAAAATGCCTGATTGGCATGATGTTCTTATTTAAGGGACTAGCGCTTTTTCCTGCCTTCTGTTTTGCCAGTAGATTTTCCTTTGGGCCTTGAAGTTCTTTTTCCTCGTGCGTTCTTCCATGACCAATCTTTGTTTGAATCTTTACTCTTTGTTTGCTTAGTCTTACTTCCTGACTTCTCTTCTAGTTTTGGTTTTGCTGCTTTCTTGGGCGTAGAAACAGAACCTTCTAACTTAGAGTATAAGATGCTAAGTTCTTTTTCGGTTAAATCGCGCCATTCTCCTGGAGGCAAACCTTTCAGATCGATGTGCATAATTCGCACACGCTCTAATTTAAGCACATCATAACCATAGAACTCGCACATTCTTCTAATCTGCCTGTTAAGGCCTTGGATTAAAACAACTCTAAAACGATTTGGGGCTTCAAGCTCTATTTTGCATTTCTTGGTAGTTACGCCCAGCATCTGAACTCCTCCTGCCATTCCATCAATAACCGATTGTGTTAGAGGCTTGTCAACAGTAACAACATATTCCTTTTCATGCTTATTTCCTGCTCTTAAAATTTTATTAACGATATCTCCATTATTGGTAAGAAAAATTAAGCCTTGTGAATCTTTATCTAACCTACCAATTGGAAAAATACGTTTGCTATGATTAACGAATTGCACAATATTCTCCTTCACGCCATCTTCTGTTGTTGAAACAACACCTACCGGTTTATTAAAAGCAATAAATACAAGTTCATCTGCCTTTCTTGGCTCCAGCAAATGACCATTTACCCTAACTACATCGCCAAAACCTACCTGATCTCCTATTTGCGCTCGCTTTCCATTAATAAAAACATGACCACCAGTGATGTATCTATCGGCTTCTCTTCTTGAACATAATCCGCTTTCGCTGATGAATTTATTTAGTCTTATCTGTTTATCCTGCATAACTGTGAAAGTAAAGCAAGATTAGTAATAAATTCATTCGAAGGCACTGAATCGCATAACAGAAATCGACTTTAGAAGGCTTACATTTAATTGTCAACTATTTTATTCGTCAAAAGCAGCTTATTGGATTTATACTGCAATATTCTAAAGTCATTTGCTTTTCTTTGCCGTGGTGACAAAACGAATTCTTCTCACAGGAGGTCCTGGCTTTGGAAAATCAAGTATTATCTTTGAACTTGAGCGTTTGGGACATTCTGTGTTTCACGAAGTTGCCCGAGAAATAATTCAATCTGAAGTAGCTTCTCAAGGGGAAGCGCTTCCTTGGATAAACATTAATAAATTCTCTGATAAAGTTCTGCAAGGAAGAATAGAACAGTTTGATAAAGGTAAAAACCAGATTTCATTTTACGATAGAGGTTTACCTGATATTGCCGCATTCATTCAAAAAGACAAAAAAGAAATCCCACAGGATTTGCTAAACTTATGTCAAAGTAAAAAGTACTTCGAGCAAGTTTTTATCACCCCGCCCTGGGAATCCATTTTTCATAGAGATGAAGAGCGTAAGGAAGATTTTTCAGCTGCAATAAAGGTTCACAAGGCAATTGAATATATTTTGCCTCAAATGGGATATCAACTTATTGCTATTCCTATGGGCTCGGTAAAATGGCGTTCTGAATTTATTCTCAAACACCTTCAGATGATGTAAATTCGTGCTGTGAAAAGCCCTCTTCATATCCTAAAAGAATACTGGAAACATGATTCTTTCAGACCACTTCAGGAAGAAATTATAAATTCTGTTCTTGAGGGAAAAGACACCTTGGCACTATTACCAACCGGAGGTGGTAAATCTATTTGTTTTCAGGTGCCAGGGCTTTGTCTCGAAGGTCTCTCCTTGGTTATTTCTCCTCTAATTGCTTTGATGAAGGATCAAGTTGAACAGCTTAAAGCCAAAGGAATTTTAGCTGAAATGATAGCTTCATCTATGCATGCCGATGAAATATCAATCATTCTTAACAAAGCTCTAAATGGTCAATTATCTTTCCTTTATATTTCTCCAGAAAGACTCGGCACCGAGTCATTTCAGAATATACTCCATGAGCTAAATCCAAAGCTCATTGCTGTTGATGAAGCTCATTGCATTTCACAATGGGGCTACGATTTTAGACCATCATACCTCGAAATTGCAGAGATAAGAAATACGCTGCCCAATATTCCAATAATTGCTCTAACGGCTACTGCAACAGCTGAAGTTATTGAAGACATTTGCGAAAAGCTTCATTTTAAAAACGAGAATCGTTTTAGAAAGAGTTTCCTTCGTTCAAATTTGGCATATGTGGTAAGGCATACCGATGATAAACATGGTCAAATGCTAAGGATTCTGCAAAAGATACCTGGCACCTCCGTTATTTATGTGAGAAATAGAAAAAGATGCAAAGACATTGCTGACTTCTTGGTTAAAAATGGAATTTCGGCGTCTTATTATCATGCGGGCTTAGATGGCTCTACCAGAGAACTCCGTCAAAAACAATGGATAGAAAATAAAATCAGGGCTATTGTTTGTACAAATGCATTTGGCATGGGCATAGACAAGCCCGATGTTAGAACAGTAATTCACTTAGATGTTCCTGAAAGCCCAGAAGCTTATTTTCAAGAAGCTGGTCGCGCTGGTAGAGATGAAAAACCTGCTTGGGCTGTAATTCTAAGCGATCCGGCTGATGAAGATGAAGCCACTGAAAGATTCATGCATCAATGGCCTGGTTTTGACACTGTTAAAGCTGTTTATAATTGGTTAGGTAATTATCTTCAATTACCCGTTGGCTCTGGACAAGATCAATCTTATCCTTTCGACATTTCAGACTTTGTTAAACGATATAAACTTCATCCAATTGAATGTATAAATTCACTTAAGTTTATTGAATCTGAAGGCTTACTTGCTTTTCAAGAAAACACCTTCTCACCTTCCCGCCTCATAGTAAAAGCAAGCCGAGATGAAATCTATGATTTCGAATTACGGAAACCAGCTTTTGAACCAATCATTAAAGCCATTCTGAGATCCTACGGTGGAGCTTTTAATGATTTTGTAGTTATCAGAGAGCAGGAATTGGCTGCTCGCTTAAACATCAGCAAACAGGAAGTTAGCTCAGCATTATTAAAATTGCATCAACTCGAACTTATTCACTATTACCCAGCTACAGATAAACCTAGATTATATTTTACAGAAGGAAGACATCACCCAAATCGAATTCCTCTTTCATTGAAAGCTTGGGAAAAACGACTTAATAAGGCGAAAACAAGGTTTGAGGCAATGGCCAATTACCTCTCTGAAAGTAAAATATGCAGAAGTACTAAGCTTGTAAATTACTTTGGTGAAAAAGGTATTCCTCCTTGCGGAATTTGTGACATCTGTATTGCAAATAAGCACTTAGAATCAAATGATAAGGAAGAAAAAAGAAGAATTTTCGAGTTGAGAATCTTACTTGCAAATCACGCATTAAGTCTTGATAGCATTGTTTCAAATACGAAAGGCAATCCAGAAAGCACTATCAAAACACTCCGCTATCTGGTCGATCAAGGTTCTGTTGTTGAAAGTAAAAACGGTGATTTCCAATGGAAAATGAGTTGATTCCAATTGAATATTTCCAAAGTGAAAATGTAATTGACATTGCAAAAAATCTGCTAGCTTGTCGTATCCAAACTAGATTTAACAACGAAATAACAGAAGGTATAATCTGCGAAACTGAGGCTTATGCTGGTGAAAATGATAAAGCAAGTCACGCCTACGGCGGAAGAAGAACTGAGAGAACAAAAATAATGTATTTATCGGGCGGTCATGCTTATGTTTATTTATGCTACGGAATTCATCATCTTTTCAATATTGTAACAGCGCCTAAAAATGTTCCTCATGCAGTATTAATTAGAGGAATTATTCCACTTCGTGGGAAGGAAATCATGGAATTCCGAAGAAATAAAAGTCTTAAATCAAAGAACTTCAGCTCCGGTCCCGGAAAAGCCGCACAAGCATTGGGTATTAATACGAAGCACTCTGGTTTAATATTAAACGGACCAGAAATCTCCATTCTGGAACCACTTCACAAGCCTAATAACATTGTTATTTCCACCAGAATTGGTGTTGAATATGCAAAAGAAGACGCTCTTTTACCTTATCGATTCATTTTAGAAAGCTAAGTTCATCTCAATCATTATTATCTTGAACCCGTGAATTATTATAATAGGTACTTCAGCACCCTGTGGGGGATTTTCTCGATTTTTTCTGTTGCCTTCTGGTTACTGCTTCAGTCTAGATTTGATGTTTCCACCTGGCTTGAATACTCCGAAGGGATGTTGCTTTTATACTTAGTTTATAACTCAAGATCTCTTCGCCATAAACAAAGTCGAGCTTTGTGGATGGCTTCAGGAATTCTAATCATGGGTTTAGTATTCAAACTCCTCAGATTTCCTTACACTTTCATCCTGCTGCTGGTTGGAAGTAGTGCAGTCATCATTTCTTACTTATTATTCTATATTCGATTCACCAAAAGAAGTATTCTCGACACACTCAAACTCTCTTGGGTAATTTTATTTCTTTCGGATAGGCTCATTAACCTGTTTCACTTCCTCATTCCTACTTTCGTTGAACAATTGTCTTCAGTACTCATTTTCTCAATCTACATTTGGGTTTCAAAGCTAGAACTAACGGGAAAAGACCAATCAGAAATTGAACCTAAAGAAGTTGAAATGCCTGAAGATATTCTATGATTACTCAACAATTTTACCTCCTAATTTTGTAATGAATGCTGAGATATAATTTGCTTTTATTCGCGCTTGGGCTCATTTTAAATTGCTCTGCTCAAACGCAGGATAGCCTATTTTATTCCTTCGACAAACAAAGAATTAAACATCAACTCAACGGAATGAAAGTGCTTGGTGGTTGGTCTGCGGTAAATATAACTGGAGGCCTCATAGTAAGAAATAACACAAGTGGCAGTGAGAAGTATTTTCATGAAATGAATGCTATCTGGAATACAGTAAATCTAGCCTTGGCTGCTTCAGGATATTCAAAAGCAATCAAAGAAACTGCCGACAACGCTCCATTCGCAGTATTAAATAAACAGCTAGAATTAGAAAAAACCTTGCTTTTTAATGCCGGACTTGATTTTGCATACATCACAGCAGGCGCATATCTCATGGAAAGAGCAAAAAATCAACAAGAACTTAAGAATAAACAACGATTTACCGGATATGGAAGATCACTAGTTCTCCAAGGCTCCTTTTTGTTGATTTTCGATTCTGTATTTTACATCATAGAAGCTAAAGCCTCTAAAGATTTACGAGATACCATGAGCTTTCTATTCATTAGTCCATCAGGAATTGGATTTAGAAAAACTTTCTGAATTTCTAAATTCTGTTGAGTAGATTGCAAGCTGAAAACAGAAAATGTCTTTTACCTACCTAAATCGCTTTCTCATCACCAGATTCTCAGCTGCTTCAATCTATTATAGCTTGCTGATTTCAACTTATTTACTTCCAAATCTCAGCCCTAAACTGCAGCAATTTGAAGGAAATCAAATAGGAGAAGCTAGCTTGAATGCTATTGACATTTCTTCAAGATCACAAGGTTTTTATCAGTTTATCTTTACTTTCTTGATTTCGATGCTTGTTTTACATGGCATTACATCTTTAGGTAGGCTCAAAATAATTCCTTCACTTAAAAGGATTTCAGAGTCTATTGCCATTATTGGAATCATTCAGGTCGTTTCTGCTATTTTCAATCCTGAACTCAAAGAGTTTATTTTCCTTCCTGCAACTTTCCATCTAGGCTTTTACATTTTCAATAACCTAAAACAGCCTCCTAGCCTTGAACAAGTTACAGCTAGCATTGGCTTTTCACTGGTTGCATGGCTCAATATGCTGTGGCTTTTGCCGAATGGTCTTAGCTTGGCTATTCAACTGCCAATTATTTCTTTGATATTTATTTTTTCATCGCTAGTATTAGTCAGGATGAAAACAGTGATCCAAAGACAAGTTACTTTGCTAAAGTATTTGGCTATTAGCTCATTGCTTCCTTTGTTCATTACTGAATTGCATTATTTCTTTTTACTAAAAGCTCAATTAAATGTATCGACTTACATACTGTATTTAATTTTAGCAACTATTCTATCAATTTTTGCTCTAAAAAAGTCTAAGATTCAAGTCTCAAATGCTTGTCAAGAAAAGCAACTTTTAGCTGCTTTCATTCTTATAGCTTGCGGTTTCTCAATTAGGAATTTCTACACTCCTTATGGAACAGCTTCAACAGAGCTTTTTGAAATGGCAAACAGAGCTATCCCATTAATGGAAGCTCATTTTTTCAGGAATATTCCTTTACTAGAAAAAGCCTCCTCCCATATGGTTTCTGATTATGGTTTTGGAGCTCTTTACCAATTTATTTTTGGATACCATGGTTTAGACTTTCTAATCTTCGATGTTTTTGATTCACTGGCATACACAATCTTAGGCTTTTTAATTATTTTTTATCTATCTAATAACATCCTTGCTTCATTTTATTTCATTTGCCTCTTTCCTTTTGCAGACGCATCATTGCCACCGTATTATTCATGGTGTATTCTTCCTTTGATTTTTTTAATCAAAGAATTTAAGAATCCTTCAAAAATCAATTCTTGGCTATTTGGAATAAGCTTCACTTTATTAGTGCCTTGGCGCGCCGATTTAAGCTTTGCGGTCATTATAGCTTCTGTAGCAATCATTTTGCTTGGTCTTTTAATGAAAAGAATTCACTCCCGTTTTCTTATTCCCCTTCTGGTATGCATTTCTATTCTTGGAAGTACTTTACTCGTAATTTCGGTAAGAAATAATATTGATTGGTTCCATAGCTTAAAAACTACAATTGCCTATTTGATTTCATCCCAATCCTACGGATTATCTAATCTGGGAGAGACTTCCTCCCCTACTTTCGTTCTGCAACACTACCTGATTCCACTGATGGTTGTGACTTTAATATTAGCTTTTGTTGTTCAAGCATTTAAAAACAAAAAATCTAACAATATTCCAGGAATAATTATATGTTATTTAGGAATATTCTATTTAGTTAATTTACCTCGTGGAATTGTTAGACATGGCTTTGCAGAAGGCTTTGACAATTTCCTGCTTTCTTATAGTCCATTCATTTTGAGTGCAGGACTAGCTTTAATAATTGGGTTAAGAGCTCATAAAAGATGGTGGCTTTTTATTATCTCACTATTTGTAATTAATCTCTTTCTTAGATTTCCATCAAGACTTCCTGAAATTGCGTTAATTTCAAGTAGTACAAATAGTTCCTTATCGGCAAATAATTTACCTGCTACACTCACCAGAACTCGACTGAGTATTGATACAACATCTATTTCTAAGGTCATTTCATTAGCACATTACTTGAAAAATAATTTAAAGGAAGATGAGACTTTCATCGACTTTAGTAATACACCAATGCTCTATTTCTACGCTCAAAAAGAAGTACCTTCCTTTTTTTATCAGAGTCCTCAAAATGTGCATAGCATACAATTACAAAAAGATTGGATTAATCGATTAGAAAATTTTAAAGTTCCATTAATTGTAATGAGGCATTCTCCACCAGAATGGTGGGATGCTACCGACGGAATTCCTAACGAAATTAGGCATTATGCTTTTTCAGATTTCCTGTATCAAAACTACTTTCCTTTTAATGAAACTGATGGTTTTGAAATATGGAAAAAGAAAACTCAATCTGATACTCTTCTTCCAGCATTTGCTGAAGATGAATTATACAGATACTTCGACTTGAAGAAACTTCCATCTATTTGGCAAGAGCAGAAATTATTATTTAAACAAATTCAATTTAAACAAAGTACACCAAGCACTTGGTCATTACCATCAAACGAATATGTTTGGCTTAAACTAAAAATAAAATCGGGCGAAACAGCTAATAAAAAAGCTCAAATCAAACTTATAAAATGGAATTCTGCTTTTGGCGGATATGAATTCGATTTAATTCCAAACAAAGAACATTATTATATGCTAAGGCTCACAAGCAGTTTTGCCTGGTGGTATATACACCCGCTTAATTTCAACTTGGAATTGCCTGAAAATGCAACAATTTCGAGCATGTACATTGCTAAAGATTTCATAGTTAATGAAGACGAGTAAGCAAATTCAAATTGATAAGTGGCTTGGGTCAATTTTGAATCTTTGCCTTTATATACCAGTCAGAATATTGGGTAAAGTATTGTCCATAAATCATTCCCTTGATAAACCATTTAAAAGAATAGTAATTGCTAAATACAAAGGAATGGGAAGCATAGTTCAGGCTTCAGCTTTGCTTAAAACAATAAGAAAAAACTATCCCGACGCTGAAATTAAATTCATAACCACGCAACCTAATGAGGCCATTCTATCATATTACCCTCACTTAATAAATGAAACTCTCATAGTTAACGATTCCAGCATAATAAATTTAATCTCAAGTACTTCGAGTCTTATTCTTAAACTATGGAAATTCAGGGCTGAAGTTTTCATTGATCTTGAGATTTATTCTAATTATGGAACCTTAATATCCACTGTTAGTGCAGCCAAAAACAGATTGGGGTATTACAAAAGCGATAAGGACTATCGAACAGGACTATACACTCATTTGATGTTTTATAATGTCAAATCACCATTATCTGAAATATACCTCCAAACTGCACGAATGCTTAGTACAAATGCTGTTGTTTCAACCCTGGAATATCCTGCTGTAAATGAAGAAAGCGTAATCAGTTTAAAAGAAAAACTTCGAGCTTCTTTAACTGAATTAAACAAATATATTGTTATTAACCCCAATGCATCTGATTTAAGACTTGAGCGGCGATGGCCTTCTGAAAGCTATGTAAATCTTATAGAACAGTTGCATAATAAATACCCAGATCAAAGAATAATTCTTATTGGCAATAAGGCTGAACAGACATATGTTGATTCTATTCATCATTATTTCAAAAACAATAAGCTAATTGTTAATTCTGCTGGACTCTTGTCTCTTTTCGAATTAATTGAGCTAATTCGAAATGCCGAAATAATTATTACAAATGATACTGGTCCGCTTCATCTTTCCCTCGCTTTGAAAAACAAGGTGTTAGGTCTTTTTGGTCCTTGTTCGCCAAATCAATATGGTCAAATGGAAAACTGTTTGCCACTTTATAAGAATCTTTATTGTAGCCCTTGTGTACATGAATTCGCTATTCCTCCTTGCAAAGGAAACAATATATGTATGCAATCAATTCAAGTTTCCGAAGTCATTGATGCATTTATAAGGCTTAAGTCAAATGATTTTAAATTCCAATATGATTCAATTCCCTATAGATCACAGAATGAATTATTTGGCTTTGTTCAAAACAGAAAACATGCTTAAATCA
>JAGYKL010000033.1 GCA_018401705.1 Bacteroidia bacterium | reverse complement strand
CGGCTAACTGGTTTTCCTAACCTTTCATCCATAAGCTGTTCAACCGCCTTCACACCTGTGCCAGTTACACTTTGATAGGTACTAACAACAACTCGCTTAAGTTTGTAAACATCATGCAAAGGCTTTAAAGCAACAACCATCTGAATGGTAGAGCAATTCGGATTTGCAATTATCCCCGGCTTCGCCGGGATATCAAAAGCATTTACTTCAGGAACAACTAAAGGAACTTCCGTGCTCATTCGCCAAGCTGAGGAGTTATCAATCACAACACAACCAGCATCTCTAAACTTTGGAGCCCATTCAAGAGAAGTACTTCCTCCTGCCGAAAAAAGTGCAATTTGAGCTTGCATCTCTATCGCCCGTTGAGGGCTAACAACTTCAAAATCTTCTCCTTTAAACTTTACTTTCTTTCCTGCTGAGCGCTCAGAAGCCACCGGAATAAGCTCGCTTATTGGGAAGTTTCGCTCTTCAAGAACCTCAAGCATTTTACTACCAACTAATCCTGTTGCACCTACAACTGCTACTTTCATATCACACGGAAGTTTTGTTTCTTTAACCTAATTATCAAATCTCAAAAGTAAACATCATTTTTTACCCATTTATGCTTATCTCACGATTGCCAAATTGGTTTCTTCTCATTGCTGTTTTGGCATTTTCCAGCTCGGCAAAAGCTCAGTTTACTGATAGTTTTTCTGATGGCGAATTTTCATCAAACCCTTCCTGGCAAGGCGATACCGAAGAGTTTCTCATTGATGACCAGTTTCAGCTTCAAAGCAACGGAGACACAACTTCAGCTTCAAATCGAGAGATTTACCTTAGTACGGCCAATGAATCAATGAATAATACTCAATGGGAATTTTTCGTAAACCCTAGAGTAAGCACCTCTTCAAACAATAGAATTGACGTTTTCTTAAGTTCAGATTCTCCCGTTTTAATTGGAGCAAACACAGGCTATTTTGTTAGAATTGGAGGCACTCCCGATGAAGTTGCTCTATTCAGAAAAGATGGCGATGGTTTAGAAAACTACGTTATATCAGGCGTAGCATCAGTTATCAATAGCTCCTCAACCAACCCTACAAAAGTTAAAGTTACTCGCGATGCTTCTGGCAATTGGTCGCTATTTGCAGATTACGAAGGAACTGGAAATCTATACGAATTAATTGGCACAGCCAATGACGTAATCTACACACAGTCAGCCTACTTTGGCATTTTAGTTAGGTATTCTAACAGCAATCGTGACCGATATCTAGCTGATGATTTTTACGTGGGGCCAATTATCGTTGATAACACTCCCCCAAGTTTAGTGAGTGCAAAAGTTCTAACTAACACCACCTTAGAGTTACGTTTTTCAGAAAATGTTAGTCAGGCTACAGCCGAAAACACTGAGAATTATTCGGCAAACAATAATTTAGGGGAGCCTATTTCAGCTATTAGACAACCGGGGGCATTTTCCAGAGTGCTTTTAACTTTTGGTGCTGAGTTTCAAGATGGCGTTTTAAATGAATTAACAGTATTTGCTGTTGAAGATTTATCGGGCAACGATATGGATCCGGAAACGATTCCATTTCTTTTTTACCGACCTCAGCCTTATGATATTGTGATTAATGAAATATTGGCAGACCCCGACCCTACTCAAGGTCTCGCACCTGTTGAATATGTAGAGTTGTTTAACAGAACCAACTTCCCAATTCAGCTTGAAAACTGGATTCTTGAAGCAGGAACCAACAAAAAACCAATCCCTCCAATAACCATTTTACCAGATAGTTTTATGGTTTTGACTAATTTATCGGGAGAAGAATTTATGTATGATTCTGTGGCTGTGGCTGGTTTAGCTTCGTTTCCGGCATTAACAAATACAGGTGCCAGACTTACTCTTTACACACCCGATACTACAGTTATTTCAACAGTGAATTACTCAGACACTTGGTATGGAAATTCAGCAAAGGCCGATGGGGGCTTTAGCCTGGAGCAAAGAAGTCCACTTAAACCATGCGAAGGACAAAGCAACTGGATTGCCGCAGAAGTTGCTTGGGGTGGCACACCGGGCAAGCGCAACAGCGTTTATGAAAACTCAGCCGATGAAACAAAGCCTTTAGTAGATAGGGTTGTTGTAATTGCAGAAGATACAATTAGAGTTTTTTTTAACGAACCTATTTTGCTTGAAAGCATGACTGCACTTTCTTCTTACAGTGTTTCTGAGGGGGTTGGAGAGCCTATTTTTATTGATGTTTATCCTCCCGATTTCCGTTCGGTGAAACTTGCTTTTAATCAAAGTTTTCAAATAGGAACTATTTATACTATTACCGTTTCCTCAGCCCTATTTGATTGTGTTGGTAATAGTTTTGATATCGAATCAACAGGCAGGTTTGCCATTCCTGAAACGGCACAGCCTAATGATATTGTGATTAATGAGCTACTTTCTAACCCATATGAAGATGGAGCAGATTACGTTGAAATCTACAATCGCTCAAACAAGGTGATAGATTTAGCCTCATTACAACTTAGTAAATGGGATACAATTGTAGATATAGCTGAAGATGTTGAGTTGATTTCTGAAGAAGGTTATTTAATCTTTCCGGGTGAATATCTGCTCCTTAGCGATGATTCTAAAGATGTGCAAGAAAGGTATTTCACCTCCAATCCTGATGGCTTCTTAAACATGAGCAGCTTCCCTTCTTATAACAACGATGAAGGTATTGTAACATTGGCAAGACTTGGAGATCAGGTTAAGATTGATGAGCTCATTTACAATACCGATATGCATTTTGCACTTGTTGACGATTTAGATGGAGTTGCTTTGGAACGTGTAAGTTATGACAGACCTGCCTCAGATAAAACCAATTGGAACTCTGCAGCATCTGCAGTAGGTTATGGCACACCGGGTTATAGAAATTCTCAATTTAGCCTAACGGCTGATGGACAAGCAGGAAGTTTATTGATTAGCCCTGCCTTGTTTTCTCCTGATGGCGATGGTTTTGACGATATTTTAACCATCTCATACGCTTTTGACCTTCCTAGTTTTACTGGTACAATCAGCATTTATGATTCGAACGGGCGCTTGGTTAAACGTTTGGCAAGAAACCAGTTGTTAGGAACGAGCGGACAAATTTCATGGAATGGCGAAACCGAAGACAATTTAAAAGCCCGTTTAGGTATTTATGTTGTTTACATGGAAGCTTTCGATCTTTCAGGTAAAGAGGTTAAAATCAAAGAAGCTTGTGTCGTAGGCGGAAGACTTTAACTATTTATAAAGCGTATCGCCTTTTCGAATAGCCTCAAACATATCGTGATGAATTTGCTGCTTTAACTTTCCAACTGCTGTTTTATCAAGACCTTCAGTCAAATATGGCCCAAGATATTGCACTGTTATTTTACCCGGGCGAACAGAGTAGTTTTCTGAAGGAACAACATTGCGCGCGTTGATTATGCACATAGCAACAATTGGACGTTGGCTGTCAATAGCAAATCGAAATGCTCCATCGTAAAAATCATTAACCGGCTGGTTTCCTTTATTTCTAGTACCTTCAGGGAAAATGAAAATAGAATTCCCATTCAGAATTTCAGCCATCATAGCTCTCGAACTTTTGTCGCGACTTTCTTTGCTGCTTCTGTCAACCAAGACGCAAACTGCAGCAAAGAGATGCCCTAGAATAGGCATTTTCTTTAACTGAACTTTAGCCAAAGGCTTAATATTCAGCGGCATGCAATAAGCCCCCAGAAACATATCTAAATTAGAACCATGATTGCCAACAACGATACAAGGCAAACTTGATTTAAGCGCCTTCTTATTTTTCTGAACCAACCTAATGCCTGCGGCAAGGAAGAAAACAAATGACCAAAACTTGTAAACCGCCATTGTTGGCCGATGCGCTTGCTTACCAAGGATAAAAATAAATATGGTAGATAAAATTCCTGAACTAATCAGAAATCCAAGAAAGACAAGAGTTAGCCATATCCAATAAGGAATAAGCAGAATGTATTTGAGAAACTTTGGCACTGTCAAAAATACATTGATACACCTAAATCTGTATCATTTAATGAAAATTAACCTATTAACTTCGCAAAGTGAAAGTTGATGTGATAATTGTTGGCTCTGGCGTTGCAGGAACTTTGCTCGCTTTCAGACTTTTAGATAAAGGCCTGAAACCATTAGTTATTTCTGATCCTTCAAAAAAGAAAGCTAGTCTGCTAGCTGCTGGACTCATAAATCCCATTGTTTTTAGAACAATAACAATGGGCTGGCGAACCTCTCATTGTCTTAAAGAAGCTAATTCGTTTTACACATCTCTCGAATCTAAATTGTCGGCCAAGTTCTTTAATCCTTGTGATATTCTTAGAATTCATGGTAGTGAAGAGGAACGCGAAATCTGGGAAGATAAAAAGCATGATCCTGATTTTGCATCTTTTCTAGGTGAAGGGGTAAATCCCGAAAACTATTCTTGGCTAAAGTCAAACCATGGGATTTCCAAATTAAAAGGCGCTGCTTTTGTAAATTCTCAGAACTTTATTGATGCACTCTCTTTATAAAGTATTTTACAGGAAAACCAGACTTATTACCTACAAACTTTCAATTTCTAGTGAGTTTAACTATAACATCACATGAAGTGGGTTATAAAGAGCTAAAAGCATCAAAGATTGTTTTCTGCGATGGAGCTTATGCCGAAAAAGCTGGTTTCTTTCAAAAACTGCACTTTAATCCCGCCAAAGGCGAGGTATTAACTATAAAAACAGAGGCTGCTCCTGAAGAAGTTTTTAATGGCAAAGTTTACGGTGTGCCAATTGGAAACGGATATTTCAAAGTGGGTTCCACGTATACGTGGGATGAAGAAAACGACCTTCCTACCGAAGGTGGAAAAGCTGAAATTATAGAAAAACTTGAGGCGATTCTCAATATACCGTTCGAGATTGTAAATCATGAAGCAGGTTTTAGGCCAACCATTCGCGACCGAAGGCCTTATCTCGGGTTTCACCCTGAACATACTTCAATTGGCATTTTCAACGGACTTGGAACCAAAGGTTATTTAATGGCACCCTGGTTATCAGAGCTTATGACGAAGCACATTGTAGATGGCGAAGAATTACCCCGGGATGTCAGAATTTCACGCATTTCTAAGAAAATAACCTTGTAAAATACCGGTCTGGAAAAGCAACGACATACTTATTTCGAGAATCTTGATGCTACCAGGTTTCTAGGCTTTTTTCATGTTTTTCTGGCGCACTGCTTTTTTACGAGTAATCCCGAAATTCAATCATCAAGCCTGTTCAGGATTGCAACTGTTGATATAAAGGCAGGGTTTCTGGGATTAGATTATTTCTTTGTGCTTTCAAGTTTTCTACTTACATGGTTGGCTCTTGAAGAAAGACGAAAAACCCAAACTTTTAAACCCGGTTTATTCTTAATAAGACGCGGGCTCAGGCTGTGGCCACTTTACCTTTTTCTGGTTTTAGCAACTTATGCTTTTGTCTATTTAAAAGGCAGCTCATTAGGTATTTCGGCTTTGCCTCCCATTGAAATATTCCTGCTATTCTATTCTAACATTTGGATTAGCCAAAACGGACAGGATTTTCTTTTTCTACTAGTCTTTTTCTGGAGTATTGCAGCTGAAGAGCAGTTTTATTTGCTTTGGGCTTTTGTATTGAAGTTTCTTAGCAAATACCTAAAGCTTGTCTTGTTCTTAATGATTGTTGTTTCACTCATTTTCAGGGCCTTTTATATTGAGAAAGAACCCTATCTTTTCTTTAACACTTTGAGTTATTTAGGCAATTTCGCCATTGGCGGATTTGCAGCTGTGCTAGCATTTGAACAACATCCAATATTGAAATTCATAATAAACATGCCTAAAAAAGTCATCTGGCTGGTATATCTATTTCTGGGGATTCTGCTTTTTGGCTATTTCTCCTGGTTTATGAGTCCTGTGATGGTGATTATTGAAAAGTTAGTTTTCAGTCTTTTCTTCGCTTTTATCATTTTGGAGCAAAGCTTTGCCAAGCACTCGGTATTTAAGCTAGGTCGGTTTAAGAAAATCAGTTATTTGGGCCAGCTTTCGCTGGGATTATATTGCTTTCATGGTATTGTGCTGACTATAGCCAAGAAGGTATTTGGTAATTTGGATACTACAGATAGCAATTTTGAGGTGTTTTTGCTTAATCCAATAAGCATTTTAATAGTAACGACTGTGATTGCTGTTATCAGCTATGAGATTTTTGAAAAAAGGATTCACTCTTTAAGAAAGCATTTTTATCCAAAAACGTCTTCCAGAACATCCGGAGTTTGAAGTTCTTTAAATGATGGCAAGTGCCAATGGTAGAACAGCATCAGGTTTCTTAGTAAAATCTTCCGCCGCTCGCGGCGAAAATGCAAATTCTCTAATTCTGCAAAGCTGCAATTCATAAGAAGATGCATGTCATTGCTTGCTTCGGCATTGAGACAGGTGTCTCCAAAGCTATGATGAAATACACCATCGGTGAACTGAAAATAAGGATGTTGCTCATCGAAATTATTTTCGGGATAAAAGCCTAAATGCTTAGAGAGGTCTAACATGAACTTAAGATGAAAACCCGGCAATTCTTTAGGCGATTCATCTAAAAACATCAGTGCATTTGCAATGAATTCGTAGAGGTCCTCGTTTTTTTCCTCCTCTTTTATAGATTTCCTGAGTAACTCAGCAATAAATAAGGCTTGGGCGGTTTTTGGGGTAGAATATGGAATTCCTATGAATGGGTGAAGTACCCTGATTTCCTTTAAAAAATGAAGGTCTTTATTTTCTCTAAGGTTGATCTGAATTTCAACAATGGTTAAAACCTGTAACAGAGCTTGTTTCCTGGACTTTTTACTGCCCCGGGCTCCTTTAATTATAACTCCGAGCAAACCTCTTTGTAAAGAAAAAAGGTGTGCTATAACCGAAGTATCGCCATACGGTATTGTGTTCAATACTATAGCTGGCGTGCTTATTAGCATGGTTAATTGATAAGCATAATTTTGGTTACCGCAGTTTGACTACCGTCATCATTGGTACAAAAAACAAGATAGACACCCGTCGCGGCTCTTTCGCCTGAGTATCTGTTGCCATTCCAAACGGCCGTTCCGCCATTTGACCTTGTTCTGAAAACCAAATTGCCGCTTACGTCGGTAATTTTCACATCAGAATCGGTAACCAAGCCGGTAATTGCAATTGGTCCGTTATAACCTCTTTCAACAGGATTGGGAAAAGCATAAACATGCCCATAAGTATCTCCGCCACGTGTGGCGTCAGTGCGGTATGAGCAAATGCCAAGGTCGGTTCCAATAAAGAGTTCACCCGTTACTTCATTCATGCTGAGCGAAAGAATGGTATTACTTAATAAAGGAGTGTCTTCGGTAGTAAAATGTAAAAGCTGTTCTTCTCCGTTCGGTGAAACCATAAACAACCCTGCATTTCTGGTTCCAAGCCATTTTCTATTAGCACCATCAATATAAATGGCAGTTACTTCTTCTGACTCAAGCAAGTACTGATTAAAGCCGCCTTGAGAAATAATTATTTGCTGAGCATCCCAATCGATAGAAGTACCGGGTTCAAGAATAGCTTCAGGAGAATAAAAAACCGCAACACCTTTGGCTGTGCCAACCCAAATCTGACCTTCCTGGTCTTGAGCAACACTATAAACAGTAGAACTTGGAAGAGCGCCATTACCTAATTGGTCGTTAAGAAGTCTAAAACTTTCAACGTTATTTTCATCTGTTTTGACAATCAAAAGCCCTCGATCTTGCACAATCATCCATTTTTGGTCGAGGCTGTCTATTAATATGCGACCTAAAGCGGCTAAATTAACAGCAGAGTTAAATGAAAAGTGATGCCACTGACCATCAGCATCTCGCATTTGAAGAGGAAATTGTGAACCGGTAGAGCCAATCCATAAACGTCCGTTTTTGTCAATCTTAACATCAGAAAGTCTAATGTCGTTGGGATATTCTGGCAAGCCAAAAACTTCCTGGTCGGTATTGTTAAATGTATCCACCAAAAGACCTTCTCTTAGCTCCGCTAGTCCATTGCCAAAACTGGCAATGTAAGTGTGTTCTTTATCGGCTGGGTCAATTGCAATTGCTACAACATCTCTTATATAGTCTGCATTGGTTGGAAACTGAAAATCATCCCATTGACCATTTTCATATCTAAAAACTCCTTCAATAGAATAGATTGGCGAATACTCGACATTCCATGCACCTGAGGCAACCCAAAGAACACCATCAGATTGTTTCATGTCAAATACATTTGCTGTTGGTGGACCTTCAGCAGTATAAATATCAATATCGAAAATAGATTCTGAACGAGCCAAACCTACGCCTTGGTCGGCAATCCATAATACGTTTGAATCTTGCGGATCTATGCTTACTTCGGAGGGTCTCGGGGACGCTCCAATTGCATCATATGATGTAAGTCCTCTAAATTCAGCCACGCCAGCCTCATAGGCAATCATATTGTAAGCATTAGAAATAATAAGCCTTTCACCATTGGTAGTGAGCGATTGCACAGCATCACCAATATGCATAATTTCTAAAGCTCCATTTCTAAGCCTAAATAATGTGTCTGTTTCTTCTTCAATTGTCTTATACCGGGCTACAATCCAATTGTCATCAAAATACGCCGCACTATTTACAGGACGCTCACCAATTAGAGTATCTCTTGTCCATGCTACATAAAAAGGCAATTGTTGGCTCGATAAGTCAGCAGAGAATAGCCCTTTGGAAGTAGAAGCGTAAACTCTTCCCTCGTGTTCTGTAACATCAAAAATTTCAGGGTTTGAGAGTGAAGGATAAAGAGTGTTTCTAACTTCTTGCTTAATCATATCAAAAACAACAATTCCAAAATTCGTGCATATAAATGCTTCATTTCCAATAAATCGTATTGCCTGAATGGTTTTTCCCCCTTGAACAACGGTTGATCGTTTTATATCACTTACATTAATAATAGTGTTTCCGATAACTAAATCAAGATTACCGTTTTTATAGCCTACCATCAGGGTGTTTGTGTTCTGATGGTAATTTAAACAGGTGAGGTTAATGTCAGTAAGACCGTTTGAACGAGATAATCGTTCTAGCGAATTATCATCTTTTCTAAGAATTACAACTCCATTGCTTGTTCCACAATACACTTTATCATTTGTTGCAACAACCGACAAGCCGGCTGTAAATGGCAAATGTTCTCTCCACTCACCCAAGACGCCGTTCCCCGAACGCTGTGCAAAAGCAGAAGTCAAATAAATAAACGTAAACAGAGAAAAAAGAATAATTCGATTCATAGTCAGTTTCAACAGCATTTAACAACGCTAATGGGTGTAAAGTTATTTTATTCATCCCTTTTGATTGTTAAATCCTCGCAATGTTTTCACTTTTTTCAATAAAATATGCTTATAAATCACATTGAGATAATATAGCTAACGAGGGAAATCCTATTTTTGAGGCATGCAAAGTCAAGAACAACCTAACAATTCTGCAGAAACAAATAATAATTCTGCGGATGGATCTATCGAAAGCTCTACTGGAATTGAAAACTCAATTGAAAATGAGATTGTAAATAAGGTGGATGAAAATCCTGAAATTCGTGAAGAAAACCATGCACCGCAGTCAGAAAGCGAAGCGGTTCAAGAAATTTCAGAAGATTTAACTGAATCAGCGCCTACGGCGGAAATAGAATCAGAAACAACAGAAACTCAGGAAATAGCCGCCGATGCTGTTGAAGAATCTTCTATGAATGATTTTCAGGAGGAGGTTTCTGATAAAGATTCTGGTATAGCACAGGAGTTAATAGAAAAAATAAAAGAATCTCCAGTTGTTGAGGCTGTGGTTGAAGCTGTTGAAAGTGCGAAAGAAAAACTGGAAGAAGTTGTTGAAGATGTAAAAGAAAGTATTTCAGCCGCAGTAAAGTCTGATGTATCAAATTCAGATTCTTCAGAAGAAGACGATGAAGAAGAAATTCATGAAGATCATGATGAAGAGTTAGAAGATCAAATTGCCTGGGATGAACTTTCACGTGAAGAACTAAGAGATAAGTTTCTTGCCTGCCTCGAAAATGTGGCAGCCAAGGATGTGAGGAATAAAGTGATTAAAATCCGTGATGCCTATAAAAAGGTTAAGGATGAAGAAATTGCCACAAAGAAAGAACGCTACCTCGAAAACGGAGGGATTGAAGAAGACTTTGAAACTCCATTTGATACAGTTGATGAGGAATTTCAGGCTTGTAACAAAAAATTCAGAGAGCTAAGAGCCAAAATTCGCGAGAATAAAGAAAAGGAGCTTGAGAAAAATCTTGAAATGAGAGAAGGTCTCATTGAAGAATTGAAAGCTTTGCTTGATGATGCCAACGACATTCCAAAGAAGTTTGACAAACTCAAAGAAATTGAAAATAACTGGCGTGCAATTGGTCATGTTCCTCAATTAAGAGCCGAAGAACTTTGGAAAAACTTCCGCTTTCATCGTCAGAATTTTTATGATTTGATTCATATAAATAATGAGCTGAGAGAGTTAGACCAAAAGAAAAACCTTGAGCTTAAAACTGAGTTATGTGAAAAAGCAGAAGCTTTGATGCTAAATGATTCAATTAGAGAGTCATTAGATGAATATAAAGTACTGCACGACCAATGGAAAGAAATAGGTCATGTAGCAAAAGATGTAAACGAGTCTATTTGGGAGCGATTTAAAGCTGCTGGAGACCGTTTATATGAAAGAAGGCGCGAATTCATTGAATCTCAAGAGTCTGTATATGCCGAAAACCTTGAAAAGAAGAAGGCAATCATTGAAAAGACAAAAGAATTAATGACAAGTCTTCCTTTTGATGCTCATGCCAAATGGCAGGAAGCATCAGACCTGTTTGCTGCATTTATGGAAGAATGGAAACAAGCCGGATTTGCATCAAGAAAAGAAAACGAGGCGGTTTGGGAAGAGTTTAAATCACTTCGTGAGGATTTCTATAACCAGAAAGAGTCTTTCTATAAAGACCTTAGAAATGCTCAAAATGAAAACTACAAAACGAAGGTAGATTTGTGCATGAAGGCTGAAGAGTTAAAAGAAAGCAGCGATTGGAAAAAAACAGGAGAGATACTAAAAGACCTTCAGGAACAGTGGAAGAAAAGTGGTCCGGTAGCTAAGAAACATAGTGATAAGCTTTGGAAAAGATTCAGAACAGCATGCGACGAATTCTTTAATCAGCGAAAAGAGCATTTTGCTGAAATGAGCGGCGAACAGGAGGAAAACCTAAAGAAAAAAGAAGAGTTAATTGCCAAAATTCAAGCATACGAGCATGCTGAAGATGGCAACGAGACCTTTGAAGCTCTAAAAGGTTTCCAAAACGAGTGGATTGAAATAGGACATGTTCCAATCAAACAAAAAGATAAAATCCAGAAAACATACAGAACAGCCATTGATGCTCAATTTGCTAAATTGAAATCGGTGACTGCCGAAACTAGAAAAGCAGCCTTTAAAGCTCAGGTTCAGAGTCTTGGTTCAGACAAAGGAGGAAAAGACAAGCTTCAATACCAAAGAAATGTGGTGCAAGAGAAAATCAAGCGCCTTCAAAGTGATGTTCAAACACTTGAAAACAATATTGGGTTCTTTGGAAATTCCAAGTCTAAAGCTGCTGAAGAAATGAAGCGAGATATCGAGAAAAAGATATCTAAAGCGAAAGAAGAAATTGGACAGCTAAAAGATCAAATGAAAATTCTAAGAGAGAGCTAAGCCATTTAAATTTAGCTTATTGAAACAAAATAAATCCCAATTCTTTTTCAATAGAATTGGGATTTATCTTTTATGCAAAGTTCAATTTCATTGAAGCAATTTATTTTGCTGTTTCATACCTAAACCCTCAAGCGAGATGTGGTGTTTAAGAATCTTCGAGCAGTAATTATCAGCTATATTTGCCAAGAATCTACCATGAAGGAGTGCATTGCAAATAGTATTTACAAAAGCAATTCGATTTACTCGAAGAGGGTAAGTCTGCTTATTAAAACCTTAGTAGCAATATTTCTTTCTTTTGCTTTTTTTGTTGGATGCACTCAAAAGCGAGACTTAAGCCAGAACTCTGTTATCGTTCACTTCCTAGCTGAACCATCGGGTTTGCATCCCACAAATGATCATAATGCTTATACGTCGGCCATTTTTCAATGCACACAAAAGAGATTGGTTACACTTGATTTAAAAACAGGAGATTTTATTCCCGATGCTTTGGCAGAGATCCCAAAAATTCAGGAAGATAGCATCTCTTATTTATGTAAAATCAGACAAGACCTTAAGTGGGACAATGGCGACAAACTCTCATTAGAAGATATTCTATTCACCCTAAAAGTGATGGTTTGTCCTTGCGTGAACAACGCTGAGCAGAAGTCATTTTTCGGAAATCTGGTGAATATCAGCTTGGTAGATTCTTCAGATACCGAATTCATTATAAAACTAAAGGAGCGCTATTTCGACAACCTCCTTTTGCTTAGTGAGGTAATTGTTTTGCAAGAGAAATTTCATGACCCAGAACTCAATTTAAGAGCTGTTTCTTTTGAAGAAATGAAGTCAGATTCGCTTAATGGAAATGCTCTAAGTGTGGTTGAGAATTTTTGTACGAAATTTAATTCCAGCGATATAGGAAGAGTGCCTTCAGCAATGAATGGACTTGGTCCTTACAAAGTTCAAAGCTGGCAATCAGGAGGCTACATCAGCCTGGTGAGAAAGGCCCATCACTTACCCGATAGCTCAAAGATGGATAAGGAAAAGGCTTTCCCTGAGAAGATTATTTTCAAGGTGATTCGAGATATGGAGCCAACAGTTTTGGCCTTGAAGAAACAGGAGATTGATTTTAGCTCAGAGTTGTCTTCTGTTGCTCTAGACAAGCTTAAAAAGAAGGATTATTTCCTTGAAAACTATCAGGCAAAAGCTATTGAATCATTCACATTTACCTATTTGGGAATGAATATGCGACCTGAAGGTAACAGAGTGCCTTACTTTACTGATGTAAGGGTTAGAAAAGCCTTAGGCTATGTTGTTCCAATTGAAGAAATAATACATGTGATTGCAAAAGGTCAGGGCACCCGAATTGGCGGCTTCATTTTACCAGCTCAACCTGATTATGACCCAACAATTCCCATCGTTGACTTAAACCACAAAAAAGCAACCGACTTACTAGAAGATGCTGGTTGGATTGACACAGACGGTGATAATGTGAGAGACAAACTTATCCGCGGTAAGCGCGAACCATTGGCATTCAAGCTAAGCTATATGATTTCGCCTGTTACTAAAGACCTTGTCTTGATGATTCGCAATGAAGCAAAAAAGGTAGGAATTGATGTCCAACCCGACCCAATGGAATTCTCTTACTTCTATCAACAAGCCTTTGCTCACGAGTTTGACGCTATGCTTGGAGCTTGGTCTAAGTCGGCCAGACCTGACGACCCCAGACAACTTTGGCATTCTGAGAGTTGGTCAACCCACGGAGCTAATTTCACTGGCTTCGGCTCTGCCTACACCGATTCTTTGATTGAAGAAACCAACAAGGAATTAAATCCCGAAAAGCGCAAGAAAATGATGCATCTATTGCAAAATGAGATTTTTAAAGAACAACCTTATATTTTTCTCTTTAATGCAACTAGAAAAGTGGCATTGCACAGACGTTTCGGGGATGTTGAATTGTCGTCTGAACGTCCTCATATTACTTTCCCTGCTCTTTTTTTAAACCCATCCTACGCTGAAAGCGTAGCAAATCATCCTTAAATTGAATGATTTTAAGAAGTATAATTTATAGATGCTGCTTCTTATTACTTTTGCAGTTCAGTTATGGGATTAAAATCACTTCTTGCAAAGCCATTGGCTTCATTCATTGCTGCCCGAGTTAGAAAAGCTGCCAATAACGGTGCTTCTTCTCAGGAAAAAGTATTCCTAAGCTTAATCGCGGCGGGAAGGAAGACTGCATTTGGCAAGGACCACAACTTCGAAAAGATTAAGACTTATGAGGACTTCAAAAAGAATGTACCCGTTCGGGATTATGAAGCTCTGAAAAAATATATTGAAAGGGTTACTCAAGGTGAAAAAGACGTGATTTGGCCTGGAAAACCTATCTATTTCTGCAAAACGTCAGGCACTACTTCGGGCACAAAATACATCCCTATTACTTCTGATTCTATTCACAATCATATAGATTCTGCAAGAAATGCTTTGTTGCTTTATGTAAATGAAACAGGTAATAGCGATTTTCTAAACGGCAAACTTATCTTTTTATCGGGAAGTCCCGAATTACAAGAGATTTCTGGAATCCCCTTAGGAAGGCTGAGCGGCATTGTAAATCACCATGTGCCAGGCTATTTGAAACGAGATCAGATGCCAAGCTATAAAACCAATTGCATTGAAGATTGGGAGCTTAAAGTGAATAAGATTGCCGATGAGACTCTTAATCAAAACATGGCTCTCATTTCAGGAATTCCATCCTGGGTTCAAATGTATTTTGAGGTATTACAAGAAAAAACTAAAGGAAAACAGATAAAAGACATCTTTCCAAACTTCTCGGTTTTCGTTTATGGGGGTGTAAATTATGAACCTTATCGCGCTCGCTTTGAGAAACTTATAGGTAAGCAAGTTGATTCTATTGAAACGTTCCCTGCTTCGGAAGGATTTATCGCTTATCAGGACAAATATCCATCGCAAGGGCTCTTGCTAATAACAGATGCGGGTATCTTTTATGAATTTATTCCTCTCGACGAATTTGAAGAGGAAAATCCTAGTCGGATTTCACTAAAAGACGTTGAGCTCGGCAAGAACTATGTTTTAATCATGAGCACCAATGCCGGACTTTGGGCTTACAATATTGGTGATACCGTTAAGTTTGTTAGCAAAGAACCATACAGGCTTATTGTTTCAGGAAGGGTTAAGCATTTTATTTCTGCTTTCGGAGAGCATGTTATTGCCGAAGAAGTAGAACAAGCTCTTAAAGAAGCGGCTTTGGGAGAAGCTATTGAGATAGCAGAATTCACAGTAGCACCTCAGGTAAATCCCGAGCAAGGACTCCCCTATCATGAGTGGTTTATTGAGTTCAAAAACAAACCTAAAGACCCACAGAAATTCAGAGCTAAAATTGATCTGGCCTTGCAGCGCAGAAACATATACTATAAAGACCTAATAGCCGGAAACGTTCTCAAACCTCTGGTTATTAATTGTGTTGAGGAAGACTCCTTCATTAATTACATGAAATCTCAAGGTAAGCTTGGAGGACAAAACAAAGTTCCCCGATTAAGCAATGACCGAAAGATAGCAGATGAGCTATCCAAAATGTCGAATCAAACCTGGTCATAATTTTTTGGCACTTTTGTTGCAAAAGGAGGAGCCCTCCAAATTATACCGCCAAAGTCTATTATTAATGAAAAATAAAATTATTGCATTTCTTGCCTTAGGACTAATGACTTTGGTTTCATGCACAGAAACCGATCCTCTTGAGCCAGATGTTGACCCAAGAGATAAATTCCTTGGCACCTGGAATGTTCAGGAAACCATTGATGGCCAGGTTTCTGGAGCCTATCAAAGCAATGTTGAATACGATTCGGGGAATACCGCCAGAATTAGAATTGGAAATATCTATAACCTTGGCACTAGTGCCGCAATTACTGTACTTGTAGCTGGGAATTCTCTTGATATTAGCAGCCAGTCAGTTACCGGAATAACTATTAGTGGAACTGGTTTATATTCTGGTGCAGGCTTTACTCTCAACTATACAGCAAATGACGGTTCTGATAACATTATAGTTCAAGCTGTTTATACTAAATAACCCTAAAAAATTATGAAATCAACATCCCTTCTATCCGCAATCTTAATTGCAAGCACATTAAGTTTAGGTTCTTCATGCGCTCGCAGGAGCGTTACACGTGTAGCTCCCGATAAAGTTATTGACCTAAGCGGTAAATGGAATGAAACTGATGCTCGCCTCGCGGCCGAAACACTTACAAGTCAAGTGCTTACTGGTGATTGGCTGGGAAACTTTACTGCAGCTAAACAGAAGAAGCCTGTTGTAATTGTTGGTATGATTCGCAACAATAGTCACGAACACATGGATACCGAGATATTCACTAAAGACATTGAAAAAGCTTTTATAAAAAGCACAATGGTTCGTTTGGTTCAAGCTGGTGAGAAAAGAAATGAAATCAGAGGAGAAAGGGCCGATCAGCAAGATTTCTCATCTGAAGCAACGATGAAAAAGTTTGGTCGCGAACTAGGTGCCGATTATATGATGCAGGGAACCGTTAAATCAATTGTTGATGGCTACGGCAAAGAAAAGACGACTTTCTGGCAAATTGACCTTGAACTTGTTGATCTCGAAACCAATGAAATGGTTTGGATTGGAGATTATAAAGGCAAGAAATATATTGTAAACTAAGCCACAAAAACACATCAACATTTGTGAGATGGCTTAAGCAATATGGCATTGTCTTTTCTTTACTTTTTTTATTAAGCTTATCGGCTTGCGTTCCTTATTATGTTAAGCATCAACAATTCTTTGCTTTCATAAGAACCGAACAATTTGCACAGGCTGAACAAGTAATTGCTTCATCAAAAAAGGCTAAGAAAAAGAAAAACCGGCTGTTATACCTGTTGGAAAGAGGCCATGTGAGTTTTTTACAAGGTAAATTCTCAGAAAGTGCCGCCTTCTTTCTGGAAGCCGATAACTTATCAGAAAGTCTTAGAAAGGAGATTGGAACAGAGATCCTTTCATATATTATTAATCCAAATGTTCGTCCGTATTATGCCGAGTCGTTTGAGTTAGTGATGATGCACTATTATCATGCTTTAACATTCATAGAACTGGGCAATTATGAATCAGCTTTGGTAGAATGCCGCCGAATGAATCTTTTGCTTCAAGCTCTTGAAGAGGATGGAGAAAAAAAGAGAAAATATACCAGAGATGCCTTTGGCCACTTGCTTATGGGCAGTATTTATGAAGCCACAGGCGATATAAACAATGCCTTTATTGCTTACAGAAATGCTCAGGAAATCTACGAAACTGAATACTCTGATCTTTTCAAGACTGTTTTACCAGAGCAGCTAAAAAAAGACATAATAAACACAGCTAGAAAGACAGGGTTCGAAGCTGATGCACTTATGTTTGAAGAAAAGTTTGGTTTTAAAAGCTCATCGCCTTCGGCGGAAGAAAAGCCGGAACTTATTTTATTTCTAGAATACGGCTGGGGAGCATACAAGGAAGCTTCATCTTTTGATTTTGTTTTTTCACAGAACAATGGAATGATGAACTTTGTAAATCCAGCCACGGGAATTGCTTTTAATTATCCCGTAAGCTCTGTGTCTTCAAATGACTTAAGCAACCTTGCTTCAGTAAATGTGTTCAGAATTGCTTTTCCACGATATGTTCAATCACCAGCTTTCTTTCAACAAGGAAGCGTTCAAGTGAACGGAAAAACTACCCAAGTCGATCTGGCTCAGCCCTTAAGTGAGATTGCTGTTCAAAGTCTCAGAGACCGTTTTCTTAAAGAAATGCGACAAGCTCTTCTTCGTTTCGCATTGAAAAAGGCTGGTGAATATGCTCTTAAACAGGAAAATAAAGATGCGGGAGCCATCCTCGGAATTGCAAATGCAATTACCGAGCAAGCTGATACGAGAAACTGGCAAACACTTCCTGCATACATCAATTACATTCGAATTCCTCTTTCAGAAGGATTGAATACAGTGAGTATAAAATCTAAGACCGTTCAGGGTCGAGAAAGAAACGATGTCTTAAGCATTGAAGCGAAAGGCAAGAGAAAATACATTAAAAGCCTAAGAATTATTAGCGCCAAAGAGTAAAATATCCCTTCCTGAACTCAATATCTCCGTCAACCTTGATAAGATAGAAATAGGTTCCATCAGGTAAATTATCGCCATATAAAGGTGCTCCCGTATTGATTTCGCCTTCCCAGTCGTTTTGGTAATTCTCGTTTTCATATACCAAAACACCTCTTCTATCAAATACACTAAAACTAACCTGCTTATCGGGGTTATGTTCGATAATAAATTTGTCAAAAACACCATCTGCATTTGGCGAAAATCCTTCTGGAATAAACACATAATTATTAGCGCCTCCACATTCGAGGCTTTCTTCATCATAAATTGTTATGGTAACAAGTGAAGAGTCTATGCAAATATCATTTGTCACTCTCCAACGCAGGTAGTAATTACCTGGTTTATCAGCAATAAATGCAGAGTTCTGGAAAAAAGGATTTACAACAAATGCATCATCTGAAAGCAAAATCCATTCAGACTCGCCAAAATCTGGAATCTCCGCTTGAAGGAAAACTGAATCACCCAAACAGCCAACCAAATCAGGGCCTCCAATTGAGGTTGGAGTATCAAGCATGTCTATAAATACGGTATCTCTCAAAGTACAAGCTCCGTTACTCACGCTCCAAATAAGTCCTTTAAATCCTGTAGATGTTGCTAAGAAAGCACTGTTAGGGCTGTTAGCATTGCTAAAGAAACCTGAAGCCAAACTCAGCCAGGTTCCGGTTCCAACAACAGGTTCACTTGCCTGTAATATTGTAGTTGTTGAACAAATGCTTTGATTTTCTCCGGCATAAACCGGGAATGGCGGCTCTGCAGAAGAAATGTTTACACTATCGCTGCTCTGGCACGCTCCTGAAATAATATTCCAGCTAATAAGTATGTCGCCATTGCCTTCAATAAATAAGGTTGTATTGGATTGTGTGGAATCTTCAAATGAAGCTTGTCCACTTAACAAATCCCAGAACCCAATAGCTCCTGAAACTGTATCTGCTTCCAAAATAAGCTGTGACGAACAAATTGCCTGATCGGCCATGGCGCTTGCAAAAGCTATTTGTGTTTGACGGAATATCTCAACAGTATCTGATTTTGAAGCACAAACTCCGTTTATGACAGTCCAACTTAGGCTTACAGTGTCAGAAATAAGCTCCAAAGTAGATTGAGGATTAGTTGGTTCAGACAAACTTCCCTGGCCAGATAATATTTGCCAAAAACCATCGCCTGCGACTGGAATATTTGCTTGCAATGTGATTTCAGAAGAACAAACAATGGTATCATTTCCGGCATTTACAAGCGAAACATCGCTAAATCTAAAGACCTGCAAAGAATCAACTGATGAACAATGCTCGTTAACAATTGAGTAAACCAAGCTGTTTGAGCCTTCAGCCAAATCTGTTACTGCGGTAAAGGCAGATAATGAATCTTCAAACAAACCAAAACCATTTGAAATTGACCATATTGGACTTCCAATAGCAGGTGCATTTCCTGCCACAAAGACACTGTCGTCGCATACGAGTAAATCAACCCCGGCAAAGGCTGCATCCGGCAAAGCCGCAACACTTAAAACAAGCGTATCGCTGCTCGCAGGGCATGGCGAATTACTTACATTCCATGAAATTCGTGTTTCTCCAGGTTCAAGGTTTTGTATTGTTGCTCCCGAATCAAAAGCATCACTAAATATAGCAGAACCTTCAATAACAAGCCACTCTCCTATCCCGGCATTAGGTTCTAATGCCTGTAAATCATATGATGTACCACATATCAAAGCATCTTCACCTGCAAAAGCAGGGTCTGGTTCAATAGCTTTGGTAATTATTACCTGGTCGCTAGACGCCGGACAAACTCCGTTTAAGGTAGTCCATTGAAAAACATTTTCTCCCGTTGATAAACCACTCACATTTGTATTTGCCGCAAAGGCATTTTCAATTTGCCCTGTTCCACTTACAATTGACCAAAGACCAGTTCCAACTTGAGGCAGATTTGCCTGTAAAATTGCGACATCCGAACAAATTGCCTGGTCGACTCCAGCTTGCGCTTGATCTGGTTCTTCTTGCCTGATAATCGTAATCTGATCTTCCTCAGCTGGACACGCTCCGCTGCTAATTGTCCATTTAAATACATTAGCACCCGGACTGAGATTTTCTACCGCTGAAATTGGATTAGCAGGTGAAACAATCGTAGCATCGCCTGAAACAACCGACCAAAGACCATTTCCTGATGTTGGTGAAACTCCCTGGAGTTGAGAAATTTCACTGCAAATTTGTTGATCTTCTCCAGCTTCGGAGGCTGAAGGAGGTAAGGAACGTGTTATAACAACTTCATCGAAAGAAATACAAACGCCGTTTGTAACTGTCCATCTTAACGTAACTGAACCTGCTGCAATGCCCGTTAATGTTGAGTTTGCTTGATTGATATTTGTGATACTTGCTGTTCCTGAAACAACTGACCATTGTCCGTCTCCCGCTTGAGGAACCAAAGCTGCAAGCACAGTTGCATTAGAGCAAATTGCCTCGTCAGGCCCTGCCTCGGCGGATGTTGGATTTTGATCTACAGTTATAATTACCTGGTCGGAAGTAGAAGGACAATTGCCGTTACTTACTGTCCAAACCAGCACATTTTCACCAACAGCAAGCTGATTTACGGTAGAAGCCGGCGATGATGGATTTCCGAAATTTCCTGAACCACTTAACACCGACCAGAATCCCTGGCCAATTGCAGGTATGGTTGCATTAAGCTGAGCTGAAGATGCACAGGTTTGCAAATCGCTTCCTGCCTCAGCTTGAGAAGGGTCAACGAAGCGGGTTATGATTACATCATCAAAAGAAACGGGACAAACGCCATTATTTAAAGTCCATCTAAAAACGTTCTCTCCAACGCCCAAATTACTTATCTGAGTGGCAGCCAGATTAGGCGATTGAATGATACCTGCACCACTTACTAAAGTCCATATGCCTGTGCTACCTGCTGGTAAATTTCCTGAAAGAGAGACAGATGAACCGCATACACTTTGGTTGGAACCTGCATTAGAAACAGGAGCTACGAAAACTTCAATGGAGATATCATCAGATACAACCGGGCAAACACCATTGCTAACACTGTATCTAAATGTATTTACACCGGTTTGTAGATTGTTAACTGTTGTTTGATTTTGCTGAGCGTTAACAATTATTCCGGCACCCGAAATAATTGACCAAGAGCCTAGTCCAACACTTGGAATACTTGCCGAAAGTTGAGCTGTGAGTCCACAAATCGACTGGTCTGGCCCTGCATTTGGCGAAGTTGGTTGAACGAACGACTGAATTGTTACTTCATCAAAAACCGGATTACATGAGCCATTGCTAACTGTCCAACGAAAAACATTTAGTCCGGGCGATAGCCCGCTAACTGAAGAATTTGCTGCAGAACTGTTTGCAAAAGTTCCTGTTCCACTTGTTACAGTCCAAATTCCAGATCCTGAGTTAGGCACTGTTGCCGAAAGTAAGGTACTGCTGCCACATACATTTTGGTCGGCTCCTGCAAAAGCTGCTGCCGGCGTTGATAAAACTGTAATTACAACATCATCAGTTGAAGGAGGGCAAGTGCCATTGGTGATGCTCCATCTGAATACATTCTGACCGGCACTCATTCCTGAAACAGCGCTTCCAGCCTGACTTGCATTTGAGAAGAAACCACTACCCGAAACTACTGTCCAAAGTCCGTTACCAATAACTGGTACATTAGCCGATAATTGAGCTGATGTTGTGCAAAGTTCCTGGTCTTGACCCGCTGCGGCGGTTGATGGAGCCTGAAGAACCGTAATTGAAACATCATCTGATGCCGAAGGGCAAGAGCCGCCAGGTATTGTCCACCTGAAGATGTTTACTCCAGTGTTTAAACCGGTTATTGTAGTTGTTGCTGAATTAGGATTTGTGATTGTCCCGTTACCTGAAATAAGCGTCCATACACCTCCGGTGGAAGCTGTAGCGTTCATAGTAACAGAGTTTGTACAAACGCTCTGATCTGTTCCGGCATTAGGTGCAACAGGGTTATTGTCGACAGTTATGCTTACCTCATCTGAACTTGGTGTGCAGGAACCATTGCTGATTGTCCATCTTAAAATATTTGTTCCAATGCTTAATCCTGTTACTGAAGTTGTTGGTGATTGAGCATTATCAAATGTGGCTGAACCACTCACAACAGACCAGGTTCCAGTACCCGAAACAGGTGTGTTCCCGGCAAGAGAGCTTGACGTTGAGCATATCGACTGATCCGGCCCGGCAGCCGCTGTGGTTGGAAGGCTAAGAACAGTAATACTTACTTCATCAAACACATCGCCGCAAGAACCGCCGGAGATTGTCCACCTGAAAACGTTTAAACCAATACTTAATCCGCTCACTGATGAAGTGGCTAAGGAGGCATTTGCGAAAGTTCCGCTACCTGAAACAAGCGACCATTGACCATTTGAAGTTGGGCTTGCGTTTAACTGAGCAGTAGAAACGCAAAGAGTTTGGTCTAATCCTGCATTTGGTGTAACAGGATTTGCCTGCACCAGAATTGTAACTTCATCCACCGAAGGTGCACAAACGCCATTGCTGATTGTCCATCTAAAGACATTATTTCCGGTACTCAAACCGCTCACCGGAGATGTTGGAGATGTTGGATTTGCAATTACACCGCTACCTGAAACAAGCGACCAGAAACCGTTACCAACAGCAGGAGTGTTTCCTGCTAAACTTGTAGTTGTAGAACAGATAATTTGATTATCGCCTGCGGCGGAAGTTGTAGGAAGTTGTTGAACAGTTATTGAAACTTCGTCGAATGTATCGTTGCAAGTTCCGCCAGGAGATGTCCACCTGAGCACCGTAATTCCAGGACTTAAACCACTTACTGTTGACGAAGAAGAGCTAGGATTTAGTATAGTTCCGCTACCTGAAATTAAAGACCATGAAGCTCCGTTTACTGCAACTGCATTTAGCTGTGTTGCGGAGCTACAAATAATTTGATCAGCTCCCGCATTTGGAGTTGTTGGAGGAGTGTCAACCAGCACTGTAACTTGAGATGATGAAGCAGGACAAACTCCATTTGCGATTGTCCATGTAAAAATATTTGTTCCTCCAGAAAGACCTGAAACAACACTTAATGGGTCGGAGCTATTTGCAAAAATTCCAGAACCTGAATTAACAGTCCATTGGCCACTGCCAATTACAGCTGCATTTGCATTTAACTGAGTTGAAGAAGCGCAGATTTGTTGTGCTGTTCCAGCAAGAGCAACAGTTGGGCTTTGATCAACCAGAATATTTACCTGGTCGAAAGCGCTTCCACAAGAACCTCCGGGAATAGTCCAGCGAAAAACATTTAATCCTGGGCTTAACCCTGTTAAATTAGAATTTGCCAAACTAGGGCTGCTGATTGTTCCAGTGCCGGATATCAGTGTCCAAAGTCCGCCTGTGGCTGCAGTTGCTGCCAGTTGAGTTGTAGAAGAGCAAATAGTTTGGTCTGGCCCTGCATTAGGGCTTACTGGATTATTCTCTACTGTAATTGTGATTTCATCCACCGAAGGTGCACACACGCCATTAGTGATAGTCCATCGTAAAACGTTATTACCAACCGAAAGACCTGAAACAGTGCTTTGTGGATCACTTGAATTTGAGAATATCCCTGAGCCGCTAACTACAGTCCAAAGTCCATTACCAACAACAGGAGTATTTGCGTTAAGAACGGTAACAGTGGCACAAACTTGCTGGTTATTTCCGGCGTTTGATGTACTTGGGAATGGCTGAACAGTAATGCTAACTTCATCAAAAACATCGTCACAACTTCCGCCTGGGATTGTCCACCTGAACACCGTTGTGCCAACACTTAAATCGCTGATTCCTGTATTTGCAAGATTTATATTTGAGATAGTAGCAGCTCCAGAAACAATGCTCCACTGACCGCCTGAAAATGCTGTTGCTGCTAGTTGTGAAGAAGAAGAACAAATTATTTGGTCTGGCCCTGCATCAGGTGAAAGAGGGTTATCCTGAACATTTATTAAAACTTCGTCAACAGATGGTGGACAAGTTCCGTTTGAGATTGACCACCTAAAAATGTTGTTTCCGGCCGCAAGGCCTGATACAGATGTGTTTCTATCTAATGCATTTGCAAAAACCCCGGCTCCAGAAACGAGTGTCCATTGACCGCTACCAATTATCGGAGCATTAGCTGAAAGGCTTGTAACTGTTGCACAAATCTGCTGATCCTGACCTGCATTTGCCTGAGTTGGAGGTTCTTCAACAGTGATTAGCAATTCGTCAAACACTTCTCCGCAGGAGCCTCCGGAGATTGTCCACCGTAAAATGTTATTTCCAACAGATAATCCTGAAACAGTTGTAGAAGCTGCAGTGGCATTGGCAAATGAACCGCTTCCGGAAACAACGCTCCAGGTTCCGCCCGAAGGGCTCGCACTAAGACTTGCAGTTGACACACAAACAGATTGATCGGAGCCCGCGTTTGGCGTTACAGGATTGCTATCTACAGTAATAGAAACTTCATCGAAGCTGGAAGGACAAACTCCATTGCTGATTGTCCATCTGAGTATATTGACTCCAGTTGAAAGCCCCGATATTGAACTTAGAGGATTAGAAGCATTTGTAAAAACTCCTGTTCCTTGAATTACTGTCCACAAACCATTTCCGGATGAAGGTACATTTGCAGAAAGGTTAGCGTTTGTTGTACAAATTTGTTGATCATTACCTGCACTGGCTATATCCACTTGCGAAAGAACAGTGATAGTAACTTCATCGGTAGCGTTGCCACAAGCTCCGGCCGGAACATTCCATCTGAAAACATTTGAGCCAAGCGACATTCCTGTGACTCCTGAACCGGCAGAACTGCTATTTGTAATTTGCCCCGTTCCAGAAACAACAGTCCAGAAACCACCACTAGCAGCTTCGGCTGATAAAGTAGCTGAAGAAGAACAAACTTGTTGGTCATTGCCTGCATTTGCGTCGGGCAGAGAATTCAAAGAATTGATGGTAACATCATCCGCCGAAGGCGAACAAATACCGTTACTGATGGTCCAGCGAAGCACGTTAGCACCTTCTGACAAGCCCGAAACCTGAGCGTTTGGAGAACCTGCATTATCAAAAACGGCTGTTCCTGAAATAACGCTCCAAAGTCCTGTTCCAACAAGAGGAGAATTTGCAGCAAGAGTAGCATTAGTGCCACAAACATCCTGATTTGGACCTGCGGCAGAAACCGTTGGTTGAGCAATTACAGTTATTGAAACATCATCACTTGCGTTTCCGCAGGCTCCGCCAGGGATAGTCCATCTAAAAACATTAACGCCAAGTGAAAGATTACTCACTGAGGTATTAGCTTGCGAAGCATTGGTAAAAGTACCTGCACCTGAAACAACTGACCATGAGCCTCCAGTAGCAGCAGTTGCGTTAAGTGTAGTTGAGCTGCTACAAATTGTTTGGTCTGTACCTGCCTGCGGCGGATTGCCCGGCAAAGAAACATTTATTGTAACCTGATCTGAACTTGATGAACAAACGCCATTTGAGACAGTCCATTGAAAAATGTTATTGCCTGAATTTAAGCTTGATACAGCTGTATTTGGGTCAGATTCATCCTCAAAAACTCCATTTCCGGAGATTACAGTCCAAATTCCATTTCCGGCAGTTGCCGGGGATGCTTCTAAGAGAGAAGATGTTGAACATATTGCTTGATCTGCGCCTGCAGCAGCATTAGCCGGCTGAATAAATCTTGTGATAATTACCTCATCGAAGATACTTCCGCAAGAGCCGCTGGTGATAGTCCATTTAAATACATTTTCGCCGGCACCTAAGGAAATGACCTGTGTTTGGGGGTTTGAAGGAGCAAGAATATTTCCTGAACCAGAAACGAGAGTCCATAATCCGGAGCCGGAGACAGGAGCTGTTGCATCAAGAGTTGTGCTTGAAGTACAAATAGATTGTGCATTGCCAGCTTCGGCGGTTTCGGGGTTGCTGTCGACTGTAATTGTTACTTCATCGAATGAAGGCGGACAAATGCCGTTGGAAATTGTCCATCTTAAAATATTTATTCCTGAAGATAAAGCAGAAACTGAACTTGAACCTAGGTTGGCATTTGTAAAAACTGCATTTCCTGAAACCACCGTCCACTGGCCAGTTCCTATAATTGGTGTGTTACCAGCAAGCTGAGTTGTTGTTGAGCAAATTGATTGATTTGCGCCCGCCTGAGCTGTCGTTGGCGCAGGTGTTACGGTTATAGTTAGCGTATCGCGAGAGGTAGGACAAATGCCATTTGGAACATTCCATGCAATTCTGGTTTCCCCTGTTGATAAACCAGAAATAGTAGTATTTGCAAGACTTGAGTTAGCAATTACGCCTGTTCCAGAAACAACAGTCCAGAAACCACCCGTAGCTGCTTCGGCTGATAAAGTAGCTGAAGATGAGCATACTTGTTGGTCATCTCCTGCATTTACCTCTGGTGCTGTGCTTGAAGAATTTATTGTAACATCATCCGCCGAAGGCGAACAAATACCATTACTGATTGTCCATCGAAGCACATTAGCACCATTTGACAAGCCCGAAACTTGTGTTATTGGAGAACTTGCATCATCAAAAACGGCTGTTCCTGAAATAACGCTCCAAAGTCCTGTTCCAACAAGAGGAGAATTTGCAGCGAGTGTTGCTGTAGTACCACAAACATCCTGATCGGGACCTGCTGAAGAAACGGTTGGTTGAGCAATTACGGTTATTGAAACATCATCGCTTGCGCTTCCGCATGCACCGCCTGGGACAGTCCACCTAAAAACATTAATGCCCGTTGAAAGGTTGCTTACTGAGGTATTCGCCAAGGCTGAATTAACAAATGTTCCAGAGCCTGAAACAACCGACCAAGCTCCTCCAGAGGCAGCAGTGGCGTTCAGTGTAGTTGAATTAGCGCAAATGTTTTGGTCTGTACCCGCCTGCGGCGGACTACCCGGTAAAGAAACTGTTATTGTAACCTGATCTGAACTTGATGAACAAACACCATTTGTGACTGTCCATTGAAACACGTTAATGCTTGAATTTAAGCTTGAAACAGTAGTGCTAGGATCGGATTCATCTTCAAAAACGCCGTTTCCTGAGATTACAGTCCAAATTCCATTTCCGGCTGTAGCCGGGGATGCTTCTAAAAGAGAAGATGTTGAGCAAATTTCCTGATCAGTTCCTGCATCTGCATTAGCTGGCTGAATAAATCTTGTGATAATTACTTCATCGAAGATGCTTCCGCAAGAACCGCTGGTGATAGTCCATCTGAAAACATTCTCACCAGCACCTAAGGAAAGCACCTGACTTTGAGGGTCGGCAGGAGAAAGAATATTACCTGAGCCAGAAACGAGAGTCCAAAGTCCCGAGCCGGAGCCGGGAGCTGTTGCGTCTAAGGTTGTACTAGATGCGCAAATCGATTGAGCATCGCCCGCCTCGGCGGTCTCAGGATCGCTATCAACTGTAATTGTTACTTCATCAAAAGAAGGCGGACAAGTACCGTTTGAGATAGTCCAACGAAGGACATTAATTCCCGGAGAAAGCGCTGAAACACTTGTAGTTCCTAAGTTAGCATTGGTAAAAACGGCATTTCCTGAAACAACAGTCCATTGTCCAGTACCTGTAACAGGAATATTTCCTTCGAGTAAGGTTGTGGTAGAGCAAATGGATTGGTTATCTCCAGCTAGAGCAACAGTTGGAGCTGGAGTTACTGTGATAATGAGAGTGTCGCGAGAAGTCGGACAAATACTGTTGGGGACATTCCAAACGAGGCGAGTTTCACCAGCCGATAAGCCTGAAACACTTGTGATTGCAAGGTTTGTGTTAGCAATTACACCAGTGCCTGAGATAAGTTGCCAAAATCCTCCTGGCGCTGCATTTGCAGAAATTGATGTTGATGAGGCACAAATTGTTTGAGCATCTCCGGCAAAAGAACTTGCCGGGATTTGCCTAAAAATAGAAACAGTATCGCGTAGGATTGGACAGTTAGAGAAAGTCACCGACCATTCGAGTTCTGTAGTTCCGGAAGAAAGTGAAGTTAAATTTGATTGAGCCGAGTTTTCATCATCTAAAATTCCACTGCCGCTGATGATTTGCCAGATGCCAATGCCGGCGGAGGTACTTGCATTTAACTGTGTTGAATCACCGCAAATGTCTTGATCGATGCCTGCTGAAATTGTTGGAGCTTCGGTAACGGTAATAAAAACGGTGTCGCGCTCGGTGCTGCAGCCCGGGATTGTCACCGACCATTCGAGTTCTGTAGTTCCGGATGTTAGTGATGTTAAATCCGATTGAGCAGAATTCTCATCGCTCAGCGTTCCGCTGCCGCTGATGATTTGCCAGATCCCGGTGCCAGCAGATGTACTTGCATTTAGCTGTGTTGAATCACCGCAAATGTCTTGATCGATGCCTGCTGAAATTGTTGGAGCTTCGGTAACGGTAATAAAAACGGTATCACGCTCTGTGCTGCAGCCAGGGATTGTCACCGACCATTCAAGTTCGGTAGTTCCGGATGTTAATGATGTTAAATCCGATTGAGCCGAGTTTTCATCACTCAAAGTTCCGCTGCCGCTGATGATTTGCCATAAACCCGTTCCGGCTGATGTACTTGCATTTAGCTGTGTAGAGTCACCGCAAATATCTTGATCTGTGCCTGCTGAAATTGTTGGTGCTTCGGTTACGGTAATAAAAACTGTGTCGCGCTCGGTGCTGCAGCCAAGGATTGTCACCGACCATTCGAGTTCGGTAGTTCCGGATGTTAATGAAGTTAAATCCGATTGAGCCGAGTTTTCATCACCTAAAATTCCGCTGCCGCTGATGATTTGCCAGATCCCGGTGCCAGCAGATGTACTTGCATTTAGCTGAGTAGAGTCACCGCAAATATCTTGGTCGATGCCTGCTGAAATTGTTGAGCTGGTAACGGTAATAAAAACGGTGTCGCGTCGTGCTGCAGCCGGATTGTTACCGACCATTCGGGCAGTTCCGGATGTTAGTGATGTTAACCGATTGAGCTGAGTTCTCATCACTCAGCGTTCCGCTGCCGCTGATGATTTGCCATAAACCCGTTCGGCTGATGTACTTGCATTTAGCTGAGTAAGTCACCACAAATATATTGGTCGCCTGCTGAAATTGTTGAGTTTGCCGGTAATAAAAACGGTGTCGCGCTCGGTGCTGCAGCCTGGGATTGTCACCGACCATTCGAGTTCGGTAGTTCCTGATGTAAGTGAAGTTAAATCCGATTGAGCTGAGTTCTCATCGCTCAGCGTTCCGCTGCCTCACTTAGGAGTTCCGCTGCCGCTGATGATTTGCCAGATGCCGGTGCCGGCAGATGTACTTGCATTTAGCTGTGTAGAGTCACCGCAAATATCTTGATCTGTGCCTGCTGAAATTGTTGGAGCTTCGGTAACGGTAATAAAAACGGTGTCACGCTCGGTGCTGCAGCCGGGGATTGTTACCGACCATTCAAGTTCTGTAGTTCCGGATGTAAGTGCAGTTAAATCCGATTGAGCTGAGTTCTCATCGCTCAGCGTTCCGCTGCCGCTGATGATTTGCCATAAACCCGTTCCGGCTGATGTACTTGCATTTAGCTGAGTAGAGTCACCACAAATATCTTGGTCGATGCCTGCTGAAATTATTGGAGCTTCATTTCTGAATATTCTTAGAGTATCTGAAGATTGTAGAACACTTGAACTATAAAACTCCCAAACAAACACATTTTCACCAAGAGCTAAACCCGTGATGTAAGTTTCAAAGCTTGTATCATCGTTGATACTTCCAGAGCCAGAAATTAAAGTCCAGAGTCCATCAAAACCAAGAGGTTCATTTCCGGCAATGCCGGTTGAATCATCACAAATTGTTTGGTCTTCCCCTGCGAAAGCGGGATCTCCACCAGCATTCTTAGCGTTGAGGTTTGCCGATAAAATAAGGGCACAAAAACAGAGTATTTTCAGTAAAGAATTTCGCACAGCAGGGTAATCTTTTCTCAAGCCACGGGCTTAATCGACGTCCAAAATACGAATTTCCGTGCGTCTGTTCTCCTGATGTTCTTCATCGCTGCATTTAACACCGTTTGCGCAACGATTTTTAAGTCGCGATTCGCCATAACCTTTTCCTAAAATTCTAGACTTATCAACTCCTTTACTAATGATGTATTCAGATGCAGAAGCAGCTCTTCTTTCAGAAAGCTTCATGTTATAATCATCTTTTCCTTGGGAGTCGGTATGAGAGCCTAATTCGATAGACAATCCTGGATTTTCTGCCATTACCTCAACCACATAATCGAGCACTTTGGCAGCATCCGGCCGAACATCGGCCTTATCCAAATCATAGAAAATTCCTTCCAGAGCGATAATTCCTCCTTCACGGAGCTGAAGTAATTTCAAATCTACATTGATGCTTCTACTGCCTTTCTTTACTGAGATTGTGCTTTTGCTTCTCGAAGTAGAAAAATATCCAATGCGAGAAGAAGAAATTATCCACGAAGAACCTTCTTTCATTACCGTTTCATAAACGCCTGTTTGGTCGGTCATTGCCTCGATGATTTCGCGAGTTTCTTCATCAAACAACCTGATTCTTGCATTATTAACAGGGTCGCCATTTTGCTCTTCTGTAACTGCAATTTTGACCAAAACCCCTCTTCTTGGCGGAATTCCGGTGCCTAATCTGATTTCTGAGTCTTTCTCACCTTGCTTGCAAGCTGCAGTAAAAACACCTGAAACCGCTGGCAGTCCATCTTTTTCGAGCGTTACTTCATATTCGTGACAAGGCTCTAACCAAAAAGCAGCATTTCCTTTTGCATCAGTTTCTGCACTTGCCGGCGCTGATGTGCCCAAGGTTAAATCCTTTAAGGTTACTTTGGCCTCTGCTATGTCGGTATTTTTGTATTTGTCAAAAGCATGAAACTTTAACTTAGGGCGTTTGATTTTCAGAATCAATTCAGAAGCTGAATTAATTGGACAGTCAACTTCTACATTCAGTCGATGTTCGGGATAGTGTTCAGCCTTAACAACAGCCTGGTAGGTATTGCAAGGTTTAAGCATATTCATCGAAACTCCCTGCGCATCACTAACAGTAGACCAAACAGCCCGTGAATCTTTGAAAAAGGAAATTTCGGCATTTGCAATTCCTTTTAAGCTCTCTGCGTCAAGTACCTTAACTTTAGATGCTTTTGGAGAATAGGTGTATTTATAAACATCATCTCCACCCTTTCCACCGGGACGGTTTGAACTAACATAGCCTGATTTTGCACCTTCAAGAATAAGCCAGGAAAAATCATCATAAGGACTGTTTAAAGGCGAACCGGGATTAACCGGAAGAGTCAGTGAGTCTCCAACAAACTCTGAGAACATAACATCTAAACCTCCCATTCCGCCCCATCCGTTGGATGAAAATGACAATAAGCTATCCTTGTAAACTATTGGGAAAAGTTCATTTCCCGTTGTATTTACAAAAGGACCTAGGTTTCTAGGTTCTGACCAAGTGCTGTCTTTATAAATTGATACATAAATATCACTTCCGCCGTAACCGCCGGGACGGTCGCTCGAGAAATACAGTTTTTTGCCATCGGCCGAAAAGGCCGGATGTCCATTCGAAAACTCAGGGCTATTGTACTTGAAAGGAACAACATTCTTAAAATCACGTTTGCCCGGCTCAGCGAAAAAGATGCTAAGTTTATTGATGTGGTCTCCGCTGCGCTTCACCTTGCCTTTATTGAAGCTGTTTCTGGTAAAAGCTAATTGCTTTCTTTCTGGAGAATAAGAAGCTGGACCTTCGTGATACTTTGTATTAATTCTTCGGGAAAGCTTTTTCGCTTTGGGATCGCCCGTAGGGCTTACAAAGAATAAATCCAACCAACGGTTATTATCCCAAGGATATTTCGAAGGCGAGTAGCCTTTCTGGTTACCACCAGAAACCATGATAAATCCTTCGTTATAAGGAACTAAACTGAAGTCTGATGACGAAGTATTGAAAGGAGCTGCTTCAAAACTGTAAGTATCAGATTCATCAAA
>JAGYKL010000032.1 GCA_018401705.1 Bacteroidia bacterium | reverse complement strand
CAGCTTCTTCACTTAACCATACTAATGTTTGATATTGAGTATTAAATGAAACATCTGCATATCTGACTATGTTGGAGATACTTTGCTTTGCTGGAGGCTTTATGTATACAGTTTGGATGTTGGGAAACTTCTTTTTTATTTTCCTTATATTAGAAAGACGAGAATCGCACATTTCATTTGCGCCCAATTTTGCCAATAATTCAATAGTTGGCATATGGCCACAAAGCAATTTGGTAACCACTGCCCACTCAATGTTTGCTGACTTAAATCTTTTGTCTAGGAAACGAAAGTTATGCTCCAGCTTTATTGTATTTATTTCTATGTAAGCCATAATCAGTTTGAGATTCTTGGGATACTATGAGGCAATCTTGTTAGTAATTCATAATTCAACTGTTCTGAACGTTCACTAAAGGAAGCCACAGATATTTCCTGATCATCCTGCTTGCCAATCAACATCACTTCATCACCCACAGCAATGTCATTAAGAAGGGTTACATCAACAGAAATGCAATTCATATTAACAAGTCCTAAAACCGGCAGCTTTTCACCTTGAATTAACACTTGGCCAAAATTACTTAATGATCTGGCATAGCCGTGAGCATAACCAACTGGAATAATTGCAATTTTCATGTTAGTTCTGGCGGCAAAACTTTCACCATAGCCAATCCAAGAGCCTGCAGGAACATTTTTGATGCTCATTACCCTACTTTTCCACTGAATTACTCGTCTTAAAGGATTGGGTTCTGAAGGATGTAATGTTGAATATTCAATAGCCATTTCCTTGGATGGCCAAAAACCATAAAGTAAAATCCCCACCCTCACCAAATCAAAGTGCATTTCTGGAATTCTCATCATTGCAGCAGAACAACACGCATGAACCGTTTGCGGAATAAGATTCTGCTTTTGAAATTCTTCAATTCCTGCAGTAAAATTAGCCGCCTGAATTTGTATTCTATCAAAATTCTCAATGAGTTCGGCCCCGGCAAAATGAGTGCATAAGCCTGACAAATGAATAAATTCTCTAGCTGAGTCAAGTAAGCTTAACAATTCTGGCATATTGGTATCGTCAAAACCAGTTCTGTACATTCCCGTTTCCAATTCAATATGAATCCTTGCCTTCTTTCCACTTTCGTGGGATACTCTTATCGCCTGCTTGAGTCTTTCAAATGAGAAAACATAAAACTCTACGTTCTCTTCAATGCACCAAGGTAGCGCTGCTTCATCCAAATCGCCCATAATTATTAGGCGGCAACCAATAGGAAGCATTAAATTAACCCTCCTAGCTTCATCAGCACTAAAAACTGCAAAGGATGTAACACCATTGTTAAGCAACATTTGAACAAAAGTTTCAATTCCATGACCATAAGCATTCCCCTTCACAACCGCACATAGCTCTGTTGCTTTATGGATTTGCTTTCTAACGAACGAAATATTATTTAAAAGACTGTCATTCAATAAGTTAATCTCTGATGTCTCATTCATAATATATAATTTAAATCCTTATTAATTAGACATCTCCATAATTTCACTGCAGGTTCGATTAGCTCATCTGGAAAATCATAATCTGGATGATGTAATGGAGGCTGATTTATTCCGGCCCCAAGGCCGAAAAAGCAGGATGGAATAACTTGAGAATAAGCTCCGAAATCTTCACCGAAAGGAAAAGGCTCATCGAGCATATTAACTTCAAGACCAGCCCTTGATGAGGCATCCAAAAGCAAATCAACTGCAGCGCTATCATTTAAACAAGCATCGAATCTGTCTTCTTCATCAACTGAAAATTTCAAACCTGCTACATTACAAATTCTGTTTAACTCAGCTTGAATATCTTGACAAATTTCAACGAGAAAGCTTGTTTCGTGGCATCGAATCGTGAGGTTGATTTGAGCATCGCCTGGAGCTGTGCCATTTGATTCTGAGCCAACTATAATATAAGTTGGTGTAATTAAAGCATACTTTGATTTCTGTTGAAGTAGTTCCTGATTAAATGTCAGTAAACCAGTTATTGCGGGAATAGGAGAAATTCCCCTTTCGGGGGATGATGCATGCGCTGAAACCCCATGAATTCTTATTATTAAAGTGACAACTGCTGTTGTGATAATTCCCTTTTTTACTAATACTTCAGCCAAAGGTTTTCCTGGAATATTGTGCATACCAAAAGCGAAATCTGGAGCCACATTTTTGAAATAATTATCGTTCAGGACGGCAGGAGCACCTTTGCCGTTTTCTTCTGATGCTTGAAATAAGAAATGTATAGGCTTTTTAATTAGCAAATTGCTTATTTCATGAGCTGTACCTCGTAAGATTGCCGAATGGCCATCATGTCCGCATTTATGCGAAACACCAAGATTCTTTGAAGCATATTGCAGATTGAGATGCTCCTCGCTAATGGGCAATGCATCAATATCAGCTCTTAAAAGGAATCCGCCCGAAGGGCTTGAAGAAGCAAGAATACTATAGCCTCCAACTTGTTTAATTGAAAATGAAGGAATTTCCCTTAAGTCTTCAGCAATTGTCTGCGAGCTTATTTTCTCTTCTCCCGACAATTCGGCTAAAGCATGTAATTTCTTCCTGAATTCAGCAGAATCAATCATTGTTGTAATCTCATTTCCAAATACTTATTTGTAAAGCCTAACTTCTCGTATAATTTCTTTGCGGGGTTATCTGGTTCAACATGAAGTGCAATACCACCAGCGGTTTGGGTAATAGCTTCTTCCATTAGTTTTTTGCCAATACCTTTTCCTCGTTGTGATTCATCAACCGCAATATAGACTAGTATATTAGCTGGTATATAAGCATCCATGCCAGTTTCATTAACCACAACTGCACCTAAGATCTTATTATTTTCTTCGGCAAGAATAATCACACCACCTCTACCCTTTTGCTTGCTTAAGGCATAGTTCATAGCCATCCGGATTTGCTCTTTCGGATCGCCATATTTACCTAAGTGTTCGAAAAGAAAATTGTTAATGTCTTTAAGCTTGATTTCATCATAAAGCTCATCAGGTTTCATAGTAATTATTTCCATAGAATTATATTTATTGATTATTAGTCATTCGGGCCTTATCAAGTTTCTGAACAATTAAATACACTATTGCAGAACTAGTTAGACCAAAAACATTGGCATCGAGGTTCCAAGGGAGTTTTATTTTTAAGATTATTAGTAAAAGTGTTACACTTCCTCCAGCAATCATCGAAGAGAGTGCGGCATTTGCTGAAGGTTGCTTAACTAAAAAGCCTGATATAACGGGAACAAGAAGGCCCGAGACCATAAATGCATATGACATTAGCATTAATTCAAGCACATTTTGCATGGTACTAGCGAGTAAAACAGCCACAGTACCAAGGATTAATGTAACAAACTGAGAAATTTTTAACTCTGTATGTTCCTGCATTTTCTTGAAAGGCTTGATAATATCAGCTACTAGGTTTCCAGAGGCAGCCATCAGGCAACTATCTGCAGTAGAAAGCACAGCCGAGAAATAAGCAGCCATCATCAATCCCATTAAGCCTGTGGGTAAAACGGTAGCTAAAAATAGAGGCAAGCCCATTTCGGGATCTAGAGAGCCAACTTCAAGGTATCCGGAGGATGCGAAAAGACCTTGCACTAAAGCAGCTTTAGCAAACACTCCTAAGGTAACGCCTAAAAATGCCATCACAGGCCATTCAAATAATCCAGCAATGAACCACGCTTTTTTGGCTGATTTCACTGAGCCACAAGCATAAATTCTTTGGTATAAAGTCATACCAATAAACCAAACAGGAATAATTGTAATTGCCCAATTGATTAATTGAACGGGTTCAATGTTGCTTAAGCCAAAATGGGATTTAGGAAGCGATTTTGCAAGGCCTTCCCATCCTCCTAATGCATAATAGCCAAAAGGTATTCCAATAAAAAAAGTCCTGAGAAGAGAATAATCCATTGAACAGTATCAGTGTAAATAACCGCTTTCATTCCACCTAAAACAGTATAAACAACAGCAATTACTCCCATAATCCAAATTGATGATTGGAGCGAAATACCATTAAAAGTAGCAGATGCAAGTTTTGCCCCTGCAAGAAGCTGAGAACTTGTGAAGCCTAAATATCCAATTAATGAAATTATACCAGCTACAAAAGCTACGCGTTTGTCGAACAAAACACCTAATACCTCTGGAAATGTTGTTAATGATTTTTTCTTCAATAACTCAAACACGCGTGGTATTAGAAAGACAGAACTTAACCATGCTCCAATAAGACCAGTAAAAAGCATCCAAGAGCCCGAAACTCCTATTACAAAACCTAAACCTCCTAGTCCGATAGAGAATCCTCCACCGACGTCAGTTGCAACAACTGATAAACCAACATGCCAGGCTTTAATTGACCTGCCACCAACGTAATAATCTTCAGCAGAGGTGTTTCTTCTAAAATAATGTAGACCAATGCCTAACATTACTATTATGTAAATTATAAAAATTGATAAGTCTATCCAGTGTATAGCCATTGGCATTTGTTTGATGACAGCTAATGAAATTCAGCAATAATTCAATCAAACATTTTTATTTCATTAAAAATAGAATGCAAATTTACACAAAAAATGCGAATTGTTTTTATTTTATATGTAATTAAACTCAGATTAACTCGAATTTAAAGAGTAAATAATCCGTCGAAAAGCTAATATTAACAAAGCATTCGGAATTATTAAAAGAATACAAATTCGATTTAAATAGAAGCAATAATTACAACTAATAATTTCCTTGCAATTAATTAACTATGAATATTTCAAAATTTTCAATTTAATTAACAGGCTCCTATCAATAGTTCATAATTCATTTATGATGGGTGCAATTCATGACAGATATTTGTGCAATTTGCATCATTAATTATAAACTCATGAGCGAGCACCACCTTCACTTACTGTTTAATCACTTTCCTATAATGGGAAGTTTCTTTGGTTTGATTATTTTAATTACCGGAATGGTTTTAGGCAATTCTATTGTAAGGCGAGTTGGATATGCTTTATTAATAGCTGCTGCTGTTTTCAGTCTCCCTGCTTTTTTCACTGGTGAAGGAGCTGAAGAAGTTGTTGAGAATCTACCAGGTATCGGACATGATATTATTCATGAACACGAAGAAATGGCTGAATTATCACTTTGGCTAGCTGAATTCATGGGATTGACAGCATTATTATCTTTCTTTTTAGATCTTAGAAAGCATAGATTGAACCTTCAGTTTAGCATATTAACCTTAGTATTAGGTATTCTATGTTTTGGCTCAATGATAAGAACAGGAAATTCTGGTGGAGAAATAAGAAGACCAGAAATAAGAAGTGAATTGTCTGCTACATCATCAGAGAATATTCCAGCTCTTCCGCAGGAAGGGTCAGAGGAACATGACGAGGACTAATACTACTGGTTGATTTGTCTGTACTTGTTATTATTGGTAGGGTCTAATTCCCCTAGTAATTGAATAACTGCAACTTTCTCGGCAGGACTTGATTGTTTGAAAATGTTTACAAGTTCATCGGTTTTTGCGTTAAACCAAAGCTGAACATTGTAAGAAGAAGGTCTTTGCTTATTTACTTGTTGAATCTTCTGCAGAGCTTCTAAAATTGAGGTTCTACCTAATTCCATTTTGTCATACATATTATCCATTCCTTTTCTGTGATATAGATAATTTGCATCACGAAGAGGTTTGTAAATGGGGTTTAAGTAATTCTCCACAAGCCAAAATCTATTTCTTGGTGGAATATCTGTTCCTTTCCAACCTTTTGCTGGATCTGTGATTGCGTTGTTCACCACACTTTGGGCTTTTTGCCAATGAGGAGTTCCTCCCAGAGGACTAAAGCTATCGTAATCCATAGCTATAATTACATATGCATAATAACCCAACAAGCTTGCTAAACCAGAGATATATGCATTGTCAGCAAATTCAATAGGTTGGTATTCCAGATATTTGAATGAAATATCCTTATCAATAAAGTTCAAAAGGATAGAACCATAGTTAGAATTGTATACAGGTCGCCGAGATTGAATTTGTAAAGTTCCCTCAAAAGTCTGGTCTGAAGTGCTATACTTGTTAATATTGAAAGTTAAGTTGCACTCAATTTTTTCATCTCTAAGAAACTGGTCGGATGTCCATTTCTTATTACTCATAAATTCCCTAATTGCCGTTTCTAATGTAGTGAAAACCCTTTTGTCGCTTAGCTGAACCCCGGGAGAAAGCACACTAACTTGACAATTAAGCTCTTGAGCTTGAACACTAAATCTGGATAAAAGAAAAATTAACGCAATGAGGACTCTATTCATGATTTAAGTATTCTACAAGTTCATCAATTATATCAACGGCGATTTCTGATTTAGATTTTGTATTAAAGCTTTTCCATTCTCCTTTTGAATTGCCAATCTCAACTCTATTTAAATCACTCCCAAACACCTGATTAGTTTCATCAAATAAATTAAGCACAATAAAGTCCAGATTCTTCCTTTTTAACTTGTCTTCAGCATTTTCTCTCCCTCTTGATGTTTCTAAGGCAAAACCAATTAATACTTGTTTTTCGGTTTTAGCTTTACCCAACTCAAGCAATATATCAGCATTGGGCTCCAAATCAACAATCATTGATGAGTTATTCTTTTTAATTTTCCCTTCAACTTTATTCTTTGGCTTAAAATCAGCAACAGCTGCAGTTAAGATGGCAGCATCTGTTTGAGGGAATTCGTCAATGCAAGCCTTGAACATTTCTTCAGCTGTGTTAACCTTTATTAATTTCACTTCAGGCCTAACTTTTTGGTTTGTGACAGGTCCACTAACCAATGTAACCTCTGCCCCCCTTGAAGATAACTCGTTAGCTATTGAATAACCCATTTTTCCTGAAGAGTGATTAGATATAAATCTAACATCATCAATAGGCTCAATTGTCGGTCCTGCTGAAACAAGTACCTTCTTCCCTTTCATTAAGCGCACACGAGAATTGAAGGCTTCAAGGTAATCAACAATCTCATCGGGCTCACTCATTCGTCCTTCGCCAATCAATCCACTAGCCAATTCACCTGTTCCAGGTGAGATTATGTGGTTGCCATAAGTTTTCAATAGTTGTATATTCCTTTGAGTTGAAGGGTGATGCCACATATCTACATCCATTGCTGGTGCAAAAAAGACAGGGCATCTTGCAGAAAGATATACTGCAACTAACAAACTTTCACAAATCCCATTAGCACAATGGCCAAGAGTGTTTGCACTAGCCGGAGCAATGACCATCGCATCTGCCCAAAGGCCTAATTCGACATGATTTACCCATTCTCCTTGCTGTCCAACAGTAAAGGAATTATGAACAGGGTTCTTAGTAAGTGTATGCAAAGTGAGTGGTGTTATGAAATCTTTGGCAGATTCTGTCATAATGACCCTCACTTCCGCACCCGCTTTTATTAGCTGGCGGGCAAGCAGCGCGCTTTTATAAGCTGCAATGCTTCCGGTTATTCCTAAAACAATCTTTTTCCGGAAGAGCATGTGAACCGTTATTTTTCTTCTTCGCCCTCTTTTGCTGGATTGCGGAAATAAACTTTTCCTTCCTGAAAGTCGTGTATTGCAACTAGACTTGGCTTAGGCTGACGCTCATAGTGCTTTGAAATTTCAATCTGCTCACGATTTTCAAAAATTTCTTCTAGATTATCGCTAGAAGTAGCAAATTCTTGAAGCTTTGCATTAAGTTCTTCTTTTACATTAAGGCTAATCTGATTTGCTCTTTTAGCAATGATCGCGATTGACTCATAAATGTTTTCTGTAGAACCTTCCATGTAGCGAAGGTCTCTTGTTACTGTTGTGTTTTCTGCAGGCATATAATAGAATTCGAATTCTCGTTTTTAATTTGTAGAAGTATACATAGAATACTTTTCTCTCGCTTTTTCAACAATCGAATTAGCTTCTTTTGCATATTTTCCGTCGGCAAATTTATCAATAAATATGTTATAGGCATCAATTGTTGCCTTATACCTTTCAGCTTTCTTATTTTCATAACTATTTTGAGCCAATAAGAAATTAGCTTTAACTATAGTAAACAGGATAGTTTCCTTGTATTCAGTCATCGGAAAATCCTTGAGTGTATTATTTAGAGAAACGATAGCTGCTTTATAATCTGACATCTTAAAATACAGCATTCCCTTCTCATAAGACTTCACTTCAAGCTTGGCCCTGAGTTTATCTATAAGTTCATTGCATTCAGATATTCTCGCACTGTTAGGGTACTTATTAATAAAAACTTGTAGCTCTTCTATAGCACGATAACTATTACTCTGATCTAATGAATAAACAGGAGAGCCTAAGTAGTAACAATAAGCATTCATGTATGATGCCTCTTCAGCCTTTTCACTTGCAGGATAAGTCTTGGCGAATTGAGCAAAATGATAACTTGCGCTTATTAGATCATCTAAGTAATAATTGCAATAGCAGTAATAATAATAAATATCTTCAGCTTCTTTAGTGCCTCGCTTAACCGAAACAAGCTCTTCTAACAATGGATAAGCTTTCTGATAATCTTTTTTATTGTACAATTGAAGAGCAACTTCATATTTTTTCGCATAGTCGTTACTTTTCAAAACCTTCTGGTAATTACTACACGATGAAATGGTTATAAGCAAAACGAAAGACAATAATCCAGACTGGAACAATAATTTCATAATTGCAAAAGTACGAAACTGCATGATGAACAAACGTGTGTTGATGACTTTATTATATGCCAAGTTAATTTTACTTACTTTTGCGGAAAATTTGCATACACGCACTGTTCACTATGGACTTATTTGAAAAACTCAAGCTAAATCGTGGACCATTAGGTTCTTACGCTAAAGATGTTCACGGTTATTTTACATTTCCCAAACTAGAAGGTGAAATTGGACCTCGCATGGTATTTAGAGGCAAGGAAGTTCTAAATTGGAGTTTGAACAATTATTTAGGATTAGCTAACCATCCTGAAGTAAGGAAAGCTGATGCTCAAGGAGCTGCTGATTATGGCAATGCTCTTCCAATGGGAGCTCGAATGATGTCTGGTAACTCCGACTTACATGAAAAGCTTGAAGCTGAACTAGCAAAATTTGAGAAAAAGGAAGATGCCATTTTGGTAAATTATGGTTATCAAGGTATCATGTCTGCGATTGATGCATTGGTTGATCGTCATGATGTAATTGTTTATGATTCAGAATCTCACGCATGTATAATTGATGGCGTTAGATTGCATATGGGCAAACGATTTGTTTACCCTCATAATGATATACGCAATCTCGAAACTCAACTAGAAAGAGCAACTAAGCTTGTTCAGGATACCAACGGGGCTATTCTAGTTATTACTGAAGGTGTTTTTGGAATGAGCGGTGATCAAGGTAAACTTGCTGAGATTGTTGAACTAAAGAAAAAGTTCCAGTTTCGTTTGCTTGTTGACGATGCTCATGGTTTTGGAACCATGGGTAAAACTGGCGCAGGTGCTTCTGAAGAGCAGAATTGCATGGACGGTGTGGATATTTACTTTGGAACATTTGCAAAGTCCATGGCACTTATTGGTGGGTTTATAGCTGGAGATGCGCAGGTAATTGAGTTTTTGAGATACAATATGAGATCTCAAATATTTGCTAAGGCTCTTCCAATGCCTCTTGTTGTGGGTGCATTAAAGCGCTTAGAACTACTCCAAACGCAACCTGAACTAAAGGATAATCTTTGGAAAATTGTAAATGCTCTTCAAAGTGCTCTTAAGAAAGAAGGATTTGATATTGGTAATACACAATCGCCTGTAACGCCTGTATTCTTAAATGGTTCAATTCCAGAAGCTGCCAACTTGATTTATGATTTAAGAGAAAACTTCAATATTTTCTGCTCGATGGTGGTTTACCCAGTTGTGCCTAAAGGAGTTATTATGCTTAGATTAATTCCAACTGCTGTGCATACTTTAGATGATGTTGAATATACAATTAAAGCTTTCTCAAGTATTAAGGACAAGCTAAAAGCTGGTCATTATGAGAGAGCGATGGAAAAAGTAGTTTAAGTACAATGAATTTCAAGAAGGCCTCCTAAGTCAAATTAGGGGGCTTTTTTTATCTCAGAACCTTCGTAAATATACTGAATGGATAACAAAGAAGAGAATTTGAACGAGTTCCTATAATTGATAAAATCAATGATTATATTCGCTGAATGTCGTGGCTAATATTTGTCCTAACACTTTTCGTATTATCCTTAATTACACTGAGGATAAGCTGGATTAAAGATTCATTTTTACGCAAACCATTCATACTTTTCGTTTTTGCGGTTAAAGTTTTATTTGGTTCGGGCTTAGTGCTAATTTATACTTACTATTATACCGAAAGAAGTTCTGCTGATATCTATAAATTTTTCGATGATGCAGCTGTGATTGCTGAAGCATTGCCAGAAGACCCGAGCTCGTATTTCAAACTTTTGTTTGGCATTGATGAACAAGATCCTCGCTTGCTAAAGTACACTTCAAACATGAAAAACTGGGATCCTCAAAGCACCGAATGGCTTGAATTTACTCAAACACAGAATTATAATTTATTTCAATCTAATAGAATTATTACTAGAATTAATGCTTTATTAATGCCAATAAGTTTGGGAAATATTTACACACACGTATTATATTTTAGTTGGTTAAGTTTAATTTGTTGTATTGCTTTTCTTAACCTATTCAAGTCTTTTAAACCATCGTCATTATTAGCAATTTCAATTTTAACCCTGTTATTCCCAACTGTATTACTTTGGTGCAGCGCGCCTCTAAAAGACACACTCACATTAGCAGCAACAAGTTTGCTTTTTATTTATCTATATCGCTTCATTAATAAGTCAAAAAGTAGAACCATATTGATGGCCATATTATTTAGCATATGTACAATTATTGTTTTGTATACTAAATACTACGTATTGATTGCTTTCCTAGCCGCTGCATTCGTTTATGGAACAATAGAAATAAAGGATAAAATCAAAAAGCGAATTGCTTTTGTGTCATTAGGAATTTTAACACTCGTCTTACTTTTTGTTGCACCATATGTGAGCTATAAACTTGATGCCGTAAGCATCCTCAATAATAAAAGAGAAGAAGCGCTTAAAGCCGCAATTTTTGGAGAAGCAAAACAGCTGACTTTTGAAGACTTAATTGACAGAGGACTGCCAGGTTTAATACAAGAGTCGCCAAAGGCAATTTTCGCTGCACTATACCGCCCCTTCATCACTGAGAAGTCAGATTCTATCCTTGTAAAGATTTCTTCATTAGAAAACTTATTTTTATTGATAATGCTTTTCCCTCTTATTATTTCATTATCAAAAAAGAGAAAACCTGATTCATTGATAATAGCTCTTTCAGTTTATGTTATTGGTTTGTCATTTATAATTGGTTACACGACTCCTGTTGCAGGAGGTATAATGCGCTATAAAACTGCTTTATTACCAGCATATTTTGCGGTATGCCTTTATGATATTACTTTCCCCAAATTCATTTGGGATAATAAATTATTTAAGAAGCTAAATGCGTGCATTATGTATAGCTTCGACCATACTTCTGTAAAATCCTGATTGCATGAATAGATGAGTTTACTTTTAACTTCCTAAGTACTCTCTTTCTATGAATCTTAATAGTCTCCTCACTCAACTTTAGCTTCTCTGATATCTCTCTTGAGCTAAAACCTTTGCCAACTAAATTTAAAACCTCTCTTTCTCTTTTGCTAAGAGCACTAAGAGGATTTACTTCTTCATTACCAGGTAAAATTTCAATGTTTTTAATCCCTATTTTAAGATATGCAGCAACTCGATCTACCGAATGATGCTCAGGTAAACAATTTATTGTGCCAATATCTATTTTGGCATCAGAAGTAAAATCCTCAATTATTTTATTGCTCTGCATGCACCAGCAGGAGCTCCCATTCCCTTTTTTTATTCTATAAAAAACCTTGAAGTTGATTTTATTTCTGTCCGGCTTGGGAATTTTGCGGATGAACTCCCCAGTTTTTATCATCACACTTATTAGTGAATCAAAATCGGCAGCATGAACAGAACCCGACAAAACAGAAATATGTTGATCTAAGATATCGTGTTTTGAAAGCCCCAAAATCTTAGCAAAAGACTCATTAACATAAACATACTTACCTGAGCTATAATCAATTATGTAAACACCAATATCTAAAGCATCAAAGAGCTTTAACTCTAAACCGTTTTCCTCAATGAATTCAGGCACAGCCCTATTCAACTGAAGTTTTTTAAAAGTAGCAATAACTTTGGCTAAATCCTCTGCGGAGCTACTTGAATTACGGCTCGATTCAGCAGATTGTTTATCATTAATGAACATACCCCTTCATTTTGGCTGCAAGTTAAAACCTACAAGAGTAAACAAAGCTAACCCTAAAGGAGTATTTTTTGCCTCTTTAAAGCGCTTTTAGTTCATTCGCTAATGCGGTTAATACAGTTTTAGCATCTCCAAAAAGCATACTCGTTTTAGGGTCATAAAACAAAGGATTATCTATACCAGCATATCCAGCGTTCATAGAACGCTTGTTAACAATAATATGCGCAGCCTGATTTACTTCCAAGATTGGCATTCCATAAATTGGACTGCTGGGGTCAGTTTTAGCAGCAGGGTTAACAACATCATTTGCTCCTACTACCAGAACAACATCAGTACTTGAAAATTCTGGATTAATCTCCTCCATTTCAAGCAACTTATCGTAATCAACGCTAGATTCTGCCAAGAGCACATTCATATGACCTGGCATTCTGCCTGCAACTGGATGTATAGCATATTTAACATCAACTCCTCGAGATTCAAGTAGAAGTTCAATCTCATGAATTACATGTTGAGCTTGAGCAACAGCTAATCCATAACCAGGAACGATGATCACCTTCTTAGAATAATTCATCAGCACGGCTAAATCGGTCGTTGAAATATCTTTCACAGAGCCCCCTGCGCCCTCTGCCCCACTTCCAGTATCGGCTCCACTTCCGCCGAAGGCGCCAAAAATAACATTACTTAAAGGGCGATTCATAGCCTTACACATTACGAGAGTAAGAAGTGTACCAGCTGATCCAACTAAAATCCCACCTGTTAGCATCGCTTTATTACCGTATAAGAATCCTCCAAAAGCAGCTGCTAATCCTGTAAATGAATTGAGTAACGAAATAACCACAGGCATATCGGCTCCTCCAATTGGAATTACAAATAATACCCCATACATCAAGGCAAAAAACAATAACAAATAAAGATTTAATGCACTGTCAAATCCAGGCATGATAATCATTAATACTACCCAGATAAACAATCCAGCCATAATCAAGGTATTGATAATGTTATAAGCAGGGATCCTTAAGGCTTTATTTAGAGTTCCATTCAACTTCAAAAAAGCAATCATACTTCCTGAAAACGAAACAGAACCAATCACTAAACCAGCCAATACAGCTACCATCGAACCAGTTTCATGCTGCATGTGCGGGTACTCAATTAATGAAATCAGAGCTGCACAAGCACCACCCATTCCGTTAAATAATGATACCAACTCAGGCATCTTAGTCATGGCAACCTTCTTTGCAGTCAGCCACCCGATTATTGTACCTATGAATATGGCTAATACAATTAATCCATAAATAATTGGCGGTACTTTTTGATCATGTAAAACAACAGTTCCAATAATTGCTACTGTCATCCCAAAGGCACCAATAAGATTACCTCTTCTGGCCGTTTTAGGATTCCCCATAAACTTGAGGCCGATAACAAAAGTTACCGATGCAATTAAATAACAAATCTCTAGTAAAGATAAATTCAACGACATAGCAACTTTAGTTTTTCTTTTTAAACATTTCGAGCATCCTGTCAGTCACTACAAAGCCTCCTACAACATTAAGAGTGCCGAGTAAAACAGCTAAAAACCCCAATATCATACCCATAAAATCATCTTCATGTAAATGAAGCATAACATAAATAGCACCTACTATAACTACACCATGAATGGCGTTAGCTCCCGACATAAGAGGAGTGTGAAGTACAGTTGGTACATTGCCAATAACTTCAACACCAACAAAAACTGATAGAACAATGAAATAAATCATGTCCATATGATCGCTCAGGTAATAAAACACTTGTTCCATAATATTAAAGTAATTTATGCTTAGCTTAAAATTTAACTTACTGTTGGGTGAACTCTTTTCCCTTGATGAAGCAGCAGTGAGCCTTTGGTAATTTCTTCATCCATTTCCCATTTAAAGCCATCTTTATCAGCTAAGTGCAACAAAAATGTGCTAATATTTCTAGCATACAGTTGACTTGCATTCATAGGTAAAAGCGATGGCAGGTTGGATTCACCAATAATTGTAACACCATACTTTTCTGCTGTTTTATTAAGCTCGCTTAATACACAATTACCGCCTTGTTCAACAGCCATATCAACTATAACCGAGCCCATCTTCATTGACTTAACCATGTCTTCTGTAATTAAAACAGGTGCTTTCTTTCCGGGAATCAATGCTGTTGTAATAACAATATCAGCAGCAGCTACGTGTTTTCCAATAAGCTCTTGTTGTTTCGCTAAAAAATCTGCAGAAACTTCCTTGACATATCCACCTTCGGTGCGAATACTATCATCACCTTTTACTTCGATAAATTTCGCGCCCAAAGATTCAACTTGCTCTTTTGTTTCGGGTCTAATATCACTTACTTCAACTAAAGCACCAAGTCTCTTAGCAGTAGCAATTGCCTGTAAACCTGCAACTCCCGCGCCCATAATAACTACTTTGCACGGCTTAACAGTTCCAGCTGCAGTCATTAACATGGGAAATATTTTCCCCAATGCGTTTGCAGCAAGTATTACTGTTTTATAGCCTGCTAGATTACTTTGAGAACTCAATGCATCCATTTTTTGAGCTCGAGAAATTCGAGGAATAGCATCCATTGAAAAAACAGAAACACCTGCCTTTTCACAAGCATTAATAACTTCTGGAGCTGTGGCCGCAAATACAAATGAGATAAGAACAGCCTTCTCTTTCATGAGAGCGACTTCTGTTTCTAATGGAGCGTTTACCATCAAAATCACATCAGCACTTGAAAACAGTTCAGAGCGATCACCTATTACTTTGGCTCCGGCATCTTGATATAAAGAATCAGAGAAATATGATTCTAAACCAGCGCCTTTCTCAACATGTACGGTAAAGCCTTTATCAATAAGTTCTTTGGCAATTTCAGGACTTAGAGCGACTCTTCGCTCTCTGTCCTTCGTTTCTTTGGGAATAGCAATTATCACAAGAATGACATTTTTCACAAATATATAAGTTTAGAAATGCCAAATACTATAATTATCAGAATTCAAACTTGAAACTTTCGAGTGATTTTCTTGTTCAGTTCAATATGGCTGCATCTGCGAACAAATTATTGAGTATCTTAAAACTTGAGAAAACAAATCGGAAGAAGTTTTCTCATATTCAGCCTAAAATTAAAAACTTCATTTCTGATGTTCAATCATGGCCTGAAATTGAAAAGCAAATCATACATATGGTGGAACTGAATTGACTGTTTAACAGAAGCTTAGGACATATTCATTCAAATGGAATACTGGATTTACCTTTTGTTAAAGATTTAAGAAAGCACTTCTCGAACTACAATTAGTTGATATTCATCATCTTAAAGACTCTATCTCTTGGGTAAGTAAACAATAACTGATGACAAAAGCTTAGAGTCGGCTAAAACTTAATGCTCCTATCTTATTGGGTTAAAGGAATCAACTATTTTAGAAGTGTCCTTCACAAATCATTTATTTATCAAAAACTATCAGAAAGCAACTTTCCTGACTCTATATTTGCCTTGGCAAAATTTGAATTAAAATATCACAAAATAAAAATGATTGAAGCAATGCCTATAACATTAGTAATTGGTGCTAGTGAAAACCCATCCCGGTATTCAAATTTGGCAGTTAAAAAATTACTTGATAATAACTTCCTGTGTTTGCTTTGGCAAAAGGCTGGAGCGATAAATGACATTGAAATAAATACTACTTTACCTAAAGGAGTGGATGTACACACAATAACATTTATATATAAATCAAGACCATCAGGAAAGTATGATTGATGATCTTCTAAATTTAAAGCCCAAAAGAATCATATTTAATCCAGGAACTGAAAACATGAAGTTCGAGAAAATTGCCAAAGAACAAGGCATTGAGGTTCTTGAAGCTTGCACTCTTGTGATGATGTCGGCAAATACTTATTTTTCTAGAGTTAACAATTATTGATTAGGGTATTAATGAAGTTTTTTTCTTTAGTTATTCAAGTATTTATTCTTGTAATTTTTTCAATTAATCTACAAGCTCAAAGTAAGCATACAGTTAGCGGATATGTCAAGGATGAAAACACAGGAGAGTTTCTTCCTGGCGCAAATGCTTATATAAAAGAAACTATGCAGGGAGCATCAACGAATCCTTATGGTTTCTACTCTCTTACTTTACCCGCTGGAAAATACACTCTTATTGTATCATTTCTGGGGTATAATGATGTTGAAATCCCTATTGACCTTAATACTGACCAAAGGAAAAATGTATCACTTATTTCTAAGGCTATTCTTGCTAAAGAAGTGGTTATTACTGAATCCCGAATAGAGAATTCAGTAAAAAGTACGGATATGGGTCGTGTTGAACTTTCAGTAGAGCAAATGAAAAAATTGCCCGCTTTTTTTGGGGAAGTCGATTTAGTTAAGATTGTTCAATTAATCCCTGGCGTTAAAAACGCAGGGGAAGGAAACACAGGTCTTTATGTGCGTGGAGGTGGCCCCGACCAAAATCTAGTTCTTTTAGATGAAGCTGTTGTTTATAATGCTGCTCACCTATTAGGATTCTTCTCAGTATTTAACTCCGATGCAGTTAAAACTGTTGATCTTCACAAAGGCGGAATGCCAGCGCAGTATGGAGGACGTTTAGCTTCTGTTCTTGACATCAGTATGAAGGAAGGTAATAATCGTAATTATAAGGTAAATGGAGGTCTTGGATTAATTTCATCACGACTAACAGTTGAAGGACCCATTAAAAAAGACACCTCCTCCTTTATTATTTCAGGAAGAAGAACATACATAGATGTTCTTGCCCAGCCTTTTATTAGAGAAGATGCTCCAACAAAAGGCTCGGGGTACTTCTTTTACGACTTAAACATGAAAATGAATTATCGGCTTTCTGATAAAGACCGTCTTTTTCTTTCAGGTTATTTTGGAAGAGATGTGTTTACCTTCAAAAGCACCGAGAGTAATTTTAATATCAGAATACCTTGGGGAAATGCAACTCTTTCGGCACGCTGGAACCACTTATTTAATGATAAACTATTTTTAAACACTTCTCTTATTTTTTCAGACTACCGATTTGAGTCTAATATTGAGCAAACATCATTTGCTTTTAAAGTTGGTTCCGGAATTAGAGATTATAATGCAAAGGCTGATTTTACATGGTATCCAACAGTTAGACATAATGTTAAATTTGGACTCAATTACATTTGGCATAGGTTCACACCTAATAATGCAAGTGGTGAAATTGCCGGGGAGGAGTTAGATTTTGGTCCAACAGTAAATCTATTTGCTCACGAAGCAGCTGCTTATATTGGTGATGATTTCGATATCAGTGACAAACTTAGAATTCATGCAGGTTTAAGAGCTTCATGGTTTGCACATGCAGGTCAGTTTACCCGTTATCAGAAGGATGAATTAGGCTTAAAAACTGATTCAACTGTTTATGACAAAGGACAAATCATTAAAGATTATCCCAATATCGAACCTCGCTTAATGCTTAGATATTCTTTAAATAAGAATTCATCTATCAAAGCTTCATTTACTCAAAATTACCAATACATCCACATTACCTCTTTGGCCAATCAAAGTTTGCCTACCGACTTATGGTTCCCAAGCACGGAGTTGGTTAGGCCTCAATTTGGAACCCAATATTCCTTAGGCTACTACCGCAATTTTAAGGATAATGCATGGGAAACTTCGGTTGAAGCTTATTACAAAACAATGGAAAACCAAATTGAATTTAAAGATGGGGTTTTGCCTTCGAGTGGTGTAAATGACAACCTAGATAATTTCTTAACATTCGGCCGTGGCGAGGCCTACGGAGCTGAGTTCTTTGTAAAAAAGGCATTTGGTAAAACCAATGGTTGGATTGGCTACACCTTATCATGGACTCAAAGAACCTTTGCTGAATTAAATGGAGGAAAAACCTATTATGCAAACTACGACAGAAGACATGACTTAAGCTTTGTTTTATCCCATGAAATCAATAAACATTGGACATTGGGCGCTGTTTTCGTTTATGCATCAGGCAACCTAATTTGGTTGCCTACAAGTCTATATTTCTTTGAGGGAAATCCTGTAGTTAATTATGAAGATCGCAACAATTATAGAATGCCTGCTTATCACAGGCTTGACTTATCTGCCACCTGGGTTCCAAACCGAAAGCCTGACAAACGCTTAAAGTCGAGCTGGAATTTTTCTATTTACAACGTTTATAGTCGCCTCAACCCTTACTTTATTTACTTGGAAACTAGCGGATCCCCTATAGATGGAAATTTAAAAAACACTGCAAACATGGTCTCTCTGTTTCCAATCATACCTTCAGTTACTTATAACTTCTCATTCTAATGAAGCTATTAAAATACTTTACCCCGTTTTTATTAATCTTTCTGGTGGTTGCATGCGAACGAGAAATTCAGATAGACCTTCCCTCCTCTCAGAATCTAATTGTGGTTGAGGGAAATATAGAAGCGGGAAAAAGGCCAGTAATATTATTAACTCGTAATCAAGGCTTTTTCGAGAGTTTCCCAATCGACCTTGAATCATTTGTTGAAGAGTTTGTAATACAAGATGCTGAGGTAAAACTTAGCAACGGCATTATAACTGAAACTTTACAATTCACATTAGATTTTAACAATTACCCCTTTTTCTATTATACAGGAAGCATAATTACTGGTGAAGTTGGAAAGACTTATACCTTAGAAATTATTGCCGAGGGGCAAACGTTAACCTCCTCAACAACACTTCCTGACAGTGTTCCTATTGATTCGGCATGGTTTGAATTAAATCCCTTCGACGTTAATGAAGATAGTTTAGGAGTATCTTATTTAACTATTATGGATCCAGACACCTTTGGTAATGCATACAGACTATTTGCTAAAAGAAATTCTGAATTGCAGTTTTTTCCTGTTCCTGGCTCTTCATTTAATGATGATTTCGTAAATGGTCAACGAGTAACTTTTTTCACTGGACGCGGTGACGAGCCATTTGCTGCTACCGACACTTTTGTACCCAATGAATTCTTCTATACTTTGGGAGACACGATGTTTTTCAAATTTGCAACAATGGGTCGTAAGGAATATGACTTTTACTCGACATTGGATGCGGCTATAAATTCAAATGGAAATCCTTTTGCTTCTCCAACATTAGTAAAAAGCAATATAAATGGAGGCTTGGGGGTTTGGGTTGGAATGTCTGTGAGTTATGACACAGTTATAGCTGCAAACTAATTATATATTTGTGCCATCATGAATAACAACGAAACAGAACACGTAGAATGCCTGATTATTGGATCAGGACCTGCAGGGTATACTGCTGCTATATATGCAGCAAGAGCCGATATGAAACCTCTAATGTATCAGGGAATGCAACCAGGAGGTCAACTAACTATTACAACTGAAGTAGAGAATTATCCAGGTTATCCAGAAGGAACAGACGGACCTAAAATGATGGAAGATTTTCTTGCACAAGCTAAAAGATTTGGCACCGATGTTAGATTTGGCATGGCTACTAAAGTAGATTTTTCAGGTCCAGTGCATAAAGTTTGGATTGATGATAACAAGCTTATAGAGGCAAATACTGTTATCATTGCAACAGGGGCTTCTGCTAAGTGGTTAGGCATCGAATCTGAGCAAAAATTCAACGGTTTTGGGGTATCTGCTTGCGCGGTTTGTGATGGATTTTTCTACCGCGGTCAAGATGTAGCAATTGTTGGTGGAGGTGACACGGCTGCTGAAGAAGCAAGTTATTTGGCAAAGCTTTGCAAAAAGGTTTATATGATTGTGAGAAAAGACGAACTCAAAGCCTCTAAAGCAATGCAACACAGAGTCTTCAACACTCCTAACATTGAAGTATTATTTAACACTGAAACTATTGAAATTACAGGAGAGCAAACAGTTTCAGGAGCAAGATTCAAAAATAACAGTACGAATGAGGAATTTACTCTCGATATCACTGGATTTTTTGTAGCTATCGGTCATACACCTAATTCAAGCATCTTCAAAGATTGGCTCGAAATGGACGAAAATGGATATGTAAAGACTATTCCAGGTAGCTCCAAAACTAATATCCCGGGAGTTTTTGCCTGCGGAGACGTTCAAGATCATATTTACAGACAAGCTGTAACAGCAGCAGGTTCTGGATGCATGGCGGCTTTAGATGCTGAAAGATATCTGGCTACAGTAGGAATAGAAGCATAGAAATTAAAACAAATAACAAAATCGCCCCTAGAGCTTTTTGCCCTTCGGGCGATTTTTTCGCGATATATCACCCAAGATTCATCGATAAAATTCAACTGTCTGTCGAACATACTTTACTTCGTCAATATTATCCTTCACATTTGTATCCGATGTTGAAAGAATATTCAAATAAACGCAGTTCGATTTTTTTTCAAATAACATTACATCTTGTTGTTTGGGCAGCTTTTGTGAGCTTTCCTATTCTATTGCTTCCTGCAGAATCACTCAATTGGGATTCTCTGCTATTAAGGCATTGGATTCCTCTTATTTTCTCTGCTTTACTCTTTTACGTAAATTATTTGTATTTAATTAATGCTTTTCTATTTAAGTCAAGAATACTATTATTCTTAATAATTAATGTTGCAATAATTATTCTTCTATTGTTTGGATTTGAATGGATAAAAGATTTTTTTAGCCAACACCCATTCAACTCTAGTTCACACAAACCATTTAAAACATTCTTTTATTTCAGGATCTTTATTTCTTACCTTTTACCTGTAGGTGTTAGCGTTGCTATTAAGTCAACACAGCGATTTCTTAATTCAGAGATAGAAAGAAAAAACTCTGAGAATGAAGCATTAAAATCCGAATTAAATTATTTACACTATCAAATACAGCCGCATTTCTTTTTTAATTCATTAAACACGATTTATGCATTAATTACAGAAGCACCTGAAAGGGCTCAAAAAGCTTTGCATCAATTAAGTAAACTAATGAGATATGTGTTGTATGAAACATCAGAAAACAGAGTTTCTTTATCTCAAGAAATTGCTTTTATACAAAATTATATTCAGTTAATGCAAGAAAGACAAGGACATATTATTAAAATCTCAGCAGATTTTCCCAGCAACATCGAAGAAATACAAATAGCTCCTTTATTGTTTATTCCTTTAGTTGAAAATGCTTTTAAACACAGTGTTTCTTCAGAAACAGATACTTTTATTGATTTAAAACTAGCATTATCAAATGGAGAATTAATATTTACAATAAGCAATTCTAATAATCCAAAGGATGTTGAAGACAAAAGTGGTAGTGGAATTGGAATTATAAATTTACAAAAGCGCCTAGATAATCTGTATCCTCAACAAAACAGCTTAACAATTGAATCTAAAGCTGGTATTTACAATTCGGTTTTAAAGATTAAATTATGAATAAAATTCGTGTAATCATTGCTGATGATGAATTGCCTGCATTAAATCTTTTAGCATCCTATGTAAATCAAATGCCAATTCTTCAATTGGTAGCAAAATGCAATAATGCAACAGAAGTTTTAGAGGAACTTTCACATGAAAATGTAGATCTTATTTTTCTTGACATTCAAATGCCCGGGATGAATGGCATTGAATTAAGTAAAAGAATTTCTCCAACTCTGGGTGTTGTTTTCACTACGGCATTTTCAAATTATGCAATTGATGGTTTTAAAGTGGAGGCTATCGACTACCTGCTAAAACCATTTGATTTTGAAGAGTTCTCAAAAGCAGTTAAAAAAGCTCAAAACAGGAATAGCTTAGTAAGCAATTCTACTGAAGCTGACTCATTTTTCGTTAAAGTGGATTACAGATTTGAAAATATCAAGTATGACAATTTGCTTTTTGCAGAAAGTGATAAAGATTATGTTAAACTTTTCATAGACAATAAGGTTTCTCCATTGAGTTCTTTATTAAATCTTAAAGATTTGCAAGAACAATTACCACCCGAAAAGTTTATGCGCATCCATAGATCCTTTATAATAAACCTTAATAAGATTGATAGCATTGAAAGAAACCAAGTAATTATTGGTAAACATCGAATAACTATTGCAGATTCTTATCGAGTTGAATTTCAAAAATATCTACAAAACACACCTTATAATAATTATGTCAACATTTCTGAAGCTATTATTTCTTTTACTGATTTGCAATTTGCCATTTCTCAGCAGTTTATAATAGATGGTAAAGTTTTGGAAAGATGAACGCATTACCTGGTGCAGGAGTTTCTCTTTATAAAATGCCTGACTCCACTTTCTTTCGAGGTGTTTCATCAAGCGTTGAAGGAACATTTAAATTTGACAATGTGCCTACGGGTTCTACAAAATTAGAATTACTTATGTAGGATTTAAAGATAATATTCTTCCAATAAACCTGAATGAGAACAAAAGTTTGGGTAATATTATCTTACAAACTAATACAGAAGTAATAAAGACAGTTGAGATTGAAAGTACTCAAATAAGAACTGAAATTATCGGAGATACAGTTCAAATGAATGCTAATGCATTTAAAACAAATCCTGATGCAACGTTAGAAGACCTTGTTAAAAAAATGCCAGGAATGCAAGTGGAGAATGGGACAGTAAAAGCCGGAGGAGAGCAAGTTCAGAAAGTCTTAATTGATGGCAAGGAATTCTTTGGTGATGATGTGTCGATGGCTATGAAAAACTTACCTGCTGAAGTTGTAGATAAAATTCAATATTTTGATAAACTCACTGATCAAGCCCAATTTTCAGGCTTTGATGATGGAAACTCTAGAAGAACCATTAACGTGATAACGAGAGGAGGAGTTAAAGAAGCTCAATTTGGGAAAATTTATGCTGGTGGAGGAACTTCCGAAAGATATGCTGCTGGAGCAAACGTTAATTTATTCAAGAATAACAGACGCTTCTCCATAATCAGTCAAAGCAATAATCTCAATCAACAAAACTTCTCAAATGAAGATTTACTAGGCTTAAGTCAAGGAGCTGGAAGAGTTGGAGGGAGAGGACGAATGATGGGAATGGTACCAAGCACAAATGATCCATCAAATTTCATGGTTGGTCAACAAAATGGAATTAACACTACGCATTCCATTGGAATTAACTACTCTGATTCTTTAAGTCCGAAAATCAAGCTTAGCAGCAGTTATTTCTTCAATAATACATATAATGAAACTGAACAGAATATTAACCGTGATTTTTATTTAAATGATAGCACTTCGCAAATTTATACTGAGGCAAACAGCTCTTGGAGCAATAACTTAAATCATAGATTAAATTTAAGAATGGAGATAAACCTTGACTCTAATAACTCAATTATTTACACTCCAAGATTGAGTTGGCAAGGCAATCAATCAAACTCAAAAGTTGAAGGAGAAACTTCAATTAATAATACGATTCCATTAAGTCTTACATCTACTCAAAACCCCTCACAAAACACAGGGTATAGTATGGGACAAAACTTGCTTTTTAGACACAAAACAAAAAAAGAAGGAAGAACGATATCACTAGCACTAAATGTTGATACCGACGAGAAGAATGGTGTCACAAATCAAATTTCAAATAATACATTTTTCATTACTGATTCAACCCAATTTATAAGACAGGAAAGTGGAACATATTCAAACTCCACTAATTATTCAGCTAACTTAATTTATACCGAGCCTTTAGGCAAAAAGTCGCAATTATTCCTAAGTTATAGACCTTCATTAACTCAAAGCTTGTCTTTAAGACAAACAAATGCCTTTGATGAAAACAGTAATTCTTATAGTCGTTTCGATAGTTTGCTTTCAAACAGATACGAGAATACTCTTCAAACTCAACTAGGGGGTGCCGGAATTAGATATAGAGGCAATAAGTTCTTTAGTGTTCTTAATGTTAATGCCCAATATGTAACATTAGAAGGTTTACAAACATTTCCAGAACAACCACTTATAAGAAAAACCTTTTTCAATGTAGTTCCATTTGCAATGTTGAACTACAAATTCAGCAGGTCTGCTAACTTGAGAGTGTACTACCGTTCTAGAACAAATGCACCAAACGTAAGTCAGCTACAAAATGTATTAATCAACACAAATCCGCTTCAGCTTAGCATTGGGAATGATCAACTAAATCAGGAATTTTCACAAACCATTTCCACCCGTTTTAGTAGAACAAACGCTGAAACAAGTCGCTCAATCTTCCTCAATGTTAGTGCTACAAATACATCAAATTACATCGCTAATTCTACAATAATTGCATCAACAGATACCATTCTTTCAGATGGTATTAGATTAAGAAGTGGCAGTCAACTAAGTCGCCCTGTTAATACTAATGGGTGGTGGAATGTATCTTCATTGCTAACTTACAGCCTACCTGTTAAATGGCTCAAGAGCACTGCTAATATCCAAGGTGGCTTAAATTACCAATTAACTCCTGGAATAATTAATGGCTTAAGAAACGAGACCAATAACTATGGTTATTCAGGAGGTATAGTTTTAGCAAGTAATATAAGTGAGAAAATTGACTTTAGTGCTGGCTATAATGCAGCTTATAGCATAGTTGAAAATAGTCTTCAACCTCAATTGAACAATAATTACTTAATCCAAACTGCAAGTTTTAAAGGTAATTGGCTTCCTTGGAGAGGACTAGTTATAACTAGTGAAGCAGCTTACTCTAATTATTCAGGTTTAGAAGCTGCATTTAACCAGGAGTTTGTTTTGTGGAATGTCGGATTAGGATATAAATTTTTGAAACGAAGAGCTGGAGAGCTTAAGTTAAGTGCTTATGATATTCTTAATCAGAACACAAGCATTAGCAGAACAGTTACTGAGACTTATGTTGAAGACAATTCGGTACGTGTTCTAAATCGATATTTCTTGCTCACATTCACTTATACGTTCAGGAAATTCAATAATATGAAGGCACCTACTAATGTGCCTGACGACCACCCTTCATTTGGCCCAGGAAAGCCCCCTCATAGATAAAACATTAATTATTGAGCTGTTTTTGACTTCAATTGCAATTAAAAATTGCTTGTTAAGTATGAATTTCTCTACACTCGGAAATAAGTTTAATTCAAAAGAGATAGCAGCTTTATGATGAAGCTTATTTCTTATTGGTTTTGGTTAAATAATCTGTTTATGCTTTTTCTTACAAACAAGTTAGATTTATAAGTTCTCTGCATAGAATCATCGTCTCAATTGTTATCTTGCCGAACCTTCTGTAAGTAACATGTCGAAGAAAACACTAAAATTCCTGTTATTACTCTTAATTACTGTAGGATTAGCTTGGCCTTACAGTTTTAAAACAGGTGACTTACCTCCTATCGGAAAATTCTTTTCGCCATTTGAAGGATTTTGGCAACAAGCAGAAAAATCAGATATCAATTTACCTAGAAACATAAAGTTTGCTGAATTACATGATGCAGCCGAAGTAGTTTACGATGATCGTTTGGTTCCTCACATTTTTGCATCAAACGACCATGATTTGTACTTTCTGCAAGGTTACGTAACAGCAAGCCATAGATTATTTCAGATGGATTTGCAAACGCGAGCTGCAGGCGGAAGATTATCTGAAATTGTAGGTGAGAAAGCTTTAAAGCTTGACATGGAAGCTCGGCGTATCGGCTTAAAATATGGAGCTGAAAAAGCAATTGACTATGTCATGAAAGACTCTGTTTTAAAGGTTATTGTGCAGAGCTACTCGGATGGTATTAACGCATTTATTAATCAACTTACTTATTCTAGTTTACCTCTCGAATATAAATTATTAGACTTTAAGCCAGAAGCGTGGGCGCCAATAAAGACAGCTCTTTTGTTAAAATATATGGCAAATACCTTGACAGGTTATGAGACTGATTTCGAATATACCAATGCAGTTAAGCTGTTAGGCTATGACACATTTATCAGTTTATTCCCTGAATATCCTGATACTTTGCTAGACCCGATAATTCCTAAAGGAACTCCATTTCCAACAGCAGACGATTCCATACTTCCAAAAATTTCATTTCGTCCAGGAGAGCACGATGTCGCCGTTACATATCCTTTTGAAAAACCAGCCTCTGAATTCGGCAGTAACAACTGGGCTGTTAGTGGAAGTAGGACAGCTTCTGGAAAACCAATCCTTTGCAACGACCCTCACTTAAGTCTTAATCTACCAAGCATTTGGTATGAGATTCAACTTCACAGCCCTCAATCAAATGTTTATGGAGCTAGCCTACCCGGTTCGCCTTGCGTGATTATAGGATTTAACGATAGTATAGCCTGGGGCACTACAAATGCTGCAATGGATGTGAAAGATTGGTACAACATTGAATTTAAGGATTCAAAGAAAGATGAGTATCTATTTGATGGGAAATGGAAAAAAACAGAAAAGGTTATAGAAGAATTTATAATCAGGGGTAGTGATCCTGTGTATGATACAATCATTCATACATTACACGGTCCTGTGGCTTTTGATGAAAAATATAATTCCGGCCAGGAAACGGTAAATAGAGCGCTTAAATGGACAGCTCATGAGGCAAGCAAAGAGTTAATGACCTTTTACTTGCTAAACAAAGCAGATAATTATGCTGATTATGATGAAGCGATGAAATTCTATCAATGTCCAGGTCAGAACTTTGTGTTTGCATCCGCCGGAGGCGATATTGCAATGAGACAACAAGGAAAATTTGTTCATAAAGCTCATGAGCAAGGCAGGTTCATCATGGATGGAAGCATTAAAGAAACCCTGTGGGTTGGGTTTATTCCCGATTCAGCAAATCCACAAGCACTCAATCCAGAGCAAGGTTGGCTTAGTTCAGCAAACCAACATCCAACAGACGAGAGCTATCCATATTACTACAGCGGTACCTATGAATACTTCAGAAATCGCAGGATAAATAAGAGACTTTCAGAGATTGAAAACGCGAAAATTGAAGACATGATGAGATTGCAGAATGACAACTTCAATTTATATGCCTCTGAAATACTTCCGCTAATGCTGGAAGCACTCAACCCAAATGAAATTAAAAGCAATGAGCTAACTCCTCTCAATTTATTGAAGCAGTGGATATTTTTTAATGACCCAGAAGAAAAAGCTCCTGTATACTTTGAAGAATGGTGGAAATTATTGAATGAATCAATTTGGGATGAGTTTAAAGATCAAGATCGAAGACTTGTTATGCCAGGCTATTTTGAAACCATAAGGTACATAAAGAGATTTCCTGATGGAGTTTTAATTGACGATCGAAGAACTCCTGAGACAGAATCTCTAAAAGATTTAATCAACCTTACTTTTCATAACGCAATTGAGAAAGTTGATGATTGGAAAAAAGACCATGAGTCACTTAGTTGGGCTAACTACAAATCGACTTCCATAACTCACTTAACAAGGCTGCCAGCTTTTAGCATTAAAAACATTCAGAATGGTGGAAATAAGAGTATTGTCAACGCCACCAGTGAAAACAAAGGCCCGGGCTGGAGAATGGTGGTTAGCCCAGGCGACGCGGGACAAGCATTTGGAGTTTATCCAGGTGGACAAAGCGGAAATCCGGGGAGTGTTTACTACGACAACTTTATCGATAGCTGGACCAAAGGAAGCTATTATACATTATTGCTATTAAAGCCACATGAACAACATCAACGCATCTTACATATCACCAGTTGCTCGCCGTAGAGCTAAACGCTGGTTCATTCCTAGAATAATCATTATTGGAGGAGGCGCTACCATAGCACAATTTTATTTGCCATGGTGGAGCTTAATCATTTCTGCATTTATATTAGCATTTTTCACAGCCCCCCTAAATCGTTCTCCATTTTGGGCAGGATTTACTGGTCTTTTCCTTTCTTGGGGAGTTCTTGCTTTTATTATTGATATAGAAAACAACTCCATTCTGTCTTCAAGAGTAGTAAAACTATTTCCAATTCCAGAATCTTCCATCCTGCTTATATTAGTAACTGGAATTATTGGCGGTATTATTGGCGGTTTTTCTGCTGCAAGTGGAGATGCCTTCAGAAGGATATGGATGAGAGAATAAAATTACTAGGAGGCTCCTCACACCACAATAATCAGGCCATTGAGCAGATTGCAAAACTTTATTTTATTATGGCCGTATTATAATTTTATGTAATTTTGCCGATTCGAAATTCATCCAGATTATAAACTTTAATTTCTTTTATGAGACAGCTTAAGATTACCAAACAGGTTACGAATCGTGAAACAGCATCTTTAGACAAGTACCTTCAGGAAATCGGAAAAGTTGAACTCATCACTGCAGAAGAAGAGGTTGAATTAGCAAGAAGAATTCGTCAAGGTGATCAAGCCGCACTTGAGAAACTTACAAAGGCAAATCTTCGATTTGTAGTTTCTGTATCTAAGCAGTATCAAAACCAAGGTCTTAGTCTCCCCGATTTGATTAACGAAGGAAATCTCGGTTTAATTAAAGCTGCGCAGCGCTTTGATGAAACTAGAGGATTTAAGTTTATCTCATACGCTGTATGGTGGATCCGTCAATCGATTCTTCAGGCTTTGGCTGAGCAGTCTCGTATTGTTCGTCTTCCATTGAATAAGATTGGCTCAATCAATAAAATCAATAAAGCATTTTCTAAACTAGAGCAGGAATATGAAAGAGAGCCTAGCGCTGAAGAAATTGCTGAACTTCTGGAGTTAACAGAAAATGATGTAAAGGAGAGTATGAAAAACTCTGGACGTCATATTTCTATGGATGCACCTTTAGTTCAAGGTGAAGAAAGCAATATGTACGATGTATTGCGTTCTAACGATAGTCCCAGCCCTGAAGCTGGATTAATTAACGATTCACTTCGTAAGGAAATTGACAGAGCTCTTTCAACGCTTACAGCAAGAGAAGCTGATGTAATTAAATATTACTTTGGTCTTAATGGCGAACATGCTATGACTCTTGAAGAAATAGGTGAGAAATTCGATCTTACACGTGAACGTGTTCGCCAAATTAAAGAAAAAGCTATTCGTCGTCTGAAGCAGACTTCAAGAAGTAAGATACTTAAAACCTACCTAGGTTAAACCCCAGATTTTCAGGCACTTTTTTATTCAATTAAGTCAGATTTTAATTGATGGCTTAGTAAGAACACCTTTGGTATACTAGCATCTGCGTGTCCAAATTGTTTAGGTTTACTTCAAATCAAACATAGATATGAAAGGTCTAGCTGTATTTCTTGCTGTATTTGCTATTAATCTCAATATATCATTGGCTCAAACGCCTGAAGATATTGAGAAGATGAATAGTACCCCTGTTTTTTCGAGTAGCAACAATACTTCAAGAAGTGGTACACCAGGATGTGATTGTGAGAATACCATTCCACTTTCTACAGGAGAATTTCAATTTCTTCCTACAACAAACACTAATCTACCTAACATCATAAATAATATTACGCCTGGTTTCCAATATCCTGGATGTTTAGGTTCTGCCCCTAACCAGACTTGGTTCGAATTTACATCCCCCGATACAGGAGGGGTTACAATCGTTGTTTGGGGTCAAGTGGATTACGATTATATACTTTTCGATGCTACTGATTTTCCTTGTGAGGAGTTCAATACTTTCACAGGACAATTTCAACCACCTCCCATATTGAGTTGCAGCTATAGTACATCCCCAGTTGAAAACTTTAATTTTACATTATTTGGAGGACGTAGATACATTCTTGTTGTCACTAACTTTTCTAATATTCCCGCACCTTTTTTAATCAATGTGTATGCTGGCATTGAAATCACACCCTTTTCAAGTAAATCTGTAATTGGAAGAGTTTACGCTGATAATAATGACAATTGCATATTTGACGATGGAGATTCTCCCATTGCAAATGCCTTAGTAGAGTATTCAGGAACAATTATTTATGATGAAACACTAGCAGATGGTACATATAAATTACTTCTGCCTGGCAATGCGGATGGTCAAGTTCAGATAAGTCAAAGTACAGTGCCGAATCTTTTATGGTCAAATAACTGTTCTGAATTCCCCGCAACTTTTACCGTTGATTTTCCTGAAAATGATACTTTATTTGCTGATGTTCCTTATAGTAGCACAATCGATTGTGCTTTGCCTGTAGTGCAGACTTCTGTGCCTTTTTTAAGACGCTGTTTTACCAATCCAAGAGTTGTTCAGTATTGCAATTACGGAACTGAAACTCTACCTCCTGGTGAAATTATCTTACATTATGATGAAGGGATTATTCCTATCTCCTTCTCTACTCCTTATAGCTTTGATGGCGAGTATTATTCTATTGCAATTAATGGGCTATCGCCCGGAGAATGTGGCAGTTTTCAAATTGTAGATTCTGTCACATGCGAGAATGGCTTAGGCTCTTATGGATGTGTTGAAGCTAGCTATGTTCAAGTGCCTGATTGCTATGAATTTTCGGCTGAATGGGATGGTTCAGACTTAACAGTAGATGCAATTTGTTCTGATTCAACAACAGCAACATTTACTGTAATTAATGTAGGAAGTTCGGCAATGTCGCAATCAATGCCATACGAATTAAAGAGAAATGGTCAAGTTGAAGAAACAGGTAATTTGCAGCTTAATGCTGGAGAAAGTGCCGAGTTCTCATATACAAATGATGATGACTTACTAACCTTTGCTGTTTGGGAAACTCCCAATAACCCTTTTAACATTTTAGCATGGGATTTAAGCGATTGCAATAGCAACATCAATTTTGGAGGTAATTCTATTTCTTATGCTATTCAGGATCAGCAGCCTTGGTTAGATATTGATTGTGACTTAATTATTGGCTCTTACGATCCAAACGATAAGTTTGCGTGGCCATTTGGACAAGGTGAATCATTAAAAGTTGAAAGGGATGATGAAATTGAATATAGAATTAGATTTCAAAATACAGGTAATGATACAGCATTTGCCGTAGTTATAGTAGATACTCTTAGCGATATGCTGGATGTCGAAAGCCTTAGATTTACAGGAAATTCACATAATTATTCATATGAATTGGTCGACCGTGTTTTAACTGTAACATTTAATCCAATCATTCTTCCAGATAGTTCAACAAACCTTGACGAAAGTATTGGATATGTTAAGTTTGCTCTAAAACAAAATGAGGATAATCCCAATAATTATGTAATTGAAAATTTCGCTGACATTTATTTTGATTTCAATCCGCCAATTAGAACAAATACAGAAATCAGAACAATTGGAGAAGTAGCTTTGAATATTGAAAGCATTGGTTCAAAAAACATCAAACTTTATCCAGTTCCTGCCTCTAACATAATAAGTATAGAGCTTCCTGCAAATGACGATTTTTCTTCAAGTATCATTCATGTTTACGATTTAAGTGGAAGAAAGTTAATTAGACAAGATTCTAAATCTTTACTTAACACTTTAAATACTGCGGAGTTATCCTCCGGTATTTATCTGCTTGAAGTGATAAATAATAAAGGGAGAGCGGAGAGAAGTCCGTTTGTTGTGCAACATTGATATAAAATATTTTAAACAATATTTATCCTCGAAAATCTAAACTGTTAACATATTTAACCTATACTACTTATTAATTTAATGAATTCGTAGTATCTTTAAATATGAATAAGTTTATCTCAGCTATTATATTAATCCTGCTATGTCTCGGAAGCTTTGCTCAGGAACTTCAATGGGAAAGGGTTTATCAAAAAGGCTTCTCACATGAGATTTTAGACTTCAGATTATTGCAAGGCGAAGACTTTATAGTTCTTCAAGATTATTTGCCAGATGATTATAGGTCAAAAGTTAAGACATACTTTTTGCTTGACAGTCTTAACGAAAATGATTATTTCTATGCAGTATCCACAGATTATTATAGAATTACTGAAACACCTGAAGGAGAAAGAGAATTCGTAACTCTAGGTGTTGAGAACTCTGGTTATGGTTGCAATTGGTGCGCCCTAGGCAATCCCAATGAATGGGTATTTAGTAAGAATAATCTTAACAATAATGAATGTCTGTTTTCAAATCAATTGTGGGAATATGAACATTTATACGAAGAACTCGAGAACTGGCCGGTAGGAGAATGGGGGATTTTTTTTAAACCGATTGGTTATTTTGAATTAGGCGATTCGATTATGATTATTTCACATGAAAATGGTTTCGCTAGGATTGCATACAATTTTGAAGAGCAAATGATTAATGCTTATGCTTTAGGGGTGAATTCTGTTTCATTAAAAGGTCTCTTTCAGTTGAATGATACAACAGGACTTG
>JAGYKL010000031.1 GCA_018401705.1 Bacteroidia bacterium | reverse complement strand
TGCGACAGATGTTCAATCTGCATGTGGAAGTTATACTTGGATCGATGGTGTAACTTATACTTCATCAACCAACACTCCAACGTTTACTATTGTTGGTGGTTCTGCTTTAGGTTGCGACTCTGTCATTACACTTGACCTAACAATTAACACTTTTGCAAGTGCGACAGATATCCAAAGTGCATGTGGAAGTTATACCTGGATTGACGGTGTGACTTATATTTCATCGACAAACACTCCAACATTTACGATTGCTGGCGGCAGTGTTGCCGGTTGTGATTCTGTAATCACACTAGACTTAACAATCAACACTTTCGCCAGTGCGACAGATGTTCAAAGTGCCTGTGGCAGTTATACTTGGATTGACGGTGTAACTTATACTTCATCAACCAACTCTCCAACGTTTACCATTGCTGGTGGTTCTGCTTTAGGTTGCGACTCTATCATTACACTTGATTTAACGATTAATAATGCAGTTACATCAACTGACGTTCAAAGTGCCTGTGGCAGTTATACTTGGATCGATGGAATTACGTATACTTCATCAACCAACACTCCAACATTTACGATTGCTGGCGGAAGTGTGGCTGGTTGTGATTCTATCATTACTCTTGACTTAACGATCAACACATTCGCAAGTGCGACAGATGTTCAATCTGCATGTGGAAGTTACACTTGGATTGACGGAGTAACATATACTGCTACGACAAATACGCCAACTTTTACCATTGCTGGTGGTTCAGCTTTAGGTTGCGACTCTGTCATTACACTTGACCTAACAATTAACACATTCGCAAGTGCGACAGATGTCCAAAGTGCCTGTGGAAGTTATACTTGGATTGATGGAATTACGTATACCGCTACGACAAATACACCAACCTTCACCATTGCTGGCGGAAGTGCTGCCGGTTGTGATTCAATCATCACCCTCGACTTAACTATTAACAATGAAGTTACTTCAACTGATGTTCAGTCGGCCTGTGGTAGCTATACCTGGATTGATGGAATAACCTATACTTCATCAACCAACACTCCAACATTTACGATTGCTGGCGGAAGTGTGGCTGGTTGCGACTCTGTAATCACTTTAGACTTAACCATTAACATATTTGCAAGCGCGACAGATGTCCAAAGTGCCTGCGGAAGTTACACTTGGATTGACGGAGTTACTTATACTTCATCAACGAATACTCCAACTTTCACTATTCCAAACGGAAGTGTGGCGGGTTGCGATTCTGTAATCACTTTAGACTTAACCATCAACACTTTTGCAAGTGCGACAGATGTCCAAAGTGCCTGCGGAAGTTATACTTGGATTGATGGTGTAACGTATACTTCATCTACTAACACTCCAACTTTTACGATTGCTGGTGGTTCTGCTTTAGGTTGTGACTCTATTATCACTTTAGACTTAACAATCAACACTTTCACAAGTGCGACAGATGTCCAAAGTGCCTGTGGCAGCTACACATGGATTGACGGAATAACCTATACTTCATCAACCAACACTCCGACTTTTACCATTGCTGGCGGAAGTGTTGCTGGTTGTGATTCTGTAATTACATTAAATCTCACGATTAATCATGCAAATAGTTTTGCTCAAACTTTAACAATTTGCGAAGGAGATAATGCGGAGTTGCCTGATGGTAGTACAGTTTCTCAATCAGGCATTTATGAGGTAACAATTGCAAATGCTTCAGGTTGTGACTCAATTATTAGCACAACAGTTTCAATTTTGCCTGTATCAAGTTTTGAGCAGGATATAGAAATTTGCTCTGGAGAGGCTTATATTCTTCAGGACGGAAGTACTGTAACTGCTTCAGGCACTTATTCAGTCGTTTTAAGTTCGGTTACAGGCTGTGATTCTACAATAACAACAAACCTCTTTGTGTTAAATGCAATTAATATTAATGAAGAAATAGAATTGTGTTTTGGCGAATCGGCAACATTGTCTGATGGTTCAGTAGTAAACATCTCGGGTATTTACACTTCGATTTTTACTGCAAACAATGGCTGCGATTCTGTTATAACTTCTGCAGTTACAGTTTTGCAAGAATTAACTTCAACTGTTGACGCTGAGATTTGTAATGGTCAAACCTATGTTTTACCAAATGGTACTATTGTAAATAACAGTGGAGTTTATAATGTCGTATTAACCTCCTCTTCGGGTTGTGATTCAACAGTTACCTTTAACGTAAATGTGGTGCCAAGTCTTACTTCGTCTGCTTCTCTTGAGATATGCTTTGGAAGCACGGCAACATTGCCAGATGGTTCAATTGTTAGTACATCAGGAGATTATATAGTAACACTCGCTTCTGCAGCAGGCTGCGATTCAATTATAACTTATACCGTTCTTGTGCTTCCAGCAATATCAAATACAGTAAATGCAGAGATTTGTGCAGGTCAATCGGTTGTTTTACCAGATGGAAGCACTGTTTCTGCCGCTGGAACTTATCCTGTTACATTATTGTCTGCGGCGGGTTGTGACTCTATAGTAAGCACGGTAGTTTCTGTTGTTCCAGGTTTCGCATCCTCACAGAATGTGAGCATTTGTGAGGGTGGATTTCTTAAACTCCCTGATGGACTTGTAGTTTCTGAAGCAGGAACATATTCTTCATTGCTTAATTCTGTTGGAGGCTGTGACTCTATTATCACAACTATATTAACGGTAAATCCAATAATCACTCAAGAGATTCAGTTTGCAATTTGCGAAGGCGATTCAGTAATACTTTCAGATGGATCTGTGATAACTGAACAAGGGAACTTCACATTTAATTATGTTGCAGTGACAGGGTGTGATTCTATTGTTTCCGTTCAAATTGTGGTAGATCAGATTCCTAATTTAATTGTGAGCGCTGATACTTCTGTTTGTGCAGGAGAAACTGTTACTTTCGAGGCCTCTGGTGCCACTAATTATCAATGGAGCAGTTCAGATCTTTCTGTGGAGGTATCGGGAACTCAGGTTGCGGTAGTAGCTGACTCAAGTATTCAGATATTCGTAATTGCTACTCAAGGTGCTTGTTCCATTAGAGATACCATTGAATTAACAGCATTGGCTTTACCTGAAATGTTTCTAAATCCTTCTCAGATTTCCATCTGCGATGGTGATTCAATTCAATTATCCGCCACAGGCGCAGAAAGTTATAATTGGTTCTCTTCTGCAACATTAAGTTGCGATACATGCAGCAATCCAATCGCTTATCCTGACAGCAATCAGACTTATAATGTTTCAGGAAGACTTGGAGTTTGTTATGATACTCTTTCTGTTTCTGTAAGTATTGTACCTCCAATAAATGCTCAGATATCAGGAGATTCAGTAATTTGTTTTGGGGATAGTATCACTTTAACGGCAAGTGGCGGTGCTACCTATTTGTGGAATACAGGCGATACACTTGCACAAATTACAGTAACGCCAATCCAATCGATGGAAATGACAGTAGTTGTTTCTGCCGGGCAGTGTGTCGATAGCACAGCTTTAGAGATTACAGTTAACCCTATACCATATCTTGAAGTTGGTGAAGACACTACCATTTTATTTGGCACCTCAGTTCAGCTGCAGGCTGTTACCTTACTTGAGCCTTTTTGGTCACCTTCAGAGGGCCTGAATTGCACAAATTGTTTAGATCCGCTTGCCCAACCTTTAATACCTACAACATACTGCGCAACAGTAGTAAATAGTTTTGGTTGCAGTTATTCTGACTGCTTGAAGATAGACATAGACACTATTTGCAGCGACCTTTTCATTCCAAATGTATTTTCTCCTGTGGCAGGAGGACATGAGTCTAATGATTGCTTCAGACTGTACGGTGCAGATTGCATTTCAAGTATGGACCTAGTGATTTACAATCGTTGGGGAGAAAAGGTGTATGAGTCTAGCGATAAAAATGCCTGCTGGGATGGAACTTTTAGAGGAGAAGAATTAAATACCGGTGTATTTATTTATTACCTATCTGCTAATACAATTACAGGTGAGACCATCAGTAAACAAGGAAACTTAACATTGTTGAGATGATGAAAAAGATTTTACATATTTCAGATTTAGCCATAACGAGAAACCTCTGTGTTTTTCTTCTTTTAAGCATTTTTACTTTAGGGAGTTTAAAGGCACAAGACATACACTTTTCGCAGTTTTACATGGCTCCACTATTGCAGAATCCAGCAAATGCAGGAGCTACAGTAGGGTTAGAGTCTACTTTGAATTATCGAACCCAATGGAAATCAGTGACAGTACCTTATAAAACCTTTGGTGCTGCAGTTCATGGGAGGTTTATAAAAAAGAAATCGCAGAAAAACTTTTTCGCAGCCGGTTTGAATGTTAATTACGATGAAGCTGGAGATGGGCTATTAAAAACGACCTCCTTTTCTGGTGCCTTGGCTTATCATGTTAGATTAAATAAAGTTCATAAAATTGGAGTTGGTTTCACAGGTGGGTTAGGACAAAGAAGAATTGACTTCGGTAATTTTGAATGGGGAAGTCAATATAGTGAAGGAGTATACAATGCAAATCTTCCAACAGGAGAGACGTTAATGAACCCAACATTTAGCTATTTAGATTTTGCAACTGGAATCGTTTGGTCATTCGACAATCAATCAGGTCGAATTCATACTGAAGGGAATAACTATTTAAAAGGGAGCGCAGGTTTTGCTATACATCATTTCAATAGACCCAATTATTCTTTCAATGAGACGGGAGAAAAACTTTGGATAAAGTATGTCGCACATGCCAATTTTCTAATTAGTATACCTTCATCTAAGATCGCAGTCAATCCAGGCTTTCTCTTTTATAGTCAAGGGCCAAACAGGCAAATTTTGGTTGGCTCAATGATTAGATATGATATCTTACCCGAATCTAAATATACAGGGCAATATAAAGGAGCTGGAGCTTATTTAGGTGCATATGTAAGAGCTGGTGATGCTATAGTAATCAGCAGTATGTTAGAGTTTGCTAACTATGCCATAGGGTTTAGCTATGATGCAAATCTTTCAACATTAAGGCCTGCTTCAAACGGAAGAGGTGGTTTTGAAATCTCTTTGAGGATTATTGGTAATGGATCCTTTTTTGGAAGGACTATGAATACGCGATAATCAAATGATTTGGGCCAAAGTAATTGTATGCTTTAGCCTGTTCAGTCCGATAAAAATGGGGTAATGGAATAAATTCTTGATTTAATGATGATGATATCGGGCTTTTAAAGCCTCAAAAAAAGCTATTTTTGCGACATCAAAAGTAAAAATCAATCATGAAGGAATTCGATGTTGTCATTATAGGTTCTGGTCCTGGAGGTTATGTATCTGCCATTCGTTGTGCGCAGTTGGGTTTAAAAACAGCGCTTATTGAAAAGTATTCTACTCTTGGAGGTACTTGCTTAAACGTGGGATGCATTCCTTCTAAAGCAATGCTCGACTCTTCAGAGCATTATCACAATGCTTCTCATACTTTCAAAGAACATGGTATTGAGCTTAGTAATCTTAAAGTTGATCTTAAGCAAATGATATCAAGGAAAGACGGAGTTGTTTCTCAAACAGTTGCCGGTATTGATTATTTAATGAAGAAAAACAAGATCGATGTTATTCATGGGTTTGGCTCTTTCGTTGATGCAAAAACTATATCAATTAAAAGTGATGATGGGAAAGAAGAGAAAATAAGCGCAAAAAATATTGTTATCGCAACTGGATCAAAGCCCTCTTCTGTTCCTGGAGTAAACATCGATAAGAAAAGAATAATTACTTCTACTGAAGCTCTTCAGTTAAAGGAAGTTCCGAAGCATATGATTATTATCGGTGGAGGAGTTATAGGGATGGAAATGGGCTCTGTTTATGGAAGATTAGGTTCGGAGATAACCGTAGTTGAATTTACTGATGCCATATGCGGTGCTTTTGACAAAACCTTGAGCAAAGAATTACAAAAAGTACTCATGAAATTGGGCTTTAAGTTTAATCTTCAACATAAAGTAACCTCCGCTAAAGTTAGTGGCAAAACTGTAACAGTAACTGCTGAATCTTTGAAAGATGGAAAATCAATAGAGATAAAGGGTGATTATGTTTTGGTGGCCACAGGAAGAAGGCCTTATACAGATGGATTAAATCTTGAGAAGGCAGGCATCACTGCAGATGAAAGAGGTAGAATTCCTGTAAATGAGCATTGCGAAACTTCTGTTGAAGGTATTTATGCTATTGGAGATGTTGTAAGAGGTGCAATGCTTGCCCATAAAGCTGAAGAAGAAGGAACGTATGTAGCAGAAAGAATTGCTGGACAAAAGCCACATATTAATCATTTACTTATTCCAAATGTCGTTTATACTTGGCCAGAAGTGGCTAGTGTGGGCTACACTGAAGAGCAATTAAAAGTTGACAAAAGAGCTTACAAAACAGGTTCTTTCCCATTCAAAGCTTCGGGAAGAGCAAGAGCAAGTATGGATACTGATGGTTTAGTTAAAGTACTTGCAGATAAAGAAACTGATGAAATTCTTGGTGTTCACATAATTGGTCCAAGAGCAGCAGATATGATTGCTGAAGCTGTTGTTGCAATGGAATTTAGGGCATCAGCAGAAGATATTGCAAGAATAAGCCATGCGCATCCAACTTTTACAGAGTCATTTAGAGAAGCTGCATTAGCAGCCACCGACAATAGAGCCATTCATATTTAATTGCTCTAAAGCAAAAAAAGAAGGCAACCAAATAGGTTGCCTTCTTTAGACAAGTTAAGGTTAGGTCTTAAACTTATTTTTTCACAAGTCTTTTGCTTACAGAATATCCTTGTTCGCTAACCTGAAGAAAGTACATCCCTTGAGGTAGTTCATTTAAATCTATTCTAAATGGTTTTTGAACATCAATTTCAGTTACCTGATAGCTTTGAATTAATTTTCCACTTATGTCTCTCACCTCGATAGAAGGGGAGTGGAATAGGAAAGGGTCGAGGCGAACATCCATAATGTTGACAACCGGATTAGGGCATATTACTAAATCAGCTTCTGTTATTATCGGCATATTTACAACAGCTATTTTAGAGAACATCGTTTCTCCATCATAATCTACCTGCTTTAAGCGATAGTAAGAAACACCAGGAAATGGATTCTTATCTAATTCCTTATATTTAATGATAGTGTTGCTATTAAATGCTCCCGGTATTCTTGCGATTTCATTGAAATTAATAGCATCATTACTTGACTCTATGCTGAAATATTCGTTGTTGGTTTCACTCACTGTAGTCCATTCAACTAGAACTTCTCTTTCCTGAGGTGTTGCAGTAAAACTTACTAGATTCACTGGTAAGGGGTTCTCTGAAGTACTTGAGGATAGAGTAAAAGGACTGAAATTGGAAATTGCTGAACTTGAAGAAACTGTTCCTGCTGTTGTGTTTCCAGTGGTTCCTCCATTACCATGGTCTTTCCACATTGAACCATTCCAACGCGCTACAAGCAAATCACCCAAATTTGTAACTCCGCAGCTTGTAGTGTTCCAGCTTAGGGTTACTGCTACATTTGAAGAACCATTTGTTCTATCTAGCGTCCAGTATTCGCACTGACTTAGGTGGTCAATTGACGGGTCTTTAGAAGCATGAGAGTAAGTTCCATCAGAGGTTGCCATATAAAAAGTTGCAGTAAAGTGATCTGTTGGATTTGAAGGAGCAGAAATTCCAATAGGTCTGTAGAATCCACTTTTTCCTACAGGGAAAGTAAAAGCATCATCTCCTTCTTTTCTGCAGGGCCCTTGCACATGACTGCTATTTGAAACTGCAGAAACAGTGCAATTATCGGCAAAGGTTAGCAGGTTAGTAGGAGTGGTGATGATTTTTCCATTGGTGAATATCATATTGTTTGTAACATTAACAGGAACACTCAGTGTTATATCGGCTGAAGAGTTGTTTAAAGTAAGATTGTAGAAATCTGGCTTTTGCGAAGCGTCTCCCTGGATTTCCTGAGCGGATGTTCCATTAAGTGTTACTCTTCCTCCGTTGGCCGCAAATACTATTGTTGTTGATGAACCAACTGTAGAAATATTCTTAGCGAAAGTACAATTGACATTGTAAGCCGGGTAAAGTGTAAAATCTGTGTTTTGCAAGAAAGTTACATCCTCGTTAAAATCATCTGGAGTGCTTCCTGCAAGGATGAAAGTTCCCGAGCTGGTATTAGTAATAGTTGTTGTTCCATTAAAAACGTTGCCTCCATTAGATAAGTTGAAGCCAGTGCCTGACTTAGTAATGCTAGCAGTTCCGTTAAATGTTACACCATTTAAGTACATTCCTGGTGCTGAAACAGTTAAATTTCCGTTGAATGTAGAGTTCTCTTCAAGATAAACTTCCACACTATTTGAAAACGTAGTTAAAGATTGAGCTGTAGAACCAGTTTGAGTGAAGTTTGCAATTCTTAAGTCTCCCGAATCAAAGCCTCCTGTGCCTATTGTAATAGTGTAAGAGTCTGCCAGGGTAGAAGTACCGCCGTTCTCTCCAAACCTAATTCCTCCGCCAGTTCCGGTGCAATTAAGTTCAATGTTTCCATTGAATTCATTGTCGCTGGCGGCATAAGCCAAATTAATAACATCAGTTCCAGTGTTTTCAAGAATTAGATTAGCATTAAAGATGTCAGCAGCAGAATTAGCAAGAATCATTTCGCCATCCCCCGAGTTTACGAGGGTAACATTACCTTCAAAGGTATTACCTCCATTACTGGTATTTCCGCCTGCTCCATTTTTAGTTAAAGAAGCAGTAGAATTAAATGTGCTTCCGTTGAGCATCAAATTAGGAGCTGCAAATGTAACAGCAGCATTAAAAGTTGTTCCTGTGCCAAGAATTAATTCAGCAGTTCCGCTGAAACCTGTTAATGATTGAGCTGTGCTTCCAGTTTGAGTAAACCCCGATAGCGAAAGTGCGCCTGTGCTATATCCCGAACCTCCGATGATTAATGTTTTAGTATCTGCTAGGCTGGAAGTTCCTCCATTTTCACCAAAGAATATTCCGGTACTGCTTCCACTTGAATTTAATGTTATATCTCCGGCAAATGTTGTTCCTGTTGCTCCATGAGCAATTTGTATGGAACTAGATCCTGAACTTGTTAGTGTTAAGTTATTAGCAAACACGTCTGGTGAAACATTTCCCAAGCGGAGCCTTCCGCTTCCAGTATTTGTAATGGATGCTGTTCCTGAGAATGTGTTTCCACCTGAGCCTGAGTTATCAGTTGCTCCATTCTTTGTAATTGAAGCAGTTCCATTTGCTGTAAAACCATTAAGAAAAACTTGTGGAAAGTTGAAAGTGATATTTCCATTAAAGACGGTTGAACTTTCAAGGTATAATTGAGCACTCCCGGATGAAACATCTAAAGTTTGGGCTGTTGAACCACTTTGAACAAAGCCTCTTAATCTTAAACTTCCGGCACTAAAACCTCCTGCTCCGATGGTGATTGTTCTCCCACTTGAAAGAATAGCTGTTCCACCACTTTGCCCAAACCTAACACCTTTACTTGAGCCACTAGAAGATACTTCTATATTGTTAGAGAAAATGGTTCCCGTTGCTACTTGAGCAACGAAAATGGTTCCACTTCCTGTGTTTGAGAAACTTGCAGTTGAACTAAAATTATCGGGGTTTGAAACTCCTAGTATAAAATCACCACTACCTGAGTTAGATATTGTTGCAGCCCCTGTAAAAGTGTTTCCTCCTAAACTTTGGTTACTGGTTGAGCCTGTTTTTGTTATATTGGATGTTCCCGAATAGCTTGCTCCATTAAGGAACACTTGAGGAGAACTAAATGTAACATTACCTCCGAAAGAAACTCCCGATTCTATATAAATCGATGCTGTTCCGCTCAATGTTAAAGATTGAGCTGTTGTGCCAGGTACAGTTAAATTCCTAAGTCTCAAATCACCAATTGAAAATCCACTACCACCGATATTTAGGGTTCTTGTTGAAGATAAGGTTGAGGTACCTCCATTTTGCCCTAGTCGAATTCCCTGACTTGAGCCAGTTGAAATAAAATTGATATTTCCTTCATAGGCTGTGCCTAATGCTGTATGTGAGGCTAGGATTAATGCAGAGCCTGAATTTGTAAAGGTTACTTCGTCTTTGAATGTATCGGAGTTAGTGTTTGCCATTATGAAATTGGCAGAACCAGAATTTGTTAAACTAAATGTTGAATTAAATGTATTTCCACCAGCAGAGATAACTTCAGAACTGCCGCTGAAATTAACATCAACGGCATTATTAAATGTGCTACCATTAAATTCAAACGATGATGCTGTGCCTTGAATTCCAATATTAAGTGTTGTACCAGCAAATACTGCAGCACCTTGAAAGTTCATTGTGCCATTGCTGATTATTCCTCCATTGAGATTCGCATTTCCGTAAATTACAAGAATAAATGCATCAAGATTTAGCGTTCCTGATGTCATTGTAAAATCGTTAAGACCACTAATTTCTTCAAAAACGGGGTTGTTTGTTTGATTGCTAATGGTAACATCATCGCCAAGATCGGGTATTCCAGCGGGAGTCCAGTTATTGGGCTCGCCCCAGGAAGTAGATATTGATCCATTCCAAACATATGAAGTCGCGTTTGCTGAACTTGAAACTGCTGCTAGAAGAAGCATCAAGCAAAACTTCATGAGTTGTCCTGATGTATGTGCCTTGTAAATTTCCATGGTGGATGGTGTTTCCTTAATACACTAAAGTCATACTTTATTTACTTAGGAGTAGTTACGCAGCACAGAGTTGATTTTTGCAACTCTCTTACTTATGTAAGGAAATTTCCAAACACGAGAACATGGTTTTTTAACTATCAGATATTCAGACTTTTGAATTTCTAATTGTTCTGTAATTAGGTGTAAGAAAAAATGGAAATTTAATCCTGACTTTTAATACAGTTTAAAGTCTAGTTCCCAGATTCATCTGGTTCAATCCACCTGCCATGGTCTTTGATAAGCTCAATTAGCTGATCAACAGCGTGTTGGGAAGGAACGTTTCTTTTTATGACTTCTTTCCCTTTATAAAGGGTGATTTTTCCTGCACCGGTGCCAACATATCCAAAATCTGCATCGGCCATTTCGCCTGGCCCGTTTACGATACAGCCCATAATACCAATCTTTAATCCTTTAAGATGATCAGTACGTTGACGAATCTTAGCGGTGGTCTCTTGAAGGTCGAATAGCGTTCTTCCGCATGATGGACAAGATATGTATTCTGTTTTTGAAATTCTTACACGCGAGGCTTGTAAAATTCCGAACGAAGTGAGATTAATATCTCTTGGCAACAAAGAATCAGAATCACTAGAAAGCCAAATGCCGTCACCTAAACCATCAATAAAAAGACCGCCTAAATCAGAAGCTGCATTCAATTGAAAATCTGCAATTTTATTGGCTTGAACGTTTTGTTTGAAGATGATTGGAGCTTTAACTTCTTTATTAAGGAGCTCAACTGCAAAGCGCCTCAACTCAGGCATGGTATGTGCATTCTGAGTTTGAGCAATAATAACAGCACTCTTTGAAGATTTAAGTTTTGCTATAAAAGTTGAATCTAAATCACTTAAATCAGCTAATACAAAGTGTAAATCTTGAAAAGCCTCTTCTGTAAGAAATTCTTGAGCACTCAGTAAAGGAAAATGAAATGCTTTATTTTTTTGCCAGGCGGCTAAGTTTTGTATGATTCCCAGGGTTCCAGGTATTTCAAAACTAATAGTTTTTTCTCCTGTAAAAATATAATCACATGCTGTTTCTTTTAGGTTCCATTTATCCAAAGGAATTGAATAAGCATGGCCTAATTGGAAAAACTTTGCTGGATTGTCAATTTCAATATGACTCAAGTCGGCTATAACACGCGGGGAGCTCTCGCCTCCAAAGTTTTTAACTGGAATTGATAATTTCTTCTCATACTGAAACGGGTTAATTGGCCAGGATTGAGTTTCAGGAATATGAGAGTGCTTATTTCGTTTGCTATATCTATCTACAAGTGTTTTTGCAACAGGAATTTCAAATTCAGGCTCTTCTGTAAGCGAAACTCTGATAGTGTCTCCTAGGCCATCTTCAAGCAATGTAGCAATTCCCGTGGCTGATTTAATTCTTCCATCTTCTCCTTCTCCGGCTTCGGTAACACCAAGATGAAGTGGGTAATTCATGCCTTCTTGAATCATCCTGTTCACAAGTAAACGATAAGCTTCAACCATAACTTGCGTATTTGAAGATTTCATCGATAAAACGATATTGTGGAAGTTATCCTCTTCAGCAATCTTCAGGAATTCCATAGCAGACTCAACCATTCCAAGTGGACTGTCGCCATATCGGCTCATAATTCGATCTGAAAGGGAGCCGTGGTTTGTACCAATTCTCATGGCAGTTCCGTATTCTTTGCAAATTTTAACCAGGGGGCTGAATCTTGATCTGATTCTGTCGAGTTCTGCTTCGTAAGATGAATTTGTGTATTCGATATGCTCGAACTTCTTCTTATCTGCGTAATTACCTGGGTTGACCCTTACTTTCTCAACTATTTTGGCTGCAAGTTCGGCGGCATTTGGAGTAAAGTGAATATCAGCAACAAGCGGTGTTGTGTAACCGCGAGCTCGCAGTTCATTCTTTATATTCTTTAAATTTTCAGCTTCTTTTAGACTGGGAGCGGTAATTCTCACTAACTCACAACCCGCTTTTATCATTCGAATACTTTGCTCTACAGTACTTTGCGTATCCAAAGTATCGGTTGTAGTCATTGATTGAACCCGAATAGGAGCAGAACCGCCAATTGTTAAATCTCCAACATTTACCTCGCGCGTTAAGAATCGCTTGTAATTGAATAAACTATCGCAGTATTTTTTTGAATCAGACGAAGAAGACATGTACCCTGTTTGTGGCAAAAGTAAGGCAAGAAAATTAAGACCTTAACAGGAAAGTAATTCTTTTGTTCAGGAATTTATTGACTAGTCTTAATCAGCTTAAAATAGCCTGAAATATCATTCTCAAGCTGAGCTTGAATGAAAAGTATGCCATCAGGAAGTTGAGAAACATCAATAGAGCCGTCTGCAGACGGAACAGCTTGAAGTAATACTCTGCCACTTGCATCAAAAATAGTCACAAATTCAGGTATTGCAGTTCCATGCTTAGGCTTGAAAAAGATTCTGTTTAAAACAGGATTCTGAATGTGAAAGAAATTTAGCAACGATGGTGGGTTTCCTGAAACACCGTTTACTTCTCCAACGAAAACAGTTATTCTTATTGAATCAACTGCAGGAATCGGTTGCCCAACAAATGAGGGCCAAATCACAACGGTATTCCCACCTTCAATAAAGTACTCAGGTTCAACAGGAATAAATGTTGTGAATGATCTTTCCTGGAGTGGAGCAAAAAATTGTATAGCTTCAAATCCACCTAAAGGAGCTTCAACATTATTTAGAGTCTCATTCAGGAAATTAATTTTAAGATTCCCTAAAAGGTTGCTGTCGGTGGTATTAGTAATGCTAAAATCAACCGGCACCAAAGATTGAAAGTAAATTGTATCTGGTAAATTGAAATAGTTCAATTGTAAACCCTGCACCTGAGCTCTTAAAGTGCTTGACTGAATGGTAAACCCAAGCAAAACCATAAACAGAACCTTGAAAAGGAGTGCTTTTTTTCTGACTCTTATGGCTTGGTTGACAGACATTTTTTTGTTTGTTTTTTACTTCTAATCCAAAAGTACTTTATTATCAATCATTAAAATGTGTAAACTTGTAAAATTCTTACTCGTTCAAATATACTAAAATATGGAGTTGCTTTCTCAGATTGTAGAAGGGTTAAGTAAAGAAGAGGTTAGATTCTTCAAGATATTTGCACATCGCCAGGAGAGCAATGAGCAAAGAAAAGATATTAGGTTGTTTGATTTTATGAGGAAAAAGGCTGATCAGGATGAGGACAAGATTGTGCGTCAGCTTTATGGAAAATCTGACAAAAACGCTTATTACAGATTGAAGAACAGGCTGGTTGATGATATAAATACATCATTGGTTTTGCAGCATCAGGGTGATGAAGAGTGGCTACAGTTAATGCGATTGCTTCAGGTTGTTAAAGTTTATTTGGCAAAGAATCAGCATAAAATCGCCTTTTATTTTCTCAAGAAGGCTGAGCAAAGAGCTCGGAAAATAGAGAATCATGAACTACTAGATATAATTTATGGTGAATTCATTCAGCTTTCGCACACTTTGTTAGTAATTAACCCTGAAGAATATATTGATTTAAGAAGGGAAAACAATGAGTCTTTAGCTAGGTTAAGGCAAATGGATGATATGCTTGCAGTTGTATCCTACCGCTTGAAGGTAACCCAGAATTTTGGAGCAAAAGAAAATAATCTCTTAGAGATGCTGGAGCAAGTAACAGATCAGTTTATGGCCGATTCAGCAGCTAAGAAATCTGCTAGATTCAGATTTAAGTTGTATTCATTGGTAAGTCAAATGCTACTTCAAAAGAAGGAATATCAAAGTTTAGAAACTTATCTGTTACAAACCTGGGAAGCTTTTACTACTGAGCAGTTATTTACCAGGAACACCCATGAGATAAAATTGCAGATGCTTACTTATATCGTAAATACTCTCTTTAAGAATAGTAAAGTTAAAGAATCTTTAAAGTATGCCCAAACGCTTAAGGAAGCTATGAATGAACACCATCAGTTACTATATAATAAGTACGAAATCTTCTATTATAATGCATTGGTAAATAATTACAGCACGTTTGATGTTCCCGAAGCAATCAGGCTTCTAAAAGAAATGCAGAAGCTGGAAAATATCAAGAAACTTCCATTTTATGAATTGTTTATTTATGTAAACCTTGCTACGAGCTATTTTGATATTAAGGATTTTAGTCAGGCAATTAAAAACTTGAATAAAACCTATTTAATGGATAGCTACACAAAAGCCGACAGAGCTTTGAAGTTTAAAATAGCTGTAGCCGAGTTAATTATTCGATATGAGTTGGGTGATTTGGATTTTTGGAAGTATAGATTTGATCAGGTTAACAAAGAATTTAAGAAAGAACTTGACATGGATGAGAATGAGATTGAAAAGTCAATGCTCTTTTTAATCAGCAAAAGTGCTGAATTGTCGGGAGGCTTGAAGTCAAAAGATTTAAGGTCGGAATTGCTCAATCTGATTGCTCAATTAGAATCTCAATCGGAAGAAGATGAGATTATTCGTTATTCAAGGTGGTTAAAAGAAAAGATTCATGTCTGAGAGACCTATTTATCTTGATTACAATGCTACAACTCCAATAGATAAAGAAGTATTAAAAGCAATGCTTCCTTATTTAACAGAGAACTATGGTAATGCGTCAAGTAAAACTCACTCATTTGGATGGATTGCAGCCGAGGCTATACAAATAGCCAGAGAACAGACCTCTGAATTGTTAGGCGCCGAGTCTAAAGAAATTATTTTCACATCAGGAGCTACAGAATCTTTAAATCTTGCAATTCAGGGTGTTGCTCAAGCATATTCAGCAAGGGGGAGACATTTTGTAAGTTTTGCTACCGAGCATAAAGCCGTTTTAGATGTTTTACAACAGCTGAAAGTATTAGGGTATGAGATTTCTATTTTGGATGTAGATTCTCAAGGAAATATCGATGAAGCTAAATTAGAGCAGGAAGTTCGTGAAGATACTTTGGCTGTTATTTCTATGTTGGCTAATAATGAAACAGGCAAAGTCTTGCCTGTGGAAAGAATTTCGGCTATAGCCAGAAAGAAAGGAGCCCTGGTTATATGCGACGCAAGTCAGGCAATTGGAAAAATGAAGGTGAATGTAGATGATTTGGGGGTTGACTTATTAGCAATTTCTGCTCATAAATTTTACGGCCCAAAAGGAGTAGCTGCATTGTATGTGAGGCGAAAAAAACCAAGAGTAAAATTACAGCCTATCATTTTTGGAGGTGGACAAGAATCTGGAATCAGAGCAGGTACTTTGCCAACCCATCAAATTGCAGGTTTAGGTATGGCTGCAAAATTAAGTATGAATCATTTGCAAGATGATGTAGCGAAACTGTTGAATCTTAGAAATTTGTTGGAACAAGATTTAACTGCAAACAACCGGATAACTCTAAACATGAGTGGGGTTGACAGATTGCCAAATACAATCAACTTCAGGATAAGGGGACTTAAAGCCGACAGGTTTTTTCCTATGCTGCCTGAATTGTCTTTTTCTTCTGGTTCGGCATGCACTTCGGCTTTGAAAGAACCTTCTCATGTGCTTTTAGCTATGGGATTAACAGAAGAGGAAGCTTTAGAAAGTTATAGAATCAGCATTGGTAAATATACCAATGCCGATTCTATTGAAAAGGCTAGTAAGTTGATTTTGGGAAAACTATCTAGCTTAAGTTAGCTTACATTACTTTAGCTAAGAAAAGGATGAGTTCTTTTCTTAAATCGCTAAAAATTTTCTCGAAACTCTCCATAGCTTCTACATGTTCTTTATGCACAGGGGCTCTTCTGTGATCAGAAGCTATAGGGTTGGCTTTGATCATTTCAGAAATTTCTTGTTCGTGCTTTCTGATGTCGTGACTCAACCTGTCTAGATTGTCTGTTTGAACAATCAATTGATTTTGAAAATGCTCAACCTGAGCCATAACTTCCTGACCTGTATTTTTGGAAGCAATTTCCTCAATACGGTTTTGCATAATTTTAACTTCGTCTCTATAAAAAGCAATTGTATTTAACCATTCGCGATGATCACGATGTTGTTCTGTAATTAGTGATGTCTCCATAATATCAATTATTAAGAAACAAATTTGAGAAGGATTTATCCATTAAAATATGATATAAGTCAGGATTAGTTTATTTTAACAAAATCTAACACTATTAGAGCGTAAAAAAATCATGGCTTACAGCGAATACCTTGCAGATCGGCTCAGAATCAGATTGAAAAATAAAGGATTAGTGGAAGAACGCAAAATGATGGGAGGCTTGATTTTTATGGTTAATAGTAAGATGTGTGTAGGAATCGATAAGGAGAAAGTTACACAAACAGACAGGTTAATGATTAGAGTCGGAAAACTGCCTTATGCTGAGCTTTTGGGTTCAAAAGGAAGTAGAGCTATGGATTTTACCGGAAGGGTTATGCGAGGATTTTTGTATGTAAGCCCGGAAGGCTTTGATAGTGAAAGTGATCTGGATTTCTGGATATCAAAAGCTTTTGAGTTTAACCAGCTTTTAATTCAGGAAAAGAACTTGTAAATAAGCCAAGCTGCAATGGCAAGAAAAATAATTCCTGAAATCCGGTGAAATAGGGTGATAGCCTTAGGGTTTAGGAAACGCTTTAATTTCCTGGCAGCATAGATCTTTCCAAGATCGACAACGAAATAAGAAACCAAAGTACTGATGAAAAATGTCACAATCATTTTCATGTTTCCATCATATCCACCCGCAACTGCGGGTACAGCGCCAAACCAAATAAGAAAAACCGAAGGGTTAAGGAAGTTTATTCCTAGGCCTTTTAAGAACAGACCTCTAGGTTTCATAACAGAAACCTTTTCCAAATCGTCATTTTCGCTTGGTTGGTTACCTTTTTGAGGATTGAGGATTAGCACTAATCCAAATATGATTAGAATTGCTGCCCCAAGCATAGTAGTCCAGAACTTAATTGCTTGCTTTTGAAAGTCAATATGGATACCCATCGAGAATATGAGTAACATCGCAAGTACTATTATGATTAAATCGCTTAAGAGTACCCCGGCATCAAAGATTAGCGACTCTCTCCAACCTTTATCGATACTCGTCTGAATTAGTAAAAAGAAAACAGGACCGAAAGAGAAGCTCAAGCCCAATCCCATAATAAAACCATTCCAGATAGCTCCTTCCATCAGGCCTCACTCATTTTAATAAATTCCTCCCATTGAGTAAGTTGCTCCTTCTTTAGAACTCGAGGGAACTTGTTCTGTCCACCTTCTTTGCCAAGAGATCTCATCCAATCGTAAAACATATCAACAGGAAGAATTTCTAGCTGCATATGCTTTAATGCAGACCGCCTTTCTACCTTATAATCATCATTCAATTGCTTTAGAGCATCATCTAGTTTATGTTGGAACTCTTCAGCATTAACTTCATCGTTTGTGCCAATGTACCACTTATGCCTGAAGATTTTGTCATCAATTTCACCTGCGACACAGAATTCGGGAACAATCACACCAAGTTCCTCAGACACCATCATTACGGCATGATTCATATTATCTACGCTAAGGTGCTCACCACAAATACTTAAATAATGTTTTGTGCGCCCGGTAATAATAATTTCACTTCTAGCTTTGTCGATAAATTTAATAGTATCACCAATCATATATCTCCAAGCGCCAGCGCAGGTAGAAATTAGCAAGGCATATTCTACACCTTCCTTTGCATCTTCTAAAGAGATAATTTGTGGGTTGCTTTCTAAACCACCTTCTTGATTGAAATTTCTTTCATTAAATGGAATGAATTCGAAAAATATTCCATTGTTTAAAACAAGTTCCATGGCATTTCTTTCTTTATTGCTCTGGTAAGCAATAAATCCTTCTGAAGCCAGATAAGTTTCTATATAATAAAGGGGCTCGGCTAGAAGCTTTTCAAATCCTTTTTTATAGGGTTCAAAAAAGACACCTCCATGAACGTAGATCTTCAGGTTAGGCCAAATATCATGAATGTTATTTAGGTTATAATGCTTTATAATCCTTTCAATAACGATTTGAATCCAGGCCGGTACGCCTACAATAATTCCAATGTCCCAATCTTTTGCAGATTTTACAATTTCTTCAATCTTAGCTTCCCAGTCTCTTTCTCGTGCAATCTTTTTTCCGGGTTTATAATGCGCTTGAAACCAAAAAGGAATCTGTGTGAAATTTATTCCGCTTAAGTCACCTTCATAATAACTTGACCTCCACTGTAAATCAGTAGAACCGCCCAACATGAAGATGCCTTTTTCGAATAATTCGGGAGGCAAATCATAGTAGGCCAATGATAGTATTTGTCTAATGCTAGTTCTTTTGATACTCCTAATCATTGCCTGTGTAACAGGTATTTTTTTACTGGGAGAACCGGAGGTGCCTGAACTCAAGGCAAAATATTGCACTTTCCCAGGCCAGGTAACATCTTCTTCACCTTCTAGGCTTCTGTGCCACCAGGCATCATGCAAGCTCTCATAATTAAAAACGGGAACATTCTTTTTGAACTTAGCATAAGGATCAGTGGCTTTTAATATTTCATCAAAAGCATAATGATTTCCAAAAGCCGTGTGCTGAGCCTTTCGCAGAAGCTTTAAAAAAGTCTTCTCTTGCATTTTATCAGCAGATTGACGCCTGCGAACCTTTCTTAATGTGGTTTGCAGAGTTAATGCTCTTTTTATCGCTTTTCCTATCAAGGCCATGTTAAATCCATTAGCTCATACGAAGCATAACAACCTCCTTCTCAGTTAAAAATCTGAAATTCCCTCTAGCAAGATCTTTTTTATTTAATCCGGCAAAGAAGGTGCGGTCAAGTTTCACTACTTCATATCCCAAGTGTTCAAATATACGACGTACGATTCTGTTTTTGCCAGAGTGCAATTCTATTCCAATCTCATTTTTAGCCTTCCCATCACCAACCCAATCAACTGCATCAACTTCGGCTTTGCCATCTTCAAGTTCGAGACCTTCCATGATTCTTTTCATATCAATTGCTTTAAGATTTTTACTCAAAGTAACATGATACACTTTTTTAATCTCCTGACTAGGATGGGTTAACTTACGTGCTAATTCACCATCATTGGTGAAAAGAAGCAATCCTGTTGTAGCTCTATCGAGCCTTCCAACTGGATACAATCTTTCTTTACAAGCCTTTTGCACAAGTTCCATCACTGTTTTTCTATTGCCTGGGTCATTTGCCGTAGTAATATAATCCTTCGGTTTATTTAGCAATAAGTAGCGTTTAACTTCTGTAGAAAGTGTTTGATCGCCGTATTGAATCTTATCTGTGGAGGCAATTCGGTAACCCATTTCTGTAATGATCTTACCATTTACCTTAACAGCGCCACTTTTTATAAGTTCGTCAGCCTCTCTTCTAGAACAAATTCCAGCATTAGAGATGTATTTGTTTAACCTAATCTTTCCATCTTTATCTTCAAGTGTAAGTTCTTTCGCCTTCTTAGGTTTATAAGTCTTCTTTTGTTTCCAGCTAGCAGGAACTTCATCCATCCATTCTGATCTCTCACCTCCTCTTTTTTCACTTGCAGAATTGTCAGACTTTTCAAAACGGCTAGGTTTTACTGGACGTTTAAAAGGTCTATCGTCTTTTTCATAATCGCGAAAACCCGATTTCTTTTCTCCTCTATCGGTATCATTTCCAAAACGAGGTTTTCTTTCGGGTCCCTTTTCAAATTTATCTCCTTTGCTGTAAGGTTTAGCAAAATCAGATTTTTCTCTATCAGCCCAAGGTTTTGGCTTGTCAGAATTCCTGTCGAATTTCTTTTCCGAATCATTCCCATCTCTAGGTTTTCTCTCAGAACGTTTTTCGAACTTATCACCTTTGTCAAAAGATTTAGAAAACTTAGGTTTTTCCTCCCAGGGTCTAGGCTTATCAGTATCTCTTTCAAACCTCTTTTCACTAGTGCGAGGCCTTCTGCCAGGTTTCTTATCATCGAAATTACCTTCCTTTTTATCTCCTGAAGAAGGTTTTGCTGGGCGATCAGAGAATGAGTCTTTTTTACCTGAAAATGAAGAATCGCCTATTTCTTTCTTAAAACCACCACCTTCTTTCTTTAGATTCCTTCTTCCGTCTTTTCTTTCCTTCTTTTCATAAGGTTTGTCAAAATCAGAACCACGAGATTGACTTGGCTTCTCAGACGAATCATCTCTCTTAAATCTTTTGCGATCTTCCTTTTCGGCGCTATTATCATAATCTGTTCTTGGAGTAAAAGAAAATCTTTTTGCTCCAGGAGTTACTGGATTAATATCTGACAGTTCTTCTCCTTTAGATTCTTTAGCTGCCCTCTTTACAGGCTCTTTTTCAGCATCGGCTTTTTTTCGAGGCTCTCTTTCGGCACGTTTGGCCATAATTTCTTAAATATTTATGCGCAAAAGTAACCATATTTCAAGGATTTAATCAAAGGGACTAAAGGCATTTGGTATATGCTCTATCTGCTGGCCATTTGAGTTGACTATAATTGATAAAATATCGAACCTTGTTTCTAGTTGGCTATTCTTTTTAGTGATATACAGTTCAGCCGCATTTACAAGATTTCTTTGTTTTGAAAGCGAAACTGAATTCTCGGGATTCCCAAATGCTCGCGTCTTTCTTGTTTTTACTTCAATTATGATTAGCTCATTATCTTTTCTTGCAATCACATCTATCTCTTCGTTTCTTCCTCGCCAGTTTCTTTCAAGGATTTCAAAACCATGATTGTTAAGCCAGGCAACAGCCAAATCTTCTCCCAATTGACCTAAGTCGTTGTGCTCCGCCATTGTTTTATTTATTTATGAATTGGCCGAAACAAAACAAACTAAAATCCCCTAAAGCTTAACAAACTTGTTGAAAAATTCAGGTCATATTCTACCATTTGTTCAATAACTTAAAGGTATTGATTAGGTAATTGTTAAGAGGGAAAGTATTGCAAGAATTATAAAAATAGTTCCGAGAAAAACCACATTAATACTAAGTATGAAAATTGATTTCAAAGACGATACAATTAACGATTCTGAGTACATTTTTTTGTGAGCAATCATAAAATAAATGGGAAAAATCGCTATCGGTCCCAAAATGGACAATAATTTTAGACCATCGGCAACTATTTCAGGAGCAAGTACTTGAAACGCACTCAATAGATTAATGATTGAAATACACAATAATATGAATGAGAAAAGGTGAATAGTGAAAATTGCATGATCAAAATAGTACCACCTCTTACGGCTATGAAATATTGTCAAAACAAGAGCAAATAAAGGCATGATGATAAATAAAGCCTTGGCAATATTTTTTGAAAAAGAACTAAAGAATTTATCTGCTAACTCGAATGGATTTTTTTTACTCAGTTCATGCATTCTATGTTCAGCCCAAATATCAATTCCGCTGAGGCGTGCCTCTTCAGGTAAAGTTCTTTGCAAAGAGTCTAGTTCTCTTTTTGATGAATAAGTACTCGGCACCCAGATATTCCAACCATAATCACCCTCAAAGAAATAAAAGCTTTCTGATAAAGTGCTATCCTTCGAAAGAGCGAGAGTCTTCTTTTCTTCATAACTAAGATTATTTTCATACCCTCTTGATGGTATAACGTATGGAAGAAAAAACGTAATAAAACTTATGAATATGTATAGCCTAACAGGTGGTACATACTTCATTCTCTTGCCTGAAAGAAACTCTTTTGTAAGAAAACCGGGCTTGAAAAGCAGAAAACGCATTGTCTTCCAAAATTTACCCTCATAATGAGTTATATCCTCAAAAAAGTGAAACACTAAGTGAGAAAAGCTCTGGCGGCTAACTATGTTTTCTTGCCCACAATGCGGGCAGAATCTTCCCTCTACTTCGGCTCCACAATTGAGGCAGTCTTTCTCTTCCCGTAAATGCGTTTTTGAAGACATACAGTTAAATGAGTGCTCAAAATAAGATAAAATACTCTAAGCTTCGGTCGTGACATTACTTTTGAGTCGTTTTCCTTAGCCTCATCGATTTCACTAACTTGCGCCGCTAAATTTTGACTTTTGAAATCACCCAAACGATACACTGTAACTGCTGCTTTACCTTATGCAAACGGACCTGTTCACATTGGTCATTTGGCAGGTTGCTTTATTCCTGCCGATATCTATGCTCGCTTTCTAAGATTGTCGGGTAAAGATGTGCTCTTTATCTGTGGCTCAGATGAACACGGAGTGCCAATTACCCTAAAGGCAAGGAATTTGGGAGTTACACCTCAGGAAGTGGTTGATAAGTATCACGAAATGATGAAACAGTCTTTCCTCGATTTTGGAATTACTTTCGATTATTATTCAAGAACCTCCTCAAATATTCATCGCGAAACCGCTCAGGAATTTTTTACAGATTTATATAACAAAGGCGAGTTCAGCGAGAAAGTCACAGATCAATATTATGATGAGCAGGAAAAGACTTTTCTTGCCGATCGCTATATCGTAGGAACTTGTCCAAATTGCGGAAATGAAAATGCTTATGGAGATCAATGTGAAAAGTGCGGAAAATCTTTGAGTCCGGCTGATCTCATTAATCCAATGTCGAAGTTAAGTGGAAATGCTCCTGTTAAAAAATCAACTAAACACTGGTTTCTGCCATTAGATAAGTACCAAGACGAATGGTTAGGCGCTTGGGTTGAAGCACAGAAAGAATCCTGGAAATCAAATGTTTTTGGGCAATGCAAGTCATGGTTAGATCAGGGTTTACAACCACGAGCTATTACACGTGACTTAGATTGGGGTGTGCCTGTACCCCTGGCGGGGGAAGAAGGGAAAGTCTTGTATGTTTGGTTTGATGCTCCAATTGGTTATATATCCGCTTCGCGTGAATGGTCTGAAATCTCAGGAAAAGATTGGAAGCCATATTGGCAGGATGAACATTCCCAGCTTGTGCACTTTATTGGGAAGGATAATATTGTATTTCATTGTCTCATTTTTCCTTCCATGCTTAAGGCGCATGGGAAGTTTATACTTCCGGATAATATACCAGCCAACGAATTTCTCAATCTCGAAGGCGAAAAAATATCAACCTCTAAGAATTGGGCAGTTTGGCTTCATGAATATTTAGAAGATTTTCCAAACCGTCAGGATGAATTGAGATATGTACTCACTTCAATTGCTCCCGAAACAAAAGACAGTGATTTCTCCTGGAAGGATTTTCAAACTAGAGTAAACAGTGAACTGGCTGATATCCTTGGGAATTTCGTGAACCGTGTTATGGTGCTTACACATAAATATTTTGAGGGAAAGGTGCCAACTTCCGAATTCATCCCCGACAGGGAAGTAGAAAACGCAGCAACTTCAATATTTGAAAAACTTCCTGAGCTTATTCATAATTACAATTTTCGTCAGGCTCAAGTTGAAGCACTAAATCTGGCAAGGTCCGGAAACAAATATCTTGCAGATGCTCAACCCTGGAAATTAAACCTTGAAACACAGAGGGAAGAAATTGCAAGGGTTATTGCTTACAGCCTAGATATAACGGCCCGTTTATCAATTGCTTTAGCACCGTTTATTCCAAATACTTCTGCGAAAATCAGGAGAATGCTCAATTTATCACCAGAATTTATTTGGAATGATTTATTAACAAGTCATTTGCCGGAAGGTCATAATATTTCTCATCCTGAAATTCTTTTCAAAAAAATAGAGGATACTGAAATTGAAATCCAGCTTCAAAAGCTGGAAGATTCAAAAGCAATCAACATCGTTCCATCAAAACATAATCCTGTGAAAGAACCAATTACATTCGACGAATTCATGAAGATGGACATCCGCGTAGGAACCATTCTTGAGGCTGAAAAAGTTGAGAAAGCCGATAAGTTACTCAAATTGAAAGTTGATACTGGTGTTGACCAAAGAACAGTTGTTTCGGGAATTGCTGAACATTTTAAGCCTGAAGACATTATTGGTGAACAAGTGAGCGTATTGCTTAATCTTCAACCACGAAAAATTCGTGGGATTGAATCTAATGGAATGATTTTAATGGCTGAAGATTCTGATGGAAAACTACATTTCGTAAAACCCGGAACTGCCATTCAATCGGGTGCAGAAGTGAGATAGGGGACGGGTGATAGTTGATTGGTGATATTAAAAGAATATTTTAGAACGAGGCGATGAAAGGTGGTTTGCTTCCAACGGTTCGCGAACAGCCGCCGTTTTTTCAATGGCGTTTGTGAGCTGTTTGGAGCTGAGGTTAATTCAGTTAAAAATCTACGAGTTCATAATTTACGCTACGTCCACCTTCATTAGTCTGTCGTAAAATTCCTTTTTCAATTAAATCTTTAATGTCTCGTAATGCGGTATCTGATGATATTTTATTGATTTTCGCCCATTTTGAACTCTGTAATTTACCTTCAAAATTGTCAAATAGCATATTCAGTACTTTTCTTTGTCTTTCGTTTATTAAAGTTTTTTCATGTAGTTTCCAGAACTCTGCTTTTCTAAGTATTTGTTGAGTTGTATTTTCTGTTGCAAGCATGGCGTTTTTAAGACAATGCAGAAACCAATTAAGCCATTCAGTAATATCATTTGTGCTGTGCTGAACTTTTTGTAAAACAGCGTAATACAATTTACGTTCTTCTAATATTTGGCTAGACATACTGTAAAAGCGTTCTCCGCTTCCTTCAGCGCACGCAAGTAACATATCTGTTATGGCACGTCCAATTCTACCATTTCCATCATCAAAAGGATGAATAGTGATAAACCAGAAATGAGCTATTGCTGCTTTTAGAACTAGATCGAGTGTATTATCATTATTAAACCATGTTAAGAACGTCTTCATTTCAGCTTTTACAAACTCATGATTCACCGCCTCGTAATGGATTTTCTCTTTTCCCATTGCACCTGATACGACCTGCATTTCTCCTGTGCGATAACAACCAACTTCTATTTTGTAAGGTCCGCTAAATCCAGTAGGGAAGAGTGCCGCGTGCCATCCAAACAAGCGTTCTTCAGTTAGTGGTAAATCATATCGTTGTGTAGCATCAAGCATCATTTCAACAATTCCTTCAATATGCCGGCTGCTTTTTACGATTCCTGCAGAATTGATTCCTAACCTTCTGGCAATTGACGAGCGTACTTGTTCATAATTGAGCAATTCACCTTCTATTTCCGATGATTTTACGACGTCGAGTGTTAATGCAGTTAATGTGGCTTCCTCTTTTGCGGAAAATCCTAAAGCATTCATCTGTCCGATGATTTTACCTTGCATTAATCGTACTTCTCCGAAAATGGAGTTGATTACAGAGTCTTGCCAAGTAAAATCAGTCCAATCTTTATATTCGTAAATGTATTTTGCCATTGCCTCAATTGTATGCAACAAATATAAGAAACAAACACCGCAAATACGCGGCGAATAATTTAGATTTTCATCGCATTCTCTTATAAATTTACTCTACAATATCTTGTTTCAGAAATTTTAACCATTGGCTATTACGTTTCGCGTGACAGCCGCTGTTTGGGATTTTGGAAATTGTTATTCACAATGCTTCTTTTCGATCCCGAAGATAATTTGCGTATGGATGAATCATTCACTAAATTTATGATGTGAAAAAACATCTAGAAAAAGGGTTAGACTTTGAAGTAGATAAACTAACCAATTCAATTGAAAATGCAATTTCAGGAGATAGCTTCCGAACCGAGGTTTCTTTGTTGAATAAGAGTGATTTAAAAAATATCTCTAATAAAAATCTTTGGCTATTTGATTGGAAAAGTGAGTTGAAAAACCCATTAAACGAGGTGTATAAGCTCACGATAGTTGGCAATACAAATATAATTCAAGGATTGATAAGTATTGAAATCAAGACGGATCATGTTTACATGCATCTGCTTGAAAGTGCAAAATTTAATAGAGGAAAGAATAAATTATACAATGGCGTACCTGGCAATTTGGTTGCCTTTGCATGTAAACTATCATTTCAAAGAGGTTTTCAAGGAGCTATTTCATTCCTGTCAAAATCTCAATTAGTTGAGCATTATGCAGAGACTTTAGATGCATTCCATCTTGGAAACCGAATTATGATAATTGAAACAAAAGCAGCATTAAAATTAATTGGAAAGTACTTCCCAAATATCTAAGGCCATGAAAAAAGAACTAAAAGAATTAGATGTTGACTTTATTGGCAGCCAAGAACCATTGTCTCCTGCTCAGCAAAAAATGATTGAAGAATATTTCGCAAAACGCAAAAAAGAACAACTTATAATGCTGCCTTTAAAGAAATCAAATTCCAGAAAAAAAGTAAAAGCATAATTAAGCACAGTGCATAACAGCGCACAGCCGCCATTAAAACGGACGGCTGTTCGCGAAACGTTAGCTACCGTTTTTTATTTCCCCCCTAAGTTCAATAACCTAGCGAAGGCAAAAGTCATTTGGCCACCAATTGAAGAAATATTGACAATGACACCGTTTTTATTTAGTCTGAAATGTGGGATAATGGCTTTGGTAACATCCATTGGCTGATTTTACACCTGCGTTTACACTGTCTTCATTGGTTACGTCCATTTCAACCAATGCAATGCCTTTCGCTTTTAACTCACGCTGTTATAAGCTGGCCTTACCCAAAATGGCTGAGGAATAATTGTATTAGGATTTTGATAATCAATGTTTACGTTATCATAATTGAATAAACATAAATTTTAAGAATTCAGTATTTTTATCCTAGTTGAAATTACCTTTTTTAATTCCGCTTTCTGCTCCTCTGGAAGGAAACTATTATCAACCCACCATATAGCATCTTCTATCTTTTTTAAGAACATTTGGTAAACATTTAATATTTGTTTTTCCTTTAGGGACAAGCTCATTCCCAAAGCAGTAAAGTCGTTCTTTGATATCTTGTTTTTTTTCCCGTTTAGAGTCAGACTCATTTGTTCGGGCTCATTTTTTATAACTAGTTGGGTGCTTACCAAATCATAAGCTGGAGATAAACAAAACTCGCCATCCTCTTTTTCTATCATCGAGAAATTTTTTAAATGCATATCCGCGTTTCCGGTGATGAAACTAAATGCAACCAGTTCAAAATAACGCAGCGCATCCAAACCTGTTTGAGTTGAATATTGCTTTATAAATCTACCCGTTTTTTCGTAACTTCCTCTGTATTTATGTTCAGTAAGTAATTCGCTAAGTTGACATAAATCTTCACAGGAAATTTTACTCTCACCATCTCTTTCAAATCTTTTGGTAATGTATGCAAGCGACCCTGCTGGTAATCTCACCAATCCATGCATGGCAGTTTCAATTCCAAATTCTTTCGCAATATGCATACATACATCTTCATTTTCAGGTAGTGATTTATAGGTTTCACTTTGTGGTTTTATTATATAGTTACTTTTATCATCAACAATAGTAAATCGGATATTTTTTTTAGTTTCCTCTAACCATAAACTCAATTTTGGCTGAACTCCTGTTATTGCTTTGTTCGCGCCAACAATCTCTTTGGCATAGATGGATAATTTTTTCTCGTCAATATCAATCAGAGGCATCCGTTTTAACCCAAAAACGGATACTATACATTTGGGATGGTAATCAATTTCGTCGTTAGCCAGAGGCTTATAACAAAGCAAACACTTCATTCTATTTATCATTTATAACACTAATATCTCCAATACAATCTCTACAAAGCGTAAGCAGTAATGTCATTCTATCCCTTGGATCTAGTTTCCAATTGTCAATGGCTATTTTTAATAACCAACCTTCAGGAATTAACCCATCAAAAAAGGGAATCATATTTTTATCAGTAAAAACTTCTGAGCGCAAAGGTAGTGTTCTGCTAACTCCTCCATACTTGGGATTACTCAGATAATCCTCATGGTATTGAAATGAATACCCATTTTCATCTTCCCATATCACACCCGCAAAGGCATCTTTTTTAAAAATTAGTCCCTTTTTCATATGTATTCATTTTATTGGTTTCCAATTTCTAGAATGTCGTTATGTGGAATAATTTCGGTTAAAGAATCATCAAGCGTTTGCTGATATTTGATAGCATTATTGTTGGAAACAAATTGCCAAGCAATAATTTTATTCTCAGTTTTATCGATGATTTCCTTAATGATAATACCAAATTTTATTGCTTTATTGTTCAGCGTAATTCTTACTGCTTTATTGAAGTAATTCCAAAAAATATCATAGGCGTTGTTTTGTTGTTTACTAGGTGTTAATTGAAATCCAAATAAATTTAGTACCTGCTCTACCTTGTCCAATTGCAATGTTTCTTTGCCTTGTTCCATTTCACGAATAAAACGAATTCCAACACCAGATTTCGCAGCAAGTTCTTCTTGTGTAAATCCGAACTTTTTACGTTGATACTTTATAAATGCAGATAAGTTGCTCATAAATCTTATACCCTTTCGGGTACAAATATACCTAATGTTTACCAAATGGACCCGTTAGGGTATAATTTTGTTTAACTAAGGGAATATAATCCCGAACGGGTATAATATATTTACCAAGGTATGTTTGTACATATCTAAAAATGCTGCTGTTAAAGGCTTCTGACTAACGTTTTTCTATCGGTTTCATTATCAGTTGATTTGAAGATTGATATCATTAGCCGTCAGTCCAAATTTAGTCATTTGGTTGTTTATTCTTTTTGCAACAGCAAGCTTTCTTTTTTGATCTAGAAAAAGGTATCCAGCTGGATTAATGTAAGGGACGTTTTTGACGACCATATTCCATATTATAACAGCTAGTTTTCTAGCAGTTGCGCTTATTGCTGATACTCTTCCTTTTCTAAAATTTATCCGATGAAAGAAGTCTCGAAGAGGGGTAGAGTCTTTTAGATTTCCGATTGCATTGGCGGCATTTCTTAGAGCTATCTTTAATCTATTACTGCCTCTGGGAACTTTACTTGAAAGGATTTTTCCTCCACTTACTTTGTTGTTTGGAGCGATTCTTAACCAGGAAGCAAAATGCTTAGCACTTGGGAACTTTTTTAGTCCATCCATTCCAACTTCACTCATTACAGAAAGTACAGTTGAAAAACTCATTCCTTCTATAGCAAGCAAATCAACACCTTCGAACATTTGATATGATTTTAGGTTAAGGTCAATATTCTTTGGTGTGTTTTTATTAACTCTTTTATGCGTTTTGCTGTCTATCGTATGTTGTTTTTTGTTGTCGTCATTGTCGATGATTTCATTTAGCATAGCTTCTATTTTAACATCACATTGTTCAATTTTCAGCTGCAAATGATCATAGGTTTCTAATTCTTGTTGAAGTGCAAATAAATAATCCTTTCTTCCATTTGATTGCAAAGCTTTAGCTATTTCTTGCTCTGATTTTCGACAGTTTCCATGTCTTAGAGAGGCAAGTTTCTCGGGATTCGATTCTCCTTGACATATTTCTCTAATGATATTCAAGCCGGTAAGGCCGCATATGTCATTTACAACAACATCTAATCGCAGGTTTAGTAGTCTGAGGTATTTCTGCATTTTTTTGGCCGTAGAGGCTGCCGTATGAAGCAGATTTGATCTGTGCCGACAATAAGTTCTAAGTTGTTCTGTTTTTTGATCAGGTAAAAAACTGGTAGAAAGCAATCCTAAGCTATGCAGCTTTTGTATCCATTGACAGTCTTTTACGTCTGTTTTTTTACCCTTAATGTTTTTGGTAAACTTGCCATTGCACAAAATCACATGAAAGCCCTTGGCGATTAAAACAGCATATAAATTTTGCCAATAAGTACCAGTACTTTCCATGGCAATGGTTTTAATTTGATGCTCGGATAACCAATCCGCCATTTCAAAAAGATCTTGATTGAACACACCAAATTCCTGAACATCTTGTTCTCGCTGACCAACAGCAACCCAATGAGAGCGGCTTCCAACATCAATCCCCGCAGCTAAAGGATTAATAATTTCCATTGAAATCTCTTTTTGTTCCATAATTATTCAATTAAATAAAGTGCTCTAAGAAGATGTGCTTTTGGCAGAGTAAATATTCTGAACGGGGTTCTACGCCAAGGTAGACCGCCAAGGAAGTCATCGCAAACATCTCAACCAGGATTGCGCCCGTGCTATTATGCAACAGTTCTAAAATCGGCCTTACAAAGAGCTTAGCGAATATAATAATTGAATAAATACGACAACAACGTTAGCCACAGAAGTCAATTCGGACCGTATATGGAGGATTACTGGTAACGTTTCGCGAACAGCCGACGATTGGGATTTTCGGAGACTGAAGCTCAAACTTGCACTAAAGTAAGAAAGAAACGCAAAGCTCCAAACTAAGATAAAACCCCAATTGGCGGCTGTGCGCTGTTATGTGGCGTTATTTTCCGAAAAATTGAATCAGTATATCAGCTAGTCCTTGATTCCAATTTGAATCTCTATGGCCATCATTAAATTCATAATATTTATATTTAATATCTAAACTGTCAAATTTTTGGTTAAACATTCTGACTTCTTGTAAAAGAGTTGTATTTGCATCTGGAAATTCTAAATCAAAAGTTCCAACGCTGATATAAACACTTCTAAGTGGAGTCTTCTGCTTCTTTATTAAATATGTAGAAAATAGAACTTTGTCGTTACACCAATTCTCATAAATAGTACCCGATTGACTAGCAATATTTGCAATGTATTCAGGATATAATAATCCCGTTGCTATGGAAATCATACCGCCACCAGACGCACCCATAATACCCCAATTTTCAGGTTTATTATAAGTTGAATAGTCTGCTTTTATAAAAGGGATTATTTCATTGACAAGATAGTTTGTAAAGTCAATGTTTTCATCACAAACTTCCTTGTCTCTTTCCATTGCAGGAATAAATACAGTAATTATTGGGACAATTAATGAATCATGAATGAGATTATCTAATACATTTTTATAAGGTGTTGTGTACAATTTTACATCTCCATCATAAACTAACATAACAGGATAACTCCTTTCCTTGTTATAATTAGGAGGAAGATAAATGTAAATTTTCCTATCTAAAAATGACTCATTCTTGCTTTTCACATTTCTAGACAAAATACTTCCCTTTTTTACTTCTTGACGTAAGTCTAAATAAGTAGATTTCGCAAATTTTGGCATCCTGAAAATATTCCTGTCACCGAATTCAAAATTCACTTCAATATCTCTATTAAGGCTATCAAGAACTGCTTCACCATTCAGGACAAATTGATATTCAATTTGGCTGTCCGATGGAATTTCATAAGTTTTGTAAAAGAGGTTCAATTCCCCGCAATTGATTACTGACATTTTATGAGGCGTTGCCCAACCATTTTGTAAATCCCCTTGTATTGATAATGAATCAGCTTTTAAATAAGCAACAAAATGTATTTTCTCGTTATCTTCAATTATTGGAGTTTTGTCAATCTTGGATAGATATTCTTGAACTAAAACGTTTCTTTCTTCAACCGGATAATTTTGAATATTTTGTATAAAATCTTTAAATGTTATATCCCGATTTTTTAAATGATTACATGAACAAAGTCCTATGGAAATAACTATAATAATTACGTTTTTTAGATTAGCCATAAAGTAAATATATCATGTATCGTTGGGTTTTGAATCTGTCCGTATTTTTTATAATGCCACATAACGTTTTGCGGTGCGCTGTTACCAGCTGGACTTTCCTTTTGGTCGGTTTCTAGCGATCATTCTTCATGTTGTTTTTCTAAGAGCCAATTAAAAACATTTAAATGTATAATGCCACTTCGACTTTGAGTAAAAGAATCTGTTGTCAATAAATATTTCGGGTAGTTATCTTTAATTTTTTCTAAGGCACTGAACTCACGTTCGGTTGTGCTTTCACTTGTCATCTGCCAAGCTACTTGATAGTACTCAATGTCGCCTGTTTTTGTTTTGCAAACAAAGTCTACTTCACTGTTTCTGCTTGTTCCAGTCCATACTTTATTTCCTCTTCGTATAAGTTCTAAATAAACAATATTTTCTAAAATATGTCCTCTATCGGTGGTTCGTTCTTTTCCTGCTAAAACATTCAGCAAACCAGTATCAACTATATAGTATTTTTCTTGTGTTGCTAATTGTATTTTGCCTTTTAAGTCGAAGCGATTTACTTTGTAAAATACGAAGCTAGCTATTAGGTATTCTAAGTACTTTTCTACAGTTGCATGATGTATACTTTGTCCATCTTGTTTTAATGTCTTTGAGATATTGCTAGGAGAGAGAGCACTACCAATATTAGAAGCCATGAATTTTACGATGTTACCAAATGCTCGCTTGTCATTTATTTGATGACGTTGTGTAATGTCTTTTTCAATGATGGTTGTGTAAATGGCCTCTAAATATTCATAAATCTTATCAAAACCACCTTCACGTAATTCGACACCTTTAGGTAATGAAGTTTCGTTTGCATAATCGAAAAACAAGGTTTCGTAATTGAGATACTTGTTGCTTGAATCAATTCCTCGTGCAACTAGATATTCATTAAAAGAAAAGGGAAGGATAGAAATTTCTATGTATCGACCACTCAATAAAGTTGCTAATTCACTAGAAAGTAAAAATGCATTTGAACCTGTTATGTATACATCAACATCTTTTGTTGCGAAAAGCCCATCCACTAATTTTTCAAATTGAGGTATATTTTGTACCTCGTCTAAAAACACATAATTAAGTTTAGTTGTTTGTAGCTTATTCTTTATCTCATAGTAAATGTCATCCCAGTTTTTATTTAGGTAATTTTCGGGCAATTCATAGTTATAAAACTGAATTTGGCGTTTACCAATACCAGCCTTAATCAACTGTTCGCGATATATTTCCAATAGTGTTGATTTACCAGATCTACGTAAACCACTAACTACCTTTATTAGGTCTTTGTCTTTATATGACAACAACTTGTCTATATATTCTTTGCGATATGTGATGTTCGACATAGGCCAAAGATAGTGAATAAAATATCAAAAGATGCACAACTTGCAAGTTTTGATAATTCTATTAGGTTTTGATTTGCGTTTTAAATTTTTGAGCAGTTTGCTTGTCTAGGTGGTTTCAAGTTTCTAATGCAACGATTAAGCAAATATATTTTTTTGGAAACTCTTTTTTTATTTTAAAGAATGATTTTCATTTTTAATTTAAATGAGGGGAGATTTTTCGCTCCCCATCATTCTTCAAAACCTGTTTGTTCGCTGTGGTTTCCAATCACCAGCCACACAGGAAAATTCTTAATTAATTTGATTTAAAATAATTTCTTCAAACACTTCTTTTGGACTTTGCCAATTTAATACTTTTCTTGGACGCTCGTTTAACTCATCCTGAACTGCCTTTAACCTTGCTTTAGATATAGTATTAAAGTCTGTTCCTCTGCAATGCAATAGTAGTGAACCTTTCGGGATCACTGTTGTAATGCGATTTGATTAATGATATGATGTAGTCTGCTTTTGCCATCTTCCTGCAAAGTTACAATGTATTAGGTTTGGTTGTTGTCAAATTGTGTTGTTATTTGTCAGTAAATTAAAGTATGATTTGTATGTCAGAGCGACTATAAGCAGGGTGGCTTTTCTGTCCGTTGTCTCAGGGATTAGCGGTACTAATTTATTTGGCTATTTGGTTATTTGAAACAGCCCCCGATTGCAACTGCATAACCCTTATCAGAAAGTAATTGAGTTGTAATTTCAGTTCGGGCGTCTAAAACTTTTGGATTAATCAAAAACCCATCTTTCACACCATCAATCAAAGAATAGCGGAAAGTTGGGTCGCCACCCTCACAACCGAAGGTTGAGTAAGTGTCTCGCAACATTCTCCGTTCAATTTCTCTCGGGTCATTTTCTTTTACCTTTTCAGGGTCAACGCCTTTTAAATAATCTTTTGGGGTTGCAGTTAATCCCAATTTGTACCCATGAAAATATTCAAAAACTGCCCTTGCATTTCCAGAAATAGAACGGTGGGCTTCATCTGAAATTAACAGGTCAAAGTCTGTGGGTGAAAAATCATAACGGTATTTATCATTATGCATCAATGATTGGATGGTCGTAACCAAAATATCGCATTTTCGCCAATCGCTTTTATGTTCTTTGAAAATGAAAGTCGTGTAATCAGGTTTTAAATATTCGGTAAATGCTTTCCATGCTTGGTCTTCCAATTCGAGACGGTCAACCAAAAACAAAACTCGTCTAGCGTTTTGGGTTCTCAAAAACAGTCTGATAACAGCCGCAGAGGTAAGTGTCTTTCCTGTTCCAGTCGCCATTTCAAAAAGAAATCTGTCTTTCCCTTCTGCAACAGCACCTTGCAACGCTTGAATTGCTTTGAGTTGGTAATGTCTTAAAAACCTTAGTCCGTTTGACCAAATAAAATCTTTGCTAGCTTCAATACTTCCGTTCCATTCAGGTTTTTCGGCATAGTCAGGCATTTGCACCTTTACAATATAATCAACTGTTGCTTCTTCATCAGCAAGGGAATCTCTGTCAGGATTCCAGTTTTTGATTGCTCCAATTTCTTCGGGTGATGGAAATTTGTAAATCGGTTTTGGATTTCCTTTAGTCGTGTCCCATAGATAATGAACAATACCATTGGAAAGAATTACATATCTCGCACCAACTGTTTTGGCGTATTTTCTTGCTTGTTCTTTTGCAACAAGCGGATGAAGGCTTTCTTTTTTTGCTTCAAGAACACAAATCGGTTTATTGTCACTGTCAACGAGTAAAAAGTCTAAAGAACCATTCTTTGTTTTCTCATAGTCGTTGCCCCATGCGTCAATTTCTTGTTGTGTAATCTTCACATGATTTTCAAGCAGAATGTTTGCTTTTCCTTCCTCATTGTCAAAGAATCTCCATCCCGCTTCTGTCAGCAGTTGGTTTATTTTAATTCTTGCATGAGCTTCATTTTTCATTTTTTGTCTCTATATGTTTTTGTCGTGCGTTGGCAAAATTCAAGCTCTTTTGGTTTTTTGTTTGGGCTTTGCGTGTCGGCAAAAACCAAATGTGCCTATTTGCGCGTTGGCTTTTTCAGCATGTTGCACAACGGTTCGCGCACCAGGCTTAGTGCCA
>JAGYKL010000030.1 GCA_018401705.1 Bacteroidia bacterium | reverse complement strand
GCTGGCGCGATTACGGAGGAAAGCACTACGAATCTACTTACACCAAGATTTTTCAGAGCTATATTCTTCCGGTTAAGTTCAATTTCGACAAAAGAAAAGCTCATTATAGTTCCCTCATTTTAGCGGGACAAATGACTCGGGATGAAGCTCTTGAGAAACTTAAAGAAGCTCCGTTCAAAGCCGAAACAATTGAAGCTGACATTGAATTCCTAGCTAAGAAGCTTCAAATTTCAAGAGAAGATTTCGAGAACATTATGAATGAGCCGGCTAGAAAATATACTGATTTTAAGTCGGAGTGGCCAAGCTATGTTAAGAAAGCTGATAAGGCAATCTTCAAGCGAATAATCGCTATAAAACGCTTCATTGTGAAGAGTAAATAAGCGATGAAGAATACTGTTGTTTATATCGACTATAATTTCGAAGATTCTAAGTATAAGAATAGACCGGAGAATGGAAACGCTTATTATACCTACGGTTTTGGAAGTCTTTATGCCAGGCAGTTTAAAAAAGGAAATCCTAACTGGGAAGTTCAGTGCTGGAAAGCTGATAAATACGCGAAATCTGATTCAGCAATTGATGTTGATGGAGTAAAGCACATTGTTTTTCCGGCAATAAAAATTCCAAGAGCTGGCTTCTTTTCGAACTCTTTGATGAAGCATGCAAAGCAGCATCTAAGTAAAAATCCTCGCACTGTTTTTAATGTTTCGAGTTTCGACCACTTGCTTCATTACCAAATAAGCAAACTGGGAAACCGCTGCCCTGTCTTTGTTCAGCATCACGGCGAGAGCCCTGCAAAACATAAACTTAAAACTGCAACAGGAATCAAAAACTTATATTGGAAAGTTTGGGAGTTTATAGAAAGCAAGGCATTTAGTAGAACTGAGATGTTGTATTTGCTTGATGGAGATGCGGCAAACTACTTGCCAATTGAAAAAAACAAATTCAAAGTCAGAACCACGGGTGTTGATGCTGAATTGTTTAGTCCAACCGATAAGTTAGCAGCCAAGGAATTATTGAGATTAAAGCCAGAGCTTTCCTATCTCATATTTATTGGAAGACTTAATGCTTCGAAGAGAGCCGACATGTTGATTGATGTATTTCAGAGATTACAAAAAGAAATCCCCTCGATAGGTTTAATTATCGGCGGTTGTCAAGAAAGCGACCCGCTTTATACCAAGGCAAAAAATGCTGGAGCAGTTATCACTGGGATGATTCCTCAAAATGAAGTTTCTCTTTGGCTGAGCGCAGCCGATGTATATTCACTTCCATTGCTTGACACTGCTCATGAGTTTGGAGGCATCGGAATGCTGCCTGTGCAAGCAATGCTATGCAAAACCCCGGCTGTTGGAAGCACTATAAAATGTTTCCCAGAAAACAAGCGCAATGAGATTGGAATATTTACTCAAACTGAGGATGAACTTTATGAAGCAATAAAAAGCATTCTAATGAAAAAGAGGGTGTTTCCAAATACACGCGAAACCGCTTTAAATCAGTACGCCTGGAGCTCAATTGTTTTAAAAACTGCAGAAGATTATGTTGTGGCACTTGATTTAAAATGTCGTGATTAAGCAATTCTCAAAAGACAGTTTGATATACGGCCTTGGCAAAGGCCTGAAGAAGTTCATTGGTATTCTTCTTCTGCCGGTTTATACAAGAGCACTTTCTCCTGAAGAATTCGGGATTCTAGACACGCTTGCATCTGGAGTTTTCTTGCTAATTGTCTTCTTTAATTTCGGACTCAATTCGGCGGTTAGCTTTTTCTACTTTAAACCTGAAGATGAAAAAGAGCGTGGCTCTATCCTTTATACGGTATTCATTTTAAGGCTTTTGGTAGTTATACCATCTTTGCTATTATGTGCTTTTGCATGGCCAATCTCACGATTATTATTTGACACAGACCAATACGCTACAGCAATCTTAATAAGTTTTATACAGATTCCTTTTTCTATGCTGCTCAGTGAGCAGGAAATGGTTTATCGTTTAAAGCGAAATGCCTGGGGATACAATATTGCAACCATATTAAAATCAATCATAAACATAGGTTGTGGAGTTTTGCTTGTTGTCCAATTCAAAATGGGAGTAAACGGAGCTCAATTAGCAACTTTATTTAGCACCTTCATTGTTGTTGCCTTCTCCTATTTCAGTTATACATCCAGGCAATATTTCCCAAGATTTAATCTTGAATGGGCAAAAGAGATGTTCAAATTCGGATTCCCTCTCATTTGGGCTGGCCTGGCTGTTTGGGTTTATCAATTATCTGATCGCTTCTTCATAATCCATTACAAAGGCTTAGAGGAAGTAGGATTTTATTCAATTGGCTCTACCTTTTCTCAACCGATAGGCTTACTTAACCTTGCAGTTCAAATGAGTTTTGGAACTCTGTTCTACCAAATGTTCAACAAAGAAAAACTCGAGAACAAGCCTGAAAGCAAGGCCTTTATGCGTAGAATTCTGTATCTCTATTTAAGTATAGTTTCGTTCTTTGTTGTGGGTTTATCAACTTTCGCATACGAGATTGTAGGTTTTATAACAACCGAGAAATACATTCCCGGGATAGTTGCAATTCCCTTCCTAACGGTGTCGTTAATGTTTGCACAAATGGTTGAAGTTGTTCCTCAGGGGATATCAATATCAAAAAAAACCTGGTATTATACCTGGGTTACATTGGCTGCAGCTACTGTTAATGCAGGCTTAAACTTCCTTTTCATTCCAGCTCTGGGGTTTTTAGGCGCAGCAATGACTACGCTTTTGTCAACAATGACCTATTTTATTTTGGCCGATTTTCTTTCAAGAAAGCACTTTGATTGTGAGTTTTCACGCATCAAACTATACTCATATGTGCTAATAACACTTGCTTTTGCGGTTGTCTTTCCTTTTCTGGATATATTTCAAAAAACCCATTTAGGCTTTTGGAAAATACCCGTTTTTATGACGTTTTTGTTTGCTCCATTGATTTGGGGACTTCTTAAAATCAATGATATTGAAAATGCTGTTCAGATGATTAAATCAGCGTTTAGAAAGAAATAAACAAAAGGATATTTCAGCCGCAGGCTGGATTAATTAGAACTTCAATCGAATTCGTTTCCACCATGGCGGTTTTTCCTCGGTATAGCTGTAGTTGTAGGTGTATGGATAGCTGGCAAGAGAATGATCAGACACATCGTTTAGAAGAAATGCCAAATTAGGAAGTCTGTTTTCTTTGTAAAAATTAAGCGGCGTGCTTAAAGTCTTTTTATCCGTGTGGTTAGCACGAACAATGTAAATAACACAATCTGCATATTTCGCTGCTAATACTGTATCAGTAACTAAGCCCGCTGGAGCTGTATCAACTATGATATAATCATAGTTTTCCCTTGCATAATTGAATACTTCTTCAAGTTTATCCTTCATTAATAATTCAGATGGATTGGGAGGAATATCACCCGAAGGGAGAATATCTATTTGTTCATTCTCAGGGAAAGGAATTATGTATTTGTCAACTGTAGATGTACTATTAATCAGGAAGTTAGAAATCCCCTCGTGAGGAGGTAACTTTAGGTAAGTGAGTAGTTTCTGACGGCGAAGGTCTAAGCCAACAATCAAAACTCTCTTTCCTGCAGATGCAGCAACAGCAGCTAAATTTATTGAAACAAATGTTTTGCCTTCCTTAGCAAGACTAGAAGTAATGAAGATAACCTTGCCTTTAGAAAGATTATCCTTCAAAAGGAAGGAGATATTTGTTCTGACTAACCTAAAGGCTTCAGAGAAATACGATTTGTCTCCAACAACAGCAACTAATCTGTTTTTCTGGTTTGAAGATGGTATTTCGCCAATAAACGGAACATTCAAGTCTTTCAAAGCTTTGCTATCAAGAACTTTAGTATCGAATAAATCGTTTACATAAATTACTATCACAGGTATTAGCAATCCTGCAATTATTGCAAGAAGAAACAAGAAACGCCTGTTGGGTGCTACTATAGAACCAGAACTATAAGCTTCATCAATCACCTTGGCATTTGAGACTGAAACCGATAATGCCAGAGCGGTTTCCTCCCTTTTTTGCAAAAGGTATAAATATAAAGCCTCCTTAATGTTTTGTTGTCGCTCAATTTCTCTGTACTCTCTTTCTTTTCTAGGAACCTGCGAGATTTTGCCCGCAATTTTTCCTTGTTGGGTTCCAAGTTCCTTTACCTTTAACTCTAAAATGCTGATGTAATTCCTTACAGATTGCATTATGTTTTCTCTTGAGCGAGTTAGCTGTTCTTGAAGTTGAATTGCATCTGGATTATTAGGTCCTGCTCCTTTTAAAACCCTGTTTCGCTTAAGTACAGCCTCATTATATTTCTCGAGCATAAGCGTAACTGTTTCATCTGCAAGACCAAGGTCTGCAGGCAAAAGCTCGGTTGCTTCTTTCTCAGTATTTACATAGTTATAGAAATATTTGCTTAGCTCAAGCTGAATGCTTGTTTCAAGAATTAGTTTGGAGAAATCAGATTCGGTAGTCAGGTAAATAGATGTCTCTGAAGGAATATCAACCAGGTTATTCTTTCTTTTAAAATCCTCGGCATTTCCCTCTAATTCTGATAATTCGGCAGTTATAAACCGGATTCTTTCTCCAATAAACTCTGCTGTATTTATACTGGCCTGGTTTTTATCGTTAATAGCATCCTGCTTGTATTGCAGAGTAAGAGCATTCAAAACTTGCTTGGCTCTAATAACAACTGCATCGCGAACCCTCATTCTAATAACATTCGACTTAGCATTTATCGTTTCGATGCTAAGCTTTTTGGTATAGATATCGGCAACTGTGGCAATTGGCCTTACAGAAACAGAAATTTCTTCATTAGCATAAATGCTTTCTTCGCGCTTTTTGATAATGCGAAACTCGCCAAAACCTAAGTCAATAAAGTGATTATAAGCATATTTCTTCTCTGTTTCGTTTCGCTTAATAATGAACTCTGTGCCACTAACGGGCTTGTAGATAAAGCTTCCAGAAGACTCGAAAAATAGCGAATCATTCTCTTTGCTTTGGATTTCTATAGGTGATGCCTGATAAAGATCGAGCTCAAGAGGAGACCTCTCTACAGAATATGAAATATTCAAATGCAGCTGCCTACAAACCCTTTGCATTAAAGTTCGAGACTTTAAAATCTCTATTTCATTTTCAAGATTGCTCTTAGTATTAATAATTCCAAGATCAGAAAAAGTGCTCAGTTCGTCAATTGAACGGCCTTTTGATTCGTCTCTAAGTAAAATGGTTGAGCTTGCCTCATAAAGAGGCTGGGTGTATCTTAAATAGTAATAGCAAACTGATATAGATAATGCTACGCTTATTAATATCCATGGCCATCTAATGATGTATTTCCAAAGCACCTCTTTCAAATTTATCTCAGATTTGAAATTGCTTAAATCTTGCTCGAAATCAGTTAATTGATCTTTCAATTATTTAAGGACTAAGGTGAGAGTTGTTATTAATAATGTGGCAACAGAGATTATAATTCCCAATCGATTATTGATCGCGGAGCCATTTCGTTGAGCGTTGTTTGCTTCAACATAAATAACATCGCCTTGCTGCAGAAAATATGCGGGAGATTTAAAAATATCCTGCGAAGTTAGGTCGATTGTGTATCTTTCTGTTTTACCCCCTGAAGTTCTAATTAATAGAACATTCTGCCGTAATGCCGTAATATTCAGGTCGCCGGCAAGACCGAGGGCCTCAATAAGGCTAATCTTTTCATTCGGAATATTAAACGTACCCGGATTCCCAACATCGCCAAGAACAGTTACTTTAAAGTTTAATATTCTGATATAAACTAAAGGGTCTTTGATATATTTAGTAAGGCTTTCTTGCAAGAATTTGGTCAACTCTTCACGCGTTTTTCCAGCTACTTTAATTTGCCCTAAATAGGGGAAAGAGATTTCTCCTGCAGAATCTACTAAATAGCCCGAAGGGCTAGCAATTCCATTGAAATAACCAGCTGGTTGAGAGCCCGAATGACCCATAAAAGGATTAAAAGGCAAAGTTAATTCTGGGTTACTAGAAGAAACCTGGATTGAAAGCAAGTCGTTTTGCCAGATAAACTGCTTATATGTTTCAAGCGATTCAATCTTTTGATTTCCCTGAAAATAAGCGAATTCCTTTCTAGATCTGCAGGAATCCTGAAGTACAATAAGGCAGAAAAATAAAACTAATAATGCGCCTCTTTGGATAATAAACCCTGCTTTATTCATCATAATTAAAAAACAAAGTAAAAATATAAAGGCCACAATGACTCATGCACTTCTCTTTTTTTTGACGATTATATGATATAATGCTTTATAAAAGTACCGAAAATCGGTAGAATAGGGCCTTTTTAACTTTTCCTCTAAATACTCCCTTTCGGCTTTTTGAACGTCAGCAACATTCGATTTTAAGCCTAATGACAAGTATGGAGGAATACATCCGGGTTTTTGAGTTAGGCGCAGTTTCTGCAAATCGGGAGGAATATCCTGAAAATACCTTTCCCCTACGGGGCGAACACCAACCAGCTTCATTTCTCCCTTTAAAACATTAATTAATTGAGGTAATTCATCAAGCCAATACCTTCTTAAAAATTTCCCCCAAGGGGTTAACCTAAAGTCTTTTGCAGGCTTTCCGCTTGAAGAATATCCATTATTTTTTAACACGAAATCCTGTAAATATTCAGAATAAGGGTGCATTGTTCTGAATTTATATACAAAAAACACCTTGCCATTCTTGCCAATTCTGGGCATTTTAAAAATAGGACCATAACTGGGTTTTATATCCAATTTTGGTGTAGAGGTTTTTTTTGCAACGAAATAAATTATTTCGTGGATGTCTTTGTATTCTACAATATCAAAGCCGCAACAAACTAGTCTGCCAAAAACTTCAGCTTTAGACAATAGTCGACTTTCTCCTTTGGTAAACAAGAAATATATGGTTTTTATTCCCCAAAGTTTTGGAAAAACCCTGTGTATTAAAAAGTTCGAAAAACCTGTAATCGTTCTCAAACCTTTTACTTTATTGTATTTGTGCTTGCTTTGTTTAGCAGCAAAAGTCTCTAAACAGCCACAGAAATAGCTGTCGTAATCAAGTGCACGATTAACCGACTGAAAATACTTATTAATGTATCTGATGTCGTTTACCAAGAAAAAGTTAATTGCATGTTTAATTTTTTCCTGCTTTTCAGGGTGTTGATTCTCTTCTCTCGAATGATTAATAAATACTCCAGAATCATCTATGTCTATGAACTCTGAGAAGTACGACAAAGCTTCATTGCCATTTATTAATACCTTCTCCTCAATCATGACTTAACTTGCTTTGACAATCTAATAAAGCTTCGAGGCAACGCTCGGAAGTTTTTCCATCCCACTTTTCAGGAACCTGTGGTTTGATTTCGTTCGAAGATACAAAATCAAGGGCCTGATTTAAACTATCAATTTGATTATCAACTAATAAACATGCACCACCGTGTTTGGCAAGGGTTAATGGTCTTTCTGTATTAGGTCGTAAAACCAGACAAGGTTTACCCAAAACAGTTGCTTCTTCTTGCAAGCCTCCACTATCGGTTACAATTAACTTGCTGCCAGAACTAAGCTTCAACATATGCAGATAATCAAGGGGATGCAATAAAATTACATTGGAGGCACTTTTAATTTCATCCAAAAGCGCCAGCTTTTTTAATTGCGCCTCTGTTCTCGGATGAACAACCCAGATGACTGTTTGATTTTTACTTAATGTTTCCCGAATCCACGTTGTTATTCGGCTTAAAGCCTCATAATCATCAACATTTGATGGTCTGTGCAGCGTTAATAAAACATAGTTTTCAGGAACTGAAGATTCACCATCAAAAGAATTCAACCGAATAATCTCCTGTATATGAAGCGATTGAGCTTTTTCAAGATGACGATTCAATGTGTCGATCATGATATTTCCAACAAATCTGATTTTCTTATCAGGTATTCCTTCCTTTTGAAGGTTTTCTGATGCCATCAAATCTGGAGTTAGCAGCAAAGTCGAGATTCGGTCGGTAATAATTCTATTTATTTCTTCAGGCATTGAATGATCGTCTGATCTTAAGCCTGCTTCAATATGACATACTTTAATTTGCAATTTGGCTGCGGCAATTGAGCAAGCCAGTGTTGCATTTACATCGCCCGGAACGACAACCCAATCTGGCTTCTCGGCCATAAGCACTTTTTCAAATGCAATCATGGTATTTCCAACTTGTTCGGCATGAGTTCCTGAACCAATTTGCAAATTTAAATCAGGCTCAGGAATAGATAAAGTCCTGAAGAATGTATCTGTCATTCGTTCATCATAATGCTGACCTGTATGAATTATTTTATGATGAATATATGGAGCTTTCCCTAGAGAATTATGCGTTTGTATGGCATCGGCAAATGCCGCGATTTTCATAAAGTTGGGCCTGGCTCCCACCACAGAAATAATCTTCATGTACTAGTCTTTTGTATGATTTGGTAGAGAATCATATCAATCCTATACGGATAAAGCAAAATTCTGCGTAAAAACTGAATGAGTTTAATTTGTCAGTTTCTACCTTTTATAACATTTGCTTTATCGCGCTTCAAAGTTGAGATTATTTCGATAGATTTTCAGTATAATTGATTAGAAAATCTGTCACATCTATCATTTCTGAATGTAACTTTTCGACACTTGCCCGATAATTCTTCCAGAAATCGGCATTTTCAATATTATCGTGTATAACATTTATGATATCATCAGGCTGCTTATAATGAAAAAGCAAGCCACGTTTAACCTCATCGCGAAAAACCCCGGCATCTAAAGAATTGAATAAAAATGCCGGTGTTCCTAGAATACAAGCTTCGTTTGACATAGTGCCGCTTTCACCAACAAAACACTCTGCAGCAGCAATAATATGATGAATATTTTCTGGCGAAATCTTGAGTTTGTATGGTTCAAATTCGTCTGAAAGCTGCGCTTCAGACGAAATAAAAGCCTTATAGCCTTTATTTAAAAAAGACTTAATTAAAGGCATCTTCATTTCATCAGGAATACCTGAATGCCCTCTGTCATGTGCAGCATTCCAGGAAATAAATCTGAATAAGACAAACTTTTCATCATCATTTAAACCCAGCAATTTTCTGGCATAAACCTCATCGGGCGTAAAAACAGCTCTGTGTAAATAGGCAAACTCAGCATAAAACGGCATCCTTAATTGCTTCTTGCCTAAGTCGTTAATATAACAATTGGGGGTAATAACAGTTTGAGTAAATGGGATATACATCGACCGAGAGGTCTTAGCATGTTCAGTATCATCTAAGGCAATATGCGGCTTCTTTAAAAGAAACGAAACCTGCGCTGCATAAGGCGAAGCAAACGAAAGAAACACATCGGGCTTAAACTTACGAGCATGATTCAAGAGCATCCAGTCTGCATGAAACATGTAAAACAGTTTACCTATGGTAGAATTCTTACCGCTACCGCGGGATATAAACGGAATCTGATAGGCATTCAACAAAGCAAAGCATACTTCCTTATCACGTGAGGTGATGAGAATCTCATGTCCTCGCGATAGCATCTTGAAATAGTAGTTTCTAAAATAATGCACATGAGCCGGATGTCCGATGTCTATTAGAATTCTCATGGCTTAAAAATTCCTCCGAGCTCTGCGGAATTTGGATAATTAACGAGCACTGCATTACGAGGCCCGTGGTATACGAATCGCGAGCCGGCTGCTACGGCCGAAGCATAGCTTTCTTGAATTGCAGTTGCGAAGTGAGAATAGTTTCCCGCTCCGCCATGGGCAACTACAGGTATAGTAACAGCCTCAGAAATGCTTTTAATAAGTTCAAAATCATAACCTTGCATCATGCCTTCCTTTTCTATGGAAGTGATAAAAAGCTCACCTGCACCTTCATCTTGCATTTGTTTGGCAAAAGCAACAGGGTTTAATCCGGTGGCTTCTTTGCCACCATGAATATACACTTGCTGCTTACCCAGAAACTTCTTTTTTACGTCAATAGAAATGGCAACTGTTGAACTACCAAATGCGTCGGAAGCTGACTTGATAAAGCCCTTTTTTTCAACCGCGGCACTATTGATAATGACTCTTTCTGCCCCTGCTTTTAGGATTTGTTCAATTTGATTTAAATTAGAAATTCCTCCTCCAACAGCAAAAGGCATTTTAGCCTCATCGCCAACGTCACTTACAAATTGGGGTAAAATGCAACGACCTTCAGCATGAGCTGTGATATCTAAAAACATCAATTCATCAACTTTCATATCATTGAAAAGCCTCACTGCATTGATCGGGTCGCCAATGTATCTAGGGTTCTTGAATTGGACAGTTTTCACTAAACCCAAATTCTTTAGCAGCAAAACGGGAATGATTCTAGGTCTAAACACAATTAAAACTGAGGAAGTTATTGATAAGAATATTAGCCGAGTCGTGACTTTTTTCAGGGTGAAACTGCACTCCAATGATATGATTTTTGCCCGCCATTGAAGGAAAAGTCTCCTCGTAATTTGTAAGGCCAAGAATTTCCTCAGACTTATGACACTTTAAATGATATGAATGCACAAAGTAATAAAGACTTTCGGGCTTTAGCCCTTTGGTAAAATCACTATTCCCTTGAGGTTCGCTGCTATTCCAACCAATATGTGGAACTTTATATTTAAGTTGGTTTTTGATAGAGAAACGAACAACATCAGCGTCTAGCCAGCCAAAACCCTCAACATCACCTTCTTCGCTGAATTTAGCCATTAGCTGCATTCCGAGGCAAATTCCCAAAACAGGTGTTTTGTGGTTCTTCACTTTCTCATCAATGGCTTCCCATAAGCCATTGGATTTCAAATTCTTAACTCCACTTGCAAAGTGACCAACACCCGGAAGGACAATCTTGTCTGCCTTTATCACATCTTCGGGCTTACTCACGATTTCAATCTGAAATCCAAATTCTTTGAATTTCCTTTGAACAGAGCGAATATTACCCATGCCATAATCGATGATTACAATTTTTTGACTGTCTTTATTCATTCCTAAATAACTGTAATGATAGATGTTGGGAAATTATCATTTTCTATTCTCCATTTCGTAGAACAGCTTGGGCTTTGTTTTCAGAACATAGCGTGCTAAAATCTTAATTAGTCCTGAGTATTTGCTAATCGTTGCGTAATAAGATGGATAATCTTTGAACGTTTTGGCAGGTTGATTCCATGCTTTCAGATACTCTTCTTTGCTTAAACCCAGCTTTTTCAAAACGTATTCTGTATCTTTTTCAATAGTATCGGGCTTATAGGGCTTCTGAGCTGTGATTCTCTTTGCTTCATCGCGACTTAGCTTGCCGTTTAAAACCTGAGCCGAATAGGTTATGATTCTCTTATCGATATTGAATTTAACATACATCCAATAAGAAATTACCCATTTGGTAAACAGGTTTTCATGATGATGCTCACCATAATATTTCCAATTGTAATTCTTCTCCAAAAAATCCTGAGCCGATTTCTTGTCGTAAGGCAGGTAATTAAAAGGAGAGATTAGCTTAATCTTTTTGACATATGCCGACCAGAATGTCATCATGAAGGTGTTTTCGGGATAGGTTTTTCTTTTCACCTTTCCGAAATTTTTGTGCACATACGATAGCTGCTTGTAATCGCCGTAGGTCCATTCGGAGGGTTGTTTTCCTTCTGAGCGAAAATCGGTTCCGATTAGAACCGTTTTAACGCCTTCTTTTCGAGCGTATCGGTAAAGTATAGCTTTGATTGCCTGGTCGGTGGGATTATCAAGCCAAGGCAAACCTGCAAGTAAGTAGGATTTGAGGATGTCTTTCATTTCCTCATAATCAACAACATACGTTTCAAGGTCTATCTCTAAAGCCTTGGTCATGTCGTGAATATTTCTTACCGCAATATCAGAATTCCAGCCATTATCAAGGTTAACAGCCAATGGTCTGAGCCCCCATTCTTTTGCAAGGTGAAGCAAGTAAGAACTGTCGGTACCTCCCGAAACGCCAATGATGCAATCGTAAGTTTGATTAGCCCCGGCTTTCTTGATGTTTTGAACAAGTTCTTTCCATTTTTCGAGGCCCTCTTGACCAAGAGGAAAATCATGCATTAATGCTTGCTGAATCTTTGCATAGTTAGATATGCCTTCATCGTTGAGATAGAAACCGGGTAAAGTTTCATTCCAAATACCAAGTTTGCATTCGTTCAAATCAGTGTTCACTTAATCCCGATAAATAGTTAAAACCTGAGATGCAATTTTTCCAAGTTCATAGTTTTGCATCTGGCTTCTTCCGTTTGATTCATCCGTATCTAATAATGAGACAAGGATTTCATATAATTTTGAGGGCGCAAATGTAGTGAATCTGCAATTGATAGAATTCCCAAATAGCTCGGAAATATCTCCCACGTTAGTGGCAACAACAGGTCGATTGCAAGCCATAGCTTCTTTAATAAATTGAGGCGAACCCTCTGAGAAAGAGGTCAATACACAAACGTTAGCCGCATTCATGTAAAAAGGCACCTTCTCTCTTCGAACGCCCTTAAGCTCAATTACTTCGGGCGGATTTTCGGGCCATAACTCAAGTGCTTCTTTTAGCAAGCCGAAGTTTTTCACCGGATTATCAAATGCCGATGAGAATAGCACATATTTTTTTGAAGAATCCAAGCCCAGAAGCTTTCTGCATTCATGCATGTATAGAGGTTTGAATAAATCTAAATCAACACCACAAGGAATAACTTCAGCTTTGCCCCGAATGATGGCTTTATTCACTAAGTTATGGCTTACATAGATTGATTTCTTGGAGAGAAACGATGCTATTGCCGAAAACCACCTGACTTTGCTTTTGTTGATGTCGGAGCCATGAAAGGTGCTCACAACCGGCTCTTTAAACTGCACAACTGAAAGAAGAGCAGGTAAGCCTCCATGCGCATGAATTAGGTCGCAGGGATTTTGTTTTTGCTCATTAATTAAGCTTCTCCATGCTTTAAAGTAGCCAGATAATCCTCCTTTTTCAATGAAAAAGTATTCAAATTTAACAGAGTTATCAAGCTTAATGATTGATTGAATCTGGTCGTAAATAAATGCCTGATGAATCTCGAAATTAAAATCCGCCTTGGTACCACTGCAAACAATCCGAACTTTCATGAATGTGAAAAATATACGTTCAAATATTGCTGTACAATTGTTTGGTATCCAAATTTTAGCTGCGCTTTCGCAGCGCGGGATGCTCTATCAGGGCCAATCAATGCACTCAGGTTTAATTGATGAATTTCAGCCGGCTTTTTAATAATCCCTTCAACTTGATTGGACTTAATATAATCTATAATTAAATCTACACCTTCATCACTAATAACAGGCAAACCACAACAAACGTATTCGCAAAATTTCACAGGACAAGCCACTTTATTCACAATGGTTTTATCTCTAAAGATAACAGCTGCATCGGCAGCATTTAAATCTGCAGGAACTTCTTCGTAGGGAATGTATTTGGAGATGACATGAGGCTCATGAATCTGTTCTTTACTCAGATTGAGGATAGTCCACTTTTCTGAAATTACAGCCTTTAACGTATTCGTGTTTTGCCATCCGGCGTTGCCGCCAGTGCTAAAAACAAGCAATTTCGTGTCTTCAGAAATTCCCAGTGATTCACGTGTTTTCTTGCGTTTGGCTTCATCAAATGTAAATTCCTCTCCAGCCAGGCAATGAACTACCGAGATTTTCTCTTTTTTAATGGCCCAAGAGTTCACCAAATACTCCTTCAAAGATTCTGAAACAGCTGTTATTCTGCTAAATTTCTTGAGACGACTTAAGGCTATTTTGTAGTTGATTTTTTTCAGGACCTTTTTCCAAAAAGCTCCATTAAAATACAAAGTTAGCTCTTCGAGTCCTGCACCTCTAACATCAACAATAACCTTTTCTAATTCCTGCCTTGCTTGAACAATAGGATTTAGAGCTTGACTTGCCAGCAACTCTCCTCTTATGTGAATAATGCAATTTCTATCGAGATTTAGGTTCAATAATGCCTTGCTGATTTCTCTTTGTTGGAGTCTGTTATAGAATGGGAAATTTGGATAATGCTTAAAAAAGGCGACTTCAACACCTGATTTCTGAAAGGATTTTAAAACCCGAGCTTCTTCATTTTTGTCTTTCACTCCACAAAGTAAAATGAGCCTCGAAAACTGCTTAGTATCTGATAATGAATTCAACAGGTGTGCCACCTGTGATTCAAAAACAGAGCCCATATCGGCATTTAGATAAAGCAAACTAGGCATATTAGTCAAAGAGTTGGGCCTTTCCTTTTTTGCCGAGATATCCATGAAGTAAACCTAGGTAATAAAAATAAAGCAATTTAATTCCTGAGGTCTTAATACAAAAACGAAGTATAATAGGGAACTTCAAAACGCTCTCGAAAAACGACTTAAGCACTTGGAATTGGTGGTCATACTTTTTCCAATACTGAATTTTATTTCTCATCATGTAATAATACATGAGATGATAATTAGCAGCGTTCTTTTTTGACCAATCGTGATGATGAGAACAAACAGCATTAAAAACAACCTTCACATTATGGCCGTCGTTTTTAATTCTGCGCATCAAATCAATTTCATCATTATATAAGAAGTATTCTTCGGCAAAAAGATTTTCTTTTTTCACCCGTTCTGCTCGAATAAGCAGAGAGCCTCCATTGATTAAATCCACTTCCTGTTGGGACAGTTTCGGCATTTGACTCAATTTAATATCTGAAAATAAAGCCGTTTTTTTTTGACTTATAAAATCAACTTTAGCACCTGCGAATTGAATAATCTCAGATCTGTTTTCCTCGCCATATAATAAAACCGGCCCTACCGCTTCGGTATCAAGATTCAAATGAATACATTCCAATAGCTGAGTTAGGCAAGCAGGATGTGGAGCCATATCGGGATTGAGAATCCAAACAAAGTCGCATCCTTCATTTACAGCATGCTTGGCAAGAATATTATTTCCACCGGCGAAGCCGGTGTTGAATTTAGACTCAATATAAACAGCTTCGGGAAACAGCTCTTCAAAACCCGAAACGTGAATTTTAGAAGCGTGATTGTCGGTAAAATACACACGAAAGTCTTGAAAGTCAATATCTTTAATCGCCTTAGCTAAACGTTGAAGATGTTGAGTATCCTTATAAAAGACGATGCAAATACCAACTTTCATTAATCGCAATTGACCCTGTATAATGTTGTAGAATATCCTTGTATTTCCTCAAATGAGGCGCTTGGACAAATTTCCTTTACCTTTTTAATGCCAACGCCTTTGAGTTTGGCTCCCTGATTTTTGGTGAACTTCGAAAATATCAGCTTCAAATAATCATCAGGAAGAGAAACTCCACTTTCGATTAGATAAACCTGCTTGTCGCTTCGAATTAGCTCTGCGTAATCAGGTAATTCATGATTAATTAAGCTATTCACAAGATTTTCTTGGTAACCAGAATAAACAGAAACCCCTTCTAATCGTGGTGCATATTTGATTGATAAAGGCCTGGTGGCTTTATACATGAACACAATTGAACTATCTGCAATTGATGAATCATTTTGCATTTGCACATACGAATCTCTTAATGAGCGCTGAAAGCCTCTCTCTTCAAACACTATAAAAGAACTTAAGAGAATAAACAAGCCACTTAGAATTACAAAATACGACCTATTTAATTGATGCAACTTTTGCAAAACCAGTCCAAAAACAATTGCTAACAGCGGGTAAAACGTCATTTGATAAGCTCCATATCTTGTTTCCGGAAGAGCCAGAGGCAAATGAATAAACAAACCCAATAAGCAAATTAGTAAAAGCCTTTTTTCTGATTTTCTGTATTTAATTAGGAAGATAATCAAAAGGAAGATAAATACATGAAATGCTCTTAAGTATCCATAAAACCAAATACTTAGCACTCTAATTGGATTTGTGATTTTTAGTGTGTTAACATAATACTGTAATACAAAATCGTAGGACCATTCGCCTTGTAAGGTTTCTTTATAGGTGAAAAGACCAACCGCCCCAACTACAAGCACAAGACCTGCAATTGTTTTAAGAATAACTCGCCAATTCAGTTTATTTTCTTGGATTAGAACCAATGGCAGGCTGAAAATTGCAAATGGGCTTGTGAGAATTGCCAATCCAAGAAACATTGAACCCAAAAGCTGTTTCCCATGAAGCCAAAGAGCAATTGCAACAAGACTAATTGCAGGCACCAAAACATGATATTCATTTTGAACTGAGAACCTCCAAACATTTGAGCTTAGTCCATAAATAAGTGCTACGATTAATGCAAGGTTCAAGTCCTTTCGCCAAAGAAGTACTATCCGAAACAGAGCAACAACCCCTGTAACAGATACCAAGCTGAGCATAAATTGTGTTGAAGCAATTGCGTCGTTTATTCCAATTAACTTGAATAGAGCAAAACTTAGAATTCCCAGAAAATGAAAGCCGAAGTGTGAACTTCGATGCCATAAATCCATCTTAGAAATCTGCTCGATATTAGTAAGAGCATCATTACTGATAGTAACCCCAAAACCACTTAACAAATAGACCAACAGCAAGCCTGCGGCCAGAAGCATCTGATATTTACGGACTTTATTTTCCATCATTATTTGGGTAAAGCAAGGAGTGATAATAGGCTGCGGCTTTTTCAACAGTGAAGTTTTTGCGAACATACTCTGCTGCAAAAGCACCACGAGAGCTTACTTCTTGCCTGTTATTCACACAATTTTCCATGGCAAATATTAAATCTTCTGTTGTGTTATTGATAAGCCAGCCATTGTTTTCATTAACAAAAAGCCCTGTGTCGCCCACGTCAGTTGCAATTATGGCATTGCCACACGCCATAGCTTCGAGTACCGATTGGCTAGGGTAATTGTTATCAGTTTGAAGACTTACAAAGACAGAGGTTTCTGCAAAAAAAGAGCATGGATTGCTAACAAAACCATGGTATTTAATATTATTAAGTGGATATGATTTCAGCTTCAAAATAATTGAATCAGACAATCTGCCTTTACCTAAAATATGAAAGTTCGTTGCTGGATATTTTGGACCCAATTTCATGGCGGCTTCTAAGAAATTCATTGGGTTTTTGTCTTCCTCAAGCCGACTCGAAAAGATAAAGTCAAGACTTGCTTTTTCACCAATTTCACAAGCACTATAATCTATGAATGAGCAAGCTGTAATTGAGAAAGACTGCTCTGCAGGAAGGTATTTCCTGGATTTTAGCCCATTTAATACGAAGGGACTAAGTATATCAACATGATCACTTTGCTCATGAGCCCGGTGAAATAAGGTATACTGCCTGAAAAACCGTTTGAATTTATTTTCTTCAAAATGAGAAAACCAGGAATCCATGTTTGAAAAAACAATTCTTTGTTTTCTGTTATTTCTATCGAAGTAGAAATACAAAGGAAGCACCCCAGAATAAACTGCCAAGAAGCTATTTATTCCTTTCTCTTTCGCGAATTCATCAATGATTTCGAATTGTTTTTTTGTGCGCTTTCTTGATTTAAAATAAAAGTAAATATCAAAAGCGATTGAGCTTTTAAGTGAGTTAATCAAGCCGCTTTTCGGCTTTTTAACAACTGCTTGCGTAGCACTTAAAGAGTTGCTTTTATGAGTTTCTCCAATAGCATGAACACCTTGGCAATATTCATGTCCATACGTTTTTTCAATTTCGGCTTTCATAGCTGGAGTAACTATAAACCAAGCCTTTTCGCCATAAATGCTTCTAAAATGACGATGCAAATTGAAGAACCTTTTTTGAGCTCCTCCAAACATCGTTTGTGATAATAACACTATAGCAAATGCACTCATTTGAGAGATAAGATAAAACCGGCCTGATCTCCTTTGCCGGTTGAATTATACTCAACTGCCTTTTTCTCAAACTCAATCAGCTGTTCAGCTTTGAAAATACTTTTGTCCGGATTTATTTTCAGCGATGTAGGCTCAAAGAAAGCAATGTCGGCCCTATTCTGTTCACTTCCGGTAAATTGAAAAGAGGTGCTATCGTAGAAAACTTCCAGAATGTCATATCCACAAGCTTCGGCAAGTAGCTTAAAGCTTTTAACAGAGTGAATTCCAAGGTGTCGCGGAGCGTCAATTTGCACCCAATTCTCTCGGTATTGGTAAAAAGCCTCATTAACAACAGGCATCCTTATTAAGACTTTGGCTCCTTTCGCAAGTATAGGTTTTAAACTATTAAGAACGCCCGCCTGATTGGGCATATGCTCAAACGAATGATGCATCATGATAAGCTTATACTTCTTATCTTTTTTAAAATCAGCAATTCCTCCTCTGTTAAGAGGAAAAGGCAAAACCTCTTTTATTTCAGGGAGAAAAGGGTCTAATCCTTCAAGCTTTTTAAAACCGTGTTTGTGAAATTCATAAAGAATATCGCCATTCCCGCAGCCATAATCAAGAATAGAATCTTGAAACGAAATACCCAATTTATGCTTCCAGTCAAGCATTGTATTGTATGCCCATTTGTGCCAGAGTGGATGAAAAACTGAATCATAAAGTTTAGCTCTCAAAGCCCAAAAAGAAGCTCTTAATCCTTCAATTTTAGTATGTGGCTTACTGGCTGTGTAATATCCATTTTCATAATACTTGGCCATTTCTGTAGGCACAGAAACTAGCTCTAGGAATCCGCAACTGCGGCAGTAATGATAAGGGTGAACTTCACGCCAACCATTGCGCATTTCCTTTACAGGAAGCGATTCTATTTCGTGGCTCGCGCAAACAGAGCAGGTATTTGTCGTGATTGTCTCAGTCATTTTGCATTCTTAACTTCATCAAACGAAAATTGAGCCTCGAATAAATAGCCAGTAAAATTGCCAGCATTGAGGTGAACAGTGCAAATTTAGGCGGATGATAATATTCTAAAAACAAGCTAAATAAATCGGTAGAAAACAAGGTTATGAAATAATATATGATGGTTAAAGCCAAGAGTAATTCAAAAATATTTGTCTTATAAACTTTAAAATTGGTCTTAATTAAACGGGCCAGTTTCATGCATAAAGCAATTAAACTAAGATGTATAAATGCGGGTAAAATTAAACCCACAAATCCCAGGCGCATTGTTGATCCAAAAATCGGCACTTCGCTCGAGGCATCAAGTGCAAGGCCTAAAATATTCCCCGATTCCTTCATATCGAGAACTTCGGCCCATGGGGCCGGATAGTAACCAATTCCAAGCAGTGGATTATCGGCAATTATTTGCTTAACGTATACCAAATCGCCTTCACCAGAAAGTCTGTAATCTTTGATTTTAGATGCGTCATCAGCATTTAAAAAACTAAATAAACCTTCGAGAATATTAGCTGACAAATCAAGATATATAGGAAAAAACATCAGCAGAAATAGAAAAGGAATAAGAAGAAAAATGGATATTCTCCGATAACCTTTACCTACCGAGGTCCCTGATATAAAGCTGGTTATGATTGGGATTGTGATTAACATGAATAGAATTCGAATAAATTCCCGTCTGGTTAAGGTTAGAACAATAATCACAAACATGAAAGATGCCGACAGAAGAATAAGCCGTTTGAAATAATCGGGCAGTTTGTATTCTAAGAAAATAGCGGCAACACCCAGAGGCAGAAGCCAATAAGATAAACCATAACTCAACAAAGAAATCCTATCGTTTTCGATAAATCTCGACCATTTGTAAATAGGCAAGATTTCAATTCCGCCAATTACTGTGATAAAAAATGCGATAAACATCAAAAGAGAAGTATACAACAAAGGCCTTAAAAGCTTGTCAATACTCATATATCCAAATTGGTAAACAGCTAAGAAAATAAATGGACAATAAATAAACTGCCGGTTTTTCTGGAAGAACAATTGAAAATCCTCATAGCCATAGTGCATAGGCACGAAATACCCATATACTAAAACAAAGTAGACACAATAGACGAATAGCAAAATGAGATATTGCTTATACATTCTAAAGTTTGTGTTTATTTTCCAGTATCCTGAAGCACGCCAGGACACCATCATAAAGAGAAAGAATATATCGTGCGATTTAAGTCTGCTAAGCAAACCCATATCAGAGAAGCCCGAGAAAACACCTCCGGGATCAAAGTATAGCAAGAATGATGTCCAAAAGAAAGTTTCTACATGTTCAGAAAACCACTTGAAAGAAATCAATGCGAAAGCAGCAAGTATAACTAAAACAAATAGAGCGGGGATACTAATCATTATGAGGCTTCGCCGATTATTAAGCAAATAAAGAAAATTATTAGCGATTCGTAATTTTGATAGCCAAATGAAATATTGCTATGTAAACTCTAACTTGAAATAACGTGCACGCTTTATTGTTTTCTATTTTCGCAAGACAAGTGTCTATTGAAAAAATATGAACCCTAATTTCAGGCTTATTTGGGAAAACTGGTTGAATAAACAAACGGATGAAACTCGTTTAGATGTCGACTTTTTTGCACAATTGCTCCTTGGTGTTGATGTAAAGATTTACCCAAGAATGAGCTATGGAGCCTGCTTTTTATATAGGCTTGGCCCTTTGGGTTATTTTAATAAAGACAAGCTTGGTTTGTATTTTGGTTTTTACTGGGGCAAATTATTAACAGAATCGCCTGCGGCGGATATTTTTGAACTGAACCAATTGAAAATGGTGAAGCTTGTGAGATTGGACAATAAAATAAATGATGAAGATTTCCAGGGGAAACTATTGCTTCTATTTGATGAGGCTTTAAGGATTGATGATGAGAAATATCAAAAGAAAAACAAATCAATTTAAGCATGGTTTCTATTCAATTAAACTGAATGCTTTTCAACTATCTTTGCGCCCGCAATGAAGAACATCCGCAATTTTTGCATTATCGCTCACATCGACCATGGTAAATCTACCCTAGCCGATCGTTTGCTCGAATATACCAATACTATCACCAAGCGTGAATCTCAAGCTCAGGTGCTTGATGATATGGATTTGGAGAGAGAGAGAGGAATTACCATTAAAAGTAAGGCCATAAAAATGGAGTATAATTCTCCTGATGGACAGAAGTATATTCTTAATCTAATTGACACCCCGGGTCACGTTGATTTTTCATACGAAGTGTCACGTTCTATTGCTGCCTGCGAAGGTGCACTCCTTATTGTAGATGCTGCTCAGGGCATTCAAGCTCAGACAATTAGCAATCTATATCTTGCTCTTGAACACGATCTTGAAATTATCCCAATTATGAATAAGATGGATCTTCCGGGTGCAAATCCTGAAGAAGTTTCTGATCAAATTGTAGATATGATCGGCTGTCGCCGGGAAGATATTATTCCTGCTTCCGGTAAAACCGGGATGGGCGTAAATGACATTCTAGAAGCTATTGTAGCAAGAGTTCCTGCTCCAAAAGGAGATCCGGATGCTCCTCTTCAGGCATTGATTTTTGATTCTGTATTTAACTCCTTCAGAGGAATTTATGCATACTTCAGAGTCATGAACGGCTCCATCAAGAAAGGTGATAAAGTTAAGTTCATGTCGACTGGCAGCACCTATTTTGCAGATGAGATTGGCCTTTTAAGATTAAAACCGGAAGCCCGCGATGAAGTAAAAACCGGAGATGTAGGTTACTTAATTTCTGGAATTAAGGAAGCACGCGAAGTAAAAGTAGGTGACACAATTACTCATGTTGATCGTCCATGTGCTGAGCAAATCAAAGGATTTGAGGATGTAAAACCTATGGTTTTTGCGGGAATTTTCCCGGTAGATACAGAAGATTATGAAGAGCTTCGCTATTCGATGGAAAAGCTTCAGTTAAATGATGCTTCACTAACATTCGAGCCTGAATCTTCAGCTGCGCTGGGATTTGGTTTCCGTTGCGGTTTCTTAGGGATGCTCCACATGGAGATTATTCAGGAAAGGTTGGAAAGAGAGTTCGGTATGACAGTAATCACCACTGTTCCTAACGTTTCTTACCATGCTTACCAAACCAATGGTGATGATATGGTGGTAAACAATCCAACAGACCTTCCCGACCCAAGTAAGCTGGATAGAATTGAAGAACCATTTATTAGGGCTCAGGTAATCACAAAATCTGAATATACTGGCGCAATTATGACGCTGTGCATTCAGAAACGAGGGATTTTAGTTAATCAAAACTACCTTACTACCGACCGCGTTGAACTAGTCTTTGAGATGCCAATGGGCGAAATCGTATTCGATTTCTATGATAAACTTAAGTCCATCTCTCGTGGCTATGCATCATTCGACTATCATCCGATTGACTATCGTGAGTCTAAACTAATCAAGTTAGATTTGATGTTAAACGGCGAACCGGTTGATGCGCTTTCATCATTGATTCACAGAGATAATGCATACGATTTCGGAAAGCGCATTTGCGAAAAGCTTAAAGAGTTAATTCCAAAGCAGCAGTTCGAAATTGCCATTCAAGCTTCGATTGGTGCAAAAGTAATTGCTCGCGAAACAGTGAAAGCAATGCGAAAAGACGTTACTGCCAAGTGTTATGGTGGAGATATTTCACGTAAACGCAAGCTTTTAGAAAAGCAGAAAGAAGGGAAGAAACGTATGCGCCAAGTTGGCTCTGTGGAAGTTCCGCAGTCGGCATTTATGGCTGTTTTGAAGTTGGATTAAGCCCCCCCTTCGACAAGCTCAGGGGGACCTTAATCACCGCTGTTTTTCGACAAGCTCAGGGGGACCTTAATCACCGCTGTTTTTCGACAAGCCCCCATTCGACAAGCTCAGGGGGACCTTAATCACCGCTGTTTTTCGACAAGCTCAGGGGGACTTGAGTAGTCATGGTGAGCCTGTCGAGGGCAGTCACTCTTCGACAAGCTAAGAGTGACTTTGCTAGTCATGGTGAGCCTGTCGAACCATGACTACTTGCCCTAGAAAACTCAACCAAATCATCTAATCTCCCTTCAATTAAAGCTTCCTTTTTTGCTCTTCTCCAGCCTTTGAGTTGCTTTTCATAAGCTATTGCTTTTAGGATATTGGTGAACTCCCTTGAATAAACCAGCTTAAGGGGCCTCCTATCAAAAGTATAAGACTTTATACTTCGCCCGGTCTGATGTTCATTCATCCTTCTTATTATGTTGTTGGTTACGCCTACATAATATGAGTCATCGCTGCACTTTAAAATGTATACATAATAGGTTTTGAAAGGCATCTGTAATTAAAAACCGAAATATACGACATGCATAGTCCAGACTATCAACTTGTTAGAAAGTCGCGGCTAATTATCGCAATGGTCCTCTGTTTCTACAAAAAATAAAAGTAAGTCCCCCTTCGACAAGCTCAGGGGGACTTGAATCACCGTTGTTTTTCGACAAGCTCAGGAGGACCTAAACCGGATCAACATCAATCATTAGTCTGAATGCCTTTAACTTATTAGCCTCAAAAAATCTATCAATTTGCTCTCTGAGCGTAGTTTTAACTTTTGATAAGGAAGCCTCATTTTCAATCTTGAGGAGCATCCTCTTTTGAAATAAGTTCCTCACTCTTGACACAGGCGGATATTCAGGTCCCAAAACCCGATCTCCAAATGCCGACCTTAACCAGGAAGCCAAAGCATCAGCAGCCGGGTCTAGCGCCGATTGATGCTCATGCTTGAGAGTTACATGTATTATTCGGCTGAAAGGTGGATAGTTGTGCGTTTTTCTTTCTGCGAGTTCTGTGTTGAAAAAGCCATCAAAATCGTACTCCTGAATGCGCTTGAGTATTTCATGTTCGGGTTTCCATGTTTGTATTAGCACTTTGCCTAGGGTTTCCCTCCGGCCGGCACGGCCAGCAACTTGTGAAATAAGCTGAAAACTTCGCTCAAATGCCCTGAAGTCAGGGTAATTTAACATTGCATCTGCACTTAAAATAGACACCAGATTAACATTGTTAAAATCGAGCCCTTTGCTAACCATTTGGGTGCCAATAAGTACCTGCGTTCTTTCATTCTCAAAATCATCTATGATTTTATGGTAAGAATACTTAGAGCGAGTTGTGTCTAAATCCATTCGCGAGGCAGATACGTCAGGAAAAAGCTCTGTTAGCTCCTCCTCAATCTTCTCAGTGCCAAAGCCTTTCATTCTCAAATCTGTAGACTTACACTCATCACATTTAGAAGGAACATTTAAGCTGTATCCGCAATAATGGCATCTGAGCTGATGAATCTGTTTGTGGTAAGTGAGGCTGATATCGCATTGCACACAATGTGGAACCCAATGGCAATTTTGACATTCAATCATTGGAGAGAAACCTCTTCGGTTTTGAAAGAGAATTACCTGTTTTTTCTGAGAAATTGTATCCTGAATTTCATCTACCAAGTCAGATGAAAACAGGCCTTTCATTTTTCTTTTCTTGGTATCGACTCTCAAATCAACAATGCTAATCTCGGGCAAAACAGAGCCACCAAATCGCTCATTCATTCTAACGAGCTTGTATTTTCCTGCTTTAGCATTAAAATAACTTTCCACCGAAGGTGTAGCTGTACCCAATAGAATGTCGGCTTTTGAGAATTTTGCAAGCACCATTGCACTATCGCGAGCATGATACTTTGGATTGGGCTCATGCTGTTTAAAGGTAGTTTCGTGTTCTTCATCAACGATTACCAAACCCAGGTTTTTGAAAGGTAAAAACACCGAAGACCTGGCACCCAATACTATCATCCCGGAATCGGGATCAGCCTCTGAAATAGCATTCCACACTTCAACGCGCTCGTTCTCGCTAAATTTCGAGTGATAAATCTGCACCTTCCTTCCGAAACAGATTCTCAATCTTTGGATAATCTGCGCTGTTAGAGCGATTTCGGGTAATAGATAAAGCACTTGCTTACCCTTGGCAATTTGCTCTTTTATGAGTTCAAGGTAAACTTCTGTTTTTCCACTTCCGGTTATTCCAAATAATAAAACGGGCTTGCTTTCGGCAAAACCTTCATTGATTTCATTTAAAGCCGATTTTTGCAGCTCATTTAAGTCTGGAAATTTATTCTGCAATTTATCAGCTCCGGTTAATCGACTTACAACAACATCTTCCCCTTGAAACACTCCTTTTTTAACAAGTGCATTAAGTGCTGTTGGAGTAGAATTTCCTGACTTTTCTAAAAGTGATTTTCTACTCACCAATTCCCAATCCCCGGTTACACCGGGAAACATGCTCATATAAGCCAAAACAAGCTCCTGTTGCTTTGGGGCTCGGTTAAGAGAATCTAAAAGTTGATGCAGCGCATCTTGTCCACTATAATCTGCCGAAAGCTTAAGCATTGCCACAGTCTTCTGCTTGAAAATCTCCTTTAACTCTTCTTCGGCAACGATGAGTCGCTTATCCATCATAGATTTAATGATTGGATAAACAGTCTTTATTCCGGCTATGCCTTCAACATCTTTTACCTTTAACTCTTTCACTTGTTCAAGAGCTTCAAGAATGAGATATTCTCTATCGCCAAAGTTTCAGTGTCAACGTCTTCAAGCTTTTTCAATGCCTTAAACACTGTTTCACTCGAGAGTTTTAATCCCGCCGGCAAGGCGGCTTGCATTACCTCTCCCAAAGAACACATGTAATATTCGGCCATCCATTCCCAAAACTTCAAATGAGAGGGATTAATAACCGGACTAATTTCCAGAATCTCATCGATATAACGTGCTTCATATCCTTTTGGAGGATTCTCGTGAACGCTGTGAATGATGCCTGTATACCTTTTGCGCTTGCCAAATGGAACGATTACGCGTTGCAATGGCTTAACAAAGGGACTCAAAAGCTCGGGCACCCTGTAAGTAAACAATCGCGGCAAAGAGAGAGGTACAATGATATCAGCAAAATAGGTCCGGCGTTCCATCACTACAAAGATGAACAAACCAAGTCACGAGATAAAATTCTTGCAGATATGCTTTTGATTACATACCTTAAGTGGCTCATTTTAAGAATAATTCGTATGGCTTTAGTATCAAAAAACTGTCAGTCATGCGGTATGCCGTTAAAACGTGATGCGCAGGGGGGAGGGACAAATGCCGACGGATCCCGCAATAGAGTGTATTGTTCACATTGTTACCTGAACGGTAGTTTCACCATGCCTCATCTAAAGGTGGAGGACATGCAACATCGTGTTAAACACAAGATGAAAGATATGGGAATGCCCGGTTTTGTTGCAGGTTTCTTCACACGAGGAATTCCAAAATTAGAGCGCTGGCGCAAAGGCTAATTGAATTATGGATAACGAAGCAGTAATTAATACGTTTTATACTTCATTCGCGAACGCAGATGCGGCTTCGATGATTGCATTGTATGATGATGATGTGAGTTTTAGCGATCCTGTTTTCGGCATTCTTAAAGGTGAACAAGCTAAAAGTATGTGGAAAATGCTTGTTAGACCAGGCATAGTAATCACCTTCGGTGGGATAAAATCAAAAGGCAATAAAGTTTATGCTAATTGGCAAGCAGAATACGTTTACACGCCTACCAAAAGAAAAGTAGTCAATAAAATAAAGGCCGAATTTGAGTTTAAGAATGGCAAAATCATTACTCATGTTGATAAGTTCAGTCTTTGGAATTGGTCGGCTCAGGCGCTCGGCATGACGGGTCTTTTGCTGGGCTGGACCTCAACCGTTAAGCATAAAATAAAAAGTATGGCCAATGCTTCGCTTCGCTCGTTTATGGAGAAACAACAAGGATAAAGATCAATTACACTGGCTCCCTCAATTTTCGCAAGTTTTTGTTTCTAAAGATTTAGCTCTGTAATCATTGGACAATGATCGCTGTGCATCGCATCAGGCAAAATTCGTGAAGAAATAAGTTTGTCGCTAAGCTTATTCGAAATGCAGATGTAATCGATACGCCAGCCCAAATTCTTTGAGCGAGCTCCCGCTCTGTAGCTCCACCAGGTATAATTATGTGGCTCAGAGTTTAGACTTCTAAAAGAATCAATATAGCCAGATTCTAGAAAATTTTCCATCCATTCTCTTTCCTCCGGTAAAAAACCGGAGCTATTTTTATTACTCACCGGGTTATGAATGTCAATGGCTCTGTGACAAATATTATAATCACCACAAATTATTAGTTGAGGAAATTCTTTAGACAATTCATTGATGTAATTCTGGTAGTAATCAAGAAACTCCATTTTAAAATCCTGCCTTTCGTCGCCGCTTGAGCCGCTTGGGAAATAGGTATTTATTACCGACCATCCCTCAAAATCTAAACGAATGCTTCTTCCTTCAAAGTCATATTTCTCTTCTCCAATGCCTAATTCAACATGCTTAGGAGCAACTTTACTGAAAACAGCTACTCCGCTGTAACCTTTTTTTTGAGCCGGAAAAGCATACGTTTGATAACCTAAAGCCTCAAAAGCTGCTTTATCTATTTGGTCTTCCTGGCTTTTAATTTCCTGTACGCAAAGAACATCCGGGTTTGCAGCTTTAACCCAATCGATTAGTCCTTTGCTCATTGCTGAACGAATACCATTTACATTATACGTGGCGATTTTAAGTGACATCAGATACTATTTTTGCGACAAGGAAGTAAAACTATTCTCACAAGACAAACTTCTTTTGCTTTTGTTTTAAAGGATTTATGCAAATTCCCAAGCACGATTAATTTGTTTCTTTGCGTCAATGAGTAGTGTTGAATACATAGCAGCTTTTATTGCTTTTGCGGGAGTTCTTCTAACTGCAAGAGCTTCTATTTTTGGTTGGCCTTTAGGCATTATAGGTGCTGGTTTGTATTCATACATTTTCATCTTAAGCGGACTGTTTGCTGAATCTGTTTTACAAGCTTTGTATGTTGTTTTTGGATTTTACGGCTGGTTTAACTGGCTACAGATGGGCAGTTCACCTAAAAATCGGCCAGTTGTACTTATGAACACGAATGAAATATTGATTTCACTGGCAATTTGGCTTCCAAGTGGATTATTCATTGGCTTTCTGTTAAGCAATTTCTCTTCAGGTAATTCGCCATATATAGATGCCAGTTTAGCAACTGGCGGATTAGTAGCCACTTACTTAATGGCAAAGAAATTTTTACAAAACTGGCTTTTCTGGATTGTAATTGATGTTGTATCAGCCGGCTTGTTTTTTACCCGAGAGCTTTATGCTACCTCGTTTTTGTACCTCACTTTTACTGTGCTGGCCATTCAAGGATATGTTTTATGGAAAAGAGATTTCAAAAAAGCATAAACATCCTAATTACCGGACCTGAATCAACCGGAAAGTCTGATATGGCATCATATCTGGCATCAAAGTTTAACGGAGAACTACTTCCCGAATACGCACGTGAATATTTAGAAGCCAAAGGACCTCAGTATACCTATGAAGACGTTATTAGCATTGCAAAAGAGCAATTGATAAGAAGGAATGACCTGATGTCAAAGCCCGGAATTCATTTCTTCGATACCGATTTGTTGGTTTGCCGTATTTGGCTGGAGCATGTTTTTGGACAATGTCCTCATTGGATTATTAAAGAATCTGAATCACACCTATTTAGCCATATATTTTTGATGAACATCGATTTGCCTTGGCAAGAAGATCCCTTGAGGGAGCATCCGCATCAAAGGGAAGAGCTTTTTAAGAAGTATGAGAAAGCCTTAGTCAATTCGAACAGGCCTTATAGCTTAATTTCGGGTTTAGGAGAGCAGCGACTGCAATTGGCTTCTAGCATTATTGAAGAGATAATTGATCAAGAAAAAAACAAATTGTGATTAGCTGTGTTTTCAAGTTTATGAAAGATTTCAGCGACATTGACCTTGACAGAATCATCGAAATGGCATGGGAAGACCGAACTCCCTTTGATGCAATTTATAGCCAATTCGGAATCAGAGAAGATGATGTAAAGGCTATCATGAAACGAGAGCTGCATCCTAATAATTGGAGGAAATGGCGCGCCCGGGTGGGCGGAAGAAGAAAACCCAAGCACTCAGCTTTAAGAGGCGATGAAGTAGGTAGATTCAAATGCACCATGCAAAAAGCTACAGGTAATAGAATAAGTAAGCGGATAGGAGTTAATAAAAGAGACAAGAACAAAAACTCGCGCCCCGATAACATCGGGCTTGCTTACCTGCTTGCTGGAGGCTGGCCCCTCTCCTGACATCATCGACCTTCTCTCAACCCCTCTCCTCAAGGAGAGGGGAAGATTGATAGAATTTACATGATTTTGTCCTCTCCTATCACCTTCAACCTAAGTCCTCTCCTTGACGAGGCAAGCCTCATGTAACAAGGAGAGGGGGAGAAATAACTGGGAAAGCTTGAATGATATCAAGTCTCTCCTGTGGGAGAGATTTAGAGAGGGGTCACAACCACCTCTCAACCACTCATCACCTCATCACCCTGCATAACCCGGCAATAATAAATACCCGGCGCAAGACCGCTTTAGATTCAAAGTATGCGTGAAGCAATGCCTGAAAATTGCTCGTTTTGGATGATGCGGCCGATGAAGTACCAGAGCGCGCGTATGGTTTACCATTTTGTTCGGATATCAATTCTTAAGCCAATCTTTGAGCAGGATTGGGATAAATGGTTAACGCATCTGGCAAAGGCATATCTTTTAACTCCTACCTCACAATCTTGTGGGTCTAGGCAGCCGTTGGCATCGAGTTTTAGCAACCAAGCATCAGCACCACTAGATGCACCTGTGGCGTTACCTCCAACTAATAGACCTCCATCACGAGTTTCAATAAAATCTAAAAGAAAATCCGTAGCAGGGCCAAAATCATATTGTTTGGCCCATAGCAGACAATAAGAGAACAGAGCATGACGAGCCTGAATTACGTTAACTGTTCCACGGGACACTATTTCACCATTTAAACCTTTCTTCCAACATAATTATAAGCAGTGGGAAGATTGAATTGTATAATTTAGAGAATATGGTGTTTCATCTTCTAACCATAACAACTGGTTTAGTAATTGCGGAAAGAATAGCCTGATAAAATTAGTTTATCAGGCCCATATCTACTCATACCTGCTTGCTCAAGTGAATTCACTGAAAAATCAGATTGAATAATACCATTTGAATCAAGAAAACCAGATTGGGGTGAAATGCCCATTATTAAAGCTTGGACCAGCAGAAGAAGAAATTATATATCCCATTAATACTTGCAATAATACTTTCAGGACCAACTGTTGCTTACATAATTATAGTTTCAGCTCTTAATTCACCTGATTTAAACGCAAGAACACCGCATTAAGAGTTTCAGGAACCCCTAAAAACCTTCAGAGGCGACTAAACCTAAATTCCATTTTCGTTTTCAACAATTTCAACTGGGACATCGGGGAAGATGAATCTTGATGGTAATACGTCCAAATTGTATCAGTAAGATTCGGACTTATTTTTAAACGAAGATTTGATCTCCCACCAAAACACCAAACCTCGGCTTCTGTGCCCAGTAAACCAAATTATTATCAGCTTTTTATTAATGAACTCTACTGTAGTACCTTCTGAGTGCCATTCTATAAAAATTGTTCATTAAAATTTCACCTTGAGAATTAACTTTAGTAATCCTTTGAGATCCTCCTTGTAATGGGGAAAAAGGCTAAAACCTGCGCTTGCAAAAAAATCATGAACTGCTATCTGGCTTCTAAGGGCCTTGTGAGTAACTTCACCAAAATTACTAACACCTGGATAGTTTACTAAAGGTGGTATTTGGCCAATACTTAAATTAAATATAAACTGCGAGAGAATTATAAGTTTTAAAATTTTCTACTTTGAAATTACAAATTGTTTAACTCCAAATGTTTCCCCATTCATTGAAACTATGCGGCAAAAATATACCCCCATTAGAAACAGTATGGATTTGTAGCTGTTCTTTAGAGGATGAATTATCGACTACTTTGGATGTTTTTGATTGAATAATTCTCCCCGCGCGCCAAGTCGATTATTTCACTAAATGTCCATCTATTACACCTTGAAAACCAAGGTGAACTCGCCATTATTGGGATTCGATCATCTCGAAACTTTTCTCTTGCGCCTTTTTCTGGTTTATGTGCTGTGTATGAACCAATTCTTGAACCTGATGGTGCGCCAATGTATGGGTGTCTATGGTATATGGTATCGCCCTAGAGCTCTAGCGGTTGCAAAAATCTGCATTTCGTGTAGAGAAGTGCTTATATAAGTTGTTTTCAAACGGATTGCATTGTTTACTAATCGTAAAGATAGAGCTATGCGCCAATTATTATAACAATAATCGAACTACGTGAGTTTAGTTAAGCTTTTAACGATTTTCTCAGATACTAAAACCTCATTACCCTGCATAACCCTGCAATAATAAATACCTCTTGCCAAACCACTTAAATTTAACGTATGCGTGCCAATGCCTGAGAATTGTTGGTTTTGGATTAAGCGGCCGTTGTTTTATTTCATCACCACAATCTTCTCGGTTAAAATAAATTCATTGCCTTTAAAAATGCGGCAATAATAAATGCCAGGAGCGTAACCTGATGTTGGAATGGTTGTGCTTTCAGTAACATCTTGAACGTGTACCAACTGACCTACACTATTAAAAAGTGCCATGTTTAGCAATGGTCGTTCATCGCCTGTGTAATTAATTAAAAAGTTCTCTTTGCTTATGGTGTTGCTTATGAAGAGCTTTAACGGCTCAAATGGCGGTGGCAAAGGCTGACGAACTTTTACGTTAACGGTATCCCAAGCATACATCTTGCATTGCAAGCTCCGTAAATAGTAAGTTGAACTTACGGTTGGACTCACCTCTATAGATAAACCTGTTCCAATTATTTGCATAGCATCACTTGCAAACCAAACTTGCTCTTCGGCTATTTGGCTAGCACTTAAAATAACAGATTCTCCTACTACTATTTCAGGTTCGCTGCTCGAAAGCACAATATCAGGGATTTCAACCAATTCAAAATCATCGATATAATGGTAGCATACCAATAATGATCCAGGAAACATATATATGCTATCTGCCACATCAGAAATAAAATTATAGCTAATATTATTACCATCATAAAGATTACCAATTAGAATATACAATTCATCTCCATTAGCAATATATGGTGATGAAGTTCTCATCCAATTCAGCGTATCTGAGAAGAATGGTAAAGAGTCAGGACGCATATCTAAATCAGTACTAGTGATAATAGCTCCAATGCCAAATGAAGGTTTGGAACTATAGAATTTCACGCCGATTTTATCAACATTTAAAAATATGGTATAATTTGAATCAAGACCTTGAATATATTTTAAATACAAAGAAGAAGCCTGACTAACAAAAAAAGAAAGGCAGTACATATTGTCTTTTTCAAGGGGTTTGGACAGACGTCCAATAGGATAGTCTCTTAAATTATTTAAAAAGCTGCTTGAATTGTATGGTTTAACACCAAAATAGTAGCCAATGTAATTTTGACCAGTATGCGGATACTGATAACCCTGCCAGTTCAATGGCACAGAATTATAAATACAATTGTAATTGAAATCTCCTTCAGTTACATTGCAGGAAGACATCAGATCGGCAGAACTAATATTATCCCAAGAGGGCAAGTAATCTAAGCCAAAAGAAGGAGTGTTTTCACAATGGGTAAAACAAGAATCAATAGTTTCGAAACCGGGATTTAAAACTAGGTTTTGGGCAAATATTTCATTTGTATGCCAAAATAAAATTAACCAAATCAACTGTCTTAAAACACACATCACGGCTTTTGAATAACTAATTTATCTTGAGATAGAATACTACTATTATATTCTATTCTATAAAGATAAACACCAGATGCCAAGTAATCAAATGAATAAGATTTAATTTGTGATACTTGTGTAGCATTGAACACAATACGACCAGTTAAATCCATCAAACTTACTTGCACTTCTGCTTCCGGTTCAAAATTTAAATCTATTGTAAACGTTCCATTGGTAGGGTTGGGAAACACAAGAGGATTCAAAGAATCATGTGTACCATGCTCTCGTATCTCAACCTCAGCTAGTCTTGCTTGTTGTTCAACTTCCACAACAATTGTGTCCAATAACATTCTGGCTAAATATACCCCATCTCCTGATATGGAAGGGTCATCAAATGCAATAGCGTTAAGCAAAGCGCTGTCACTCGCAGTTAAAGTATATTTGCCTTTTTGCCAGGTATTGTAGTAAATGTTCAAGGCTTGTTTGGCAACAGAATCTGCCATATGAATTAAGCTCATTCTGTTGTTTTCTGAAATTAGTTGATTGATGTTGTTACTAGTACACTGATTTAATGCCTCAGAAATCAAAGTGTCATTATCATTGTACAAGGTTTCTAAAGAGTCAATCATTAAAGAGTCAGAGTATTCAAAAGTGAATTAAAATTTTGAATGATTTGTTTAGCAATTGGTAAATCCGAACAAGCCAAAAAGTAATTCTGATACAAGTATCGCTTGGGTCTCCAATGTTTAACCATGAAGGGTCTAAGTAAAAAGTCTCAAATGCATATTTTATGATAGAATATTCATCTGCTGAACTTGTATCAGAAAAATGATTTGGGTTAAAATCATTAATAATGCCACCAAATAAACTATCTCTTTGCCCCAATCGTTTTTCACCAAAAAAGGTAGGTATTGCACTATCAGTGCATTCCATTCCCTCCTCGTCACAGTGCGAACTTGTTGAACTTGGCACATTTACCGTTTGAAATAAATAATTGGGATTGGAAAAAGGAGTCACATATACATTTGATGAACTGGGTGCATTTGCATCTAGTTCAAGTTGACCGGGATCATTAGTAGATGAGCCGTAATACCAAAAATGAGGTTCCGTTTCATTCAAACTACCTTTAATTCTCATTCCACTAATCTCAGTCCAGATATTGTCGAAAGGGGCACCTGTATCAAAAACCTGATCGCCAAAAAGCGCATTTCTAAGGCTTACGCCTTGATATTGATAAGATTCAAACACATTGCACTTAACTTGTAAGTGATTTGATGAATTAACTATCCTCAATGCCGAAGCAAAATCATCAATCTCGTTTTTGCATACGATATTACTTTTACTATTTTCTATTAGTATGCCGTTGTTGGCGTATTGAGCGATAGAAGGTACTAAAGCGCTATTGCGCCTAACTTTATTGCCCACAATGTATACGCTAGCAGAAGAGATTGATATAACACCAAATGCCGCTAGAGGATAGCTAGTTGAATATATGTTTACTTCGTTTGCTAATACGTTTCCATAGCTGCTAAATTCTGATTGAATGCCTCTTCCTATAACTATATCCCTTACCTCACTATCGCCAATAATATTGTTATTAATAAAATACGGCTCATATGCAGTAATTTCAGGCAATGGAGACCAAGGAAACCAAGGATAAGTAATTAAAATATAATTATATGAGTAAAATTCTTTTAGCGAAATTGCAGTTCTCAAAAGCCAATTATTTGTTTGAATTATTGTGCTGATATTGTTGAACTGAATGTCCAAATCAGATTGACTATCCTTTATATCAATCCCATAAGAAAAACCATCAATGTAATTATGTTCAATTAGCATATTCTGAGCAAATACTTGAGCAGTAGGCCCATAACCGGCAGCTCTTAAACCATTGATAGCTATTGCGGTATTCAAAACATCCCCATTTAATGAGTAGGCTGCATTATTAAATTCGCAATTTTGAATTTTTATATCCGTTCTAGAGGTGCTGTTCTTACTAATTCTTGACAAGTTACTATTTAATATTCTTACTCCATATCGCAAATTTGTGAAAGTTGAATTATCAATGTACAAATAGCCACCAGCGGTGCTTAGATTGCTTGTCAAAAATGAATTATTTTGGAATATACCACAACCGGCGTAATCATCTATTGCCGTGAATATAGGCGCATTATTTGCCGGATCTATTTCAGTAGGATTGACAAAATTCCTAATTAAATGAAATGTATTATCCTCGGCAATAATTGAGGATGCTAAACATCTGATACCGCAATAAGAATTCTCAAAATTGTTGTTGTCAATTGTAAGGTTATTTACAAGTTGAAGATCAATTCCTATGTTGGTTATGTAAGGCAAAAAGTACTCATCCTCGCAATCTGTTTCAGAAAATGCAAAAGCAGGGTTAGCGCCTAAAACAGCATTAGATGGATCATTGCAAAGAAATTTGTTATTTGTAATTACTGAATTTATTTGGTCCTTACTATTTCTAATTTGAATATGCTTAATATTTCTATTAAATCTATTATTATCAATTATGAGCAATGGATTATTCCTCGCTTGCACAGCTGCAATTGCATCCTCGATTCTTGAATTATTTATTATATAAAGGGACTCGCTATTTGAACCATTGATAAGGATTCCCGACCATAGTTTCGAATCGCAGGAATGAAGGAATGATGAGTTTATTATCAATTTTTTAAGATTTATGGATTGATTTAAAAATGAAATGCTTGAACATTTTGAGAACAAAAGTTCTGAATTTATAATTTCTAATTCTCCAACATCTATTGATAAGCTTCCTACAATACTAATTGTTCCAGAATTGTTAGCATTAATGGTTACCTTTATATTCTCTAAAGTCCCATCAAATCCTGCCGGGTCTATTGATGAAATTGATATTATTGAGGCTAACTCTTGCTTCACTGTTGGAAGTGTTGTTTCGGAATCATTAATAAAATCGGAAGTCTTAGACGACACCAAGGTGGCTAAATCACCAAGACAGCAAGATTCTAGTTTTACATCATCTATGAATACATTGCCTCCCCACAAAGTAGCGTCCCCATGACCTTGGGAAATTCGTGCATAAAAGCTGATTGAATTAATGTCAAAATTTGCAGTATAGGGCCCTGAAATATAATCTACCCAATCCAAGTTTGTGATATTACCTAACTGACTATCTGTAAAGTATGTTCGTTGAGGCAAACCTGTTACGCCTGCTTCAGGCAAAAAATTGTACGTTGGGTCATTCGTAAAAGAGGCGTCACTTGCAACAACCAGTGAAGAGAAGGGAGAATATGCAACCCCTTCTGAAACTGATACGAACAACCTGTCTAAAGGACAATAACCACTTGGTGTGTTGCAAGGATTGCCTGCGTTTCTGTATCGAAATTTAATATAATATTGTTCTCCTTGTTGAATGTTAAATCCGGTTAATTGCTGTACAGCGCTTCCATTTGCGCCAGGATTTAAGCCTAAATAATATTGCGTAGTACCAGAAATAATTTCTCTTTGAAGGTAAGAACCGGGGCTTGCATTTGCATTTTGCCAATAGACTTGATTGGTGACTTGATTTAAACCAAATGAGCCATTGGGTTGCCAACCAAGCCCCCATGTTGTTGTTGGTAAAGGACAGGAAAACTCTGAATTCTTAACTAAATTACACGGATAATCTGAATAATCACAGTTGTCGGGTTCTGATGGAAAACCTTGACCATAAAACACTATTGGGTCTACCATGCGAATATTTTTACTGGCCCAAAGTGATCCATGAAGATTGTTGTTTTCTTTAATTATAATATTTTGAGCAAATAGAGAATAATAATTCAGATTAATATTCGCAATTGTAGCGTTACCGTTTACATTAAAGATTACACGGTTATTATTTAGTAAGTAAGAAGATTCCAATAGAACCAAAGAATCCAAAGAAGCATCATCATCTATATTGAATATGAAAAGAGAATTGCTACTTCCGTTTAGAATAAATTTGTTTTTCAAGATAACGGCAGATTCAAGATAATAGATTCCAGGCGTTAGCACCACATTCGAGTCATTAATTCCAATCGGCTGTCCAACCAGGTTATTTAAATTATCCTTTAAAGTAAGACCGTAATTGTGATATTGATCTACTATTGAAGGCGTTTGAACCACATCAGCATTAATAACATTTGAATTGCCGCTTAAATCTGTAGTAATGAGTTTTTCACTGCAGTAAATTGAGTCACTGGTAACAATTATAATTGAATCGTTAGCAAATAAATTATAATCGAATAGCCATGCTATATCTCCATCCAAATTGTCTGTTTGACCTACATTTACTATGACTAAGGCTTCTCCAAGGCAATTATCAATATTTCTAACAATTACTTTTAGTGAATCTCCATTCTCCAAATTGCTAGTTTTAAAAATTGAAACGGAACTATCCTGCTTCAACACCCCATTCACATAGAACTTATAATTATATTGATTTGCAGGTGATGCTGTAAAAGTTGCCAGATAACCTTCTATGAGGGTATCGCGATTGGCGCTTAATTCTGCTTGAAGGCTACACACCCCACCCAAATTCAAAATAGCAGGATATGATGTAATGGCAGCTGAGCTTTTTACATTTCCGGCAGTACTTGTGCCTGAGTAAGCAGCATTTCCTTTGTCTTTCCAGGTGCTGCCATCCCACTGGGCAACAGAGGCATCAACCGGCGAAGTGCTGTAACAAGGATTATTATCCCAACCTAAGGTTGGAGTGGTATTTTGTGTTCCAAATGTTCTATCTACTTGCCAGTAACCACAACGATTTATAAAACCAATGCTCGTGTCTTTTGCCGTTCGGCTGTATAAGGAATCAGGGTCTTCTGCAATGTATTCTACCTTAAAGGTGCAGTTTGATGCTACGGCATCTAGAGTTACAGGCGCATACACCCCACCGCCTCCGACTGGATAAGTAAAGGCACTTGTGCCATACCTGAGCATAGCGCCTTCTACATACGAACTATCAGAACCTCCTGTTATGGTCGTATTTAATGATGCTGCAAAATTGTTTCCTGCCGTTGGCTTTATGATACCTTTTTGAAGGTTTAGGTTTAAAGCTAAAGTGAGAGGCAAATCTATCATTAGATCTCCACTTGGTTTATCAACTGCTAAACGAATAAAGGTAGTGCTTAATG
>JAGYKL010000003.1 GCA_018401705.1 Bacteroidia bacterium | reverse complement strand
TGATTACTGGCGAGTGGATTTAGGTATTAGCTATACCATCAACAAGGCAAAATCGGCAAGAGTTTGGAAAATTGACATTCAGAATGCCACAAACAGATTAAACGAATACTCCAGATATTTCAACTTCGACAGTGGCAAGATGGAAGTCTCAACACAAACTGGTATTATTCCAACTCTGAGCTATAGAATCGAGTTCTAAGGTTTGCGGAACTTAAAAGAATACATCATTGGCATTTTCTCTCCGTATTTTGAATGCTTAAATCCTCCTCCCTCGCGAGGTATGAGATCAGCAAAAACATTGTACCATGAGAAACCAAATTCATGCATAAACTCAATCTTCAAACCTGCCTCAGTAAGAGCGCCTATGATTTCGCTTATAGGATGATTCCAGCCTACCGATTGAGTTTTTATATCCGCCGACCGGTCGGCGTAAGAACCTGATATTTCTTCAACAATTCTCTCAATATTGAAGTATGAATAACCAATTTCTGTGAGTTCGTCATTAAACATCCAAACAACAGGATGAAAGTCAATCATATAGAAAACTCCGCCTGGTTTAAGAAGACTGAAAACTTCATTTGCCCAAACCTTCAAATCTGGCAACCAGCCAATAGTTCCGTAAGAAGTAAAAACGATATCAAAGGTTTCGCCTTTAAGAGCGGAAGACGCCTCAATAACATTTGACTCAACAAACCTGACATTCATTTTCAACTCATTATTGAGCGCCTTTGCAGCACTTATAGCCTTTGGAGAAAAGTCAACACCTGTTACTTGAGCTCCAAGCCTTGCCCAAGAGATAGAATCCTGACCAAAATGACACTGCAAATGGCATAAAGACTTTCCTACAACGCTTCCCACTTCCTTAATTTCAGTAGGCTTCAAACTTGTTTCCCCTTTTAAAAATCCAGGCATATTATATAGTTCGCTTACCATGTGCAAATCAACACGTGCATCCCAATGATGCTTATTTATTTCAAAATCCGATTGTTCCATAATATTTTTATCTAATGATAAAGGTTCGTTTGATAAGCCGAATGAGTAAGATTAAGAATTAATCTGTAAGGAATTACTTCACATTTGATTAACTTTGACTTCTACAAAAGAAATAAATTTTGAAGAAGCTTTTAAAGCCATTTGCAATCGCACTGTTTATAGTCTCTTCCGGGCTCTTGCAATCGCAAGTTGTGGTTAATGAATATAGCGGCGCTAATAGAAACGGCATTACCGATGATTTTGGTGACAACTCAGATTGGATAGAACTGTACAATGCTGGAGGAACGGCAGTAGATATCTCAGGCTACTTTCTAAGCGATAAAGAAAGCAATCCAACAAAATGGCAGATACCGGCTGGCACTGTGCTTAATGCCAATTCTTACAGATTATTTTTCGCTTCTGGAAGGGATATAAACACTGGTTTAGGTTTACATACAAACTTTAAAATCACCCAAACAGGAGGCGAATTTGTAGTGTTTTCAGATCAGGGAGGAAGCATTCTTGAATCTTATGAGGTTTTCCCGACTCGTGTTAATCATTCAAGAGGAAGAACTCCTAATGGGGGTCCAACTTGGCAAATTTTCAGCACGCCAACGCCTGGCGTAGCTAATGGAGCAGGCTTTGACGGTTACACAGATACACCAACATTTAATCTTGTAGCCGGAATTTATGCTGGAGCTCAAACTGTAAGCATTTCAACTGAAACAACAGGCGCAACAATCAGATACACATTAGATGGTTCAGAGCCAAGTGCTACTTCAACTGCTTATTCAGGACCAATTAACATTGCAACTACCACGGCTATAAAAGCTAGAGCCTTTCCTGCATCAGCAAACTTATTACCTGGCTTTACCGAAACTAATACGTATTTCATAAATGTTAACCATACACTTCCAATTGTTTCTTTGGTTAGTGATCAGTACGATGATTTATTCTCTAGTGGCTGGGGTGAAATCGTTTCCAATATCGAATACTTCACTTCAGGGGGAGCACAGCAATTTGAATCTTATGGAGAAGTTGACCGTCACGGCCAAGATAGTTGGGCATTTCAGCAGAAAGGTGTTGACTTTGTTGTACGAGATCAATACGGGTATGATGATGAAATTGATTATCAGATTTTCCCAACATCCCCAAGAGATAAATTTCAAAGAATTATGTTTAAAGCAGGAGCATCTGACAATTATCCTTTCACAGGAGCTCCAGGCGGTGGTTGTCATTTAAGAGATGCTTATATTCAATCACTTGCCGAAAAAGCAAACATGAATGTTGATTTAAGGAAAAATGACCATTGCGTTGTTTACATAAATGGTCAATACTGGGGTTTATACGAGGTTCGTGAAAAAGTAAATGATCCTGATTACACAGATTATTACTGGGGACAGGAAGAAGAAGACCTTGATATGCTTTCACAATGGGGCTGGTTAGAAGTAAGATATGGCTCTGCTGATGATTGGAATGATTTATATTTTGATATCATGGCAACTGACATGTCAGTTGATGCCAATTACAACTTAATTTCAACAAGACTCGACATTGCAAGCGTTATCGATTACATGATAATTAACACATGGTCAGTAAATTCTGATTGGATTAACTGGAATTCAATGTGGTGGAGAGGTCGGGGTACACCTGCCGTAAAATGGAAGTATGCCCTCTGGGACATGGATAATACATTTAATCTGGGACAAAATTTCAGTGGTTGGCCAACAACTAATTTCGACGCTGACCCATGCGATTTGGATGAAACATTTGCAAACGCCGGTCCTAACGAAGGTCATTTGGATATGTTTAACCGCTTAATGGCTAACGAAGATTTCATGGCTCGATACATCAATCGATACGCGGAAATGATAAATACTTACTTAAACTGTAGTTATGCTCTTGCCCATTTCGATAGTATTGTAAATCACATAAGCCCTGAAATGCCGCAGCAAATTGCCCGATGGGGAGGAAGTATGGCAGAATGGCAAGGACACCTTGACTATATGCGTAATCAAATAGAACAGCGTTGTGAGCATATTGAAGAAGAAGGAATTGTAGAATGCTACCCTGTTGATGGCCCTCATAAATTGGCATTTAATGTTGAACCTGCTGGTGCAGGAACAATTCGATTTAATGAGCTTGAAATCCCTGAATATTCCTGGTCTGGATCTTACTATGGTGGTGTTGAAGGAGAAATAGAAGCAACGGCTAATGCTTTATACGAATTCGATTACTGGGAGCTATTCTCAAACACACTTAATCTTGATGATACTCTTGCATTGAATTCATTCGCAATTACAGCAGCAGATAGTATTATAGCTCATTTCAAGATTATAGAAACCCACGAAATCACCTTCATGGTTGACCCTGTTGGTAGCGGAAATATTTCAATAAACGGAATTACTCCTACTTCATATCCTTACACAGCAACATTCAATGAGGGTGCTCCAATTACAATGACAGCAACTCCTGCTACAAATTATGAATTTGTTGATTACACCTCAACCTATCATGAGTTTACTCCAGACGCAACTGAAATAACGGTATTCCTTGAGGCTGACACAGCAGATACTCTCATTGCACACTTCAAACCTATTCAAATGTGGGATTTAGTGGTTGTAGTTGAACCTGAAGAAGCAGGTAAAGTTTGGATTAATGGAGAGTGGATTCAAAACTACCCAGAAACCATAACATTCTTCCCCGGCGATATTGTCAGTTCAGATGTTATTGCATCGGAGGAATATGATTTTTCATATTGGTCATTAAATCACCTGACGCTAATTGCCGACTCGAGCGAATTCCTCAATGGTTGTGTGGTAGATTCATCAGATACACTTACTGCACATTTCGTTTTAAAAGAGGTAATTCCTCAAACGATGTATGTTCCTTCTTCATTTACACCTAATGGTGATGACCTCAATGATTTCTTTGAATGTTATCACTCTGAAACAGTATCAGAAGGAAGCATAATCATATTTAATCGCTGGGGCGAAGAGGTCTTTACTTCAAAAACTTTAGAGTTTTCATGGAATGGAACTCATAATAATCAGGTACTTCCTGAAGGAATTTATTATTACATGCTTACTTATTTCCTAAAAGACCAGTATTCAGAGGTTGTACAAGGAAAAATTGTACTATTGCGCTAAATAAACGGTGAATTTATGGCTCTGAGGATTATACAAATTGCATGTTTTACGATTATAAGTACTTTCTTAAATGCGCAGCTTCTTTTAAATGAAATTTTAGTTAACCCTCCGGGGTCTGACAACCCTTTTGAGTTTATTGAACTGAGAGGCACACCTGGCACAACGCTGAACAATGTTTTTTTATGCGTTTTTGAAGGTGACTCAGCTTCGGCAGGAAACTGTGACCTTTCTATACCGCTTAATGACGTTACTATTGGCTCCAATGGACTAATATTCGTGGGCACCAGTATTGGATATCCCAATATTCCTTCAGAAACCTATTTTAAAGACACACTTCTTTTTGCAATACCCGGCGGATACCTCGAAAATGGGAGTACTACCTTTGCTCTTGTCTTTAGCACAGTAAACATAATCGAAGATGCCGATTACGATTTTGACAATGACGGAAACCTTGATTTACCTCAAGGAGCGGTTCTTCTTGATGCTGTAGGTTGGACCAACGGAGATCCTTATGCAGTAATATACGGTGGCGTGGTTTTAACTCAGAGTCAGGGCACGCCTGATGCAGCAGTTCGCTTTTACGACAACATGACACCTTTCTCAAAACCGGCATGGTATAATGGCGATGTTTTTGATTTGAACACATTTGACCCTTTAGAAATTTCTGACAATTTCCCTTTTGGCGAAGAAACAGGTTTGACACCCGGAAATCATAATATTCCTAATGGAGGAGTTGGTTTTGCTGACTTCATTTCTGCTCCATTTAATTGTTATCCAAATCCAACAAAAGATTTCTTAACAATTTCATCCGAAACGAATGTTGAGCAAGTAAGAATTTATAGCCTCACAGGTAGTTTAGTAAAAAATGAAAACTTGTTTTTAACAAACACCATTTTCGTGGGAGATTTGCCTGCGGGATGTTACTCTATAGAGGTTTCACTTAATGGAGGTCAGATTAAAAAGAATAAGCTTATCATTTACCACTAGTTAGCGAGAACCAAAAATCGCACTTCCTACTCTTACGAGGTTACTTCCTTCTTCAATGGCAATTTTATAGTCTGCGCTCATTCCCATTGATAGGATATTGAACTCCTTATTTTCAAGAAAATAAGTTTCCTTTATCAAGTCATAGAAACTTTTTAGAGTTCTGAATTCCTTATGTATCTGAGCATCATCTTCAGTAAAAGTTGCCATCCCCATTAATCCCTTTATAAGAACATTGGGATAATGACTTGTTTCATACGCTTCAAAGAATTTTTTGGCCTCTGTATAAGCAAAACCAAATTTAGAATCTTCTTCTGCAATGTGCAGCTGTATTAGACAAGCGATACGACGATTGTTCTTGGCTCCTTCTTTATTAATGACATCCAAGAGCTCAACACTGTCAACAGCATGAATTAATGATACAAAAGGAGCAATATACTTAACCTTATTCTTTTGTAAATGCCCTATTTGATGCCATTCAATATCTTTAGGAAGTGCCTCATATTTTTCTTGAAGTTCTTGAACCCTATTTTCTCCAAATACTCTTTGCCCGGCCTCATATGCCTGCATCACAACTTCTGCCGAATGAGTTTTTGAAACAGCTACTAAGGTCACTCCCTGAGGCAGCTGACTTTGAACTTCGTTTAGATTAGCCTCAACGCTCATTTATTTCACTTTGCATAAATATCGTAAATCACCAAGCCATTTAATAGCTTTGGCTCAAACCAGGTCGTTTTTGGAGGCATAATTCTACCTTGATCACTGAAATCAAAGAACTGTTCCATACTTACAGGAAATAGGCCGAATGCCATTTGATAATCGCCTTTATCTACTAACCTTTTTAATTCAGACACACCTTTAAGGCCAGAAATAAAATCAATCCTGTCATCATTTCTTAAATCTTTTATTCCTAAAATAGGAGAAAGGATGTGGTGGGTGAGGAGATTTGCATCTAGTTTATTACTTAAATCAGAGTCTGCTTTGTCTGGTCTTAACTTAAGGCTGTACCAAGATGAATTCACATACATTGAAAACTCATGCAACTGTTGAGGTTGATATAAATCGCTATCGAGTTTTTCGACAGTGAATATGTTACTCAATTTGCCAATAAACTCAGCAATTATAATTTCATCAAGCCCTTTTACTAGACGATTAAATTCAAAGAGCTGCATATTGTGATCAGGAAAAAAGATTCCCATATATCTGGACCAGCCAGCTGTTTGAGAAAGATCACCTGTTTCTTCGCGAAGTTCTTGATCTAATAAAACCGAAGAAGCAGATCTGTGATGACCATCAGCAACGTATACCTTTTCAATGCGAAGAAATGACTGTTTGATTGCATTCAAAGACTCATCATCTGCGACTTTCCATAATTGATGCCTTTTACCGTCGATTGTAAAATCTGCATATGGTTCGAGCCGCGTTAATTCATTCATCAAATAATCAATTTGAGAATCATGAGGATAAGTGAACATAACTGGCTCTGCGTTAATGCCAACTATTTTAAGATAGTCTTTTAGCTTTTCTTCCTTTCTTTGAAGGGTTTGCTCATGAATTTTGATAGTCCCATTATGGTAATCAGCAGCAGAAATAGTCGCTAACAAGCCTGTATACACGAAATCAGGCTTTGATTGCCTATAAATGTAAAACTCTTCCTTTTCTGCAACATTGAGAAAGCCTTTTGCTTGAAAGTCTTGAAACTTTAGGCGGCTTTTCTTTTGAGCCTCAGGATTATCAGGCTTGGTTCTTCTGCCTTTATCAAGTTCAGGTTTAACAATAGAAAGAAATGAATGCGGAGTTTTCTTAATAACACTCTCCACTTGCCTAAGAGTATATGAATCGAAAGGTTTTGAAATAACCTCGGAAACAATTTCTTTTTTGGGAAGAAAGCCTTTAAAAGGAAAAAGATGAGCCATAAAATCAGGCAGCAAAAAAATCAATAATTTGAGCTGCCATCTCAACGGCAATTCTTTCTTGAGCTTCAACGGTAGCTGCTCCGATATGTGGACTAACTGAAATTCGAGAATTCTTTAACAGCTCTTTTCTTGGGGTAGGTTCTCCCTCAAAAACATCAAGTCCAACAAAAGCAATTTTGCCTGTGTCTATTCCATGCAATAATGCATCTTCATCTACAACGCCCCCTCTTGCTGCATTAACAATCCCAATTCCGGGTTTCATCTTAGCAATTTCAGAATCCCCAATTAACGCTTTACCATCAACTTTTCCTGGAACGTGAAGACTTATAAAATCACTTAACATAAGAATATCACTTAGCGGAACTGTTTTTACCTTAACAGGAACGGTAGTTTTAGTCATTGGTATTTCAACTTCCAAAGTTGCCTCAGTAATAAATGGATCTGAAGCAATAACATTCATGCCCATTCCTGCAGCCATTCTTCCTAAAGCTTGGCCTATACGACCAAAACCAATAATTCCAAGAGTCTTTCCTCTCAACTCAGTACCAGCAGAATATTGTTTCTTCAAGGCACCGAAGTGAGTATCGCCTTCGCTTCTCATTTTGTAATTAGAATCTTGAAGGAATCTAACTCCTGAAAAAAGATGAGCTAAAACTAATTCAGCAACAGATTGAGATGAGGCAGCAGGAGTGTTTATAACTCTGATGCCATGCGCTTTAGCAGCAATCAAATCTATATTATCAAGCCCTACTCCTGCTCTTCCGATTAGTTTCAAATTTGGACAAGCTTCAATAACTGTTGAAGTAACTTTAGTTGCACTTCTAACAAGAAGGACATTGAAATTACCCTGATTTATAGTATTAATTAACTCTGGTTCAGCAGCCTTTTGAGTTTCAACAAAAAAGCCTGCTTTTTCTAGCATTTCTTTACCAAGTGAATCAATGCCATCATTGGCTAAAACTCTATTCATACTCATAATTAAGCATTTAATTTTTCGAAATTTTGCATTACATCAACTAAGGCTTCAACACTTGTAATGTCTAAAGCATTATACATTGAAGCCCTAAATCCTCCAACAGACCTATGGCCATTCATGCCGCTAATACCAGCTTCCTTTAACATCTGTTTAAATGCCTCCTCTTTTGAAGAATCACTCATTATAAAATTGGCATTCATAAAAGAGCGGTCAGCTTTATCAACTGTTCCAACGAATTGAGAATTTCTATCTAATTCGCTATAAAACAAATCTGCTTTTGCTTGATTCCTTTTCTCAGCCCAAGCCACACCACCGTTATTGTCTAACCATTCAAGAGTTAGCATAGAAACATAAACTGCGAATACGGGAGGAGTGTTAAACATAGATTCAGCATCAGCATGAATCTTATAACTCTGCATAGAAGGTAGTGTTCTTACCTGTTTATCAAGAAGTTCTTTTTTAATGATAACCATGGTAGACCCTGCAGGTCCCATGTTTTTCTGAGCACCTGCATAAATTAAGGAAAACTTTGAAGCATCAAACTCATGAGAAAAAATATCAGACGACATATCGCACATTAAAGGAACACTGGCTTCAGGGAAATTCCTCATTTGTGTACCATATATTGTATTGTTTGATGTGAAATGAAAATAATCGACATTACTTGGCACATCAAATGTTTTTGGCAAATACGAAAAGTTCTTGTCCTCAGAACTTGCAATCACATCTACTTCACCATAAAGGCGCGCTTCTTTAATTGCCTTTTTGGCCCAAACGCCAGTATTTAAATATGCAGCTTTTTTCCCTAAAAAGTTTGCAGGAACCATAGCAAATTGAGTACTAGCTCCACCCTGAAGAAATAAAACATCATAAGAATCGTCTAGCTTCAAAAGTTTTTTTACCAAAGCCGAAGCTTTGTCAAATACTTCAATTATGTTTTTCCCTCTGTGTGAGACTTCTAGAATAGAAAGTCCACTACCATTAAAATCTAAACAAGCTTGAGCAGCTTTCTCAAGAACCTCCTTAGGGAGTATACCCGGTCCTGCACTAAAATTATGAAGTTTCATATAATTTGCTAATTATTTTCTAAAGGCAAAGGTAGAAATAAGCTTGGGCGAATGAAGTTTTGTAAAACAAAAACGCCCCTGAGTTTTCTCAGGGGCGCCAATAAACCCAATTGGTATTGAATTTTATTTATCTTGAATGAGTTTCAGCAACGAGTTTTCCTGCAGAATCAAAACTTGTTGCAGTAAGCATTTTACCATTGTCATAATTAATAGAAAATCTCATATTACCTTCAGAATCATACATCTTCCACACTCCTTGCTTCTTTCCTTGTGCGTAAAAAGCCTCGCCTGTTTTAGCTCCATTTTCATTAAATGAAACCCACGCCCCATGCATTTTTCCATTGGCAAATTCACCAATTTCCTTAATCTTACCATTAAGATAGAAATTGGTAACCTTATAATTATCGGCGTTTGAATAAACGTATTCACTCTTAACCGATCCATTATCGTAAAATGTGCGTAACTCTTTCTCTTGTGAAAACAAGGATAAAGAAATGCTCATCATCGCTATAACAAATAAATTTTTCATATGCTCGGTTTTAACTCTCTTATTTAACTTCCTTTATTAACGCAAAGTTACAAAATAATTTAGTTTCCATTTACATTCGCATAACATTAAATTAACATTGAATAAAAATAAATACGCAATACATTGATTTTGTTCATTTTATGCCGATTAACATTTTAGTTACATTAAACAAAAACAACTCAATGTTAAGTGAATATTACTATCATTATCAAAAAGAAAGAAAAGAAGGTCGTCTAATAGAACAAACTTTTATTTTTGTTCTTTAATTCAAGCACTTGATCCAATATGATGGCGCAACAGATTTTCATTTCTGTTGCAAACAGAGATGAGAGAGCAAAACCACCCACACGAGCAGTTAAATAAAATTTCAATTGCTGGATTAATAATTACACTTGGCATCATTTATGGCGATATAGGCACTTCACCTTTGTATGTTATGAAGGCAATAGTGAGCGATAGACTCATAACCAGCGACTTAGTTCTTGGGGGTGTTTCTTGCATTTTCTGGACACTCACCCTTCAAACCACAATTAAATATATAGTATTAACCTTAAGGGCTGATAATAAAGGCGAAGGAGGTATTTTTGCTTTGTATGCTTTGGTTAAACGAACTAAGGTAAAATGGCTGCTTTTACCTGCAATAATTGGAGGTGCGGCCTTGTTAGGAGAAGGCATAATAACACCAGCTATTTCTGTTTCTTCTGCTATTGAAGGACTTACTGAGCGCTACCCTTCAATAAATACTATACCAATAATTTTAGGGATTCTTTTTGGCCTCTTTGCGCTGCAACAATTCGGGACAAAATTTATTGGCAAATTCTTCGGACCTGTAATGCTAATTTGGTTTAGCATGCTTGCCATACTAGGCATTAACCAAATAGTTGATGACGCATCAGTTCTTAAGGCAATAAATCCAGCTTATGCATACAACCTGCTTATAAATTATCCTAAAGGTTTCTTGATCCTTGGAGCTGTATTTTTATGCACAACGGGAGCTGAAGCTTTATATTCAGACTTAGGACACTGCGGCAGAAAGAACATTAGAACAACTTGGGTAATTGTTAAAAGTGCATTACTTCTCAATTATTTCGGGCAAGCAGCCTGGCTTTTAAAGTCAGAGAATGGCTTTCTGCAGGGGAATAATCCATTTTATGAAATGATGCCTGAGTGGTTTTTCATCTTTGGTTTTATCGTTGCAACAGTTGCTACTGTTGTTGCTAGCCAAGCTCTAATCTCTGGTTCATTTACTTTAATAAACGAAGCAATACGTCTAAACCTTTGGCCAAAAGTTAGAATCTCATATCCATCCGACCTGAAAGGTCAATTATACATACCCTCTATTAATTGGCTTCTATTTTTCGGCTGCTCCGCCATCGTGCTATATTTTCAAAATTCCAGTCGAATGGAAGCTGCTTACGGTATGACCATTATTATAGGTATGCTAATGTCTTCAACCTTGTTAGTCTTTTATATGTTTTTGAAGAGATACAGTCGCCTTGTTATTGCTGCATTTATAGCAGTTTATTCGATTGTAGAATTATCTTTCTTCACTGCAAATCTTGAGAAAATCCCTGAGGGAGGTTGGATATCTTTAGTGATTGCAACTTTAATAGCTTTAATAATGTGGGCTTGGTATGATGCAAGAAAAATACGGAACAGCTACGTAGAGTTTGTGCGTTTAACAGATTATCTGGATTTGATATGTGAGCTTAAAAAAGACTTAAGTATTCCTAAGTACTCAACACATTTAGTGTTTCTAACGAGCGCCAACTATGATGATCAGGTTGAATCCAAAATTATTTATTCTATTCTTCAAAAACAGCCCAAACGGGCAGATATCTATTGGTTTTTGCATGTTGATGTTGTTGATGAACCTTATAGAATGGAATATAAGGTAACAGAAATCACACATGATGCTGTTATTAGAATTGACTTTTTCTTAGGGTTCAGAATCGCTCCAAAAATCAATCTAATGTTCAGAAAAGTTGTACAGGACTTAGTGAAATGCAAGGAGGTAGATATCGTTTCACGATACGACTCACTAAACCGGAATCAGGTAATTGGGGACTTCCGATTTATCGTTTTGGAGAAGTTTCTTTCTAATGAAAACGATCTGCCATTTTATGAGAAAATTGTTTTAGACATTTATTTTCTCTTGAAAAGCATGAGCCTTTCAGAAGAAAACGCATTTGGGCTTGATACAAGTTCTGTTCATGTAGAAAAAGTACCATTAATTATTTCCCCCGTTAGGGAGATTCATTTAAAGCGAGTTGAATGACTAAGCATTCCTATAGAATGCCTCAATATTATTATTGAATTTTTCCTGAATTACTCTACGTTTGAGCGACAACTTCGGAGTTAGTTCACCGGTTGCCACAGACCATTCGGCTGGCATTAAACAGAATTTCTTAATCATTTCATAATGACCAAACCCAGCATTTAATTTATCAACCTCACTTTGTATCAAAGCCTGAACATCAGAACTATTGCATAATTCTACATTTGAACTATAGGATTTCCCCTTTTGCTTTGCCCATTCTTTAACTGCATCAAAACTTGGTACAATAAGCGCCGAAGGATGCTTCTGATTCTCTCCGACTACCATGATTTGTTCGATGTAAATAGATTCTTTGAACTTATTTTCCATGATTTGCGGAGCAATGTATTTCCCTCCGGAAGTTTTGAAAATCTCTTTCTTTCTATCGGTAATTTTTAGAAGTGGCCCGTCCATCTCCCCTATATCTCCCGTATGAAGCCAGCCGTCTTTCAAAACTTCATCGGTAAAATCCTGACGTTTATAATATCCCAGCATCACATTGGGGCCTTTGCACAACACTTCGCCATCTGGGGCAATTTTGACTTCCACATCACGTATCGGAGGACCAACAGAGCCAAACTTGCGCATTCCTTTATCGAGTCTGTTAACTGTAATTACTGGTGATGTTTCAGTTAAGCCGTAACCTTCTAATACGTTAATTTTTGCAGCAGTAAAAACCCTTGCCAATCTAGGTTGCAAAGCTGCAGATCCAGATACAATAACACCAACTTCACCACCCAAAGCTTCACGCCACTTACTAAATATCAACTTATTGGCTAAACTCAATTGAAATTCATACCACCATCCATTAGCGCCATCTAATTCAAATTTATGCCCAAGTTCCAGTGCCCAAAAGAATAATGATCTTTTAATTCCTGTTAGTTCATTTCCCTTTGCAACAATTTTATCATAAACCTTTTCTAGTAAACGAGGCACTGTTGAAAAAGCAAAAGGTTTAACCTCCTTTAAATTTTCACCAATTGTTTCGAGACTTTCAGCATAATAAACGCCAGCACCAACATACAAATACAAGTAAACGAGCATTCGTTCAAAAATATGTGACAAGGGTAGAAAGCTTAAAACTTTATGATTATTATTTACCGGACAAACTTCACCAGCAGCAATTACATTTGTAATAAGATTATTATGTGAAAGCATTACTCCCTTGGGAGTTCCTGTAGTGCCTGAAGTATAGATAAGTGTCAACATTTGATCGGGCTTCACATCAGCCTTATAAGCATCTAGTTTATCTTTTTGTGGTGCTGAAGCCCCTTCTTCACGCAAATCAGTCCAATGAGACCTTCCTGAAAGTTTTTTAAATGAATAAATTCCAAATAGTTCAGGACAATTAGATTTAATAGACTCAATTTTATCAAACAATTCTTCATCAAGAACAAATGCGATTTTAACTCCTGCGTCATTCAAGATAAACTCAGTATCTGAAGCTGACATAGTTGGATAAACCGGTACGCTAACAGCACCAATTTGTGCTATGGCGAAATCAGCAAAGTTCCATTCTGGGCAGTTGGATGATATGATTGCTACTTTATCGTCAGGTCCAATGCCATGAGCCATAAGACCATAGCTTAGAAGATCTGCATTGGAAATAAATTCATCAATACTTATTGGACTCCACTTTCCGCTGTCTTTAAAAACCAGGACATCTTTGCGGTTATAATTTGCTTTATAATGAGGAAGAATATCAATTATACGTTTCACGAAGATTCATTTATTAAGTAAGATTTCAAATATACCTAAACAATGTCTTCAAAAAAGGTAAAAAATTGTTAATCTAAAATATCAGGAAATAAGCCCCAATAATTAATTTCTTTGATTGCTACGCCCTTATCTACAAGATATATTCTCGGAACTCTGCCTTCACAGAGCTGATTAAATGCAGGTCCGTTAAATAGCTGATAAGGTACATTATCCATTAGGTTTCTGCGGATAAATGTCTTCAAAGTAATGGTATCTCCAGTAAGAAAAACAGTTACTGGAAAGTCGGGCAAGTCTTTTTTAATGACGTGCAATTTGTAAGCCGCTCTACTGCAAAACGGACAAGATAAACTTGCTAACATCAATACGCGCTTTTCTTGCCATACTGATGGATCATATTCGTGATTCCCTGCCAAAAATTGAACAGTATCAACCTTACTTAACTCTAAATCTCGTTGAATTTCCTTCACTGGAACTTCACCATAAACAGCCCAGTGAGCCGGATAATTAAGAATAAAAGGAACTGAAAGGCCTGCAACAAGAAGTATCCAAGCAGTCCACTTTGGAAGAATACTTTTAACATTGGCAGAACCAAACTTCACTGCAACTAGTGTTGCAAGTACCGCCGCCCAAAGATAAATACCTTGATATCTGCTTATTTTCTCAAACTCAGATAAACAGATATAGCAACGCGTTAAGTCTAAAACAAAAGGCTGAATACTAGTTAGCAATAACAAAGCAGCTGCTAAAACAATTGAAGAATTGATGATTAACTTTTTGTTGCCCGGTAGAAAAACCAATAAAGCACCTAAAGCAATAAGAGAACCTGTTAGAATTCTGCTTATGTATGCACTTAAAAACCAACCAGACCAACCTGCATCAACAATTAAATATTCTATATATTCAGCATTCTTGCTTGAAAGCCAACCTGCTGCAATCATTGCAATAGCTGCAATTATTCTAAGAATTATATTCATCATTTTCTATTGAGGTGCCAAAGGTCTCATATTAATCGTAAATCAAACAAATAAACTATTAGAAATATTTTGTAAAAACTGGATGATTTGAAAGCTAAAGTGAAGTTCAAATCGTCTTCAAATTTGTAATTTATCGCTATGGAGAATTAAACATGCGGAACACAAATACCCACAAAAAACGAGAAAAAAGTAAAAAAGCTAATCAATGACTAGCTTTTTTACTTTTATAAAATCAGAATTTTATTGTTCAGCCCAAGTACAAATCCCACTTGAAGTGCAAGCTGATTCGGCATCTGCAGCCTCATCTGAGTCAATATTATTGTAATCTACAGTTGTTACTACTCCAAAAGCTGAGCAAGTGCAGGTGTAACTTCTTAAACAACTCCCATCGTCTATATTTGCCTGTGGATCATAGTTGCTGGCTGATGCAATTGTGCATCCTCGTATCTGGCAACTACCATCATCTTCATCAGCTTCACTGTTATAGTTAACAGCTTTAGCATTCGTACAGCCTTCCTGTTTGCAACTACTTAAAGTAACAAGACTGAACGCCAAAAGCAGACAAAACTTACCCAAATTGGATATTAAATTTGATTTAATCATATAATTTTTATTTTAGTAAAAAACGAATTGCATTTTGCTAAATCCTAAGTCAAAAATATAAATAATAAGACACGAAATAGTTTATTTTAAAATCCTTCCGTCATTTTTTTACACGACTACAACTATTCCTCAATAGAACATCAATGCAATTGTCGCAATTAGCCAAAGCCATTTAACTATTCAGTGGCGAAAAAAAAGGCAAAAAAAAAGCTGACCATAAGTCAGCTTTTTTTTGTGAGATAAGAATTATTTCTCAGCCCAAGTACAAATACCAGTAGCAGTACATGCAGTTTCTGCATCATCAGCTTCTGATTTGCTTAGGTCATTGTAATCTACAGAAGTAGAAACACCGAAAGCTGTACAAGTACAAGTGTAATCTTTTTTGCAAGAAGCGAAGAACGCTACAACTGCAACAGCAACAAGAACTTTTTTCATTTTGAATTGGTTTTGGTTTTAAAACTCAGGCAAAAGTAATATATGATGCGTTAAATCCAAATTTTATTTATGTTTGAGTGTTTTTTGAATAACACATTTTAAATTCAACGAAGTGATAACCAGACTTTTAGTGCCCCTTTTTTTATTTTATATTATTTTAACATTCTCTTCGTGTAGAAAATGCATGACATGCACAACTGAGCTAAACTCTACAGGTGCAACTACTTACACTTATCCTGAGATATGCGGAAGAAAAGCAACTTTAGATGCTCAGGAGTTAAATTACAGAGCAAATAACCCAGATTCATTAACCTTGAAATGTGTTAGAGATTAATGAAAAAGACAATTTTCATCTTGTTGGCAGCGGCTTTTATCATGAGTAATTCCTCATGTAAAAAATGCACAAAATGCAGCGTCTTCGACTCGGCAGGAAACACCATATACGAAGATCGGGAGAGTTGCGGAAACAACTCAGACATCGAAGATGCTAAAGCGGAAGCACGCGACGAGTCGGCCCTATTAGGAGGCACCTTTACTTGCGAGGACTTAGATTAATGAGCAATAATTATTTTCCTCAGGACTTCAGTTTGACCTGATTTAAGCCTTAAAAGATAAACGCCGTTTTTATTTACACTCAAATTAATTTGAGTTGAAGCAGAACTTGCTTTTCCATTCTCTACTAGTTGCCCATTTAAAGAGAATACCGAATACTCAAAGCCATGTTCAAAATCAGTTGAGATATTTAACAATCCATCTGAAGGCTGGGGATAAACTGAAATTAGACTAGGTTCAGTAGTTTTGATTGACAATACGTTTTGAATTCTAAAGTCCCAGGCTCCTCTTCCGTAGGTTACAAAACGAGCTACTTTCATTTCATCAATGTATTCTACTGACCAATATGTTTGATCAGGTGCAATTCCCTCTGAAAGAGGAAACCATTCATTTGCTTCTTTAACAAAAACATAAGGCCCCGATTCAGTAGCAGCAAAAATAAACTCATCACCTGGAGTACCAGCTAACCTAAATGCTAATGTTGATGGTAAGCCTTGCGATTTAGCAGAGAAACTTGCTCCATTATCTTCAGAAAAATAAACAGGAGGGTTAGAGTAACCACTTCCTGAAATCCAAACTTCTCCGAGATTATATCTTGATGGATAAATGCAAGCTCCATAAAGGTAATGACCAGAAGGAGCACTTGAGATATTTACATTGGTCCAGCTATTCCCTCCATCTATTGAACTGTAAAATCTACCATTATCTGTGTATACATACCAATAGTCTGGATCTATTTCAGAGCATGCAATTGCTGAAACATCACCCTGAAATATAATCGGCAAATTATCTGCAGATATTGAACTACCGGTTTGACTGAGCCTAGTAACCCGATTTCCATTACCCATGTAAACAACTTGTTCCAGGTAAGGGTCTGCCATCAATGGTGGAATCCAAAAAGAATTATTTCCATCAAAATCCCAAGTTAGGTCACTGAAGCCTGCAGCATCAGGATAAAAAATTGCAAATCCTGGATAAACCATCCAAATGCTCGAACCTTGACTACTGCTAACAATGTGACCATAATCTCCACTAACTACTTGCTCCGGATAAAGCAAGCCTCCATTATCAGGATAAGCTCTTTGAAAACCCTGATCCTGAGCTCCTAGAAAGACAAAATTAGTGTCGAAAGATGAAGTTAAACTGGAATAATATTGACTTACATTCAAGCCTTCCAATGAAATATTTACTACTTGAAAACCATCTGGAGACCTATAAATCCCACCATCGGTGTTAATGAGAAAGAACTCTTCCCCATTCTCATCTAAAAGACAATTAATGGAAGGAATGTCTGCATGCAGTTTCGATACAATATTATCATAGTAATCGTACCAATCATTAATTTTTGTCCAACCTAAACCACCGTTTACACTGCGATGGCATTCAATATCGCCAAAGAACAATTTATCAGGTGTTTGCACCGAAGCGCTAAAACTAGTTTTAAAAAATGGCGATTGGTCAAGATTGGTCCTGAATTCCCAGTTTAGACCACCATCGGTTGAGCGGAAAATTTCTGCAGCAACATATGCGTATAAATAAGTATCTCCTGAAGAGCTTAAATGCCCTGTAAGCATAGAATATCCAGCTGCATTATCAGGTAAATTACCCGTCTGAATAAGAGAATCTAATTCAACTGAATAATAATAGGTTGAATTGTTCGAAACAAGGTAAACGTCAGATTCACCGTACTGCGAAATCCACATATCCGTATAAGTGTTCTGTAAACCGCCTGTGGCAGGAATGCTCAAAAGCCTTTCAAAAGTGTTGCCTAGATCTTCAGATTTAAATATTGAATGCACCCTTTGGGTGGAAGGAGGTATTCTTTCAGAAACCAAAGTATAGATTGTTGCTAAAGAATCATCCCGAACTTGCGTTCGGATTATTCCCTCTCCACTGCCGCTGAAGTTTCCAAATCCTTGTGACATTTCCCACGTTTCACCATCATTGTCAGAATAATAGATTACTTTTTGTTGAGTTGCGGCAATAATCCTTCTTGCCTTATTGCGATTGAGAACCCTTACCAGTTGTATTGAAGGAAATTGTAATTGATCATTAAGCACTTCCCATTCTGTGCCGTTTAGATTTCCTTTCCAGATATTGCCTCCAGAAGATCCCAGATAAATTTTTCTGCTTAAAGTGTCATAATCGGCAGTATGAGTTCTACCAGCGAGGTTAGCACTTCCTTTTTCTTTCCATACTCCTTGCAATAAATCATTTCCAACAGAAATAAGTGTTGAGCCGTCTTTTTGGCGACTCCTATTTAAGAAAGTATTATATCTATTCTGACGATTCTGAGCTTCAATTGCTCTCCAATCAACTCCCGGAGCAGCTTTATGAATTCTTTCAATCCATTCTTCACGTTTGGCTAACTCTTCGCTTTCATCAGCTTCCTTTTGTAAAACGCGAGTATCGCCAGGCACAGGAAAAAATTGGTGGTTTTCATTCTCAATAATCACCAAAGAAAAAAGTGCAGAAATAATTGCTCCTGTTATTAAAACTGACTGCACAAAACGTAAACCAAGCATAAGAATCTAAATATTTGCTAAAGTACTTTCTCATAATTAATAAATATCATGAAACTGTAAAATATGATGGGATTAATTCAATAATATGTATTTTTATAGAGGATTGAATTGATGAAAGATTTCAAATACTTAAGTGGTTACTTAATTCCCTTAACAGCTATTATAGCTATTATATTTCCGGCGAGATTTGCCTTTTTGCCTCTTGCTTTTGCATTCGGATTTTTACCTCTATTAGAGCTTTTGCTGCCTCGAAACGAGAAAAATTTAAATGATGAGCAAGAAGAAGTTTTCCTGAGTGAATCGCGTTTTGATTATATGCTTTGGCTTAGTTTTCCTATTCATTGGGGAACTCTTCTGTTTTTTATCTATTGCGTTAGCAATTTCACTTACACTCCATTACAATTAACAGGAATGACGATTGGCGTTGGCATTTGCTCGGGTGTTTTAGGCATTAACGCAGCTCACGAACTAGGTCACAGAAAGAGCAAATTCGAACAATTCTTAGCGCAAGGACTTCTTTTGAGCACGCTCTATACCCATTTTTTTGTTGAGCACAATCATGGCCATCATAGATATGTTGCAACACCAAAAGACCCTGCTAGTGCGCGACTTAATGAGTCTATGTACGTTTTTGTTGTTCGGTCAGTTGTTGGCTCTTACATTTCTGCCTGGAAAATCCAGCTCAGTCAACTGAAAAAACAAAATTTATCATTCTTGAGCTTCAAGAATAATATGTTTATTTATCTGATTTTTCAGTTTGGACTTTGCCTTGCGATTTACTTTTATGGAGGCATCTTAGCTTTTATGCTTTTTATTTCAACTGCCGCAGTTGGAATACTTCTTTTAGAAGTTATCAATTATGTTGAGCATTATGGAATGCTCAGAAAGGAGATTAGCCCCGGCAAATATGAAAAAGTAATGCCACACCATTCATGGAATGCAAATTACCCAATTGGCAGGATTATGCTTTTTGAACTTACCAGACATGCTGATCATCATTACAAAGCAAGCCGAAAATATCAGGTATTGCGCCATTGGGAACAAAGTCCTGAGTTACCCGCTGGATATCCGGCAATGATGCTGTTATCGGCAGTTCCTCCATTATGGTTTAAGGTAATGAATCCTAGAGTAAAGAATTTACAGAATTCTCTAATTACTCCTGCTAACGTCTCTAGATGAGGCCTGTGCTGTAGGCAGAATAAGAATATCTGCAATATTCACATGTGAAGGTGCCTGCAGAATATAGGCTACAGCATCAGCAATATCTTCAGCAAGTAAGGGCTGGTAACCCTTGTAAACACTACTGGCTCTATCTTGATCTCCTTCAAATCTAACTAATGAAAATTCTGTCTCAACTAAACCCGGGCTAACAGAACTCACTCTAATATTTAATGGCAATAAATCTATCCGCATAGCTCTTGTTAGTGCATCAACAGCGTGCTTGGTACCACAGTATACATTTCCAGAGCCATACACTTCCTTACCTGCAATAGATCCAATGTTGATTACGTGAGCATCTTTAACTTCCATCATAAGAGGTAAAACAGCCCTGCTCATATACAATAGTCCTTTCAAATTTGTATCTATCATTCTATCCCATTGGTCAACATCTCCAGATTGAATAGGATCAAGGCCAGCTGCAAGGCCAGCATTATTTATTAGAACTCTGATATTCCTAAATTCTGTCGGAATAGTCTTGACAAAATCCACAACTTCATCATTATTTCGCACATCAAAAGATGCTACATAAACCTGAGCACCTTCACTTTGAAGCTTCTTGGCCAAGTCGTGAAGACGTTCCTTTCTTCTACCTGTTAAAATTAGCTTTGCTCCAGCCTTAGCAAGGCGCTCAGCACATGCTCCTCCTATGCCTGAGCTAGCTCCTGTTATTAAGAAAGTTTGTGGGTTCATAATTAATTAATTCGAAAATGATTTTTTTAAGTCTGTTGGTATCAGTTATAAACAACATGCCTATGAATAAAAATGGCAATGCTGGCATTCTATACCTAACTAAAGCTCCTAGAATTGGGGTGCTTAATCCCATAATGCTATAAAGCACAAGCACAAAACTAAAGCAAAACCAGGCGGCATTTTCATTAAACCTGTTTTCGGGGCGTTTGGTTAAGCCAATGCTTAGGATAATGCAGATAATAATAAATGCGTTTTCGAACGCAGAGAACCATTGTAATGCATTCTGAGCATCCAATATACCAGGTCTAAAAGCTGCATTAATAAGCCCTTCAGGCAGGTTTCGCAGATAGCTCCATAATTCTGGTTCTAAAGGTTGCATGTCAACAATACTTCCTGAGTCATTGTAAAATGCAAGTCTTAACATATTTTTCTGAATAAAGGACAAATGGCCTATAACATCTAAAGCAGGAACTATTGCAGATACAAGCCAGGTTGATATAGCCATAAAACCTAAGACCATAATATATGTAAGCGGTATAGGAATTCTGTCTGACTTCCTAATGATAAGCCATGCAAAAATGCCAGGGATAAAAGCCAAAAGGATATAAATTTTCAAAGCCAAAAAGCCAAGTATTAATGCTATCACTATCAAATATTGACTCTTGTTTTTGAGTGGCTTAGGCCGAATAAATAATGAAACTAACGTACCAATAAGGTAAAATAATAATGCCTCTTTAAGCACACCTGACGACCAGCAAAGCACCGATGGAATTAGAAAGACGGATGCAAAAAGCCAATTTTCTCTTTCTTTGAAAAGAGGATAAAAGGATCGATAAATTTTAATGAATCCTAATGTTGAAATGAAGCTGAACACTATTACATGTACTGCGTAAGCTCCATAACTAAAAAACATGATGAGTGCATTGAATCTGATAATGGTTCTATTGTCATTCAAAATACCCAAACCCGAACTTGATCCTTTATTCCAGTTAACCATTTTCTGAGTATAAACATCATAATATGGAGAAGAGAAATCAAGCCCTAACAAGAGTTGCAGAAAATCTCCAGGATTCTTTTTATAGATCTCATACAATATCTTGGCATCATCAAAAAGCTTATAAACGTCAGCACTAGCTCTTTCTCTATAAAACTCAGAATAGATATAAGCAAGAGCAAAGCCCGACAAACATTTAATTAGAAAGATAATTGCTGGAGTAAAAGGATTATAGCCAGGAATACGCCATTTACTGGAAAATATCAAGTATGTGGTTAGAAGCAAAAAACAGAATAATGACAGAAGCGTATTTTCCACGCGTCCAAAGGTATCATTTGATAAGAATAAAGTATTTATGAACTTTGAAAAGGATGGAGAAAAATATACCTTTCAAGTTCATATAGGAAGATGGAGATATTGGTTGGAAGCCATCTATGGCAAGTATCAAGCTTTGGACAAGGCGAAAAACCTCTCATTGCCTTGCATGGCTATGGACAGGATTCATCCTGGTTTCGTCATCATCAGGAAATCTTCGGCAATAGCTACACTGTATATTCCATAGATCTTGCCTATCATGGTTCTCAATCTTCTTTGCCAAAAGGATTAGTGTTTGATGAGCTATATGCCAGAAAATGGATGGAAGCAATTCTTGAAAAAACAGGGCAATCAAAAATAGGGATCATAGGCTACTCAATTGGAGCACGTATTGCTTTATCACTAGCATCGCAGTTTCCTGATACAATTTCAGAACTCCTTCTCTTGGCTCCAGATGGTATGCCGGTGACTAGAACTTACAAATGGCTTACTTCATCCTATCTAGGTCCTATAATTTTTAAAGCTTTTATCTCTTCCCCCGGATTCGCTTTTCTCCTCATTAATATTGGAATCAAGACAGGCCTTCTTAGCAAAAAAGTGGCTGATTTTTATAAAAATGAAATTGCAAGCATTTCAAAAAGGCAAAAACTCTATGACACATGGATGTTTTACAGGAAAGCAATCCCCAATTACAGTAGGCTTCAAAAATTGATTAAAAAAAATCAGCTTCCTGTAACTTGCATTCTTGGAAAAGATGATAGGGTCATTCCTTTGAAACGCACAAAAGAATTTGCCTCAAAAAAACTTGCGGGTCTTGAAATAATAGAGTTAGAATTAGGGCACAATCTACTTAGTGACAAGGGAGCTAGATTGCTTCACGAATTCTGGAAATAAAAAAACCTCGATTTTGTCGAGGTTAAATTTCTTATCGAAGTGAAAAATTAACGCTTATGAAGTTTCATTGAAGAAACCGTAAGACGCTTTCTTCCACGAGCACGACGGGCTGCAAGCACTCGGCGACCGTTAGCTGATGACATACGCTCACGGAAACCATGTTTGTTTCTTCTTTTTCTTACCGAAGGCTGATACGTTCTTAACATGACTCAAAAATTGGATTGCAAAAGTAGACCGATTTTTTAATTCTACAAAGTCTACATGAAAAAAATTAATTTTTTATCGCAAAATTAATTGCTTCGAATAGCGCTTCAATTTCCTCAAAAGTATTAAATGCATGCAATATTACCCGAATTCTTTCTGTTCCAACAGGTACAGTTGGAGAACGAATCCCTTTGGCTAGAAAACCTTGGTTTCTTAAATCCAAAGCTAGTTTCATCACATTTTCATTTCCTGAAAATTGAATTGACTTTATTGGACTAGTAACATCATTTTGCTCTAAAGCAGAAAAAAGACTATTAAAGCACTTAATATTTGAGAGTAACTTCTCTCGCAAGGCTTGAGCTTGACTTATTTTCTGATAGGCATCAGAAATTGCTTCTGTTAGAATAGGTGAAACTCCGGTAGAAAAGATAAATGCCCTGTGTTTGTTAACTAACAAACTTTTGAGTTCAGAACTTCCGACTATTGAAGCACCTTGACACGCAAATGCTTTACCATAACCATATATCCTTGCGATACAAACTTGCAACACTTTACCGGAAGTAACCAAACCCTCTCCATTTTCGCCGAAAATCCCATTTGAATGAGCTTCATCAACAATTAAATAAGCTGAGTATTTGTTACATAAGTTAGCCAAATCCTCCAAAGGAGCTAAGTCGCCATCCATAGAATAAAGGCTCTCTACAACGATATACTTTTCGCCTGCGGCGGATTCTAACTTTTTTTCAAGATCAGCCAAGTCATTGTGCTTGAACATATTCTTTTGAGCGAAAGACAATTGCATTCCATCGCGTATAGACGCATGCACATGTTCATCAAAAAAAAAGGTATCTTCTTTTCTAGCGATAGCTTTGTAAAGCCCAATATTTGCCTGAAAACCAGAAGGAAACACAAGTGCGTCCTCCGCCCCATGAAACTTCGCAACCATTGATTCAAGAGTCTCAAGAGATTTGTAATTACCTGAGATTAATCTCGAACCTCCAGCCCCAGGAAGTGCTTCAGCTGCTGGGCGGGCAATCTTCCCTAATCCCAAATAATCATTTGAATAAAAATCAATACCCGATGATTCAAGGCTAAGCTCTCGAAACAAATGTTGCTCCTTAAGGCGACTCAACTCTAGATTAAGCTTCTCTGGAAACCGATTTCTATTCATGCTGGAGTTTCAAATTAGCCTTGTGCTTCTCAACAAGGTCAATAATTCTAAGAAATTCTGGAGTATTAGGATGTTCAAATCCTAAAGCTTCTGCTTGCTCAAAATCCCGAGCAGAAACCTCATAATCATGATTAAGAAACAAAGCTGCACCTCTGAAATAATAAGCTTTTGCAATGTCATTCTTAACTGTAATTGCAGTATCAAAGGAAGCTGCAGCTAAAGCATATTCAGATTGATATAGTTCAATCAAACCTATATTAAAATATGTTTCAAATCTTTTATCCTCGCCTCTGGCGGATGAAATCTGCATAGCTTTCAACAAGTCCTGTTTTGCAAAACGCAATTGGTAAACCGGATTATTCTGCTCTCCATAATTCCTGATTCTTGCATAAGCCCTATTATTATATGCAGGAACAATCGTTGAATCAATCAATAAAACTCTATCGTAATCGAAAACAGCCTGCTTATAATTCTCTTTTATTAAATGACAATTCGCTCTTTCGAAGAAAGCTGGTATGTAAAAAGCATCTTCGTGTGTGGCACTTGTAAAGTTATCGATTGCTTCAGAGATCTCTCCCTTCATTTTATTTGCTAAACCCAACAGATAATAAACTTCATACGACCTTGAATCTGTGCGTCTGAGTTTTTTAAGCAGCTGAATAGCACCGTCAAAGTCGCCATACTTAATCAATGTCATGGCATCGCTAACACCTTCATCGTTTGTGCTAATGAGATTAAACGGGTCACTATACACTGGATTCACCTGAGCTTGCATCAAGAAGTTGAAACAAAGCAAAAGAAATGAGGTGAAAACAATGGCTCTCATTGGGAGCTGAAACAAAATTGATTAAACGAGCTCCCCTTCCCTATTTGACTTTTTGTCCTTAAAAGGTTCGCGAGGAGTTAATCCCAAGATACGAAACATCTCCATGTCTTCGTCAAACTCCGGATTCGGTGTAGTAAGAAGTTTCTCTCCAGCAAAGATAGAATTAGCTCCAGCTAAGAAGCACAATGCCTGGCCTTCCATGCTCATTTGCTGTCTTCCGGCAGATAACCTAACTGCAGTAAGAGGAAGCACGATGCGTGTTGTTGCAACCATTCTAACCATATCCCAAACAGGAACTGGTTTCTGATCTTGCATCGGAGTGCCTTCAACAGCAACTAAGGCATTTATTGGAACCGATTCAGGCGGAACAGGAAGATTCACTAGCGTTTGAAGCATAGCACATCTATCTTCATCAGTTTCGCCCATACCTATAATACCACCAGAGCAAACTGTGATGTTAGCGTTCCTAACATTTTCTATTGTCTTTAACCTGTCGCCATATTCGCGAGTTGAAATAATATTACTGTAGTTTTCTTCGGAAGTATCAATGTTATGATTGTAAGCATATAAACCTGCATCAGCTAAGCGCTTCGCTTGATGCTCATTAAGCATTCCCAAGGTGCAACATACTTCAAGTCCCATCTCGTTAACAGACTGAACCATTTCAATTACTCTGTCGAAATCGCGATTATCTCTCACCTCACGCCATGCAGCACCCATGCAAACGCGTGAAGCACCTCCGTCTTTTGCCTTTTGTGCAAGTTGCATTACTTCATCAACCTGCATTAACTTATGTGTATTTATATCGGTATGATACCTTGCAGCCTGTGGACAATAGCCGCAATCTTCCGGACAACCTCCTGTCTTTATAGAGATAAGTGAACTCACCTGCACCTCAGAGCCTGTCTGGTATTTACGATGGGTATTGGCAGCTTCAACAACTAGTTCAAGTAATGGTTTTCTGTAAATGGCTAGAATGTCTTCAATAGACCAGAATTTTCTTGGTTCGCTCATAAAGTAATAATTTCCTGATGCAAAAATAGCATGCTTTATTTTATTGTTGCGCAAGGTAAGGAAAGCTGCTGCTGAAATACATTACTTTTGCCAAATGGAATTACATATTCTCACTGTAGTACCTGGATTATTGGACAGCCCTTTCAATCATTCTATACTCAAACGAGCTCAGGATAAGGGACTTTTAGAATTAAAAGTTCACAATATTCGGGATTATTCTACAGACAAACATAAGAGTGTAGATGATTATGCCTTTGGCGGAGGAGCTGGAATGGTGATGATGATTGACCCAATTTTGAGGTGTCTGGAGCATATTAATAAGTCAGCTACGCTGGATGAATTGATTTACATGACACCTGACGGAGAGAAATTCAATCAAAAACAGGCTAATAAATTATCCACTCTCAAGCGTCTTGCAATTCTTTGCGGGCACTACAAGGGAATTGATGACAGATTAAGGCAGCATGTTGTTACAAAAGAAATTTCTATAGGGGATTACGTGCTTTCAGGAGGTGAATTGGCAGCTGCAGTTGTTGTTGATTCAGTAATAAGATTGATTCCCGGCGTTTTGAATGACGAAACATCTGCTTTAACCGATTCTTTCCAGGACGATTTGCTTGCTCCTCCAGTTTACACGCGGCCAGCTGATTATAATGGCTGGAAGGTTCCAGATGTATTGCTGAGTGGCCATACCAAAGAAATTGAAAAATGGCGTCATGAGCAATCTGTGCAACGCACGAGAGAAAGAAGGCCTGATTTATTTAAAGAAGATTAATATTTTTACACAAACACGTCGAGCGAATCAAAAGATTTCCTAATATTGCACTCCTTTTTTGAACATCAATAGGTCTTAGAAAAATATGGATTTTCTATCAACAATAGCTCATCAGCTTACAGAAAAACGTGAACTACCTGCTTTTAAAGCTGGTGATACAGTTACCGTACATTATAAAATTCGCGAAGGCGAAAAAGAACGTATTCAGCAATATCAAGGTGTTGTTATTCAGCGCAGAGGAGCAGGTGTTACAAGCACTTTCACTGTTCGCAAAATTTCAAATGGTCTTGGCGTTGAGCGTATTTTTCCTGACAACTCTCCGTTTATTGAGAAAATAGACGTGAACAAAAGAGGCGTTGTTCGTCGTGCTAGAATTTTCTACATCAGAGAACTTAAAGGTAAAAAAGCGAGAATCAAGGAGAAAGTTTATTAATCTTCAACTTCGACATGATAATAAAAAAGCCCTTCGAAAATTTTCGAAGGGCTTTTTCTTTGACTGTATATCAATGCTTAGATCCCAAATTGAGTACGTGCATCTGAAATGAGCTTCATAACTCCTTCATGAGTTGGAGCCTCTGCATAAACTCTAAGTAATGGTTCGGTGCCCGAAGGCCTTACCATAAGCCATTCATCTTCGGTTACGAAGAACTTAAAGCCATCCATATCTTCTACTCGAATAACAGGTCTTGAACCAATATGATTAACTTCTCCTGCTTTACAAAGATTTATAACCCTTTGTTTTTCAGATTCTGCAAGATGTAAATCGTTTCTATCTACACTAAATGCTCCTGTTATCTCGTACACTTCGTCAATTAGTTCTTGAAGTGTTTTGCCTGACTTGGCCATAAATTCCCAAATCACTAAGCCCATCCAAATTCCATCACGTTCAGGGATGTGACCTTTAATTGCAATCCCTCCAGACTCTTCTCCGCCAAGCAATACATCTTCGCTTATCATTATTCCGGCGATATACTTGAAACCTATTTTCACAACATCTAAATCGAGGCCGTAGTGGTCGCAAATGTTCTTCACTTTCACAGTTGAAGAGAAAGCTGTACAAACTTTGCCATCCAATCTTTTATACTTCTTCAAATAATGAATAAGTAATAAGATTATATGATGAGAATCGACAAATTGTCCCTTGCTATCGAAAAGACCAATTCTATCAGCATCACCATCCGTGGCTAAGCCACAATCAATATCTCCTGAAATTTTAATCATTTCAGAAAACTCCGTCAAGTTTTTAGCAATTGGCTCAGGAGCCTGACCATCAAATGAAGGATTATAATCGCAATGCAACAATGTTGTATCAGGCAACAAGCGTCTAATTACATTTTGCCCAGCACCATACATAGCATCATAAGCAAATTCAAGATTTGAATTTCTTATTGCATCCAAATCGAAGCTCTCCTCAACTTTTGCGCAGTAGTCATCTTCAAGATTTACATAAACCAAAAGACCATCGCTCACAGCCTTTTCTAATTCTACTTTAGTGTAAGAAGGATTAGCTACTTCAGGAATGATAGTTTCAATCTCTTCAATTTTATCTGGCAACAATGGACCTCCGTAAGAACCTTTCAATTTAAATCCATTGTATTCGGGAGGATTATGGCTGGCAGTGATAACAACCCCTAACGATGCTTTGTATGAAATTGCGCCAAGACTAACCATGGGAGTTGATACAAACCCCTTAGAAAGATACACTTTCACACCATGGGAAATCAAAACTGCTGCGGTAGTTTCAGCAAAAAGCTCTCCGGCAAAACGGCAATCATGCCCGATTACAACCGATGGCGAATTCTGAGTGCTTTTTAACCATTTAGCAGTAGCTTCAGCCACACGGGCCACATTCTCAACAGTAAATTCCTTTGCGATGATTGCTCTCCAGCCATCGGTTCCAAACTTAATTTTTGTCATAATTCTTTTATCTTTTTATACCTCTTGAATTTAAACTTCTATGATATTCTCTGGCTAAACGTTTATGCTCCAGGAACGATTTCGAAAATGAATGATATCCCGAGCGGTCTGGCCTTGCACAAAAGTAAAGGTAATTATGTGATTGATAATTCAAAACAGCATCCATACTCTGTTTTCCGGTTATATAAATAGGTCCTGGAGGCAATCCCTTGTATTTATATGTATTATAGGGCGATTCAACATCCGTATGTATAGAACGTATACGTTTTAATTCAAAATCTTGTAACGCAAACTTAACAGTAGGATCAGCTTGCAACCGCATCCCGATTCTTAATCGATTAATATAAACACCTGCAATTATTGGCCATTCATCACGCTGATTAGACTCCTGAACAACTATAGAAGCTATAATCTGAACGTCTGTTTTACTAAGTCCTGCTTGAGCTGCTCTTTGAAGTCTCTCCTCTGTCCAGAATTTCTCATATTCAGAGTTCATTCGTTCTACAAAACCCTTGGCACTCGTATTCCAGTAAAACTCATAAGTATCGGGCATAAATAAACATAATGCTGTATTTTCATTTAAACCAAACTGTTCCATGAACTCTTTGTTATTGAGCAATTCAATCAAATCAAGTGAGTCTAACTCCAAAACCTTTGAGACCTTTCCAGCAAGTTGTTCCTTAGTGCGCAATGCTCTGAGTGTTAATTTTAAAGGCTCTTGTTTCCCAGATCTTAGAAGCTGAATTAATGCCCTATTTGACATACCATCTGTTAACCGATATCTTCCAGGCTTTATCTTTTCATCATAATTCATAAATTCAGCTAACCAAATAAATGACGAGCGGTTTATTAACCAGCCTGACTCAGTAAGTGCGCTTACTACATCGTTTAAATCAGATCCGGTTTCTATATACACAAACTCTGATTTATCTCCATTCAGCTGAACATTCTTTCCAAAAGCACGTTCATAAAACCAAGCAAATGAAAGAGCTAATGAAAGTAAAAGCAGGAGCAAAATGGCTACAACTACCTTTAGTCTGCTAGACTTTTGACCCACTTTAGTTCCTTTACCGCGTTTTTTCTTAGCCATTTTTAGTAATCACTAAATATTACAAATTCTCAAGAAACAATTTAGCCTTCTCATTTCCAGGGTCAATATCGAGAATCTTTTGAAGCTCTAGCTCAAGATCATTTGTTTGATTTAACCCATATAAACCTCCTGCCCTATTTAGTCTTGCAGGGATATAAGAATAATCAAGCTGCAATGCCTTGTTGGAATAATAAATCGCAGATTGATAGTCGGCCTTCAAAAGCTTTAAATACCCCAGATTAGACCAGCCTGCAACAAACAGTGGATTCTCTTTTGTTAGTCTTTTGAAGGCAGCTTCAGCAAGTTCGGTTTTGCCATTTAAAAGGGCAGAGGAGCCAAATTTATTAGAAAATTCGAAGTAGAAAGGCGCCAATTTCTGGGCAATGTAGTAGTAAAGCAAAGCAGCTTTAGTATTACCCGTTTGTGTATATGATTCAGCTATTCTATAAGCAGTCCAAGCATCTGAATTTGAGAAATCCTTCGAAAGAAGAGTAAAAAAAGCAAGCCGTGAGTGACCAAACTCCTTGCTTAAATCGCATACTTTTTGAAAATTATTCTCTAGATAAAAAAGTTGAATCCAATGGCTAAATAAGGAATCTTCCTTTAAGCCCCCCGATTTCAACAAATTAGATTTGGCACTATCAAGCAGCACCTTGTTGGATTTATCAAACTTTTCGAATTGCTGAAGATAAGCTTTAGCTAAATTCAGGCTTGTATTATCCTTATTGTTTATGCATTCCAAACCCAGGAAAACCCTCGAAGCATCTTCAGTTTTCAACGATAAGACCTCTTTTCTAATATAGTGATCATGCACACTTACATGTGGAATATCAATAGAGCTGCTCACTGGCATATGACAAGAAATGCAATCATTTTCCTTTAAACTCCTCTCAGTTTCTGAGGCAGAACAATCGTTTACATGCTCTTTTTGATGACAGTTCTTGCATGTTTGAATAAAAACTTTGGGGTCGGTATCTTTAACACTTACGTGTGGATTATGACAACTAACGCATGTCAGAGCGTTTTTATAAGGTCTAAGTTCATTGTTAGAACCCTTTTTACTTGCCATTTTGATAAAGCATTCACTCTGCTGAAGCCTATCAGCATGTGAAGCCATTATAAATTTTTCCTTACTATCAGAATATCGAGGTAAGTATACTTCAATAACTTCGTGAAGATTCATACCCGGTTTAAAATCAAAGAAGCTCTTACCATTAACAAGAACAGCATTGCCTTGAAGGTGACATCTTTGACAAAGGTCAAACTGTTTATCAATGCTAAGCTTTGCTGGATTAACAATTGAAAAATCAATGTACTTTGATGTATCGACTATAATTCCGTTTTGTTTTTGGCGAACATGAATTTCACCAGGTCCATGACACCTTTCACAATCAATTCCTTGTGGAATTTGATTGTATTTATTCTCTGATCCTTCAACAAAGCTTGGGTAAGCGTTATGGCATGAAATACATTCCAAGCCAAGAATTCTATTAAATCTTGAATTTGCCCCATTCTCAAATCCAGGAGGCAAGTCCCATTTCTTTTCCTGGGTATAAAAAGTTAATGGAGCTTGAAATAGATAACCATTGTCTAACAATAAATGAGAATTTGTGTGCTGACCAGAACCAATGATATAGGAAACAATTTCGTTTCTCTGAAACAAAGTATCCTTTCCTTTTAATAAGAACTCCTTAATTACCAAGGAGTCACCTTGCCAAAAAGGCAAATATGAATAACCTGTAGCAGTATCATTAACTACATCAAGATGGTTAAAAGAAGCTGAGCTTTTGGATTTTGATGCTTTTGCCAATGACTTTCCCATTCCTGTTTGAAGAAAACTGGAGTGGATACCTGAATGACATTGCATGCAGGTTTGCATGCCAACATATCTAACTGAGTCATGAAGATTAAAGTAAGTTTTGTCTTGAGACAGGGATGAATTACCTTTTGAGCAATAAACGCTAAAAAGAGCAAAACTTAAAATCGCAACACAAACAGCCAGAATCCTCACGAGTACTTTTTACAAATATATTTCTTTGAGCTTTTCGGAAATCAATTATTGTAAAGCCAAAGTGAGTATTGTGAAATTATCCTTCCTAGTTTGTATTCTAAAGCCATTCCGTTTGAAAAACTTCAAACTAGGTTCATTCTCGTCGCTAACTTCAGCGCAAAGACGAATAATCCCTTGTTCAATTGCATAAGACTTTAATTGACAAAGAGCCTGAGAAGCCATCCCTTTGCCTCGATACTTTTCTATGAGAATAACACCAACAAATGCTTCGCGGAGGGCAAAATCTGCATTATAAATATCTATAAAGCCTATTCCTTGGGAGTATAATTCGATCACAAATCTTATTTGAGCATTCGATTCAAGGTTATGCTCCGAAACCAGAAAAGCCCAAATCTCATCGATTCCGGGCTTTTCTAAACTTGTATATTTTGAATTTTCAGGGTTCAATTCAATCTCTAACATGAGATAAAAGTCTTGTTTATTTGGAACCCTTAGATTTGTTTGAAACTCATTTTGCACAATGCCAATATCGTACAATGGGCTGTAATTTCATCAGGCTTTTACAAATTTCAAAGCGTGCAGTTTGATTTTAGTATACAAATCAGTTTGTTCCAGCGGTTTTGTAACGAAATCGTTCATTCCTGCTTCTATTACCTTCTTTTTCGTTTCAGGAAAAGCATCCGCCGTTAAGGCGATAATTGGAATATCAGGATTTTTTAAGCGATTCGTTTTATCTCTAATAAATGCCGTTGCCTCATATCCGCTCATAACTGGCATTTGCAAGTCCATAAGCACAAGAGCATAGTCATTCTCTTTTAGTTTATCTGTTGCCTCCAGTCCATTCATGGCAAAGTCCACTTTAATATTCCAAAGTTCCAACACCTGATTGGCTACAAACTGATTCATTACATTATCCTCAACCAAAAGAACAGGCATACCACCAAAGTCTCTTTTCTCAAGAAGATCTGCAATTGCTTCATCTGGCGAGGCAACAGTTTCTGCAACACCTTTTTGGAATGCTAATTTCACTGTAAATGTTGTGCCTTTTCCGGCTTCTGAATCCAAAGTAATCTCGCCTTGCTGCATAGTAACAAGCTGTCGTGTGATAGCTAAGCCAAGACCTGTTCCTCCAAATCTGCGAGTAATATCTGTGTATGCTTGAGTGTAACTTTCGAACACTGAAGCTAATTTATCTTTAGGAATTCCAATTCCAGTATCTATTACGTCAAATTTAATTACAACGTCATCGCTTCTATCTTCCAAAAGACTCAGAGATAAAGTAACTGTTCCGTTATTTGTGAACTTAACTGCATTACTTAACAGATTAAGCAGTATTTGATTTAACCTAAATGGATCTCCAACAAGGAACTGAGGAATATTCTCATCCACTCTAAATTTAAGTGTGATACCCTTTTCTTCAGCTTTAAAAATGAAAGTCTTCTTTATTTCCTGAACTTTAAGAAAGATGTCGAAGTTCACTTCTTCGAATTCTATTTTACCACTTTCAATTTTAGAGAAGTCAAGAATATCGTTAATAATCACCAATAGATTATCAGCAGAATATTTGATTGACCTCATATTCTCATGTTGCTTGTCTGTAAGCTTTTCCTTGAGTAGTAGTTCAGATAGACCAATAATGGCATTCATTGGTGTTCTGATTTCGTGGCTCATATTCGAAAGAAATTCGCTCTTAGCTTTTGCTACGCGCTCAGCTTCAAACTTAGCTTCCAGAATTTCTCTTTCCGCTTGCTTTCTAACTGTAATATCCTGTCCATAAACAGCAACTCCTTTTACTTTACCTTTTTCGTCAACAATAGAATTGAAATTTAAATCATAGTAAATTGAGCCATTATCTGGATCGCCTAACTCTTCAGTAACAATAAGGTGCTCTCCTTTTAGGCATTTGCTAATGCATTCATTAAAAAGTGCCTTATCTTTTTCGAGTATAACATCATCTATAAATGAATTTCCTAATGCAGGAGATACTTTATAAAGTTGTTCAAGGGTTGATTTAAAAACTGTGTTAAATGCAGTGTAATTGAGCTTACTATCTAAGGAAAATATCAAAGCTCTTGTACTTTCCAGGATGGTATTTAACTTATCGTTGTTTTCTTTAAGTTGAGCTTCGGCTATTTCTTTTTGCCTTTGAACTTCATTTAGTCTAAGACCGGTATTAATAACCTTACGAATATTCTCAGCATTTACTTCAGCTTTAGGAAAATAGTCGAATGCCCCAGCTTTCATCATCTCCACTGCAATTTTTTCATCTCCCTGGGATGTCATTACAGCAATGGGAGCAGTGACACCTTGTTCCCTCATCTTTTTTAGTAAAGCAAGTCCATCAATACCAGGAAGCTGATAATCCAGGAAAACGCAATCGAAAACACCTGCCTTAATTTGCTCAAGTGCATCATTTGCATTTGTAGCATGAGTAAACGTAAAGTTTAAGCCAGATTTAATCAGTGCCCTTTCAAATGACATTGCGTCGATATCATCATCATCGACTAAGAAAATTTTCGTGGTAGATTCTTGCATTGTGGTATTTTTTTCTACTTCTATTTACAAAGTAGTTCTATATCGCATAGCTATACGCAAGGCTCGTACAATAGTTGCATTTAAATTGGATATTCGCACAAAGTCCAGTAATTCTTTAAAATAGAAACTGCGCTAACGAAGCTTTCCATAGATAATGGCTTCAGAATATATCCAGCTACATTCAAATTATAAGCATCAACTTTATCTTTATCTTCATTAGAAGTAGTCATAACAAAGACGCTAAGATTTTTAAGTCTTTCATCTTTTCTTAGTTCATGAAGAAACTCAATTCCACCCATTCTTGGCATATTCAAATCCAATAGAATGATACGAGGAAGAGGCACATCCTCTCCACTCTCGCCTCTTAATATCTTAAGAGCCTCTATGCCATTGCCAGCATGATAAATAGGGTTAGTTAAGTTGTTTTTTTGAAATGCACGTTTAACGTTCATCACATCCACTTCATCATCTTCAACTAGAAGAATATTAATTGTTTTATCAGTCATGGTAATTTTGATTTAGTTATTGGTGAAATTATCTATGTTTTCTATCAGAAAACACAGTTGAGAAAGTGTTTTCTCACAATCGATTGTCAACTTTGGGAAATGTAAAAATAAACTTCGCTCCTTGACCTTCTTCACTCTCTAGCCAAACACTTCCTCCTTTTTCTTCAACAATCTTCTTAACGATAGCGAGGCCAACACCTGTGCTCTCTACAGAATCTCTAGCCTGAAGAGTTTGAAAAATCGTGAACACTTTCTCATGAAAATCAGGACTAATACCTGGACCATTATCTTCCACAAAGAAGCAATGCACCGGTCCCCGATCTTCATAACCAATGCGGACAACAGGATTTGCATTTGAATTATACTTTATAGCGTTGCTAATAAAGTTTGAGAAGACCTGGTCCATTGATACTTTCTCTGCTTCAACAACAGGCATATTTTCTTGTATTTGAATTACAAAATGCTCTGGCGGGGAAAGATTCAGTACAATATCTTGAATAAAGTCTTTCATTGGAATAGGCACTAATTCTGCTTTCATTCTTCCAGCGCGAGAGTATTGTAGAATCCCGTTTATAAGAGATTCCATTCTCCCTATGCGACCTTGAAGCATCGAAATATTCTTTTTAGTACCTTCATCCATGATAGATTCAAGATCTTCGTGAATCCACTCAGCAAGATTATTAATTGCTCTTAAGGGAGCTTTTAAGTCGTGAGAAACGATATAGGCAAACTGATCTAGCTCTTTATTAATCTTTTCTAATGAAGATGCATATTCTTTGAATTGGAGTTCATTTTCAAAACGTTCACTCACATCTCGGGAATTAACTACAATTCCGTTAATACCTGATTCGTTTAAGAGATTATTTCCAACAGATTCTAAATAAATATACTGACCATTCTTTTTCTTAAACCTGAATGTTACGGTAGCTGTTTCGATTGTTTCGACGATTAAACTCATCAAGCTCTCCTTAACATTTTCCAAATCTTCAGGATGAATAAAATCGAAAGCAGACATTCCAATAATGTCTTGCTCATCATAATCAAATGCTCTATAAAAGGATGGGCTTTCGTAAGTAATTTCGCCAGCCGAATTTAAAATAGTAATAATATCCGATGAATTCTGAACTAAATTCCTAAAACGAGTTTCGCTTTCTTCAAGGGCTATTCTAGCATTAACACGATCTGTTACATCGGTAATTATACCTTGATGAAACAAGTCATTACCGTTTGAATCAACTTCTGTTAGAGTTTGGTCTTCAACCCAACGAATCTCACCGTTTTTGCAAAGAATTCTATACAGTTGCTGGTACATTCGATTACCATTCTTCTTATTTTCCTGAATATCAGAAATAACCGAAGGATAATCCTCGGGATGAATTAACTCAGCATAATTTAATTTATGCTTTAAGAAATCTTCAGATTGATAACCAAATTGTGAAACGTTTGATGAAACATATTCAACGGGCCAATCATTTTCGACTTTCCACCTAAATAACACTGATGGACTGTTCTCTATAATAAGCTGAGCGGTTTTAGCTTTATGCTCAATAAGAGTTCTTTCCGTAATATCTTGGAGAGTACCCCTGACTTTAAGAATCTTGCCTGATTTTGAATAAGTGGGCTTTAGATTCCAATTTACATAGATGAAGGAATCATTGCCACTGTAAAGTCTAAAATCCAATCTAACATCTGTTAATGATTTAATTGCATGCTTCCATGCAATTTCTATCATGCCTAAATCCTCTGTATGAACATTCTTACGTAGCCTTTTAATCAAATCATCATCATAAATTAGTTCAACCTCTTGCATATTCAAGAGTTTTCTTGCTTGCTCTGTGAAATGACACTCTTTCTCAAGGAAATCTATTTCAAAAGTCCCAATATTTGAAAACTGTTGTGCTTCTAAAATCGCTTCTTGCTGCTTTTGAATGCTCTTTTCCAATTCTTTTCTATGAATTAAATTCCCCGCTGAATCAGCAAGACGTGATAGAATACTTTTCTCTAAAGTAGACCATGGCCGCCCTTGTTTACTATTAAAAACTAGCACGCTTCGTAACTTACCTTGAATAATAACCGGACAAAGCAGGTTTCTAAATCCTGACTTTTGACTTAATTCTGGATTAAGTCCCACATTTGTTTCTAAATCACGGAGAAAAACGGGTTCATTCCTTAATAAGATTTTAATTGAGGATGAGTAGTTAGTGTTCAAAACAAAATCGAGGCGGTTTTTCAAAGCTTCAAACAGATCGTTATCATCTCCGATTTTTGCCAGTACACTAAAATCGCCTTTAGTATCATTTAGATTTTGCAAAAGCACTACATCATCAATTTGCCCAACAGACGCTACAGAATTAAAAATATCTGAAAAAGCTTCTTTAATACTATCGCTTAAGATGAGCCTATTTATTGCATCATTAGATGCCTTTAAGAGTTCATCTGTTAGCTTTTGTTTCTTCTCTCGTTCTTCCTTCTGATTTTTTTCAGCAAGTAAAACAGCATTTGCTTTTTCAAGCTCATTAGTGCGTTCGTTTATCCGAGCTTCCAAATCTGAGTTAAGTTCATTTAAACTAAGGTTAGATTTGTAAAGTTCGTTAGAGCTTAATTCTAAAGTTCGCTCCAACTGTTCGTAATCTGAATCAAAATGCTGATAAGCTTCGCTAACTGAAGAGAGAAACGTTTTGATTTCTTCAGAGCATTTAAAATCGTCTCCCAGATGTTTTTTCATCTGTCTTGCTAGCAATCTGTGGAAATTTTCCATTTCAAATTTCCTTAAAAGTTGTAATTGTCATCGTTTGATTATGTAACTCACATTTACTTTCAGAAGAAAATGGGGAAATTTCTCCATATGAATAAAAACCTGTTTGAGTTACTTTCGCGCCCAAAATACTATGCGCAGCTTCTACTTCTTCCTCAACCATTTGCTTTAGCACTAATTTTCTGCCAACACAAGATATTAGAATCGCAAAGTCGGGATTTTGGTTTTGCTTGCCTAGCAAACTGGTTTGCGCAGCTTTTTCAGCTCCATTGATTAACCTGTCAACGTTTGCCTTCATAAGCTTAACATACGAACCTTCTGGCAGATCCCCAGCAAATGTGATACTTTGATCGTTTTCATCAACAGCAAGAATAGTTCTTACAACCGACAGTGAGTCAGCTTGCGTACGCATGCTTAAAGGAAAAAGAAGTCCTGAAGCTGGAAGTTCGGCAGCTTTATCGCCAAGAAATGATTTATATAAGGCCAATGCTGGACTACCGTCAATTTCATAAAGAATATTTCCCTTGCTTTTTGTGACGCGACGTTCAATTCCAAAACTATCCCAGCCCCCAAATGAACCAAAGCCTATTTTTAAGTCTTTACCGTAAAAACCTATTCCAACAATTGTATTGTTTTGAGCTTTTCCTTGGCTTACTACTAAAGTTTCTTCAAACAAGGCTCCATCTCCGGCTAAACCTCCAGTAATATGCACATCAGAAGGCAGATGCTCTCTAAGTCCGGATACCAGATCTGTTCCATTTACGTGCAAGCCATCTGAAAGCACAAAAACATGCTTTAAGCCAGCTGTTGGGAATTGAGATGCTAAACTTTTAGCGGCATCATAAGTTTGTGAAACATCCAATACATGAACCTCAGCAAATTGAAGCTGTGTTTTCTCAAATTGAATCGCAGAAATTACGATACTATCATCAAGTACTTGATCTCCTGAAATTTCTCCCGACGTGCTACAACCTAAAATTCTGGATTCTGGGTAGAATTCAGAGACCTGATTGAGTAAATTCTTGTTTGAGAGTGCTGCTCTAGAGCCGAATAGAAATACAACCTGAGGTTGAAAAGTTGTAGAATCTGCAACTTTAATGTTTGTCCACCCTTTGGAGGATGCCCAAATCTTTTGTTCAATAATCATGGCGAAGTAGTTATTTAATCATTCATTAATTTTTGTTGAATGATTCTACGCCACCTTTTTGATGTAGTTATTGCAAATTAATGGAAAATCTTACTTAAGAATTTCTCAAACAAGCCTATCATTGTCTCAGCAAGGTAACTGAACCGTTTTTTTCAACATCATTTCCGAAAATATCTACCCCCTTTGCAATATAGAAGTAAACTCCATCAGGTGCATCACCTGATGCACTAGTTCCATTCCAAGCAGTAGAAACTCCTGAATACTGTGCGATTTGTTGCCCCCATCTGTTGAAGATAGTTGTTTCGAGTTCGGCTAAAGCAGAGGTTTGAGCTACAAATGCATCGTTATAGCCATCGCCATTTGGAGTAAAACTGTTAGGAAAATCAAGCTTTACTTCTCCACTAGTAACCTCAATTGTTCTTGAGGCTGAAGCTACACAACCAGCAGAGTTGCTGCATTCATAAGTTAGCTCATAATTTCCCTCAGTTGCAAAACTCAGAGTATTACTTGCACTCAATTCAGTTTCCACCCCATCCAATAAATAAATGCAGTTGTCTCCCCCAACGCTTGTGCTATTAACATCTACAACTAAGGTTGTTGGGCCCGAATAAGTTGATAAATCAAGTGTAACACTTACACTCACATCTACAATAGTAATTGAGTCTGAAATAGAGTTACAAAAACCAGTTGCCGTTGCTTCATAAACCCCTGCTTCTGTTATCAAAATTGAAGAATTGTTTGAGCCTGTTGACCAAGCTATAGAGCCTTCAGATATTGCATCTAAGTTGATTGATTCTCCCTGGCAAAGCTGAGTAGCTGAAGCTTCAATTTCTAAATCGACTCTTAGCTCAAGGTCTAAAGTAACTTCAGCAACATTACTTCTACAATCAGGCGAGCCTGATGTTACATAAAAGGTAGTTACATTATCATTTGCTGGTTGAAAGGTCTCTCCTGCAAACACTTCATTTGATAAGGAAGCATCAGAGAACCAATTAGAATTTGCTCCTGCAGAGGAAGTTAAAGTTGGAAGTTCTCCCCCTAAACAATACCTCCTGTCTCCTATTATGGCAGGAGCATTGGCAGCTGGAATAACGACAAGAAGTTGAGTGAGTTCGTCAAAGCATCCAGTTGAACCTACAGAATAAGTAATTGAATATGTTCCAGAATTAACATTCGAATTAAAAATGTTACCAATTACATTATCGCCACTCCAAGTGCCTCCTTCGGTACCTGTAACTAAATCATCTAAAATAAAATCACCGGCTGTTGCACAAATAAAATCAGGGATATCCCATGCTGCTGAAGGAGTTCCCAAAACACTTACTATATTAGATAAAGATGCAGAACAATCTCCTTCAACTATAGAATAGGTAATTGTAATATCACCCTCTAATCCGAGAGGATTAAAAATATTTCCAGATACCCCATCTCCACTCCAGCTTCCACCAGCAGTTCCAGAAACTAGTTGATCTAAATTGATTTCTCCATTTTCGGAACAAATTGTAGGGTTAGCAAAACTCCAAGTAACATCAGGCCCAGCTGAAACTGTAACTAATTGCTGCTCAGAAGAAATACAATCACCTTCGCCTACACTATATGTAATAGCAATATCCCCGCTTAAGCCTGATGGATTAAAAATGTTACTGGCAACACCATCGCCACTAAAAACACCTCCTAAGTCGCCTGTTACAAAAACAGCTAAATCGATTGGTGTTGAAGAAGCACATAGTTCACCAGGGCTTGTCCAAGAAGCATCACTACTTGTTAAGATTTCAATTGATTCTGTTAATTGTGCAGCACAAGAACCAAGTTCTACTGCATAAGTAATTTCAACAAAACCACTTAAGCCTGCAGGATTAAACATAGAACCTGTTACACCATCTCCTGACCAAGTACCGCCTGTAATTCCTGTAACAAAATCATTCAAATCAACAGGCTCTGATGACTGACATATTCCAGCTGGAGGCTGCCAATCGGCAGAAAGAGGTACAAACGGAGCAATGCATCCAAAGTTGACATATTCGGGAGTTCCATCAGGGCTGAAATTAACAACAGCTCCATCTTCACTTCCAATAGTTCCTGCAGTAGTAACAAGATTTCCTCTATCATATGAAACAATATCCTCACAAGCACCAGGAACACCAAAATTAATTGATAAAGTTCTCAAGCCTCCGGCTGAATTATAGTTTGCAAAATTCCCGGTAGAATTCGCTCCACAATGAAATAGAATATATAATGTATCACTTAAACCAGCGAATGAATTAAATGAAGGGCTCATCTGCTGACTTGAAACTAAGAGAACATTACTATTGGCCGGCAAAATAAAGTCAACCGGTTGAATCAATACACCACAAGATTGAATGGTTGAATTAAGTTCAAAAACTAAAGCTGCAGTTTGATTAGTTTGACATACGCCTTCCCAAGAATTTGCAGTAGTTGCCCATGATACGTTAAGATCATTTGCGTCGAGAGGATTAGGACCAACTCTAAAACGAACCATTTCATTTAACCCTTCTTCATTGGATGGTGCACAAGCATCTACTAAAATACTTTCTATCTCTACGCAAGTATTTGATTGCGAGAAAACAGAAACAGAGAGCAATAAAGCTATAAAGGAGGCAATGTGTTTCATGATTATTTATTTCTAGACAAGTTGCGAATTTACCTTATACATTGAAAGTACCGCATTAATTTTGTAAAATTAACTTAAATTCAAGAAAAAATTAATCAGGTGTTATTATTTTTTTTGGATAAAATCCCTGCAAATAAGGGAATTGAATTGCCACAAGATTCTATATTTGCGCATGCAGGAAACTATTCTGATTTTCGATTTCGGCTCTCAATATACTCAGCTTATTGCTCGTAGAGTTAGAGAGCTTAATGTTTATTGTGAAATCCATCCATATAATCATTTACCAAAAATCTCAAGTGACGTAAAAGGAATAATTCTTTCTGGAAGTCCATATTCTGTTAAGGAAGCGGGAAGACCAAACATTGACTTGAAGCAAATTGCAAATGGGAATCCAATTTTAGGCGTTTGCTATGGAGCGCAATATATTGCTGAAACATTAGGAGGTGAAGTGCAGCGCTCAAATACCAGAGAATATGGCCGATCTCTTCTTAAACCCTTAAGAGAGAGTAGACTTTTGAGAAGGATACCTGATAATTCGCAGATTTGGATGTCACATGGAGATACTATAAGCTCTATTCCTCCATCTTATGCCTTAACAGCTGCAACAGAAGATATTGGAGTTGCTGCTTTCGAAAATGAAAGTGATAAGATTTTTGCTATCCAATTCCATCCTGAAGTTACACACAGTACCGACGGGAAGACGCTATTAGCAAATTTCGTTTATGATATCTGCGGCTGTGCCGGAAACTGGACGCCTGCATCTTTTATAGAAAGCACAATTGATCAACTTCGAAATCAATTAAGCAATGAGCGTGTTGTTTTAGGGTTAAGTGGAGGGGTTGATTCATCAGTTGCCGCAATGCTTCTTAATGAAGCTATTGAGGATAATCTATTTTGTATTTTCGTAGATAACGGCTTGCTGCGCAAGGATGAATATAAACAAGTACTTCACGATTACCGAGATATGGGCCTTAAAGTCCATGGAGTAAATGCCGCAGACAGATTCGTTCATGAACTTAAGGGAATTAGTGACCCTGAGCAAAAGAGGAAAATTATTGGAAGAACGTTTATCGAGGTTTTTGAAGAAGAAGCCCATAAAATCTCTGATGTAAAGTGGCTTGCTCAGGGAACCATTTATCCTGATGTAATTGAATCTGTTTCTGTAAAAGGTCCTTCGGCTACGATTAAATCACATCATAATGTTGGTGGCTTACCTGAGCTTATGAAGCTAAAAGTTGTTGAGCCTTTACGTTCCTTATTTAAAGATGAAGTAAGAAAAGTTGGTCTTGCTTTAGGTTTACCTTCTGAGTTGCTAAATAGACATCCATTCCCCGGTCCGGGACTTGCAATTAGAATTCTTGGAGATATTACTCAAGAGAAAATCAATATGCTCCAGGAAGCTGACGCAATTTTCATGAATCACTTAAAGTCAAGTGGTGCTTATGATGAAGTTTGGCAAGCAGGAGCTATCTTTCTCCCAGTTAAAAGTGTTGGTGTTATGGGTGATGAAAGAAGCTATGAACATGTAATATGTTTAAGAGCGGTTACATCTCACGATGGGATGACAGCAGACTTCTCGCATCTTTCCTTTAATTTGTTGAGTAAAATTTCTAACGATATCATTAATAAGGTAAAAGGCATAAATCGCGTTGTTTATGATATCAGCTCCAAACCTCCAGCAACAATCGAATGGGAATAGTCACGAGAACTTTTTTAATTATAGTTATCACTTTTATAGGACTGTCTAATAATCTTATCGGACAAAGTAATCCATCTGCCAGCTATTTATGGAATGGAGAATATGTTCGTGACTTAGAAGTTGAGAAAGGCCGAACGGTTTATAACATCACAAAGACTTTTGAGGTAAGTGAAGCTGAACTTTTCAGATTAAATCCTGAGCTAAAAGAAAATGGCCTTAAAGCAGGCATGAAAATCAGAATTCCAGGAAAGTCTTCAGAAATCAAAGAAGAACAACAAAAGGAAACTGCAATTCCAGAAGAATCAATTCAAAAGACACCCCGTCTAACTGGAGCGATTAAACATAAAGTTAAAAAGAAAGAAAGCGTCTTTGGAATTGCAAAAATGTATGGAGTTTCTGTGGACGACGTTTATGCGCTAAACCCTGAGGCAAAAGAAGGAATTAAAACAGGCATGGAATTAACCATTTACCCAAAACCTTCTGTTCAGCCTATTGAGTTAGACAAATCATTAGCCAAAGACAGCATAGCATTGCCTCCAAAAGTCAAAGAAATATTTAACTGCAATGAAGTCCCGCTTAAAGAGCAAAAGAAAAAACTTAATGTCAGTCTGCTTCTTCCATTTTATCTGCCTGCAGGAGAAGAATTTAATCCACGATCAAGGATTGGATTGGATTTCTACGGAGGAGTAAAATTAGCTCTCGACTCTCTTAAACAAGAAGGTTTTTCTGTAGATATTCATGTTTTTGACACTCAGAATGATTCTTCCACAGTAAATGCGGTACTTAACAATCCAAGTTTTAGAGCATCCGATTTAATTATTGGACCATTATATAGTGCTGCTTTTATAAGGGTAGCTGATGAAACAAAAGAATTGAATATCCCCGCCATTACTCCTTTCTCTCAAAGCGAAGCTTTAATCTCTGGTTACCCTAACGTTATCAAAGTAACACCTTCAACCGAAAGTCAAATTGAAGCATTAGTTCCTGCATTACAGAAGAAATTCCCTGGTGGAAAATTCATATTGGTAAACTCAGAACTTTCAAAAGACATGAGTTTGAATGCCGCATTTAAAAATGCCTGGAACTCTTCTGATTCTCTGAGGAGGCCTTTGCTTTTTGAAGAAAAATACTCATCATTCAAAACCGAATTAAAATCACTTGATTTTGTTAAGCAAAACATTGTTGTTTTTCTATGCACAGATGAAGTAAAGGTAATTGACATAACTTCAAAGCTAGAGAAAGTCAAAGAAACCTATAGGATTCAGTTGGCTGGATTAAACGACTGGAATTCCTATGACAATCTAGATTATGAGTTACTAAATGCACTGCACTTTACTTATGCATCAGCGGTACATTCTGATTTTACTTCAGGAGCTTCTCTGAAATTTCAAAACAACTATAGATCTGAGTTCAAAGGAGAGCCTACATTTTACGCATATCAGGGCTTTGACATTGCTTACTATTTCATTAAGAAACTTGCTTGCCATGGCGATAATTTAAGCACTTGTTTGCCAAGCTTAAGTTTAGAATGTGGCTTCAACAGCTGCTATTTATTCAAGCGAACAAGAGAAAACGATGGTTTTGAAAATAGCTACATCAATATTTTAAAACTTGATGATTTCAAAGTTGTTCGATTAAGCGACTATGAATAAGGAAGAGATTAAGGCTCATTTTCTTGATTTGCAAAAGTCAATTATTAATCAGCTGGAAATGGCTGATGGGGCTGGAAATTTTGGCAGCGACACATGGCAACACCACCAAGGCGGTGGAGGCATTACTAGAGTTTTCACCAACGGAAACATCATTGAAAAAGGAGGCGTTAATTTCTCAGCGGTTAGCGGAGAATTAACCTTAGCTGCATCAAAAGCACTTGAAATTGAGGCTAAAGAATACTTTGCAACAGGCGTCTCGATTGTGTTACATCCTGCAAACCCTTTTGTGCCGATAATACATATGAATGTGCGGTATTTCGAAACCGAAAACGGCAATTACTGGTTTGGAGGAGGAATTGATCTCACTCCCCACTATATTAACAAAGAAGATGCGAAGTATTTTCATAAACAATTGAAAGCTGTTTGTGATAAATACAGTGATTCATTTTATCCCAAATTCAAGATTTGGGCTGATAATTATTTCTTTCTGCCTCACAGAAATGAAACTAGAGGAGTTGGAGGGATTTTCTTTGATAGACTTAATGAAGAAAGTACGAGTCTTAAGAAAGAGGATTTAGCAGCTTTTGTAATTGAATTAGGCAATTTGTTTGCTCCTTTATATGCGCATTTTATGCTGAAAAATTCAACTACTCCATTTCAGGATGAAAATAAGCATTGGCAATCTTTAAGAAGGGGTCGATATGTAGAGTTTAATCTAGCTTTCGATAGAGGCACCAAATTTGGCTTAGAAACGGGAGGAAGAACAGAATCTATTTTGATGAGCTTACCAGCCCAGGCTTCATGGGAATATGACTATCATCCTGCCGAAGGCAGTGATGAAGAGCTCACTCTTAATGCTCTAAAAAAGGGAATTGACTGGATAAACGGATAAACCCGGTCTTATCGAAGGTCATTAACATCAAAACCAGGAAACTCTGTAGAACTGAATACAAAGTAGCTATCGGCCAAGGCTTTATTTGTATCGAAAGATGTAATCTCATAAGTATAGAGATTGCCATTTTTTCCTTTGATTTCTGACTTTAGCACTTGCATTGCGGTTTTATCAATAAAAAGTCGAATGCTCACAAAATCTTTTTCTTTAGGGTTAAGTGGGAAGAGATCAATTACATGTACGACTTTAGTACCGAGCTTTTGCTCTTTCACGTATTTATTTCTAAATCCACTTTCGTACATAGTAAAGATGCTTTTGGGATTAAGAGCATCTTCATCATTAGACTGATTGCTAACCTCAACCTCCTCATCCATCTTAAGCACTTTCCACATTGTTTTGCCATCAGAAAGTATTACTTGCTGACCCATTTCCAATCGGTATTTATCGCCTTTTAAAGCAAGCTTCCACTTTTGAGAAGTGTTTATATTTCTATCCTTATTCTCTAAAGAATAAGTGAACTCAGATTTTATACTAGAATAAGCCTTTGTTTTAGCGCTTAGTTTATCGAGAATATCTTTCGCCTTTTTATCAACCTGTGCTTCTGAAATTGAAACGGAGAAAATCTGAACTATTAAAAGGAGAAGAATTTTTTTCATGATGCAAATGTATCGTTTTCGCTATTGTTCAAAAACTGTTCCAGTGTTAATGCGTCTTTTATTAAAACCTTGCGCGCTTTACTGCCTTCAAATGGGCCAATAATTCCAGCTTTTTCAAGCTGATCAACAATTCTACCAGCACGGTTATAACCAAGTTTCAATTTTCTTTGAAGCAATGAAGCTGAGCCTTGTTGATGAGCAACAATAATATGTGCTGCTTTGTCGAACATTGCGTCTCTTTCTCCAAGGTCTTCATCCATTTCAGAACCCTCTCCATTTTCATCAATGTATTCAGGCAGCTCATAAGCAGAAGGATAAGCCCTTTGAGAACCAATGAACTCACAAATTTTATCGACTTCTGGTGTATCTACGAAAGGACATTGCAAGCGAATCAAATCACTTCCTGTTGAATAAAGCATATCGCCCCTACCAATAAGTTGATCAGCCCCTCCCGAATCTAGAATTGTTCTTGAATCAATTTTAGAAGTCACTCTAAATGCGATACGCGCAGGAAAATTAGCCTTAATTGTACCAGTGATGATATTTACTGAAGGTCTTTGTGTAGCTATAATTAGGTGAATTCCAATAGCTCTGGCTAGTTGAGCAAGTCGTGCAATTGGAATCTCCACTTCCTTTCCAGCTGTCATTATCAAGTCGGCAAATTCATCCACCACCAAAACAATGTAAGGCATGAAGTGATGGCCGTTGTTTGGATTTAATTTTCTAGCTATAAACTTAGCATTGTATTCTTTTATATTTCTCACCATTGCTGCCTTAAGGAGTTCATAGCGATCATCCATTAGAATACAGAGAGAATTAAGCGTATGAACTACCTTTTTAGTATCGGTGATAATGGCATCTTCATTTCCAGGAAGCTTTGCAAGGAAATGTCTCTCAATTTTATTGAAAAGGGTTAATTCAACCTTTTTGGGGTCAACCAATACAAACTTAATTTCTGAAGGATGCTTTTTGTAAAGTAGAGAAACCAGAATTGCATTTAAGCCAACAGATTTTCCCTGACCTGTTGCACCTGCCATAAGTAAGTGAGGCATTTTTGCAAGGTCGGCTACGAAATCAACATTTGAAATTGTTTTACCCAATGCTATAGGCAAGTCCATGGTTGTATTCACGAACTTATCGCCTGCAAGCAGGGTTCGCATAGCTACAATTTCTGGTTGTTGGTTCGGGACTTCAATACCAATAGTTCCTTTACCTGGCATAGGAGCTATAATACGAATCCCTAAAGCCGAAAGGCTTAGTGCAATATCATCTTCTAGGTTCTTTATTTTTGATATCCTCACGCCTGCGGCGGGAACAATTTCATATAATGTTACTGTAGGCCCAACACTTGCACTGATTTTAGAAATCTCAATATTGTAATTCTTAAGAGTTTCAATAATCCGGTTGCTATTAGCTTCGAGTTCTATTTTATCTACTTTGGCTTTACCGCTTCCATGATTGTCAAGCAAATCGAACGTAGGATACTTATACTCAGAAAGGTCTAAAGTTGGGTCAAAAGCAGTGAAATCAATTTCTTCATCTTCAGAAAGCACCTCATTGAGATTCATTCTGTCTTTGTCTTCTTGACTAAGCCCCTCTTCATTTATCTCAAGCTCAGGAATATCCTCTTGTTCAACTTCTTCAATAGTAAGAGCAATCCCTGCCAAAGGTTTAGTTTCAATAACTGGAGGAACTTCAACATCCAATTCTATTACACTTTTTTCTTCCTCTTCTTCGTCAGGTAATAACACCTCAATTTTTGAATCTTCTTGTTCTTCTTCAGTTTCGTCGATGAGCTCCTCTTCATCCTCATCCTCAATAATTTCCTCAGGGTCCTTTTGAGCATTCATAAAAGCAGGCTTCTTTAATAAAGAACCAACTTTTTCTTTATCAGGAAGTCTGAATGTCCAGTTAAAGTTAATTATACCAAAGCTTAAGGCTGAAAAGAATAGAAGAAAACCTACGCCAGCATTTCCAATTACCGAAACAAGATAGCTATTCAAATGAAAGCCAAAGTTTCCTCCCAATAATTGCTTGTCATCACTAAAAATGTAAGCAAGGGCTAAGGATATGAAAACAAGTGAAAAAAGGCTGTAGAAAAATGTCTTCCTGAAAGGCAGAAGAGTTATAGAAAAGAAGAATCTAAAACCAACCAGAAATAGCACAAAAGGAATAAGGAAAGCAGCGAGACCGGTGCCTAAGTGAAAAAAGTTATAGGCAAACCAAGCACCTACTTTTCCCATAGTATTATTAACATGGATTGAGTTATCAGCTAGCAACTCGCCAAGAGATGAATCTTTTGCGATGCTAAAATCAGATTTCCAATGAAATAGATGAGAGACGAAAGCAAATACCAGAAACAATGAAAATAGCAACAGAAACAAACCCGTTACCCTCATAAAAGCTTCGCTTTTAAGGAAACCAGGAATTACTGACCTCTTGCGCTCTCTTTTAGGCACAGCCGTTTTTGGTTCATTCTTCTCAGGACTTCCTTTTTCAGCTTTCTCAGCCTTCTCAGATGTTTTATTCTTTAGTCTATTTGTTTTCTCAGCCATTCCGTATTAACGGATTAATTCGTTTACAAATTTCGTCGACTTAGGGCAACAAAAAAGCCTTCGTTGTGAAGGCTTTTCTACAGTCTTATCAACAGAAGTTTTTATCTCCCTCCTCCCATCATATTCTTTAACTCTTCCTGAGTCATTTTCTTATAATCTGCAGGTACAACGAACATATCATCTTTCACTTCTTGCTTTTTTACATCTTTTGCTGAAAGAATCATAGACATGGCACCTTGATCAATGTTAAATTCTAAAATAGCTCCTTCTATTTTACTCATAGGTCCTGAAATAAAACCCTTATTAGCCTGAAGGTCTTTGGTAAACCACACAGTCATTTCAACATTCTCACCTTCTTTTTCAGGGTTAGGGTATGAAATCACTGCTTTATTGCATTCATAGCCAGCTATTTTCTTCTTTTCTTTTGTGCTTTTAACATTCACCTTCTCTTCCATCTTCTTATTTTCCTCAACGTCAGCTTTCATTTCAATTGCATATTTCTGACCCATCATATCCATCAAACTCACAGTTTCATTTTTAGCTTGATCAGAAATAGTCACTTGCTTCATGCCCATAGCCATATTCATTTCCATACGACTTTTCTCTCCCTTAAAATAAGTGGTTGCCTCCTTTGGCAGCATTGCCATAGTTTGAGGGTCGTCAATTGTTGGAAAGCTAATGCCAAAAGTAATTTTACCTTCAAAAGGCTGCGCATTTAAAGCCAATACATTAATGGCAATGAATAACAAAGAATAAATCAGTTTCATAAAATTGGGTTAAGTGTATTTGAAGGTGTCAAATATCAGGAATATCCTAATGTTTTCAACATTGATTTATAACTCTGTTCTTTACCGAAAATGTAGGTGTTCAAATTGCCTTCTTCATCTTTATTAATAATAACATGTTTTGGTGCTGGAATAAGGCAATGCTGAATTCCACCATAACCGCCTAATGACTCTTGATACGCACCTGTATGGAAAAAACCAATGTAAAGTGGATCATCAATCATAGTTTCTTCCGACAACTTTGGCAAGAAAACTTGCGAAATATGAGCTTCTGCATTGTAATAGTCTAAACTATCGCAAGTTAGTCCCCCTAAATTCACACGCTTATATTCTTTATCCCATTTATTTATAGCGAGCAGGATGAATCTCTGGTTAATTCCCCAAGTGTCGGGTAATGTTGTAATAAACGAGCTGTCTATCATATACCAACTTTCGGTATCGTTCTGCTGTTTTAGATCAATGATAGAATACAATGTAGCTCCGCTTTCGCCCACGGTATATGAACCAAATTCTGTAAAAATATCAGGCTCGTCTACTCCTTGCGAGTTGCAAAAAATCTTTGTTTGACGTATGATTTCTTCAATCATATATTCATAATCATACTCAAAGCCAAGTGAGTTTTTGATAGGAAGTCCACCACCAATATTCAAAGAACTAAGCTCGGGACAAACTTTTTTCAAATCGCAGTATACCTGCAAACACTTAGCTAATTCACTCCAATAATAAACGGTATCGCGAATACCTGAATTGATAAAAAAGTGAAGCATCTTTAATTCAAAACGATCGTCCTTTTCGATTTGATCTTTGTAGAATTGGATGATGTCTTTATATCTAATTCCTAATCGTGAGCTATAAAATTCGAAAGAAGGTTCTTCCTCAGAAGCTATACGAATACCGATTTTAGTCTTTGTTTTAAGATGCTCCTTGTAATAATTAATCTCTCGCTTGGAATCAAGAATTGGAATCAGGTTCTCAAAACCGTCTTGAATGAGCTCTACAATAAATTCTTGATACATTGGTCTCTTGTAACCGTTACAGATTATGAATTTATCCTTTGTTAAAAGACCTTTTGCATGCAATTCTTTAATGATCGGCATATCATAAGCAGAAGAAGTCTCTAAGTGTGTATCATTCTTTAACACTTCTTCAAGCACAAAAGAAAACTGCGAACTTTTTGTACAGTAGCAATAGTGATATTTACCGTTATAATCAGCCTTTGCCATTCCCACATTAAACATTATTTTAGCCCGCTGAATTTGCTCACTGATTTTAGGCAAATAAGTTATTTTCAAAGGGGTGCCATATTGATGGATAATATCCATCAATGGAATTTCATTGAATTGTAATTCATTTTCAACGACTTCGAAACCCGGCTGAGGAAACTCAAAAGTTTGCTTGATTAGGTCTTCGTACTTATTTTTCATGTTCATGCTATGGACGGAATTTTAAGAAATACTGTTGGCTTTAAATCGGTTTTGCAAATGTAAACAACTTACATGCAGAATAATTTCCCAAATGCAACTAATTTACTTGTATGAAAAAAGCGAAACTTATACTACTCAGATCAGAACTTGGTGCAGGCACAAGAGGCGCGAGCATGGGAGTAGACGCACTTAAAATAGCAGCTATTGACCTTAAAAGCAACTATTTCAGAGAACACGATGAGATTGAAATAAGTGACGAAAACTGGCTTCTCCTAGAAAGTGTAAAATTCAAGTATGCCAAAAGAATACGCGGTATCACTAAGATTTACGAACGTTTATCAAAAGCAGTTCAAAAAGTATTGCTAAAAAACAATGCCTTCCCAATAGTTTTAGCAGGTGATCATAGCACAGCCGGAGGAACAATTGCTGGCATTAAAACTTCGTATCCGGATGATAGAATTGGGGTTATTTGGATTGATGCGCATGCTGATTTACATTCTCCATACACAACACCTTCGGGTAATGTACACGGCATGCCTCTAGCTACAGCGCTTGGAGAAGACAACCCCGACAAGAAAACCAACGACATAGATAAAGACACACTTAATCAGTGGGAGAAGCTTAAAAACTCAGGTGGTATTTGTCCAAAGATTGAATATCGCGACCTGGTTTACATAGGAGTAAGAGATACAGAGGAGGAAGAAGATTATCTAATTGAGAAAAACAGCATCAAGAACATTACTACAAAGCAGCTTCGCACCAAAGGAGTGCCTGCCGTAATTGATGAAGTTTTTGAATATTTAAAGCACTGCGATAAAATCTATATCTCTTTTGATGTAGATAGTTTAGATCCAAAGATTTCTACCGGAACTGGCACACCAGTTCCGAATGGCTTAAGAATAAAAGAAGCTAAAGACCTTATGACAGGCCTTGTTGCAAATGAGAAAGTTTGTTGTTTTGAGATTGTAGAGATAAATCCAACGCTCGACACAGAAAATTCCATGGCTGAAACAGCATTTAAAATTTTAGAAGCAGCTACAGACGCTGCACTCAATAGAAATGAATCTGAATAAAGAAATCTGGCTTACACCTTTAATTCAAGAAACTCTTGAATCACTTTATAATAAAACCATCCCGCAGGATGCGATTAGTCTTCAAAAAACCCGAAAGGAATTTGCAGGAGATTCAACCTTAGTTTGTTTCGGTCTTAGTAAATATTCTGGCAAGAAACCACCTGAAACCGCTCAGGAAATTGGAGAGGCATTAGTAAAAGCGGACTCCAGAATCTCTGGATTTAATGTCGTAAACGGCTTCTTAAACATTGAGCTAAATTACAGCTACTGGGTAAACTATTTACAAGGATATACTCCCGATGCAAAGCTTCCCGAAAAAGCCAGAAGAAGAGTGATGATTGAATATTCATCGCCTAATACCAATAAACCTCTTCACCTTGGACATATTAGGAACAACCTCTTAGGATTCTCAGTCGCAGAGATCCTCTCTGAATGTGGCCATTTTGTTTCAAAAGTAAACCTGATAAACGATAGAGGTATACATATATGTAAGTCGATGATTGCCTGGCAAAAGAAAGGTAACGGAGAAACTCCATCTTCTTCAGGAATGAAAGGCGACCATTTGGTAGGAAAGTATTATGTCGAATTTGACAAAATGCTTTCAGCAGAAACTAATGAGCTTAGGGCTAAAATCGACTCGAACGATTGGCAAGGCATTGATAATGAGTCGCAAGAAGGCATAAAAAAACTACTTGCAGAAATTGAAAAAGCTGAGGATTCTCAAAAGCAAAAAGATCTCAATAGCACTTTAAAGCAGCAAATTAATAATCAAACTCCTTTAATGAAGGAAGCGCGAGAAATGCTTATGCTTTGGGAAAGAGGCGATACAGATACAATTGAGCTCTGGAAAACAATGAACTCTTGGGTGTATGAAGGATTTAATCTTACTTACAAAAGATTAGGAGTTGATTTTGATAAGTTCTATTATGAATCTGATACCTATATTTTGGGGAAAGACATTGTTCAAGAGGGACTAGCAAAAGGCGTACTTTATAAAAAGGATGATGGTTCAGTTTGGATAGATTTAAGTGATGAAGGTCTTGACCAGAAGCTATTGCTTCGGTCGGATGGAACTTCGGTTTATATGACTCAAGACATCGGCACGGCAGTGCTAAGAAATAAGGAATTGAATTGCTCCACTTACGCATATGTAGTTGGCAACGAGCAGGATTACCATTTCAATGTGCTTAAGAAGACCCTTCAAAAAATGGGTTATTCTTTTGCTGATGGCATTTATCACATTTCGTATGGCATGGTAGATTTGCCTTCTGGGCGGATGAAGTCGCGTGAAGGAACGGTGGTAGATGCTGATGATTTGATTGACGAGGTTATAGAGGAAGCTGGAAACCGGGCTCTGGAGTTAGGAAAAACGGAGGACATGAGCGAGGATGATCAGAATCAACTATTTAGAAAACTTGGATTGGGAGCTTTGAAGTATTATATACTAAAAGTTGACCCTAAAAAGAGGATGGTATTTAACCCTGAGGAGTCTATTGATTTACAAGGAAATACAGGTCCATTTATTCAATACACATATGCCAGAATTCAATCATTGTTAAACAAAGCCAAAGCACTAAGCCAAATTGAAATTAGCTTAGATGAAATGCCCGAAGAATCTTCTGCCAGGTATATGATTAGGATGCTTGAAGCTTACTCAGAAACTATTCAAACGGCAGCTGAAGGATACTCTCCTGCAATGATTGCAAATTACATGTACGAGTTGGCAAAGGATTATAATTCCTATTATCATGACTATCCGGTTTTGAAAGAAGAAAATTTAACGCTGGCAGCTTTCAGACTAGAAATAGCAAGAAAAACAGGAGAAACATTGGCCAAGTGCGGCAAGTTGCTTGGCATGGAGATGCCTGAAAGAATGTAATCAGTTATAATAGATAATGTCTTTTCGCCTGTAAACAAAGGAAAAAAGCAAGTAGACATATTCGCTCAAATGAAGCTTAATTCAAGGGAGCTTTTTTGTACTTTTGCAATCCTTAAAAAAGCCTGCAAATCATATGTTTGAGAATTTAAGTGAAAAATTTGACCGTGCGTTTAAGCTATTAAAAGGTCAGGGAAAAATCACAGAAATCAACGTTGCTGAAACACTTAAAGAAGTTAGAAAAGCACTTCTTGATGCTGACGTTAATTATAAAATTGCCAAAGAATTTACTGACAGTGTAAAAGTTAAAGCGCTGGGCGCGGATGTATTAACAGCTGTTTCTCCGGGGCAATTACTTGTAAAAATAACTCACGAAGAGCTAACCAAGTTAATGGGAAGTCAACGTGAGCCATTAAATATCTCTGCAAATCCCTCTGTTATATTAATTGCGGGGCTTCAAGGTTCGGGTAAGACAACTTTCTCAGGAAAGCTCGCTAACTTACTGAAAAACAAAGAAAAGAAGAGCGTTCTTTTAGTAGCGGGTGATGTTTACAGACCTGCGGCTATAAATCAGTTAAAGGTATTAGGAGAGCAAATAGGTGTTGAGGTTTTTGCCGATGAAAGCAATAAAAACCCAGTAGACATAGCTCAAAAAGCTATTGCTCATGCAAAAGCAACCGGAAAACAAATTGTAATTGTAGATACCGCCGGGCGTTTAGCGATTGACGAAGAAATGATGTCGGAAATTGCAAAAGTGAAACAAGCTGTGAATCCTCAGGAAACACTCTTTGTGGTTGACGCAATGACTGGTCAGGATGCAGTAAACACTGCTAAAGCTTTTAATGAACGGATAGATTACACGGGTGTAGTTCTAACCAAATTAGATGGAGATACACGAGGTGGAGCAGCCTTAACGATAAGATCAGTTGTTGAAAAGCCAATTAAATTTGTTGGTACAGGTGAGAAAATGGAAGCTCTTGATGCTTTCTATCCTGAAAGAATGGCCGACAGAATTCTGGGCATGGGTGATATTGTTTCACTTGTTGAAAGAGCACAACAGAATTTTGATGAAGAAAAAGCCAGAAAGCTTCAGAAGAAAATTGCCAAAAATCAATTTAGCTTCAATGATTTCTACGATCAGATTCAGCAAATAAAGAAGATGGGAAACATCAAAGACCTCGTAGGGATGATTCCTGGAATTGGAAAGGCGATGAAAGATGTTGACGTGGATGATGATGCATTTAAAGGTATTGAAGCAATAATTCAATCTATGACTCCGCAAGAGAGAGAAGAACCTTCTCTTATTAATGGTAGCAGAAGAAAGAGAATTGCTGATGGCAGTGGCACAAATATCCAAGAGGTGAACAAGTTGATGAAACAATTTGAAGAAACTAGGAAAGTGATGCGCGTGATGTCTAACCCAGGCAAAATGGCTGGGATGATGAGAGGAATGCAGGGAATGAAAAACAATTAAGAATGACAATTCTCGATGGCAAGGCAACTGCGGCTTCTGTAAAACAGTCGCTCAAAGTAGAAATAGAGACTTTAGCAGAAAGATTTGGAAGAGCCCCAAAATTAGCAGCAGTTTTGCTCGGAAATGATGGTGCTTCGGAAACATATGTAGGAGCAAAAGTTAGGTCTTGTAAAGAGATAGGTATTGAATCGCTCTTGATAAGAGAATCCGAAAACATATCTGAAGACGAATTGCTCTTAATCGTTAATCAGCTTAATACTGATGATACTGTTGACGGGATTTTGGTTCAACTGCCACTTCCAAAACATATTAACGAAGAAAGAATAACACTTGCAATTGCGCCCATTAAAGATGTAGACGGATTTCATCCTGAGAATCTCGGGCGTTTGGTGCTCGGTGTTGAATCTTATACTCCGGCTACTCCATTGGGCATTATGATGCTTTTATCTCAATATAAGATAAATACTGAAGGTATGCATGCAGTTGTAATTGGCAGAAGTGCGATTGTAGGAACACCAATGAGTTTACTTTTAAGCAGAAACTCTGCTCCAGGCAACTGCACAGTAACTTTGGCTCATTCGAGAACAAAGAACTTAAAGGAATTAACCTTACAAGCCGACTTAATTATAGCAGCATTAGGCAAACCAGAATTTTTAACGGCAGATATGGTTAAAAATGGAGCTGTAGTTATAGATGTAGGAATCACTCGTGTTGAAGATAGCAGTTCAAGCAAAGGATACGTTATTAAAGGAGATGTAAATTTTACTGAAGTATCTACAAAGTGCTCATATATCACTCCGGTTCCCGGAGGAGTTGGAGCCATGACAATTGCGGCTTTGATGAAAAACACAGTGCATGCCTTTATTAGAAGAAATACCACAGCAGATATATGAGCGGGCTAAGCCATGATCAACAAAAGCTATTAGATGCTGGAGAAATCTTACCAGTGATGGAAGACTTCTACACTATTCAGGGTGAGGGATTTAACACAGGGAAAGCCGCATATTTCATTCGTCTTGGAGGTTGCGATGTAGGCTGCCACTGGTGCGATGTTAAAGAGTCTTGGGATGCAAGTGTTCATCCGTTAACATCTATCGAAAAAATTGTAGAAAGAGCATCTGCTTATCCCGCTAAAGCGGTTGTGATTACAGGAGGAGAACCTTCTTTATACAATCTTGACCCTTTGTGCAAAAGCTTAAAGGCGAAAGGAATTAAAATATTTATTGAAACTTCCGGAGCTTATCCATTAACAGGTCAATTCGACTGGATTTGCGTTTCCCCTAAGAAGTTTAAAGCTCCAAGTAAAGATTGGCTTGCTTCAGCAAACGAATTAAAAGTGATAGTTTTTAATTCTAGTGATTTTAAGTGGGCTCAGGAACATGCTCAGAATATTCGTTCAGAATGCAAGCAATACCTTCAGCCTGAATGGAGTAAGATTGACAAGATCCTTCCCGAAATCATTGAGTTTGTGAAGTCAAATACTGATTGGGAAGTATCTTTACAAACACATAAATACATGCACATTCCCTGATTGAAGCATGAAGTTAACTGTGGTCATTGTTAATTATAATGTGAGGCACTTCCTTGACCAGTGCCTTCAATCTGTATTCAGAAGCCTAAAGAATATTGAGGGAGAAGTCTTTGTAGTTGACAACCATTCTGTTGACGGTTCGGTGGAGATGCTTAAGGAACAATTTCCACAAGTAAAGTTAATCGACAACAAAGACAATGTTGGCTTTTCAAAAGCGAATAATCAGGCAATTAAGGAATCGAAGGGTGAATATATTTTACTACTAAACCCCGATACAGTTGTGGAAGAAGACACTTTTCAGGTTTGTATTGATTTCATGGATGCCCATAACGATGCAGGGGCTTTAGGCGTTAAACTAATTGATGGGAAAGGGGTCTTTTTACCTGAATCGAAAAGAGGATTACCCACTCCGGAAGTTGCTTTCTATAAAATTTCAGGCTTGTCTAAGATTTTCCCTAAATCTAAGAGGCTTGGAAAGTATCACTTAGGCTATCTTCCTGAAAATGAAACCAATGAAATTGAAATTCTTTCAGGAGCTTTTATGTTTATTAGAAAAGCCGCCCTTGATAAGACAGGACTTTTGGATGAAACCTTTTTCATGTATGGTGAAGACATTGATTTAAGCTATAGAATTACTCAAAGTGGCTATAAAATCTATTACCATCCAAAAACAAGGGTAATTCACTACCGAGGAGAAAGTACAAAAAAGAGCAGTGTTAACTATGTTTTTGTGTTTTATCAGGCAATGATCATTTTCGCTAATAAGCATTTCATGCCTGGTAGAGCTAGACTTTTCTCGCTAATAATAAAGCTCGCTGTTTATCTCAGAGCAGGCTTATCGGTCGTAAAAAGAATTATTGAAAAGATTTGGCTTCCTGTTATAGAATCGGCAGTGTTTTTCATGGGGATGTACTTCCTTAAAGATTACTGGGCTTTAAAATCTGGCATTTATTATCCCTATGCCTTCATACGCATAGCTGTTCCATTATATATTTTCTCATGGATTATCAGTTCTTGGCTTAACGGAGCTTATGACAAGCCTCTTAAACTAATTCGCTCTTTAAGAGGAATTGTTGTTGGCACGGTTATAATTCTTCTTGTTTATGCTTTACTAGACGAGCAATACAGATATTCCAGGTTTCTCACTTTAATTGGAGCAGGCTGGGCAGCCATATCTGCAACAGCAATTAGAATCATAGCTAATTTGATAAGCTATAAAAGCATCTTTCCAGATACTTTAGAAATGAAGCGCATTCTAATTGTGGGTGAGAAAAATGAAGCCGAGAGAGTAGCAACATTGCTTAATCAATCACCAGTAAAAACATCTTTTGTTGGATTCATTAAACCAGATAAACTTCAAATAGATAGAGACTTATACACAGGATCTATCGAGAATCTAAAGGAGATGGTAGAGATTTTTAAAATCAATGAATTAATTTTTTGTGGCAAAGATTTAAGCTCTGCACAAATTATGGATCAGATGATGATGATTAACCATCCGGAACTTGAATATAAGATAGCTCCTCCTGAAAGCTTATATATTATTGGGAGTAACTCGATCGAAGCCCATGGCGATTTGTATACAGTTGGACTAAATGCTGTTGATAAACCAACAAACAAAAGAAAGAAAAGAGTATTAGATATAGCGATTAGTATTGCTTTATTAATTCTACTGCCTATGATGTACTTTATAGTAATTTCAGGCAGCGGGCTAATAAAAAATATTCTTCGAGTATTATCAGGGCAGAGCACATGGGTTGGTTATGTACCGATCGATAAAACTCATGGTTTACCCAATTTGAGAAAGGGAGTGCTTCATCCTTTAGATCCATTTGGAGAGAAATTAAATCCTAACTTTGCTTTTCAGGCTAACTTACTTTACGCTAAAGACTACAAAATCCAGCAAGATTTGAATATAATATCATCTAGTTGGCGTAACCTCGGCAGACATTAAGTTCTAATTGCTAATAAAAATCCCAAAAGTTTAGCATTTTACTTTTTTATTTTATGGAATTTTGACTATGTTATTTTTTGGAACATATTCAAATGTTTACAATTCAGGCATTACTTAATTAGCATAGAAATTTTTGAGGCAAATGATTGTAACCTTTATGTTCAATATATAGTAAACAGGCAAGAATTTTTTTGTGAAAAAACCCAACAGTTCACATCATTTAAGATTTCCATATATGCGAAACACGCTACTTGTTCTAATCCTATCAACATTCGTTTCTATCTCAGGCTTTGCACAGATAGACCAAGAATTCTGGTTTGCTGCACCTGACCTTACACAAGGTACACCAGGCGAATTTAACAGCGGTAACTACCGAGACAGACCCATCCAATTAGTATTATCAACTTTAGTTGACCCGGCCCAAATAACGATTTGGCAACCGGCGAATTTATCATTTCAACCAATTGTTGTTAACCTAGGAGCTAGTTCAACTCAAACCGTGAACCTCACAAACTGGATTAATCAGATAGAGACCTCTTTAGCTGACACTGTGTTGAACAGAGGAATTCTCATTCGCTCAACAGCTCCAATTACAGCTTATTATGAGTTGGGAGCTGCAGCAAACAGAGATATTATTGCCCTGAAAGGTAAAAACGCAACGGGTAATTTATTTTATACTCCATTCCAAAATCTTTGGGAAAATGACCAGTCCTTAGGTGGTAATGCATATTTCCCTCCTCCAAGAACAGGTTTCGTTATTGTCGCAACAGATGATTCTACAACTGTAACTATTACTCCTTCTATCGACATCTTGAATCACCAAGCAGGTGTGCCTTTTGATGTTTATATGAACAGGGGGCAAACATATTATTGCGAAGCATTAGATCAGCAAGGTCCTTCAAAGCCTGCAGGAACCAAGATTGAATCGGATCGTCCTATTGCAGTTACAATAAAGGATGATATGATTGACTTGAACCTTGCTACCGATGGCGGAGCAGATTTAGCTGGCGATCAACTAATTGCAGCTGAGCAATGCGGTTTCAAGCACATTGTGGTTCGTGGAGATTTAGGTAATCCTGGTGATAAAGTTTATGTATTAGCTATTGAGGATTCTACTGAAATTTTTATTGACGGTAATGCTGTGGCAGTTGACACTTTAGACACTGGTGAACAGTATATCTATTCATTTTCAGATGCTGCAGGATTTATTGAAGGAAGCAAACCTATTTATGTCCTTCACATCTCTGGAGTAACAGATCAGATTGCAGGTGCAATTATTCCTTCTTTGGAATGTACAGGATCAAATCAAGTTGGTTTTACCAGAACGGGCAACGCTAATTTTAAATTAAATTTAACTATTCGCGCAGGTTTTGAAGATCAATTTGAATTGAATGGCGATCCAAACTTCATAACCGCAGCTGATTTCCTGCCGGTACCCGGCAGTAATGGCGAATGGGTATACATGAGAAAGGCTTTCAGTACCGCTGAAATTCCTGTTGGTCAAGGTTCATTGCTTACTAATTTTAGTGAAGAACTTTTCCATATGGGAATTACCTATCAACAAGGGGCTAGTTGTAACTTCGGTTATTTCACTAACTTCTCTTACCTAGAACTAGGTATTAATCAGGAATTATGTTTAGGTGATACTGCAATTCTTGATGCAGGACCAGGTAAAACTTCTTACTTGTGGAGTACTGGTGATACAACTCAAAAAATTGTAGTTACAACTCCAGGAGAATATTATGTAACAACTCTTAGTGGTAACGAATGCGTTGCTACTGATACAGTAACTGTTAATTACTATGAGCCACCTGTGACAATTCTTGCTGCAAGAGACACTATCTGTGAAGGTGCTTCATTATTATTAAATGTACCTGGAGTTTATCTTTTCGAATGGCAAGATGGTTCAACTGACCCTTTCTATATTGCTAGTGATAGCGGTTTGTATTATGTTGAAGTAACAGACTTTCAAGGCTGTAAGGCAAGAGACTCTATAAATATTTATACATCTCCACGACCTGAAACCCCAGTTGCACTCATCAATCCTTTCCCAGAAACTGTTGTATCAGATACTGTATGTGCAGGTGATCAAGTAAGCTTGGGAATGAATGCAATTGAAAATGCTTCTTACGCCTGGTTAGGTCCAAATAACACACTTTACAGCGGACAAAATATTTCAATAGACCCAATCAATGTAAATCAAAGTGGAGATTATCTTGCTTTCTTTACTGTTGCTGGTTGCGAAAGCTTCTTCGATACAGTCTCAATTACAGTTAACCCATCTCCAGAAGTTTATATTGGCTTAGCTGATACAATCTGTGATACACAAACAGCTTTGCTTGATGCTGGAAGCGGAATTGGCTATATTTATGAATGGCAAGATGGTAGTGCAGATCAACAATTTACTGTTTCTGAATCTGGATTATTCTGGGTTGAAGTAACGAACACTTTTGGATGCTCTGAAAGAGATTCGGTTGATATTTTCTTCTCACTTAGACCAGAAATCCCTGAAATAAGCATTTCAGGAATTATTGCCGACACGGATACACTCTGTGAGGGTGAGGCATTGCTACTTTCTATACCTACCTTATCAGGAGCTGGATATTTTTGGGTAAGCCCTACAGATACCATTCAAACTCCAGATAACCAGTTCACTCAGAATAACATTGTTGTTGATCAAGCAGGAAATTATTACGCTTATTACAGACTGAATGGATGTCCTTCATTTACTGATTCAATTTCAATTGAAGTGCAACAAAGCCCAGAGTTTGAATTTGCTTTCTCTGATAGTACTCTTTGTGGTGATGGTGAAGTAATATTATCCGCCGAAACGTCTGATATAGTTAACTACTTATGGCAAGACAATTCAAATAACTCAACTTATACAGTAACAGAATCAGGTGAATATTGGGTAAAAGTTGAAAATGAAATTGGATGCAGCCGCAGTGATACTGTAAATGTTACTTTCAATCCAATTCCCGAAACTCCGGTTATCTCTGGTAACCTTAGTGTTTGTGATGGAGACGATATTATTCTGAACTCAAATGCTCAAGTAGGAGTTAATTACAGTTGGGGTGGTCCTGGTGTAAATACAAGCGGGAACACTTTAACTATTCCTTCAGCAAATGAAGGTCAGGAAGGCGAATATACTTTGAGTGCCGAACTTAACGGATGTAAATCTGATACAACTTTTGCTCAAATCGTTGTTAACGAAAACCCTAGCATTGAACTTGGTGACGATCTTGTTATCTGTCCTGAAGGAGAAGTTGTAATTGAAGGACCTGTAGGGTTTAGTTCTTACAACTGGAGTAATGGCGCTGAAACTGCTTCTGTTGCGGTAGGTGCTGGATCATACGAACTATCAGTAACTGACGAAAATGGCTGTGATGCCCAGGATCAGATTCTGGTTTCTGAAGGTGGACCTACAGCTGCGTTCTCTTCATCTCCAACAACCGGAGCTCAAGTAGATGGCATAATTACATTTACAGATGAGTCAACAGGAAATCCTGTTACTTGGAGTTGGAATTTTGGAGACAATGCATCTTCGGGAGTCCAAAACGCTACGCATTCATATAGCAACCAAGGAGAATATACCGTTACTCTAACAGTAACTGACGAAAATGGATGCTCTGACAATGAATCAATAGTTTACACAATTTCTAACTCAGTGGCTGTTCCAAATTCTTTCACTCCAAATGGTGATGGATTTAATGATTTATTTGTGATTCAAGGTTTAGAAGCATTCCCTAATACAAAGCTTACCATCTTTAACAGATGGGGATCAGAAGTTTACTCAGTAAGTTCTTATACCAATAATTGGGATGCTAGCGATGCCCCTGATGGAACTTACTTCTACATCTTAGAACTATTTAATGGAGAAAAAATCAATGGCGACGTAACCATTATTAGAAAATAAACAATACAAATAAGTTTGTTAAAAAACCCCGGTCAAGTTTGGCCGGGGTTTTGCTTTTTACTGCTACATTGCTTCTATGCTTGCTATTAAACCTTCCACATCAGTATTCTCACTTTCTTTTTTGATATTAATGCTCGTTAATCCATTCATGGCTTTAGCACAGCCAGGTCAATTAAGCACTAAAAACAAAAAGGCAATCAGCCTTTTTCAAGAAGGCCGAATGCAATTTGAGTATAGAAAAAATGAAGAGGCTTACGAATTGTTAAGTAAAGCAGTAGAACAAGATGATAATTTCTACGAAGCTCATATGCTCTTGGCGGATGTATGCAATGATTTAAAGAAAAACGAAGAATCAATTACTCACTATAAGAAAGCTATTAGCCTTGCTCCACTAAGATTCCCGCCAGTTTATTACAATCTTGCAGGTGTAGAGATGGATATGAATCTATACAGCGACGCTGTGCAACATATGCAACAGTTTCTTGGCATCAAAACCATCAGTAAAGATTTGCGCACAAAAGGGGAACAACGATTTGCCAGTGCCGTTTTCGCTGAAAAAGCTTTTGCCAACCCGGTTCCATTTATTCCAGTTAATCTTGGAGAAGCCATTAATTCAATTCATAACGATTATCACCCTTCATTAACTGTAGATGAAGACCTTTTGATCTTCACACGCATGAGGCCTGCAGATGGCTTAACAGATAATGGAGGTTCTATGGTTGAGGAAGATTTTTATATAAGTCGAAGAAGAAATGGCGAATGGTTGCCAGCAATCCCATTGGGAGAACCTATAAATACTCATGGAAATGAAGGAGCGCATTCAATTTCTCCAGATGGGAGATATTTTTATTTTACAGGTTGTGAAAGACCAGAAGGGTTTGGTTCATGCGACTTATACGTTTCAGAAAAAGCAGGAGATAAATGGTCAAAACCCAAAAACTTAGGTGAATTAATCAATTCTTCAACCTGGGATGCTCAACCAACCATTGGCCCTGATGGAAAAACACTCGTTTTTACAAGTAAAAGAAAAGGCGGTTATGGCATGGCCGATTTATGGATGAGCCGCAAAAGAGATAATGGCACCTGGACAATGCCAACGAACCTTGGTGATTCTATTAACACCCCATTTGATGAATTCGGTCCATTCCTTCATCCTGATGGTAAGACTCTTTATTTCTCTTCATCGGGGCATCCTGGAATGGGCGGCAAAGACATTTTCTATTCTCGCCTAAAGGCGGATGGAACCTGGTCAACTCCGGTTAATCTTGGATACCCAATAAATACAAAAGATGAAGAATTCCATATGATTGTTAGTGCTGATGGTAAAAAGGGGTACTTTAGTTCTGACCGTGAAGGTGGTATTGGAAAACGAGATCTCTACATGTTTGACCTTTACGAAGCTGCAAGACCTCAAGCTGTTACTTTCATGCGCGGAAAAGTTAGAGAGGAAGTAAGTTTTAAACCAATTGCAGCTAATATTGAGGTTATTGATCTAGAAACAGGAGAGCTAAAAGCCAGCACCAAATCTGATGCAATCAATGGTGAGTTTCTTATATCGCTGCCTTCTGGCAGCAGTTATGCTGTTAATGCAGACGCCAAAGGATTCCTCTTTTATTCTGGCAACTACACTCTTGGTAAGGAGCTTACTCAGAAAGACGAATATAAAGTTGATATTCTCTTGTCTCCAGTTAAAGCTGGTTCTAAAGTAGTTCTCAACAATATTTTCTTTGAATTTGGAGAAGCGAAACTGAAATCGCAATCTAAGGTGGAACTAAACAAACTTGTTCAGTTTTTAGAATCCAATCCCGATGTACGCATTGAGATTGGTGGACATACCGATGATGTTGGAAATGATGAATTCAATCAAAAGTTAAGTGAGCAAAGAGCAACTTCCGTTGTGAATTATCTGACAGAAAATAAAATTGAAGCTGCCAGACTTGAAGCCAAAGGCTATGGTGAGAAAAGCCCGCTGGCAACTAATGCAACTGAAACGGGCAGAGCTATAAATAGAAGGACGGAGTTCAAGATACTTCCTTCAAAATAGGCTTTACCTTACTTCGAAATCAAAGCATTGCTTATTACAGATGTAGCCTGTTAGTTTATCGCCAGGCTTAACAGCTTGAACACCTGCTGGAGTTCCTGTAAAAATCAAATCGCCTGTTTTTAAAGTGATGAACTTTGAGACGTAAGCTATTATGGCCTCAAAAGAAAAAATCATATCTGAGGTGCTCCCAATTTGACGAGTCTCACCGTTCACATCCAGACGGAAGTCTATATTTTTAAAATCTTCAAAATCACTCGTTGGATAAAAGTGGCCAAGAACTGCTGAGTGATCAAAAGCTTTAGCAATTTCCCAGGGAAGACCCTTTTCTTTACATTCTGCTTGCAAGTCTCTAGCAGTGAAATCTATCCCTGCTCCAATTTGATCAAAATATCTATTTGCAAATTGCTCTTCAATATGTTTACCCGCTTTAGAAATCCGAAGAACAATCTCCATTTCATGATGAATATCATTAGAGAAATCGGGGTGATAAAAAGGAGCTGAATCTTTTAAGATTGCCGTATCCGGCTTCAAAAAAAAGACTGGCGCAGAAGGTAAAGGGTTATTAAGTTCTTTAGCATGATCTGCATAATTGCGACCAATACAAACAATCTTCATAAACTTTATTACTTGAATTTGTTGGCTAGGGCTCTAAGCTTAATTTTCTCTAAAGCTTTTTTGGTTGAAAGAGCAAAATCACCATTCATCATCCAATCATAATAGCTAGGTTCTCTTGTTAAAACATCTGCTACTTTCTTGCCTTTGTGCTTGCCGAAATTGAACAGTTCGTTTCCTTCTTTGTCGTAAATCATTCTACCTCCAAAATCAACCCAATCTTTATTGGTCGAGAAATCAGCAAGTTTCTGAACATCATTCACTACAGGAATTGATTGATTACCTTGCTTATCTGTGTAAACGGTTTCTTGGTATTTATCAAGTTGAGCTTTAAGCACATCATAAGTTGCCCTAACATCTGCTTCAGCACCATGCGCTCCGATTAATTCACGATTACAATAAAATTGAAGTGCGGCAGCTAATGTTCTTTGTTCCATTTGATGGAAAATGTTCTGAACATCAACCAAACGGCGATTTTCCATTTCAAAATCAATGTCAGCACGATAAAATTCCTCCAAAAGCATTGGAACATCAAACTTATTGGAGTTATAACCTGCTAAATCAGCATCCCCAATAAAATCCGCCAAGGATTTGGCTACTGCTTTAAAAGTAGGCTCATCTTTTACATCTTCATCATAAATACCATGAATGAGTGAAACCTCATTCGGAATTGGTATCGTTGGATTTATTCTTCTGGTTTTTACTTCCTCCGTCCCGTCGGGATTTACTTTCAAAACACAAATCTCAACAATCCTATCAGCAGCTACCATGGTACCTGTTGATTCAATGTCGAAAAATACGATTGGTTTGCTAAGATTTAATTCCATTAGATTGAAGTATTAGGATCGAATGCTTCCAGGTAATCACCAATTCTGCGGAGGAAACTTCCTCCAAGTGATCCATCAACTACTCTATGATCATAAGATAATGAACAATACATCATATGGCGTACACCAATTAAATCGCCTTGAGGAGTTTCAATTACAGCAGGCTTCTTTTTAATAACACCTACTGCTAGAATCGCAACCTGCGGTTGATTGATAATTGGGGTGCCCATTACATTGCCAAAGGAGCCAACATTAGTAACTGTGAAAGTTCCTCCTGAAATCTCATCCGGACTCAACTTATTTATTCTAGCTCTTGAGGCCAAATCATTCACAGTCTTGGTAATTCCAAGAAGGTTCATGCTGTCGGCATTCTTAATTACAGGAACAATAAGATTTCCAGATGGAAGAGCTGTTGCCATCCCGATATTGATATTCTTCCGTTTGATGATGTTTGTTCCATCAACCGATATATTAATCATAGGAAAATCACGAATGGCTTTTGCAACCATTTCAATGATCATTGGAGTAAATGTAATTTTCTGACCTTCACGCTTTTCAAAGTCCTTCTTAACCCTATCCCGCCACATCACCATATTGGTCATGTCTACCTCTACATAAGAAGTAACGTGTGGACTAACCGCTTTTGACATTACCATATGATCGGCAATCAGTTTACGCATTCGGTCCATCTCAATAATTTCATCACCTGAACCTATCGAAACTGCAGGAGCCAAAGGTTTAGAGGGCGCTGGTTGTGAAGATGTTTGAACTTGAGGCTTCGGTGCAGCAGCACCATTCCCTCTATTAGGTAGGTAAGCCAGAATATCCTTTTTAGTAACTCTTCCTTCAGCACCAGAACCGTTAATTGATTCCAGTTCTGCCATGCTTACATTCTCTTCTTTGGCAATATTTCTAACCAAAGGAGAATAGAATCTTCCTGATGGAGATTCTGAGCTAATCAATGAAGGAGCCTCAGAAGAAACTGATGCAACTTCTTCTACAACTTCTTTATTAGGAGCCTGTGGAGCTACAGGAGAACCTGCAGACACAGCTGCATCAGTAGTTATTCTGGCAATTACTGCATTTACTTGAATAACATCACCTTCATTAAAAAGTATTTCAGAAAGCACCCCTTCAACAGGAGATGGAATTTCCGAATCAACTTTATCTGTAGCGATTTCTAATACTGGTTCATCCAACTCTATGGCATCTCCAGGCTGCTTAAGCCATTTAATGATAGTTGCTTCAGCGACACTCTCGCCCATTTTGGGCATAATTAAATCAAATTGAGCCATAGATTTTGGGATTATGAATCGGCGGCAAAATTAAGGAAATTAAGCGAAAATCAGGCATGAATGACATTAGGTAAATTGAATATTATGCCTTTTAACGGTAAAACATATTATGAATGAAGCCTTTCAATTTTCTTCTTCACGAAATAAAAACTCAACAGAGGTTTAATAGCCAGGCAATTCCCAACGAGAAATTATAGAGACTGCAAGCGTTTTAGTTTGTCAGAAACTTCAAATAAAGCATATGTAACAAAGGTCACTTTCAGAACCAATTGGCCAATCTAATTTTGCAGAAACATTAAAGACCGAAATTATGGAGGAAATAAATGAAGCTTTAAATAGCATGCCTAGAATCGGCGATATCGCACCCGATTTTGATGCAGTAACAACAACAGGAAAAATTAAATTTTCTGAATTTGAAAAAGGGAAATGGAAAGTTCTGTTTTCACATCCAGCTGATTTCACGCCAGTTTGCACAACAGAAATGAGCGGATTTGCCTTAAGAAAAGATGAATTCGAAGAACTAAACACTGCACTTATAGGCCTTAGCATCGACAGTATACACAGTCACCTTGCCTGGGTGAATAATGTTAGAGAGAAGACTGGAGTTTACTTAAGCTTTCCAATCATTGCAGATATTGATATGAAAGTTTCGAAATTATTTGGAATGTTAATGCCAAATGAAAGTGAGACTGCTGCAGTAAGGGCTGTTTTTTTTATTGATCCTGCTCAAAAAATCAGATTGATTATGTATTACCCACTTAACGTGGGAAGGAATATGGATGAAATCCTTAGAGCCTTAAAAGCTTTGCAATTCAGCGATAATCATAAAGTTGCTATGCCGCTAAATTGGCAACCAGGTGATAAGGTAATTGTGCCTCCACCAAAAACTCTTTCTGAACTGGAGGCTCGCAACGCTGACAACACTTTAGAAAAAGTTGATTTCTATTTGGCAAAAAAGTCGATTTAGCCACTGTTTAACCCTTTGAAAAGGGATATTTAATATTTCTGAAAGCTAACCTTCATGAACAAATGTCTCTTTTTGATTATCATGTAGCAAATTTTGCTCCCTCTGCTAAATGATGCTATTGGATGCCGATAACCATCAGGATCCTTTTTCTACTCAAAGCTTATACGAAAAAGACCGCCTTGTGGGCGGTCTTTAGTTTTGCTCCTTCTCTTGGGCTCCCCGAGGCAAGCTCGAGGTAAACTTCTCGCCCTCTTATACGAAAAAGACCGCCTTGTGGGTGGTCTTTAGTTTTGCTCCTTCTCTTGGGCTCCCCCACTCGGATAAACGCCCTTTAAAAGGCAGTCTTTTCCTTCTCTTGGGCTCCCCGAGGCAAGCTCGAGAACTTCTCGCCCTCTTATACGAAAAAGACCGCCTTGTGGGCGGTCTTTAGTTTTGCTCCTTCTCTTGGGCTCCCCGAGGCAAGCTCGGGGTAAACTTCTCGCCCTCTTATACGAAAAAGACCGCCTTGTGGGCGGTCTTGTTTGCTCCTTCTCTTGGGCTCCCCGAGGCAAGCTCGGGGAACTTCGCCCTCTTATACGAAAAAGACCGCCTTGTGGGCGGTCTTTTGTTTTGCTCCTTCTCTTGGGCTCGAACCAAGGACCCTCTGATTAACAGTCAGATGCTCTAACCAGCTGAGCTAAGAAGGAATTTTCAAAACGGGTGCAATAATACAGCGATTAAAGACATCATGCAAATGAAAAATGTTAGATTTCTGTAAAAAAACACAGTCGCTCTGATTATCAATCAAATAAATCAACTCAAATGTTGAATTTCATGCAAGCGATAATACAAACCCTTCAAATTTAACAAGTCTTCATGCTTTCCACGCTCAAGAATTTGACCCTCATCCATCACTAAAATCTCATCTGCATGTTGAATTGTAGATAATCGGTGGGCAATGACTAAAGATGTCCTGCTTTCCATTAGCTTGCTAATTGCATCTTGAACCAAACGTTCACTCTCAGTGTCTAAGGCAGAAGTAGCTTCATCGAGAATCAAAATAGGAGGGTTTCGATAAATCGCCCTAGCTATTGCTATTCTTTGCTTCTGCCCTCCGCTTAATCTTGAGCCTCTATCCCCAATTCTCGTCTCATATAATTCCTCCAAACCTGAAATAAACTCTGTTGCATTGGCATTATCAGCAGCCATTTTAACCCTTTCCGGCGTAGCCGAAGGATCGCCCATTGTAATGTTATTCCAAACCGTATCATTAAACATAACAGGGTCCTGACTAACAAACCCAATCATTGAGCGTAAATCATCCTGAGACATTTTCCTTATATCAATCCCGTCTATGGAAATAGAGCCACCAGTAACATCATAAAACCTTAAAATAAGGTCAGATAATGTCGATTTCCCTGAACCACTCCTGCCAACTAATGCAATCATGTTCCCTTTCCTCAACGAAAAGTTAATTTCATTCAAAACATCCTTCTCGCCATAGGCGAACTTAACATCCGACAGTTCTATTGACTTGCTAAATTCTTCAACCTTAACAGGACTATCAGGATCTTTAACTTGAACATCCTCATCAAGCACTAAAAAGATTCTATCTGCTGAAGCGAAACCTTTTTGCATACTAGTTATAGCTGTACTAATATTCTTTGCAGGTTGCATAATCTGTGAATATAAAGCCAGATAAGTGATAAAAACCGAACCTGAAAGCTCATTGATTATAACCAAATGTCCACCATACATAACCACGGTTACAATAACTAAAACTCCCAATATTTCTGAAATTGGAGATGCTAACTCTCGCTGATTAAAAAGCTCCTTACTTACTTTGCTAAAACTCCCGTTAATATCAGCAAATCTCTTCTTAAAAAGAGAGGAAGCCCCAAATGCCTTTATTATACGAATTCCAGAAATTGTTTCGTCGGTATGATGTACAATTCTCGCTAAATACTCCTGGCTGAAAAACCCCTTCTTTTTGAGCCTCCTAGCAAGTGAAGAAATTAGAATACCCGAAATTGGGAAAAACAGAATGGTAAACACCGTAAGCTGTGGCGACAAATAAAATAAGGTCGTAAAATACGCTATGATAACAAAAGGATCGCGCAAAAGGCTTTGAAATGAGCTTACCACCGAACCTTCTATCTCTTGAACATCTGCGGTCATAGTTGACAAAAGCTCCCCCTTCTTTATTCTGTTGTAAAAAGACATTGACTGAGTAACAATCTTATCATATAGCTGATTTCTGATTCGCTCGAGCATGTTCATCCTTAATCTCACCATAACCCGATTGGCCAGATACCTGAATAAGTTTGCGCATAAAGTAGCTATGGCAATACATACACAAACAAATGCTAGAGCATAAAGCTTTCCTTGTGTTTGCACAAAATCACTCAAGTAGTAATTAAAACTTTCGGTAATCCAAGAGATGCTGAATGAAAATTCGGGCTTAGTTACAACATCGGCCGCATGCCCACCCTCATTAAAAAGAAGGTTTAAAAGCGGAACAAGCATTGTAAAATTGACCAAGCCGAAAAGAATTCCAAGTATTGTATAAACAAAATACTCAGGGAAATAATGGTGAACAGGCTTGACGTATGATAGCAAGCGTTTCAGTTGTTGCATATAATCAATTTATGCGGAAAGTCCGCAAATTACAAATTAATCGAGCCTTGGCTAGGGCTAAAAGCATCAATAACTAACTGTGGCACTATAATATTGTAACTTTGCGTTTTAGTTTAGAATCGGGAACCCTCAGCAAAATGGAAAGTACAAGACAAAAGAAAGTTGCAAGACTAGTGCAAAAAGAAATGGCAGAATTGTTTCAAAAAGAAAGTCGCAATTTATTTAACGGAGCATTCATTACTGTAACAACAGCTAGAATCAGTCCCGATCTTGGGCATGCAAAGATTTATTTGAGCATGTTTAAAGTAGAAAAGCCCGAAGAACTATTAGGCCAGATTCAGGGATTAAAGAAAGAAATCAGGAAGCGCCTTGGAGAGAAAGTAAGGCATCAATTAAGGATTGTTCCAGACCTTGATTTTTATGTCGACGATTCTTTAGACTACCTTGAAAACATTGACCGTTTACTGAGCTAAAAAGCCCGTGAGATTTATACTTTTCATCGCCTCAAGATATCTTTTTTCCAAAAAGAGAATTCAGGTAATCTCTTTGATTTCATGGATTTCAGTGCTTGAGCTTTATGTTATCGGAACGGCAGCTTTTGGTTGTTTGCTTTCTGCATTTAACGGACTGGAAGGTTGGGTCATTAGACTTTATAATTCATTTGATTCTGACATTCGGATAGAATCTGCGCAAGGAAAATGGATTGATGCTGCTGAATTTCCGCTTGATAGCTTGAGACAAATTGATGGAATATCTCATGTAGCTGAAGTTCTTGAAGAGAATTGCCTCGTAATTTATGGCGACAATCAATATGTATGCACCATGAAAGGTGTTAGTGATGATTATGTAGCTATGACAGGAGTTGACACCATGATGGTGGATGGCGCATTTAGAATTAAATCCAAGTCAGGTTCAATGGCTGTTGTTGGGAGCGGCGTAGCTTATTCTTTATCAATGAGCCTAAATGCTATTGACAAAGCATTAGTTCTTTATGTGCCTAAGACAAACATTGGCAGCACCTTGAATCCGGCAGATGCTTTTCGAAGTGAAGCTATTTTCCCTTCAGGCATTTTTGAAATTCAACCTGAGTTTGATGCCCGATATATTTTTACACCTATTGATTTTGCAGATAAATTAACGGAAGGAAAAAACAGAAGAACTGCTTATGAAGTTCAATTCTCGCCTTCTGCGGATAAAAAAGCAATTGAGAAAGCTCTGAAAGCGCAGTTGAGCGAAAAGTACGTTGTAAAGAACCGTTTTGAGCAGCATGAATTACTTTATAAGGTAATTAATGCTGAAAAATGGGCTGTTTTTCTTGTTTTGTGCTTCATCCTGCTAATTGCAGTTTTCAATGTTACGGGTTCACTAACCATGCTGGTTGTAGAAAAATCAGCAGACATCAGAACGCTCGAAAGCATGGGAGCAGACAAAAGCACAATAAAGGGCGTCTTTTTCGCCGAAGGATTAATGATTACAGTTATTGGCTTAATAACAGGATTAGTCTGTGGACTTATTATTGTTACTTTTCAGGAAATGCAAGGCATTGTATTAATTAATGGCGAAGACCCCTATCCTGTATTAGTAAAGGCAAAAGATATACTTGCCATTTGCATTACTGTTATAACTATTGGCGCAGCAGCATCTTGGTTTCCTGCATCTAGAGCAGTTAATAAAAGAAGTTTGAGAAGCTTAGCGGAGATTTAATCCATCTTCAAAATCTTGAATAACTCATCAAGATCAGGAGTTAATATAATTTCAGTTCTTCTATTCTTTTTCCTTGCTTCAGCAGAATTTTCTGTATCTACAGGATAATATTCACCTCTACCAGCTACTGTAAAAATCTTAGGGTCTACTTTTGAAGCTCCAATTAGAATTCTTACAATAGATGTGGCTCGAAGCACTGATAAATCCCAGTTATCCTTAATCTTGGCACTTTTTATCGGCACATTGTCGGTATGACCTTCAATAAGAACATTTACATCCGTTTCGTTTTCAAGAACTTTAGATAGTTTCTTCAGCGCTTCAACACCTTTAGTATCGACTTCTGTGCTGCCAGAAGCAAAAAGCAATCGTTCTTCAAGCGAAACGTATACTTTACCATTCTTAACAGACATACTCAAACCATTATCTTTAAAACCTAATAAAGCTTTTTCAACTTTATCGAATAGAGCATTTACGGTTGAATCTTTGCGAGCGAGAATTCCTTCTAATTCTCTAACCCTTTGTTCTTTTGAATTAAGTTCTTCTTCAAACAATTTTAAATCAGCACTTAACTTATTTATTTCTTCAGTTCTCACTTCCAAAGCTCTCTCAGATTCTCTGAGCCTATCTTCTTTCTTTTGCAATTCTTCCTGCGTAAGTTGAAATTTCCCCATTAACTCTCGGTTGTCATTCTCTTTGCCTTTCATCAAAGCGGCGTTGTTTGCCAGAAGCTGATCATATGTTTGATTAAGCTTATCGTATGAAGAAGTTAACCGCCTGTAAGTAATACCCATACCAGTCGTATCGCGAATCAAGGTTGAAACTTGCTTCCCCAATTCCTCTAATCTTGAATTCATCTCCTTCTCCCGAGCAGTAAATGATTCATACTCAGCTCTGAATTTCTTCATTTGAGTTTCACAGCTGTCTCTAGAAATTCTCACGTCCTCATACTGTCTTTGAGGAACACATGAGCTTAGGAAAGCTATTGAGAAAATAAAAATTAACGATTGATAAACCTTTGAGACTGATAACATACACTTGCTTTACATTGCAAACATAGAGATTTGAACAGCGAGGAATACTATTTTACAAATAATTAATAAACAGATTCAGGTTAATTCAATAAATAAATAAAACTGTTAGTAATTAACAGATGCAACACATTAGAAAGTATTTACGTTTAATAACTTAGAACATTAAACAACATTTCCTTATGAATAATCTAAGCAAAGATTGGCTTACAGAGAGTCATATAGATTTTGAATATAAACAATTCGTTTTGCTCGCTTATTTAGACAGTATTAGAAATCAATTCCAAAAGCAATTACTTTACCCGAGTTTGTCGGACTTAATTGAACATTACAACAATCTAAATAAGATAAGAAAGGAAATTGAAAGCCTTTACCTAAAATTCCCTAGCGAGATCAATGCTCTTGATTTGAAGGAGTTTAAAATATCATATCAAAAAATGATTAGCAATGATGCCGTGATGCTTGAACTTGAGCAGATAATTGACTTCTCCATACCTCAAATGAAGCAAGCGCTTGAAGAAGGTAAAAATATCTACATCGACTTAGAGAGTACGCTAATTTTGGAGCCTGTAGGTATTATTCCATTATGGTCTGAAGATGGATATTTACTCATTGACACTTTCAAACCTAAAGAAACAAAAGTGTATGAATACTCAGTTAGTCTGTATACTTCTTCAAACGACACTTTCAGAAGCCTAAGCACCAAATATGTTACTACAATAACAAATTCTTCTTTTTCTACCGCAGAAAAATTAAAGCATGAACTTTTAAAGCAGAATAAAAATCTGCCCAACCCTGCTACCTATTTTTTCAGGTCTTCAAAGCCAATCCCATTTGAAGAATCTTATTTGCCGATAGCGAAAAGAATGTTATTAAAGGAGTTAAGTAAAGAAGGTTAACAACAAATAAGTATTCAAATATGCTATATTTGAACTTTGAATCAAACCATCACTCATGAATAAATTAATACTGGCAATTGTTCTAGGTCTTTCGTCAATCTTATCACTAAATGCTCAAAACCTAGAATGCGGAAGCACATTTGCCATTAATAAAGCTCTTGCTGAGCACCCCGAACTTTTACAGGAAATGGAGGCACTTGAGTCTTACACGGCTCAATTTGAAAATACAGGAGAAAGAGTAACACGTGTTATTCCAGTTGTATTTCATGTCATTCATAATTATGGAGTAGAAAATATTTCCAAAGAACAAATTGAAGATGCAGTTAGGATAATCAATGAAGATTATAATCTGGAAAATGAAGATCAAAGCTCAGTAATTTCCGCCTTTCAAGGCATTGTAGCTGATGTTGAGTTTGAATTTCGTTTAGCTCGCATAGATCCAAGTGGAAACTGCACTGAAGGAATTACTCGCACAGTTTCTGAATTAACTTTCGCAGCAGACGATAACGTTAAGGAATTGATTTCTTGGCCTCGAAATAAGTACCTTAATATTTGGGTAGTTGATAAAATTTCATTTGGAGCTGGAGGATATGCTTATTTACCGGGATCTGCGCCTTCAGCGCAGGATGACGGGATTGTTTGCCTCCACGAACAGCTTGGAAGCATAGGAACTTCAAATGGATCAAATTTCTCAGCAAGAACACTCACTCACGAAATAGGTCACTTCTTTAATTTGAGACACCCTTGGGGGGGATCTAATTCTCCAGGAGAAGTTGACAATTGCGACATTGATGACAATGTTGATGACACTCCAAATACATTGGGTGTTGCAAATCAAAATTGCAACCTAAGTCAGAACACCTGTGGAAGCCTTGATAATGTCCAGAATTTCATGGACTATTCTAGTTGTGCCATCATGTTTACTGAAGGACAAAAAGAAAGAATGATTGCTGCTATAACTTCTTCCACTGCAGGAAGAAATCAATTATGGTCTTCAGCAAATTTGCAGGCTACAGGAGTTAACGGGACGCCTCAGATTTGTTCCCCTATTGCTGATTTTCAAGCAAATAGCAATCAAAGCTGTTCAAATAATGATATCATTTTCACCGATTTAAGTTACAATGCTGATGTTGATGGAACATGGTCTTGGTCTTGGACATTTCCTGGTGGTAACCCTGCTACATCAAGTGATCAAAATCCAAGTGTTCAGTATGCTGAACCAGGAACATATCCTGTTACATTAACTGCGAGTAACTCACAAGGGAGTAACTCCAAAACAAAAACTGATTTTATTACCATAGTAACTAATAATCCTCCACTACTAGCTCCAATTGTTGAAGGAATGGAAAATACAGGATTCCCAAACAATGGTTATTCTGATATCTCATGGAGATTTGAATCAACAAATAATAATGCTTTAGCAAGAAGCACTGCTGCATCTACTTCAGGCACAGCTTCACTAATATATAATAATATGTTAGTTGCCGATGGCACAGTAAGTCACGCTTATTCTCCAGTAATTAATTGTCAATATGTTGGAACTCCTGCAAGGGTAAAATTCAACGTAGCTCACGCTCAAAGAGGACCAAGCAATACCGACCAGTTAGAAATGTGGATTTCATTTGATTGTGGAAGGTCATGGACAAGAAGATTTCAGAAAAACGGCTCTGCATTAGCTACCACTGGAGGATATGTATCAGCGTCATGGATTCCCAATACAACGCAATGGAGAGAAGAAAGCGTTAGTGTTACGCCGTTGGCAGGAAAACAAACAGCAATGGTAAGATTTACCTTTATTGATGGTGGTGGAAACAATATTTACATCGATGATATTAATATTGTTGATGGGCCAATCGGGATAAATGATTTAGTTATAGAAGATTCTAATATCTCCATATACCCTAATCCCGGAAATTCAGATGCTACCTTGGCTTATTCTATATTGCAAAAACAAGCTATTAAAATTTCAATACAGGATATTTCTGGAAGACTTCTTGGAGCTATAGAACTGGGTGTGCAACAACCGGGTGATTATCAATTTAATTTGTCTGACATATCAGAATCCAGATTAAATCCTGGTATATATTTAATTACTATTGAAAACGGAAATTCCCGTTTGGTGAAGAAGTGGGTGAGTAATTAATGAAGGATATTTTTAATGAAAGGTTGACAGAAACCTATCTGCAATCTCTTGAGCAAGATTGGAAGAAGCTTGTTATAAAGCTTAATAAACGCTTTGAAGCTGATTTAGATTTAGAAGCTATTTTGTTTTTGATTGGCGTTCAAGAATTAGGCAAAGGGCATAGAAAATACAACAAAGACCAAAAACTCGAACTAATGCATATTGCCATATGCACTTTGCTTGAGCCTTATGGTTATTATAGTTTCTTGGGGCTTGATGAAGATGGATACCCGCATTGGGAAGTTAATGAAATGCTACCTCCATTAAAGGCAGGGCAGCAAATGGCATTAATGAAATCTTCAGTTTTGGATTATTTTGGAGAAAGCTTTATTGCTCAAGAATAACTGTCTTTGAAACAGTTTCACCAGGTTCTAACTTAATTAAGTCTGAAGCTTGTCCGTAAGCGATATGAGTTACTTCAATATCAAGTATAGCTGGATATTTGAACTCAAATCTAGCTTCTCCATTAGCATCAGTTACTTTCTTGTTTGTTTTCGCGGTATCTGTTAAATAAGGAGCTAGTTCTCCTTCTCCAGAAGACAATGCCCAATTAGACATAAGCACTACGTTTGCGCCCGAAACCGCAACTCCTGTGGGACGAATAACCTTTATAATAGCGGTACAAGTTTCGTCTTCCCTCTTACACGAGGAAGTTATTCCTATGGAGAAAAGGATAGAAAAAAGAGCAAATGTTTTAAGTAAGCTTGCCATGTGTTTAGAATAAGCTTGGTAAAAATAGCAATTAAATTGATAATCGCTTAATTCTTTAACGCATAGCTATCTTCTTTGTTTCATAGGCAAGAGAGCTTGACTATCTTTGCAGCCTAAATAAGAATTGGAATGAATATTCAGCAAGAAATTGAAATGCTAACCAAAGAGGTAGAATCTCAAGCACTCAAAACAAGTGAGCAGTTAGAATCATTTCGATTAGAATACCTCAGTAAGAAGGGCAAAATCCCTGCTTTGTTCCAACGATTCAGAGAAGTTGACGCTTCTGAAAGGAAAGAAGTAGGCCGAGTATTAAACGTTCTAAAAAACCAGGCTGAAGACCTATTTAAGGTAGCTAAAGATGAAATTGAAACAACTTCTTCAGCACCAGAGGCCACATTTGATGCAAGTGCTCCAGGCATACCTTTCTCTACAGGAAGTAGACACCCTCTAAGGCTAGTTGCGAATCAATTATATGAAGTTTTTTCCAGAATCGGTTTTATTGTTGCAGAAGGACCTGAAATAGAAGATGACTGGCATAACTTCTCTGCTTTAAACTTTCCTGAGGAACATCCTGCACGAGATATGCAGGATACCTTTTTTATTATGAATGATCCAAGTATGGCTTTAAGAACGCATACATCGAGTGTTCAGGTAAGAATGATGGAAACGCGAAAGCCTCCTCTAAGAATGATTATGCCAGGAAGGGTTTACAGAAATGAAGCAATTTCGGCAAGGGCTCACTGTTTCTTTCATCAAGTTGAGGGAATTTACATAGACAAGAACGTTTCGTTTGCAGATTTAAAGCAAACAATGCTTTACTTTTCAAGAGAACTTTTTGGTGCCGATACTCAAATCAGACTGCGACCTTCTTATTTCCCATTTACTGAGCCTTCGGCCGAAATGGATATCTCTTGCACGGTATGTAAAGGAAAGGGATGCAACATTTGCAAATACACGGGCTGGGTTGAAATATTAGGTTGTGGAATGATTCATCCGAATGTGTTAAAAAATTGTGACATAGACCCGGAAGAGTACACAGGCTTCGCCTTTGGAATGGGTATTGAAAGGATTGCTATCCTTAAATATCAAGTTAAAGACTTGAGATTATTTTCGCAAAACGACATTCGTTTTCTAAAGCAGTTTACAGGAGAGTAATTATTCAAACTCAATGAGAATATGATTTTTCTCAACTGCTTGACCCAAGTTTACTGATATTTTTGAGACTATTGCATCAGCAGGAGATTTTATCATATTCTCCATTTTCATTGCTTCTAGTACGAAAAGACCATCTCCCTTCTTAACTGTATCTCCTGGTTCAACCAAGACTCTCAATACGAGCCCTGGCATTGGAGCTTTTACATGATTGATTTTTTGTTCAGTTGCTACATTAAGCCCCATCGATTCAAGTAACAATGACAGTTTATCACGAGTTTTAACTAACACTTTCTTACCATTTACACGAAGTGTAATATCATTTCCTTCTTGATGCTCAAGAATCAAATTGAAAGATTGTCCCTTATAAATAACGTTCGCTTTTCTATCGCCAGTTGTCAAAATATCCCACTGAAATATGTCATCATTGATATTTCCTGCGTTGCCTGAATTATCAAATTCAACTGAATACTCCTTGTCTTTAATGATGGCCTTTATCATACTGTTTCTTCTGTTATGGGTTGCTTTGAATAATCTCTTACAACCGAATACAATGTATCTCTTTCGACAGGAATTTTTCCGGCTTGTGCAATTAAGTCAACCAACTGAGCTGTGGTTAATGAAGGACTTTGCTCCTCAGAACCTGCCATTGAATAGATTTTAGTGGAATCATCTATGGTTCCATCAATGTCATCTACACCAAATGAAAGTGACAGTTGGGCCGTTGACCTTCCAATCATTGGCCAATATGCTTTGATGTGTCCAAAATTATCCATGTAGATTCTTGAAATTGCATAATTTCTTAAATCTTCAATTACAGATACTTCAGGAACATGACTCATTTGATTATCCTTATTCCTAAATTTCAATGGAATAAATGTATTAAATCCTCCTGTCTTATCCTGTAAAGTCCTTAGGCGCTCCATATGATCAATTCTATGTTCGAATTTCTCAACATGACCGTATAGCATTGTTGCATTAGAAGGCATACCCAAACGATGAGCTGTTTCATGAATTTCCAGCCATTCGGCTGCAGTGCATTTGTCGCCAGCTATTTCCGCACGAAGTGCTTCATCAAAAATTTCTGCACCTCCGCCAGGCAATGAATCTTGACCATGCTCTTTAAGTATTCGCAAGCCTTCTTCATAACTCACTTTAGCTTTATTACACATATAGTGAAGCTCCACAGCAGTAAAAGCTTTTACGTGAATATCTGGCCTAATTTCTTTTATTTTCTTTATGAGTGACGCGAAATAATGCAAACCCATTTTAGGGTGCACGCCGCCTACAATATGAACCTCGGTAACTGGTTTGTTTGCATAGCTTCTTACTATATCAAGAATTTGCTCCTCCGACATTTCCCAGCCATCGTTCTTGTGTTTTAACAGCCTAGAATAGGAGCAAAACTTGCAATCGTAAACGCAAATATTTGTAGGTTCAACGTGAAAATTCCTATTGAAATATGTAAAATTCCCGTGACGCTTTTCCCTGATTTGATTTGCAAGAGCTCCAAGAAAACCTAATTCTGCATTTTCATATAGATAAAGACCCTCTGATGGTGAAACCCTAATTCTATCTTGAACTTTTCTAGCTATTTCAAGGAGTTTCGGATCTGATACGTTGTTAAGTACTGATTCCATAAATCGTGTAAGAGTGCAAACTTACAACAAGCAAGTCAGGAATTAGTTGCCAACTGATCAATTACCTGAAATCATCACAGGAAAAACCTGCGGCAATCCATTCTGAGGAATTAATCTTAAGTAATAAATACCAGGATTTTTTGGTCCTGTTACTGTCTGATATTTCTCTGCATAAAGCTGTCCCTCTGAATTGAGTTTGCCATCTATACCAAAGCACTGCCAATTTGTTTTACCAAATTGGGATGGAAACTCAATTGTAAAGTTCCCATCAAGAGATGGATTTGGGTAAATCTTAACTTGGGCTTTATTTGAGCCCTCTTCAATTCCAACGGTAGAACACTGAATAGACTTTACCGCTAATGTAACTGCATTTCCTAATGCCAAGTCATCGTTGCAGGGTAGCCAATTGCCGCTACTTTGCTTTTGCCACGCAGTATTCACATTAATTTCATCAAACTGATTTGTGTAAATCGCAATTGAATCACCCGTAAATGCGTTAGTTTCAAAACCGAGATAGTAATCGCCTAATACCAAAGCAGGTAATGTAAACTCTACATTGGATGACATGAAATTGTCAATGTCGGCAACGACTGTTGAGATAGGATAAGTTATTTGATTCAAAATTGAACCAGGAGATCCATCAACTCCATCGGAATCCCAAAGAACAACTTTTACAAATGCACCCGGAGCAGATTCTAAAGCATATGCAAAGTCAATAATTGCCCCGTAAATAGCTTTTTCTTCTGTTGTGTTAAATTTCTCGGCGAAAGCTAAGTCACCCAATGAATTTGTACCGGTAAGGTAGCCGGTTTCATCAGGAAAATATTCGTTCGCCAGATAATAGACTAAGCCATCTCCTCCAAATATATTATTCAATGTATCACAATCGTTTGCTACAGGTGGAGCTGAGCATCCTTCTGAATTTTTAATTGATGAGCGGAATCCGTTTAATGTGGCTAGCATTCTTGCCTTTTGATCACGAGTAAAAAGATTCATACACTGATCATCAGTGTAATCCATATAATTCATATACATATCATTACTACCACATGAAGAAGTTCCTGCATTTGGACAACCAAAGTAAGGGCCACCTTGATTAGGAGTATCAACAACCTGATCAGTTCCAGCGCAATTGTTTGAGGTATTTTCATCGTCACCCCAGATATGAAGAAGATTAAGCCAATGTCCAATCTCGTGAGTTGCGGTTCTTCCTCGGTTGTATGGAGCCTCCACATTACCGGTTCTTCCGAAGTGTTTGTAGGCAATAACTACCCCGTCCTGACCAGGAGCTGCTGCCCCAGGCAAAGTGGCAAAGCCAATTAAATTAGAACTTAGATTGCACACCCATATGTTAAGGTATTGATCTGAAGGCCATGGACTTTTACCTCCTGAAGATTCAGTTTTTACTGCCCCTCCTAAACCAAATGACATCGCAGTGGTTTGAGTTCTCGTAACACCATTGGTTGGAAGACCTGAAGGGTCTCTTTGAGCTAAACAAAATCGAATATCGGTATCTGTTGCTAAGCTTTGAAATTCTGCTGGAGTTTGAGAAGCATCGCTATTAGTTCGGCCAAAATCCTCATTTAAAACATCTATTTGTGATTGAATCTGACTTAATGAAATGTCTTCAGCAGCCGTTCTGTAAACTACATGAACAACCACAGGAATAAAAATGACATCTGCTTTTGAACTGCTGTAAGAGGCTGCTTGCTCGTCAATTCTATCCCTAAACTTCTGTATTTCAGGATATTCAATCAAATTTTGCTCATACAATGGCATAGTTCCACAATTTCTGTTTTGAGCAGAAAGCAAAGAGACTCCCAAAAAAATATTGATAAATATGAGTAGTGTAGATAGCTTCATGAGAATTATTTGTTGTTCACTTGAACGGTGTAGACTGAACTTCGTTTCAAGAATAAAGACCAAATTTCTTAATAGAATCTTACAAATTGCATACTGAGTGAAAAGTATTTGTGAACAAGCGTTGGTTTCGGAGTATTTTTGCAACATGTCGCATAGAGTTTTATTGGTAGAAGATGAGGAGCATCTTTTGGAAGCTATTCAACTAAATCTTGAATTAGAAGGGTATCATGTTGTGGCGGTTAAGGATGGGAAAACCGCTCTTGAAAAAGCATTAAACGAAAGATTCAATCTGATTATTCTTGATGTTATGATACCCGAAATGGATGGATTTGAAGTATGTGAACGTATAAGACTTGAGAACAAACAAGTACCTATTATCTTTTTAACTGCCAAGAACACGGGTCAGGAAAGGGTTCAAGGATTAAAACTTGGTGCTGATGATTATTTATCGAAACCCTTCAACCTCGAGGAATTATTGCTTAGAGCTTCTGCTTTAATTCAAAGAGGACTTGATCGAAGCAAAGGCGCCCCTACCCCTTCCGTATTTGAGTTTGGTGGAAACAAAATTGATTTCAATAGTTTTGTCGTTAACACTTTTCAGGGTCAAGAATTAACGTTATCAAAAAAAGAGATTCAATTGTTGAAGCTACTTATTGACCGCAGAGGAGAAGTTGTTTCACGCAGACAGATTCTTGAAATAGTTTGGGGTTATGATATATTCCCGTCTACCAGAACTATTGACAATTACATTCTGGCATTTAGAAAATACTTCGAACCTAATTCAAAAACACCTAAGCATTTTCACTCAATTAGAGGTGTAGGTTATCGATTTACCTTTGAGTAATTACCAAACGAGTACTAATTGCTTTATCTGAAGTAATAATATTAACGAAATAAACTCCGGGTTGCAAATAGCCTGGATTGAACTCCTTTCTATATCCGGCCGAAAGGCCTTGATTAAATACTAACCTGCCTGTTGCATCTTGAATAAACATCTGAACTTGTTCGGTAAAACCTTCTAAATAGACTGAACCACCTTGCGAAGGATTAGGAAACAATTTGAAGGACTTACCGAGTTCAGCAATTCCTACGTTAGTCCACGCAAAAGGCTCAGATTCTGAAACACAACCAAATTCATTCTCAAGAATAACTACATAATCCCCCACTATTTCAGGTGTAAATGAAGATTGATTTTCGTATTCGCTTAGCTCTTCTCCATTTACATACCATTTCCAGGTGAAATTACTTCCAGGATTACAAATTAACTTTTCGGTAATCGGATTGAAGAACACACTCGGTGCATCAGGTAAAAAAGCCACTTGCACGGCAACTGAATCGGATGTTGAAATGCAACCGGCTTCACTTCTTACCTCAACAGAGAAAACCCCCGAGTTGTATACTGTATATGATGAATCATTTGCACCGAAAATTGCCTCACCACCGCTGGAATTCCATTGATAGAAATCTGCAAATGATGTTGAGAGTACTATTGAATCGCCTTCACATACAAGAGAATCTGACAATTCTATAATCGGTGTTTCGGGAGAGGCGTAAACAATAACTGTATCTTCATTATTAAATGAAAGACTCACTCGCGTTCCTATAGTGTAAGAGCCAAAACCTTGACTTGTGTTGAAATTAAAAGTTCCAACGTCATTTACTTGAATTACTGTAGAACCGAGATTGTCATCGGCCGTTACTACATCTTCATCGAAAAAGGCAAGGCTGAAGGATGGTTGATTTATTACATATTCTAAGCCTGAAGCAGAAAAGTCTGTTGTATTATCAACAGTTCCACTTTGCTGGTTAGATGAACCAACGGTATAAATAAAATATATATCAGGATTTCCGGTACATGTTCCTATAAAAGGGATTGAAGGCTCTTCAATATCTCCGCACCAATTCGAACCAGTTGCATTAAAACTGACATCTGTAAGCACAAACTCAAGCAAATCAGTTTGAAGACTAACAAAGTATGTGTCGGGTAAAAGATAGAGCTGTGTATCTGGCAAGGCTAAGTTTGAAGTGCTTCCGTTTCCAAAATCCCAGGAATAAGTAACTGGCTGAGTTTGACTAGTAATTAAAGCTTCAAAGCCAACTGCAATTGAGTCACATCCTGAAGATGGTCCGAAAGCAAATCCAGAATTCCCTCCACCCCCAGGTACTACGAGTAAAGGCAATGTAAATGACTGGGGCACATCAGTGGAAATAGGGGCTGTAACAGAAGCTATAACATTTACTGAAATTGTATAAGAACCAATTGCATTGGGAATCCCACACATTCTAACACAGCCTCTTTGGCTAGCAGGATCAGATGTTATGTCGTAAGTATTATCAGTTTCGCTGGCTGTCCAATTAATTCCTGCAGGCAATCCAGAAACGGAGGTGATAGAAATCTGTGAAAGTGTAACTGTAACTCCTGCACCGGGATCATCAAACTGATTAGGCATGAAGAAGGTAAGATCTATCTCATAATATTCACCTTGAATTGCGTCAGGCAAAACTTCGGGACAAAGAGCAGGAGCCGCCGGACTAGCTGTACAAGCCGGATTAATTTGACATCCCTCGCATTGCGAGTATGCAGAAAACGTAAAAGAAAAGAATATCAGCAGCAGGTAAAGTTTTCTCATAGAATGAAATAAGCCTTCTAAAATACAAATACTTATATTCATTACTACAAGTTGATTTTATATTATTTTGGGGGATGAAAAAGTCGCCACTTAAAGCATTCTATCAGAAGACATTATTGGAGGCTGGTGTTGATGAAGCCGGCAGAGGATGTCTTGCAGGACCTGTAGTTGCCGCAGCAGTGATTCTTCCGAAAAAGTTCAAGAACGATATTCTTGATGATTCGAAAAAGCTAAATGAGAATAAACGAATGGAGCTCAGACGAATTATTGAAGCAGAGAGTCTTGCTTATAGTATAGGTATTGCAACTGTAGAAGAAATAGATAGAATTAACATTCTTCAGGCGAGTTTTCTAGCGATGCATCGCGCAATTGAAGGATTAAAAGCCACGCCGGGCTTGCTGCTCATTGATGGAAATAGGTTTAAGCAATTTCAAAGAATACCACATGAAACCATTATTGGTGGAGATGGAAAATACTTATCCATAGCAGCAGCATCAGTTCTTGCTAAAACTGAAAGGGATGCAATCATGAGAAATCTGAACAATGAATATCCACATTATGACTGGGGAAAGAATAAAGGTTATGGCACTGCGGCTCATAGAGATGCGATAAGAGAATTTGGGCCTTGCGCTTGGCACAGAAAGTCATTTAAGTTATTGCCTGATCAGATGAGCTTGTTCGATTCTCAAAACCACTAACCATTTATTTCAAGTATCTTTGAAATCATCAGAATCTGCTTTGAAATTCTCACTTAAATTATTTGCCCTTTTTACACTATTGTTTTTTCAGGCTTGCTTACGCGATGATTTCAGTAAATTAAGCGAAACGCAGTGGAGCCCCGATTTAGCTTTTCCTATTGTAAACTCAGAAATGTCAGTTAATGACATTTTGATACAGGATAAATCACCAACAGTGATTGATGCTGACTTAAGTGGTCTTGTGAGAATAATTTATGACAGCGACAATTACTCAAACACAGCTGAAAATTTAATAATTCTCCCTTCGGGAGAAAGCAATCAAGTGTTAAATCTATCGCCGCAAACCATACAAACGTTTGAAAATAATCAGAATATTGGATTCACGGTTACTGACTCTATTACATATCAATTTAGTTATCCGATTTCAAGTGCCATTGATGCGGGAGCATCAATTGACACCATTTTCTTTAAATCAGGAATCTTTAATTTCATTTTGAGTTCAACAATCACCCAAAATACAGAGGTGAGGATTGAAATCCCTCAATTGTTTCTGCAGAATGAGCCTTTTGTGCACACACACACATTTCTTTCAGGAGGCATTCCAGATCAGGCAATAAACATTAGCAGAAACTTAACTTCAGCTTACCTTTTGCCTGGCGTTACTGAGCAAATTGAAGTTAAATTAAGATTTACAATCGAAAGAACCAATGCATCATCATTACCTTTAAATGGGGCTTTAGATACAGAAAGTTCATTTAGCAACCCCGAATTCAGAAAGCTAAGTGGAAATTTCGGTGATTTTCAAATGCCATTCATCACCAATGACACTCTACAGCTCAGAATCTTTAGAAACGCAATAAGCGCGCAAAACCTCAGTTTTCAAAACGCTGAAACTACGATTAGCATTCAAAATTCAACTGGAATACAAGCTAATTACAATCTTCTATCGGTGAATGGTTTTAGAAATAATGCATTCATTCCCAACCTTGACATTTCTGCTTACAGTTTTCCACAAACAATATTCCCACAATCATCCATTCAGAGCGCTCCATCCCAACAAGACTATTTGTTTGATGCAAACAATAGTAATCTTGAAGATATGATTAATCTTTTTCCCCGTTTCATAACCCGCGAGGAAAACTATTCACTCCAAGGAAACACAGTACAGAATCAGTTTTTATCAGATATTTCTTCTATTAGAATTTACCAGAAGTTGATTCTTCCTTTAAATGGGATTACACTCGACCTGCAACTTAGAGATACAATTGAGTTTAATTTCGATGCAATTAACAGGAATATTGAAGAGTTGCTTCTAAGATTAAATATTGACAACGGGTTTCCTGTGGGTGGATTGTTGCAGGTTTACTTTGCATATCAAAATGAAAATATACCGGGAAGCAATCCATTAATAGTGGATTCATTATATACTCAGGGCAATCTTGTTGTAATGGAAGCTCCGGAGATTGATTCTAATGGAGAAGCTCAAGGAACTGCTAAGCAAATTACTGATGCTGTGATTAATTCCGCAAAATGGCTGAAATTGAAGGACAACAATTGCAATAGAATTTTAATCAATGCAAGGCTCACAACAAGTGATTTAGGCACTCTCGATGTGCGTGTATTAGATAACAATCTCCTTACGATTCGTATTGGAGCTAGAATCAAACTCAGCACCACGTTTTAATGAAAACTAGGTCAATTCTATTTTTTCTTATTTGTCTGAGTTTGATTCAAAACAAAGTTGCAGGGCAATCCGATTTTTTACTCCACTCTCAATCGCTCAGTCCACAACAGCTGGTTGTGAATCCTTCAATTTTGCCACAAGCTGACTTTTACATTGGTTTACCAGTAATTTCAAATTCATTTGCAGGATTTTCTAATAACAGTTTCACTTACAGAGATTTAATTCAACAAAAAGCAGGAACCGATTCAATTCTATTGAACTTTGATAATTACCTAGCTTCATTGAAACGCGACAATTTCATTTATGCAGGACTTAATACCGACTTGTTCAGCATTGGCTGGCGCGAAGGGCGCTGGTATGTCGGCGGGCGAATTACCGAGGTTGCTGATTTTAGGATTCGGTTTGGTAAAGACTTAATGAACGTGGCTGTAAATGGAAATGCTCCATATGCTGGAATTGTTCAAGATTTAGGAAAACTCTTTGTGCAAGCCAGTCATTATAGAAAGTATGCTATTAATCTTTCGCGTGATTTCAACTGCAAATTTCGTCTGGGCTTTAATTTGGCCTACTTATATGGAATGGAGAATCTTGATGTGCAAAGAAGCAACATCACTCTTTTAACAGATCCAATAACATTTGACCTAAGTGGTCAATCAAATATCCTCATTAACACTTCAGGCATTGATGAGTTTAGCACTGACTCACTAAGAACATGGCCTTATTTATTCCAAAGAAAAAATAGAGGATATTCTGTTGATATAGGTGCAACCTATACTCTCAACGAAAAGATTCAGTTCGCAGGAAGTTTATTGGACCTTGGAAGAATGAGATGGAAATATCGCCCTGTAAATTATCAAAACGAAGTTAGCTCATTTGCTTTCTCTGGGATATCACTCAATCAATTCTTGAGCACATCTGCCGATAGCATTCAATCTGGAGTTGAAAACTACCTCGATTCACTCGGAAACATATTCTCTATTAAGGAAAGCAACAATCAATACTTCACTAGACTTCCATCAAGAATGTACTTGAGTGCAAATTATAAATTAGGAGAAAACAATAATTTCCGCTTAACCTACCTAGGGAATACTTTTAGAAAAAAGATATACTCTTCTGTTGCACTGTCTTATACAAAAAATTTCAACGACATCTTTGAGCTATCTGCTCAATGGGCAGTGCATAATAATTCGGCGGCGAATTTCGGGGCAGGCTTTACACTCAATTTAGGATTAACCCAGTTTACGATACTTGCCGACAACGTGCCTGCACTCTTTGGAGCATATAATGCGAGAGGTACAACTGTTAGAGCAGGCATAACCTTAGTTTCTGGATATGGTGAAGATAGACCTGATTTTTGCGACAGGGATAATGATGGAGTTCCTAATAATGAAGACGACTGTCCTTCAGACCCGGGACCAATAAACTTACTTGGCTGTCCTGATACAGATGGAGATGGCATAGCCGACAAGTTTGATGATTGCCCGCTAGAATTTGGTCCTCTTGAACTATTTGGTTGTCCTGATAAAGATGGGGATGGGGTAATTGACAAGAAAGATGATTGTCCTGAAATAAAAGGCAAACCTGTTTTTGCAGGTTGCCCTGACAGTGATGATGATGGAATTATTGACTCTAAAGACGAATGCCCATTACTAAAAGGTAGTGAAGAGTTGAAAGGCTGCCCAGACAGAGATGGTGACTTAATTAGAGACATTGATGATGAATGTCCTGATTTGGCGGGTGAATTAAGATATGGAGGTTGTCCAGATACTGATGGAGATGGCATTCCTGACAATTCCGATGAATGCCCGCAAACAGCCGGTTTAAAGGAGTATATGGGTTGCCCAGATACTGATGGGGATGGACTTTCTGATCAAAACGATCGTTGTCCCGAATTGTATGGAGAAAAATCTAACAGAGGTTGTCCTTCTGAGGATTCAGATGGAGATGGAGTTCCCGACAAGATAGATAAATGCCCAGCAATTCCTGGATCTATATTTAATGCAGGGTGTCCTGAGATAACTAAAACAGAGCAGGAAGTTCTTAACACAGCATTTAAGGACCTTGAATTTGAGTCTGGAAAAGCAGTGATATCCAGCTCTTCATTTGAATCATTGGATGAACTTGTTGAATTATTGAAAAAAAGACCTGATTGGGGGCTTTTGATTTCAGGACACACAGACAATGTTGGAAACCCTTCTGCAAATATGAAACTTAGTAAAGAAAGAGCTAAAGCAGTTTCTATCTATATTATTTCAGGCGGAATCTCTGCAGGAAGATTAGAAGTAGAATGGTTTGGCCAGAGTAAACCGATTGCTAGTAATTCAACTACCGCAGGCAGACTGAAAAACAGGAGAGTTGAGATGAAGGTAATTTTAAGTAAATGATTATAAACTAGAAATTCTCATAAAGATTTTCTTTTTGATCTTCAGAGAAATACAATTCCTTGGGGTACTCACCTTTCTTTAAAACAGAAAAAACAAGCCAGATTATTAAAAGGGGTGAGAATTTAAACAAATGAGATGCCCAATAATGCTGCTTGTAAATGAATAAGAGCAAGTAAATAGTTAGGTAAATGGTTGCTATTCCTATTGGGATTATAATGCGCTTCACGCTATTGTTTTTCTTAAAGAAACAAATAATTTCTTCAAGAGTTTATAAAATAAAAAAGCCCCGCAAATGCGAGGCTTCAATTCTTATTTTAATTCTAATTAGCTAAGAGAGTTTACAAATTTAGTAAGCTTCCCTACCACATTACCCGCTTTATTTCTATGGATAACATTTCTTTTTGCTAATTTGTCTAGCATTGAGGTAACTGTAATCAACTGCTTAGCAGCTTCTTTTTTATCAGTTGTAGAACGTAAAGCTTTAACAGCATTACGAGTTGTTTTGTGAATATAGCGATTACGAAGACGCTTTGCGTCGTTAGAACGAATTCGCTTAATTGAAGAAGCATGATTTGCCATGAGTATTATCTCTTTTTAAGATGTAGCCCGTAGGGGACTCGAACCCCTGTTCCAAGAATGAAAATCTTGTGTCCTAACCCCTAGACGAACGGGCCATTTTTTAATTTGGGACTGCAAATGTAGGGGAAAAATCATTTCTTACAATAACAGAGCAACAATTGCCAAAACATTAATAGCTTATTAACTGTATATCAGCAATTTAAATTTGTTAAAATTATGAATCAGGCATTAATTATTAATACATGAGAGGTATTTGACGCCCAAAATTGTGGTAAATTGCGCCCGATTTTATGAAAACTTCTCGTCGCGTTGCATTTTATACTCTTGGCTGCAAGCTGAATTTCTCAGAAACATCTACCATTGCAAGAAGCTTTAATGATGCTGGATATATAAGGGTTGAATTTGAAGAAAGTCCGGACGTATATATAATTAATACTTGTTCTGTAACTGAGAATGCTGATAAGAAATGCAAAAGCCTTGTAAAAAGAGCTATGCGCATTTCACCTCATGCATATGTTGTTATTATTGGTTGTTATGCTCAATTAAAACCTTCAGAAATTGCAGAAATCCCTGGTGTTGACCTTGTTTTAGGAGCTAACGAAAAATTCAATGTTGTTCAGTATATTGAAAACAATGAAAAATCTCTGGAATCAACCGTCCATGCTTGTGAAATAGAGAGTGTTAATACATTTATTCCTTCGTATAGCTCTGGAGACAGAACGAGAATTTTCTTCAAGATTCAAGATGGCTGCGATTACTCTTGTTCATTTTGTACAATCCCCCTCGCTAGAGGGAAAAGCCGCAGTGCTACAATTGACGAAACTATTCTAGAAGCCAAAACACTACTAGCCAAAGAACAAGTGCAAGAAATTGTGCTAACAGGTGTTAATACAGGAGATTTTGGCAAATACAATGGCGAGAACTTCTACAACCTGATTAAAAGGCTTGATGCCGAAATCGAGGTTGATCGATTTAGAGTTTCATCTATTGAACCCAACCTGCTCACTGATGAAGTAATTAAATTTGTGTCAGAATCAAAGCGATTCGTTCCTCACTTTCATGTTCCTTTGCAATCTGGCAGCAATGCAACTTTGAGAAGGATGAGACGACGATATCAACGCGAATTATACAAAAGCAGGGTTGAACTCATCAAAACTCTTATTCCAGATTGCTGCATTGGTGTAGATGTGATTGTAGGTTTCCCAGGAGAAACTGATGAAGAATTCTTAGACTCCTACAATTTCCTACTTGAACTAAACATCTCTTATTTGCATGTTTTCACATACTCTGAAAGAGCTAATACGCATGCAATTACACTTGATGAAATAGTTCCTGATTCTGTCAGAGCCATTAGGAGTAAACAATTACATTCTCTTTCTGATAAGAAAAAAAGAGCCTTTTACGAATCTCAACTTGGTAAAACTACTGAAGTTCTATGGGAAGCAGAGAGAAATGGCGACTTCATGTATGGCTTCTCTTCTAATTATGTGAAATTAAAGACGCCTTATCAGATGGATAAGGTTAACAAAATATGCACGGTTACAATCGATCAAATTGACACAGATGGCATTTGCATTTGCTCTGAGATTGATAGTGCCAACTCAATATACTCTAACCCTACATTATGTATCCAACAATAAGCGAATTCTTAAAAACATTCGGCATTAACATTGCCCTACCAATCCAAACCTTTGGATTCTTTGTCGCTGTTGCTTTTATGGTTGCGGCTTGGCTTATTGGTTTAGAGCTCAAAAGGAAACAAAAAGATGGCTTAATTAAGCCAAGCACTAAAGAAATAGAAACAGGCAAACAAGCAACTATTTCAGACTACATTCAAAACGGAATAATTGGATTTATTGTTGGCTTTAAAATCATATTCATGATTCTGAATTATTCAGAGTTTGTTGATGACCCACAAAGCACTTTGCTTTCTCTTAAAGGTAATTTATTCGGGGGGTTGCTAATTGCAGGGGCTTTTGTTTACCTCAGACACAGAGAAAGCGAGAAACAAAAGCAGGAAAAGAAAGGAATAAAAAAAATCACCCTTAATGCAGAAGATCATGTCGGAAACATCATTTTACTTGGTGTTGTTGGTGGACTAATTGGTGCTAAAGTCTTTCACAATCTTGAGAATCCATCAGAATTCATGGCTGATCCAGTTGGGGCTTTGCTATCTTTTTCTGGCCTTACGTTTTACGGAGGGCTTATCGTTGCTGCATTTTTAATAATTAGATATGGGAGAAAAAACGGTCTACCTGCATTGCACCTCACGGATGCTGCTGCACCCGCATTAATGATTTCTTATGGAATAGGAAGAATTGGATGTCAGATGTCTGGTGATGGCGATTGGGGAATCGTAAATACTAATCCTAAGCCTGACTGGATGAGCTTTCTTCCTGACTGGATGTGGGCATTTAAATTCCCTCACAATGTGAATAATGAGGGCGTTCCAATACCAGGTTGTGTAGGTAAATGGTGTCACGAACTCCCGCAAGCTGTTTATCCTACTTCATTCTACGAAACCCTTATGGCTATTGTCTTATTTGCCATATTATGGTATATCAGAAAAAAAATCAAAGTACCTGGATTACTCTTTAGCATTTATCTTTTACTAAACGGAGTGGAACGTTTCTTAATTGAATCTATTCGAGTAAATACAAAATATCATATTGCTGGATACGAAATAACTCAAGCTCAATTAATATCATCGGCCCTAGTAATTGCTGGTATTGTAGGAATCTGGTACACACGTAAACTTGATGAATCAAAAAAACTAAATCATGCAGATTGACCTAAATGCCCTTCGTGACGATGTAATAAAAATAAGTCGTGAAGTCGGCAAATTTATCAAGCATGAACAATCGAGACTTGGCACTCAGAACATAGAATCAAAAGGAAAAAACGACTTTGTAACTTATGTTGACAAAGCGGCTGAAACTCTCCTTGTTAGTGAACTGGGAGCATTGTTGCCCGACAGCGGATTTATTACTGAAGAAAACACTGTTTCACAGGAAGACAAAGAATACATTTGGATAATTGACCCTATTGATGGAACAACCAACTTCATTCATGGACTTCCTCTCTTCAGCATAAGCATTGCGCTTATGTTTAAAAAGGAAATTGTTCTAGGTATCGTACTTGAAGTTACAAACGATGAATGTTTTCACAGCATTTTGGGAGGTCCAGCCTATTTGAATGAAAAGGAAATATTTGTATCAAAAAAGAAACATCTTGCCGACTCTCTTATTGTGACAGGTTTTCCATATAGAGATGAAGGTAGGCTTGAAGCCTGGATGCACTTATTTATCCATTTACTCCAAAACACCCACGGAGTAAGAAGGTTAGGCTCTGCTGCGATAGACCTTGCCTATGTTGCTTGCGGACGATTTGAAGCATTTTATGAATATGGCTTAAGTCCTTGGGATGTTGCTGCAGGAGGTTTCATAGTAAAACAGGCAGGAGGAACAGTAAGTGACTTTTCAGGAAAAGACAACTGGCTTTTCGGGAAAGAGCTATTAGCAGGCAATGGTCTTATGAATGCAGAACTAATGCTGACCATAGAAGAAAAATTCAAGCTATAACCTGCCTAAATTCTTGCGGGATTTAAAGAAATTTCATGAACTGTTAAACCTTTTGCACGATCCTAAGGTCTGCACTGGCATTGCTACGATTTTCTTTACAAGATTAAATACCTAGCCATTATGCGAATCAAACTCAAAAGCAACATTGCCGTTAGTGATAATGGTTTTGTTTTCGACCCTGCTACAGGCGATTCATATTCTGTAAATCCAATAGGGGTTGATATCATCAGATGGATGAAAACCTACGATACGGAAGCGGAAGTTATTAATCAGATCATTGAAACATATGATATCGACTCAAAAACAGTAGAAAAAGACTTATATGACTTTTTAAATCTGCTCCAGAATTATCAATTAGCCGAGAATGCATGAAAAAGCAACTCACAATAGCTGTTTCAGGATTAAATAATACTGACAACCCTGGTCCCGGAATTCCCGTGATACGAGCTCTTAAAGATTGGAAAGGAATTGACGTTAGAATTATTGGCATCTCTTACGACCATCTTGAACCAGGCTTATATATGCACGATCTAGTCGACAAGAGCTACTCTGTTCCTTTTCCCTCGGAAGGAGCAGATAACCTTTTACTTAGACTCGAATATATTCACGAACAAGAGCAACTCGATTTCATTTTTCCAAATTTCGATGCTGAATTGTTCACCTTCATTAAACTAGCTCCAAGGCTAGAAGCTATGGGAATAAAGACCTACCTTCCAGAACTAGAGCAGTTTGAAGAAAGACAAAAATATCGCCTTTATGAGTACGGCGAGAAGTATGGATTAAATGTACCTAAATCTACCACGATTCACTCTATTTCTGAGGTACCAGAAGTTCTAAAACAATTTGAATTTCCGGTTGTAGTAAAAGGCAAGTTCTATGATGCATATATTGCCTATAATCAGGAACAAGTATATTCCTATTTCCATAAAATTCAGGCTAAATGGGGTTTGCCTATAATTTTGCAGCAATTCGTTTATGGCAACGAATACAACGTTACTGCCTTGGGTGATGGTAAAGGGAATACAATTGGGGCTGTTCCAATGAGAAAAAAATTTATCACTGATAAAGGTAAAGCTTGGGCAGGAGTTACCCTTGACGAACCGGCACTCATTGATATGACTAAGAAATTAATATCCGCCAGTAAATGGCGTGGAGGAATGGAGATTGAACTCATTAAGGATAAGAACAATAAGCTATTTCTTGTTGAAATAAATCCCAGATTCCCTGCTTGGGTGTATTTGCCTGTAGCTGCGGGCCAGAACATGCCTGCTGCAGCTGTTAAACTGGCTTTCGGAGAAAACGTTAACGCTTTTACCACTTATGATGTAGGTAAACTGTTTGTAAGGTATTCATTCGACAATATCGTTGATCTAAGTGATTTTCAAAAAATCTCTACCATCGGAGAACTTTAATTGATATGGTTATGGAAAAATTAAGATATGAACGCCCCGTTATTACTACGTTAAATGCAGGAGTAACTAATAAATTTGGAACAAAATCTTTGCATGCTCCAGTTAGTACTATAGATGGTGTTTCTGTTAAAGAAATCATTGCAAAGTATGGCTCACCGGTTTTTATCATTTCTGAAAGAAAGATTCGACAAACTTACCGTGAAGCCTATAGAGCTTTTGCTACCCGCTACCCTAAGGTGCAATTTGCATGGTCATATAAAACCAACTACATCAATGCCGTATGTAATGTTTTCCATCAAGAAGGAGCATGGGCTGAGGTAGTTTCAATTTTCGAATATCAAAAAGCATTAAAGAACGGAGTTGAAGGCAAGAACATTCTATTTAACGGGCCGGAAAAGACAGATGATGATTTAAAAACAGCCATTCAACATGGCTCAGTAATTCATATTGATCATCTTGATGAGTTATATCAAATCATTGAGCTTAGTGATACATTAAAAGTTAGACCCCGAGTAGCAATTAGAGTTAATATGGACACAGGGATTTATCCTATGTGGGATAGATTTGGTTTTAATTATGAATCAGGCCAGGCCTGGGATGCTATCAATAAAATAATGCTAACCGATAAAATGGATTTAGTTGGATTGCATTGTCATATTGGCACATTCATGCTTTCAGCAAATGCGTATGCAATTGCAGCAAATAAACTTGCTGATTTGGCTCTCGGAATTATTCAAAAACATAAAAAGACACTTGAATACTTAGATTTAGGAGGAGGTTTCGCATCAAAAAACACTTTGAAAGGTTCTTTTCTACCAGGAACTGATGTAATACCCAGTTTTGATGATTATGCAGAAGCAATTTGTTCGACTCTGCTAAACGCAGGATTTACTCGCGAGAATTTACCTTTGCTCATTCTTGAAACCGGAAGAGCTCTTATTGATGAGGCAGGCTATTTAGCTGCATCAGTTATTGCAAACAAACGATTATCTGATGGCAGACGAGCCATCGTGATGGATGCAGGTGTGAACATTCTCTTTACTTCATTTTGGTATGACCACAGAATTTCACCTGTTGAGCAAGCTGGATCGCAGACAGAAAATACTGTAATTTATGGTCCATTATGCATGAATATTGACATACTTCGTGAAAGTGTAACTTTACCACTACTAAAAAAGGGAGATCATGTGGTTATCCACACCGTAGGTGCTTACAATATGACACAATGGATGCAATTTATTGCAATGAGACCTAATGTTATCCTCATTGATGAAAAAGGTCAAACTCACATTATTCGTAACCGCGAAACGGTTGAAGACTTGAATAAAATGGAAGAAATGCCCGAACACCTTAAGTCATTTAAACTTTCTTAATGCATGTCGGGCAAGGCTGCATCTTTGAACCTTGGGTTGAACCGCTTATTGGAAGGAACTCTTCTAAGTTACGGTCAACTCTTTTTTTCACAAAGAAAGTTACTTGCATATATTCTTCTTTTTGTTTCTTTCATTGATGGATATGCTGGACTTAGCGGACTAGTTGCGGTTATTGTAACCCAAGTTACATCTCATCTACTTGGGCTAGATCATGAAGGTATTAGAACAGGTGTTTACAGTTTTAACAGTCTGTCTGTGGGCCTCTGTTTGGGTACTTACTACCAATTTAATCTTCCATTTCTTGCAATACTCATTTGTGGTGCGCTATTAAGTTTACTTTTTACAGTTTGGTTTTATGGTTCATTGGCGCCAAAAGGCCTGCCTTTCTTAAGTTTCCCTTTTATTCTCAGTGTATGGCTAATTCTACTTGCTGCTCGCTCATATGCAGCTTTACTTTTAAGCGAAAGAGGAATTTACAGTTATAATGATTTATATTCTTTTGGTGGACAGGGCTTCGTTGATGCCATTATGAGTTTTGAAACGATGTCCTTACCCGGCTATCTAGATATCTATTTTAAGTCTGTTGGCGCAATCTTTTTCCAGTATTCTTTAAGTGTTGGTATAATAGCTTCATTAGCATTATTGCTATATTCCCGTATTGCATTTATGTTAAGCCTTACTGGATTCTACACCGGTTTTCTTTTTTACTCTGCCGTAGGTGGAAACATGACTGAATTGACTTACAGTTATATTGGCTTTAACTTTATACTTAGTGCAATAGCAATTGGAGGTTTCTTTATTATTCCTTCTACAGCATCATTTGTTTTAGTTCTCATTGTTACTCCGCTAATTGCAGTCTTAAATAGTTCACTGGCAGTAGCACTTTCAGTGGTGCAACTTCCCTTATATTCAATGCCATTCAACCTCATGGTTGTGATGCTTATTTACTTCTTAAGATTCAGAATATTTCCAAATGGACTACATCTAACTGGTATTCAACATTATTCTCCTGAAGAAAACCTATATACCTTTTCAACAGGCTTAGAACGATTTAGAAATTCGACATATGTACTAATGGAATTGCCATTTTATGGCAATTGGAAGGTTACACAAGGTTATGATGGAGAGCATACTCATAAAGAAGAGTGGCGTCATGCCCTTGACTTTATGATTTGTGATGAATACGGCAATTTTTACCAAAATGGAGGTCTTGAACTCAAAGATTATTACTCTTGGCAAAAGCCCGTAACAGCTCCGGCAGATGGATTAGTTGTTGACATTCATGCCCATGTGGAGGAAAACCCTCCCGGAAAAGTAAATCTTGAAAACAATTGGGGAAATAGCATTGTCCTCAAACATAGCGAGCATCTATATTCTCAATTGAGCCATTTATACATTAATTCTTTTAAGGTTTCTCTCGGTGATTATGTAAAAAGAGGCGATATAATTGCTACTCTTGGAAATTCAGGAAGATCGCCTTACCCTCATATTCACTTTCAGGTTCAGAGCACTCCCTTTGTTGGTTCGCCTACAATAGCCTGGCCAATCAGTTATTATTTGAAGAAAGATGAAAACAGAGATACGCAATTAGTTTCATTCAAAACTCCAAGTAAAGAGGATATCATATCTAATGTAGAGACTTGCTCCCTGCTTAAAGAGTCATTTCTGTTTACGCCTGGTCAGATACTTCGCTGGGAGATAAATCAAAAGGGAAAGTCAAGCATTGTAAAATGGGTTGTTGGAGTTAATGCTTATAATCAGAGTTATCTTTTCTGCGAGAAAACAAGTTCATATGCCTATCTACTTAATAACGGAACTATGTTCTATTTTCTAAGTTTTAAAGGCGATACCCAATCGTTGCTCTATCATTTTTATATGGGTTGTTATCAAGTACTGCTAGGCTACTACCCTAAAGTTGTTGTAAAAGATCAGTTGCCAATTTCATCAATACCCGCAAGCCCAATAACAGTAATTCAGGATTTCATAGCACCTTTTAAAAGATTGATAAGAATAAACTATGAAATGGAATATTCAGGAATTGATAATCCTGTTAATCCTAAATCTATCATCTTACGCTCACGGGTGAGAACCTCTGTTTGGGGAGTCGCCCAAAAGAGAAATTCTTATACGATTGAATTATCGAACAACCGGTTTTTAAGTTTCGAAGTAAAGACCAACCAAAGAAAAATCACTGCATTTCTAATGCAGGATAAGCCAGAAGACTTTTTACCTAACTAATACTGATGTTTATGAAACTTATTAATATACTGAGCATGCTTGTGTTTTCGCTTTGTCTAAATGCTCAAAACACAGATATGGATGCCTTTAAGGAGAGTTATGCTTTGGAAGAGAAAGCCGAATACACAAAAGCAATAGCTGCTATTCAGAAAATTTATAAAACTGAGTCTTATGAAGAAAACTTAAGATTAGGCTGGTTATGCTATGAGGCAGGGCAGTTTACTCAAAGCATGACTTATTATCAAAAGGCAATTTCGCTTAAATCATATTCAATAGAAGCGCGTCTTGGATATGTTTTGCCCTCTGCAGCATTAGGTAACTGGGATCAAGTAATAACAACATATAAAAAAATCCTTGACTTTGATGCTCAAAACACACTGGTTAACTATCGCTTAGGTATGATTTATTACGAAAGAAAAGATTACCCAACAGCGCAAAAGTATTTTGAAAGAGTGATGAATCTTTACCCTTTTGATTATGATAGTGTAGTGATGAATGCATGGAGCTACTTTCAGATGGGTAAAACAAGAGAAGCAAGAATCTTATTCAATAAAGCTTTACTAATTAGGCCAGATGATGCTTCTGCGACCGAAGGTTTAAGTTTATTAAAGTAGAAATAAGTGATTCTAAGAGAGAAATTATCTCTCTGATTTATAGAAGAATCCGAAATCTTTAACAAATAATTCACTTAAAATATGCAATACGTAGAACCACAAACACGTTATTTTACGTTGATAAATAAAGTTTGAATTGATTGTTAATGTATGAAAGCAACGGAAAAGCGAATTAAAATTCTGGAAGCAGCAAAATCCTGTTTTACTCAGTTTGGCTATGAAAAAACTACCTTAGAAGATATAGGAAAGAAATTAGGCCTGAATAAGTCATCACTTTATTACTACTTTAAAAATAAAGAAGAGATTTTCACAGCAGTAGTTGTTAAGGAAGCGGAGAAAATAGTTGATGATTTACAAAATGAATTTGAGCATAAAGAACAGCCTGAAGAGAAGATTCAGGTTTACATGAAGAAGAGACTCACTTATTACAGAAAAGTACTGGGATTGCATAAATTAGAAGCAGAAAGCCTTAGGCAAATTCAGCCTGGATTTCATGACCTATACTCTTCACTTATGCAGCGAGAAGTAGTTTTTGTGGCTCGAGAACTTAGAAAAATAGATGAACAGCTTAGTACAAAAATGGCATCAATAACCGCTGAATTAATTATCAAATCAGCAGATGCGATTAAGCATGATGAAATATTGCACAACAGAAAAAGTATTGAAGACGAACCTGATTATGAAAGAATTGAGAAGGATACTGAATTACTTATTCGATTAATGATTCATGGTATAAAGCAAACGGTGCGCAAATATTCCAAGGAAACGGTTTATTAAAACTCTGTGAAACTGTAAGTAATTACATACAGTTGAGACATTCATCTAAACATTTTCAATTAATTGAAGTTATTTATGATGATTATGAGTAAACCCAGCTTTCCCACTCTTACCTTTGTTTTAGGCTTTCTCTTTAGCTTGCAAGCTTGTGGATCAACTGAATCAACTACTATTTACAACGACATGGAAATAAAAACTGGTCAACAAACCGATACTGCATATTTAGCAGCAGGATGTTTTTGGTGCATTGAAGCCATCTTTCAGCAATTAGATGGTGTTATTTCTGTAACGTCGGGTTACACCGGTGGTTCAGTTAAAAATCCAAGTTATAAAGAAGTTTGCACTGGCACCACAGGTCATGCAGAAGCGGCAAGAATAATTTACGACCCTTCTGTTTTATCCTTTGATGAGCTATTGGAAGTATTCTGGAAAACACATGACCCAACAACATTAAATAGACAAGGAGCTGATGTTGGCACCCAATATCGTTCAGGAATTTATTACATTTCTGATAGTCAAAAAGAAACAGCTGAAAAGTACAAATCCGAATTAAATGCAGCTGGAGCATTTGAAGCCCCGATAGTGACTGAAATCCTTCCATTTGATGAAAAATTTTATGTAGCAGAAGACTACCATCAGAATTACTATAACCAGAATGGTGAGCAAGGCTATTGCCGGATGGTCATCCAACCGAAGGTTGAAAAATTTAGAAAGGTATTTGGAGATAAGCTAAAAAAATAGGTCTTCACAAAGCATTAAACTTGAAGTTCGCATTTCTTTGGTGGATTCGAGGGAGCAAACAAAATAAAAGCTTGATTAACTTTCGCCTGAAAATCAAACCTTAATTTATTTTGAATCTCCATTCAATGCACAAGTATCTTTTACTCGTTTTCTTAATAAAATCGCTCATTGGGTTTACTCAAAACGATGTATTAATACCATATCGTGATGGAGATTTATTTGGTTTGGCAGATTTAAATGGCAAGCAAAAACTCAAGGCTGATTATGATTTCATACAGCCTATCGGGAATGGATATTTCAAATATTCAAATAGCTTTAAGGTTCCTGACACCATTCGTTATTACGACGGCAGAACAGAAATCAAAGAGAAAAAAATCACTTCCACAGGCCTTCTGCAAGGCACAAAGGTGATTATTGAAAATAGTAATCACAATCATTTCACGTATTCTGACCAAGGTATTATTATTGGCTCGCAAGAATCGTATGTTAGCAAAAACAGCAACTTCTATACTCTGAAAGGCAAAAAATTGCTTCCCGAAAACGTTATGAAATTCAGGTTTCTTGGCCGCGAAAGATCAAGTCCTGAGGCTGATAATTACATTACCATTTTTGCCGAGCATTTTGACAAATCAGTGAGTGTTCTTTTGTTTGACAAAGTCAATCAAAAGATGATGATACCACTTTTGGATCATGTTACAGACTTTGAGATTGACAGAGAAAATAGCACCGAAGACTACTTCGTATGTTCATACACAGATAAAGAATACTCCTTTCATCGGGAAGCTATTCTATTTGATGAAGAATTAAAGCGCTTTATAATCAAGCCTGCTAGCATAATAAATAAGTCATATAGAGATGATTATGAAGTTGAGGAAGGCATGAATTATGGATCGTCTGGCGATTATGTTATTGAAGCGCCTGAAATTATGGGTGAAATCAAGGAAGTGCCTAATCACAAAGAGATTTTCTCAAGTCAAAGAGAAAAACCAAAGCCAATTATTTATTTCTATAAACTCGAAAATGGCTTTGCTGCATATGGAAGTGACACATTAAAATTGAATGAAGGTGAAACCGTGAATTTTGCCGATAGGTATTCAAAATCACAGAAGCACCCATTAATTGTTTCGAAAGAAGGAAAACTAGGTTTAATTTTCTCAGAAATTTTAAGAACTGATTTGAAATATGACTCTCTGAGATATATAAAAAATCAATTTGGAATTTTCTCTGCCAATCATACGTATATCTATTTGGCTGGTAGTAAAGGCGAGAAAACTGGAAATTATTTATTTGGGATTCTCGATGAAAATGGAAATGAAATCATACCAATGATTTATGAAGATTTGCAACCTAACCTCCTTGAGATATATGTTGAAAGAGATGAAAAAGCTGAGGAAGAAAAATTTGATTTTCGACAGCCATATACATACACAAAAAACAATATAGAGCCCTTGAAGCTTCAGAATGAAGGAATTCTAACTGCTCAACTCAATGGGAAATTTGGGGTGATTGACTTAAACAACAAAACCATTATGCCATTTGAATACGATTTCATTTGGGAGAATGGACTTAATTTCTTGAATACGATGCGCATTGAGGATAAATTCAGTGTCTATAAAAAAGGTAATCTTTATGGAGTTTTTAAGATAAATGCCAAACACGAAAAGATTGAAGACACAGGTCTGATTTTTCCTAATATACCTGTGTTCAAATACCCCAATTATAGTGGTTTAAATGGGTTTGATTTATACAATGTGGCAATCCCTGAGAACCTATACTACTATTTAGTTGGAAGTAATGGAAAAGTATACAGGAAGTAAACTTGTTTGCTCAGTTCAAACTTTATTTTATCCGGAATTTTAATGATGCGCAGAAATTCCAACTTTTATGCAAACATTAACTCATTACTTTTTACACTTCGTATTTCCGCTATTTATTGCATTTGCATTCTTTAGAAAAGATTGGAAAAAAGTGTATCTAATTCTTATGGCAACAATGCTAGTGGATTTAGATCATTTGTTTGCTAATCCAATTTTTCAAGCAAATAGATGTAGCATTAACTTTCACTTTCTGCATACTTATTATGCAATGTTGATTTATGTTGCATTAGTCTTTTTTCGTAAACCTTTCAATATAATTGGCATTGGACTGCTCTTTCATATGCTAACCGATTTTATTGATTGCCTGATGATGTATGCTTCATGCAAAGAGTGCTTTAGTGATGCATCTGCTCTAGAGTTATTGGAAAGCACCTCTAAAATGATTGGCCCGTAGTATTTGAAATGAAAAACAAATCTGATGAGCTCCAAAGAAGGTTGAGCTTACTTCAATGCAAACTGCGAAAGCAGCCCAAGTTAGACTCTCCTTCTAATTAGCCATAAACCAAGCATGGTTAGTAATCCATTTATTAGCAGAAGTTCAAATCCAATGGCGTAGCCATTAAATAGTTGAACAGAGTATTTAGAAAGAAGAAAGCTAAGTAAAGGCGCTAGTATACAAACCAAAGGAACCAATCTATCATTTACTTGCTGCTTGGTATAAATGCCAAAAGCAAATAAGCCAAGCAAAGGACCATAAGTGTAGCCGGCAGCGGTAAAAACTCCACTTATTACAGCATCATTATTAATGGCTCTGAATAGCAGAATTACTCCAAGCAAGACAAATGCAAATGCTGCATGAATTAAGTTTCTGATTTGTTTTCTTTTTTCTGGAGTTAAATCACTTCGCTTATCTAAGTGCAGAATATCAAAATAAAGCGAAGTAGTAAGCGTAGTTAACACTGAATCGGCACTTGAGAAAGTGGCAGCAATAATTCCCAGAAGAAATGTAATTGCAGCAAAAACTCCCAAATAATCGAGAGCTAAAAGAGGCAATAAATCATCCGTTTTTGTTGGGATTTGAATATTGAATGCCTCAGCATATAAATACATCAAGGCTCCTAGTGATACAAATATCACATTCACAATCAGCACAATGAAGCTAAACCATAAGACATTTTTTTGTGCATCTTTTAAGGTATGCACACTTAGATTTTTTTGCATCATGTTTTGATCTAAACCCGTCATAGCGATAGCTATAAACATTCCACTTAAGAATTGCTTTGGAAAGAATGTCTTATTCTCTGGCACCCAGTCAAATATTGTTGAATATGAACTATCTGAAATTTGCTGAATTCCCTCAGATAAGGTCCAATCCATACCATTCAGAATAGAAGCTGCGGTTAAAACAACGCCTAAAAGCAGAAATAACGATTGAAATGTGTCAGTCCAAACAAGTGATTTAATCCCACCTTTAACGGTGTATATTAGAATCAACACAATGATTATTGAAACGGAAAGCGCATAGGGAACACCTAAAGGACCAAAAACAAAAAGGTGAAGAACCCCAGCCGAAATAAACAGCCTGAACGCAGCTCCTATTGTTCTTGACAAGAGAAAATAAAACGATCCCGTACTTTGTGAAATAGAACCAAATCGAGTTCCTAGGTAGGAATAAATAGAAGTAAGCTTAAGTCTGTAATACAATGGCAGAAGTACCTTAGCAATGACAAAATAGCCAGCCATGTACCCTATGACGATCTGCAGATAAAAAAACTGCTTGGTACCAACTTCCCCAGGAACAGAAACAAAAGTAACTCCCGAAAGCGAATCCCCTATCATACCAAAGGCAACCAAATACCAAGGCGATGATTTATTACCCAGGAAATAAGAATCCTCGTTTGCATTCTTCCCTTTCCACCAGGATATACCTACAAGAACTAAAAAATAGGCTAAGATTATTACAATTACCGCAAGTGGACTCAGGACGTTCTGCATAGAGCAAAATTACTTTTGTAATTGGGTGTTTTTCAAAAGCAGAAGCCCACTTATGAAACATCCAAAGTGAATATCGAATTTGATTACTTACTTAGCAGTAAATTTTTGGTATAAAAATGAAAGTTGTATTTGCATCGAATAATAAGCACAAGCTTGATGAAGTAAGAGCAATAATTGGAGATTCAATTGAATTGTTAAGCCTTTCTGATATTCATTTCACAGATGAACTCCCTGAAACCAGCGGAACAATTAAAGGAAATGCTGAACAAAAAGCACAAACATTATTTAATTCTACAGGTTTGCCATGTTTTGCAGATGACACTGGTCTTGAAGTTTTTGCATTAAATGGTGAGCCGGGAGTTGATTCTGCGCATTATGCCGGCCCCCAAAGAGATTCTAAGGATAATATGAAGAAATTGCTTTCAGCAATGGATAACAAAATAAATAGGGAAGCAAGATTTATAACAGTTATAGCTTTCGTGGATAAGAATGGCGTGAAAATATTCGAGGGAGAAGTAAGAGGATACATTTCTCTAGAACCTAAAGGTTTGGATGGATTTGGATATGACCCAGTATTTTTGCCTGAAGGATATTCAAAAAGCTTTGCTGAGTTAGATTCATCAATTAAAAACTCCATAAGTCACAGAGCGAGGGCTGTTGAACAAATGAAGAATTACTTTCACACAATGCAGGAGAAATAGGCTACTTTTGCCGCCACTATGGAATTTTTGACTTCACTTCTGGACTTTGTTCTGCATATTAACGACCATCTCGACCAATTGGTAATCGACTATGGAACAACAATTTATGCAATATTATTTCTAATTATCTTCGTTGAAACGGGTCTTGTAATAATGCCATTCTTGCCTGGCGATTCCTTGCTTTTCGCTGCAGGGGCAATTTGTGCGAGACCTGGCTCAGACTTAAGTATTTATTTGCTTATCGGTTTGTTGTTTATTGCTGCAGTTCTAGGCGACAATATTAATTATTCTATTGGAAGGTTTGCCGGGCAAAGAGCTGTTAACCTGAAATTGGGTAATAGAAGCCTGGTAAAACAGGAATATATTGATCAAACTCATAAGTTCTTTGAGAAATATGGCACAAAGGCTATAATTATGGCGAGATTTGTTCCAATAGTTAGAACCTTCACACCTTTTGTTGCTGGTGTAGGAAAGATGGATTATCGTAAAAAATTCCTTCCGTTTGATATAGCAGGAGGATTTCTTTGGATAAGCTCCATGTCACTTAGCGGTTACTTCTTAGGGAATTTACCATTCTTCCAGGACCATTTCGAAGCAGTTGTATTAGGAATTATATTATTATCAATAACTCCTATGATAGTTGCTTACTTAGGGCATCGCTTCAAAAGGAATAAATAGATTCGATTTAATTACACTGCCTGTTGGCTTTGAGCAATTTTATCTTCAATCCATTCACTGGTAATAGAGCCTGGTCTTTCAATTGGCAGACCCATCGCACGGCTTATAGTAAGCTGTGCTAGAACACCTAAAGATCTTGAAACACCAAATAAAACGGTAAAGAAATCATATTCTTTAATGCCGTAATGGATTAGCAATGCTCCCGAATGAGCATCAACGTTTGGCCATGGATTTTTAATCTTCTTAATGTTGCTAAGGATACCTGGAACAACATCATAAACTCGCCAAACGATATTAACGATGTCATCATCAGCCATATATTTTTTGGCAAATTCCATTTGAGCTGCGAATCTCGGATCTGTTTTACGTAAAACAGCATGACCATAACCTGGAACTACTTTACCTTCTGATAAAGTGCGGTGTACATATTGCTCTATTTGCTCCTTAGTTGGCAAACCTCCACCTAAATCTTTTTGCAAATCCAAAATCCATCTTATTACCTCTTGATTTGCCAATCCGTGAAGAGGCCCTGCCAACCCGTTGATAGCTGATGAAAAAGAATAATAAGCATCGCTCAGCGCAGACCCCGCTAAGTGTGTTGCATGAGCTGAAACGTTACCTCCTTCATGATCGGCATGAATAGTAAGATACAAACGCATAAGTGCGTATATCTCCACACCATCGTAACCCATCATATGTGCAAAATTGGCTGCCCAATCAGCACCTTTTAAAGGCTCAATTTGCTCGTTATTATAATAAGTTCTTCTATAAATGTAAGCTGCAACTCTTGGTAATCGAGCAATCAAATTCATGGTATCCTCAAACATTGGATCCCAGTAATCTTTTTTACTTATACCTTTTTCATATTCGTGAGCAAAAACCGATTCGGTGCGCATTGCAAGAATTGCAGCACTGAATTGAGTCATTGGATGAGTGTAAGTTGGCAATGCATCGAGCATCTTGAACACATGTTCAGGCACATTGCTCCGGGATTCCCATTCAGCACTAAGCTCGTTTACCTGATCTACAGTTGGCAAAGTACCAGTGAGCATTAGGTAAAAAACACCTTCAGGCAAGGGCTCAGACCCTCCGGGAGCTTTAGGCAGTAATTCTCTCAATTCAGGTATGCTATAGCCTCTAAAACGAATGCCTTCCTCAGGATCTAGCTTTGAAGTTTCCGTAATCATTCCCACCATTCCTTTCATACCAGAATAGACCTGAGCCAAAGTAATTTCACCTAATTTAAGGCTACCATTTTCTGCTACCATTTGTTTTACTTTGGCTGCATGAGGAAGTATAGAATCTGCAAATGATTTTTTTATGTTGGATGACATTTTTTAATTGAGATTTTGATTTGGAAACGAAGTACAAGTATACAATATCATAAGCGTTCAAACGGCTATTTACTTGAAATGTTTGGCTAGAAATTGATTATTTCTTTTAGCATAAGAATGATAAAGATTGCGTTTGAGCTTAAAGCATATATTATCATACTTTTGAAAATGCATAATTTATTAAGTTTTACCTGCATAGCTAATGATTAATGTTACGAAATCATACCTTCCTGCTTTGGAAGAATATGTCAAATATTTAGAAGGAATCTGGGAGAGAGGACATTTAACTAATCATGGCCCATTAGTTCTAGAACTAGAACAAAAAATCAAAGATTATCTTGGTGTTAAACACTTCTTCTTTGTGAATAATGGAACTATCGCATTACAGATAGCTATTAAAGCCCTGGGCTTGAAAGATGATGTTATAACTACTCCTTTCTCATATGTGGCAACAACAAGCAGCCTTGTTTGGGAAAGTTGTAACCCTATTTATGCTGATATAGATGAACGAACGCTAACTATCTCTGCTCAAGAAATTGAAACAAAAATCACTGACCAGACTTCTGGCTTGTCATTGTTTATGGAAACCCTTGTCGGGTTGAAGAAATAAAAACATTCACTGATGCTAAAGGCTTAAAAGTTATCTATGATGCTGCTCATGCTTTTGGAGTTGAATACAAAGGTCAATCAGTTCTAAATTATGGAGACATTTCAACGTTGCTTCTTATGCCACAAAGCTCTTTCTACACCATTGAAGGAGGAGGTATCATTACAAGAATGATGAGTTTGCTCAAAAGATTATATATATGAGGAACTTCGGTCATGATGGACCATAGAGCATTTCATGCTGGTGCATAAACGGTAAAAGTTCAGAATTTCAAGCTGCAATGGGGCTTTGTATTCTTCCTAAGATGAAAGACGTTATTGATAGACGCAAAATCATTAGTGAAATCTACATGGGCTCACAAGATATGGATACATAACTTTCAACTTACAGGATGGAATAACGAAATATAATTATGCTTATTTCCTATTCTTTCAAAATGAAGAGCAATTAAAAGATTGAAATTTTTCCTAACAATAAGGATATAAGACCAAGAAGATATTTTTACCCTTCTTTTTGAATACTTTGGATTATGTTGAAAATAAATTAAATAATCAATTGCTGGAGAGCTGCAGAAAGAGTGTTGTGTTTAATCTCTATTTCATGATTTTTCTTTGAGCAACAGGAGTTAGTTTGTACGATAATTAAAGAGAACCCATGATAGTTATTGGAGCGGGAGGCTTTGCCTTCTTCAAATACTACCTACATTAGAAAAAGTCGAAATTGCTTGAAGAATGATCGTCTTTTTTGATGATGTAACCCTGCAAGGAAATTCCTTAATTCACAAGTCATTTAAAATTATTTCTACAGAAATGGGCCTTCCAATTGAAAAATTGATTCGGGTGATAATGAGTTTATAATAGCCTTAGAAGGCCAGAAAGAAGATTCTGATTATTCAATAAACTCATTAGTCTTAACGCAAACTCAGCTTGATTGATACTCAGCCTGTGGCTTCAATTTTGGGGTTAAGCTTGGTGAAGGAATCGTAATATTGAATCTTGTAATTGTCGAACCTGAGGTTCAGATAGAAAAGGGTTCAATGCTTAATGTAAGAAGCACTGTTACTCATAACTGCAGTATTGAGAATTTTGCGAAATATCACCAGTGTAGTATTCCTCTTTGGGAGGAAGTTCTAATAGGCAATTCTACTTTATAGGAGCTGGAGCCATAATACTTCCATAATTCTTGCTGGTCAAAATTGCATTATTGGAGCTGGTTCTACTGTTAACAAAACCAATTCCTGACAATTCTGTTGCAATATGGCAATCCGGTTAAAATAATAAATAGCAGTTCATGAAGTTGATTTCATTTATCATTCCTGTTTACCAGAATGGTGGTTCTTTAGCCACTTTAAACAAAACGTATCAACGAATCCTATGAGTGGCTGTCATAAGAACTTAGACTATGAAATAATTTTCATAAATGATATGGTTCGAGTGATAACCCTTGATTGAGATAAAGAGAATAACTGAATCTAACAGTTAGTAAAAGCAATTTCTCGAGAAATTTTGGACAAGTGCCTAGTATAATTGCGGGGCTCCTAACATGTAAAGGAGACGCTGGGTTGTGATTATGCTTGTGCAGACTGCAAGATCCAGTGCAACTCATTTCTGAGATGTTTTCTGCTTGGGAGGATTCTGCCTAGATTGTAATTTATTGTAGAAACGAGAGAGAGAGGATTCATTTCCTCAGTAGATTAGGCTCATCCATATTCTATGGATTGGATAAAGATTGCAAATCCGTCAATGCTAAAAGGAGGATTTGATTCTGCATTGCTAGATAAGAAAGCTTTAACAATTTTTATGGCCTTTGATGAAAGGAATAGATTTTTCCAAGGTGATATTTATGATGGGTTTCAATGTGAGATTCATTCCATATAAAAGAGAGAGCAAAATTGGCAAATCTCAATGGACGTTGAGTAAGAAAATGAAATATCTTATAGATGGCTCATTAAATACTTCATATGCCCAATCAGATTCATGTCGGTGCTTGGAATAAGCTTAGTATTTTGCCGGTTTTCTTATGCATGTGTAGTAGTATACCATGCTTCATGAATAAGACATTTCAGGGCTGCTCCAATTGTGATTCTGTTATTAGTGATTGAGGTGTAATTATGTTAATGTTGAATTATTGGGAGAATATTGTGGCGCATTTATGATGAAAAACGAGCCATACAGAATAGTCATCGTATTGAGGCTGAACATATCTGCTCAAAGAAAGAAAAGGTATTAAGCATAAGCTTAATACTAATACTACTAATCCCCCATTAGCTAACTTCTCAATTCTGCTAAGCATTACGCATTCCTTAAAACATCATTTCCTTGATACCTTCCTGATTCTCCAAGCATCTCCTCAATTCTTAGCAATTGATTATACTTTGCAATCCTGTCACTTCTTGAAGCAGAGCCTGTTTTAATTTGTCCGCATCTTAACGCTACTGCTAAATCGGCAATTGTAGTATCTTCTGTTTCTCCTGACCGATGGCTCATCACGGCTGAGTAGCCGTTATTCATCGCCATTTGAACAGCATTAATCGTTTCAGTTAGAGTTCCTATCTGATTTACTTTTATCAAAATTGAATTGGCGATACCTTCATTAATACCTCTTTCTAATCTGTTAACGTTGGTTACAAAAAGGTCATCTCCAACAAGCTGAACTCTATTGCCGATCTTGTTTGTAAGTTGTTTCCATCCTGCCCAATCGTCTTCATCCAAGCCATCTTCAATTGACAAAATTGGATACTTCGCAGACCATTCAGCCCAATAATCAACCATCTCTGATGGTTTCAATTTGTCTCCAGTAGATTTTTTAAAGTGATAAACGCCTTCTTCTTTATTATAGAATTCAGAAGCTGCAGCATCCATTGCTATATATATATCTTCACCCGGACGATAGCCTGCTTTTTCAATAGCTTCTAGAACAGTAAGAATCGCATCTTCATTAGACTTTAATGATGGTGCGAAACCTCCTTCATCTCCCACGTTAGTGGACATTCCTTTTTTCTTTAAGACAGACTTTAAATGATGAAAAACCTCAGTACCCATTCTTAATCCTTCAGAAAAAGATCGAGCACCTACTGGCATAATCATAAACTCTTGAAAGTCTATGCTATTATCAGCATGAGATCCACCATTAAGTATATTCATCATTGGCACAGGCAATAAAGCAGCATTAACACCTCCTACATATCTGTAAAGTGGCATTCCTGCTTCGGCAGCAGCAGCTTTAGCAGCGGCAAGTGAGACACCTAAAATTGCATTTGCTCCAATATTTGCTTTATTCTCTGAGCCATCAAGATCAATCATGGCCATATCTAGAGATCGTTGATCGGATACTTCCATCCCAACAAGTTCTTCTCTTAAGGCGGCGTTAACGTTTCTAACAGCTTTCTCTACACCTTTACCCATGTATCGTTTTGAATCTCCATCTCTTAACTCAACGGCTTCGTGCGAACCTGTTGATGCTCCCGAAGGCACTGCGGCTCTTCCCATGGCACCAGCCTCGGTATAAACATCTACTTCAACTGTTGGATTTCCTCTTGAATCTAAGATCTGTCTTGCGTGAATATGCGCTATTGAACTCATTATATAAGATTTGTGAATTAAATTGAAATTTGTAAAGAATGTTCCTTCATTTGGTTTATAAAGCTATCGAAAAGATAACGAGAATCATGTGGTCCTGGCGATGCTTCGGGATGATATTGCACTGAAAATGCATTACCCGATTTTAATCGGATACCTGCTATTGTTTGATCATTAAGATGAACGTGTGTAGTTATAACATCCTGATTATCTTGCACATCTTTTTCATTGATTGCAAAGCCATGGTTTTGGGATGTAACTTCGCAAAGACCTGTCTCAAGATTCTTGATAGGGTGATTTATTCCTCTATGCCCATTAAACATTTTGTAGGTGCTTATTCCCATTGCTTTAGCAAAAATCTGGTGTCCAAGACAGATTCCAAAGAGTGGTAAGCCTGAACTGAGAATCTCTTTAACAGTTTCTACAGCATAATCCATACAGGCAGGATCTCCAGGTCCATTAGAAATCATGTATCCATTGGGGGAGAAATCCTGCATTTCAGTAAAGGAGGTTTTGGCTGGGAATACTTTCACCAAACAACCTCGATCTGCAAGACAGGTAGCTATTGATTTTTTGACACCTAGATCGAGCAGTGCAACTTTTAAATCAGAATTTTCACTTCCAATAGTATAAGCTGTAGGAGTGCTAACTTTAGAAGATAATTCTAAACCTTCCATTGAAGGTGCTTGGTTTAGAAGCTCCTTTAATTTGTTAACATCTTCAATCTCTGATGAAATAATTGCATTCATCGCCCCTTTATCTCGAATGTGTCTGACTAATTCTCTTGTGTCGATTCCATAAATTACTGGAATCTTTTGATTTTCAAAGTAATCAACAATATTTCCATCAGCAGGTTTACGAGAATAAACTTCAGAGAAGTCTTTACAAACAAGTCCTGAAATCTTCATTGAGCCTGATTCTACGTCTGAATCTTTAACTCCATAATTTCCAATATGAACATGTGTTGAAATAACTATTTGACCTAAATAGGACGGGTCAGTAAAAATTTCTTGGTACCCTGTCATACCAGTATTGAAGCAAATTTCACCAGTTGCCGTGCGAGGTGTTCCGGGAGAAAGCCCTTTAAACACTTTACCATCAGCTAATAGCAGGGTTGCGGAATTAAGATTTTTGGAGGTATTCATTTAGCGACGTAAGTTCAAAAAAAAAGGATAAAACCATTGGCTTTATCCTTTAAAAATGTTCACAATTAATAAGTCATTATTCAGCTGCTTTTTCTTCAGAAGCATCAGTGCTGGCGGTGTCATTACCAACATCATTTTTAGCTGAATCTTCAATTTTAGTTTCTTCAGCAACAGCAGGAGTTTCTTCCTTAGCTTCAACTGGAGCTGTTTCAGCTTTCGCAGCAGGAGTTTCTACTTTCTTTTTGCTTCCAGCACGACGAGTTTTCTTTTCAGTTTTTGGCTTTGCGTCCTTCTTAAGATTCTCGTTATAATCAACTAATTCGATAAGTGCCATTTCAGCATTATCACCCAAGCGGTTGCCTAGTTTAATAATACGTGTATATCCACCTGGACGATCAGCAATTTTAACAGAAACATCCCTGAACAATTCAGAAACAGCAACTTTATCTTTTAGATAAGCAAAAACTGTTCTTCTGCTATGAGTTGTATCTTCTTTTGATTTGGTAAGCAATGGCTCAACAAACACACGTAATGCTTTAGCCTTAGCAAGGGTTGTATTAATCCTTTTGTGAAGGATTAGTGAACTAGCCATATTGGCCATCATAGCCTTACGATGCGGTGCTTTGCGGCTAAGGTGATTGAGTTTTTTACCGTGTCTCATGATTCTTTTGTATGATCTTCAGCCTGTTAAGGCATGAACGTTATATTATTCTTTGTCGAGTTTATATTTCGAGAGGTTCATCCCGAATGTTAGTTGCTTGCTTTGAACCAATTCTTCTAATTCTGTAAGAGATTTCTTACCGAAGTTTCTGAATTTCAACAAGTCATTTTTATTATATGACACTAAATCAGCAAGAGTATCTACGTCAGCTGCCTTAAGGCAATTAAGAGCTCTAACAGATAAATCCATATCAACCAAACGAGTTTTCAATAGTTGACGCATGTGAAGGATATCTTCATCAAACTCTTCTGTAGTAACCTTCTCTTCAATGTCCTCAGTGATTTTCTCATCAGAAAATAACATGAAATGTTGAATAAGAATCTTAGCCGCTTCTTTAAGAGCATCTTTAGGATGAATTGACCCGTCGCTTGTAATCTCAAGAATTAATTTCTCGTAGTCAGTTTTTTGTTCTACACGGTAGTTTTCAACCATGTATTTTACATTACGAATTGGAGTGTAAATTGAATCAATTGGAATAACACCAATTTGCTGAGTTGCAGGTCTGTTTTCTTCAGCAGGAACATATCCTCTACCTTTATCGATAGTGATTTCCATTTTAAGGTTCACAGATGGATCCATTTGACAGATCACAAAATCGTGATTAAGAACCTGAAATGAGGAAGTGAATTTCCCAATGTCTCCAGCAGTTAATTGATTTTGGCCTGAAACCTGAACAACAACTTTTTCATGTTCAGTAGAATCAATCTGACGTTTGAATCTTACTTGCTTTAAATTAAGAATAAATTCAGTCACATCCTCCACTACTCCTTTGATTGTAGAAAACTCATGCTCAACACCTTCAATTTTAACTGAAGTGATTGCAAAGCCTTCTAAAGAAGAAAGAAGGATACGGCGTAAAGCATTGCCGACTGTGATTCCATATCCTGGTTCAAGGGGTCTGAATTCAAACTGACCATGTGAGTCAGTTGATGTAATCATAATTACCTTGTCAGGACGTTGAAATGCCAATATTGCCATGTTATTGTAAGGTTTGAATGGTGAAGAAAAGGAATTGATAAAAATTACTTCGAATACAATTCCACGATTAACTGCTCCTTAATGTTTTCAGGAATCAATTCTCTTTCAGGGTAGTTAAGAAATGTTCCGGATAGAGAAGAAGCATCAAACTCAATCCATGAATATTTATTAGGATGACCAGCAAGAGAGTCGGAAATAACTTCAAGAGATTTCGATTTCTGACGCACAGCAACTTTATCACCTGGTTTAAGAGTGTAGGAAGCAATATTTACAACATTACCATTAACGGTAATGTGTCTGTGTGATACAAGCTGACGAGCTCCAGAGCGCGTTGGAGAAATACCCATTCTGTAAACCACATTATCTAATCTGGCTTCAATGAGTTTAAGAAGCATTTCACCAGTTACACCTTGCGCGCGGTTAGCGCGATCGAAAATTCTTGCAAATTGCTTCTCAAGAATTCCATAGGTATATTTTGCTTTTTGCTTCTCTTGAAGCTGAACTCCATATTCAGAAACTTTATTTCTTCTTTTAGAGTTTCCGTGTTGTCCGGGAGGGTAGTTCTTTTTAGTTAGAACCTTATCAGGGCCGAAAATAGGCTCGCGAAACTTGCGTGCAATTTTTGATTTGGGGCCGATATATCTTGCCATTTCTTAAATTTTATAGATTGATTAAACGCGACGACGCTTAGGTGGGCGACATCCATTGTGAGGAACCGGAGTAACATCAACAATTTCACTAACTTCAATTCCACTGTTGTGGATAGTACGAATTGCAGATTCTCTTCCGCCTCCTGGGCCTTTCACAAATACTTTCACTTTACGGAGACCTAAGTCATAAGCGACTTTGGAACAATCTCCAGCAGCCATTTGACCAGCATAAGGTGTGTTTTTCTTTGATCCGCGGAATCCCATCTTGCCTGCAGAACTCCAGGAAATAACCTGTCCGTTCGTATTGGTGAGGGAGATAATGATGTTGTTAAAAGTTGCATTGATGTGAGCATGTCCCACTGCTTCAACTTTAACAACTCGCTTCTTGGTTGTTTTTGATGATTTAGCCATTTCTTGGAATTATCAATCTTTAATAATTACGAAGGATTATTTAGTTACCTTCTTCTTGTTAGCAACAGTTTTCTTCTTTCCTTTTCTGGTGCGTGCATTGTTCTTTGTGGTTTGTCCACGAACAGGCAAGCCCGAGCGGTGACGAATTCCACGATAAGAACCGATATCCATCAATCGCTTTATGTTAAGCTGAACTTCAGAGCGAAGAGCACCTTCAACTTTAAACTTATTATTGATAATATCTCTGATTTTACCCAGTTCATCATCATCCCATTCAGATACTTTCTTATCAAAAGAAATACCTGCTTCTGTTAGGATGTATTGTGCAGTTGATCGACCTACTCCGTAGATGTATGTCAATCCTATTTCACCGCGTTTATTTTTTGGAAGATCAATTCCAGATATACGAGCCATATCTTTTGCTTTAAATGCTTAACCTTGACGTTGTTTGAATTTAGGGTTCTTTTTGTTAATGACATAAAGTCTCCCTTTGCGACGTACAATCTTGCACTCCGCACTCCTTTTTTTGATGGAGGTTCTAACTTTCATTTTCTCAATTTATTTGTAACGATAAGTAATCCGGCCTTTGGTTAAGTCGTATGGTGACATTTCAACCTTCACCTTATCGCCAGGTAAAATTTTTATATAGTGCATCCGCATTTTACCGGAAATATGAGCAATAATTACATGCTCATTTTCAAGCTCAACACGAAACATTGCATTAGACAATGCTTCTATAATTGTACCGTCTTGTTCTATTGACGACTGCTTTGGCACTTTATATTTATATTTTAATTAAACAATCAATTCGTTTCGCTCTTTCAGAACATCTTCAACATACTTAAATGATGAAAGAATATCTGCTTCCCCTTTATGCACTGCTATGGTATGTTCAAAATGAGCTGATGGTTTTAAATCAGCAGTTTTGATAGTCCAACCATCTTTCCCATGCTTCACTTGCTTTGTTCCCATATTTACCATGGGTTCAATTGCAATTACTAAGCCTTCCTGCAATTTCAATCCAGATCCTCGTTTACCAAAATTTGGTACTTCAGGAGCTTCATGAAGACTCTTTCCGATACCATGACCAACCAGTTCTCTCACAACACCATAGCCAGCGTTTTCACAATGGTTTTGAATAGCAAAAGCAACATCTCCAAGTCGCTTTCCAGCAACAGCCATTTCAATACCTTTATAAAGACTTTCTTTAGTAGTCTTCATTAATTGTTCAACTTCAGGACTTACGTCTCCGATAGCAAATGTGTAAGCAGAATCTCCAAAGTAACCATTCATCAATACTCCACAATCAACCGAAATAATATCTCCTTCTTCAAATGGTTTGTTAGTAGGAATTCCATGAACAACTTGTTCATTTGGAGAAACGCATAAAGCGTTTGGAAAACCACCATAACCTTTAAAAGCAGGTACACCACCATTGTCTCTGATAAATTCATCAGCGATTTTATCAATTTGCAGTGCATTAACACCCGGCTCAATCACTTTAGCTACTTCGGCAAGTGCAAGGGCAACAAGTAAAGAACTCTTTCTTATGTATTCTATTTCTTCCGCTGTCTTATAATAGATCATCAAAAGAAATATTAACTAGCCATACTTACAGGTGATGAAGTTGCACGACCTTTCAATCGACCACTCTTCATCAGACCATCATACTGACGCATTAACAAATGACTTTCAATTTGCTGAAGAGTATCAAGAATAACCCCTACTAAAATGAGTAAGGATGTTCCTCCATAAAATTGAGCAAACTTATTGGTAACACCTATTAACATAGCCAATGCAGGCAAGATTGCAACAATTGCCAAGAAAATAGATCCTGGTAATGTGATGCGTGACATAATATTATCAATAAAATCAGCAGTTGGTTTACCGGGTCTAATTCCAGGAATAAATCCACCGCTTCTCTTCATCTCTTCAGCCATATTTTTAGGATTAACCGTAATCGCGGTGTAAAAATATGTAAAGATGATGATCATCATACCGAAAGTAAAATTGTACCAAAAGCCAGTGATGTTAGCAAATACAGAAACGAATCCTTGAAGTGATTCGCTATTGGCAAAACCTGCAATGGTAATAGGAATGAACATAATTGCTTGAGCAAAGATGATTGGCATAACTCCAGCAGCATTAACACGAAGTGGAATATATTGTCTTGCGCCACCTACTTGTTGGTTACCCTGAACTCTTTTTGCAACCTGCACAGGAATTCTTCTGACACCTTGAACTAAAAGCAGTGTCATAATAACAATAAGCAATAATATAACAAGTTCAATTAAGAACATTACTAACCCACCGCCTGATTGTTCTAAACGTGAACCAAATTCAGCAACAATAGCTGACGGTAAACCAGCAATAATACCAACCATGATGATTAAAGAAATACCATTACCGATACCTCTATCAGTAATTTTCTCTCCTAACCACATGATGAACATTGTTCCAGCAACAAGTATGATAGTAGAAGAAATCCAGAAAAATGCACTAGAATCTGAAATAGCATTCGTTCCTAATTGAGAATTCAAATTAGCTAAATATCCAGGAGCTTGAAACCCTGTAATAATTACGGTCAGATATCTAGTAAACTGATTAATTTTTTTTCTTCCTGACTCACCCTCCTTTTGAAGCTTCTGGAAGTAGGGAACTGCTATTCCCAACAGTTGAATAACAATAGAAGCAGAAATATATGGCATAATTCCTAATGCAAAAATAGATGCATTGGAAAATGCTCCCCCAGAGAACATATTCAATAAGCCCATTATTCCGTCTGAAGTTTGTTGCTTCAAAGCATCAAGGGCATCAGGATTTACTCCAGGCAATACCACAAATGAGCCCAGACGATAGATGAGCAAAAACAATAAAGTATTACCGATTTTATTACGTAATTCCTCTACTTTATAGATGTTCTTTATGGTATTGATTAAGTTCTTCATCAGGCAATAATTGTTGCGCTTCCACCAGCCTTCTCAATGGCAGCTTTAGCAGTTTCAGTAAATGCGTGAACTGTTACATCAAGCTTGGCTTTCAACTCGCCCCTTCCAAGGATTTTAACCTTGTCTTTCTTTCCAACCAAACCATGTTCGCGCAAAGTATCAAAACTAATAGTTTCAACTTTGTTAGCTTCTGATAATTCTTGAAGAGTATCAAGGTTAATTCCTCTATACTCAACGCGATTGATATTCTTGAAGCCAAACTTAGGAACACGTCTTTGAAGTGGCATTTGTCCTCCTTCAAATCCAACCTTACTTGAGTAGCCAGATCTTGATTTTGCACCTTTATGACCACGAGTTGATGTTCCTCCACGGCCTGAACCTTGTCCTCGTCCAATTCTTTTATTGGATTTAACTGATCCTTCTGCTGGTTTTAAATTACTAAGATTCATTTCAAATATCTTTATCAGATTTCTTCAACAGAAATCAAGTGTTTTACTTTATCCACCATACCTAAAATCTGAGGAGTAGCTTCATGCTCCACAGCAGTATGCATTTTACGAATACCCAATGCTCTAAGAGTTCTCTTTTGACGCTCAGGACGGTCGATACCGCTTTTAATTTGCTTTATTCTAAGTTTCGACATGATGTCCAATTTTAACCGTTGAATACTTTTTCCATAGAAATACCTCGTTGTTGAGCAACAGTTGCAGCATCCCTCATTTGAGCGAGCGCATGAATAGTAGCCTTAACAACGTTGTGTGGGTTAGAGCTTCCTTTAGACTTTGCAAGAACATCAGTAATTCCAACACTTTCCAAAACAGCTCTCATCGCACCACCCGCAATAACTCCTGTACCATGTGCGGCAGGCTTAAGAAAAACAAGCGCACCTCCAAATTTTCCAATTTGTTCATGGGGAACTGTTCCGTTAATTACAGGAACTTTAATTAACGACTTTTTTGCATCGTCAATTCCTTTAGTAATAGCATCAGTAACTTCTTTGGCTTTACCTAAACCATGACCTACAATACCATTTTCATTTCCTACTACAACGATAGCTGAAAAGCTAAAAGCTCTACCCCCTTTAGTCACCTTGGTAACGCGCTGTACACCTACCAGTTTGTCTTTCAGTTCAATTTCGCTCGAACGTACTCGTTTAATTGTTGCGTTTGCCATGATGATTAAAATTTAAGCCCAGCTTCGCGAGCTCCTTCTGCTAATGATTTAATTCTACCGTGATACAAGTAACCGTTTCTGTCAAACTTCACTTGACCGATTCCTTTTTCAAGAGCTTTCGCTGCGATTGCTTTACCTACTAAAGCAGCCTTCTCAATTTTTGTTGCCTTTTTAGAAGCGATATCTGCTTCAGAAGACGAAGCAGCCAAGAGTGTATGTCCATTCAAATCGTCAATTAGCTGAACATAAATTTCTTTATTGCTTCTGAAAACGCTAAGTCTTGGTGTAGATTCACTACCCGAAACCACTTTGCGAACTCTCTTTTTGATTCGCTCTCTTCTATATTCTTTTGTGATAGCCATGATATCTGATAATTCTTATTTCTTACCTGCAGCTTTACCAGCTTTACGACGAAGAACCTCACCAACGAACTTAATACCTTTACCTTTATACGGCTCGGGTTTTCTTAGTGAACGAATCTTAGCCGCTACCATTCCTAGTAACTGTTTGTCTGAAGATTTCATTATGATAAGTGGGTTTTTCCCTCTTTCTGTCTTTGTCTCAACCTTAATTTCTTTAGGTAGTTCAAGTACAACGTTGTGAGAGTATCCCAATGACATTTCTAACATTTGACCATTCGCAGCTGCTCTATAACCAACTCCAACAAGCTCCTGCTCAGTAGTAAATCCCTCACTAACACCTTTAACCATGTTAAATATTAATGAACGATAAAGACCATGCTTAGAGCGAATATCTTTATCATCATTAGGTCTTACTAAAGTCATTATTCCATCTTCAATATTCAATTTTAAAGATGAATCCATTTCTTGAGTTAATTCACCAAGGGGACCATTAACAGTAATCACGCTATCAGCACTTACAGAAACTGTAACTCCACTTGGTATACTGATTGGCATTTTTCCTATACGAGACATTTCTTTATTTCTTTAACAATTAATAAACATAACAAAGAACTTCTCCACCAACGTTTTCACGACGAGCTTCCTTGTCGGTCATAACACCTTTAGATGTAGAAAGAATTGCTATTCCCAATCCATTTATTACACGAGGAATACTTCCTACATGAACATATTTTCTCAAGCCTGGCTTAGAAACACGTGAAAGAGTTCTAATAGCCGGAATTTTAGTAACTGGATGATACTTAAGGGCAATCTTGATACTTCCTTGAGGATTATTCTGATCTGCATCAATAAATTTGTAGCTCAGAATATAACCTTTATCGAAAAGAATTTTAGTCATCTCCTTTTTCAGGTTAGAAGATGGAATTTCAACAACACGGTGGTTTGCACTAATTGCATTACGCACACGAGTAAGAAAGTCTGCTATAGGATCGGTCATTTTTATATTTTTATCAAGTGTATTGAATGCAAGTTACCAGCTAGCTTTAGTGATTCCAGGAATCTTACCATCAGAAGCCATTTCACGGAAAGTTATTCTTGAAAGGCCAAACTGACGCATATATCCTCTTGGGCGACCAGTTAATTTACATCTATTATGCAATCTAATTTTACTAGAATTACGAGGTAATTTTTGCAATCCGACAGAATCACCAGCTGCTTTAAGAGCAGCTCTTTTTTCTGCATATCTTTCAACCATTTTTGCCCTTTTTACTTCACGGGCTTTCATGCTTTCCTTTGCCATCGGTCGGTTATTTATTTTGATTTTTAAATGGAAGACCGAATTCACGTAAAAGTGAGTGCGCTTCTTTATCAGTTTGAGCATTCGTCACAAATGTGATGTCCATGCCCATAATTTTAGATACTTTGTCGATATTGATTTCAGGGAAAATAATTTGTTCAGTAACACCTAACGTGTAATTACCTCTTCCATCGAAACCTTTATCGTTAATTCCACGGAAATCACGAATACGCGGAAGTGCAACAACGATAAGTCTCTCAAGAAACTCATACATTTTGTCTCCTCGAAGGGTAACTCGACAACCAATTGGAACTCCTTTTCTCAACTTAAAGTTTGAAATATCCTTTTTGGATTTTGTAGCAACGGCTTTTTGCCCTGCAATTGTAGTCATCTCAACAACAGCTGAATCGATGAGCTTCTTGTCGGATACGGCAGATCCAATTCCCTGATTGATACAAATTTTTTCCAGTTTAGGTACTTGCATTACGCTTTTGTAACCAAACTCATCTTTGAGAGCCAGGGCAATCTCCTTGCGGTATTTAGTCTTCAGATTTGGTGTATATTCCATCACTTAATTATCTCTCCTGTTTTTTTAGAAAAGCGGGATAAATTACCTTTTGAGTCAAGTTTACGCCCAACTCTTGTAGGTTTCCCGTTTGAAGGATCAATCAACATCAAATTAGAGATGTGGACAGGACCTTCCATTTTAATAATTCCGCCTTGCGGATATTTAGAGCTTGCTTTTGCATGCTTTGAAATCATATTGACTCCAGTAACAATAGCGCGCATTTTCTTGGTATCTATTTCACGAACTTCACCAGTTTGACCCTTAGAGTCACCGGATAGAACCGTTACTTTATCACCTTTTTTAATATGAAGTTTCATCTTACCGATAGGATATTAAAGCACCTCAGGTGCTAGTGATACAATTTTCATGTATTGTTTTTCACGTAGCTCACGAGCTACAGGTCCAAAAATACGAGTACCTCTTAATTCATCATTGTTGTTAAGCAAAACAACGGCGTTGTCATCAAAACGAATGTATGATCCGTCAGCGCGACGAATTTCTTTTCTTGTTCGAACAACTACAGCTTTAGCTACAGCGCCTTTTTTGGCATTTCCAGAAGGTAAAGCGTGTTTAACACTTACTACTATCTTGTCGCCAATGGAAGCATATCTCTTCTTTGTACCACCAAGTACACGAATGCAAAGAACTTCTTTTGCACCACTGTTATCTGCTACTGACAAACGGGATTCCTGTTGTATCATGACTTTATACTCTTAGTCTTAAATTACTTAGCACGTTCGAGAACTTGAACAAGTCTCCAACGTTTATTTTTACTCAGTGGTCTGATTTCACTAATCATCACAGTATCACCGATACCGCAATCATTTTTTTCATCATGTGCGAAGAAGGTTGTAGTTTTCTTCACGAACTTTCCGTATTTCGGATGTTTTACTTTACGTTCAACAGCAACTATAATGGTCTTATCCATTTTATTGCTTTTAACTAATCCAATACGTTCCTTGCGGAGATTTCTTTCTATGGCTTCCATATTATGCGTTGTTGGAGGCATTTAATTGTATTTCTTTTTTGCGAAGCTCAGTTTTCATTCTGGCGATTGTCCGGCGAGTCTCACGAATCTTTAACGGATTCTCTAGAGGAGAAACTGTATGGTTAAAAACCATTTTAGCTAAGACCTGAGTTTCTTCAACAAGCAGATCTTTAAGTTCGTCCTGAGTTAATTCTTTAATCTGTGACTGTTTCATGATTGTCAGATTGTTTCTTCAACGTAGTCTCTGCGAACTACGAATTTTGTTGTTACAGGGAGTTTCTGAGCCGCTAAGCGGAGAGCTTCTTTAGCTATCTCCATAGGAACACCTTCAGCTTCAAAAATGATGGTACCGGGCTTAACTACAGCTACCCAATATTCAGGGGCACCTTTACCTTTACCCATACGTACTTCTGCAGGCTTCTTTGTGATTGGTTTGTCAGGAAACACACGAATCCAAATTTGGCCTTCACGTTTCATATATCTTGTCACAGCGATACGAGCCGCCTCTATTTGTCTGGCTGTCATCCAAACACCTTCTATAGCTTTGATGCCAAAAGAACCAAATGCGAGCTCGTGACCACGAGTTGCATTGCCTTTCATTTTCATCTTATGTTGCTTCCTGTACTTCGTACGTTTCGGCTGTAACATCGGTATTTCGTTTTATGATCGTGTAATAATTCTTTTTCCCTGTGATAAAGTAGCATTCTCAAAAACTGAAAGCCTGCTATTTTGGGGACGGCAAAGATAGTAAGTTGTTTTTTATTTCCAACAGCTCAATGTAAAAAAAATTAACCTTAAGCCGTCAACACTATAAAAAGCTTTGCAATCATCTGATTTTGTGGTGAATATATCTACTTCGGAATATTAATATTCTTCAACAAAAAAGGGGAAACGACCAAGTTTCCCCTTTTAATTCATCAGATAAATTACTTTCCTCTGCGGCGACCACCACCTCTGCGGTCTCCTCCTTGGTTAGAATTGCCTCCAGACTTCTGAGCAGCCATTCCAATATTTGGCGATAAATCTCTCTTTCCGAAAATTTCTCCCTTACAAATCCATACCTTAACTCCTATCCTACCATAAGTGGTATGAGCTTCAGTTAATGCATAATCAATATCAGCACGCAAGGTATGTAATGGAGTTCTTCCTTCCTTATAACCTTCAACACGAGCCATCTCAGCACCTCCAAGACGACCACTGCATTTAGTCTTTATACCCTCAGCTCCCATTCTCATTGTTGAAGCTATTGAAGTCTTCATTGCTCTACGAAAGGAAATTCTACCTTCTAATTGACGAGCAATTCCATCAGCAACTAATCGTGCGTCAAGCTCAGGACGTTTAATTTCAAAAATATTAATCTGAACTTCTTTCTTGGTAAGCTTCTTAAGCTCCTCTTTAAGTTTGTCAACTTCCTGGCCGCCCTTTCCAATTATAATTCCTGGGCGAGCAGTATTAATTGTTACAGTAACAAGCTTAAGTGTACGTTCAATAATGATCTTTGAAACACTTGCTTTCGTTAAACGAGCAGCGAGGTATTTACGAATCTTGTGGTCTTCAACAAGCTTATCGCCATAATTACGACCTCCATACCAGTTGGAGTCCCAACCACGAATAATGCCCAAACGAAGAGCAATTGGATTACATTTTTGTCCCATGTAGGTTATCTTAACTGTAAATGATTAATTAGCTGCTACTGTTTTTGAATCAAGAACCATTGTTACATGGTTAGAACGCTTGCGAATTCTGTATCCTCTTCCCTGCGGAGCAGGACGAAGACGTTTCAACATGCGAGCTCCATCAACTTTTATTTCTTTGATGAAAACATTACTATCTTCAAGTCTTTTACCTTCATTTTTCGCTTGCCAATTGGCAATAGCAGAAAGTAAAAGCTTTTCTACACGAATAGCTGCTTCTTTGTTAGTATACTTTAAAATTGAAAGTGCTTGCTCTACTTCAACACCTCTTACAAGGTCAGCCACAAGACGCATCTTACGCGGCGAAGTTGGACAGTTATTCAATTTGGCAAATGCGATTGTGCGCCTCTCGGCCTTAAGTGCATCAGCACGGAGTTTTTTTCTGGCTCCCATTTTATCTTTTATAAAGAACGATTAGCAATTATTTTCTACCCTTATCTTTTCTGTTACCTGCGTGTCCACGGTAAGTCCTTGTAGGTGCAAATTCACCTAATTTATGACCCACCATATTTTCAGTAACATATACAGGGATAAATTTATTTCCGTTGTGAACGGCAATTGTTTGCCCAACAAAATCCGGAGAAATCATTGAACGACGGGCCCACGTTTTAATCACAGACTTTTTACCAGATTCAATCTGGGTAAAAACTTTGCGTTCGAGTTTGTAATCGATAAACGGACCTTTTTTAAGTGAACGGCTCATGAAAATTATATCTCAGTGTTGAACAAAATTATTTTTTACGACGCTCGATGATTAATCTCGAACTATTTTTCTTAGGATAACGTGTTTTATATCCTTTAGCTGGAATACCGTTACGGCTTCTAGGATGACCTCCAGAAGAACGGCCCTCACCTCCACCCATTGGGTGATCTACAGGGTTCATAGAAACACCTCTATTTCTTGGACGACGACCTAACCAACGACTACGGCCAGCTTTACCAGAACGCACCAAGCGATGATCTCCATTAGAAACAGTTCCAATAACAGCCATGCATGAAGCAAGTATCATTCTAGTCTCACCAGAAGGCAACTTCACGATAGCATACTTACCATCCTTAGCTGCTAGCTGGGCAGAAACTCCGGCAGAACGCACTAAACTAGCCCCTTGCCCAGGTCTTAACTCAATATGATGAATCATAGAACCTAGTGGTATATCTTTCAAGAATAAAGCATTCCCAGGTTCAATTGGAGCCTTAGTGCCTGACATTACAGTCATACCAACCTCTAGCCCTTGAGGCGCTAAAATGTACCTTTTCTCACCATCAGCATATTGCAATAGGGCAATTCTAGCTGAACGGTTTGGATCGTACTCAATAGTAGCAACCTTAGCTGGTACATCATGCTTATCTCTTTTAAAGTCGATAACGCGATATCTTTGTTTGTGACCACCACCGATGTAGCGCATAGTCATCTTACCAGCGTGATTTCTACCACCTGATTTATTCTGTTTAACCAATAGAGACTTCTCAGGCTCATTAGTGGTTATGTCACTGTAAGTATCGGCAACTTTAAATCTAGTTCCCGGAGTGATCGGATTGAATTTCTTTAGTCCCATTTCTTATCAAACGTTACTGTAAAAGTCAATGGTATCGCCTTCAGCAAGAGACACAATAGCCTTCTTACAGCGACCAGTTAGGCCAGAGTTAATACCACTTTTCGTATTACGCATTTTTACTTTGCCGATGTACCTCATAGTACGCACCGACTCTACATTTACTCCATAAAGCTGCTCCACAGCTTTCTTGATTTCTACCTTATTGGCTTCCCAATCAACGACAAAACCATAGCGGTTCATCTTCTCTGTGAGGCCACTCATCTTTTCAGTGATGATCGGTTTAATGATGATGCTCATATTAGTTTTGTGTTAAAAGATTTTCAATTGTAGCCACTGACTTTTCAAATAAAACCAATGATCCGGCATTTAAAATGTCATATGTGTTTAAATCTGTTGCAACAACCACTTTGCTTCTTTCAATATTTCGTGAAGAAAGATATATAGCAGAGTTTTGCTCTGGTATAACCACTAAGGTCTTCTTACCAGTAAGATTCAGATTCTTTAATAATCCGACAAAACTCTTAGTTGAAGGTGCATCCATAGAAAGGCCTTCTAGAAGCACAATTCCATTTTCTTTTGCTTTATAAGTTAAAGCAGACTTTCTAGCTAATTGCTTAACTTTCTTGTTAAGTGCAAAAGAATAATTACGTGGACGTGGTCCAAATATGCGACCTCCACCAACAAAAACTGGTGATTTGATGCTACCTGCACGAGCTCCACCTGTACCCTTTTGACGCTTAATCTTGCGGGTTGAATGGTTAATCTCTGCGCGCTCCTTAGACTTATGAGTACCTTGACGACGGTTAGCAAGAATTTGCTTCACATCAAGATAAATCGCATGGTCGTTTGGTTCAATACCGAAAACTGAGCTATCCAGCTTTACTTTACGGCCGGTCTCTTGACCGTTAGAATTTAATACTGCAAGTTCCATGTTACTTTTCAATCATTACGTAAGAACCTTTTGGCCCTGGGATAGCTCCCTGAACAACAATAAGATTCTGCTCTGGTAAAACTTTCAAAACGATTAAGTTTTGTACTTTAACTCGGCCTCCGCCAGTCTGGCCAGCCATGCGCATTCCTTTGAATACACGAGAAGGATAAGAAGATGCACCAAGAGATCCTGGAGCACGCATTCTATTGTGCTGACCGTGAGTACCCATACCGACACCACTAAAGTTGTGACGTTTAACTACTCCCTGAAAACCTTTTCCTTTTGAATTCCCAATCACATCTACATATTCTCCTTCGTTGAAAAGATCAACAGTGATTGTTTCTCCAAGATTACGCTCTGTTTCAAAGAAACGGAACTCTGCAACCTTACGTTTAGGTGCTGTAGAAGCTTTTTTAAAGTGACCTTGCATTGCTGCAGAAGTATGCTTCTCTTTTTTTTCGTCAAACGCCAGTTGAACTGCGTTGTAACCATCCGATTCGATGGTTTTTACTTGCGTAACTACGCAAGGACCGGCCTCTATAATTGTGCATGGTACGTTCTTACCAGCGGCACTAAAGATGCTAGTCATTCCGATTTTTTTTCCGATTAGACCTGACATTTTATATTACTTGTTACTATTCTTTTTCTTGAAACTAAACTTTGATCTCTACTTCTACACCACTTGGAAGCTCGAGCTTCATTAGAGCATCTACAGTTTTTGAAGTTGTGCTGTAGATATCCATCAATCGCTTGTAAGCACAAAGTTGAAATTGCTCCCTTGCTTTCTTATTAACATGCGGAGATCTTAGTACAGTGTAAATCTTTTTGTTTGTTGGCAATGGAATTGGACCACTTACAACTGCCCCGGTAGATTTTACCGTTTTTACAATTTTCTCAGCCGATTTATCTACAAGATTGTAATCGTACGACTTGAGCTTGATTCTGATTTTCTGACTCATTTGGAGTATATAAAGAACGAATTAAACAGATGCTGCTTTACCTTTTGATTTTGCAATTACTTCATCGGCAATCTGACGTGGAGCTTCTGCATAGTGAGAAGGTTCCATTGTAGAGGTAGCACGACCGGAAGAAATAGTACGAAGAGTTGTTACGTATCCAAACATTTCGCTTAGAGGAACTTTTGCACGAATAACCTGTGCACCAGCACGACTATCCATTCCCTCCAGTTGACCACGACGTTTGTTAAGGTCACCAATGATATCTCCCATGTAATCCTCAGGAGTTAACACTTCAACTTTCATGATAGGCTCAAGTAGAATTGGTTTTGCCTTTGGAAGAGCTTCACGGAATGCGCTTCTTGCACAAATCTCAAATGATAGAGAGTCAGAGTCAACTGCATGGTATGACCCATCAGAAAGAGTAACTTTCAAACTATCCATTGTAAATCCTGCAAGAACACCATTCTGCATTGCAGTTTTAAAGCCTTTCTCCACTGATGGAATATATTCACGTGGAATATTACCACCAACTACCTGATTTTCGAAAGTAAGACCTTCCTTACCTTCCTCTGCAGGAGAAATCGTAACAACAATATCGGCAAATTTACCACGACCACCAGTTTGCTTTTTATAAACCTCGCGGTGTGTAACTGTTCCAGTAATAGCCTCTTTGTAATTAACCTGAGGTGCTCCTTGATTACACTCAACCTTGAATTCTCTCTTTAATCTGTCAAGAATGATTTCAAGGTGAAGTTCACCCATTCCGCTGATAATTGTTTGTCCTGAATCTTCATCAGTTTTAACACGGAAAGTTGGATCCTCTTCAGCAAGTTTTGATAATGCCATGCCAAGTTTATCAACATCGGCTTGAGTTTTAGGCTCAATAGCGATACCAATAACTGGGTCAGGGAAATTCATTGCTTCAAGAATAATTGGATTCTTCTCATCACAAAGAGTATCTCCAGTTTTTATATCCTTGAATCCAACAGCAGCTCCAATATCACCAGCCTCAATATAATCAATAGCATTTTGCTTATTAGCATGCATTTGGAAAATACGGCTAATACGTTCTTTGTTTCCACTTCTTGTGTTAAGAACATAAGAACCAGCATCTAATCTTCCAGAATAAGAACGGAAGAAACACAAACGACCAACAAATGGGTCAGTTGCAATTTTAAATGCAAGTGCAGAGAAAGGTCCTTTAGGATCTGGACGACGAGATATCTCCTCACCAGTATCAGGATGCGTTCCTTTGATGTTTTCTCTGTCTAATGGACTTGGCATCAATTCCATAACAAGATCTAACATTGTTTGTACACCTTTATTCTTGAAAGATGAACCACAAACCATAGGAATAATCTTATTTGCAAGACAAGCTTGACGAAGAGCTCCAAGAATTTCTGCTTCTGAAATAGACTCTGGATCTTCAAAGAATTTCTCCATTAAAGAGTCATCGTATTCAGCAATTTCTTCAAGGAGTTTACCTCTCCATTCAGTAGCCTCATCAATAAGGTCATCAGGAATAGGAACAATATTGAAAGTCATTCCCTTATCTTCTTCATTCCATTCGATTCCTCTGAAGTTAATTAAATCAACTACCCCACGAAAAGTTTCTTCAGCTCCAATCGGAATCTGAAGAGGAATAGCATTACCACCAAGAATTTCACGAACCTGTTTAACAACAGCCAAGAAGTCAGCCCCTTGACGGTCCATCTTATTCACAAATCCTATACGAGTAACATTATAATTATCTGCAAGTCTCCAATTTGTCTCAGACTGTGGTTCAACACCATCAACAGCTGAAAAAAGGAAAACAAGACCATCCAAAACTCTTAAAGATCTGTTCACTTCAACGGTGAAGTCAACGTGACCTGGAGTATCGATAATGTTTATCTTGTATTTGTTATCACGATAATTCCAAAAGCAAGTTGTTGCTGCAGAAGTAATTGTGATACCGCGCTCCTGCTCCTGAACCATCCAGTCCATTGTAGCAGCACCGTCATGAACCTCACCGATTTTGTGATTAACTCCGGTATAGTAAAGAATACGCTCAGTTGTAGTGGTTTTTCCAGCATCAATGTGAGCTGCAATACCAATGTTTCGCGTGTATTTAAGGTCTTGTGACATTTTGTTTTATAAACTATGAGTTATTAGAAACGGAAATGAGAGAATGCCTTGTTAGCTTCTGCCATGCGGTGAGTGTCTTCTTTCTTTTTGTGAGCAGCCCCTTCACCTTTTGATGCAGCAATTACTTCTGAAGCTAAACGCTGAGCCATTGACTTCTCATTACGCTTTCTTGAGTAAGAAATTAACCACTTAATACCTAAAGCTGTACGACGGTCTGGACGTATTTCCTGAGGAATCTGAAAAGTTGCACCTCCTACTCGGCGGCTTTTTACCTCGACAGCCGGACTTACATTTTCAAGAGCACGTTTCCATACTTCATGACCGCTTTCTTCAGTTCTTTTTTCTACGATATCCATTGCATCATAAAAAATAGCGAAGGCCACGCTCTTTTTTCCATCCATCATCAGGTTGTTTACGAAACGGGTAACCAAAGCGTCATTAAAACGTGGATCCGGTGTTCGTGCTATTCTTTTGGGGGTCGTCTTTCTCATCGGTCAGAGGACAAACATTTATTAGTTAATTGAATTACTTTTTCTTTTTGGTTGTAGCAGCAGCTTGACCTGGTTTTGGTCTCTTAGTACCATATTTCGAACGACGCTGATTTCTACCTTCAACACCTGAAGTATCTAAGGCTCCGCGAACAATGTGATATCTTACACCCGGTAAATCTTTTACCCTTCCTCCACGAATAAGCACAATACTGTGCTCTTGAAGGTTGTGACCTTCTCCTGGAATGTAAGCATTCACTTCTTTTGAATTTGTTAAGCGAACACGAGCTACTTTACGCATAGCTGAGTTTGGCTTCTTTGGTGTTGTTGTATAAACACGAGTACAAACTCCACGACGCTGAGGACATGAGTCCAAAGCTGGAGACTTAGATTTAGCCGAGTTTACATTGCGTCCTTTACGCACAAGCTGCTGAATTGTAGGCATGCTTTAATCGTTGAATGTATGGATATTAAATTCTTGAATTCTGGTTTTTGCCCATTTTTTGGGAGCGCAAAGATAGTAAGTTGTTTTGATTAACAAACAGTTGCGAATAAAAAAATTTCAAGGTTTTTATATAAATGTCTGTTAATTTTCCCATTTACATTTCTAATTGGGCAAAATCGAGCTAAACATTAGTATAAGAAATATTACTTTTTTTATCTCTAGATTTCATATTTTATGTGAATATCTTCCTACCTCTCACAAGGAAGCATTCCTTACTTTTACCGCCATGAATGCGCATTACTTAGACGAATTAAATCCTATTCAACGCGAAGCTGTTCTAAATACAGAAGGTCCGGTGATGATTATTGCTGGTGCAGGATCGGGAAAAACAAGAGTACTCACATATAGAATAGCTCATTTACTCAAAAATGGAGTAAGCGCCTTCAATATTTTATCTCTCACATTCACAAACAAAGCTGCAAGAGAAATGAAAGATAGAATCTACAAAATTGTAGGCTCTACCGAAAGTGCCAACCTCTGGATGGGCACTTTTCACTCAGTTTTTGCACGCATCCTTAGGTTTGAGGCTGAAAAACTTGGATATCCATCAAATTTCACCATTTACGATACAGATGACTCCAAGAGTCTAATCAAAACAATTCTTGGTGAAATGAATCTAGATGATAAAATATACAAGGCTGGTCTTGTTTTAAACAGAATTTCAAACGCCAAAAATAATTTAATCTCCTCACAGGAATATCTCAACAATAAAGATGTCACAGAAGAAGATAGATTGAGCGGCAAGCCCAAACTCGGTTTGGTCTATCAAGCATACGAGATGCGTTGTTTTAAATCATCAGCAATGGATTTTGATGATTTACTCTTTAAAACCAATGTTCTTTTCCGCACTTACCCTGAAATACTCCTAAAGTATCAAGATAAATTCAGGTATATCATGGTTGATGAGTATCAGGATACTAATTTTAGCCAGTACCTCATAGTCAAAAAACTTGCAGCAAGATACCTTAATATATGTGTTGTTGGTGATGACGCTCAAAGTATATACGCTTTCCGAGGTGCTAACATCCAAAATATCCTCAATTTTGAAAGAGACTATCCTGAGCTTAAGATGTTCAAACTAGAACAAAACTATCGTTCTACAAAAACAATCGTGGAAGCCGCAAATGGTGTTATCAAACAAAATCAGGCCCAGCTTAAGAAAGTTGTTTGGACTGATAATCATAATGGTGACAAAATAAAAGTGTGCGCTGCTGCAACAGACAATGAGGAAGGTCAACTTGTAGTGAATCGGATTTTTGATTTACGAATGGAAAATCAACTTGCGCATCAAGACTTTGCCATTCTCTACCGCACTAATGCGCAATCGCGTGCTATGGAAGAAGCTTTAAGAAAAAGAGGTGTTCCATATCGCATTTTTGGCGGCTTATCTTTTTACAAAAGAAAAGAAATCAAAGATTTAATAGCCTATTTCAGACTCACTATTAATCCAAATGATGAAGAAGCGCTTAAGAGAGTTATTAATTATCCAGCAAGAGGAATCGGTAAGGTTACTCTTGAGAAGATAGTAGTCTCTGCTGCAGAAAAAGGGATTTCGATTTGGGATTTCCTTGCAGGTATGGCAGATAACCCTTCCATTAAAGGCACAGTCTCTAAAAAAATCATTGACTTTGTCAATATGATTAAGAGCTTTCGTCACGGACTTGAATCAACAGATGCTTTCACCCTTGGAATTCATATAGCCAAATCTTCGGGATTATTGAAAGAACTATCGGCTGATAAAACGCCGGAAGGAATCTCAAAGCATGAAAACGTGCAGGAATTATTGAATGGTATTCAAGAATTCGTTAACACACTCCCTGAAAGTGATGATGAAGTTGCCGACAGAACTCTAGATATATATATTCGAGACATTGCCTTACTAACCGACGCTGATGAAGATGATAAGACTGACCCTGATAAGGTTTCTCTTATGACAATTCACGCTGCTAAGGGCTTAGAGTTCAAATCTGTTTTTATAGTTGGATTGGAAGAAAATCTTTTCCCATCACAACTTTCCTTGAACTCAATAGAAGAGCTTGAAGAAGAAAGAAGACTTTTTTATGTCGCAATTACTAGAGCCGAGCAATTTTTAACCATTAGCCATGCTCAAACCAGATACCGCTGGGGGCAGATTACTCATGGTGAACCAAGCAGATTTATTCAAGAGATTGATCCTGCCTTACTAGACAATATCGATGTCCCAAGAGCTTCAGGATTTATAGATTTTGCCAGTGATCGCCAAGGATATGGAGGTTTTAACAGAAAAGATCCAGCTCCTGCCTTTAAGCCTAGAAATTTTGGAGACTCTAAAACCATTGAAGCTAAACCTAAAAATCAGTTCAAGCCCATTGAAACTGTTATTAAAAAGCAAGTTACCACCTTTGTACCCGACAACCTTAATAACTTACAAGCAGGAATGCAGGTTATTCATGAACGCTTCGGAAAAGGCAAAGTGCTGAACATTGAAGGACGAAGCGGGGAAAGAAAAGCTACTGTATTTTTCCAAGAGGTAGGACAAAAACAATTATTACTTAAGTTTGCAAAACTAAAGATTGTTGATTAGGGGTAATTTTTACTCTTTATTCACACTTAGATTATAATCTTTGATAAGCAATCTTTCCTATTTAAAATTTCATGGAATACAATTCTCAGCGCCCTCGACTGATTATTTCAGAATATGGCAGACACATTCAACGTATGGTCGATGATGCCATTACTATCTCCGATAGAGAAGAAAGAAACAAAAGAGCCCGATATATAATTTCAGTGATGGGGCAACTAAATCCACATCTAAGAGATGTAAATGATTTTAAGCACAAACTTTGGGATCATTTATTTATAATGTCAGACTTTCGTCTAGACGTAGATTCACCTTATCCTATACCTTCCAGAGAAAGTTTTCAAACCAAGCCTGAAACGCTTAAATACCCAAGCAATCATATTAAATTCAGGCATTATGGAAAAATAATAGAGCGAGTTATTGAAAAAGCTAAATCCCTTGAAAATGGAGAGGTTAAAGAAGCTCTTACAAGCTCTATAGCTTACAACCTAAAAAAGGCTTATCTCACTTGGAATAGGGATTCTGTTCAAGATGATTTAATTATTTCTGATTTAAAAAAACTTTCTAACGGAGAATTAATTATTGAGGAAGGAACTAAGCTGGCATACGTGCCAGAAGCGGTTTCACAAAATTATTCACAACAACAAGGTAAGAAGTTTAATAAAGGAAGAGGTAAATCTAAAAACTACAAGCGTAAATTCGGCGGCAGTAACAGTTAGTTATTGTCGTTATATGAATAGATTTGAAATCCAAGGCGGGAAACGCCTTCATGGTGAGATTGTCCCTCAAGGCGCAAAAAATGAAGCATTGCAAATATTATGCGCTGTGCTTCTCACCCCAGAAGAATGCATTATCCACAATGTCCCAGACATTGTGGATGTAAATAAATTAATTGACCTTCTTGCTGCTTTAGGCGTCACTGTCAATAAACTTGGAAACGGCTCATGGTCTTTCAAGGCCGACAATGTGGATGTTGATTTCCTTGTTTCCGAAGAATTTAAAAAGAAAGGCTCTGCGCTCCGCGGTTCAGTAATGATTGTTGGCCCACTGCTTACTCGATTTGGCAGAGGTTATATTCCTAAGCCAGGCGGTGATAAAATTGGTCGCCGTAGAATGGATACACACTTTATTGGTTTTCAAAAACTTGGCGCCAATTTCGATTTTGATAGTGTAGACAGCTTCTATAAAGTCGAAGCTAAGCAACTTGTTGGTGATTATATGCTGCTCGATGAGGCTTCTGTAACTGGAACAGCCAATATTTTGATGGCTGCTACAATGGCTAAAGGTAAGACAACCATATTTAATGCTGCCTGTGAGCCATACATTCAGCAACTTTGTAAAATGCTCAACAGCATGGGAGCTAAAATTTCAGGTGTTGGCTCTAACCTACTTACCATTGAAGGAGTTGAGGAACTCGGAGGGTGCACTCATAGAATGCTGCCAGATATGATTGAAATTGGGTCTTTTATTGGATTAGCTGCAATGACACAAAGCAATATCCGCATTAAAGACACAGGGTATGATCACCTGGGAGTTATTCCTGATGTGTTTAGAAAACTTGGTATTGAAGTCATTAGGGACGGAGATGATATCGTTATTCCTCAGCAGGATTCATATACGATAGATAAATATATCGACGGGTCTATTTTAACTGTTTCCGACGCACCATGGCCCGGATTTACACCAGATTTACTAAGTATTATTTTAGTTGTTGCAACTCAGGCAAATGGCTCGGTTTTAGTTCATCAAAAAATGTTTGAAAGCCGTTTGTTCTTTGTAGATAAGTTAATTGATATGGGGGCTCAGATTATTTTATGCGATCCTCATCGTGCTACTATCATCGGATTAAACCGCAAAAACCAACTAAGAGGCATTCGAATGACATCTCCAGATATTAGAGCAGGAGTGTCGTTGCTAATTGCTGCTCTATCTGCCGAAGGCAAAAGTATTATCGATAATATTGAGCAAATTGACCGAGGATATCAAAATATAGATACAAGATTGCAAGCGCTAGGGGCTGATATTAAACGTGTTTAATTAATTTCCCAAAGCAATGAAAGGCCTTAATTCTCCGAGCAAACTAGTTTTGCTCTTCTGCTTTTTTATTGCTCAATGGCACTTACAATCTGTTAGGCTTGCTTGCGACAATTGGAAAACAGTTATCCAGAGTGATGTTTATGGATATTATGGCTATCTGCCAGCTGTTTTTGTTTATCTAAGTTTTGATTACAAAATCAATCAAAGCGCTGATGCTAAAGAACCTGTTAAGAAAGAAGATTCTGGAGGCTCTATAAAGTATTTTATAGGAGAATCTGTATTGCTCCTGCCCTTCTTTACTATTGCTGATATGATAACTCAAACATCCGATTTGAGTTCAAGAACAGGCTACACATTCTATTATGTGCTGTTCATTGCAATAGCATCTCTTTTATATCTGTTTCTTGGCCTCATAATGCTTAGGAACTTGCTTCTGCGAATCGGCTTTTCAGAAAAAGTCACCTCAATCACTCTTGTATGCATGTTTCTGGGCACTCAGCTATACTATTATGCAATGCATGAGCCAGGTATGTCTCACGTGTATTCGTTTAGTATGATTTCTGTGTTATTGAACTTGTACCATAAGCAATTATTAGAAACGAAAAATTCAAGATGGCTGCTTATTTCACTCGTCATTGCACTGATTGTTTTCCTTAGGCCAGTTAACATAGTATTTATACTATCATTTATACCTCTTGCTGGCACAATTGCTAGAAGCAAAGAGTTTACTCTTTCATTTTTCAAGTCAGGGTTCTACATCATTGGATCCTCAATTTTGATAATCATCCTATTTTTCTTTTCGCAAGCATTAATGTATTACTTGCAAACAGGTCATTGGTGGGTTTATAGTTATGGCGAAGAAGGCTTCAATTGGGCCAAACCAGAGATTTGGAATGTTCTTTTTAGTTATCGAAAGGGTCTATTTGTATACACACCAATGCTTTTATTGGCTCTTCTTGGAGTCTGGATAATGAGAAAAAAGCTTTCTGATTTTTCATCTTTAAGCTGGCTAGCCATAATGGTTATATATCTCTATGTAACTGCTTCTTGGTGGTATTGGGCTTATGGTGGCAGTTTGGGAATGAGACCATTTATTGACTCCTATGCAATTTGGGCAATACCATTTGCCGCTTTGTGTGAATATGCTCTAAAATCTAGACTCAAAGCTTTACTGTTTTACTTAAGTTCGGCATTCATAATATATCTAAGTTTAATACAATCTTATCAATATGTCTTAAGAATATTGCCTTACGAACACATAAACCAAGAACGTTATTGGCATCTATTTCTAAAAACTTCTGATATCTATCGTTATGCATTCCCGAGTGATCCGGATTCGGTTTTTTTCTACAAAGAATCACCGCCTTTTATTGATACAACCTTTGTGAATAATCAACCAATTCAGTTATCCAACGAGAACAATTTAGTTGAGAATGCAAAATTTGAGTTTATTTCAAATAAACTTAAGAATATCAGCAAAGACGACAATGTTGTACAATCTATAATTATTGATTGTGAGATTTGGATGAATTCGCTGGTTAAAGATGCTACTGTAAATTGCATTGTACTTGATACTTCCACTCAGATTTCTGCATTTTGGTTCGCAAAACCAATGGTAACTCTTATTAATTCAGAAAAAAAGTGGGTGAAGGTTAAACTTAAAATGCAGTTGCCAGAAGCGGTAAATCAGGACTTATTTTGCTCAGTTTACCTCTACAACGGAAGCAAGGATATTATTAAGGCAAGAAATTTGCGTGTAAGGATTTATAATGAATAACAACGCTCTTGTTGAAACCTCTTTTTTTTACCACCTTTGTAACTAAGAATTAAACTTATGAAAAAGATAAATATCATGCTGTTTATCGCAGCAACTGCTCTCATTGTAGGCGGAGCTGTCTTAAATGGTAATAGCCAAAAGACAATTAAAGTAGATCCACCGGTTGGAGTTAATATTGGCAATATGGCTCCCGATTTAGCTTTCAATAACCCTGATGGCAAAGAAATCAGGCTATCATCACTTCGAGGCAAAGTTGTTCTTATTGACTTTTGGGCCTCATGGTGTCGTCCTTGCCGAATGGAAAACCCTAATGTTGTGAATGCTTACAAGAAATATTCTGAAAAGAAATTCAAAGGAGCTAAAGGCTTTACGATTTACAATGTATCTCTTGATATGAAAAAAGATGCTTGGGTTAATGCCATTGAAAAAGATGGTCTTTCATGGGAATATCATGTAAGTGACTTAGGCGGTTGGGGCTCACAAGCAGCTGCTATCTACGGAGTTCAAAGTATCCCCGCTAACTATCTAATTGATGCTAACGGAATAATTTTAGCAAAAAACCTTAGAGGTCCAGCATTGGATGCAGAATTGGATAAATTGCTTAAGTAATAAACTACCAATTTATAGTATTCAGCCCGGGAATATCTCCCGGGCTTTTTTATGTCACCCTGTCAATTTGACCGAATACAGCCAATGGCACTATCATTGAAAACTGTGGCACAAACGAGGAAATGCGCCAACGCATCAGAAATTTTATTAATAAAATGAGCACACAAGAAGAAAACAGGGACGCCAGAGAGCTAGATAATGAGCAAATGATTCCAGAGACTGAAGCAGTATCAGAACAGCCTGAAAGCCCTGATGAAATAGAGAAAGGTTTATCTCAAGAAGACTCTTGGAAGAAAAAATTCGATGAGATGAATGATAAGTACTTGAGACTATATTCAGAATTCGACAATTTCAGAAAGCGCACAGCTAAAGAAAGAATTGAATTGTCAAAAACTGCTGCTGCTGACATTTTTACCACAATTCTGCCTGTGATTGACGATTTCGAAAGGGCTAAAAAAGCTATGGAAAATGCAGTGGAGGTGGAAGTAGTGAAGGAAGGAATGAACATCATCCATCACAAGCTCTGGAATCTTCTGCAGCAGAAGGGCCTGGAAAAAGTAAATGCTCTGGGTGAAGAATTTGATGCCGATATCTTTGAAGCTATCACCTCTAAGCCGGTAAGCGATAATTCACAAAAAGGAAAGGTCGTAGATGTTCTTGAAAGCGGTTATACGCTCAATGGGAAAGTAATTCGCTTTGCGAAAGTAGTTGTAGGCAGCTGATTATAAGACATTATGGCAAAAAGAGATTATTATGAAATTCTAGGCGTTAGCAAGAATGCTGATGCTACTGAAATAAAAAAAGCCTACCGTAAGATGGCTGTAAAATATCACCCAGATAAAAATCCGGGTGATAACGAAGCTGAAGAAAAGTTCAAAGAAGCAGCAGAAGCTTACGATGTTCTGAGCAATAACGATAAAAAAGCTCGTTACGATAGATTCGGTCACCAGGGAATGGGAGGCAATCAAGGTGGTGGATACTACGGTGGCGGAATGAGTATGGATGATATCTTCAGTCAATTTGGAGATATTTTTGGCCAAGCCGGATTCGGAGGTTTTGGAGGCCAAAGCCAAGGAAGAAGAGTACAAAAAGGCTCCAACCTTAGAATCAAAGTAAAACTCAATTTGGAAGAAATTGCCAAAGGCATCGAGAAGAAGATTAAAGTAAACAAGTTTGTTGGATGTAAGACATGTTCCGGCACTGGTGCAGAAAAAGGTTCGTCATTTACAACTTGTTCAACTTGCCGAGGAGCCGGAAGAGTAACTCGAATTACTAATACCATTCTTGGACAAATGCAAACTGCATCCACATGCCCAGCATGTGAAGGTGAAGGAAAAATCATTGCCACCAAATGCAAGACTTGTCATGGTGATGGAATTATGAGGGATGAAGAAGTCATTTCAATTAACATACCTGCAGGCGTTGCAGAAGGGATGCAACTTAATGTTGCTGGAAGAGGAAATGCAGCTCCAAGAGGTGGAATCCCGGGAGATTTAATTATTAGTATTGAAGAGTTAGAGCACGCTGAACTTAAACGTGATGGGAACAACTTATACTATAATTGCTATATCAGTTTTATTGATGCTACTTTAGGAACTTCCATTGAAATTCCTACACTCGATGGCAAAGCTAAGTTCAAAGTAGATGCTGGTACTCAAAGTGGTAAGGTTTATCGCTTACGCGGGAAAGGTTTGCCTGAAGTAAATTCATATGATAGAGGAGACTTGCTAGTAGACGTAAATGTTTGGACTCCTCAAACACTTTCATCTGAGGAAAAGGAGAGTCTGGAAAGTCTAAGAGATTCGCCAAACTTTGCACCGCAGCCCGGAAAAAAAGAGAAGTCATTCTTCGAAAGAATGAAGGAGTATTTTCACTGATTTAGAAATGAAAGATTAAATTTGACAGCCGCCAAAAACGGCTGTTTTTAGTTATGGATAAACCACTTTTTGAAGCAATACAGGTTTCTAAGACTTATGGCAATTACCAAGCCCTAACGGATGTTAACATTGCTGTTCAAACAGGTTCTGTTTTCGGACTCCTTGGCCCTAACGGAGCTGGAAAAACCTCACTTATCAGAATAATTAACCAAATCACAGCTCCCGATTCTGGCGAACTTCTCTTCAAAGGCAAAAGGCTTAATCCCAATCACATAAAAGATATAGGTTATTTACCAGAAGAACGGGGCTTATACAAAAAGATGGAAGTTGGAGAGCAGTGTATGTATCTCGCACAACTAAAGGGCCTCGATAAAAGAGAGGCTAAAAAAAGACTCCGTCTTTGGTTTGAAAAGTTTGAAATGGTGGGATGGTGGAATAAAAAAGTTGAGGAGCTTTCAAAAGGAATGGCACAGAAAGTACAATTTGTTGTTACCGTACTTCATGAACCCGAATTGCTAATTTTTGATGAGCCTTTCTCTGGTTTTGACCCTGTAAATGCTGCCATAATAAGAGATGAGATTCTAGATCTAAGTAAAAATGGAGCTACTATTATTTTCTCAACTCACAGAATGGAGTCAGTAGAAGAGCTTTGCGACTCCATTGCCTTGATAAATAAAAGTCATAAAATCTTAGATGGGAAAGTTACAGATATTAGAAAGCAGTATCGCACAAATACCTTTCAAATGGAGTTCAAAGGAAATATCCTAAGTTTCACAACTGCATTGTGGACTGGATTTGAATTGCTCGAGAAGTGGAACGATGGTGAGCATTGCAAAGTAAAACTGCGCATATTAAACAACCATACTGTAAATGATTTATTTGCAGCGGTGATGCCCGTTTGCGAAATCATAAGCTTTCAGGAAATTATTCCAACAATGAATGAAATATTCATTACAACAGTTCAACAAACTAATCAGGAAAGAGCTATTGCATAATGGGAAAAATTGGTCTTATCATCAGAAGAGAGTATCTAACAAGGGTAAAAAAGAAGTCGTTCATTATTATGACGATTCTGGGGCCCTTACTCATTGCCGCTATTGGAATCGTTCCGGTTTGGCTTGCCAAATCGAATGAAACGATCAGAAAAATTCAAGTTCTTGATGAAACAGGAATCTCTGAAGGTCAGCTTCAATCAAATTCCAATATCATCTTCACCTATCTGAATAGTTCTTTGGATGAGGCGAAAGAAAACCTTAAAACCTCCGACACCTATGCTTTGGTCTATATCCCTGCCGGGCAGGATGATAATTTGTTGGTTACCCAAAGAAATATTAAGCTATTTTCAAGAGAGCAGGTAAGCCTAAATGTGAAGGTTTACATTGAAAATCAAATAGAAAAGCAGATAGAAAGGGCTTTGTTAAAATCTCAGGGTGTTGATAAGGAGTTGGTTGCCAGCATTGAGAAATCAGTGAATGTGAACATGAAAACCATTCCTTTGGATGAGTCACCGGCTAAAGATGCAAGCTATGATGTAGAGCTAAGTACTACAATAGGCGCCATTGGAGGTATGCTAATCTATTTCTTCATTTTTCTTTTCGGAGCGCAAGTAATGAGAGGCGTTATTGAAGAAAAGACAAATAGAATTGTAGAGGTAATTATCTCTTCGGTAAAGCCTTTTCAACTAATGATGGGCAAAATCATTGGAATTGCTTTGGTTGGCCTTACTCAGTTTCTTTTGTGGGTGATATTCACCGCCGCTATTTATTCAACTTTCATGAATACAGTGGTGAAGGAAAAATATAGTGCCGACAAAATTGAAATGTTGATGCAGAATAGTCCAGATGGAACTGCTGTCGAAGACATTGATGAAATAATTGAGAATCAGCAACTTTTCGAAAGAGTTAATAGTATCAATTGGGCCTTACTAATTCCTGCATTTATCTTCTATTTTCTAGGTGGTTATTTGCTGTATGGGTCTCTATTTGCAGCTATTGGAAGTGCTGTAGACAATGATGCTGATACACAGCAATTTGTCTTACCGATAACAGTCCCTCTAATTTTCTCATTTGTGATGGCACAAACTGTTCTTAATGACCCTACAGGCACGGTGGCGCGTTGGCTTTCCTTTATTCCATTTACCTCGCCAATTATCATGATGGTAAGACTCCCTTTTCAGGTTGAAGTTTGGGAATTAGTTGTTTCTATGCTATCACTAATAGCAGGATTTATATTAACTACATGGCTTGCAGGGAAGATTTACAGAACGGGAATTCTAATGTATGGCAAAAAAGTTAGCTGGAAAGAACTGGCTAAATGGTTGCGGTACAAATAAAACGTTAATAAAGTTTAACAAGTAGTTTGTCTAAACTTGCTGGTATTTCTTAACATTGGGGCACAAAACCCATTTAGTTGAAGATTGCAATAATTGACATTGGTACAAATACTTTCAAACTTATGATCGTAAGAATTCATGAGAATGGAGAATTTGTAGTCATTAACAAGGAGAAAATCCCCGTCAAGCTTGGCGAAGGCGGCATCAATAACCAAGTAATTTCTCACACGCCATTTCTAAGAGGTGTGAAAGCTATGGCAACTCATAAAGCCACAATTGACAGGTTTGAAGTTGACCATGTTAGAGCTTTTGCTACTTCAGCTATTCGAAGTGCCTCAAATGGAGAAGATTTTGTGAAACGCGTTTTCGATGAAACCGGAATCCAAATCGAAACAATAAGTGGAGATCGTGAGGCAGAACTTATTTATTATGGCGTTAATCAAGCACTTGACCTTGGAGGTAAAAAGGTGTTAATTATGGATATTGGGGGTGGCAGCACAGAATTTGTGATTTGCGACCGCCAAACTATGTATTGGCGACATAGCTTTGATTTAGGAGCAGCGAGGTTGCTGGAAGTTATTAATCCCTCAGAACCTATTAAAAAGGATGAGATAAAAGAACTAAAAAGCTATCTAAAAGAGGAACTAAAATTGCTATGGGCTGCTTGCGAAATTCATAAAGTAGATACTTTGGTGGGGTCTTCTGGAAGCTTCGATTCTTTGGCGGAAATGATATATTATAAGTACCATACAGAAGAAAATCCTTTGGTAAAAACAGAATATCATTTTAACTTAAAGTATTTTGAAGCGATGTACAAGCTTCTCATTAATTCTAACCTTGAGAAGCGTTTTAAAATAAAGGGGCTTGCAGCAATGAGGGTAGAGATGATAGTTGTAGCAGCAATTATGATTCGTTTTGTATTCAAAACGCTTGATTTAAAAGCAATTCGCCTATCTACATTCTCTCTAAAAGAAGGAATGTTATATGATTTTGTTAAAACAATGAAAGAAACGCATTGACATGGCAAAGATTCTAATCGTCGACGACGAAAGAGCAATTAGAAATACGCTTAAGGAAATTCTTGAATATGAAAACCATCAAGTTGATGAAGCTGTTGATGGTGCCGAAGGCTGGGAGAAAATTAAAAATGGCACTTACGATATCCTATTGAGCGATATTAAAATGCCAAAAATGGATGGAACCGAACTGCTTGACAAGGTAATTGAGCAAGGAATTGATTGTCCAGTTATCATGATTTCAGGTCATGGAACCATTGAAACTGCAGTTGAATGTATTAAAAAAGGAGCTTACGATTTTATCGCAAAACCTCTTGACCTTAATCGCCTCATGATTACTATGAGGAATGCTTTAGATAAGTCGGATCTTATTCAAGAAACTAAGATTTTAAAGAAGAAAGTCAACAAAACCATCGATATGGTCGGTGAATCTCCTGCAATCAGAAAAGTAAAAGACATGATTGAGAGAGTTGCTCCTACCGACGCTCGAATTTTAATTACGGGTCCGAACGGAACCGGAAAGGAGCTTGTTGCAAGATGGGTTCACTCAAAAAGTCAAAGAGGAGGCTCTCCACTCATTGAAGTTAATTGCGCAGCCATTCCATCCGAGCTCATTGAGAGCGAGCTTTTTGGACATGAAAAGGGAGCATTTACCAGTGCTGTAAAACAAAGAAAAGGTCAATTCGAATTAGCTCATGGCGGCACCCTATTTCTTGACGAAATTGGAGATATGAGTTTAAGTGCTCAAGCTAAGGTGCTTCGAGCTTTGCAAGAAAATAAGATTACCCGAGTTGGAGGCGAAAAGGAGATTTCTGTGGACGTGAGAATTATAGCCGCCACCAATAAGAACTTAAGAGAAGAAATAGAAAAAGGTCAGTTTAGAGAAGACTTGTACCATCGACTCAGTGTTATAATTATTGAGGTGCCTGCTTTGAATGAAAGAAAAGAAGATATCCCGCTTTTAGCAGATTACTTTCTTGAATTAATCTGTGGTGATTATGGCATGCCGGTTAAGAAAATCAAGCCTGAGGCAATAGCCGAATTACAAAAACATAATTGGACAGGTAATATTCGAGAATTCAGAAACGTTGTTGAAAGGTTAATCATTTTAAGCGATAAAGAAATTCAACAGGAAGATGTTATTACTTATGCGCTTCCTGCTAAAAATAGTTCATAAGCTTAGGTTATATTGCAGATATGAAAACCCTACTTACATCGCTACTCATATTGTTGGGTTCTTTACAGGTGCATTCGCAGGTTATTCAGTATCGTTCTGGGCTGCAGCCTATGAAAGATGGCGATAATCAAATGAAGTTGAATAACTATCGCCAAGCTTACGATAACTACACGATAGCTGTTAATGTAGACCCCACTTTAGCAGATGCCTGGTACAAAAGAAGTGTTGCGCTTACCAAGATGGCTCGATACAAGGAAGCTATTGCAGATCAGAACCGAGCTATGCAAATCAATCCCAATATTGCTAACCTTTATGACTCAAGGGCTCAATTACGGATGCTCGTTGAAGATTATCCCGGTGCCGTTGAGGATTACACAAAAGCCATTGAATCAAATCCAGATCAAACAGAACTTTATCATCAACTTGCTAATGCACACTTAGCTTCTGGAGAATTTCAAGCTGCGGTGAATGATTATAATCTTATGCTTGAAAAAGAGCCGTCAGATACTCTTGCTTACATATGTAGGGCACTTGCCAACTTAAATCTAGGTGAGATTGAGCTAGCTCAGAATGACTTAAACAAAGCTCTTAGTTTATGCGAAGAGAATTCACTTGCTTTTGAGCTTCAAGGATTGATTTACTTAGAACGCAAAAACTATATTTCTGCAATTCTTGCTTTTGACAATGCTATCAGATTAAATCCTGAGTTTGCAATGGCATACTACAACAGAGGAGTTGCAAAAAAACTCAATCAGAATATTGTAGGGGCTGAAGCTGATTTCACTAAAGCAATAGAGCTGAATCAAAACATAAGTTCGGCTTATTTTAACCGAGCAATGGCAAGAAGAAATATGGGCCTTGATGAAGAAGCTCTTGAAGACTATAACAGAGCATTGGAATTAGATAAGGATTATGCCGAAGCCATTTTCTTTAGAGGAATGACGAAGAAAGTTATGGGAGATTATGATGGAGCTATATCAGATTACTCAACTAGTATAGATTTAAACCCCAATGATTACGAGGCTTATAACAATAGAGCAAACGTAAAAATGCTTTTTGGAGAATACTCTTCAGCAATACGTGATTATGACGAGGCCATTAGACTTAAAGATGATTATGGCATTGCCTATTACAATAGAGCAGTTGCTCAAATTATGATTAGCAAGCGGGAAATGGCTTGCGACGATTTTAAACAAAGTGAAACTTTAGGATATGAACCAGCTAAACAAGCCATGGATGATTTTTGCAGAGTTAGATAAGAAAGCTATTTTCATGCTTTTTGCCCTCACGATTTTAATTCCAAAGTCTGGACTAACTCAGAATAAAAGGATTCTTTGGTTAGGCAATAGCTATACAGCGTATAACAATCTGCCATCAATGTTCTATAATCTCGCCTTAAGCGGCGGAGACACAATCACCTTTGATGCAAACACACCTGGAGGTTTCACTCTTAGCGCTCACGCTTCTAATCAAACAAGCTTAAATAAAATTGCCCAGGGAAACTGGGATTATGTTATAATTCAAGCTCAGAGTCAAGAACCATCCTTCCCTCCTAGTCAGGTTAATTCACAAACTTTGCCCTATGCTATTGAATTAGATTCTCTAATTCATGCTGCAAGCCCTTGTGCCAAAACTGTTTTTTACATGACTTGGGGCAGGAAGTACGGAGATTCTCAGAATTGCGGCAATTATCCACCATTATGCACTTTCGAAGGTATGAATGACAGACTTCGTTGGGGATATAAAACTATGGCTGACGAAACTGAAGGCATTATTGCCCCTGTGGGTTCATCTTGGAAAAATGCTTGGTATGCTGATTCAACCACTAACTTATGGAATGCTGATTTATCGCACCCTTCGCCAGCAGGTTCGTATTTGGCAGCTTGCACTTTTTACTCCACCATATTAAGAAAACCTTCATTAGGCTTAAGTTATATTGCCAGCCTAGATGCAAACACAGCTACCTTTTTTCAGGGTATTGCTGACAATACCGTAAATGACAGCCTTGAAGTATGGAATATTGGTCGTTTTGAGCCAGAAGCTGACTTTTCTTATATAGCTGAAGGTCTTCAATATAACTTTCAGCATGAAGCATCGAATGCCGAAACTTTTACCTGGGATTTTGGAGATGGAAACACTTCTGAATTACCCGCTCCTGTTCATGAATATTCAGGCGAAGGTGATTATTCAGTTAGTTTAATTGCTGGAAGCAATTGTTTATTTGACACCAGTGAGGTAATAATTTCAGTTACAATTACTGATTTAAATACTGCCGCAAGCGGCGGATGGAGAATCTTCCCTAACCCCGCAACCAACATGGTAATGATTCAATCTTCTGAGCCAGAACAGTTTCACATTGCCGTATATTCAATAAACGGCAAGCTTGTTAGTGCATTCGATGAAGAGGGAAGTCTGATTAATCTTGACTTTTCTGAATATGAAAAGGGTATATATCAAATCGTGTGTTCTACACGAACAGATCAAAGAATCTTTAGAATACTTAAAGACTAATTTCTAAGCTCAGCACCTAAATTAGTTTTAAAAGCATCTAGCAATCGCTCCATTGTTTTTTCAACTTGCTTATCAGTGAGTGTCTTTTCTTCATCCCTAAGGATAAAGGAAACAGCATATGATTTCTTTCCTTTAGGAAGTTTTTCACCTTGATAAACATCAAACAAGTTTACATCTTTTAAAAGCTTTCTTTCTGTTGATGTTGCAGTTGAATAGATACTTTCGAATGAAACAGATTCATCAATAACTAAGGCTAAATCCCTGCGAACTGCAGGAAATTTAGGTATTTCATGATAAACAAACCGTGCTGAAGTATGCGCTTTTATTAAAGACTTCCAGTTTAATTCGGCAAACCAAATTGCTGCAGGCAAACCAAATTGCTTTCTTGTAAGTCCCGATAGTTCTCCAATAATACCGAGGCTCCTGTTCTTTAACTTTAGTTCAAATGCATTAATTAATCCAGGATGTTTAACAGAGCTGAAATTCAAATCATGAATATTAATTCCCATCGATTTCAGTATTGCTTCAATCATGCCTTTAAGTGAATAGAAGTCAGATTTCATCTTGCTTCCGTGCCAGTTATTTGACATCAAATCTCCGCAAAGCGCAATAGCTAGCTTCTCCTCTTCTACAAAAGCATTTTCGGCGCTGTATTGATAAACCTTTCCCCACTCGAATAGAGCAACATCATTTTGTTGACGGTTGAGATTTCTGCTCAAAGACTCACAGATTCCAAACATCATTGACCTTCTCATCACGTTAAGCTCGGAACTTAAGGCATTCAAAAGTTTTACAGAAGCGTTTCCATCCTCCGGAAGGAGACTATCATAATTTTCAGCACTTAGTGAATTATTCAAAGCCTCGAAAACACCTAGAGAAACCAGCTGGTCGCTGATGCGGTTTTTCAATTTCCATGCATCAACACCTTCCATAATATTTATGGAACTACTTACCTGAGAAGGAATTGCGATTTTATTGTATCCGAAAATGCGTAAAATTTCTTCAGTTACATCAGCTTCATTCTTCACATCCACCTTGAAAGGTGGGATACTTAATTTCAAACCTAAGTTAGAATCCGTCTCAACCCTAATCCCCAGTGACTTAAGAATTGCAGTTACTTCCTCACGTGGAATTTTCTCTCCGACCAACCGGTCGAGCATTTTATATCTTAAATTTACAGCAGCCCACTCAACCGGCTCCGGATAATAATCGTATAAATCGCCGATTACACTTCCACCAGCGATTTCCTGGATTAATAACAAAGCTCTCTCTAAAGCAAAAACTGTTGCTTCTGGATCGGTGCCCCTTTCGAAACGAAAGGAAGAATCGGTATTTAAACCGTGCAAACGAGCCGTTTTCCTAACCCAAACAGAATCGAAACAAGCAGATTCAAGAAAAATAGATGTGGTTGAGTTGCTAACTCCAGATTCGGCTCCGCCAAAGACACCAGCAATGCATAAAGGCGCAGCCGTATCACAAATCATTAACTCACTTCCCTTCAACTCTCTTTCAACAGCATCTAGCGTTTTGAATTTAGTTCCTTCCTTGCAAGTTTGAACAATAATCTTCTTTCCCTTAATCTTTTCTGCATCAAATGCATGTAATGGCTGACCTAATTCATGTAACACATAATTAGTTATATCAACTACGTTGTTTACTGGTCGCTGACCAATGGCCAGTAAAGCATTTTTTAACCAATCAGGACTTTCCTTAACCTGAATATTCTCGATATAAATCCCAGAATAGCGTGTAAGTGCCTCTGGATTCTTGATTTCAACTTGAATAACATGTTTATTCTTAGCAGATGAAAAGATTTCGGTGGTATTTGGAAACTCTAAGTGATAAGATTCATCCTCATAAAGAGTCGCTCTTAAATCACGAGCAACACCAAAATGCGACATAGCATCTGTTCTATTTGGTGTTAAACCAATTTCAAAAGCTACATCCTGTTGCACATTATAAAAATCGGCAGCTGATGTGCCGGCTTTAGCAGAATCAGGCAAAACAATAATTCCAGCATGACTTTGGCCTAGTCCTATTTCATCCTCTGCACAAAGCATCCCTTCAGACAGTTCGCCTCGGATTTTACTTTTCTTAATTTGAAAAGAATCTCCTTCCTCAGGGAAAAGTTCTGCACCAACAGTTGCAAGAATTACTTTTTGGCCAACAGCAACATTCGGTGCTCCGCAAACTACCTGGAGCAAATTGCCGTCGCCTGCATCAACCTGAGTAATCTTTAGCTTATCAGCATTTGGATGAGGAACACAAGTCTTTACTTCTGCTACAACTAAACCTCTCAAGCCTCCTTTGATGGTATCAATTTTCTCCATGCTTTCCACTTCCAAACCTGAAGCTGTGAGACGAGTGGAACATTCTTCGGCAGAAGGAATTGGGGAAATATAATTTTTAAGCCAGTTGTAGGAGATTCTCATGCTTTTCTATACGAGCGGCAAAGGTAAGTGGAATTGTTTTATGCCGAGATATTGAACTAGTATGTTTCGGTTTTTGATTCCGATAAAAATTACTTTTATGATATTTCTTTAAATACAAAATTGAAAGAACTGAATCTATTGGAGCTTGGGAGTTAAATAGGTGAATTAAATTAAAAGGGCATTTTTGCCGCCCAATCCATATATCGCAAAATGAACATCCATCTTAAACATGTATAAATGCTTGAAATACATATATGTTGGTCAAATAGACTAATTTATTCCCGGGTAGGGTTCTTCGACTAGCTCAACACCCATTATAGTAGAAACCATAGAATGCTTAATTTATTAATAGCGTGAAGCAGTTCAAGTCTTGCTGAGCTTGCCGAATTAAGTCCTATTGAAGCCAATAAATACAAAATCACATACAAGTTTTTAACCCATTTGTTTAAAACTCGGAAAAATGAACCTCTCAGATTTTAACACAGAATAACGTTTGAATTAAAAGTCACATCAGTTGTTAAAGTGAACATGGGAGCTTATGAGTAATCAAAAGTATTTTAGCATATGATGATGAGTAAAGAATGTCATTTACATATTTTAAAGCTTCATTGAAACCAAATTCAAATCATCAAATCCGGTTACAAATATGAAAAGGCTCCTATTATTAACACTAATTATTGTAATCTTTAATTCATGCGGTAATTCTGAGAAGAATACTATTTCAGCCGGAGCCAAAGCAATTGAGTTGGAAGAAATAGAATATCCAGAAAATTATCTCAAGCAAGAGATCGTCGATAGTACAGGACTCAAAACCGTTCAAATTGACAGTTTACATTATAAGATAAAATGGAAATACTTTAATGACTACTTCAAAGTCAAACATATAATAGACACACTTACTAAAATTGACTCTTTCTACAATTACAGTAATGATACGTTAATTGGTTTTGGACTCAGAACCTATCCCAGCAGTGCAGATATCGGAAAGTGGAAAATGAAAACCAAAGATTACAAAGACACTCTTATAGATCATGATTTAAAATGGGAATGCAATTATTTTGATGCATTGAAGATTGCTGAAAAAGAAGGCTTTGCATTACCAAATATTGAAGTTTATGAAGGAACTACTAAAACATCTAAAGGACTTTCATTTATTTGGTATATAAAACACAGCGATTATATTAATTCAATAAAGACAAGCAACCTCGATCACCTAACGGTTAACGCATCAACATGTGAGTGTTTAATTTATAACCATAAAAACAAGCTTGTAAAGTCAAGCAAGAATCAGAAATCTACTGAGTAAATGGGTTTGGGAAAGGCCATCTCAACTTAGATTAAAAGAAACATTAATGAGACAATTCACCCAATTCAAGCAGACAGGTTTAATAATTAAATGAGCCCAAGCCCCTATTAAAATGAAGCTATATACTCACCTATTATTCTGCTTAGCAATTCTTTGTTCATGTAATGACATAAGGAATATCAAGCAAGAAACTGAAGATTCTATTAGCCAAGATAGCCTGGCAATTGATGATAAGAATCAAGTTTACTTTGATGACTTTATCCCTAAAAATATATCAGATAGCTCAAAGACTGAAACAATTAAACAGTTGATTCAAGAGATTGATAATGACACATCTCTTAAAGTCAAAGAAATTATCGACTCTTCTAATTCAAACATTTACGCTTTATACAAAAATGATTTATTGGTGAAAATCATCAATGGTTTTAAACCTAATATTGGATTATTTGAAAATGAACCAAGTTTTATGCGGTACCACTTTACCGAGTATTACTTCTTCATGGATAGCTTAATTTTTTCTCGCTATGAATGCAATTCTCAACAGCAAACAGGGAGGTGTAGCCCTGTAGCAATTAGAATTAACTCCTATATATATAACCGTCAAATTATATTTCAAGAAATTGAGGATAAGATTGGCCCTTACGATCATTGTGGTTGTGATTACCCTCCTTCATTTGGACCAAAAAAGGAAGGATATCCCGAACTGAATTATAAAATGATTATGCTTTTGAGAGACCAAGTAATCAGCGCCAATAAAAATTGATGAGATTAGTTCACAGCTTGGTTCTGGGAATGTTTGTAAGAGCAAAAATTATTATCCTTGTTTAAAATCAACAATACTTAATGTTTAGTATGAAAAACTTTGACTGGTCACAATTCACCAAAAGAATTTATGTTAAATCTGACTTAAACAAAGTCTATAACGCTTGGACTAAGAGTGCTGATCTTGAAAAATGGTTTCTATCAAAAGCGGTTTTCTATACACCAGACAAAACGAAAGTTGATTCATCTAAGAATGTTTCTGAGGGCTGCAAGTATCAATGGAATTGGTTTGCTCAAAACGCCTTTGAAGAAGGTAAAATAACAGAAGCTAATGGAATAGATTTTCTGGAGTTCACTTTTGCAGGGGACTGCAAAGTTCAAATCAAACTAAGGGAGGTTGACGATCAAATACTTGTAGAATTAAGTCAAAAAGAAATTCCAATTGACGAAAGCTCAAAAGAGAATATTAGGCTAGGTTGTGCTTTTGGCTGGACATTTTATTTGTTAAACCTAAAGTCGATACTTGAAGGCGGCATTGATTTAAGAAATAAAGACACCGAGCTTGTTGGTGTAGTAAATAACTAATGCTAAGCCGCTATATTTTTATGAGTCTATTTCAAATGATTAAGTCAAAAACAATTGAGAACTTGCATAAAGTAAGGTCAAATAAGGAGTCTTTATTAACTTCGTAAGATTGCTTTGCTAGCCCAAACGCATTCTTCTTAATCCCAAGAAATTGATGCTTAATTTTAATGATGTATGAAGAAACTTATTATTATTCATATTGCAATAGCTTGCTTAATAAGTAAAGCTTATTCGCAAATTCCTGATCCTGCTTTAATCGGTTATTGGCATAATTGGAACGATGCAAATGCACCTTACATACAGTTAGACAATATTGATAACAGGTATAATGTCATAGAAATTGCCTTCGCGGTTCCAACATCACCATCAGATATGAATATTATTTTCTCTCCAGATGGCGTTTCACAAAGTGATTTGATAACAAAAATCCAGGAGCTGCAAAGTCAGGAAAAAAAGGTCATATTAAGTATTGGAGGAGCAACTACAAGTATTGACCTTACAACCGAAGAAAATAAAGATGCATTCGTTAGTTCATTAACTGCAATCATCAATACTTATGGCTTTGATGGAATTGATATTGATATAGAAAATGGGAACTCTATATTAATAAGTGGAGGCACCATAGAAGCTCCTGGGAATATTGCACAAGTCAATTTGATTGATGCCATTAAACAAATAATGGCCAATTATCACCTTACTTACTCCAGGAAACTATTATTAACAATGGCTCCTGAAACAGCCTATGTGCAAGGTGGGCAATCGGCTTTCGGAAGTATTTGGGGTGGATACCTACCTATCATTAATCAATTAAGAGATTCGATTGATGTGTTACAAGTTCAGTTGTATAACAGCGGAACTATGTACGGTGTAGATGGCAGCATTTATGAACAAGGCAACGCTGATTTTATCGTTGCAATGACTGAAGCAGTGATTCATGGATTTAACACCGCAGGTGGGATGTTTGAAGGCTTACCTCCCAACAAAGTTGCAATTGGATTACCTGCTTGTTCAAATGCTGCTGGAGGCGGCTTTGTAGATTCTGCAACTGTAAAATCTGCTATAGATTATTTACTAGGGAATGGACCTCAACCAGGCACTTATGTTTTATCAAATTCAAATGGTTACCCTACTTTAAAAGGTATGATGACTTGGTCAATTAATTGGGATGCTTTAAGTAATTGTGAAACTGCTTATCAGTTCGCTAATAATTACCAAGACATTTTCTTTGGTGTTGCCTCTACCGTATCCGAATCAGACTCTTTTAAACCACTATCGGTTCATCCAAACCCATCAGAAGGACTATTTACAATTACATCATTACCTGAGCATGCTATTATAATTGTTACAAACCTTCAAGGTCAGGAGATATTGAAAGTTCAAGCAACGCAAAAAGAAATGAATTTTCAGTTACAAAAAAGTGGTATCTACATAGTCTATGTTACTTCAAAACAAGGAACAACAGCTCGCAAACTGGTTGTAAATAATTAAGCACTAATAGAATTTTCTCGAAGTACAAATAATAATTTCTCTATCAGCTATTCACCAAACTCACCGGTATATCGAAGTAATTTACCAATTCAAGGATTGTTTGTTGTATTACCTTCTTACTATTGTGCAAGCCGGCTTGATGAAAATTCTCGCTAAGTTTACTCAGATATTGCTTACGTTCACTGAGCAACCATTGTGCAACATAATAATAGGTGTGAATTTCTAAATCGTTCTCTGTATTAACCACACGCCCCTTAGAGAGCTTAACATATCTCTTGAAGGTTTCGACACACATTTTATAATCGTCTAAAGCAAAATACCCTAGCATTAGACAAATAAAAATGCTGTCCATACTTTCTGAGAAAGTAATCTGCTGATAAGTCGTCATCAGCTTTTCGAGATTATCAACTCCTTTTTGAATATCAGACCTTTCGCCAAGCAATAGCATTGCAGACCAGGTAAGCTTAAAATGAACTAGATCGTTTACATGATCAGGCTCCCAAATATCAAGCTTAACAAGCTCTTCACATCGGGCTATAAGGCGAGAAATATCTTGTCTATCTTCAGAAGGCATTACCTGAAGAAAATCAGTACGATGGTTAATACTATGATATCTTGAAAGGTAATATGTTGATTTTATGGCAATAGCATACAGCTCAGGGATATTAACATAATTCTGCCAAAACAGTAAGGACTTGTTATGTGTGAGGAGTTTCTGATATTCAGCCTTTCCTTCTTTTGAACTTAAGTCTGTTGTGCTTAGATTTAATTTATAGAATAAGAACTTGCTATAAATATCTTCCATGAAATGCATTACAAGTACTTGCTGCTTCTGTAGTTCATCATCAAAGAGTTCAGTTTCTTTTTGAATTTTCTCTGTGAGATATTCAGTTGGACGGTAATAATAAATCAGGAAGAAAGAGAAGAACCTACTAAGAATTCTGATGCTTGGTTCTGAGTGATTATGGTATCTGCGGTAATAATCGAGATGGTTTTCAAATGAATGTAAAACCGAATCATCTTTCACACTTATATTAAAGTTCTGCCTCGTATATAGGTATAACTCATTTATAATTTGCTCAATTTCGAGCAAGACTTTTATCTTTTCATAATGCCTGATCGTTTCATTTTGCGACTTATACATTTGAGCCTGTTGAGCAAGAAACTTATGACATGAAATTTGTGTTTGAAAATCTCCAATTCTATCAGCAATATCAAGCAAACAATCAATAAGTATATTAGCTTCTTCAAGATTTCCTGAATTTATCAGCATCTCAATGCGACTTATGTTATGGACCAGATAGCTGGGATAATTCCTGCTTAAATAACCTGAAAGTCTAATAGTGTGTGAAGCAAGCTGATTAAAAGACTTCTTTGTTTGCGGATCTTTTTTGCCATAGACGGCAAGGCAAAGCTCATCAGGTTCCTGAGGCTCAGTTAAGGATTTTGATATCGCCTCAATTAATTTGAGAGGGGTAACTGCTTTAACTTCTTCCAAATGCAATTTAAATGCATTTAGATGATTATCATCAAGCAACTTGACAAACTTCTGTATGGTTAGGAACTGAGGTTTCAAAATCAAGAATGGTACTAATCAATGTTCCCAAAGATACGAAAGACGGGGAAACTATATTTTGATGCAGAAATATCAAGCTGTCTCATATTGAAACAAACTGAATGACAGGGCAATTATAATTTACTAATGAAGATTAAAACAGCCTTTTAGAATCTATAATCTATTTGATGCTAAATAAACTCTCTACCTGAAATGATTTCTTTTTTCACGTAAAGAATGAAAAGCTAAACGCAGAGGGCTCAGAGTGGAAACAATATTTAGGAAAAGGCATATCAACTTCCTGCTATCGCCTATTTCTTACAAGATTACGTACGATAATTGCTTAGCCAATTCAAGTTTAGCATTCTGCAACCCCATATATCGCTCAAGACTAGCATTCATCTCATCATCGGCTTGTTCGCCAGAAAGGGCTTCATTAAGTTCTTTAAGCATATTCTGAACCCTCCTAAGTTTGTAGGAGTATACCGCAGTAAGAATCATTTTTTTGCTCAAATCTGATTCAGAACTAATAAAAATTTGATGCTTTTCCTTCCAGTTTTCACTCAGCAAATGAGGTGAGCTTGTTAGATTTATTGCTCTTTGAGAAACCTCTTCATCTTGATGATGAAGGAAAAACACATCCTTAGGAAATTCATTCTCTGCAGCTTGAGCAAAAAAGTTGAATATTCTCAAATTAACAGGATCTTCTGGAAACAATTCATCCTCATTGAGTTCATGAAGAATTATGTCACCAATTCGATATAGCAAATCGGCATCTTCACCTTCCTCTGTTTTACCTTCAAATGGAACTATATTATTAGCATATAAGATGAGAATTCTAACAACATCCATTTCCTGAGGCATAGCTGCACCTAAATCTGGCAGTTGCTTAATTTGAGCAATTTCTTCCTCAAGACTTTCAGGCAAATGCACTTCATGATTGTCTTTTACTTCCCGGCTATACGCTTTCTTCTGATTGTCTTTTATTTGTCTATTGAGTTCAAAAATCAAGGTTTGCTCATCAGTATCTAGCCGCTCGGCACAATCTTTTAGGTACACAGACCTCAGTACTTGATCTGGAATAAGCGCTAGAGAATGAACAACTTCTCTTATCATAGAAGCAATTTTTATTGGGTCGCCATCTGCTTCTTCCTTCAAAACGGAAGTTTTGTAAGCAATAAAATCTTTCGCCTCCCGGCGGATGTAATCCTTCAGATAATCAGCAGTATTGGCTTTTGCAAAAGAATCGGGATCTTCTCCTTCTGGCAAAGACACAATTTTTACGTGAAGCCCTTGTTCAAGAATCATGTCAAGCCCTCTGAACGTTGCTTTTATCCCGGCGGAATCGCCGTCATAAAGCATAACAATATTTTCAGTATACCTTCTTAATAGTTTTATCTGATCTACCGTTAAAGACGTGCCTGAAGACGCTACCACATTTTTGAGTCCGGCCTGATGCAGACTAATTACATCGGTATAACCTTCAACCAATAGAGCTTCGTCTTCATTGCTAATTGCTTTTTTGGCTTCAAACAAACCATAGAGGACCGATGACTTATGATAAACTTCAGATTCAGGAGAGTTGAGATACTTTGCGATTTTCTTGTCATTACCAAGAATTCGCCCTCCAAAGCCAAGCACTTTGCCGCTTTGCTGTCTGATTGGAAACATCACTCTCCCGCGAAAGCGGTCAATTCCTTTTCCATCTTTTTCAATTGCTAATCCCGTTTTGAAAAGAAACTCGGGTTTATAGCCAGCTTTTATTGCCGCGTCATATAGAACTGAATAGCCGGGCGGATGAAAACCCAAAGCAAAAGTTTCAATCGTTTCTAAAGTGAATCCTCTTTCTTTGAAATAACTTAAAGCAACGCTCTGACCCTCTTCAGTATGCAGCATTTGCTCCTGAAAATACTCAAGAACCCACTGATTGAGCAAATACATTGATTCTCTCTCAAACTGCTCTTGCTTGAATTCGACTGGCTGTTCGTCTTCTTCAACCTGAATGTTGTACTTCTTAGCCAAATACTTAATCGTTTCAGGGTAAGACAGTTTTTCAAGCTCCATGATAAACTTCACAGAGTTCCCCGCTTGTCCGCAGCCAAAGCATTTGAAAATTCCTTTTGAAGGAGAAACATTAAATGAAGGCGTTTTTTCATTATGAAACGGACAAAGCCCAATCATGTTAGAACCTCTTCGTTTGAGGCCAACAAAATCTCCCACCACATCTTCGATGCGAGCGGTATCTATTACTTCGTCTATTGTTTTTTGGGAAATCATTGCAAGCTGTAAAGATACAATTCAAACTTGCTTTTTTGAGAGATAATTTATAAGAATTAAAGCTTCGCTAGGATGAAAAATATGCTTGAATAAGAACTCAATCTTGCTTGGTCTGTTATACATTTACGCCCTAAATGAGGAATCTCGAAGAAATCAAAGCGCCCATTGCAAAAGAAATGGATGAGTTTGAACGAAAGTTCAGAGATTCTATGCATAGCAAGGTTCCCTTATTAGAAAGGATAACCTATTATATTGTTAAGCGAAAGGGCAAGCAAATTCGTCCAATGTTCGTATTTCTGGCTGCAGGTATTTGCGGTGAAATAAAAGAAAGCACCTATCGAGCGGCTTCATTAATTGAGCTTTTGCATACTGCAACTTTAGTTCATGATGATGTTGTTGATGATGCAAATGAGCGAAGAGGCTTTTTCTCTGTGAACGCATTGTGGAAGAATAAAATAGCTGTTTTGGTAGGCGATTATTTGCTTAGCAAAGGATTGCTTCTTGCGATTGACCATGAAGAATTTGAAATCCTCAAGATAGTAAGTGACTCTGTGCGTGAAATGAGTGAGGGAGAGTTGCTTCAAATTGAGAAAGCCAGAAGGCTGGATATAAGTGAAGATGTCTATTTTGACATTATTCGTCAGAAAACTGCCACCTTGATAGCTTCCTGCTGCGCAGGAGGAGCAAGCTCTTCGGGAGCCGAGCCAGATAAGGTAAAAATCATGAAGCAGATAGGCGAAGATGTTGGCATTGCATTTCAAATCAAAGATGATCTTTTTGATTATGAAAGTTCATCTGCTATCGGCAAACCAACTGGTATTGATATAAAGGAAAGAAAGATGACCTTACCTTTGATTTATACGCTTTCTAATTGCGATAAGGCTACAAGGCGACATATCATTAACATTGTAAAGAACCATAATACCAATCCCCGAAAGGTAGAAGAAGTTATTAGACTTGTTAGAGAGGGTCAGGGCATTGCATATTCTGAAGAGCGAATGATGTATTATAAAGACAAAGCGCTTAAGGCTCTTAAAAGTTTTCCGGCTTCTGAATTCCGTGATTCTTTTAGAGACTTGGTAGAATTTACAGTGAGTCGCAAGAAGTAAGACTGACAAAAAGTCGCCTAAGAACCTTTTTGCACTAACTTTGTTCACTCAACAGAAAATAAATAATAATCATGTATCCCGAACAAATAGTAAGTCCAATGCGTGCCGAATTAGTTGACGCAGGCTTTAATGAGTTACGCTCAGCAGCCGATGTTGATACGGCATTAAATAATACAGAAGGTTCTGTGCTTGTTGTAGTTAATTCAGTTTGTGGTTGTGCTGCTGGAGCGGCAAGACCAGGAGTAAAATTGGCAATTGAAAAAGCATCCAAGAAGCCAAACTCTTTAACAACTGTTTTTGCAGGTAATGACGCAGAAGCTACTGCTCAGGCAAGAAAGTACTTTGCACCTTATCCTCCATCTTCGCCAGCTATGGCATTATTTAAGGATGGAAAACTTGTTCATTTCATCGAGCGCCATCATATTGAAGGCAGATCACCTGAAATGATTGCTGATAATTTGCTAATGGCATTTGATCAGTTTTGCTAAAACTAAAAAGGCTTCCAAATGGAAGCCTTTTTTTTGCCTTTTATTTTTTTAGCCAATCACCTTTGGCACTCTAAAATAATCGGAGTCGCGCTTAGGTGCATTTTTGAGACCTTCTTCTCTTGTAATTTCAGAGATAACCTCGTCTACTCTTATAATGTTGAATTCCTCATTCATATAAATTAGAGGTTCAACATTATCGGTATTGAGTTCATTGAGTTTCTCAACGAAATTCAACATCCTATTCATATCATTCATCATTTCTGTCTTAGCCTCATTTTCAAAAGACAAGCGAGAAAGATGCGCTAATTCTTCAACTAACTTTTCGTTGATTGTCATGCTTGTGGTTTAAAAAGTTTTGTTAGCCAAGGCTCAAGAATATCGTTAAAATCCTGCGATTGTTCCATCATTGGAGCGTGTCCACATTTATCAATCCAAAATAAATCAGATTGAGGCAATAATTTATGAAACTCATCAGCTACTTCAGGAGGTGTGATTTGATCTTGCTTACCCCAAATTAGGCAAACCGGAACATTCATAGTATGCAGGTCATCACCCATATTATGTCTTATTGCAGATTTTGCAAGAGCAAGAATCCGAATAAGTTTTTCTTTGTTATTTACGATTTCAAAAACCTCATCCACCAATTCCTTGGTTGCAGTTTCAGGGTCATAAAAAGTAAAAGCAACTTTATTTCTTATGAATTCATAATCCTCCCTGCGGGGAAAAGAACCTCCCATTGCATTTTCATACAACCCTGAGCTACCTGTAAGAATCATAGAATTAACCTTTTCCGGATAATTCAAAGTAAATACAAGAGCTACGTGACCTCCTAAAGAGTTTCCAAGAAGATTCACTTTATCGAATTTTTTAAATTCTACGAAACGATGAATAAAATCGGCGAGACTCTTTACATGCGTTTCCTGAACAGGTAGATCATAAATAGGCATCATAGGAATCACCACTTTATAGTCATTCCTAAACCTGTCAAATACATCTTTAAAATTACTTAAAGCTCCAAAAAGACCGTGCAAAATAAGAAGCACTGGACCTTCTCCATCAGTAATGTACTTGAATTCGTTTTCTTCTATTAGTTCGTGCTGCATTCCTTCCATGCTATAGACGGTCAAAAGTAACCAAAATCCGATAACATATTATAACCGACCATGATTTTACAGTGTGGGCTGATGATAGTTATTAAGATATTCATTAACAGAAGATGATATAGCTCCCCCACTTTTTACCACTAATATAATTTTCACATTATCAATAATATATATATTTGCATCGTCGTTATAAGTAACAATTTATCAACAATGTGGTAAAATGTGGTAAGGTGTGGATTTTTATTCTATACTTTTACCTTCCAAATCAAGCCTGAGGAATGACTAACTACATCGGAGAGTTTGCATGTAAGGTTGACGCTAAAGGACGCGTACTAATGCCAGCGGGGCTGCTAAAGCAGTTCCCTGCAGAATTGCGCGATAGTTTCGTCATCAACCGGAGTGTGTTTCAAAGATGTTTGGTTTTATATCCAATGGATTTGTGGGAAGAAACGATGGCCGATTTAGGTCGACTAAACAGGTTCGTGAAAGAAAACGATGATTTTGTAAGACTTTTCACTAATGGCGCGGTGCGCATCGAAGTGGACGCAAGCAAAAGGATTCTGCTTCCGAAACGCCTTTCCGAATATGCCGGAATTGAAAGCGACCTGGTTTTCACTGCAAATCTCAATAAGATTGAAATCTGGTCAGAAAAAGGGCACGATTCAGTGATGGGAGCATTTGACGCTGATAGTTTTGGACAACTTGCCGAAAGAGTTATGGGTCAGTTGAACAAAGATTCAGGTCTGTCATGAGTTACCACACGCCCGTTCTTTTAAAAACCTGTCTTGAAGGTCTGGAAATTAATCCCGGCGGAAGGTATGTAGATGCAACTTTTGGAGGTGGAGGGCACTCGCTCGAAATTCTCAGGAATTTGAACGAAGATGGAACTTTGTTCTCATTCGATCAAGATGCCGATGCTGCTGCCAATGTGCCCGATGATTCTAGATTCACCCTCATTCCTCTCAATTTCAGATACCTAAAAAGCTCACTCCGATTACAAAGAGCGATACCGGTTGATGGAATTCTGGCTGATTTAGGTGTTTCCTCTCATCAATTTGATAAAGCAGCACGTGGATTTTCCATAAGATTTGACGCTCCTCTCGATATGAGAATGAATACTTCTCAACCCTTGAACGCGGCATCAATTCTAGCTGAATATCCCGAAGAGAAAATCAGAAATATTCTTAAAGAATATGGAGAAATTAAGGAGGCTGGAAAACTAGCAAGACATCTGTGCAATGTTCGCTCCGACAGAACTATTGGGACTACCGGAATGCTGCTTGACCTCATCCGCCCTTTCGCCCGAAAGGGACAGGAAAATTCATTCGCAGCTCAGGTATTTCAGGCATTGAGGATTGAAGTGAATGATGAATTGGGAAGTCTTCGCGATTTTCTTGAACAATGTGCAGAAGTTATCAAGCCCGGAGGCCGATTGGTAGTGATGAGCTATCATTCACTCGAAGACAGGTTAGTAAAGAATTTTATCCGCAATGGAAAGTTTAGCGGTGAAGCAGAAAAAGACCTCTTCGGCAGAGTTTCTCTACCGTTTAAGGCTGTTAACCGAAAACCAATCCGTCCGGACGAGCAAGAAATAATGTCAAACCCTAGATCTCGCAGTGCAGTGCTACGAATCGCCGAAAGAACCGAAGAATGAACCGCCTTAAAAGTCAAAAAGCTAAGGATAAGCCACAAAGCAATTCTGCTCCACGCAAGAAGAATGCTGTTGCTGCGGCATTGCACCGGCTTGTCGACGGCACTTTGTTAGAAGGCGTGGTCACCCCTGCCAATCTTCCTTACGGACTTTTCCTCACTCTTATCATAGGCTTATACATCGCAAATACATATAGTGCTGAAAGAACAATCAGGTCTACTTCTGCAATAGAAAAAGATCTCAAAGAATTAAGCAGTGAGTACATCTCAATGAAATCTGACTTAATGTTTCTCTCAAATCAAAGTCAAGTAGCTCAGCGAGTTGCATCACTTAACCTATTCGAAGCTAAAACACCCCCGCATAAAATTTTTATTCAATCAGCAGATTCATCACAAACTAAAAATTGAACGACTCTAAAGACATACTCGGCAGGGCTAGAATGATATTCTTTGTAGTATCATTTTTTGGCATTCTCATCCTGGGAAGAGCTTTCAGCATTGGTGTGATTAATCGTGATTACTGGCAAGCGAAAAAAGAGCACCAGACAATCAAGTTTAGAACTATCGAAGCTGCCAGGGGAAATGTGTATTCTACCGACGGCAGTTTACTTGCAACATCACTCCCAATTTATGATGTAAGAATGGATTTGCGTGCTGAGCATCTTGATAAAGTGTTCAAGAAAGAAGTCGATTCATTAGCCTATTATCTCGCTAAAAACTTCAAGGACAAAACAGCCTCCGAATATAGCGCCATCTTAAAACGGGAAAGAGCTAAGAAAAATAGGTACTTTTTGCTTAGACGTGGTGTTAAGCACAATGTGCTGAAGCTTATGAAAACCTTTCCAATCCTTAAATACGGTAAATACCGTGGAGGCTTGATTGTGGAAACACAAAACCGCAGGGAAATGCCTTTCAGACATCTCGCACTGAGAACTCTTGGCAAATATCAGGAAGGCGTTAAATCAATTGGTATTGAGGGTGCTTACAATGATTTCCTTCAAGGTATTGAAGGGAAGCAATTAGTACAGAAAATATCTAATAATGTATGGCGTCCGTTGAATGCCGAAAACGAGATAGACCCGAAAGAAGGAAATGATATTGTAACCTCAATAGACATTATAATTCAGGATGTTGCTGAAGCTGAGCTTGAAAGACAACTTAAAAAGCACAATGCCCAAAATGGCTGCGTAGTGCTAATGGAAGTTGAAACTGGCTACATCAGAGCGATTGCGAATCTTCAAAGAGACGCCGATAGCACTTACGACGAGACCTACAATTTTGCAATTGGAAATGGAACCGAGCCAGGCTCGACATTTAAGCTTGCATCACTTATGGCACTTTTCGAGGATGGATTGGCAAAACCTGATGATATTTATGACACTCATGGCGGTAAAGTGCGTTTTGGCAATCGCTGGATGAAAGATTCACACGAAGGCGGCTATGGAAAAATAACTCTAGCTGATGCCTTTAAGCTTTCTTCAAATACTGCCATTTCACAAGCCGTTAATCAGGCCTATGAAAATCATCCCGAGAAATTTATTTCTCGCTTAAAGAAATTCCGCCTCGACCAATCTCTAGGAATCGATATCAAAGGAGAAAGACCTCCACTGATTAAATCACCTGAAAATACCTCCTGGTCAGGAACAACTCTTCCTTGGATGTCAATCGGCTATGAATCCCGATTAACTCCATTGCAAATTCTGGCTTTTTATAATGCCGTGGCGAACAACGGAAAATTCATGAAGCCACAGTTTGTTGAGGAAATAAGACATCGTGGGCAAACGATTCAAAAATTTGATCCAATTGTTCTGAATGAGGCTATCTGCTCCCAAAACACAATCGACATGCTCAAACCCATGCTCGAATCTGTTGTAGAAGATGGAACTGCCAGTAACCTAAAAAACCCATTCTTTAAAATAGCCGGCAAAACAGGTACTGCTCAAATTGCCTATGACAATGGTGGTTATATTAAGAACGGTGAACGAAAATATCAGGCCTCATTCGTGGGATATTTCCCTGCCAATAAGCCTAAATATTCATGCATTGTAGTGGTTAGTGCCCCAAGCAATTCTGTTTACTACGGAAATATGGTGGCCGGACCTGTATTCAAAGGAGTTGCGGATAAAGTCTATGCCCGAAATCTGGAAATCCAGGATACAGAGCAGAAATTTGCCTTTAACTATTCTGAAACTGAACAAAAACGCTGCGCTAACGCCAACGATTTGGCAGTAATCATGAGTAAGACAGGCAGAAAACTAGCCCTACCTGTTGATGAAGAATGGATTCAGGTAATGCAAGGACCTCAAGCTCTTAGCACATCACCAAGAATTTCTGAAAATGACATGGTTCCTGACGTTCGGGGAATGGGCTTGAAAGACGCTCTCTTCTTGCTTGAAAACAAAGGCATTAGAGTAAAAGTGAACGGAAGAGGTCAAGTGCGAAAACAGTCTGTGAAAGCCGGAACTAGAATTAATCAAAACATGGAAATCCTTATCGAATTAACATGAGATTGCTGAAAGACATATTATACAAGGCAGGGTCAATTGAACTTCATGGTTCAACCAATCTTGCTATTCTTTCGCTCTCTTCTGATTCAAGAAGGGTTGAAAAGAATTCGCTTTTCGTTGCAGTAAAGGGACTTCATAGCGATGGTCACGAATTCATTCCCATGGCTGAGGACAAAGGCGCTATCGCAATTATTTGTGAAGTGCTTCCAGAAACGAGAAAAGACAAAATCACTTACATTGTTGTAAAGGATTCAGCATTTGCTCTTGGTATTGCTGCAGCCAATTTCTACGATAATCCTTCAAGTAAACTAAAATTAATTGGGGTAACTGGCACAAACGGTAAAACCACTGTCGCCACCTTGCTTTACCAATTGTATAAGCAACTCAATTATACCTGCGGGCTTATCTCAACTGTGAGGAACATTATTGCAGAAGAGGTTATTCCCTCTACGCATACAACTCCAGATTCGGTTCAATTACAGAAGTTGCTCGATAATATGGTAAAAGCTGGCTGTTCACATGCATTTATGGAAGTTAGCTCGCATGCAATTGACCAAAAAAGAATAGCAGGAGCTCAATTTGCAGGAGGTATTTTCACCAATATCACACGTGATCACCTCGATTACCATATCACATTCGAAAATTACTTTCATGCTAAGCAACAGTTCTTCACTTCTCTGAGTGATGATGCATTTTGCCTTGTAAATATTGATGACCCGAATGGTTCGGGCATGGCAGACAAATCGCGTTCTAAAATCAAAAGCTATGCTTTAAGCCAAGCTGCCGATTTCAGATGCAAAATCATGGAAAAAGACTTCGGTGGCATGCTTCTGAGGCTTGATAATAAAGAAGTTTGGACCCCACTTATTGGAACGTTCAATGCTTACAATTTAACTGCGGTTTATGCAACGGCTATGCTTTTGGGGCAAGACTCCATTCGCGTGCTTACAGCTTTAAGCAAATTAAGAAGTGTTGAAGGTAGATTCGAATACATCAAATCACCCGAAAACATTACTGCCATAATTGATTATGCACATACACCTGATGCACTAGAGAATGTATTGGAGACTATCAAGGAAATTAGAACTGGCAACGAACAGCTAATAACAGTAGTGGGTTGTGGCGGTGATCGCGATGCGGGAAAACGCCCTGAAATGGCACGAATCGCAACAGAAATGAGCAACAGAGTCATACTCACTTCAGACAATCCAAGAACTGAAGATCCTGAGGAGATTATCAAACAAATGCAGGCAGGTGTTGAAGCCGTGCATGTGAAAAAGACCTTATCAATTACTGATAGACGAGAAGCAATAAAAACAGCTTGTGCCCTGGCACAATCGGGTGATATCATTCTTATAGCCGGAAAAGGGCATGAGAAATACCAGGAAATTAATGGAGTAAAACATCCTTTCGATGATCTCCGGGAAATAAAAGAAACCTTTAATCTCCAGGGAAGCTAATGTTCTACTATCTATTTCAATACCTCGATTCAAATTTCGACTTCCCCGGAGCCGGTCTTTTTCAGTTCTTGTCTTTTCGTGCCTCTCTTGCACTAATCCTTTCACTCATCATTTCGATGGTTTTAGGAAAAAAGATTATTGCATACCTACAACTTAAGCAGGTTGGCGAAATAATCCGTGACTTAGGCTTGCATGGACAAATGAATAAGCAAGGCACTCCTACCATGGGAGGGCTTATTATACTTGCTTGTATCCTCATCCCAACTTTGTTGTTTGCAAAACTCAACAACATATACATTATCATTCTTCTTATTTCAACCGTTTGGTTGGGAATGATTGGCTTTCTAGATGATTACATCAAAGTATTCAAGAAAAACAAAGCAGGATTAGCAGGCAAATTCAAGGTGATTGGTCAGATTGGCATTGGAATAATTGTAGGTTCATTACTTTACTTCCACCCTGATGTTACTATTCGAAGACAAATAGTTGGGGTTGAAAAGGTAGCAAGCACAACAACTACAGAAACGTTTGAAGATCGAGTTGAAAAATATGTCGATGCAAAAGCTCCGATAACAACTATTCCTTTTGTTAAAAATCACGAGTTCAATTACGCCAAGCCACTCGCCTTTTTGGGGGATGGCTATGAAAAATGGGCTTGGTTAATTTTCATCCCTGTAGTTATTTTTATAATTACTGCTGTATCAAACGGAGCTAATATGACCGATGGTCTCGACGGTTTGGCTTCAGGAACCACAGGCATCATAGGATTTGTTCTTGCAATTTTCGCTTACGTTTCTGGTAACCTCATTTTCGCAGATTACCTCAATATCATGTACATCCCAGATTCGGGTGAAATGGTTGTTTATATGAGTGCCTTTGTTGGTGCTTGCGTTGGCTTTCTATGGTATAATTCCTACCCTGCTCAGATTTTCATGGGAGATACTGGAAGCTTGGCCATTGGTGGGATTGTAGCTGTTGTGGCAATTGCACTCAGAAAAGAATTGCTTATACCAATCCTTTGCGGGGTTTATCTGGTCGAAAACCTCAGCGTTATGTTACAGGTGAGCTATTTCAAATACACTAAGAAACGATTTGGCGAAGGCCGAAGAATATTTAAGATGGCGCCTCTGCACCATCACTATCAAAAACTTGGATTTCACGAATCAAAAATAGTTGCCCGCTTCTGGATTGTAGGTGTGGCACTAGCAGTGCTCACAATTGTAACTCTGAAACTCAGATAAATGAACGAATCTTCAAACATCCTAAGCATTCTGGGCGCCGGCGAAAGCGGCGTTGGAGCTGCCATTTTGGGCAAGCTCAAGGGATGGGATGTGTTCGTTTCTGACCAAGGTACTATTAAGGATAAATTCAGAGAAGAGCTTCAAAAAGAAGAGATTGAGTTTGAAGAAAGCCGACACGACATTGAGCGAATTATGAGTTCTGGCCTTATCATTAAAAGCCCCGGAATCCCTGATTCTGCTCCAATTGTTAATGAAGCTAGGAAACGTGGTATCTCTGTAATATCAGAAATAGAGTTTGCCGCTAGATACTCCTTAGCTAAGCATGTAGCAATTACCGGAACAAATGGTAAAACAACAACTACACTGCTTACTTACCATATTCTTAAAAAAGCTGGATTTAATGTCGGCCTAGCTGGAAATATCGGAAAAAGCTTTGCTCGTCAGATTGCTCATGATAATTACGATTACTATGTTCTTGAAATCAGCAGCTTTCAGCTTGATGGCATGTATGATTTTAAAGCAGATGTAGCAATTCTGCTAAATATTACTCCCGACCACTTAGATAGATACGATTATCAGTTCTCAAACTATGTGTATTCAAAGTTCAGAATACTAAACAACATGAATAGCTCCGGAGCTTTTATCTATTCTTTCGACGACCCGGTTATTCAAGAATCTCTCGAGAACCATCCCTCTTCTGCAAATAACTTCCCTGTTTCATTAACAAAGGAGCTAAAGCAAGGAGCCTACATACAAAACGAAACAATTCACTTCAACATAAACGATCCATTTACTATGTCAATCTTCGACCTCGCCCTACAAGGCAAACACAATCAGTATAACTCTATGGCAGCAGGCATTGCAGCTCGCGTCCTTGATATCAAGAAAGATATCGTTCGCGAAAGCCTAATGGACTTTGAAAACATCGAGCACCGTCTCGAATTTGTTACTAAAGTGCATGGCATCGAATTCATAAATGATTCTAAAGCAACCAATGTAAACTCTACATGGTACGCATTAGAAAGCATGACTAATCCTGTGATTTGGATTGCAGGTGGTGTTGACAAAGGCAACGACTATAAAATGTTAGCTGAGCTAGTTGCTGGCAGAGTAAAAGCCATTGTTTGCATGGGAAAAGACAACAACCGTATTCATGAAGCATTTCATGGAATGGTTGAGCACATCATCGACACTCAAAGTGCCGGCGAAGCTGTTAAAGCGGCTTACCTTCTGGGCAAAAAGGGAGATGTAGTGCTTCTTTCACCTGCTTGCGCAAGCTTCGACTTGTTCGAGAACTACGAAGACAGAGGAAGACAATTCAAAAAAGCAGTTCGCGAACTCTAATAATCAATAACCTGTATGAAAATCCCTGCTATTTACGCTAAAGGAGACAAGAGCATCTGGATCGTGGTGCTATTGCTTTCGCTTATTTCGGTTCTTGCTGTTTACAGTTCAACCGGATCGCTTGCGTATGCTAAGCAAGGAGGAGACACAGAGCACTACCTCATCAAGCATTTGTTTCTGGTTTTATCGGGTTTATTTCTAATGTATGTTACCCATTTGGCTAACTATAAGATGTTCTCCCGATTGGGTCAGATTCTGCTTTTTATTGCCATCCCGCTATTAGCGGTAACACTAGTAACCGGAACAAGTCTAAATGAAGGAAGTCGTTGGCTTACGCTACCTATTATCAATGTTTCATTTCAGACTTCCGACTTGGCTAAGCTTGCATTAATTATGTACTTAGCAAGACTTCTCTCGAGGAAGCAAGATCAAATCAAGGAATTTAAGCAGGCATTTGTGCCTCTTATGGTTCCTATTGGTGTTGTATGCGGCCTAATTCTGCCGGCGAACTTCTCAACGGCAGCCTTACTTTTTGCTACCTGTCTTGTATTACTATTTATTGGAAGGGTTAATCTCAAATACATTTTCATTCTGGTTGCATCAGGTATAATTGCATTTGCTTTATTCATTGTAATTGCGATTAACTTTGATCTTCCCGGCAGAATTGGCACATGGAAAGCTCGAATTGAAAACTTCAGCAGCGGCGAATCTGAAGCTAATTATCAAGCAGAACAATCTAAGATTGCTATTGCCAACGGCGGTTTGTTTGGTGCCGGACCGGGTAATTCAAGTCAAAGAAATTTCCTCCCTCAGGCATATTCCGACTTCATTTTTGCTTTCATCCTTGAAGAATATGGAATTATGGGAGGATTCGTTGTAATTCTGCTCTATATCATTCTGCTGTACCGAATAGTTGCTGTGCTCAAATACAGTCCGCAAACGTTTGCCACATTGTTGGCTATCGGATGTGGAATCATGCTGGTCTTTCAGGCTCTCATCAATATGGCAGTAGCAGTGAATTTATTCCCTGTAACCGGTCAACCACTGCCTCTTGTGAGTATGGGAGGAACTTCAATTTGGTTTACCAGCATTTCTATTGGCATTATCCTCTGCGTTAGCAGATTTTGCGTTAAAGAGAAAGGAGGTGAAGATGCAATCGCATAGATTTATACTTTCCGGAGGAGGAACTGGAGGGCATATTTTTCCTGCAGTTGCCATTGCCAATGCACTAAAGGCTGAATACCCAAACTGCGAAATTCTATTTGTAGGAGCTAAAGGCCGAATGGAAATGGAGAAAGTGCCTGCGGCAGGATATGAAATTGTTGGTCTTGACATAAGAGGATTAAAACGCTCATTCAGCATGTCAAATCTAAGTCTGCCGTTTACAGTGCTAAAAGCATTGCGAAAAGCAGGCAAGATAATTTCAGATTTTAAGCCAACCGTTGCTATAGGAGTTGGCGGATACGCTAGTGGTGCATTGATTTACATGGCAGCTCAAAAGGGCATCCCTTGCTTAATTCAAGAGCAAAATTCTTTTGCAGGAATTACAAATAAGCTCTTAGGTAAAAGAGTTAAGAAAGTATGTGTTGCTTATGATGGGATGGAGAAATTCTTTCCTGCTTCAAAAATAGTAATCACGGGTAATCCTGTTAGACAAGATATCCTAAACACGACTGTTTCGCAGTCGGAAGCAAGGAAACATTTTGGGTTGGATGAAAACAAGATTACTCTTTTGGTTGTAGGTGGAAGTCTAGGTGCTAAGTCAATCAACGAAAGTATTTATGCTGCACTTCCACAGTTTGTTGAAGCTGGCATTCAATTGATATGGCAAACGGGCCAATCCTTTGCGGCGGATGCAATGGCTGGAATTAAGAATCTTCCAAATTCGGGCTTTAAAACCCATGCATTTATCAAGGAGATGGATGTGGCTTATGCTGCTTCTGATCTGGTTGTTTCAAGAGCTGGCGCTTTAGCAGTTGCTGAGCTTTCGCTTCTTGGCAAAGCCTCTATTTTGGTTCCATATCCTTTTGCATCCGAAGATCATCAAACAATGAATGCCAAAGCCTTGTCAGATCAGCATGCAGCGGTATTAATTGCAGATTCTGATGCTGGAGAAAAAATCCCAGTTGAAGTACTTCGATTAGTTAAAGACGAAAAAGCCCGATTGGCATTAGGAGCAGCAATTAAGGATTTTGCTAAGCCTGATGCCACAAGAGCAATTGTTGAAGAAATAAACAAACTCATTCAAAACTGATGAACGTATCATCATTCACATATATCTATTTGCTAGGCGCCGGTGGTATCGGTATGAGCGCCTTAGGCAGGTATTTCCTCATGCAAGGGAAATATGTGAGTGGCTATGATAAAACATCAACGAGCTTAACTTCTGCTTTGATTGCTGAAGGTGCAAAAATTATTTTCGAAGATTCATTAAGCGATTTACCTGAGTTTTTGCAGGATTCTCCTGCGGAGGATGTGCTTGTAATCTATACTCCAGCGGTACCAAAGGATAGTGTTATTCTCAATTACATTCAAGATAAAGGCTTTCGCCTGATGAAACGTGCTGAAGTGCTAGGATTGATTTCTGCTTCTCATAAAACTATTGCGGTTGCAGGTACGCACGGAAAAACAACTACTTCGACACTTATCACACATATGTTAGAATCGGCCGGACACAGTCCGGTTGCATTCCTGGGAGGAATTTCTGTGAACTATTCAAGTAATTATTTGCCTGGCAAACCGAATTCAGTTCTGGTTGCCGAAGCAGACGAATACGACAGGTCTTTCCTTAAACTGTTTCCCGAAACGGGAATTATCACCTCTGTTGATGCAGACCATCTGGATATTTACGGAGAAGGCTCTGAACTGATTCAATCATTTGAAGCATTTGGAAAACAGGTTAGTCGTAAACTCATTCTTAAAAAAGGACTCAGTCTTTCTGATGAGCTTTACCAAAAAGCAAGCACTTACAGCACTTCGGCCGATGCGGATGTGAGTCTTGCTGCCTATCATTTGAATGGCGACCAATATGAATTTTCGGTGAAAACAAAATCCTCAACATTCGAGAATCTACAACTTGGCCTGGCTGGCTTTCATAACATTGAAAATTCGTTGGCGGCAATTTCTGTCGCCCTCGATATGGGTTTAAATGAAACACAGATTCGAGAGTCATTGGCGTCTTTCAAAGGAGTAAAGCGTCGTTTTGAGTACATCATTCGCACAAACGATTTGATTTATATCGACGATTATGCTCATCATCCTGCAGAACTGAATGCCTGCATTCAATCTGCAAAGCAGATGTATCCATCAAAAAAGATAACCGGAGTTTTTCAGCCACACCTTTTTAGCAGGACAAGAGACTTCATGGATGAATTTGCATTAAGCCTTTCGGCTTTGGATGAAGTTTATTTGATGAATATATACCCAGCTAGAGAAAAGCCAATAGAGGGAATCAGCTCAGCTGAATTATTAAAGAAAATCAATTGTGAGAGAAAGCAGCTAATCGAAGCAAATGAGCTTCCTCAAGCATTGATAAGAAGTAAACCTGAAGTCCTCCTCACCATGGGAGCAGGCGATATTGATCAGGTTGTTGAACCTGTGAAATCAATATTAACAACTTATACTCAAATAGTATGAAAGCAAAAATAAAGCAGGCGCTAATTTGGGGCGGAACTCTTGTGTTAACCATAGCACTATTTGGCTTTGTGAATAAGCAAAGAAAAGCTACGACCTGCAATGGCAGTATTGTTGATCTTAAAGGAGATCCTGAAATCAGATTCATTAATAATAATGAAGTTCTAGATTTACTTTATTCAAAAGGATTTAGATTCAAAGAGCAAGCTCTTTCGAATATAAATCTGATGGAAATTGAGCAAGAACTCCTTAGACATCCGGCAATAAAGACGGCAGAAGCATTTTTTGATCCTCAGAGCAATTTGATTCTGCAAATCAATCAAAGAACTCCAATCTTAAGGGTAATTGATGCTTTAGGAGATAGCTATTACATTGACGAAGATGGCGAATTCATGCCATTAAATGATCATTACACAGCAAGAGTACCGGTGGCATCCGGGAATATTTTTGAATCGGCAAGAAAAATTAGCCTCAAAGATGTTTTAGCAAGCGATAGTCTTCAAAAGAAATACATCCTTGATGATCTATTTGTAATTGCTTCCGCCGCAAGGCGTGATAGCTTTATATGGTGTCAAATGGAGCAATTGAATGTTTTACCTGATAGGGAAATCGAGTTTATCCCAGCAATCGGACCTGGCAGAGTTTTAATTGGCAACAGTGAAGACATAGAAAACAAGTTTACGCGTTTACAGCTATTTTACCGTCAGGGCTTGTCGCAAGCTGGATGGAACGCCTATTCTCAACTTAATTTAAAATACAACAACCAAATTATCTGCACTCAAAACACAAACTAATATGGACTCAGAAATCATTGTAGGACTCGACATAGGAACGACCAAAATTGTTGCCATGGTAGGTCGCCGAAACGAACATGGTAAAATAGAAATCCTTGGTCACGGAAAATCAACTTCTATTGGTGTGAAACGAGGAGTTGTTTCGAATATCGAAAGAACTGTTCAAAGCATTCGCGCTGCGGTTGAAGAAGCTGAGGACTTTGGCGTTGAAATAAAACTGGTTCATGTTGGTATTGCCGGGCAACATATTAAAAGTTTGCAGCATCACGGTGTTTTGATGCGTTCTAATTACGAGCAGGAAATTACCCAAACCGACATTGACGCACTCACTCAGGATATGTATAAACTGGTTATGCTTCCTGGCGAGGAAATTATTCATGCACTTCCTCAGGAATACATTATTGATAATGAAAAAGGTATCAAAGACCCAATTGGGATGTGTGGAATTAGAATGGAAGCAAATTTCCATATTATCACAGGTCAGATTGCTGCTGCAAAAAACATTTACAAATGTGTAAACAGAGCAAATCTGGAAGCGTCAGGATTAATTCTGGAGCCTTTAGCTTCGGCAGAAGCTGTTTTGAGTAAAGAGGAAAAAGAAGCAGGTGTAGCATTGATTGATATTGGTGGCGGAACAACTGACATAGCTATTTTCCAGGAAGGAATCATTCGTCACACTGCTGTAATTGCACTTGGTGGTGATATTATTACAGAAGATATTAAAGAAGGTTGTTCTATCATTAAAGATCAGGCTGAGATGTTAAAACTCCGTTTTGGTTCTGCTCTTGCAAGTGAAAGTAAGGATAATGAGATAGTTTCTATCCCCGGTTTACGCGGAAGAGAGCCTAAGGAAATTAGCTTGAAGAACCTCGCTAACATCATTCAGGCTAGAATGGAAGATATCATCGAGCACATATACTATGAGATTAAAAACTCAGGATATGAGAAAAAGTTAATTGCTGGCATTGTAGTAACAGGAGGTGGTGCGAAACTGAAGCATGTTGCCCAGCTTATTGAATACATGACAGGAATGGATACTCGCATCGGATATCCGAATGAACACCTTGCTAAAGCTAACGAGGAAATTGCGTCGCCAATGTATGCCACTGCCGTGGGATTAGTTATCAAAGGTTTTGAGCTAAGCGACAGCAAAAAAGTTAGAGATCATCTTGAGCAACAAGGCAAGAAACCAAAAGCAGTTAAGCCAGGCGGAATATTCGATGCATTGTTTGCAAAAACCCGAAACTTCTTTGATGAAGACAACGACAGAAACTCATGAATAACAAAATAGACAACAACCAATCCATATAAACATCAGAATTATGAACGAGAAAAAAGAAGTGAACATGACCTTTGAAATTAGCCCTTCAAAGTCATCTATCATTAAAGTCATAGGCGTAGGAGGAGGAGGCAGTAATGCTGTAAACCATATGTTTCGCCAAGGAATAAGAGGTGTAGATTTTATGATCTGCAATACTGATCAACAAGCTTTGGATGCAAGTCCGGTGCCTTCAAAAATTCAATTGGGCTCAACACTAACTGAAGGCCGCGGAGCTGGATCAATTCCTGAAGTAGGTAAGAACGCTGCAATTGAGAACATTGAAGATCTTAAGCAGATTCTAGGTAGCGAGACTAAAATGGTATTTGTAACTGCTGGAATGGGCGGAGGAACCGGAACCGGGGCTGCTCCAGTAATTGCAATGGCTGCTAAAGAAATGGGCATCCTAACTGTAGGTATTGTAACAATTCCATTCACATTTGAAGGTAAAAAGAGAAAGCAGCAAGCTGCTGAAGGTTTAGAAGAATTAAGAAAATCGGTTGATACAATTCTGATTATCTCCAATGATAAACTACGTGAGATTTATGGTAATCTGTCATTAACAGCTGCTTTTGCTGAAGCTGATAATGTGTTAACCACTGCAGCTAGAGGAATTGCTGAAATAATAACAGTTACTGGGTATGTAAACGTTGACTTTGCCGATGTTCATACAGTTATGAATAACGGAGGGGCTGCCATTATGGGTGCTGCAACTGCTGAAGGTGAAGGCAGAGCAATGAAGGCTGTTGAAGGAGCTTTGGCCTCTCCACTTTTAAATGACAACAGAATTGTTGGAGCTAAGCATATACTTATTAATATCAGTGCTGGCCCTGAAGGAGTTATGATGGACGAAATTGGAGACATCATAGATTATGTTCAAGAAGAGGCCGGTAGCACAGCTAACGTTATTTTCGGTACTAATATAGATGAGTCTTTAGACAATAAACTATGTGTAACCTTAATTGCTACTGGATTTTCTACAGGACAAGATATTGAGGAGCGTGTAGTTGTTAAAATGGAAGAAACAGCAGCAAACCGACCTCAGGTTGTTGAAGCTTCTTCACAGAGCATTCCTGTAAATCAAGGTGATAAGGTTTACAAAAAGTTACCTGAGCCAGATAGAGATGAAGTTGTTTTTTTAGGCGATGCTAGCAGTCGGCCTGAGTTAGACTTCAAACTGAGTACTAAATCTGAAACTGAACAAACTCAGGAAGAGACCATTTCTGATGAAGAAGAAAACATGCGCAGATCCAAGGAGAGAATGGAAAAGTTGAAGCGTCTGCATACTTCAATCAAAACTCCTTCACCAGTGAGTGATCTTGAAAATGTTCCGGCATTTAGAAGACGCAATATTGTTTTGGACAAAGTTGATTACTCGACAAACTCTGAGGTTTCAAGATATACCTTAAGTGAGAATCCTGAGGAAAACAAACTTGAAATTCGTCCGAACAATTCATTTTTACATGACAGTGTGGATTAATTGAATTAAAACAAATCAAATGGATTTAGAAGCTAGAATAAATGGAGATATCAAGCAAGCCATGCTTGCTAGAGAGAAAGATAAACTAGAAGCATTGCGGGCTGTAAAGTCGGCAGTGCTTCTAGCAAAAACTGAAAAAGTAGGAGTTGATTTAGACGAAGCTTCAGAAATAAAACTCTTACAAAAACTAGTAAAGCAAAGAAAAGAATCGGCTGCTATTTATATGGGGCAAGACCGAAAAGACTTAGCTGAAGTAGAAGAGTTTCAGGCTGGTATCATTGAGGCTTATTTGCCTGCTCAAATGTTGCAGGATGAAGTTGAGAAAATCATTTCTGATGTTATTACAGAAATTGGCGCAATTTCTGTAAAGGATATGGGAAAGACTATTGCCGAAGTTTCTAAGCGAATTGCAGGAAGAGCTGAAGGCAAACTAATAGCAGATTTAGTAAAACAAAAGCTTACATAATAAAATTTGGTTGTTGTATTATGTTTGAAAACCTCCGCTTTGCGGAGGTTTTCTATTTTCTGCTTAAGCCTATCGGCTTAAAATGTTTCTCAGACGGGCAATTGCAGCTTTATTCTCTGGAGCATTAATAGCGTCCATAACCTTTTTCTTTTCCAGTGAGGTGAGATGAAAATTCATCGAAATGATTTCATCACTTGGATTTGATGGAGGATTTAAATCCAATTCTATATATTCAACCCTCCCTTTAAACCAGGCATCGCTGTACATGATTAATTCATCATGTTGATAATCTTGAATGCGAAACATATTCTCATATACATTTCCTAAAGGGGAAGAAATAAGTTCAAAAATGGTCTTCTTATTAGGTGTTTTTAAATCATATGATTTATGATTCTCTCTTATCTGAAGAAACACAACTCTTTCTGTGTTTTGGGCAATCCATTTACGAAAATGGTATAAATACCTCAAAGAAGTTTTAATGCCGTAATTATCTCTAAAGCCAGCATCCATAACTTCTAAAATCGGCTCACTAGGCAAAGAAACAGAAGGTAGTATGTAAGGAAAAGTTGCACTCATTCTGATAGCGGTTGATAAACGTAGGCTATCAGCTCCTTGTTCCTTAAAGAACCTGGAGAATTCAATGTCTTCAGGCATACTCTTTAGTATTGTTCCGGTTTTTGAAGGGGTGAAAGTCAAATATGAAATCGGCTGTGCAGAAATTAACAATCGTCTTCCATCATTAATAACAGTAGGAGAAAACACCATAGTTGGGATGGAGCTTTTAAACTCATTCTCTGTATAGGAGCTTACTGCTTTATCCATCACACCGAAGGTGTTTTCATGCAATGTTTTTTCAAACTCAAAAGCTCTGTCTCTCCAATAGCTTTGACCCGAAATACTAACTTTCTGAAAACGAAAGAAAACATCATTCACTGCTAATGCAAAACCGACAGGATTGAGCAGATCTTTTGCAACATTATCGCAATACTGCTTGCTGTATATATCGAGACTTGTGTCAGTCAGGGCTTCCAGAAACAACTCGCGATAATAGGCTGCTCCAATCATGCCTCCTGATGAGCCTGTAATTAGCTTTGTGTTCTTGAACAAGTTTCCGCCGCAGGCTTTATCGGCCTCCTGCAAAGCATGAACAGTCCAAAGGGCTGATTTCAAACCTCCGCCACTTACGTTTAAAAATATGAGAGTTGGCTTTTTACCTTTTACAGAATGAGCCCTTCTTTTCCAGTTCTCAAGTGATTCCAAACCATTTTTGTTGTCTTTCTCATTTTGAATCCGCTTCTGCTTATCATAAAGCATTGAATCAGGAATGACTGCATTACCTGAATCATACATCAAACCGTATGCGCGATTACGTTTACCAAAGAATTCGTAACCCGACAAGTAATTTAAACCTAAAGCCAATAAAATAAGTACAGGCACCGACCACCCTTTAAGCCATGTATGAAATGCACTTGCAAGCATTAAAAACATTGTCATACTAAGGAAAATACTGCCTGCTGCTGGAATCATGAATAGCGGAATATCTCTAAACAATCCCAAAAGAATCATAGCTATAACAACACCTAATTCAAAAATGGCTGCTACTTTATGATTTTGCTTAAAAACACTTCTTATCAAGTCTTTATCGTAATGAGCAGTATCACGAGCTCTCACAACACTCACTCCAGAAATATAGGTTTCTACATGCTCAACATCATCAAGCTTATCCTTCTCCGAAACGCGTTTCCAAATGTTACCCTTTAGCTGAACTCTGCGAGTTTTCTTTTTGTCTGACTTCTGGAGGATGTCAATTCCAAAAAGCCTGAAGATGTCTTTACTTACAGTAAAAAAGTAAGTAAGGCTTAATATATAGAAGAACAGAGCACCGAGTACAAAACCTGAAATATTGAGAAGTATATCGGTTTTGGTAGAAGTCTCAAAATGATCCTGAAACCCAAATGCTGAAATGATATAAGTGCAAATGAACGTAAAAGGAATCGCGAAATTATTTACTGTATACTTTACAAAAGGTCGGCTTACCGAGGCCAAAAAAGGAAATCGATGAGAATTTACAATGTAGCTGGCTATCTGAAATGCCATAATAAATGCCCCGCAGCAGGCACCAAGGACCAGATACGAAAAGAAATCAACTTTGCCCAAGTATTCAGGATCCAAGAAAAGCAATGGAACTCCGAAGTTGTTTCCCCACCATTTGAGGACAAAACCAAAAAGCACAACCCAAAAACTTACTAACACCATGTTGAACTTCAAGTGAACTATGAAGAGTCTAACAGGAAAAAAGTACTTAAGGCTTGTATATAAAGACATTGGTACGATAAGAATTCAGTTACAAGATAGGAAATGAAAACGCTTATTAACAGTATATCAACATAAGATGTGAACAAGAGAATCAGCTATTTGCCTAATTATCTGTAAGATATAAATGTGTATTACACCTATTTAAAAAATTCCTTATCGCACTTACATTAAAATTTAGACCAATTCTTTACATCGCTGCGCTTAAATGCCATTAAACAAGCGCTTTGTTCAACAGCAATAAACATAAATCTCCTGCAACCTTACAGATATAGGTCTTTTGAGTAACCCTATTATAAATTGCCACGTTTTAATTTCATGCTGAACCATCCTGACCATGTTCTGAAAATGATAAAAAACTACTTCACCAAGTCCATAAGATTTTATGACTGGAAAAACATGGTTTCTCTTTGTACTATTGTGTACTATTCTATGCTTGCAGGTTATTGCACAAGGGGGAAACACATGTCCTGATGCTTCCTCAGCACCCTTAAACATACCTTTCAATCTTAATAATCAAAGCACTTGTGGCGATGGCAACGACTATACAGGAGCTAACGGATGTTTGCCTGCTTCTTGGGGAAATGCTTATGGTGGGCAAGACTGGCTATATTCATTTACTCCCAGTACAAGTGGATTCATAAACATCCTTCTAGATGACGTTCAAGCATCTGGCACCGCATATCCTACCATGTCACTTTATGAAGGCTGCCCTGGCACGCCTAACGCTTGCCTGATAACATCTCAAGGTTCTTCATGGAATAATGCAGGAATTACTATTGTGTATCCAGTGCAAGCCGGAGTTCAGTATTTCATTGGAATTGATGCATATACTGTTTCAAACTACTATGCGAATTGCTTTCAGTTTGACCTTGAAGGTAGCTTGATTACTGAGCCTGTTCAACCCGCTTGCACCAATATGGATTTTAATGATGGTAACCTAAACGGTTGGATTGCAACTACCGGGAATTCAGTTACTGGTCCTGTTGGGGCAATAACACCAACATATAGCATTACAGGTATTGGAGTAGTTAACGGCCGCCACACCATTATGACTGGTGGAAATGATCCATGTGCTGGTTTCCCAAGAGTTGATCCGCTTGGGGGGCCTTCATCAGTTCGACTAGGAAACAGCAATACTGGAGCCGATGCAGAACAACTGCGGCAAACCTTTATGGTGAGTCCGTCAAACTCTAGCTTTACATATAGATATGCGGTGGTGTTTGAAGACCCAGGGCATACTTCAAGAGAGCAACCATTCTTTAGAGCATTGCTAAGAGACCAAAATGGCGATGTAGTGCCTTGTTCAGACTTTGTGGTTTCTGCAGCAGCGAGCTTACCTGGTTTTTTTAGCTGTACAGGGAATGTCCGCTACAAACCATGGAGTACGGTTAATGTTGACTTATCCAATTACCTCGGCCAACCTGTAACAGTTGAATTTACAGCTGGAGATTGCAGTCAAGGTGGACATTATGGTTATGCCTATATTGATGCACAATGCGCTCCTTCAACACTCGCAGCTCTTGCTGATACTATTTGCCCAGGAGAATCTGTAACTCTAACTGCTCCTGATGGATATGCTACCTATAACTGGCAGCCTGGCAACATCAATTCACAATCTATCACCGTTGCACCAGCTGCTTCGACTGTATACACGCTTAACTTAACTGCTTTTAACGGTTGCACTTCAACTTTTCAAGTGCCAATAACCGTTGCTCCAATACCTGTTGCATCATTTACTTATCAAGCTCCTGCATGTGATTTGCCAGTTCAACTTCAGGCCGATAATAATGAGCCAGGTGCGACTTACTTTTGGAATCTTGCTCCTTCTGGTGTTCCAGGAACTGCCAATCAGGCGGTTGTAAATGCAAATTTCCCTGGCCCAGGCTCCTACCCTGTTACCCTAAGTCTTGTAAGTGGATTTGGCTGCAGCGACACAATCACACAAAACATTGTGGTTCCTCCTTGTGTGTTTAGAGTTACTATTACCGGCGATACTATCTGCCCTGGAGAATGTCTCGATTTCCCCGTTTCTATGAATTATGGCGTTGCCCCTTACACATATAATTGGTCAACAGGTAGCAGCGACCCTTCTATTACCGTGTGCAGCAACCAAAATCAGCTAATCACTGTAACTGTAACCGATGCCGATGGATACATTGCAACAGATACGGCAATGATAACAATAGTGCCAGATGTTATATTCAGCTCTTTATCAAGCAATTTAAGTTGCTATGAATCTCAAGACGGAAGTATTGAAGCTAATGCCATAGGCTGGGGCCCTTTTGATTATTTATGGAATCAAGGAAGTACATCACCCGAAATAACTAGTCTATCGGTTGGAAATTATTCGCTTGAAGTTACAGATAGGTTTGGTTGCATGCATGATACAAACTTTGTAATTACTCAACCTGCAGAGCTTTCATTTCAAGTAGAAACGATTGCAGCTACTTGTAACCTTGCTAACGCTAGCCTTGAGATAACTCAAGTAAGCGGAGGCACGCCTGCCTATTTATTCAGCTTAAATGGTGCAGTGGGTAGTATAAATTCAATTTTCAACGGACTAAACCCTGGTTCGTATACAGTAATTGTTTCTGATGCAAACTTGTGCTCAGACTCAACAGTTATCTCACTTACCTCAATTTCATATCCCACTTTAGTGGATTTTCAAACAATTGATGCAACTTGCTCTCAAAGTAACGGAACTGTTCAAATAAATGGTATAGTTGGAGGTGTAGAGCCTTATTCTATATCATTTAACGGAAACACTCCTCAAACAATGGAACTTCCGGCTACTTTTGATTCTCTACCTGAAGATAATTATCAAATATCAATAACAGATTCCAACGGATGCTCAGTTGACACAACTACAGAAATCCTTCAATTTGCTGGACCTACTGCTATTGAGCTAACTGTAGTTGACGGTACTTGTAATTTATCAAATGGAAGTATTTCAATTGATAATGTAACTGAAGGTATTTCGCCATATGAGTTTAGCCTAAACGGCGGAAATTATTCTAATCTGAGCACCTACAACAATCTCACTCCAGGTAATTTCAATATTTCGGTAAGAGATTCAAATCAGTGTGTTCTTGATACTAATATTGCAGTTTTATCAATTCCTTCTATTGTGGTTGTAGCAATCGCAGATGCTAATCCCAGTTGTTTTGGTTTCAACAATGGTCAGGCTCATGCTGAAATTATTCAAGGTGATGCACCTTTCACTTTCTCTTGGTCTAGCGGGCAAAATGATTCTTTAATAACATCTTTACTTTCAGGAACTTATATTGTTACAGCTATCGATGCTAACTCATGTGAACATAGAGACACATTAGTTATTACAGAACCAGCAATACTACAATTCTCAATTGATGAGCAAAATCCAATATGTGGATTTGCTAATGGTATAATTGAAGTTGACTCAGCCTTTGGCGGAACTGCTCCTTATTCATTTAGATTAGATTCGAGTGCATGGAGTTCAAATATGCTGTATTCTTCTTTAAATGATGGCGTTTATGAGGTTTTCATTCGCGATAGTCAACAATGCCAAGATAGCCGTTCTACAACTTTAGCTACTCCAAGTTTCCCTAGTCTAATGACCACAGAAATTGTAGACGCGGTTTGTGCTGAAAATAATGGTGAGATTGCCATACAAACTATTATAGGTGGAACAGCCCCATTATCTCTTGCCTTTAACGATACAGTTTTTAACCCTGTAAGTGCTTTTCCCGAAAGTTTTAGCAACCTTTCGGAAGGTAATTACATGATTCAAGTGAAGGATGCCAATAATTGCATGCTTGATTCACTACATTTAATTATTCGATATCCTGGACCGAGTGCATTAACTGCCGAAACTATTGATGCGACTTGTTCATTGAACAATTCTGTAATCGCAATTACTGGAATAGAGGGAGGAACCGCACCATTTATGTATTCATTCAATGGAGCATATCCAACTTCAGACACACTTTACACAGACCTGCCTCCAGGAAGTTTTACTGTAGCAGTTACAGATATCAATGGATGCTCAATTGATTCATTAATACAAACTCTTGCAATTCCAGATGTGAGTATTACTACTCAAATGACTCAATCCATAACCTGCTATGGATACTCTAATGGAGCAATCATGGCTGAAATCCCAACAGGAACGGCGCCTTTCGCAATAAGCTGGAGTAATGGAGCAAACGGCATTTTAGCTGACTCTCTTCCATTCGGCAATTACACAGCAACGGTTGTGGATTCAAATGGTTGCACCGCAAATTCTTCAATGTATCTAAGTCAACCTGAAGAAATTCATCTATTTATTAACGCACCTGATTATGTTTGTGAAGGTAAAGAAATAATTCTCCAAGCAGGAGTAGAAGGGGGCACCGGACACTTGGATATTACATGGCCAGCATTCTCACATTCAGGTGAGATTTTGATTGATACGCCAGATAGCTCAACCACTTATGTTGCTTTAGGAACAGACGTACTAGGATGTCAAGATGTTGATAGTACATCGATTTTAATGAGACTCAGTCCCTCGGGAACAATAATACCTGATGAAACCGAAGGTTGCTCACCCGTATGTGTGAATTTCACATTTGATCCCAGCAGTACTGCATCCATAGGGAATTATCAATGGACATTTGAAGGATATAATAATTCCCAAGAAAGTGTTCCAAAACATTGTTTTACAGAAGCCGGATCACAAGATGTGAGCGTTTTAATTGAAGACGTTTATGGTTGTGAGGCAATTATTTCTGCCGAAGGAGCAGTAGAAGTGCATCCATTGCCTCAGGCTAGGTTTAGGTATACACCCGACGAAGTTGACGTTATGGACCCAGTGTTTAGATTTATCAATGAGAGCGATTTGGCAGATTCATTTTACTGGACCTTCGGAGACGGTTTCTTTTCACTAGTTGAAAACCCTGAACACGAATTTAGTGACACTGGCAGCTACAGTGCATGTTTAAAAGTAAGCACCATTTTTGGCTGCGAGGATTTTACTTGCAAAAATCTTGATGTTGACCCTTACCCTACCATTTACGCACCAAATGCCTTCACGCCAAATGGCGATGGAACAAATGACGTTTTTCAAATAAAGTTAACCTACGTGAATCAGTTCTTACTAGAAATCTTCGACAGATGGGGCGAATTATTATATACCTCTTCAGACCCTAATAATGGCTGGGATGGCACCTACAAAGGAAACCCTGCTCAAGAAGATGTTTATGTTTGGCGAGTAACCTACACCAATATTTTAAGAAAAAGTGATCAGTTGATAGGAAGAGTTACTTTGATTGAATAAGCTATTTAAGCAGAACTCTTTGCACTTGGCTACTACCTTTTTTCGATTTAAGAAAATATAATCCTGCCGAAGGTAAATCGAGTAAAAGCTTGCCTGATAATGGGAAAACTTGCTGCACCAAACGACCTTGGCTATTATATACCAAAACCTCTGAATCTCCATATTTCCAGGAAATTTCTGATTTAGGTTCATCCAGAATGAGATTCTTGGTTGCCTGAAGAGATTCATTAAAACCGACAGAAGTTGCTGAGTTACATTCCATCACATTATTGAAAAAAGTAGCCATCAAAGAAACCTCATCTTCAAACATCGGGAAACAAGGTATATGCATATTATGTCCACAAGGAACTGTATCATAAACCCTGTAATCATATGTAATACCTAAATCTTCGAGGGTTGAAGTCATTGCTTCAATTCCGCAAACTGTGGGATAGCCCTGAGGGCAATTATATTCCCATAGATCTTGCACACATGTTTCGAAAGGCACACTATAATCATCCTGCCGATTGTTAAAGAAAAGCGATGCTGGCTTATTGCCTTGAGGGATGTTCTCAGGAAAGAGAAAAGCTCCTGAAAAGGATGCAAATCCAGCGATATCATCGCTAGAGCCATTTAAATTACTGAGCCCTTCGGGCGGACCTAAATCTGGTCGTTGAAAGAGATTTCCATTGGAAGCAATATCCTCAATTGCATAAGTTTGAACAGGTTTTTCTTGGGGAAGATTGAGAAAAGCAATACCTGAAGAAATGTATGCTCCAGCGCTCCACCCAGAAAGAAAAACGAGATTAGTATCTATCCTTAAAGAATTATGCCGTGCTTTCGCCCAGCGGATGGAAGAGCGAATGTCCTGCATACCTCTGTACCATGCTCGAATTAGTTCAGAAGTATCTGCAGGGCAAAGAGCTCCGGCAGATGCAAATCCAATTCGATATCCAGCAGAAATGACCAGATAGCCTCGTTTGGCGAAACGATTTGTCAATTCTGACATTTGCGTGTAAGATCCGCCGCCAAAGGCGCCACCATGAACTAAAATAAGCAATGGCCTCTTAGTGCATGTATTTTCTTGAGTATCGTAGATTCTTAAAGACAGATTGACCAGAGTACCTGAATAGGTTTCCTGAGCAAGTGCGTAAACAGAGTCACGTGTAAAAACCGAAGGAAATTCTTCTTCTAAATGATTACCACAACAACTCTGAGCAGTGGCAAAACCAACAAGCGAAAGCAGTAAAACAATAAGCCCGTATTTCATAGAAACATGAAACACGGGCTTCAATAAAAGGTTTATGCAGTTGCAGTTATCTTAGATTCTACTATTGCCATGATTTCTTTCTCAATCCGATTAGCATCTGCAATCATAGAATCAGCTTTGGTAAGCGACTTGTTTACAAAGTCAGAATTTTCGTATCCTGCACAATTAATTTTCACATTTAATCCAGCTCCGAGCACAGCAGTTCGAGCGCAAAGAGCTCCAACACCTGCATCTGAAACTGAGTTAGGATTTCCTTTCTCCGCCATATCTGCAATTACTTGCATTGACTCAAGGCTGAGCTTCATTACTTCAAGTGGAGTTTCAATGGCCAAGCGAGTTGCTTCTGAAATTGCATTCTTTCTTGCCATTTTCTCTTCATCATTGCCTTTTGGGAGTCCGAATGCATCCATGATCCGATTGAAAGCTCGAGTGTCTTCATCGACCAAAAACATCAAACGCTTCTTGTAAGATTCGGCACGTTCAGCTACATCAGAGAACTCTTTCCATCTATTATCCCAGCCACGTTTGTGGCTGCTTAAATTAGCAACCATTCCAGCTAAAGCAATGCCCAAAGCTCCAACATAAGCAGATATAGAACCTCCTCCCGGAGCGGGCGATTCTGAAGCTGTTTCATCTGCAAAAGCTTTTAGCGACATTCCAACTAACTTCTCGGATTGCTCATCCTTAAGTAAATATTCAATCACTCGTTTCTCTGGTTCAAAAGGTCCAAGTTCATCTAAGCCCATCGACTTAACAGCAATCTTAATCAACTCAGCCTCAGACACTCCTGTTGACCGCTGCTGCTTTTCTAGAAAATACTTTCCAGCATCTAACAGACACTGAAGAGGAAGTAATCCCACCAACTCTGAACCAGTAACCCTTATTCCACGAGCTTCTGCTCGCTTACAAACCTCATCAAATGCAATATGTACAGGCGTTACATTAATATTTGTAAGGTTCATAGAAATTTGAGCAACACCATACTCTTCAATAAACCATCCAATTGCTTTTACTGATTTTAAAGTGCCTGGAGTATAAACCTGATTCCCATTTTCATCTTTTACTATTTTGCCAGTAATTGGGTCGCCTTCTCTTTTGACGCGCCCTCTTTCTCTTACATCGAAAGCAATAGAATTAGCTCTTCTAACCGAAGTTGTATTCAGGTTTACGTTGTATGCAATTAGAAAATCGCGAGCACCAATAACTGTGGCACCTGCTTTAACATTCATTTCAACGGGACCAAAATCTGGCTTCCACTGAGGCTGATGAATCTTCTTAAAAAAACCTTCATATTCACCAGCTCTGATTTCACTTAGATTATTTCGACCTTCAATGATAGCAGCCGCCTCATAAAGGTATACCGGAATATCGAGCTGCTCTCCCACCCTTCTAGCTAGCTTTCTTGAATATTCGGCAGTTTCTTCCATGGTAATTCCTGCAATTGGAATTAGGGGGCAAACATCTGTAGCTCCCATTCTTGGGTGCTCTCCTTTGTGTTTGCTCATATCAATGAGCTCTGATGCTTTTTTAATAGCAAGAAAAGCTGCTTCAATGGCAGCTGCTGGAGGCCCAACGAAAGTGACCACGGTTCTGTTTGTAGCTTTTCCGGGGTCTACATTAAGTAATAAGACTCCGTCAACCGACTCAATTTCATTGGTAATCTGACGGATGATATTCATATCGCACCCTTCTGAAAAATTAGGGACACATTCAATGAGTTGCTGCATTTTATTGAATTTGGAATTGCAAACGTATGAAAAATGCCTCGCTTTAAATACGTCCAAAAGGGGAATGAAAAAATGTTAGATGCTAAAGTAAAATAGCGAGGCTGATTGAGATTGATGGGTATTTTTCAAAAGGAGCTAAATTGAGGTTAAGTGTTTTAAACGGATATAAATGTTTAAAACACTTTTAAGTTATGGCAAAGTCTTAAATTAATCTAAAATTTCTTGGAGGGCTTAAGCCCTCCAAGAAATTTGCACAAGCACAAGCATTTCTACAATGTACTTACCAAAAAGCAGTTACGATAAAACAACTGATTTCTGTAGCAGTTTAGTTTGAAATTCAAACTATCGCAATTCTTAACCTCAGCTCTTACTTTGAGTCTCCGAAACCAATACTCGACAGAAATTTAAAAGCAGAAAAATCTTACTCCGAAATATGCTATAAATACAATTGCCAATTCCTTAGCCCGATTAGCTAGGAATTGACAATTCCTCATTCAAATTTACTTTCAATTCACATTTGGCAAAAATGAATATCGCTCTGCATAATCCATCATTTGTTGTGAGAAAGAATCAGGATATTCGATTTTAACGTCGATAAACTTACCGCCTTCAACTACGGGAGTTAGCTTAGGTTGAAGGAAGCCTTTATAAGGTGCTACATTTAACTTAGCGAAACGCTCCTTCACTTCTTTGTGAATTGCAGGGTCAATTTTAACCCCATAATCTTCTACCAAAGCCTGACCGGCAGCAAAATCTCCCTGAGATTTAATTCTTTGAATTTCCCTGAGCAAATCGCCAAATAAAACTCTCAGCTTATTATAATCGTTAATCTGTACATAGGTTTTTCCGTCTCTCTTAATCATCTCAACTACATTATCGGCCTTACCCTTTTCCATGACCCATTTAGAAATTAGCTGACGGTTTCTCATATGAGCTTCTTCAATTGTTTTACCTAAATCAACTCTGTTTAACTGAAGCATTAATCCATTCAATAAATAGGAATCGTATTCAGCATAACCAACTTCAATGCTTGGCATTACACCAATATCCACAAGCTTTTGATCGACAATATAATAAAGTGCAACTAAATCTGCTCTTGCCTCTTCAAGAGCATTTTGATAATTTTTCAAAGTAATATCTGGTGTGGCAACACCTGGTTCTAATTTTCCACTTGCGTGACCAATAACCTCATGCATATCGGTGTGAAGCTCAGAGGAAAGATTACCATACTTAGCACTTCGTTCTTTGGTTGTTTCATTTAAACTAAACTCATCTGCAACCGGACTTTTACCTGATGCTGTATTGTAAGCTCCAACTATATTCCCCAAGGCGACTGATTTTGAACCATGCTGCTGACGAATCCAATTGCTGTTCGGAAGGTTAATGCCAATTGGGGTTGAAGGAGCTGCATCACCACTTTCAACAATTACGTTTATAGACTTACCGATAATTCCCTTCACCTTGTCTTTTTTATGTTCTGGCAAAAGTGGAGCGTTATCTTCAAACCATTGTGCGTTCGAGGCAATAGTTTCAATCTTCTTAGTAGCCTCAAAATCTTTAATAGATACTACTGATTCAAAACTTCCTTTTTTGCCTAAAGCATCCTGATAAACTTCAATGAAGCCATTAACAACATCCAATGTCGAGTTAACATCCGCCACCCAGGCGATATTATATTCATCGAATTTCTTCAGGTCGCCGGTTTTATAAAACTCAATAAGCAATTCCAGAGCTTTCTTCTGTTCAGCATTCTCAGCTACTTTCACAGCCTTATTAAGCCAATAAACAATTTTCTCAATAGCTGCAGAGTACATCCCACCTACTTTCCAAGTAACCTCAACAATTTTCCCATCCTTTTTCATAAGCTTAGAATTTAAGCCATAAGAAACAGGTGTTTCGTCTTTATCATCGCGCATTGTGCTATAAAAATCTTCTACTTCTTGTTGTGAAACTCCTTCGTAGAAGTTATTCGCAGAACCTTTAATATTATCGATTCCGGCTTCAAGGTTAACGGTCTTAGCATCCACATCGGGGTTGAACATTAATGGCTTAAGGAAGGTCAAAAGCTGATCGACAGTTTCACCTTTGTCAAGGGGAAGTTTCGAAGCCGGCGTTGATGTTACCATCTTTTCAAATGCCTCAAAGCTAAAGCCAGGCATAATCTTGTCGCTGGCGTAATGATGGTGAATACCATTCGAAAACCAAACACGCTTAGTGTAAATCTCAAATTCCTTGTAGTCGTTTCCTGATTTGTCACCCTTGTAATTTTTCCAAATAGCTTCAAGAGTTCTCCTAATTTTAAGATTGTGTTTGTACTTCTGATCCCAGATAATATCACGCCCCGATAGAGCTGCTTCGTAAAGATAATAAGCCAACTCCTTTTGAGAAGCTGTAAGTGTTTCAAAACCTGGAACACGGTATCTCAAAACCTGAATATCAGCAAATTCATCTGTTACAACTTTGAAAGGAGCTTCAAGAGATTTCCCTTTTGCCAGAATTTCAGGAGTTGATTTTTGAGCGCTTACATCCCCCGGAAAGGGGTTGAAAACAGAAAATATAAATAAGCAAACAAGTATTCTTTTTAACATATTGATTTTGGTTTTAAGAATGTAAAAGTAACCGATTTTATAAAGTTAATGAGTTAGCGCCTGGGTATAAGCAGAAAGCCTACTCATTCGCCTCTTCGGCATCTTGCCTCATAATCTTCCTTCGATTTTCTGCTGCCAATGGAGCAATGGTTTTCCAAGTAAAAATATCCTCTCGTTTCTCTGGTCTAATTTCCCCAAGCCATCGCAATCCTCGCAATTTTCTTTCTTCACCTTGAAGCTCTTGAAGAGTAAAAAGGGTTGCTTCAGGTTTTACATAAAACATGATATCTTTTATTTTACTGCTATCGAGGTAAATCATCATGCGACTGCTTAAAGCTTTATTAATACCTATGTATGCTCCATCGTCATCCTCAGCAAAATAGATACTTTCACCATTCCCTTCAACTAAAACTCGCTTCAGTTCATTGTCATCAAAATATCCGGTGATGTTTTTCCCTCGTATCTGATCAAAATTTATTGAATCTACTTGTGAAACTATGAAGCCCGACTTTATAAGATACATAGTTTCTAATTCATCATTAGCTAGTTGAATCCTTATTGAATCGGCAGTTAGTTGATTTTCTTCATTCCATATAACTGGACTTCTAAATAATCGCATTAGACTATCTGCTTCAGAAAAAGTTAGTGAATCGCACCTTCCTTGAAAGTCAGATTTGTAAAATTGAGCATGGTAATAGGCATAGAGTGTGCGCTTATCAATGGTAGTATCAAGCAAAGATTTTAAAGTGTCTGCGTGAAGAAAAAGTGTGTCTTTGCCAAATTCACGCTCCATTTCTGCTCGGCCTGTAATTAGCATTTCTCCTGACAACTCAGAATAATCTGCAGCTTCTCCCCTCAGAACAACCTTTTCGGTGCTATCTGTAATCTGAACATTGATTCTGCCCTCACCCCATCCTGATTTCCTATCATAGCGAAGCGTATCAGCCTGAATAACTTGACCTCTGCTTTCAAACCGGGCATTTTTCCCAAATTCTGAAAAATCAGTTTTAGTGTCGTAATACCCGTTTTCGCAGTATATCTTATTCGTTTTGGATGTAATTGTAGTCGGACCAAAAAAGAAAGCCTTTTCTGATAATGTTGAGTAATGCAAAGTATCAGATGCTGTTGTGTATTGAGGATTGGTGAGAACAACATCCTTTCTGAAATAGAACATCCTACTAGCAGAATTATACTGCCCAAATTGGCTCACAAGCTCATTATCCTTGCTTGTTATTTTTCCACCGCTGGTGTATGTAGCAGTTTTAAGTTCAAGGTTATAATTTAGAAAATCTGTCACAAGCCTTGAGTTCGGATCAGTCATCACTACATCGCCTTTTAATATTCCGATTCGTGTATTTCCGTCATAGTTAAGTTCGTTACCAGTAGCTTGAACACTATCACTAATAATTCTCACGTTTGAGTATGCATCCATGCGATTATCAGGAAAAAGGTAAGCGCTATCGCAGTATAATAAGGTTCCTTCATGCTCAAAGAGCACATCACCTACAAGTCGTTGTGCATCAGTCCGCTCGTCAAACTCCAAAGAATTTGCAGACTTCACATTAATTTTCTTGCTGCTCTGTGAATATGCCTTTTGCGTGCTCATAAAAACTATAAGCGCCATGAAAACAAGGTTTAAAAAGACGGATTTCTTCACCGGGCAAATGTACTGCTTTGGAAAATGGATGCCAATGGAAATAAAGACTTTAGAAACTCATTATGCGCTTGCTTATTGTAAAGCATCAATGAGTAAATAAAGGTTAAACATATTCACTTAGTTTTGCAGCTTAATTATTCAATATGAAGATTCCGGTTACCAAGGTTGAAAAGTCAAGATTATCAGAAATAGACATGAACGTACTTCCGTTCGGGAAGATATTTTCTGATCATATGTTTGTTGCAGATTTTGATGGGCAATTTTGGGTAAACCCAAGGATAGAGCCGTATGCACCAATTTCAATAAGTCCGGCTGCTGCAGTTTTTCATTATGGCCAAGCAATTTTTGAAGGGATGAAAGTTTATCGCGGCGACAATAATGAACTATTGTTTTTCAGACCCCAGGAGAACTTCAAGCGGATGCAGCAATCTGCTATTCGTATTGCCATGCCTCCAATTCAGGAGGAGATATTTATGCAAGGTTTAAGACAATTAGTTGAGCTTGATGCAGATTGGGTTCCTCATGGCGATGGAAATTCATTGTATGTCCGTCCGGTTTACTTTGCCACAGACCCGGTAATCGGTGTTAAGCCTTCTGAAACTTATAAATTTATCATACTCACTTCACCAACAGGAGCTTACTACACCGAAAAGCTTAAAGTTGTTATTGAAAAAACGTACTCAAGAGCAAGCAGAAGCGGAACCGGCTTTGCTAAAGCCGCCGGTAATTATGCAGGAGCTTTATATCCAACGCAATTGGCGAAACAAAAAGGATATGATCAAGTTATTTGGACGGATGCTGCAACAAATACAAAAGTTGAGGAGTCGGGAACGATGAATTTGATGTTTGTTATTGACGGAGTTTTAATTACTCCTTCGCTTGGCCCTTCAAAATTAGCAGGCATAACCAGAGATTCTGTGATTGAATTAGCCAAATACTTAGGAATGCATGTTCAGGAAAGAGATGTTTCAGTTTCTGAGATTGTTACTGCATTTGAAGAAGGAAAGCTTGAAGAAGCTTTCGGAACCGGAACTGCAGCTAATATTGCAACGATAGCTGTTATTGGACATGAAGGTCAGGATTACTCTGTGCCTGATCCAGGACCGGATTCATTTTGCACACGTGCTTTGAAGCACCTAACCGATGTTAAAAAAGGTCGCATTGAAGACCGTTTCGGTTGGATTGAGAAGTTGTAAGTTAGAATTTCTTTAAAGCTATTTCAATTTGAAGCTGCATATACGCTTAGATTTTAATAGCTGTTATTAAGCTAAAAATCAAATTACTTTACTTCGTAGAACTCACTATCTGATGATCGTTTGGTCTCTATCCGGACCAACAGAAACAATAGAAATTCTCACTTCAAGTTTAGTTTCAAGATAGCTGATATAATCTTTCAGGTTTTTAGGAAAATCAGATTCTTGGCGAATGCCTGTTAAATCTTCATTCCATCCGGGAAGTTCTTCATAAACAGGAGTCATTCGGCTTTCGTCATAATCGTAAGGAAAACGATCTGTGAGCTCTCCATTAATATTATATGCTGTGCACACTTTAACTGTTTCAAAACCCGAAAGCACATCGGCTTTTGTCATAATGAGTTGAGTAACACCATTGATGAGTATAGAATACTTCAATGCGGGTAAATCTATCCAACCACAACGCCTCGGGCGGCCTGTGGTTGCGCCAAATTCCCTTCCAATTCTGCGAATTTCTTCGCCTGTTTCATCATGAAGCTCTGTTGGAAACGGGCCGCTACCTACACGTGTGCAATAAGCTTTGAATATTCCTAAAACTTCTCCAATTCTGCCCGGCGCAACTCCCAATCCAGTGCAGGCTCCTGCACTAATTGTATTTGATGATGTTACAAAAGGATAACTACCAAAGTCAATATCAAGCAAAGAACCTTGTGCCCCTTCGGCAAGCACCTTCTTGCCTCGCTTTAAAGCGTCATTAACATCGTATTCGCTATCAATTTGGATGAAAGATCTCAAGAACTCAATTCCTTCGAGAAAGTCAGGTTCAAGTTCAGAAAGATTGTACTCAAAATTAAAATGCCCAAGCATCTCTTCATGCTTATTCGCTAAGAAACGGTATTTATCCATGAAATTAGCTTGCATGATATCTCCAACTCGAAGACCATTTCTGCCGGTTTTATCCATGTAAGTCGGACCAATTCCTTTTAAAGTAGAGCCTATTTTAGCCTGTCCTTTAGCTGCTTCAGAAGCTGCATCCAATAAGCGATGCGTTGGTAAAATGAGATGAGCCTTTCTGGAAATCCGCAAGTTTTTGCGAGCATTAACATTTAGATTGTCGAGTGCTATAATCTCTTTCCTGAAAATCACAGGATCGATTACAACGCCATTGCCAACAATGTTTAATGTATTTTCATGAAAAATACCAGAGGGAATTGTATGTAGCACATGCTTAATCCCATTAAATTCCAAAGAATGCCCTGCATTAGGACCTCCTTGAAACCTTGCGATTACTTCATATTGTGGAGTTAATACGTCCACAATTTTACCTTTTCCTTCATCGCCCCATTGCAGGCCAAGCAAAATATCGAGTTTCATGTAGTTTTTGGAGGATGAGCGTTCAATTTGAGGCGATCTACCGCCGCTTCGCAATTTTCAGAAAACTGAAACACTGCATCCAATTTAGTGATTACTAATAATTTTCTAAGTCTCTCATTTACCCCGCAAATAACAACTTCACCGTTACTGTTTCGAGATTTCGTGAGAATATTGAGTAGTACATTTAAACCGCTGCTATTTAAATATTCAAGATCAGCTAGGTCTATAACCATGCGGGTTTCGCCATCGGCAATAAGCTCATCAACTTCCACAAGAAGATCATCAGCCTCGTGGCGCTCAATGATGCTTCCCTCCAGTACAAGTACCGGAAACCCTTCTAATTCATCAATTCCAAAAGAGAATGCCATTACGATTCGATATGATTTTCACATTTCCCCTTTTCAGCCAACTTGTTGCAGTTGCCATAGAAAGTTAATGAGTGACTTTTAATTTTAAAATTGAGTAGCTCTCCAGTCATACTTTGAATTTGCTGAATCCGGGGATCGCAAAATTCAAACACCTTCTCACAATCGCTACAAATTAAGTGATCATGTTGTTTGAATTTGTATGACTTCTCAAATTGAGCCTGATTTTTTCCGAACTGGTGACGTGCAACAAGATTACAAGTAAGAAGAAGTTCGATGGTATTGTATAAAGTAGCGCGACTTACTCTGTATTTCTTATTCTTCATATAAACATAGAGTGACTCTATGTCGAAATGCCCTGCATGCGAATAAATTTCATCAAGAATAGCAAATCTTTCAGGAGTTTTCCTGTGACCGTTCTGTTCCAGATAATCTGAAAATATTTGTTTAACCGTTTCTTTGGTTTGCTGTTCAGGCATGAATTTCCTTAAAAATTCAAAAGTAGAAAAAACGCGCTATGTCTAAGTTAAAATCTGCTTTAAAACGTGAATTAAATCATTTAGAATCAACACGAGTTACTGCAGTTACGCCTTTCACTTGTTTTATCTTTTTCATTAGATCTGTCAAGTGATGTGTATCATGCACGAAAACCATAATATTTCCTTCAAACACACCATCGTGGCTATCGAAACTTATCGATCGCATATTCACATTCAGCTCATTTGAAATGATTCGTGTTATGTTATTAACGATACCCACATCATCAATACCATCTACCCGAATGCCAGCCATAAAGGCAATTTGCTGATGCCCCATCCATCTTGCCTTCACAATTCGATAGGCATAATTCGACATCAAACTAATTGCATTTGGGCAATTGGTTTTATGGATTTTAATACCATCGTTTATTGTAACAAAACCAAAAACTTCATCCCCAGGAATCGGGTTACAACAAGTAGCCAGCTTATAATCAATCTTCTCCATATCCTCGCCAATCACGAGCATATCGGCCTTCCCTCTAACCTCTTTAACTATATTCTCGAGAGTAGCAGGCTGGTCAGACTTATCATCACCGCTACCCGAACGCTTAAAGCGATTTCTTAATGCCTTATACCAGCTATCTTGCTCTCCACGAGCAATCTTTTGAATATTGTCAAGTTTGATAACCCCATCTCCAATGCTAAAGAACAAATCGAGAGCGCTTGGCAACTTAAAGTGCTTCACTAAGTTATTTACAATTTGCTGATCGAGGTTAATCTTGCTTGCCTTAAGCTTTTTCTCAAGAATCTCCTTGCCTTCATCAGCAACCTTTCTTTTTTCTTCCTTGAGAGATGACTTAATTTTAGACCTTGCTTTGGCAGTAACAACAAAATTCAGCCAATCTTCTTTCGGCTTCTGTTTGGTGGAACTTAGAATCTCAATCTGATCTCCACTTTTTAACTTATAACTCAGCGGAACAAGCTTATTATTCACTTTGGCACCAATGCATGACATCCCAACTTCTGAGTGAATATCAAATGCGAAATCCAATGCTGAAGACCCTGATGGCAGAGTTTTTAATTCCCCCTTCGGGGTGAAAACAAAAATTTCCTCCGAGAAAAGATTTAGTTTAAAATCGTTGATGAACTCAAGAGCATTCGACTCTGACATCTCGAGCATTTCGCGAATCTTCTGAAGCCAATCGTCGATACCGTTTTCTTGTTCATCATCTTCTTTGTACCTCCAATGCGCAGCATATCCTTTTTCCGCAATTTCATCCATTCGCTTTGAGCGAATTTGAACCTCAACCCATTTGCCCGTCGGACTCATCACTGTGGTATGAAGCGATTCATAACCATTAGCTCGTGGTGTAGAAATCCAATCTCGCAATCTGTCGGGGCTAGGTTGATAAATGTCGGTGATTATTGAATAAACCCTCCAGCAATCGGCCTTTTCCGCTTCTGGGGTAGAATCGATTATGATTCGGATTGCAAAAATATCGAAGATCTCCTCAAATGGAATTCCCTTGCCTTTGATTTTGTTGAAGATAGAATAGATGGACTTAGGTCTCCCTTTGATATCAAAGGTAAAACCTTGCTCTCCAAGGCTTGTTCTGATTGGATTAATGAATCTGGAAATGAATCTTTTTCTTACTTCCTCTGTGTTCTTAAGCTTTGTTGTGATTTCCTCATAAACATCAGGCTCTGTGTACATTAAGCCCAAATCCTCCATTTCTGTTTTGATACTATAAAGACCCAATCTATGAGCTAATGGAGCATATAGAAACAACGTTTCGGAAGCAATCTTGAGCTGCTTATCCCGCTTCATGCTATCGAGAGTCCGCATATTATGAAGTCTGTCGGCAAGCTTAATAAGAATAACCCTTACGTCATCACTCAGAGTGAGAAGCACTTTTCTGAAGTTCTCTGCCTGAATTGAAACACTTTGGTCGAAAACATTCTCAATTTTGGTTAAGCCATCGATGATTCGGGCCTCTGTTTCACCAAACATAGAACGAATATCCTCAAGGGTAACATCAGTATCTTCAACAGTGTCGTGCAACAGAGCGCAAATAACCGCTGTGGCGCCCAAACCCATTTCTGTTACTGTAATTTGTGCTACAGCAATTGGATGATATATATAGGGTTCGCCCGACTTTCGGCGCATATCTTTATGCGCATCAAGAGCTAAATCGAACGCCTTTCTTATGAGTTGTTTCTCTGCTTTATCAACCTTATCGCCAAGAGCTCTTAATATGGCACTATACCTTTTAAGTATCTCTTTCTTCTCTTTTTCCAGGTCTATGCTGGCTAATGTCATATGAATGTCTGAATGGATATGTAAAAATACATAAGCATTTCAGCATTTGCGAGGACTTATTGAAAAATGATCAACACAAATAACAAATCATTTAATAAGCTCTGCTTTACCTGCCAATTCTAACTTTGTCTTAATTCGAGCTTCTTGATTCTTCTTCTTTTCAGATAAATAATCAAAAGTCTCAATTTGCGAACGAGTTCTAACTTTGGCAACAGACTTACGGTAGCTGTTATTTTGGATTTTATTAATGATTCTTGCTTTAATATTATCCTTCCATTGAATTCTTAATATTTCAAGAACTTCAGCTTTAAGGTTTTCATCATAAATCGGGAAGGCAACTTCAAAACGTCGACTCAGGTTTCTCTCCATCCAATCGGCAGAAGCCAGATAAACCATTGGATTACCATCATTTCCAAAAACATAAACCCTACTATGCTCCAGAAAACGGTCAACTATACTTATTACTTTGATATTCTCGCTTTGATCTTTTACTCCCGGCACCAGACAACAGATACCCCTTATAATTAACTTTATTTGAACGCCTTCCTGACTTGCTTCGTAAAGCTTCTCAATCATATCTCTGTCTTGAAGGCTATTAAGCTTTAGCATTATTGAAGCAGGCTTACCTTTAAGCGAATTTTTTATCTCCTGATCTATTAAAGTATAAAGGTCATGACGCATATGGTCGGGAGCAACAAGCAAATGCTTAAACTCTCGCTTAATACGCGTATCTGCGAGAATATCAAACACATAAGCTACTTCTCTGCCAATATATTTATCCCTGGTCAGCAATGAACTATCGCAATAAAGTTTGGCAGTTTGCTCGTGAAAATTGCCGGTACTCAAATAAACATATCTGCGTAATTTCTCCTCTTCCTTACGCTCAACTAAAATCATTTTAGCATGAACTTTTAAAATGGGAAAACTATAAAGCACCTTAACTCCAGCCTCCTCTAATTCTTTTGAATACTCAATGTTTGATTCCTCATCAAAACGGGCTTTCAGCTCCATAAATGCGGTTACTGCCTTTCCGTTTTTAACAGCTTTAATTAATGCTTCAACCACTTTTGACTGGGATGCAACCCGATAAAGAGTAATCTTTATTGACCTAACATTAGTATCGTCGGCTGCTTCATTCAAAAAACGAATCACATAATCATAGGTATGATAAGGATAATGTAGTAAGTAATCGCGCTTAGTTAATGCTCTAAAAATGCTGGATTCTTTATCTAATTGAGGTAAATTGAGCTGAGGCATTTTTTCATACAAAATCCCTTTTTCGTCAAACTGAGGAAAGCTCATCAAATCAGTAAAGTTGTGATATCGCTCACCTGGCATTAAGTCCATTCTGCCAACTCTGAATATCTTCTTTAAATGATTTAAGAAGTCAGTCGGCATTGATTTATCATAAAGAAGTCTTGTAGGCTCACCCTTAGATCTGGCACTTAAACCTTTCTTAATCTTCTTTAGCAAACTACCCGAGAACTCATCTTCTAAAACAATCTCGGCATCGCGGGTTAGCTTAATACTATATGCTTCAACCAACTCATATTCAGGAAATAACTCTTGAATACAAAGTCGAATTACATCCCCGAGAAACATCACATAACGTTGACCATTCTTTTCAGGAAGTATCAAAAAACGACTCATCTTCCTCGAAGGGATTTCGGTTAAGGCATATTCAAAAACCCTTGGTCCCGGACGGTCATAATCGCATAGTTTAATAGCCAAATAGATTGATTTCTCATCCATCGCTGGTGTATTGGATGGGTGATTAATCATAACAGGCTTTATCAAAGGCTTAACATGCTCTTGAAAAAATGCTGTTACATATTTCTTTTGATCAGCTTTGAGCATCTTCTCATTCACAATGTGGATGTTTCTGGCTTCCAGCTCATTCACAATTTGCTTCCAGAAAACTGTATGAAATTCATTTTGAAGCTTCTGCACAGTAACATTTATCTTCTTTACAACTTCGCGTGGATCTTCTCTGAGTTCTTTCTTTGTTTTTCGCGTTAATTCCATCAAACGCTTCCACTCAGCCACACGAATACGGTAAAACTCCTCCAAATTGGAAGAAAAAATGGCAAGAAATTTCATCCTCTCATAAAGAGGTACTCTTAAATCTTTGGCTTCTTGTAAAACCCTATGATTAAAACTCAGCCAACTCAAATCTCTATTGAAATATCTCTTACTGCTCATTTATCATCTTTTTCGGATAGTCAATATCTATCAATTCACCACATCCTCTTTTCCATCCATTCCACTTAAAGTCCTTGACTTTAACTTCAGCAATAGCACATGTTGATAAAACTTCATCAGTATCACAAAGCCAATTAACCAAATCGCTTAGTCCTGGATTATGTCCAATAATCATGATGCAATCTAAATCAGGGTTTTGCCTCGAAACTATTCGCGATAAAGTTTCTCTATCAGCCTCATAAATTGAGGCTTCAGTTCTTAATTCAATTGACTTATTACCAAACTGCTCATTAAAAAATAGCGCAGTTGATATCGCCCGCTTTGCGGGACTACTAAGCATTAATTCAGGCAAAAGCTCTCTCAGAACAAGCCTTCTGGCCATTTCGGGTGCGTTTCGAATTCCACGTTCGTTGAGGGGACGATCAAAATCATCAATTCCTGGATGATCCCAACTGGACTTCGCATGACGCACGATTAGTAGTGTTTTCATGCATTTACGGGATTTGCTGCAATATTAAGTAAATATTAAGTTGGGGATTTTGCTTTCGAAAAATTTAACATTGGAAAGCTAGCCGAAAGAACGCATCACTTACTCATATCGACAAGAAAATCAAGCATTTCTGCTTTCAAGTCTGCGTTACTACCTGTAAAATGATTAACCAATAGAGAAAAGCTAAGCAAGCCATATGTCTTGCTTGATAAATATCCCATATAGGTTTTGACGCCTTTCATTCCTCCAGATTTAGCTTTCAAGCCATATACAGCTCCGAAGTTTTTTAATGTTCCAGATTTACCTGACTCTGGCAATGATTTTTGAATTAATCGAATTTCTTTTGATGATAAAAGCATGTGCATAAACTCAGATTGAAATTCAGAACTTATAAGATTCATAGGTGAAAGTCCACTGCCGTCAACAAGCTGAATATGTTCAACATTTAACTGTAATTCATCCTTTAAGTATTTCAGTACTACCTCTGCTCCTTCTTCGGCTCGACTTCCCTTACCGTGCAGCTTCCCAAGGTACTTGGCAAAAGCCTCTGCAAATAAATTATTTGAATGCAAGTTGGTTTCAATAACAAGCTCTTTCAAAGGTGGTGATGTAATTTCCCCTAATCGGGTGAACCCATTTTTAGTCTTATAAAATGATTCTGAAATCTTCAACTCTCCATTTAATTTAATTCCCGCAGCATTTAAAGCAAGTTTGAGTTCATTAAGCATTTGCCAGGGAGGATTGGGGATGCTTCCCCGTTCTTTACGAACCACTCCCTCTAGCACACAACCATCTATACCAATCGTATTTGCTAGTGGGGTTCCAAACATATAAATCACTTCTTCTTCGCTTTCGCAGGTTCTCACAAATGATTTAAGATTTACATCAAACAGAGTCATATTAAGCACCTTGGCTTCTACCAAAGAACCTCTATAGCCGCCTGTAAATGAAGCAGTAAATTCATTCGAACGCCAGTTTATACCATACACACCTGCTCCGTAATAATTGCCAATATCTTCAAATGGCCAATAACGAGGCACTGCTGTGTGGTCAAATCTGAATAAACTAACATCTGCAATCAAGTCTCCTTCTATGATTTTAATACCGGCTTTGGTAACATATTCAACTAGCTTAGTCAAGGTTTCTTCCGCCGTTAAGGCGCCTGCCTTACCACTACCTAAAGATGGATCGCCCATTCCTAAGACTACCAGACTTCCTTTAAGAATGCCTTCCTCAATTGGTCCATGAGCATTCAAATGTGTATGATAGGTAAAATCTTCGCCTAGCACTTTTAATGCAGCAGCTGTTGTAAGAACTTTATCGGTAGAAGCTGGCATCATTAACTCATTGCTTCTGTAGCTTTTTACCTCTCTTCCCGAGCTGTCGCGAAAGCTGTAAGAAACCAGAGCTCCCTGATTTTCAAGCGCATCAACAAGTTTTTGGGCCTTACCAGAATGAACTATAATGAACAAAAACAGACTTAGTGCATATGGTGCAATCTTCATCACGTTAAAATTATTCATCAAAAGTAAGTTTTCATTCCAATTCACTTAGCCTTTCAAATCACAAGATGTACTTTTGCACCATGGCGGGAAATTCTTTTGGCAAATTATTCAGAGTGCATACTTTCGGAGAGTCTCATGGCGAGGCGCTTGGAGGAATCATTGATGGCTGCCTTCCCGGAATTGAGCTCGATTTTGAAGCAATTGATATGCAGCTTCAAAGAAGAAGACCCGGCCAAAGTAGTATTTCAACACCCCGAACCGAGGGTGATCAAGTTGAGTTTTTTTCAGGCTTACTCGAAGGTGTTACAACAGGAACTCCTATTGCTTTCGCTATCCGCAATAATAATAGCAAATCTACTGATTACGAATCACTTAAGGATGTTTTCCGTCCATCACATGCCGATTTTACTTATCAAAGCAAGTATGGAATCCGCGACCATCGCGGTGGAGGGAGGTCCTCGGCAAGAGAAACCGTAAGTCGCGTTGTTGCCGGCGCCATTGCTGAGCAGATTCTGTCAAAACACGGAATTCAAATTACTGCCTTTGTATCGCAAGTTGGTCCGGTTAAAATGCCATTTATTGATAATCGCCCTCATCGGGCGGAAGTTGACAAGAATATTGTTCGATGCCCTAACGAAGCTTCAGCAACAGAAATGATTGCCTACATTGAAAAAATGAAAACTGAAGGCGATTCTGCCGGAGGCATCATTACAGTTATCGCAGATGGAATTCCCGCCGGTATAGGCGAGCCTGTTTTTGATAAACTTCATGCCGATTTGGGGAAAGCCATGCTAAGCATCAATGCCGTTAAGGGTTTTGAAATAGGCTCAGGCTTCGGCTCTGTAACAATGAAAGGCTCTGAGCATAACGATTCATTTTATAAAGACCAAGACGGTAATATCCAAACACGCACAAATCACTCGGGCGGCATTCAAGGAGGAATCTCAAATGGAGCAAATATTTATTTTAATATTGCTTTTAAACCAGTTGCCTCTATATTGCAAGAACAACAAACAATAAACGGGGAAGGCGAACCTGCTATTATTAAAATTGAAGGCCGTCATGACCCTTGTGTAGTGCCGCGGGCTGTTCCAATTGCTGAAGCTATGACAGCTCTCGTATTAATTGATCATTTGCTTCGTGCAAACGCAATAAAATCAACAATAACAGGTTAATCAATCAAACAAAAACCTATGTTAAAAAAAGGACTCAAAATCACTGGTATTATTCTTCTGCTGCTTATTGCAACAGCTGTTATTTTGCCTTTTGTTTTTAAAGATAAAATCATTGCTAAAGTTAAAGAAGAAGCCAATAAGAATCTTAATGCCACCCTCGCTTTTGACGATTTAGACATTAGCTTATTATCTCATTTCCCAAAGCTTTCTATTGAGCTCAAAGGTTTGAGCATTGTTGGAAAAGACAAATTCAATGGCGATACACTAATTGCTGCAGGCTCTTTAGGCGTTTCAACCGGATTGATGGGCCTTTTTCAGGACGAAATTTCAATCGGACGGGTTTGGATTGAAAAAGGCAATATGAATTTCAAGGTTCTCGCCGATGGAACTGCCAATTGGGATATTGTTAAACCGAGCGGAACTGAAGAAGAAAGTGCAGCTGCCGAAGAACCTTCAAGCTTCAAGGCTAAACTTCAGGGTTATGAGATTTCTGAAACTCAGCTCGTTTACGATGATAAATCACTCGGATTTTATACCAAAATCGTAAATCTCAATCACAAAGGCTCTGGCGATTTCACGGCAGATTTAACCAACCTCGATACTGAAACTCATATTCAGGCGCTTGATTTAGCTTATGAAGGAGTGAGCTATCTCAATAAGGTGAAGCTAGATTATGATGCTCAGTTTTCGCTTGACTTAAAAAACTCGAAATATTCGTTTCTTGAGAATGAGCTTACTGTAAATGACTTGGTTCTTCGCTTCGCGGGATTTGTTGCCATGCCTGGTGATGATATCGATATGGATATTACTTATGAAGCAGTTAAAAACGAAGTTAAGAGCTTTATTTCGTTAATTCCAGGCTCTTTCACTGAAGATTTCAAAGACGTAAAGTCATCTGGGAAGCTCGATTTTAATGGTTTCGTAAAAGGCAAATACAATGAGAAGTCTATTCCGGGATTTGCTTTCAACCTGAATATCGAAAACGGAAATGTTCAATACCCCTCACTTCCTCGAGCTCTCGCAAATATGCAGGTAAAAACTTCAATTACTTGTCCGGGTGTTGATGCCGACCGAACCGTGGTTGATGTTTCAAAATTCCATGTTGATCTTGGTCAATTCCCAATTGATGCAACGTTAAACGTTAAAACTCCTGTGTCTGACCCTGATATGAAAGCCACTGTAAAAGGACGCGTTGATTTGGCTAGTTTAAAAGATGTTATGCCACTTGAAGAAGGGATGAAAATTCAGGGTGTTTTAAATGCTGATGCTGCTTTCGCAGGAAGGCTTTCGGCAATTGAAAATGAGCAATACGACAAGTTCCAGGCTTCTGGTTCTGCTTCATTAAAGGATTTCCTCTATGCAGCTAAAGACCTGAAAGATCAAGTAAGAATTACAGCTGCCGATATGAGTTTTAGTCCGCAATCTATTGATCTTAGTCAATTCTCAATGATGACAGGCAAAAGCAGCTTATCTGCCAACGGAAAATTGAGCAATTACCTGGCTTATGCACTTAAGGATGAACCAATTGAGGGTGTTCTAAATTTGAACAGCTCCTATTTTGATTTGAATCCCTTCATGACCGATACAGAAACAACAACCGAAACTCCGGCAAGCGCTGCAGAGGCTGATGTTGATGGCTATATTAGAATTCCTAAGAACATTGGATTTACTTTGAATGCTAATTTCAAGAAATTGATTTACGATAATCTTGAACTTTCTGATGTAAAAGGCAGTATGAAGGTTCAAGATGAAGCTATCAGAATGTCTGATATTTCCATGGCAACCCTTGGCGGAATCATTACTATGAGCGGATTGTACGATACAAAAGATGAAACCGGACCTGTAGTTGCTCTGAATCTTGGTATGAATAATATGAATATCAAACAATCGGCAAAAGCATTTAATACCGTTGAAAAGCTGGCCCCAATTGCTCAAAACACCACTGGAACGGCATCTTTAAGCAATTTCAATCTTGCCTTTAAGGCGGATAAAGCTTTTAATCCTATAATGAAAACTGTTAATGGCAGTGGTAAACTTAGCACTTCAACCTTGGAAATTGAAGGGTTTGAAATGATTAAAAAGATAGCAGGCTCCCTCAAAATGAATAAGCTTGAAAAGTGGAAACTCGAGCCGGTTAATGCAGAATTTTCTATTGTAAACGGAGAAGTTTCTGTGAAACCATTCAAAACTAAAATTGGAAATTTCCCTGCTGAAATTGCTGGGACAAACGGATTAGATCAAAGCATTAGATACGCCATAAATCTTGACATACCAAGGTCTGAGTTTGGTGGAGCGGCAAATGGAGTTCTCAATTCAATGGTTTCAAAAGCAAGCTCCGCAGGTGTTAATGCTAATCTTGGTGAAACAATTCCAGTCTCAGTTCTTGTTACTGGTACATTTACCGACCCTAAAGTGAGCACTGATATTAAATCGGCAGCAGGCAACGCTATGAACGATCTAAAAGATCAAGCAGAACAACGCTTAAAAGAAGAAGCCGACAAACGTAAGAAGGAGCTTGAAGACAAAGCAAATGCTGAAAAAGATCGTCTCAAAAAAGAAGCTGAAGATAAAATCAATGCTGAAAAAGATCGCCTGAAAAGCGAAGCTGATAAAGCAAAAGCCGAAGCTGAGCGTAAAGCAAAAGAAGAGGCAGATAAAGCAAAGAAGAAAGCCGAAGAAGAGGCAAAGAAGAAACTTAAGAAACTCTTTTAATAATAAGCGTTTAAATGAGACTAGGAATCCTCTTCTTTCTGCTGTTTTCAGTAAGTGCTAGTTTTGCACAGGAGGATGAGAACTGTCCACTCTCGAGTAATAAGAAAGCCCGAAAAGCCTACGAAAAAGCGCTAAATGTTGCACGGAGCAGCAAAAGCGAAGCCCGTTCATTATTAAAAGAAGCACTCGATTTAGATCCAGATTTTGCTCAAGCCAATCTTGTGATGGCAGATTTGCTTTATAAGTCTAAAAAGAATGATCAGGCTGTAGAATATTACCTAAATGCAATTAGCCTCTGCCCCGATTTAGATGCGTATATGTATTTCCGTTTGGGAAGCATTGAGTTTGAAGACAAAAAGTACCGAGAGGCCAATGAGCATTTTGCAAAATTCATAGAAACCGGTAAAGGCAGTGATGTTGACAAATCTCAAGCTCGCGAGCAGCAAAAAGCATCTTTGTTCTATGTTGAAGGATTTTCAAAACCCGTTCCTTTTAGCCCAAAACCTCTGAGCGAAATATCTTCTGTTGCTGATGAATACTTGCCTATTATTACTCCCGATAACAAGCGTGCTTACTTTACACGAAGAACTTTCGAAAAAGAAAAGTTCACCGGCGGAATTAATGTAGAAACCAAACCTATCGAGCGTTTCTGTTTCAGTAATGTCATTGGCGATAATAAATATACCGAAGGTGAACCAATGCCTAGCCCTTTCAACACAAATAATAATGAAGGTGGGGCAAGCCTTTCGGCGGATAATAAATACATGTTCTTCACCATATGCAAAGATGAAAATGGAGAATTGCTCAATTGTGATATTTGGTATTCTGTATTCTCAGGCGGAAAATGGTCTGAAATAAAAAACGCAGGTCCCGAGATAAACGGCAAAAACACATGGGAATCGCAACCTACGCTGTCTTCTGATGGGAAAACACTTTATTTTGCCAGTAACCGCGAAGGCGGGATGGGCAAGCTCGATATCTGGAAATCGACAAAAGACGGTGCAGGCAATTGGTCAAAGCCTGAGAACTTAGGTCCAAGAATAAACACTCCCGAAAATGAAAAATCTCCGTTTTTCCATTCCGATGGAAAAACACTTTATTTCTCTTCAACCGGACTATTGGGCTTTGGAGGTTATGATATTTTCTTCTCAAAACTTCAGGACGACAATCAATGGAAAGAACCTAAAAACATTGGTTATCCAATAAACTCCGAGAAAGACGACTTGGGCTTTTTCGTTAGTACAGATGGCAAAACCGGATACTTTGCTTCCGACAAACTGAAAGGAAATGGCGGTTGGGATGTTTATCATTTCGGACTTTATAAAGAAGCTCGCCCTGAAAGAGTATTGTTTCTTTCAGGTGAAATAAAAGATGAAAATAACGCTGTTGCTTCTGATGCCAGAGTGGAAATTAAAAACACCAAAACGCAGGAAATAACCACTGTTGAAGTCGATTCTCTCACAGGAAAGTATGTTGCAGTTGTTGCATTTAACGATGATCACATACTTACCGTTAAGCAAGAAGGCAAAGCATTTTCAAGCAATTATTTCTCAACTGCTGATAGCAGTATCACCGCCAAACCGCTCGAAACCCATGTGAAAGTGGAAGAAATTAAAGTTGGTAAAGCTTATACCATCAACAACATTAATTTCGAGACAAATTCGGCCGAACTGAGCACTCAAAGTAAAAACATCATTAAAGAATTTGCCTCGTTCTTGGAAGAAAATGCAGCTGTTAAAGTTTCCATTCAAGGGCACACCGATAATATTGGCGACCCGGCTTTAAATATGACCTTATCGAAAGATAGGGCAAAAAACGTAAAGCAATTTCTTATTGAGCAAGGTATTCAGGCTAATCGCCTTGATTCAAAAGGCTTTGGAATGAGCAAACCACTTGCAAAAAATACAAGCGAAGCAGGCAGAGCTAAAAACAGAAGAACCGAATTCGTTATAATTACAAAATAATTCAGCTCAGTTCCCAAACAATTATCCTTCGGTCATCTCCTGCTGAAAGCAGCAAATTCTTATACTTCAGCCAAACCAACTTATTTACTGAATGCGAATGCCCGCCAAATTTCTCTTTGTCAATCCTCAATAAGAACTCAAAATTCTCGGCATTCCAGATTTTCACCGTTTTATCGCGGCTTCCCGTTGCAAAAAGTTTCCCTTCAGGATGAAAAACAATAGAGTAAATGGCGAAATTATGTGCAGGAATCGATTGAATTCGGGCTTGAGATTTTACATCCCAAACGTTTAGATAAGCATCTTTTCCACCACTCAATAACACATCGCCCGAAGGGCTAAAACATACTGAGTTGCAAGACATATCATGAGCTTTCCAGGACTTCGATACCGTGTTAGTTTTTGTGTTGAGTAATCTTATTTCTCCATCACCACAAGCAATTGCAAATAAATCTCCCGTTGGAGATAAAGCCATTTGCCTAAGCTTTCCACTTCCGCATGCAATAGTTTGCATGCATTCAAAACTTCTCAAATCCCAAATACTTAGAATTCCGTCTCCGCCGCAGGCGTAAAGTATTTTCTTATCATGGCTTAAACAAAGGTCAAATACCCCGACTTTATGAGCCAGAAGGTATCTAACTTCTTGCTTTTGCGTCATATCAACCACATGTATTCCACCCTGGTCATTACCCAGAAGCAAAAGCCCCATTTCAGGTAGTGGCAAAAGAGAATAGATAACACCCGAAGCCTTGGCAATGACTTCAGCCAAGTCAGGCTTGTTTAAATCCCAACGAGCTACAAAACGCTCGCTACCTGCCGATAACACCTCTTGCCCCGAAAAGCCTCCAGAAATTGAATAAAGAGCAGCCTGATGACCTTCAAGTTCATTAATCTTCCGCGCATTTACCTTCATGCGGTAAAGATAGTTAAGTGATTGTCTTGGAGCTATAGTTTAACGAAGCGCGAAACCCGGGTATCTGATTTTAGGATGTAAATTCCGGGTTTAAGTTTTGAAACATCAATTTGCTTCTCATTATTTCTGCTTTGCAGAATCAATCTGCCTTCAGCATCGAAAATACTATATTCTGAAGCTCCCTGTAAGGTTAAAATATCACGCGCGGGATTAGGATATAATTCAAATCCCGAAGAATTTAGGTTATGAATTCCAGTAAAAATAACTGAAACATTTTGACTCAAAGTATCAGCATACTGACAGTTTGATGCTATCAGAGTTACTTCGTAATCACCCTCCTCTGCATAAACATGAACCGGGTTTTCTTCTTGAGAAGTGATTCCATCGCCAAAATCCCAATTCCAGGTGTCCGCACCTGTAGCTAAGGACGAAAAGCTAATCATATCAGCGCTTGCGTTAAAAGAAAAATCTGCATCAATTGGATTCCCTAAATCTTCATCAATAATGATAAAAAACTGGGTTTTACTTTGGTTCGGAGTTATAGCTTCCATGCAGCTAAAACTATAGTCTTGAAAACCTCTGCCAGAAACAAGGTACCTGTGGTCATCAATAGCAGTAATTCTGTGTGTAAGTAAGTTATTTTGAATCATTTCGGGCTCAAGCACCCAAATAAGTTCTCCTGTATTTGAATTTATTTTACCGCTAAAACTTCGATTTCCTGCATTTGTTGATATTTCAATCTCATTAAACAATACCGTGCCGCCTGAACTTCCTGTAAACATTAAGCTTCCATCATTTGCAATGCCTAATCCTTCGATTAAAGAATTCCCACTACCTGAAGTCTTATGAAATTGCGAAGCCCATAATTCCTCTCCGGCGGCATTCCAGGCAGCTAAAACTGTCCTCAAATTCGGAATTGTGCCTGATGGTGCTAAGGTATCTCCATTGAAAATTCGTGTCCCCGAAATGTAGGTAGAAACATAAATCTGTCCATTATCATCTACAGCAACAGCGTGAGGATTTGCCGACACAGAAGTTAGGCTGTCGTTGGCTAAAAATGTTCTGGAGCCAATATAAGTGCCCGATGAATCACACAGCAAAACTAATAACTCATCAAAACCGTTAGAAGTACCTCTTGAAATTGTATCTCCAGCAAATACTGGCTGCCCGCCACCTTCAACTGCGAGCAATGCGATATATTCACCAGATGGACTGCATGCCATTTGGGTTCTTTGATTCGCTGAGGCTCCCAGGAAAATATTCGTATTTCCACTTAATGTGTAAATGGGTGTAACAAAAGTGCTGTCGTATTTCTGAATCACTGAGTTTGAGCCGGAATATCCGGCAACATAAACATATTCACCTCCGCAAGTAATATTATAAATATTCCCGCTATTTAACTGTTTAGAGCTTCTTATACTTCCTGAAGGATACAATTGAATAATTCTGTTTCCTGAACCTGTAAATGGAATTGAATCACTTTCAACACGAATAAAACCGGAAATACCGAAACCTTGAGTAGATAGGTAAATATAGCCTGATGCATCAACAGCCATAAATTCGATAACCCCAACATCGGGATTATTCCCACCGGTGACCGCAACACGTTTGCTCCATAAAAATGTTCCTAAAGGGTCATATTTGCAAACCAAAATCCTCGCTCACCGAAAGCGGATTGATTAATTCAATGGTATTTCCATTAAAATTATAGGAATTTCTGTAACGGGTTGCCGTGTATAAGGAGCCATCTGCACCTACAGTTGAAGAAACATAAGTTAGGTTTGCATCAACGTCATGATAGTTTTGCCACTCTACAAGCTGAGCTTGAGCTGTAACGGAGTAGAATGAAAATAATAACAACACGTAATTTTTGATTCTCATGAGACCTCTTTTGAATGTTTAGTCAGGGTCAAAATAATCGCAATTATTATGGTTTATCAATAACTAATATTAGTGAAGTCATGCCTATTTAATAAGGTAATAAATGCAATTTCAATTAGTATCCACTTGCAACTCTCGCTCACAATGACGGAATGTTAAGTGAAAGTTAAAATGCCATATCCATTTGTTCAATATGGCAATGGCTTGTACTTTAGCCAGATTGCACATATATAAATATTCAAATTATGAGACTTCAAGTTCGCTTTGTCATTTCCATTTTATTTCTTTTATCAATCGCAAATGTGCACGCACAAGTGCCCTCTGCTTTATGGGGAAATGCCATTGGAGATGGTCGGGGCGGACTCAGCAAAATAAATGACCTTGTTAAAGATGCCCAAGGCAACACCTATGTTGTAGGAACTTTAAGACGACTATTAGATGTTGATCCAAGCGATGAAACTTTCTTGCTTTCTGCAAATAGTACCGATGACCTTTGGATGGCTGCCTATTCGCCTCAAAGCGAGCTAATATGGGCCAATAAAATTGCCAACTCAAATACCGAGAACATCTCTGCTATTCATCTTGACCAGAATAACAATCTGCTCATTTGTGGGTTTTTCACAAATACCCTGGATTTTGACCCTAGTGCAGGGGTTTCTGAACTTACTACTTTCAGTGCTTCTAATTCTGATGCCTTCTTTGCTTCCTATTCCACCGCAGGTGAGCTAAACTGGGTTAAGCAACTGGGAGGAACTTCTGTTGATAACGCGCAGGATATCACTACCGATTATGAAGGCAACATCATTTTAACCGGAAACTTCTCAGATACAGCAGATTTGGATCCTTCTTCAGGCACAGCCGAACTTACTGCTACAGGCTCCTTTAATGATCTCTTTCTTGCAAAATACACAAGCACAGGCAACTACCTCTGGAGTTTTAATTTAACAGGTTCTAATTTCCCTGATAATGGCCAGGCTCTTGGCATTTTGTCTGATAATTCTATCGTTTTAGGAGCGATATATCAGGGAGATATTGATGCAGATCCGGGTCCGGGCGTAGCATTGATTGACCAAGCGAATAACTATGATGCACTAATTGCCTGCTACAATGCAAGCGGCAACTACTTATGGGCTGGGAAATATGGATTTAATGGCGACGACAGGGTTAATTCAATCGCAATTGACAATGCCGACAATATTTATGTAGGTGGATATTTTAACCAAACGGTTGATTTTGATTTCGGTCCGGAAACTGCTTCAGTTACATCTGCCGGAAACGATGATGCCTGCTTGCTTTCGTATGATGCATCAGGAAATTTACGTTGGTTCAAAACATGGGGAAGCACTGGCGCTGATGAAGTACAAGGTATTGCAATAAATAATGCAGGTAAAATAGCCGTAACCGGCGGATTTAATGGCACGGTAGATTTTGACTCAGGCCCCGGAACCGACGAACTTACAGCCCAAAGCACTGATTTATTTCTGGCTATTTACGACCAGGATGGAACATACGAACGAGCTATCAATCTTGGTGGCACAGGGTTCGATTTTGGAAATGCCGTCTTCATGCAGGGCGATTTTGTAAGCGTGGGCGGATTATTTGCAAACACCGTTGATTTTGACCCCGGTGCTGCAGAAGAAATCAAAACTGTGGGACTTCAAACTGCTTTTTTTGCTTCTTATGATATTCAGACATTGCAGCTAAATCAATTGGCTGCGATGCAAGACAGAAATGGTAGAGACGACGCTGTTCTTGGAATGTCTAATGACAATGCAGGCAATATCTATGTTTGTGGCTCTTTTGAAGGATCTGCATTCTTCGCCACCGGTTCTGAAGAGTATTCATCTAACGGAGCAATTGATGCATTTGTAGCCAAATATTCACCTTCAGGCACTCCATTAATGGTTATTACCTTCGGCGGAGCCGACGATGATATTGCCAGAAGCATTGAAGTTGACGATGATGGCAACATATATGTAATTGGCAGCTTTGAAGGTAGCATGGATGTTGACCCGGGAAATGGAGAAACCATTTTAACATCAGCTGGAAATACTGATGTTTTCTTAATAAAATATAATAGTTCAGGCAATCTGGTTTGGGCCAATGCTATTGGTGGAGGTGCTGAGGATGTAGGGTTTGCTCTTACTCTCAATAATAATCAAGATGTATTTATAACCGGACATTTTAGAGCTACCGTTGATTTTGATTTAGGGCCTGATGAGCTGATTTTTACAGCAGGCGTAAGAGATTGCTTTATAGCAGGCTATTCAGGCTCTGACGGTTCCTTGATTTGGGCAAAACAAATTTCAGGACCATCAAGTGAGTATGGAAGTTTTATCGACTGTGATCAATCTGATGCTGTTTATGCAGGAGGCTATTTTGCTTCTACCATTGATGCCGACCCTGGAGCAGGAACATTTTCACTCAGCAGCAATGGAAGCAATGATGCATTTCTGGTTAAACTAGACAATTCAGGCGATTTTGAATGGGCTTTTTCTCTGGGAGCAAGCGGCTCTGACCAGTTTTCAAGCATTAAAATCAATAACAATGATGAATTGTATCTGGGAGGATATTTTACCAACTCATTTGACGTTGACCCCAATGCCGGTGAAACGATTCTAACTTCTCAGGGTCAAACAGATATCATTTTGATGAAATTTACCAATCAAGCAGATGCTATAACTGGAATTCCAGTCTTAGATTGGGCGCATTCATTCGGAAATACTGGTTCAGATTTTCTTTTCGATATAGACCTTGCCGATGATAAAGTATATTTCTCAGGCACAATGGCCGATACCATAAATTTTGACATCAACGGGAGCCCCGAAGGTTCAGTTGGTTCCCCATTCAGCAGCCAAGGTTATTACGCTGCTCTCAATGATGATGCTTCCTTTGTTGAAGCTTATCAATTCGATGGTTTTGGTCAAACATTCTGCTATCAAATCAAAGCTGAGCAATCAGCTTTATACCTCGCAGGATCAATCAGTAGTGATTTAGACATCCAGCCGGGACCGGCTCAAAATATCTTAGCAGGCATCGGAGACATTGATGGTTTTGTTTTTAAGCTGGGCGATGGTGAGCCTTGTGATCCAAGTTTTGCTGAACTTACAGAAACATCATGCGAATCTTTCACACTAAATGGACAAACATTCACTCAAACAGGACAATTCACTCAAACTATTTTAAATTCTGCAGGTTGCGACAGTGTAATCACATTAAACTTGACAATTTTAGAGGCCAGTTCAGCTACGCTGGATGAAAACTCGTGTGAAACATTTACACTTAACAATCAAACATATTCAAATCCAGGCACTTATACACAAACATTAACCAATGCCGCAGGTTGCGACAGTATTTTGACTTTAAATCTGACTATTTCACAAAGCCCAGATTTGTCGATTACAGAAAACGGGAATGTGCTTACTGCTAATCAGGAAGATGCCATTTATCAATGGATTAACTGCTCAACAAACGAAGAAATTCTTGGTGAAACTCAACAGGTTTTTGAAGCAAGTTCAGCCGGCAGTTTTGCGGTAATTATTATAAATGGCGAATGTACAGATACATCCGAATGTGTTGTACTTAGCACAGTTCAAGTATCAAACAATCTTGAAGAAACCACCTTTAATCTGTATCCTAACCCGGCATCTCAACATGTTCAATTGGTATTACCAGAGCAGACAAATTATGCTTTGATAAATATTTTCTCTGCCGACGGAAGGCTTTGTTTTTCAGAGACTTTAAACGAAAATGCGAATTCTCTTCTCATAAACACAAGTTCACTAGATGAAGGTATTTACGTAGTAAGTATTCAAAATAATGAAACTGTTTACACACGTAATCTCATCATTTTAAGGTAATTAAGCCACGCTGTTTCGATGTCGCAAGAGTTCCGCAGGGCTCTTGTGACTATAAGTAATTTATTCTCCGACTTTATTTAACCGATTTTTGTTGCAATCCAATAAAACACTTGTCATTTTGTCATGAATTGCCTTGCGGCAGGAAGTTTGAAAAGCCAATTGAGAATTAAAATTAACATTATGCAAAGCGGAAAGATTAACGTAAACACCGAAAACATTTTCCCCATCATCAAGAAATTTCTGTATTCAGACCATGAAATTTTTCTTAGGGAGCTTGTATCCAACGCAACTGATGCAAGTCAGAAACTAAAAACCCTCGCTTCTGTGGGTGAAATGAAGGGCGAACTTGGCGATTTACGAATTGATATTAAGATTGATAAAGAAAATAAAACCATCACCATCAGTGACCGAGGTATTGGTATGACGGGTGAGGAGGTTGAGAAATACATCAACCAAATTGCTTTTTCGGGTGCTGAAGAATTTGTAGAGAAATACAAAGATTCAAAAGATGCCAATGCTATTATTGGTCATTTCGGACTTGGATTCTATTCATCCTTCATGGTTGCCCGTGAAGTTGAAATTCTAACTCGTTCATTCAAAACTGAAGATGCCTCAGAGGCTGTTCGCTGGAAATGTGATGGCAGCCCCGAATTCACTCTTGAGAAAGATTCCCGCGAGGATCGCGGTACAGATATCATCCTGCATATTGCAGAAGATTCAGAAGAGTTTCTCGAGGAAGCAAGAATTCGCACATTACTTACGAAGTACTGCAAGTTTCTACCGGTAGCTATCTATTTTGGCGAAGAGCAGATAAACCAAACTGAGCCTGCATGGACTAGAAAGCCTGCCGATTTAACTGATGAGGATTACACCACTTTCTACAAAGAGCTGTATCCTTTTTCTGAAGATCCGCTTTTTCATATTCACTTAAATGTAGATTATCCATTCAACCTTACGGGAATTCTTTACTTCCCTAAGTTGAAGAAGAACTTGAAGTTCAGAAGAATAAGATTCAGCTTTATAGCAATCAGGTTTTCGTTGATACGTTGAGGAATTGTACCCGACTTCCTAACTTGCTTCATGGCGAATTGACTCTCCGATATCCACTAAACCTTTCCGTTCTATTGCAGAGCGATTCGATGTGAAGAAATCAGCAGTCACATCTCTAAAGTAGCCGATAAACTCGAAGGTTATTTAAAACAATCGAGATTTCGAGAAAAAGTGGGAATATCCGCATTTTCATTCAATTGAATGTTGAGTAAGATAAGTTCCGGGATAGGTGATGAAAATTAACCTGTTCAAGAACACAGATGGCAAGTATTTCACTCAGGACGAATACAAGGAACATGTAAAAGCAGCTCAAACCGATAAGGAAGATAACCTGGTATATCTCTATTGCACGAATCCGGAAGAGCAGCATAGTTTCGTAGCTTCGGCAAAAGACAAAGGATATGATGTATTGCTTCTTGACAATGCCTTAGATTCACACTTCGTGAATATGCTTGAAAGTCAGTTGGAGAAAACACGCTTTGTGCGTGTGGATGCTGATACAGCTGACAAATTGATTCCAAAGGATGATGTTCAACCTTCGAAATTAAACGAAGAAGAGCAAAATAAGCTCAAGCCATTGATCGAGAAATTTATAAACGACAAGCGTTTTAACGTTCAGCTTGAATCGCTTAGCGAAACTGAGGCTCCGGTTATTGTTACTCGTCCCGAATTTATGAGAAGGATGAAAGATATGTCTATGGTAGGCGGCGGCAACGAGTTCATGAGAGAGATGCCTGATAGTATGAACCTTGTGGTTAATACAAATCACCCTTTAATTTCTAAGGTATTAAACCTTGCAGATGAAGAAAAGCAAGAGGCGCTAATAAAACAAGCTGCAGATTTAGCCCTTCTTTCTCAGAATATGCTGAAAGGCGAACCCCTTACAAGATTTGTAAAGCGTAGTTTTGAGTTGATAGATTAAAGGAATAAACACTTTATTAAAAGGCATTCTGAAAAAATTTCGGAATGCCTTTTTTTTTTTATAATTATTAGAATGCCATCTATTTTAGTACTTTGGCTTTCAGAAAAAAATTATGAGAAAATACCTCTTTCCAGTTATTACAATATTAGCTATTAGCTTCAATGCCAAAGCACAGACTGAAGAAACTGAAAAATTTAAAAAGTTCAAACTTGCAGATTTTCAATTTGCCGGTTATTTTACAACTTACTCTCCGCAACTAGTTGATTACAATACCATTAACAAGCTTTCGTTAAATCCAACAGAGCTGCAACTGCCTGATAATATTGATGCGTATACTAGAAGAACTGACAGTCAGGAAGGCAGTCAGGGAACAGCATCAATAGTTGCAAGTATTGCTTTGAACCCATTCAATAAAAAGAAGGGAGAATACAATGAAAAGCAAATTTGGAGAATGGGGCTTTCGTTTAGAGATATCAACACTTACGAAAGTGCTTATAATATTTCTGAGGCTACCTCGGTAGATAGCATCTCTCAATCGCGCGATTACTTCGTGAATGCCGGTCAGTCGGCACTATTGCTTGAAACTTCATATTCATTTGCAACAGACCCTAAAAAACCACTGCATGCCTTTATAGGTCTAGGAGGTCAATTTGGATTTTCGACTAGTTCGAATCTGGAAGTGAATTCAAACTTGAATATAATAACTCAGTTGCCTCAAGGAGGATCAGAAACAGAGTTTACGCCTAACAATTTCGTTGTTAAAGGGCAAAGTTCAATGCTTTGGTCAGTGTATATTCCAGCGGGAGTTCACATAAGAGTGAGGAAGAACTTAGGGGTATTAACTGAAGTACGTTATGCTTTCTCAGGCAATAGCTCATCAGGAGCAGGAACATCATTTACCAGAACTGAGTTTTTCGCAGGTGTTGGACTTAGATATACCTTGGGTGTGTTTGACGATAATAAGGATGATGGGGGCTTCTAAAGATCCTAGTTTTCAGTTCCTTTAGATTTCCAATTCTTATATACCATAAAACCTATTCCTCCTAAAACGATATACGGAATAGACATAAGGTATAAAATGCCGTCGTTCAAGCCTCTTCCAACAACTTCTTTGTTATTCTCAATATTTGATTCAACAGTTGCCTTGCACATCGCACATTGGCTAAATACAGGAGATGCAGATAACAAGGTGAAGCTGAATAACAATCCGATGAACTTTTTCATAATATAAATTTACAAAATCACTGCGGATAATATGGGGCAATCATCAGGTAAACAATAACACCTGTGAGTGTAACATACAACCAGATTGGTAATGTAACACGTGCAATCTTACGATGTTTATCAAACTTCTCAGAAATTGCTCTTACATAAGAAATAAGCACCAAGGGAACAATAACAATTGCCAACAAGATATGGGTCACCAGAATAATGAAATAGATTGTTCTTAGGCTGCCTTCGCCGCCAAACTTTGTTTGCTCGGTGGATGCATGAAACAATACATACGACAATAAGAACAATATGGAAAGTGCAATTGCTGTTGTCATTAGCCGGCGATGAAGAACAATGTTCTTTTTCTTAATTGCGAACAAAGCCATGAGTAATACTAGAAAAGTACTACCATTAATAATGGCATTAAATAATGGCAATAAGTAAACATTAAAGCCATCAAGAAACTCAAGTCGGGGAGCAAAAGCCAGGACAGCAACTACAACAGGAATCGCGATTGCGGCAGCAATAATGTAAGGTAGAAATTTCTTTTCCTTATTAACAGTATCAGCACTCATTATCTAACCGGATTAATGTTCTCTTTTCTGGCAGAATTATATTCAGCAACAAGCACCTTGATTTCGTCTATAAGTCGCTTAACATCTTTAAGACTGGTACCTTCATAAATACCCCTAACATGCTTATCACGATCTATAAGAAGAATCATGTCGCTATGCAAGAAACCACCATCAGCGGTTTCATCTTCCATGGTATTAGCCATGAAACCTTCATATGCTAAATCATAAATCTTTTGTCTGTCACCGGTAAGAAAATACCATCTTCCTTCATCTGCTCCCACCCTTTCAGCAAATTCTTTGAGCTTTTCAGAAGTATCATTGTCAGGATCGACCGTAAATGAAACCAATTTAAAATCATTCAGCTTCTTAAAGTCATCAGTATCCTGCACCTTTTTCATCAGCGTTTGCATAGCAGGGCAAATGCTGGGGCAAGAAGTAAAAAAGAAATTGGCAACATAAATCTTATCCTTAAGATCTTTGCTGCCAAATGCTTGTCCGTTTTGATCAAGGAACTCAAATTCAGGAATACTATGATAAATGGTATCTCCAGCTAACTCGCCAGCTGTTCTAGGACCAAAATATCCTAATTTCTTAATGTTATGCTTCCCTGTAGTAAGAACCAGATAGGCCACTGATGGCACTATGAGGATCATTAATAATAAGATTGTTTTCTTCACATCACTTTAAAATATCCTGAACATATTGCAGGATGTTGTTACCTTCAAAAATGCAGATGAATATAAAATATATCACTAACACCATAGGTAACAAAATAGTGGTCCGAAGGTTTTTACGCTCATCACCTAAATGCATAAAAACTAAAACAATGTAGCCGGCTTTTACAAGAGTAAGAACAATATAAAACCATTTAATGGCTTGCCAAGTACCTGGACTAACGTGAGTTTTAGAATAATAAATACCAATGAGTACTTCTACAATTGTGATAACTGACAGCAAAGCCGTAACCATGAGAATTTTCTTTCTCACCGCTCTTCCTTCTTCAGGAGTGCGGGAATGCGGTTTACTATATTCGTACGACTGATCTATTTCTGTTGAATGTTCCATAGCTAAAGTTCAATTGTATTAATTACAGAAGGTAAAAGAATGTGAAAACGAATACCCACACAAGGTCTACAAAGTGCCAGTAAAGACCAGCTTTCTCAACCATTTCATAATGCCCTCTTTTCTCATAAACGCCTTCAGCAGCCTGCCACCAGATTATGGCATTAATAACAACTCCGGAGAATACGTGAAAACCATGAAAACCGGTTATGAAGAAAAAGAAGTCGGCAAATTGAGTGTGTCCATATTCATTATATTGAAGATTGGCTCCCTGCACAAGAATCTCCTTGGCTTGGCCATCTACAATAACAGTTTTCATAACACCTTCTCCTCCAACAATAAAAGTATACCATTCCCATGCTTGGGAACCTAAGAAGACTAAACCTCCTACTACAGTAAGGCCCAACCAAAACAGAACTCCTTTTTTGTTATTTGTATGACCTGCATCAACTGCCAAAACCATAGTAACACTCGAAATGATGAGGATAAAAGTCATCAAACCAACATAAAGCAATGGTAAGTGAGCGTGTGTAAAAGGAAAGTGATAGAATACTTCTTCAACTAAAGGCCAAGAATCGGCATGCACGTGTCGTGCATAACCAAGTGCAATTAATAATGTTGAGAAAGTAAATGCATCTGAAATTAGGAAAAACCACATCATTAGTTTTCCATAACTGGCTCCAAATGGTGAAGTTCCACCTCCCCAGAGCTTCTTTGCAGGCATTTCAAGTGTTGCGTCGTGTGCCATGATTCGATAATCAGAATTTGGGTGCAAGTTTACCCAAAAAAATTAATTGTTTTATAGGTTTTGTTGTTGAATTGCGAGATTTTAAATATTTATTGCATAAATAACAGAAAAACAAACAAGTAAACCCACACTCCATCAAGGAAATGCCAAAATATTCCAACGTGTCTCACGCCGGCTAAATCTCCACTGTGGTACTTATTACTGAATGATTTTATGAAAATAACTGAAAGATAAATTAGTCCAGAAAGAATGTGAGCCAAGTGAACTCCCGACAGAATATAAAAATAACTACCTGATGGGTTAGCTTGCTTACCGGCAAAATAAATTCCGTTTGCTGTCAAATCTCCCCAGCCCGAAATCTGAGTAAAACAGAATGTGATTCCCAAAAGAAGTGTTAGTCCTAATGCCAACTTAACTTGCTCGAAATTATTTTTCCGAGCTGCCATTAAAGCCCAATTAACTGTGATACTTGAAACGAGAATTACTCCCGTACTTATCCAAAACATAAATGGCATTGTGAACTGAAGCCATCCGCCATCGGCTTGCCTTACAATGTAACCCGATGTTAAGCCTGCAAAAAGCATAACCGAACTAAAAATGCTGATATAAAGCAAATTGCGGTTTACTTTCTCCTTCAACTCAAGATTCTCAATACCTCTGATACTAGATTGTGCCATGATTAAATTTTATCAAAAAGAAGCGCTAATTGCACCACCGGCAAGTAAACAAACGAAGCGTAAAGGAGTTTACGCGCATCGGATATTTCAAGGGTTTGATGAAGCTTTATTGCTTTTACCATAAAATAAACTCCACATAGAGTTGTAATTACTGCCGAAACAGGACCTGCCATTTGAAAGAAATATGGAAGTAATCCAATTGGAATAAGCCCTGCAGTGTACACCATCACTTGAAAAGCTGACGTTTTTGACCTCCCTGTAATTGAAGGAAGCATTTGAAATCCCGCCTTTTTGTAATCATCGTCAAGCATCCAAGCAAGCGCCCAAAAATGAGGGAATTGCCACATAAACTGAATTAAAAATACCACAACAGCTTCAACACTCATCACGCCTGTGGCGGCAACCCAGCCTAACATTGGAGGAATTGCACCTGGAAACGCTCCTACAAATACCGCAAATGGAGTAATTCTCTTTAATGGGGTATAAACTACTACGTAGGATAACAAGGCCGCTATGCCCAAAATCCCACTGAGAGGATTCATAAAATGCCACAATATCCAAATCCCCAATAATCCTATTAATGATGAAAAAACTAAGGCTTCTGATTCACTTAATCTATCTTGGGGCAAAGGCCTTTGCTGTGTTCTGTCCATCTTCTTATCAAGCTCTTTCTCAATAATCTGATTAAAAGCATTTGAAGATCCTGTAACTAAAAAACCACCTAGGGTTAATAATAAAGCCTGAATCCAACTTGGATTCTCAGCAGCCATGAAATAAGTTACAACAGCAGAAAACACTACCAAAGAAGCAAGCCTCAGCTTTAGCAGCTGGCCATAATCTTTCAATTTCAGAACAATGCCTGTTCTAGGTGTATTATCTGTAATATCTTGTGCCAACACGATTTGTTTCTTACTTGCTCATTTTTAGCGCTGCAAAAGTAGCCAAAGCAGCTCAATTTTCAGCCTTTATTGTTTGAATAATCTATGCTAGAAATCGTAATATCTATTCGATATACTAGTCTTAAAACTAAAAAACAACCAAATGGTGCTAGTGTTTACTCTTGCGTTTTCTTGAGTTCGGCGCGAAACCCCCGCCTCAAGTCTCATATTGGTTCTGGTGTTGATTAAATATGAAGCTGTTAAATCAGTAAACATCACGGTGTTTTTCAAGCCTTGAGTAATCGTATTGCCATAAATATTAGGTACCATCAAAGGCCCGCTTCCTATTTCTGCAGTTCCTACAAATGGGTTCTGCCCCCAATTACTCATAGTTCCATCCAACAGAAGGTTGTCGGCCCCATATTGCGCTAATAAAATCTTTGCCTCAATACCCCATCTCCGGTAACGGTATCTCAAGAACTGGACATTCTCAATAAAATTGGCTCCTAAAGGATGAGCTAAAGGCTGAGCATAGTGCGTATAACTTTGATCGGCAGTAAAATGCCCATAAGTATAGGGTCTAACAATGTTGAGTTCATTTTGCCAGGTGAGATTCTTCAAACCCAAAAAGTCGAAAAACTTCCATCCTAACTGAAGTCCTTGCTTATTAGCCCCCCAGCCGTTTCTTGCAGTAACTTCCTTCAGTGAAAATTCATCAAGAAGCAGCTGTCCATACAACTGATACTTTTTCAATATCATCGCTTTAAAGTTCAGTCCAATTAGCACATTATCAGGCGAGCCTCTCGAAAACTCTACCGGTCGGTAGAAAATTATCGGATTGAGATAATTTACGTCAAATCCTCGGCGACCGCCGGTTGAATCACCTCCCTGCCATACGATGGTTTCGAACAAACCAATATTTAACCACTTGGTTGCATTGTAGCTTAAATGATGATAACTAGCGAACTTTTGCAGGTAACCACCGATGTTTGAGTTAGCTGCATTTCCAATATTCTGATAACTCACAAATAGGTTGGTATACCTAAATTTCCAGAAAGTACTCGTAATCTTAAAAAATGGGTAATTGAAGGCATTATCTGAAAGAAATAAGGAACGATAACCATCGCCAATAAACTGCTTATCATTTCCGAATTGGAAATTAAAAAACCTTGATGGAGTATAGGAAACATAGCCGTTAGCTATTGCATAATCCCATCCGCCGGTTCCAAAAGGTTTTACGCGACCTTGCCCAGGAACTACCTGATTATCAACTATAAAGCTATCAATATAATTTACGAATCTTCCCTGATTCTCCCAGAAAGACGTGTAAAACGAAACCTTCTTCCCAAGATTTCCAAAAAGCTGGATTCCTCTTGCATTTAAATAAGTGGTATTGCCTGTATTGTTGTCTTTACCAATATCAAATGAAAAAAGAGGATCGGCATACAATTGAAATTCACTCGAGTCAAGACTTAGTAAATTATTAGTCCACAAAGCTCTTCCTGCCCATGTCTTAGGTTGCTTTACAGGCGTTCCAGATGCGGTATCCGGCAAAATGGTTTTTAATACATCTGATTTTCTGTAGGGTTTAAAGCTTGTATGTTGATTTTCGCCTGCTTGCTGCATAGCTTTATCAATTAAATCATAACCATACCTGTCTAAAACTAGATTGTACTCCTGCGAATAGAGAGAACCGGTAATACAGCATACGAGTAAAAGAAGTAATCTCATAAATTCAGGTAGGTTTTGAAGTTTTACGAACCCGATAAACACGTGTCCACAAAGCCAAAGTAAAAATGAATGAAGGCAAAAGCAGCCCTAAGAAAGTCAGCGAATAAAGTATAAAACCCGATGCTTCAACATTACTAAATAAAAGCACCATAGCAGCCGAAAAGAGAGACAAAGCAATCAGGCTCAAAGTTGCTCCCACATGACTCATTCCTGTTTCAAGTAATAAATGATGCAAGTGGTTTCTATCGCCCTGAAAGGGATTCTTGCCGTAAAATATTCGAATCACAAATACCCTAAGCATGTCAAAAAGCGGAACTATCATCAGTGCAAGAACAATGATTGGCTCGAGAATAATTCCTTCGCCAAGTGTGCTAAATGAAAGATGCGACATTCCAAAAGCCAATGTATATCCAATAGGAAGAGAGCCACAATCTCCCATAAATATTCGAGGCTTAACGAAATTAAAAAACAGAAATGCTAACAAGGCTCCTGCGAAAGAATAACTCAATTGGTACATCACGGGGTTTCCGAAATATCCTATTCCCAGCAGCGCCAAAACCCCAATGCTACCAGCTAATCCGTTGATGCCGTCAATCAAATTAAAGGCATTTACAATCCAGAAACTCATAAAAATAGTAACAGGCCATTCAAAACCAATAATCCATTCATACTGAGGAAAAAGCTCGTTTAATGGAATTCTATTGAAATAAGTGATTAAAAGAACAGGCACACTTTCGCCCAACAGCTTTATAAGAGGACTCACTGTTTGCATGTCGTCCCACAAGCCAACAAAAAAGAGCATAAGTAAACCAGCCAGAAAATAGCGTAATTCAATTAAAGTGTCGGGGCCAGAAGTAAGTAAAATGCTTATAAATAATGCTGAAATAATAGCGGTGCCGCCCAAGCGGGGAATTTCTTCACTATGAATTTTCCTTTCATCGGGGATGTCGAAAAGCCTTTTACGCGTAGCAAAGCGAATTACCGAAGGGGTAAGAATAAGGCAAACAAAGAAGGCAACGAAAAAGGGTTCCACGCAAAATTGTATGGCGCGAAATTAATGGATTTTCTTGGAGCTCAGATACCAGCGTATCATCTTGGCCATTCCATCTTGAATACTAACCTTTGGTTTAAAGCCTAAACGGCTGATTTTTTCAGCACCATGAAAAGTCTGTGTGCAGAACTTCTTCACTCTACTGGATGAAATACTTAGATTTTTGCCGCTTAGTTTTATGAATATGTCAAAAGGCAAAGCCAGGAAAAGAGCCAAAGAATATGGCACTGAGATTTGTATCTTCTTCCCAAGCAAACTTGCTTGTAAATTCGCAATCTCGCGAGAAGTCATAGCCGGTGAATCCACATAATTGAAAAGGCATATTCCTGATGACTCAAGCTCCAAGGCAAATAATGCAGCCTCTACAATATTCTCAACATAAGCAATAGACTTAATATTATCTCCTTTGCCTACATGCATGTAAACACCTTTATCAATAGCCTTTATAAGATTAAGAACATTGGCTAGGTTCCAGGCTCCAAAAACAACTGTTGATCTAACAATAACCAATCGAGCTCCTGTTTCTTTAGTCATGTTGGTGAAAATACCTTCGGCTTCTAATTTAGATTTGCCATAAGGTGATTGAGGCGACGGAGGTGTTTCTTCATTTGTTGGACCGGGATTCCCTTGGTTGCCGTAAACGGCTACTGATGAAAAGTTGATAATCTTCTTTACACCATTTTTTGCAGCTGCATTTGCAATGATTTCCGCTCCGCGGGAATTAGTTTCGAAATACTCTTCGTCGGCAATTCCAAAATCATGATGCATTGCAGCTAGGTGAATCACAAGGTCAACGCCCTGCATTACCTGGTTTACATCATCCTCATTGCGGATATCTCCTTTGATATATTTTGCTTGAGAAGAATAATCAGGCTCTCTAATGTCTAATAGCAAAACCTCATCACCCGGAAATTTCTCAACGAAATACCTCGCAATAAACCCGGCGCCTCCAGTTATAAGAATTTTACTCACGCCGCGAAGGTAAGAGGACTTGTTAAATGGAAAAACAAATTTTTAGATGGGATATCTGCTCTTGCTTCCCAATTAACTGAAATTAATTCCATCAAGGCATAAAGGAGTTAATGAATATATATACCTTTTTGACGAAACTCATTCTTTCTCCCTTACTCTATTTCCCTTTCAAATAAACTAAACCGAAAGAACAATCTCATTCTGCTTGATAATCTTTCTGAGATTAATCAAAGCATATCTCATTCTTCCTAGAGCTGTATTGATACTAACATCTGTAAAATCAGCAATCTCCTGAAAACTCATATCGGCATAATGCCTTAAAATTAGCACTTCCTGCTGCTCTGGAGGTAGCTCTTTTATAAGCTTCTTCACATCTTTTAAAATCTGATCCTTAACCATCTGATCTTCTACATTCAAATCGTCAATTTTCAATGTTCTGAAAACATCCATTTCATCACGTGGCTGAACCACCTGAAAACGCTTTGCTTTACGGAAATGATCAATACTAAGGTTGTGCGCTATACGCATAACCCAAGGAAGGAATTTACCTTCTTCATTGTAGTTTCCAGACTTTAAAGTGTGAATCACTTTCACAAACACATCCTGAAAAATATCCTCTGCCAAAGCAGAATCTTTTACCAACATGCGGATGTACGAATAAACCTTTTGCTGATGCCTTGTTACAAGCACAGATAAAGCTTCTTCCTGACCATTAATGTAATTGCGAACCAGTACCTGGTCCTGAACCTGAGATAACTGCATAAGACCTCCCTTTTTTAAACAGTGTGTGTTGTAGTTAAAAAGTAAAGGTGTATGCTATAAACTCTCGGTTTTAAATTATTAACTCCAAAAACAAGCGTAGTTCTCGGATTGTTAAAAGCAAAGTAAATAAACCTTTCTGAAAAAAGCAAGCGGTATTTGTTAATTTTGCAAGATTCTTACATATGACCAAACTCTCAACGATTACCCACAATCCTAAGACGACCATATACATCAAGGGCGCCAGGGTGCATAACCTTAAAAATATCGATGTAGAAATACCTCGCGATAAATTGGTGGTTATCACAGGATTATCCGGTTCAGGAAAATCTTCACTCGCTTTTGACACTCTTTACGCCGAAGGTCAAAGACGCTATGTAGAATCGCTGAGTTCTTACGCACGTCAGTTTTTAGGACGAATTAACAAGCCTGAAGTTGATTACATTGAAGGGATTTCTCCTGCAATTGCTATTGAACAAAAAGTAAACTCTACAAATCCTAGATCTACCGTTGGTACCTCAACCGAAATCTATGATTATATGAAGTTGCTCTTCGCCAGAATCGGAATTACCTATTCGCCCGTTTCAGGCAAAGAAGTTACTCGCTCCACTCCCGAAGACGTTCTTGTTTTCATCAACTCTCAAACTCCCAAAAGCCGCGTTTCGCTTTTGGCTCCCCTAAAATCAGACCGCTTTAAAGACAAAGCCGCTAATCTGTCACTTCTCCGCCAACTTGGGTTTTCAAGAATGAGGCTTGATGGAAAACTCGATCGCATCGAAGCTTTCGAAGAAATCAAAGGCTCCCTCAAAAAAGCAAAACTCGAATTACTCATCGACCGATTCGTTATCGACCCTGAAAATGAAGATAACAATAGCCGAATATATGATTCTATTCAAACTGCATTTTATGAAGGTCATGATGAATGCATTATTGAAATAATTGCAGAAGATGGTGCCGTGCAAACCATCACAATGAATAATCGCTTCGAAGCAGATGAGATTGTTTTTGAGGAACCAAGTGTTCACTTATTTAGCTTTAATAATCCCTTTGGAGCCTGCAAAACATGTGAAGGCTTTGGCTCTGTTATTGGCATAGACGAAGACTTGGTTATTCCTGATAAAAGCCTTTCTCTTTATGAAGGATGCATAGCTCCCTGGCGAGGTGAAAAAATGGGCGAGTGGAAAGATATGTTCATCAAACATGCCCTTAAGGTAGACTTTCCAGTGCATCGTGCTTACTACGACTTGGAGGATGAATTCAAAGAATTGCTTTGGAAGGGCACAAAATACGCTGAAGGTCTAAACGCATTCTTTGCATACGTAGAAGAGCAAACTTATAAGATTCAATATCGTGTTATGCTCTCTCGCTATCGCGGGAAGACAACTTGTCCCGATTGTAAAGGAACCCGCCTCAGAAAAGATGCAGGTTATGTTAAAATTGGTGGCAAAAACATCATCGAATTGGTACTCATGCCCGTTCATGTTATAAAAGATTTCTTCAACTCTCTTGAATTGAATGAATACCAAAACAAAGTGGCCAAGCGAATCTTGATTGAAATTCAAAATAGACTAGGGTTTCTTTGCGATGTTGGCTTGGGTTATTTAACTCTTAACCGTTTATCATCAAGCCTTTCAGGCGGAGAAAGCCAACGTATAAACCTGGCTACTTCAATTGGTTCTGCTCTTGAAGGTTCTCTGTACGTTCTCGATGAACCTAGTATTGGTTTGCACTCAAAAGATACCGAAAGACTCATCACTGTTCTTAAACGCTTGCGTGATTTAGGAAACACCGTGATTGTCGTAGAACATGATGAAGACATCATGAAAGCTGCAGATCTGCTCATCGACCTTGGTCCACAAGCTGGAACTTTAGGTGGTGAAATTGTTTTTCATGGTACTCACAACCAACTTATTGATGCCGGACAAAGCCTCACCGCCGACTATCTTACCGGAAGAAAAGAAATCCCCCGCAGGGAAAAACCAAGAAAATGGAGTAAATCAATCACCATTAAAGGAGGACGCCATAATAACCTGCAAAGTGTTAATGTAGAATTTCCGCTTGGTGTTATGACAGTTGTAAGCGGAGTTTCGGGCTCTGGAAAAAGTTCTCTTGTAAATAACATTCTATATCCTGCACTTAAAAAG
>JAGYKL010000029.1 GCA_018401705.1 Bacteroidia bacterium | reverse complement strand
TTTATGTTAAAAGACAAATCCTGAAACACAGGAATCGCATCACCCACAATTTCAACACCCAGTTTTTGAAGCATAGAAAGTGATGAATATCTGTAATTTACGAGGTAAGAGCTGCCTGCCACTTTATCTATTGGCCCTTCCAGGGCGACGTCTGTGCCAATGACACCAAGCTGAAAAGCAGTCTCGCGCTTTTCATTATTCCCTTTTCTTAATCTCATGTCAAAAACACCTGAAGCCGCATTGCCATAATCAGCAGGGAAAGCTCCGCTTAGGAAATCAGAATTTGCCATCATGTTATTGCTTAACATACTTATTGCTCCACCCGATGCACCCTGATTTGAGAAGTGATTTGGATTTGGAATTTCAATGCCTTCCATTCGCCAAAGCACTCCGCGAGGCGAATTGCCTCTAACCACAATTTCATTATTTCCATCGGCATTAAACGTAACACCGGCAAATGACTGAACCATCCTTCCGGGATCGTTTAGAGCCCCTGCGTAGCGTTTTGTTTCTTCAATTGAAAATTGGCGGGCACTCACCGTTGTAAGTTCATTGAGAGCTTCTGTTTTATTTGTGCCACCTGCTGTTATTTCAACAGCTTTCATTTCAACTGCATGTTCGGTAAGTTTCACTTGAAGTATTATTTCCTTGCCACTGCCAACCACAACATTAGGAATTGTCATTTCCTGATAACCCAACATATTCACCACTAGTGTGTATCTGCCTAAAGGCACATTGTTTAGTCTGAAATCACCATCTAGATTGGTTGTTGTGCCTGTTAAGGGAGTACTTGGATTTAAAATTACTGTTGCTCCCGGTATTGGCGTTTCAGTGAGCTGGTCTGTTATTGTGCCTCTAATTGTTTGACTAAGTGAAGGATTTTGGGCGTCTAAGGCATTTATAAGACAAAGGAATCCCAAAGCGAATATGATTCGTTTCATAAGATATAGATTAACAGTGTTTTGGAGAATATTAGAAGCGCAGACTTAGGTGAGCTCCAGGCCACATGATTAGTCTCGTGTTATTAGAATGGACTTCGTCGTAAACTGAATAAGGAGCTACGGTTTTAAGACTTGCAATTCCTTCAGAATTGGATTTGTTTAGCGTAAGCACGTTGAATGTGGGGCCTGCACTTATTGCAAAGTGTTTTGCCGCTTGCCATGTAAAACCAAGTTTAGCCCTACTAAGGAGGTTAAGGTGATTGGTCCAGAATTCATTCCGATTAACCTGAGTGGCAGTCAGATCTAGATTGATTCTCAGTTTGCCATATGACTTCAAGTTTGAGCCTACGCCGTAACCAAATCCCCAGTATGCTGTTGAGCCTGGTCGTCCAGCAATGTTTAAAATGTTGTAAAATATGTTGCTTCCAGTTTTGAATTGCAGCCCTGCGTAGAATGTTTCATCGCCCGTAATTTCTACTGCCATGAATCCCCCTTTTCTTATGAAACTTAAAAATCCGAAAGGGCTGCCATTTTCAAGCGTGTCTGCGATATTTATAACACCTAATTGAACACCCGAAAGAGCTTGAGCAACGTTAAGGAATCCTGAAATCTGAGCGCCCTGAATTCTTTTTGCAGAAATATTCATAAATCCTGCTAATTGAGCTCCATCAATGGTGTCGACAGATAAATTATAAAAGCCACTGAGTTGGGAGCCTTTAATTTTGCCTCTGCTCATATTGAGAAAGCCCGAAATTTGAGGTCCAGTAACTCCAGTCGTTGCCAGATTCATAAAGCCAGCTGCTTGAACACCTTGAACAGAACCGCTCACCACATTTGAAAATCCAGCTAATTGTATGGCTTTAATGCTATCACTCACAACGTTGGTGAAGCCAGCCATCTGTATGCCCTCAACAGATTTTTGATTCACATTGGCAAAGCCTGCCATTTGTAAACCTTGGGTACTTCCGCCAACTATGTTGGCAAAACCTGCCATTTGTGCTCCATTTACATCGTTTTTTACAATGTTGGCAAAGCCACCCATTTCTAATCCTTCAATGCCCCCAGAATAACCAGCAAGAAGATTAAATGAAAGAGTGTTAATGCTGTTTTCGTTGGCCGCTCCATTGGTGCTTAATGGCGGAATTACCGAAAATTGTATAGGATGAGTTAATGTTTTAGTTGTGTCTTGAGCTATTGATATAGTAGTCAAAAGTGTTAAAGCCAAAGAGTATACTGCGAGTTTCATATAATTTACTTCTTATATGCTCAAAACACGCATACTTGATTTTACCCCTATGCCTTTTTCAATTTATTTTCAAGTTGAATATAAAGCCTTCGCGAACAGTGCAATACAATTAGCTCCAAGAAGTCGGATTAAATAAGCCTTTAAATTATTATTCCTCAACCAACACACCCATTTTACCCATCTGATAATCGCGCATAGCAATCATTAATTGTGATTCTGTATTCATCACAAAAGGGCCATGACTCGCCATTGGCTCACCAATTGGTTCACCACTCATAAATAGTAATCGTGTATCAGCCTTACCCTTGAGCTTAATAGAATCGCCGTCTTTATTAAATAACACTGCGTTTTCGGCACTTACCGGGCCGTATCCATGAATATTTATTTCTCCATCAAGCAAATAGATAAAAGCTTCATGACTTTCTTTGAAAGGAATCTCAATTGATTCACCTTCAAAAAGCTCAATTGTTGCTGAGTTAATATCAAGTGGGGTAGGGATGGGGCCTTGTAAATCCATCAAAGTGCCACTCACCACATGAATGGCAGATTTGCCATGGGGATTTGTCCAAGTTGGAGTATCCTCCGCTCTTAGCGGATGATATTCAGGTTGATTCATTTTTGAACTTGCAGGCGTGTTTACCCACATTTGAATGATTTCCTGTTTACCGCCAATTTCATGAATGTTGGCTGGAGGCCTTTCACTATGAATTATTCCCATGCCAGCATTCATCCATTGTACACCACCTTTATAGATTACACTATTATTACCTCGACTGTCTTGATGATGCACACCGCCCTCAAATATGAAAGTTACTGGCGAAAATCCTCTGTGAGGATGAGGTCCAACACCTTCATGTTTAAGGTTCTTTTCTGGGTTGATATTAACTTTTGCATGATGCAACAAAAGAAATGGGTCTGGATATTCTACTGAAGCTGATGGGAATGGTTGCTTAACTCTAAGTATTCCCATTGCATATTCATGAGCGAATAGTAAGGCTTTAACTGTTCTGCTTTTCATTTCTAGTTTCTTTGCACAAAGATACAAAATATATGTACGTACATATAAATAGCAACTTTTTTATTTAATAATTGAAGAAAAAGCTTTCGAAATAGCTGGATTTTTAAAATTGTATGGCGATATTAGTTCTTAATTAATTGCTTTTGAGTTACAATGCAGTTTTTGCATAATTATTTGTATCTCGATTTAGCTGCCTGAAAGCAAAATTTGGTAACATTGCAACACTATGCTAAAGCAAAGTTTACAACAGAAATTACAACAGAAACTATCTCCGCAGCAGATTCAGTTAATGAAATTGTTGCAGGTGCCTACGGTTGCACTTGAGCAACGTATAAAAGAAGAGTTAGAAATAAATCCGGCATTAGAAGAAGGCAATGAGCGCGACGACCAAAGTGATGAGAAGGAAATAGAAGATCCTTTTAACTCAGGTAGCGACGGTGATGAAGAGGCACATGCTGATCAGAATCGCGAAGACTTTGATTTAAGTTCATACATTGATGATGATGAAACGCCTGCCTATAAAATGGCTGCAAATAATTATAGTCCCGACGATGAGAAAAGGGAAATTCCATTTGCTGGCGGTTCTACATTTCAGGAGCAGTTAAATGAGCAATTAAGTTTAAGGGGTTTGTCGGAAAAAGATTTTGAAATAGCTGATTACTTAATTGGAAACCTTGATGAAGATGGCTACATGCGCCGCGATATAGAGTCGGTTGTTGATGATCTTGCTTTTTCACAAAATATTTTCACTTCAGAAGTTGAAGTTGAGCGCTTATTAAAAGAAGTGCAGGAGCTAGATCCTCCCGGAATAGGTGCAAGAACACTTCAGGAATGCCTGCTTATTCAGCTGAAAAGAAAAGAGCATCAAACTGTTGAACTAAAAACTGCTGCATACATTCTAAAAGAATGTATGGAAGATTTCTCAAGAAAGCACTACGACAGAATACTAAAGAAGCTAGAGTTAACAGAGGATCAATTGAAGGATGCCATTAAGGAAATCCTTAAGCTGAATCCAAAACCCGGTAATTCTCAGAATGATTCAACAAAGAATACTCAGCATATAACACCTGATTTTATCTTAACTAATAATGAAGGTAGTCTTGAGCTTTATTTAAATTCAAGAAATGCACCTGAGTTAAAGGTTTCAAGAACTTATCAGGAAATGCTCGATCACTACAGCAAATCCAAAAAGACCAATGGTAAAGAGCAAAAAGATGCCATCCTTTTTGTGAAGCAAAAAATAGATTCGGCTCGTTGGTTTATTGATGCCATTAAGCAAAGGCAGCAAACACTCATGCTAACTATGCAAGCGATATTGGAATATCAATATGAATATTTCCAAGATGGTGATGAAACTAAGCTTAGACCTATGATTTTGAAAGATATAGCAGAGCAAATTGGCTTAGACATATCAACAGTTTCAAGAGTTGCAAATAGCAAATATATACAAACTCCATTCGGAACTCTTTTGCTCAAATCGTTCTTTTCTGAGTCCTTATCCACCGACTCAGGCGAGGAGGTTTCTACAAGAGAGGTTAAGAAAATTCTTGAAGAGGCTGTAAATAATGAGGATAAATCTAAACCAGTAACCGACGACCAGTTAGCTCAAGTTCTAAGAGACAAAGGTTATAATATAGCCAGAAGAACAGTAGCCAAATACAGGGAGCAGCTTAATATTCCGGTTGCCAGACTTAGAAAAGAGTTGTTATAATTATTACGAATGAAATTCGGAGGTCGTGTTTTGTCATTAGGCGATTCTTACACCATAGGTGAAGGAGTTGATGAGGATTTTACTTGGAGTAAACAATTGGTTGACATACTCAATCTCAATAAACAACATTTTCAGAATCCAAGAATCATTGCAAAAACAGGATGGACAACCGGGGAACTAGCTGAAGCTATTGAAAAAGAACATATTCAAGAGAACTTTGATTTAGTTTCACTCTTGATTGGTGTTAATAATCAATACAGAGGCCTTTCACCTGAGCAGTATTCTATTGAATTTAGGGCTTTGCTAAAACAGTCAATAAAGTTTGTTGCAGGAAACTTATCTCATGTTATTGTGCTTTCTATCCCCGATTGGGGGAAGACTCCTTTTGCTAAGGATAGAGACCAAAATAAAATTTCAGCTGAAATTGATACGTTCAATACTATTAATAAAGAGATTAGTACTGAGCTAAATGTAAATTACTGCAGCATTACTGAGTTAAGCAGGATGTATTTTAATGATGAGTATTTAGTTGAAGATAAACTTCATTACTCAGGTAAGATGTATGCCCTTTGGGCCGAAGAAGCCTTTAAAGCTATTAAGGATATTGATTTTTAAGAAAGACTGTCAAGCATATTCACTGCTAGCATCATGTTTTTAACGTTTAATTTTTGAAGTATATTTCTTCTATGCGATTTTACTGTATTGGCAGAGATGATAAGCTTATCTGAAATCTCCTTAGAAGAAAGGCCCATTGCAATGAGTCTGAGAATTTCCATTTCTCTTTGCGATAACTGACTAAGTAATTCAACTTCTCCTGTTGGGAAAATTTCAATAGACCTTCTGGCGGTTTGAAGAACTCCCATTACTTTCATGGGATGAATTTGGTCAAATAGCTCAATGATATAGGCCAAATCAAGACTTGGAAGGGATGGGTCCCATTTAACATGACGATTGCTTTGCATTACCCAAGAGTATTCACCTGATTTCTGCTGCAGCCTGAAAAAGAACCTAAATTGAGTAGAATCTCGCTCAGCCTCCTTCATAAGATCAAATTCTTTGAGCGCCTGATGAGTGATACTTAAACACTTTAAGAAGTCGTCAGGATGCACTCTTTCTTGCATTATTCTTATTCCACACTGTTTAATATATTCTCTTGAAACACCCATTATATGGGCGAAATAATCGTTGAAATAATAATAATTCCCCTGAGAAAAGTTATATATAAACGATGCAACTCTGGCATCCGAAAGTAATTCAAGTGAATGACCAGATTGCAGAATAAAACCCTCAACGCTCTTATTTATTGGTGAGGCTTGTGTTGAATCAAGCCACTTCTTTAATTGTCTGTTTATTTCTTCGTCCGCCTGCTGATAATGCATCTTATTATATGTCAATTCCGAACAAATATAATTGAATGTTTAATCTATCAATACCATAATAATTCTGCTTGTGCTTAATTTAAAGGTGAATTTGCAACATCTGCTTGCTGTTGTTTAGAATTATTCTAAATAAAATGATGATATTTAAAACAAGCATTGTATTTTTGTGTTTTGAAATACTATAAGTCAATTAAGATGATAAGCGTATCAGAAACAGCAAAGGAAAAACTTCTTAGCCTTATGGCAGAAAGTAAAGTTAGTACAGACAGTTATTTACGAGTAGGAGTTGAAGGTGGAGGTTGCTCAGGTTTATCTTACAAGATGGACTTTGATGCTCAGAAATTGGAAGGTGATCAACTTTTTGAAGATAAGGGAGTTAAGATTTTAGTTGACAAGAAAAGTTTCTTGTATTTAGTTGGCACCGTTCTGGAGTATTCAGGCGGTCTTAACGGAAAAGGGTTCTCATTTAATAATCCTAATGCAACTAGAACTTGCGGATGCGGCGAAAGCTTTGCCGTATAAACATTAAAAACTGCAATAATTATGGCGGCTCAAGGCAACGAATTACTAGAAGCACATATAAATTCTGATTATAAATATGGATTCAGCTCTGACATTGAGATGGATTCAGCTCCTAAAGGGCTCAATGAAGATATAATCAGGTTTATTTCGGCAAAAAAGAAAGAACCAGAATGGCTTCTTGAGTATCGTTTAAAAGCTTATGCATATTGGCTAAAAATGGTAGAGCCAGAATGGGCTCACATTCACTATCCTAAGATAGATTTTCAGAATATTATTTATTACGCTGCCCCAAAAAAGCAAAAGGTACTTAATAGCTTAGATGAGGTAGATCCTGAATTACTAAAAACATTCGCAAAACTCGGTATTTCCCTTGAAGAGCAGAAAAGACTAACAGGAGTTGCTGTTGATGCTGTTATTGATTCAGTTTCAGTAAAAACTACTTTCAAAGAAAAACTCTCAGAATTAGGAATCATCTTTTGTTCGTTCAGCGAAGCTGTTCATGAGCATCCTGATTTAATTAAGAAATATATGGGCTCTGTAGTGCCTTACACAGATAATTACTATGCCGCACTAAATTCGGCAGTTTTTACTGATGGATCATTCTGCTATATTCCCAAAGGAGTTAGATGTCCAATGGAACTCTCAACTTATTTCAGAATTAACGCATCTGGAACAGGTCAATTTGAAAGAACTTTAATTATTGCCGATGAAGGTTCTTATGTTAGCTACCTTGAAGGTTGCACAGCACCAATGCGCGATGAGAATCAATTGCATGCAGCCGTTGTTGAAATTGTAGCTCATGAAAGAGGTGAGGTAAAGTACAGCACAGTTCAAAATTGGTATCCAGGTGACAAAAATGGTAAGGGCGGTATTTACAATTTCGTAACAAAGCGAGGAATCTGCTCTGGTTACAAATCAAAGATTTCTTGGACTCAAGTTGAAACTGGCTCTGCTATAACCTGGAAATACCCTAGTGTTATTCTTAAGGGTGATGATTCTGTAGGTGAGTTTTATTCAGTTGCTGTTACTAACAACATGCAACAAGCAGATACAGGAACGAAAATGATACACTTAGGTAAAAACACCAAGTCTACAATAATTTCTAAAGGTATTTCTGCAGGAAAAAGTCAGAATAGCTACCGTGGCTTAGTTAGAATTGGTGCTAAAGCTTCAAACGCAAGAAATTTCTCGCAATGTGATTCCCTACTAATGGGAGATACTTGCGGCGCACATACTTTCCCATATATTGAGATTAATAATCCAACTGGAAAGGTAGAGCACGAAGCAACAACCTCGAAAATAGGGGAGGATCAGCTTTTCTATTGCAAACAAAGAGGTATTGACACAGAAAAAGCAATTGGCCTTATAGTAAATGGCTATTGTAAAGAAGTACTGAATCAACTGCCAATGGAATTTGCTGTTGAGGCTCAAAAACTTCTTTCTGTGAGTCTAGAAGGAAGTGTTGGTTAATAACTGTCATTAAAAATGCAGGACTAAAGTAATTGTGTTACTATTGCTTTAATCCTTTATGCGTTTTTGAAGTCAGCCAGCGCATGCAACGAAAGTTCTTCCAATTTATCTGCATTTGCTTTCTCGCCCTAAAAGTCCAAGCTCAGAGAGGAATTAATAATCCAGATTCACTTTCATATTCTTGGTATGTTAATGGTCAATGGGATTCACTGATTAATAATGAAAAGGCATTACTAACATCTGCAGGCTTAGATTACTATTATTTGAGATATCGAATTGCAGAAGCCTATTTCCAAAATGGTGATTATTTGAAGTCTGCTGAATATTTTAGGAAGGCAAGCAAAATGAATCCTTTAGATACTTTTGCACTTCTGAGATTACACACCTCATTAACTATTTTTGGTCGCTTTCATGAGGCGGCAGTAGAAGCAAAAAAGCTTCGAAAAATGGGCGCTCACCCAAATGATTATGCCGAATCACAATTACAATCATTCTCCACAGAATACGGAATAAGGTTTAGTGATTCTGATTCTGTAGGACAAATTGAATATAAAACTGCTAGCATTTCTATTGCTCCTTTGCAAAGACTTTCCATATTAGGTTCATATCAATTAATTAATCAAGATTATTTCTATGGTTCAACGATGCAGCAGGTAATGCATGCAAAAGCATCTTGGTTTTTTAATAAGAGTTGGAGGGTTTTTGCAAATGGAAACTTAATTGAGATTGAGTTTGTGCCTCTTGAGGGTATTACTCGCTATTTTAGTTATCAATCTATTTCAGGAGGAGCATCTAAATATTTTGGTAAATGGCATTCGTCTCTAGAATTATCATATTCGAACTTTAATTACAGCGATTATTTCCAAATGAACCTTAGCACTGGTTATTTTCCCATGAGAAATAATCGCTTGGGCATTTTTCATGAGCTTATTCTTCAAAATAATGATGGCAATTTTTCAGTAGTATCTAAACCTTCATTAAGCTACAGATTAAACGATAAATTCTATTTAGGCTTAAAATCGTTTTTTGGCAATACCACCAACTTGGTTGAAAATGAAGGATATATAGTAAGTAATTCTCTAGATATAACAAAAGTGAAGGCACAGATTCAGTTCGATTATTATGCTTCAAAGTATCTAAGTTTTTTTGTTTTGGGTTCTTATGAAAGTAGAACAGAATTCACTCTTGGGAATGCATATTCCTTAACAGGCTTTGTTGCAGGCCTAAGGTTGTGTCCCGGGAGAAGTATCTGGAAATGATTTCTTCCTGTACTTACGTAATGCCGAATCTCCAGCCACTGATGCAAGAATAATTAAAGAGCCAGCATAAAAGCCTGGACCCAACATCTCATATTCGTTAAATATGACAAATGCAAGAATGATGGCATAAACAGGTTCTAAATTAATTGCCAGATTTACTGTAAATGCACTTAATCTTGTTAAAGCATTTAGCGAAAGATTAAACGCTGCTACAGTACAAAATAGACTTAGTATTAATAAGTATATCCAATCACTTAATGCTGGCCAAGTAAATTCTACGGGAAAGAAAAGGTTGAATATTGGCAGCATAAGTGTGAGCATCCCGAAACCCAAGGTCATCTCAACAAACGAAAGCATTCTTGGTTTGTACTTAGGTAAAATCTGCTTATTAAACACTGTAAATAAAGCGCTAAACATTGCAGAAGCTACTCCTACAAATATTCCTATTACCTGTTCTTTTTGCTCATTAGCCATTAAATAAATACCCAGAATTACTAGTGCAGAAAACATTAACTGAATGGGCTGCAGTTTGGTTCTAGAAATTAGAGGTTCAAAAATGGCAGTAAACAAGGTTACCGAAGAAAGGCAAATCATTGCTACAGAAACACCAGCAAGCTTAATAGATGCATAAAAAAGAACCCAATGAATAGCAATAGTTGAAGAAATGAAGGCTATTCTAATCAATTCCTTTGGAGGTATGTTCTGCCATCTCTTAGTTAATTTAACTAAGAAAAACATAAAAATGGATGTAAGCCACATGCGATGCCATACAAGTACTGTGGCATCTATTTCTATGAGCCGGCCTAAAATTCCTGTAAAACCAAAAAGAAAAACTGCAATATGAAGCTCTATATAAGCTTTGCGTTGGCTCAATTCTGTCATGCGAAGCAAATGTACATCAAATCAAATTCGCTTTACTGAATTGCTAAATTATCAGCTTAATGAATTGTCAAAATAATCTAATGCCAAATTGCCATCCCAGCCATGCTGTTCCGCTACCGGTGTGATTCGAAAACTTAACTGCACTGCCCAATTTCTCATCCGGCCGTAGGCCTGAAATATTTGACTGATCTATCCAGTAAATTTGAATACTTGGCCCTGCAGTTAGCTGTAACCATTTAAGAGGTTTGTATGAAAAGAAAGGATGCACTCTGCCCCATGTATCGGGAAAAACACCAAAATCAAAAGCTTCATTGAAAACTAATGATAGCACAAATTCTCCGCCTCCTCCAAGCTTAGTTCTGTGCTTACTCATTGAACCAAGTCCATAGCCAAAACTTGCCAAAGAAGCATTATTAAGATTGAACATACCAGCGCTTAGCACATTATACAATCTATGAGTTCCAGTCTTTAATGTCACCAATAAATCACTTACATCTGAACTTGCAAATTCAAGTTGATGTACGCCCTTCCTTACAATGCTTATTAAACCAAGTGGTAAGCCATTAACAGTATCGCAATAATTAATGAGGCCTACCTGAGATCCGCCAACTTCGCCTGCAATATTGAAAAGAGATATCTGAGTACCGTAGATTACTCTGGCAAAATTTGAAATTGTGGCTATCTGGACTGTATTAGTTGTATCCAGTGTAAGGTTAATGCCTCCAGAAAGTTGCGCTCCTTTTAAGTTTCCAGTACTTAAATTTAGCATTCCCGCAGCCTGAACACCAAACATATCGCCTGTTGCAATATTGCAAAACCCTGATAATTGAGCCCCTCGGGCATCTTTTCCGCTGAGATTGAAAAAACCAGCCATTTGAACACCTCTAAGTTCTTTGCCTGAGATGTTTAAAAAACCAGCGCTCTGAACACCTCGAACCCTGTTACGAGCCATGTTGAAAAAGCCAGCTAGCTGAATTCCTTTCAGTGAATCTAAAGAAAGATTATAGAACCCCGCAGTTTGAACTCCATGAATTGCTCCAATATTATTATTCATGAATCCAGCCAGTTGAAAGCCACTTAATTGTCCACCCGTAATATTCATAAAGCCACCAATTTGTGCTCCCCGAACATGGCGTCTGGTGATATTGAACATGCCTGCTAACTCAAAGCCACTAAGAGCCATTGAGTATCCTCCAATAGCATTAAAAGATACGTGGTTTTCAACTAGTCCAGAGAAACTCTTGTTTGTACCTAAATTGGGAACAAATGATGCTTGAAAATTTCTTTGTTCATACAAGGGTAAATTATAGCTAAGTATTTGCTGCTGCTCAGAAACAACAGTTCTAAACAAACCATTCTCTTCCATTTCAACCGGAACAGTTGCATTTAGAGAATTGAGTTTCTCAATTTGAGGCAGAGGCCTTAAAGGAATGCTTATTTGTGTATTTGCTTCAGGTTTAATAGTGATAACCGTATCTCGATAGTTTTTTCTACTTACCAAGATTTTGGCAAACTCAGCATTGCCTTTAATTGGTAATTGATATGTTCCGCTTTGATCACTTGAAGTCGTATTCCTTTCTCCTAGTTCAATAATCGATACAGAAGAAATTGTTTTACCTGTTTGCGCATCCTTTACAACACCAGTAATTCTGTATGTTTGATTCGACTTTCCTGAGTTTTTTCCTGCCCTCGGCAGGATGATTACATGATTTCCTCCTGATTTAAAAATGTACTCCTTTCCTAAGATTATCTCTAACGTGTTTCTTACGGTTTTTCTGGATACATCAATTTGTACCATTTTACTCTCGTCGATTCCTGATGAATTGTAGCTGAAATAGAATTTCCCGGCAACAGAAACCTGATTAAGTGCATCATTTATTTTAGTTTTCCCGGTTGATAAAGTAATGCGACGCATCAAGGGGTCATCCTGCGCTTGCGCTGAAATAATCATCCAGCTAAAAAACAAGATTAGAAAGCCTTTAATCACATCCTGTTCCATGAAGGGCGTATCCTTTGCCACTTTCTTTAAGTTCTAAATTAAATGTACTTGCAACAATCTCAAGTATTTCACTTAAGCTTTGATTCTTAAAGGTGGCAGTTAGTAAACACAACTCCAGGTTTGAAGTGCTTAATGAAACATCTGTATGAAATATCCCACTTAGTGTTTTACAAACTTGTTTTAGGTCAGTTTCTTCAAAGACTAATGTTCTATGTAATTGATAGCCTAATTCTTCAGTCGAAATGCTGTCAACTGAAATATTACCTTCTGATTCATTTAATATACCTTCTAATCCGGGAGTAAGTATTTGTTTAGCTCTGTTCGATTCTTTACTTCTTAATTCAACTTTACCCGTGATTACTGCAACTTGAACAGAATTTGAGTTTTGTTTTATTCTAAATGAAGTTCCAAGAACCTGTACTTGGGATTTGCTCACGGAAACAATAAATGGAGATGATTCATTACGTCTAACATCAAAATATGCTTCTCCTGAAAGTTCCATGCTTCTTGATTCTTTGGCATAGTCAGACTCACTGAAACTTAGCAAAGAGTTAGGTTGCAGAATGACTTTGCTTGAATCAGGCAGATAAACTTCCATTTGCTCATTTCCTGCCACATATTTTACTGCTTTCTCATTGATGTTAAAAAAGTAAACCAATGAGCTTATTAAAAGCAATATAGAGATACCTGCAGCTACTCTTAAGAATGGAAAGCTTTTGCCACTCTTAAGTGGAATTATTTCAGCCTCCTTAGTTTGCGCGGCGTCTTCGCGCATTCTAAGCTTCATCTTTAACCAAGCTTGTTCTTCGTCAACTTCAGGAATTTCGGCATTTGCCGTTAGTAACCATAGCTTTCGATATTGCTCTAGAATTGTAGTGTTATTTTCAGATTCATTTGCCCATGACTCAACCTCGCGAATTTCTCCCTTGGTGGCTTCTCCGCTAAGGTAGCGGGCTATTAGATCTTCTGAAATTTGATTGAGCGACATTTATACTATTCTTAAAACACTTCGTGTGGAAAATACCCCCACGCAAAAACAAAATTATTTATCAATGACAGAAAAATGAACCAAACAAGAAAATCAGCAAGATGTATTCTCATTAATTTCAGGGCCTTGCCCATTTGATTCTCAACTGTTTTAACAGAAATCTCAAGCAAGTCGGCAATTTCTTTATATGACAAACCATCCATTCTGCTCAAACGAAAAACCTGTCTGCAGCCGGGCGGTAAGGCTTCAAGGGCATCATCTATTTTTTGTTTGAGTTCACTTACCGCTAACCTCGAACCAGCCGATTCATAGCTATGCTCGTTAATCGAAACCGTATAAGATTGATGCTGCTGCTTAATTTTTTCGTGCCTAATAAAATTCAAACACCTATTATGAACAGCTCTATAAAGGTAAGCTCTAATTGCTGTTTCAATATGAAACGTACTTCGCGATTGCCATATATTAACGAGAACATCCTGAACTATTTCTTCAGCAGCATCAGAATCTTTGAGAAAGCCAAAAGCATATCCACAAAGCGGCTTATAGAAAATTCTGAATAGTTTTTCAAAAGCCACTTCGTCGCCATCAACAATTCTTTTTATAAGGTCCTGCGTCTCCATGAGGAGGCAAAGTTAGAAGATATAGATAGCTATTTTGAAGGAACATAAAAACTAATGCCAAAGTATTCAGGCTTGGTTATATTTGTGGCTCTTAAAACAACTATGAAAAACTTAAACTTATTCATCAATATACTGCTGGTTATAGCAGTTGTCGTTTTGTTTGCTCTGCAAATGTCTTCTAAGTCTGAAAAGCCTAGCAACTCAAACAACTCAATAAATGGCAGTCATTCATCATCAGGATTAAACATTGCTTATGTAAATGCCGATTCTCTCACTGAGAATTATGAAATGTATAAAGATGAATTTGAGAAAGCTTCAGAACGAACTCTTGCTGCTGAAGAAAAATTTACAGTTAAGCAACGCCAGTTTGAAAAGGAAGCAAACGATTTTCAACAAAGGGCGCAATATTTAACAATAACAGAAAGAGAAAGTAAACAAGAAAAACTAGTTAGAAAGCAGCAAGAATTAGTGCAGCTTGAACAAGAGTTAAGCACTGATTTGCAGCGTCAGGAGGCTGAAGTTAGCCGTCGCATATTTGACACTATCGATGTTTTCTTAAAGAAATATGCTCTTGAAAATAACTATTCATATGTGCTTTCATATGCACGTGGTGGAGGTCTTTGGTATGCAAGTCCAGAGAATGATATTACGCCTCAAGTGCTTAAAACTTTAAACGAGAAATATAGAATGCAAAAAGCCGAATGATTTAGTCATCCGGCTTTGTGCCCAGAACAAGATTCGAACTTGCACGAGCTGAGCTCACTACCCCCTCAAAGTAGCATGTCTACCAATTTCATCACCTGGGCAAGGGTCGGCAAAAATAGAAAAAATATCATTCATAAATGACAGCAATAGTTTTCCTAAACGGAATGCCCGGAAGTGGAAAATCTACTTTTGGCAAGAAATTGTCTCGCAGTCTGTCATTTGATTTTATTGATTTAGACGACTTCATCACTCAGCAAACTTCAATGAGTCCATTTGATTGGATTTCAAGGTATGGCGAATCTCGTTTTCGAGAAGTTGAGAGTGAACAACTTAACGCCTTAATTGGTAAAAAAAAGGTAGTTATCGCCTGCGGCGGAGGAACACCTTGCTTCAATAATAATGTTGAGATAATGCTTAAAACTGGCCTCGGGGTTTATTTAGAGATGAGTCCCAAGGCATTGTATTCAAGACTTTCTCAAAAGAATGGCTTTGAAAGCAGACCTTTGCTTAATCAAAAAGGAGAGTCAAGGCTTATTCAATTAGAAGAAGTTCTTGCAGAACGTGAAGTATTCTACCATAAAATGCATTTGCATTTGGATGGTTTGCATCCAGATATACAAAAAGTCGTAAATGCTATTAATACCAATTAGACAATACTTAACTTAGCGAAACCGAGATATTTCCATCTTCTGTATCAACAGTAACATGCTCTTTTAGTGTGGTGCTGAGTGACAAGCCTACATAATCTGCTCTCACCGGAAATAAGTTATGCCGGCGGTCAATTAACACACAAGTTTGTATTGATTTGACCCGATATTGCAGAAAGTGTTTTACTGCAAATGCCATTGTTTTACCAGAATTCTGCACATCATCTACAATAATGATGATGCTATTATACAATTCATCGCCATTAACGTCTGTTTCAATTGGAGTCTCAAGTGGAGATGTTTTATTTATTAGCATTGAATAGCAAGAGTATTCTTTATTCTCAAACCTTTTGAGTTCATCACAAATTCTTTGAGCTAATTCAAAACCAGAATTCTTAATTCCTACAATAACTACTTTTTCCTCAGCATAGGTTCTTTCAATTATTTCGAGAGCAATCCTTCTTATTTTCTGCTTTACTTTTTGAGCATTTAGAATCTGTGACGACATAGCTAATTTCTTCTGGCTGTGAAAATACAAAGTCTTTTGGCAAACCACTAACTTTGTGCAATCCGATATGTATTACCGCATCATTACGGTCTTATTATTTATCTGTTGTTCTAATACTGCATTAGCGCAAGACCAGATATTTCTGAAAAACGGAGATGGCATTCTTGATTGCTATATTATCGGAGTAAGCGATTCCGTTCTAACGTTCAGAACATTAGATCAGGCAGACAAAAACGAATACGAAATTCCTAATTCAGAAACTTATGGATTCTTGCTTGAAGATCCTTCTAAACTGCGTGCTTCAGAAATGATGTTTCAAAACGAGCTGTTTTTTTCTCATCCATCTAAAAAGAGAAAACCAGTAATCAAGACAGGTAAAACAATAATTTACAGGATTAAGTCTGATACTATTTTCCTCCCCCATAGGGGAAAACTTATCAGTTTAACAGCCGATAGTATGCAGGTTGAATTGAAGAAACGACGACAGATTGAGCGAGTATACGTTGCCCTAAAGGATGTTTCAAGTTTTGGTTACACAACCTCATTTACACAAATATTCACCTTGGCTGCTATACCATCTTCTTCAATTAAAGAAGGTTCGTTGCAGATTTACAGAAAATTATCTCTCGGTAAAGGTTGGGAGTGGAAAGTTATGCCACCTGGAGAGGAAGTGCTTTCACAAAGAAAATACAGAAGGAAATTCAGAAAAGGCCAACTGCTTAATCTTCCCAAGTCTGTCAGGAAAAAAGCCCTCCGGGGTCAGCGTGGTAAGTAAGAATCTCCAACAAGTCATTTAAGTCCTTTACTTTGTCTGGATATCCAAGCTTCTCATAAGAAGCGATGAGGTTTCTAAGCTGGCGCTTGATGATTTCTGTATTAGGGCAGCTTTCGTAAAAAATCCTAAGTGGTTCCAGATTTAATTGCTTAAGAAAAGTATCAATCTCTCTGCGGCTAAAGATTGCCCCTCTGCTAAAAGGATTTATGTAAAACAAAATTGGCTCTTCTTCATCTGGTGATTTACGCTCAGTAAATTCATCTACATAAGCCAGAATAAAGTGCTCAGGCAGATTTACTCCAAACACAGGGATGTTCAAGCCTTGAGCAATGCAGCTGTACAATATGCTTAGAAGCAGAGGATTACCTCTTTTGCTTTCTATTACATTGTTGATGTAAGAATTTTGAGGTGCATGATAGTTTGCTGTATTTCCAGTGAAGTTGTATACATCAAACAAAATATGATTCAGAACCCTGATTTTCTCAAATGCAGTTAAATTAGGATTCAATTCCAGCCAAATGTCTTTCTTAATAAGCTCAATTTGCCGTCTAATATCTTCTTCATCTAAATCAGGATACTGATATCTGGCAATAAGCAAAGTGCCCTGCAATAAATCGATACCTCCTGTGTCGGCCCAAAGACGTAACTCTTCCTTTACATGACTGAATTGAATTACTTGAATTATATCCTCAATTCTCCTTTGTAAATTGTGGTTGAAGGTGCTTTCCCAAACATTCTCAAGTGCAGGTATAACAGGCGCTCCCAATGAAAGCAGTCTCTCCTTAATCTCAGAAAAGATTGCTTCGTCAGGATCTTCAAGCAATAGAATCATTGCTCTTAATTGGTTATCATCCTCCAGTTCACTCATATGTGCTTAGTCTGTCAATAACTGATATAACAAGGTTTTCGATAACAGGTTTATAATCTTTACTGTATTCGTGTATTGCTCTATTCGCAATAATTGCACATGCAGTGCATGCTTTGTGCCCTAGCAGCCTTGACAATCCATATAAAGCAGATGTTTCCATTTCGAAATTAGTGATCTTGTGATTCCCTTTTTGAAATTCCATCATCCTTTCGTTTAAGTCCTTCACAGCAGGACTAAGTCTTAGCTCTCTACCCTGAGGAGCATAAAACCCACAAGCAGTTGCTGTTATTCCTGTATGGTAATCTTTGCTCAATAAATTAAAAAGTCCTTCATCCGCCGAAACTAAATAAGGTCGATTAAGTTGTGGTGGCAATTGTAATTGTTTATTTATTGCATCTAGTAACAATCGTTCTTCATCATTTTCCGCATATGAATAAAAGTGCATTAAACCATCAAATCCCAAACCATGCGAACTAACAACAACACTGTCAACATTAATTTCTTTTACTAGTGTGCCGGAAGTGCCAATCCTAATAAGATTTAGAGATTTCTTCTCATCTTTTATTACTCTTTTCTTCAAATCAATATTCACCAAGGCATCAATTTCATTCATCACAATGTCAAGATTGTCAGTTCCAATGCCTGTTGACATTGCTGTGATTCTCTTGCCTTTGTAAGTGCCGGTATGAGTAACAAATTCTCTGTTCTGCTGTTTAAACTCAATATTGTCAAAGTGTTTTGAAATAACTTCAACGCGCGACTGGTCGCCAACGAGTAAAATATTATCGGCTAATTGCTCGGGATGAAGCCTTAAATGATAGATACTTCCATCAGGATTAAGCACTAATTCGGAACTTTGGAGGGTGTTCAATGTAGGTTTATGTATTTTTGCAGGATTCAAAGTAAAGAAACCCCATGAACACCACAAAAAAAATCATTCTTGTACCAGTAGACTTTTCTCAACAATCTTTAGTTGCTCTTCATCACGCAAAGCTTGTAACCCGCGTTCTTGAAGGAGAACTTTATATAATTCATGTTGTTGATGAGCCAGGAGCTATCTCCAGTTTTTTTTCAGATGTTGATTTGGATGAAGTTACTCAGAAGGTATGGGAGAAAATGAATGATTTAGAGAATCAGCTTGCTTACAAAGGTATTAAAGCGCATTCTATGGTTGCTAGAGGTAAAATCTACGAAGAAGTAGTTAGAGCCGCAGAATTAATTGGAGCTTCATTCATTGTGATGGGAACAAATGGTGCTGATGGAATTGTAAAACGATTTATTGGTTCTAATGCATTGCGCGTTGTGAGAGAGTCTCGTATTCCAGTTATAAGTATTAAAGGAGAACCCAAGCAAGATGGCTTTAAAAACATTGTTCTTCCTTTAGATTTAACCAAAGAAACCAGAGAAAAAGTAAATAAAGCTATTGAGCTCTCTCGCCAGTTTGGTGCCTTTATTCATGTCGTTTCAATTCTTTTAACAGATGATGAAGAAGTAATTACTAAATTAAGACTGCAGTTAAATCAGGTTGAAGCCTTTTTAACAAAGGCAGATGTTAATCACTCTGCAGAAATAGTAAAAGCTTCAGAAAAGCATAAGGATTTAAGCGAAGCTGTTATGGACTACGCTAACAAAGTTGGAGGAGATTTACTTATGATTATGACTCAACAAGAAGTAGAATTCTCAGAGCGATTTATCGGATCGGCAGCACAAGAGTTAATCAATAACTCTGAAATTCCAGTTTGTAGTATTATACCTCGTGTTAAAAAGAATACTACCGTTTTCAAGCCTTATTAAAAAGTGATTCGACTAAATGTCACTTAATCAGTGACATAGCCCGTTTAAATCATTTTTGGCAATCTCTTTCAAATGCATTAGGTTTGTAAGACAGCTTACATCAAATCTAATTTGTAGTTATGAATCCACTTGATATTAAACGTATACTCATCCCAACAGATTTCTCAGAAACAGCAAGTTTAGCACTCGATCATGCTGTAAATATGGCAAGATTGGTCGATGCTCAGATTACTCTTATTCATGTTGTTTCTACATTTGCTTTCAGGGTTAACTTGCCTGAACTCGATTTTGATGAGGCTCAAAACAATAAGCTGTCGGGAGCAGTTGGAAGCAAGCTTACTGCTATTGCAGAAGAAATAACCCAAAAGCATGGAGTAAAAGTGAATACGCTTGTTACCTCAGGCAGAGTTCGTGAAGAAGTAGTTAGAATTGCTGATGAAATAGATGCCGACATAATTATTATCGGTACGCATGGTGTTTCTGGCTTGAAAGAGTTTTTCATGGGAAGCAATGCTTTTAGAATTGTTTCCGAAGCTGCTTGTCCAGTTCTTTCAGTTCAAGATCATGGAAGTGAAATAGGCTTTAACAACATAGTTGTTCCTATTGATAATTCATTCCACTCACGAGAAAAACTTGGAATTGCAGTTAAAATGGCCAAAGCTTTTGACGCTAAGCTTTTTATATGTGGTTTAAGGTCTTATGATCATAACGATGAAGATTTGAATGCCAAATTCAGAATGAAGATGAAACAAGTAGAAGACTATCTCACTGAAAAAGATGTCGAATTCACTACTTCTACTTTATTCTGTGGGAATATTGCTAAAGCTACTATGGACTATTCGGCTGAAGTTGGAGCTGATTTAATAATAATCATGAATGAGCAGGAAATTAATACGACTGGATTCTTCATGGGGCCTTATGCTCAACAAGTTGTTAATCACAGTAAAGTTCCTGTGCTCAGCATACGACCAACAGTTGGAGCTTTAAGTAATGTAACACCATACTAACTCTTTATCTAAGGCTTCAAGAAGAATTAGCATCTTGCAGGCATGAATATTTCGCAAAGAGCTCTCTTCCTTAAACATGTAGCTCAAACCTCTCCATTTCCGCCAATGTTGGAAGTTCAAGAGGCTAATGGTTGTTATATCACCGATGTTGGAGGTAAATCCTATTTAGATTTTATCTCAGGAATCTCAGTCAGTAATTTGGGACATAGACACCCCCGAGTGCTTAAAGCAATACAAGAGCAGCTCAATAAGTACTTGCACGTAATGGTCTATGGCGAGTTTATTCAATCTCCTCAGGTTCAATTGGCTACACTTATTTCTAAAATGCTACCTGCATATTTGAATAGTGTTTATTTTGTGAATTCGGGTGCTGAAGCTATTGAAGGGGCTCTCAAATTAGCTAAACGCAGAACTGGTAGAACCGAGTTGATTTCTTTCAAAAGTGCTTACCATGGAAGTTCTCATGGAGCTCTCAGTATAATGGGGAGTGAAATGTTTAAAACGGCATATCGACCTTTGCTTCCAAGTACAAGAGTGCTTGATTTTAACAACTTTGAACATCTTCAGCAAATTACAACTTCAACTGCATGTGTTGTTGTTGAAGTTGTTCAGGGAGAGGCAGGAGCAATTGTTGGTAATTATGCTTGGCTTCAGGCTCTTCAAAATAGATGTGCCGAAACAGGTTGTTTACTTATTATTGATGAGATTCAAACAGGTTTTGGGAGAACAGGTGCTTGCTTCGCTCTTAAGCATTTCGGCCTTCGGCCTGATATTGTAACTATGGCGAAAGGTATGGGAGGTGGTTTGCCAATTGGAGCTTTTGCGGCTTCAGCAGAGTTGATGACTGACCTTAGTCATGACCCCCTTCTTGGACATATTACCACCTTTGGTGGGAATGCATTATGCTGTGCTGCTGCGGTTGCAGTGGCTGAAGAATTGATGCAATCTAACCTAATAGCTGAAGTCATTCCCAAATCGAATAGAATTCTTGACAATTTAAAACACCCTGATATCATAGAAATCAGAGGGATGGGATTATTGTTAGCTCTCAAATTGGAGTCAAACGATAGAGTTTTAAGAGTCATGAACTCCTGCTATACAAAAGGTCTAATAACAGATTGGTTTCTTTTCGCAGACGATTGTCTTAGAATTGCACCTCCTTTAGTTATTAGTAACGATGAAATAGACAAGGCTTGCGCTATTATTCTTAAAGCCATAGTTGAAACAGCCTAGAACACTCCATTATTCTACTAATCCCCGTCCGGCTTTAGCTATTTTATTGTCGCGTTTAAAGTCTGCAACAATCTTATCAAGTACTCCATTGATAAAAGTCTTACTCTGGGGACTACTATAATCCTTAGACATTTCAATGTACTCGTCGAGAGTAACTTTAACTGGAATACTTGTAAACTGAGTTAATTCACATATAGCCATCTTCATTAGGATTATATCCATTCTAGCTATTCTGTCGATTTCCCAATTTTGAGTTCTCTTTGCTATCTCTTTTTGAAATTCAGAGCTGTTTATAATTGTTTTTCTGAACAAGTCTGATGCAAATTTCCTGTCTTCATCAGCTTCCTTGTGAAGAGGTTGAATTTTAAAGCCAGACATAACATCTTCCTTAATGCCTTTAATCGTTTTCAACACTCCAGCTTGCATAATCTCAATATCGTCAACCCAATAGATGCTTCTTTCTTCAAAATATTGACCTATCAACTCAGACTGGAAAACAATTTTCTCTAAAATATCATAAACAACTTCTCTGTCTTCTTCAAAAGTAGGTGTCTCTTTTAAAAGATATCTTCTGAACCAGTCTTCATCCTTAAAACTGAAGTATAACTTTTTTATAAGTTCTTGCTCAGCATTCCAGCTAATTTTTGATTTTGAGAATAGATTATAGAGACCAGAATGGGTCGAAACGGCCTCAATTACTTTGTTGTCTACAAAATTCATCAAAGGCTTCAGATCTTCTTCTGTTGGAAGCCTTTTTTGTTTTCTTTCTTCAATAAGTTGAGATCCAAAGTGCCTAATTTCTGGTAAAAGAGCCAGATAATAAAGGTAGATATCGTATACTCTGTCGATACTCAGGAAAAGCTCCTTTTCACCCGCTGCTAGTTCTGTATTGTTGGATTGAAAGAAGGCGTAAAGGGCCTTCATTACTTTTTCCCGAATATGCCTTCGTGTTAGCATCTATTTAATATGATAGTTTTATTCTGCCAATCTCTTCTAAACGTAATTCAGCAAGACGCTTGGCAGCGTTAATAGTCGTTATATTTTCAGTTTTCGCAATCTTGAAAACATTCAATGCAGCCGCATAAATGTTTTCTGTAGAGCTCATAGCTGTTTCTCTGTTATAGCCTTCTAGCTCGATGGATACATTGATTAAGCCACCTGCATTTATTAGAAAATCAGGAGCCCAGAGAATTCCTTTTTCAGTGCAAAGGTTTCCGTGAATATTCTCATCTGAAAGTTGATTATTGGCTGCTCCTGCAATTATTGCGCAACGCAACTTTTCTAGACTCTCTGTATTTATTGTTGCTCCTAGGGCACATGGTGCATATATGTCAATATCCAAATCAAACATTGTTGCACTATCTGCAATCTTTAAACCTGAATGCTTTTGAGTTAATTTAAGTAAGTTGTCTTGATTGATGTCATTTATATAAATAACAGCACCTTCTTGAATAAGATAATCAACCAAATGCTGACCTACTTTTCCAATACCTTGAACAAGGATTTTTTTACCTGCTAGACTATCGTTTCCATAAACTTCTTTTGCAGAAGCTTTCATTCCAAGATAAACCCCATAAGCTGTAACAGGAGAAGGATCTCCACCGCCTCCTAAAAACTCAGGCAAACCAGTAACATGTTCTGTTTCACGGGAAATGTATTCCATGTCTTTGGTATTTACACCAACATCTTCGGCAGTAATATATCGCCCGGCAAGACCATTAACAAACTTCCCAAAGCGACGCATTAATGCTTCAGATTTTTGTGTTCTAGAGTCTCCGATAATAACTGCCTTACCCCCTCCTAAATTGAGTCCAGTAATTGCAGCTTTATAGGTCATTCCACGTGATAAACGCAAAACATCTGTTAAGGCTTCTTGCTCATTATGATATGCCCACATTCGGGTTCCTCCTAAAGCAGGACCAAGCCAAGTATTATGAATTGCAACAATTGCTCTTAGACCAGTATATTGGTCGTGAAAATGAACAACCTGTTCGTGACCTCCAGCCTGCATGCTTTCGATTACTGCGCGATTTAGGTCCTGATTGACCGAAGTTAGTTCTTGAGTATTTGACATCTGTTATGTTTTGGGAAAATGCATTGGGAATATGAGGAAGAAAATTGATATTTTTGCATAAATGTTTGCTTTCCGCCATCCCTTTGCAGGGCACAAAAGTAGCTGATTTTTCAAACCCCGCAAAACGCTGCCCTATAAGGCAACTATGAAATCGTTAAAATTTCTTAATCCATATCTATTTAAATACAAAACAAGGCTTATTCTTGGTGCAGTATTCGTCACAGTATCAAATATTTTCGCCATTTATCCTGCAGAGATTCTCAGAAAAGGAATAGATCTCGTTATGGACGGAGTTCTAGTATTTAATCTTTTCGAAAGTGCTACAATTCGAAATGTCTTATCAGCATCTTTCTTCAACATGTTGCTCATTTTTGGTCTTGTGGTTATTGCAACTGCCTTATTAAAAGGACTTTTCATGTTTTTTATGAGGCAAACCATCATTGTCATGTCTCGACTTATTGAGTTTGACCTCAAAAATGACATTTTCGCTCATTACCAAAAACTAGACTTGGCTTTCTACAAATCAAATAAAACTGGCGACCTCATGGCACGCATTAGTGAAGATGTGAGCCAGGTTAGAATGTATGTAGGTCCAGCCATTATGTATGCTATAAGTACCTTTTCACTATTCTTTCTAGTGACTGCACGAATGGTTTCGATAAACGCAGAACTCACATTATATGTGCTCATTCCTCTTCCTATTCTGGCAATCACAATCTATCTGGTAAACAGTTTTATAATAAAGAAAAGTGAGGCTGTTCAAAGGCAATTGTCCGCTATTTCATCATTTGTGCAGGAAATGTTCTCTGGAATAAGAGTAATTAAGGCTTACAATCGTGAAATATTCACAAGACAAACTTTCGAAGCAGAAGCATTAAAGTACAAAGACAAAAATATTGAACTTGTAAGAATCAATGCTCTGTTCTTTCCGATGATAATCCTTTTAATTGGCTTAAGCACTTTAATTACAGTATTTGTAGGAGGTCAGAAAGTTTTCTCAGGTGAAATAACAACTGGTACAATTGCTGAATTTATTTTATATGTCAACATGCTCACTTGGCCTGTAGCATCAATTGGCTGGGTAACATCCATTGTGCAAAGAGCTGCTGCATCTCAAACAAGAATTAATGAATTCCTAAATAGAACTCCTCAAATAGAGAATATAAACTTAAAGCCTTCTGAAATTAAAGGTGAAATTGAGTTTCGGATAGTTAAATTTGTATATCCAGACAGCAATATAGAAGCTCTCCATTCAGTAAGTTTTAAAATAGAAGCTGGAAAGTCTTTAGCAATTGTAGGCCGCACCGGCTCAGGGAAATCTACTATTGCTTCATTAATATGTCGTTTATATGATGTTACCGAAGGTGATATTACTATTGACGGAGTTTCGATTTCTAAAACCAATCTAGACTCTCTCAGAAGTGCTATTGGGTATGTGCCTCAGGAAGTTTTTCTTTTTTCTGAAAGCATTGGAAATAACATCTCATTTGGATTAAAGAATGCCAAATTGATTGATGATATTGATGAAAGGGTTCGTAATTCTGCAAAAGACGCTAACATATTTGAATCTATTTCAGGTTTTCCCAATGGTTTTGAAACTCTAGTAGGAGAAAGAGGACTTACCCTTTCAGGGGGACAAAAACAGCGAATTTCTATTGCCAGAGCACTGATAAGGGAACCGAAAATTTTAATTTTGGATGACTGCCTTAGCGCAGTTGATACTGAAACAGAGGAGAAAATTCTTCAAAGCATCAAAAAGCATATGGAGAATAGAACAACAATAATTATTTCTCACAGGATGTCTACTGTAATGAATTGTGATTCAATTATTGTTCTTGAAGAGGGTATGATAGTAGAACAGGGAAATCATCAAGAACTTATGCAATTGAATGGGATTTATTCAGAAATGTTTCAAAACCAATTGTTGGAAGAAGAGCAGAAGTCAGAATAAGTTTAATTACTTGGTTTAAGACCCTTTTCTGGTTTTTTTCTTTGATTGCCTTCATTTAAATCTTTATTTCTGGCGTCAATGTTTGTTTCGAGTCTCCACTTACCTTTTTTCCATACAAAAGCGTCATAGGTAAAATCCGGAGCATAAAACTCAAATAATCCTTTTTGATTAGCTTGAATAGGAGACAGGTGATCGAAGATAATTTTATCTTCTTTCTCGTTGAATTTAAGACTCATTGTTGACTTCTCTCCGAACTCAAAGATTTGTCGATACTCTGTTCTTTTGTTCGTAAAAATGGGAGCTCCGAAATATATTCTGTCTGTCTTTTTGTCTAACACTAATACATCTATCAATTTTCTATTTGAAAAAGCATTGTTGCCATTCCAACCTAAAAGTATATAGTAGGTTTTTCTTCGATGCTTCTTTTTAATTAAATTATAGTAAACAGCCCCAAGCCAATTATCTTCATCCGTTTTACGAGACTCAGGCTTCGAATACTTCCAGCCACTATCATTTAATACTACACTTCTAATATACTTCCCCTCTTTAAAAACAACTCTGCCAAAATAGTTATAGCTTTTATCCTCATTAGGCGAGCTCCATGTTAATAATCTAAATTTTTTATCTGGAGCATCTAAAGTTGAAAGGCTTCTAATATTTTTCAAATCTGCTTCAATGAACTGTTCGTCATTAGCTATCAAACTATCTATTCTTTTAACAAATATTTCAGCAGCCCTTGCTCTTACATTTTCTTCATCCGAGTTAAGCATATCTTGACCAATGTTCTCAAGAACTTCGAAATAGCCTTGTGCTTTAACTAAGAAGGCTGTGAAAATGAAAAAATTAAGTAGTATCAATCTAATCATGGCTTAGTAACGACTAAACCATTGAGAATTGGTATAAGTACCAAGAATTTCTCCATTAAGTTTTCGGTCAACGAAGGGATTATTTACGGAAAGGCTATACAAATCATTCTTATCTATTACTACCTGCTTATTTCTATCAATAAGAACAAAGTCTGCTTTTGCTCCTTCAAGTATCGGATTAATTTCAAGGTCTAATACTTTTCTAGGATTAAAACATATCAGACTTACAATTTTTTCAGTACTTAAGTCGCCAAGACTGCTTAATACTGCTTGAAGTAATGTTTGAGTGCCAGACATCCCGAATGCTGCATAATCAAATTCAACTTCTTTAAATTCAACAGTTTCTGGTCTGTGATCTGAGCATACAATGTCTATAATTCCCATTTTTACACCTTCAATCAAGGCGGCTCGATCCTCCTTCCCACGAAGTGGTGGCCAAACTTTAAATACAGAATTGAAATGAAGCAAATCCTCATCACAGAAAAATAAATTCTGTGCATAAACACTGCAACTTATATGAATATTCTTAGCCTTTGCCTGTTTTATAAGCTCAATCGAACCTTTAGTGGATACTCCTGAGATATGAATATGTAAACTGTTATATTCAGCAAGTGAAATCAGCTTCGTTACAGATATTTCCTCGGCCAAAGAAGGTTGCCCCTTCATTCCTAGTTGGACAGAAATTGCACCTTCATGCATTATTCCACTCATTCTCAAGGTGCTATCTTCTGGATGAAACAATAATGTGCCTCCTGTAATTTTGCTGTATTGCATAGCCAAGTGAATGACTAAGGAATTGTCAGCTGGTAGCTTGTTGTCGCTAAATGCAACCGCTCCTCCCAGCCTTAAATCTTTCATTTCAGTGAGTTGCTTTCCTTTGCCTTCATTAGTTATGTTTCCAGCAAACATAAATGTTACAGGAAGGTCTTCAGACTTTCTTTTACGATATTCAATTTGACCTCTGTTATCAGTGGCTGGGCTTGCAGACGGCATTACAAGCATTCCTGTTACACCTCCGTAAACGCCCGAATTTGAAAGAGTTTCAAAAGTTTCTTTAACTTCTTCACCAGGTTCACCGCAATTTACCTGAAAGTCAAAAACACCAGGAATCATCTCAAATCCTTTAGCAGATATTTCTCTTATCGATGACGCTTCAATATGTGAATCCTTTATTGTATCAATAACCCCATCTATAATTCTAACATCGCAAATCTTTCCATTGAAACTACTAGTTGGGTCGGCAATAACACAATCTCTAATTATCAAATCAGGAGTCTTCATCTGCTGAATCTTATAAGGATAGTTTCAATAGCTAAGAAAATCAAAGCAAGTATAATGAACAACTTCCAAAGTTGCTTGCCTTGGTCAGCAAACAGTAATTCGTTTGGCAATTCATTTTGTGAGCCATCAGTGAAGTTACTCTTACTCAAACCCGCAGCGTCAACTATCGATTGAAGTTCACTTTCTGTGAGCACCTCAGGGTTAGATTCTTTCCTATTATAATTGAAAGAAATCATACCCAGCATTGAATCATTTTGCAGAATCTTGTAATTTCCAGCTTTCAACATACTGCTTTTTGGGTAGATAGTCATTTTGCCTTCTATAACTCTATGTTCTGGTATTACTTCAAATTGTTCATCAATTGAGATGATTTTTACCGGTATATCGCCACTTTGTGGTAGGGCAGCCAGCTCAATGGCGTTATCCTCACCTAATTCGTAGTATAACTTATTTGAAGGAACGCTATACAAGGCAATTTTGTAAAAAGTCGGAATAAAAATAGCATGCTTTTGAAAATTCCCTCCTAAATCAGATAAAGGAGCGGCTACGCAATAAACTTTTCCTTTTCCTGAATTGTATGAAGACATAAAAAGGTCTCCACTTTGCAAGCTCATTAATACGTCCTCAGAACTTTTTGATGTAGAATTGAAAGGGAAATATGATTTAATCTCTGGTAAGTCAAGATTCTCTTGTTTCCTTTCAAAGACGTCGTCATAAATTGAATTGGATTGATTTAGTTTGAATACCTTTTGTTGAAGGGTCGACTTTTCCTTATATAATCCAGCTTCTAAAGCTGATGTTAAACGGTTTAATTCTTCAGCATTAGAATTAAGCGAAGGCAAAAGAACTAGACACCCTCCATTATTTACAAATTTCTTTAACTCAAGAATTAGCCCTGAAGAAAGCTTTTCGGGTTCATTTAGAATGATTAAGTTCTGATTATTCATAGCTGAGTAATCCAAACCTGTTTCACTATAATTCTCTAACTCAAATAAAGGCTTATTTTGATAAAGTTGGTTTAAGTATACATTCTCTGAACTTCCATTCACAAGCATTATTCTGATTTTTTCTGGAACATTGTATGAGAAGTATAGAGCATCATCAAAAGTCACAGGGAAATCAGTTAGCTTTAGTTCTCCATAATGAAAACCCTTGTTTTGGGTAGAAAAGGAAATTGTTGCTTTTAGTGAAGAATCCGGCCCAGCACTTATACTCTCAAGACCTCGTTCAGTGCCATCTATTCTTAAGTTGACAGGTAAATTTTCAAATCTCTTTCGAGAGTAATTGCTTACAGAGAAAACTAGTCTGTCAGGTTGGTCTTGCTCTCTGTAAGGCGATTCAAACCATAACGAATCAATACTTATATTATCATTTATACCTGAAGAAAGTCTTATGAAATTATAATTTAAAGATGTATCAGGCTTTATGTCTTTAAGGCTAGAGGTGTTCTTTTGGAAATCAGATAGAACATATACTACACCTTTTTTTTGCTCGGCTTTAATGTTTTGTTTTTGACGATTTAAAATGTAGTCGAGGTTTCTAATTGAGTGGTTAGTGTTGACTTCAGAAAGTCTTTCAGAAAACTGAGCAAAACTTAACCATTGAGTTTGCCTGCCGTCCAATTCATTGGTTAATAGTTGAAATCGATCAGTCGGTTTGTAGGTTTGGGCTATGCTCAATGCATGTTTTTTTGCTAACTCTAGTAAACTTGAACTTTCTCCTTGGGCTTCCATTGAGAAAGAATTATCGATATAAAAACTTACAGCTCTTTCTCCCGACTCTTCACTAATATTACTAGGAATGAATGGCTGTGCAAATGCAATAATTAAAGCACTAAGAGCTAAACATCTTGCTAATAAAATCAACAGATGTCTTAGTCTAGAACGAGATTGAGTTTCCTTTTTGAGCTCTCTCAGAAACCTCACATTTGTGAAGAATACTGTTTTAAAGCGACGAAAATGAAAAAGGTGTATCAGAATCGGAATAGCGAGACTGAATAAGGCCCATAGAAACTGAGGATTCGCGAACTTCATCAAAGGCCAAATATACAAGCAATTTCTATTGTTTTTAAGTTACTTTTTTTAAAGCCTTTAAAATAACTTTGCTTTTTAATTTGCACATTGGTAAATAAAGAACAGTTGAGAGAATTATTGACTCTTCCCCTTCCGGGAGAAGTGGCTCAATTGAAAATGGCTCCTAATGGTAGATTACGTTCTTTTGAAATTGACGAATTAAAGTTAAGGAAAGCTGCTGTTCTTATTCCTCTATTTGAATTGAATGATATTCTTCATGTTGTTTTAACCTTACGTAGTGCTTACGATGGAATTCATAGTGCACAAGTTAGTTTTCCAGGGGGCAAATTTGAAGAAGGGGAAACAGAAGCAATTTCAGTTGCTTTAAGAGAATCTGAAGAAGAGCTGGGAATAGGAGGAAGAAGTGTGGAGATTATTGGGGCTCTTTCTCCATTAATTATTCCCGTAAGTTCAATGTTAGTTTATCCTGTGGTTGGCTGGTTGCATGAGCAGGTAAATTATAATCCTGACAAAAGAGAAGTTCAAAAAGTTATTGAAAGCCCTTTGGTTTTATTTAAAAGAGAACTTATTAAAAGCTCCACATCAATTCTTGGGAATTCTAAGTCTCCAATTGAAGTACCCTATTTTGAAATAGACCAAGAAAAAGTTTGGGGAGCAACAGCAATGATCATTAGTGAGTTAATGGCTATTTTAGAACCTTGAATTTTTATTGGCTCAAATTCCGTAAAGCGAATTTGATGATGATAAGCAAAATCACCCCTCCTCCAATCAAGAAACTTATCCAGGTGATGTTACCAAATTGCCTTTGGTTAACCTTTTTGTCCTTATTGAATGTCCAAATTAAGATGCCTATGAAGGCAATCAAAAAGATAGCCGCGAAAATCCAATGATATGGGGTTATATCCATAAAAAAAAGGGCCATAGGCCCTTGAATTATGATAAAATTTATTAATGCTTAATTGTGATACGATTGGCTTTAGATGTTTTTCCAGCTTCACGAATAATGTAAAAATAAACACCAGCTTTGAGATTATAGGCAGGGATTGTAAGACTTCCATCTCTTTGATGAATATCGAATGTAGAAATTTTAACGCCTAACATATTAAAGAGTTCAATACTCGCACCTGATTGAAAATTAACATTCTTGTAAGCAATTGTTAATTTATCATTAGCGGGATTGGGAAATGCGTTCAATGTTGATGATTCTAAATTAACGTCTCTAATTCCAACTGTCGCAGGGTCAAAAGCAGCCTCAATCATTAAGGAGTCGTTCTCATTCCCTTCCACAAAGAAGGTGTAATTAACTCTAGCTTGAGAGGTAACACCATTATCTCTGTAATAACCATGAAATTCAGTTATCAAGCCATTTGGTGGAGCTATTAATGCAGAGGGAGATACTATAACTGCAGAGCTATAACATTGTGCCCAGCAGAAAAAAGTTATTGCTGGATCTACAACATCGATTGCATTACTTTTAACAAGTATCCTCAACGTATCTGAAGAAGTATTACGAATGTTCCCCTTGATAGCGATAGCATCTTGTATTGGATCATAAAAATTGCTCACTACATTTTCTATTTGAAGACTTTGAGCAAAAGAAGAAAAGGAAACTATTAAGAAGGAAAAAATTAGCGTAATTGAAAGTAAAAGATTCTTCATATTTGATTATTTACGGCAAATATACCAAAGTTCGTGCTAGAAATTGCATATCAAATATTCATTTTTTGTTAAAAGTTACGAATACGAGAAACTCTTTGGGAAGAAGTAAGTTTCACAACTTCGTGATTAACTCCAATTCTTTTTTTAAATTAAATTGTTTTTAAGCCCAATTAATTTTTACATTTGTTTGTTATAACTCACAATCACAATCAGAATTTCAACTATTCAACACATGAAAAAATTATTTACTTTTCTGCTGCTTTCAGGGTTTAGCTTAAGTGCTTTTTCTCAGTCTCAGCGTATGGTTCTAATCGAAGAGGGGACGAATGCATCATGCGGGCCATGTGCTTCTCAAAATCCTGCATTTAAGACACTCCTTGATGCAAATACAACCAAAGCAGTATCCATTAAGTATCAGTGGTATTTCCCAGGATATGATCCAATGCATGATCATAACCCAACAGAAGCTAATGGACGATTTGATGAATATTATGGTCAAAATGGTGTTCCTACAGCAATGATTGATGGATCTGTTCCTACTTTCGGTGGTAATCCTTATGATGGAGCTCCTGCAGGTTATACTCAAGCTTTAATCGATACTCGTTATGGCACTCCAGCTCAATTTGATATTGAGCTTACTTATTCACTTACTCCTGAAACAATTACAGTAAATGCTACTGCTACTTGTACTGAAGCTACTTCTGGAAACTTAAAGCTTAGAATAGCAGTAATTGAAAAGCATATTGCCTTTGCAACTGCTCCTGGATCTAATGGAGAAAAAGATTTCTATAATGTTATGAAGAAGTTTTTGCCTAACCACAATGGTATTAATATGGCTGCTTCTTATAATGTTGGAGAAACTTTCTCAACTGAACAAAGCTGGAATCTTGCAAATGTTTACGATATCAATGAGTTAGCTGTAGTTGCATTTATTCAAGATGATACAGATAAAAGCATAAAACAAGCTCAGATTGCTCAAGATGTTCCAGTTGTTCCTGCTTATAACAATGACGCTTTTGCATCATCGGTGTTAGGAGTTGATGGGTTTTCTTGCGATGGTAATATTAATCCTCAGGTAGTAATTCAAAATTATGGTTCTGAGCCATTAACTTCTTTGAACATTGATTATGAAATTAACGGAACAACAGGTTCAATGCCTTGGTCTGGAAATTTAGCTTTCTATGAAACAGCAACAGTAAGTTTAGGCTCCATTTCTTTTACTCCAGATGCAGATAACATTTTAAATGTTACTACTAGCAGTCCAAATGGCGTGACTGATGAGAATTCTCAAAACAATGCTACAAATGTGAGCGTTGGTATCGCTGCCTATGCTTCTACTAATACCACTGTTGAGGTGAAAACAGACTACTATCCTGGTGAGACAAGCTGGGAAATTACAGATGAAAATAACACTGTAGTTGCTTCTCATCAATATGTTGCAGGAACTGCTGATTCTTTTGGAGGTGGCGGTCCTGATGCAACTAAAACTCACACACATTCTGTTACATTAGACATCAATAAGTGTTACACATTTACAATGGAAGATTCTTTTGGTGATGGTATGTCATATTCGGGTGGTGTAACCGGAGCTACTCCTTACGGTTATAGAATCTTAAATTCAAGCGGTGTTGCAATCATTACTGAACAAGCTAATTCTTTTAATTTTGGAGATATGATTGAAAGTGGTTTGCGCACTGATGCTGCTAGCGGGTTAAGCAATGTTAATGAGTTTACTTCATTCAACTTATATCCAAACCCAGCCAAAGATTTAGTTAGTATCGAACTTAGCCTGCAGAAGCCTGAAGCTGTTACTGTTGAGGTATATGACATGCTAGGTCAGAGAGTTAAATTTGAGCAGTTTAACCAAACTGGTTCAGGTTCATCTATTCTTCCGATATCTGTTTCAGATCTTTCTTCTGGAATCTACAGCGTTCGTGTGAGCTCTGATTCAGCGCAGTCTTTAAGAAAGTTTGCACTGTTGCAAAGTAATATTGTCACAATGTTTAACAATGCATTATTAATAAAAAGCCGGGTCATTATACGGTTTTTTTGAATTTGTTCCTTATAAATTATATGAAAAATTAACATATTATTTATTGTCTTTTCTTCAGCATTAAATGCTCAAATCCTCGACAATAAAGGCCAATGCCCGAGGTGGATACTCTACTTTAAAAGTCTATCGATATGCAAAAATTTTGATAAAAAAGAATTTGATAATGGAGACTCTCCAACAATAATTTCTTTTTGGGCCACATGGTGTAAACCTTGCGTTACAGAACTAACAAATATTTCAGAGGTTTATGATGAATGGCAAGAGGAAACAGGAGTTAAGCTCATTGCTGTTTCTATTGATGATGCTCGAAATCAAACTAAGGTAGCTCCTTTTGTAAATGGAAAGGGTTGGGATTATGAAGTATATCTTGACCCTAATGCAGACTTAAAAAGGGCGTTAAACGTTAATTTAGTTCCTCATACATTTCTTTTAGATAAGGATAACCAAATAGTGTGGCAACATAATAGCTATTCGGAAGGAGATGAGCTACACCTATATGAACTGGTGAAAAAATTAGCTGAAGGTCAAGAAGTATCCGAACCTTAATCATGAATAAATTTGCTTTTAATGTGAGTAGAGGGGTATTTCTATTTCTATTTCTTCATGCTTATTGCGTTCAAGCACAAGTTCAAAATGCAGGTGAACTTCATGGAAATTTTCAGGTAGACGCTCAATACTATAATATTGATACATTAATTGGAGCACCAGTAGTTCCTGAAAAGATTCTAACTAATGGTTTCATGAATCTCTGGTATACGCGTGGTGATTTTTCTGCAGGCATAAGATATGAGAGTTACTTGAATGTAATGCAAGGATTTGATCCTCGCTTTAAAGGTACTGGAGTGCCCTTTAGGTTTGCTAGCTATAAAAATGATAAACTCGAAGCAACCGTAGGTAATTTTTATGAGCAGTTTGGTAATGGAATCCTACTGCGAGCTTATGAAGAACGTGGTTTAGGTTATGACAATGCTTTTGAAGGAGTTAGAGTTAGATACCAGCCGGTTAAAGGTGTTTATCTCAAAGGATTAATTGCAAGACAAAGAACCTTTTTTTCCTTAAGTCCAGGAATAGTAAGAGGTTTTGATGCTGAAGTTAGTTTCAATGAACTGTTCACTTCTTTAGAAGATAAGAAAACCATAGTTATTGTTGGAGGAGGTGTTGTTAGCCGCTACCAGACTGATCAAGACCCTTTCTATAACTTGCCAGAAAATGTTGGTGCTTTTGACGGAAGGCTTAACATCATAAGGGGTAAAGTGAATTTCCTTGCAGAATATGGTTATAAGTACAACGACCCTAATGCAACTAATAGTTTTATTTATGCTCCAGGACAGGCTTTATCAATCACCACAACATACTCAGCCAAAGGATTTGGGTTGTTATTAGCAGCTAAACGTTTAGATAATTTTGACTTTCGTTCTGATCGAACTGCTGCAGGAATTGGTGCTAATATCAACTTTCTCCCTGCTTTAACTAGACAGCATACTTACAACCTTCCCGCGACTATCTATCCTTATGCTACTCAACCCAATGGAGAGATGGGCTTTCAGGCAGAACTGTCTTATCGTTTTGATAAGAAGACTCCCCTCGGAGGTAAATATGGAACTGAAATTACTGTCAACTTTTCAGGAACTAATGGAATTGTAAAGAATCCAACAGAGAATGATACTTTAGGCTATACTAGTCCTTTCTTTCAGGCCTCTGATGAAATGTATTTCAGAGATTTTCATGTAGAGATTCATAAGAAAATTAGTAAAAAGTTAAAAGGTACTATCATGTACCTCAATTGGGTTTATAATAAGGACGTTGTTCAGGGACTTTCGGGGTACGGTACAATTTTCGCTGATATTGGCGTTATTGATATATCCTACAAAATTGCAAACAGACATACCATAAGATTGGAGACGCAATTGCTTAGAACAGATCAAGATGAGGGAAGCTGGGCGATGGCCTTACTCGAATATACCTATTCTCCAAACTGGTTTGTCGCCCTTTTGGATCAATACAATTATGGGAACTATAACGAAGAACTTCAAATTCATTATCTAACAGGTAATGCAGGATATACAAAAAATGGCAATAGAATCATGCTTCAGTACGGTAGACAAAGAGCTGGAATATTCTGTGTTGGAGGTGTTTGCAGAAATGTCCCAGCATCAAATGGATTCTCAATTTCTGTTTTAAGCTCATTTTAATTTGCAAAATGGTTCGTATATTTATGAATTAGAATCTTATGAAAAATATTTTTAGCATAATTGCCATTGGATTAATCGTTTCTTTTAGTTCATGCGATAAAGTTGAGGGGCCATATGGCACGGGTTCTTCTGGTAATGGGGGAGGAGATACTACTCAACAAATAATAAGAAAAGTTTTAGTTGAAGATTTTACAGGCCATCGTTGCGGTAATTGTCCAAGAGCTGCCGAAAGTCTCAAGCAATTAGAAAACCTATATGGTGATCAGATTGTATCGATTGCCGTTCATGCAGGTTTTTTTGCTGAACCTGCTGGGTCCATATTTGGTATTGATTATAGAACGCCAATAGGTGATGAACTTGATGATTTATTTGGAAACTCTGCAGCTGGTCTGCCAAATGGTTTGATAAATCGTAAATCTTATAATGGAGAAACAATTATTCAACATACTAATTGGGCTTCTAAGACCAGTGAATGGATTAATCTGCCTCCCGATGCTCATATTATTATTAACCCTGATTATAACACTGGAAATAGAGAGCTTTCGGTAGAGGTAAGAACTCAATTCCTCAATCAAATAGATGAATCATTAAATATGGTCTATTATATCGTTGAAGATAGTATTCAAAGCCCTCAGGCAGATTATGATTTGCCTGCCCCATCTTATATTACTGATTACTACCATAGACATATGCTTAGAGGAAGTTTGAATGGTGCTTTTGGAGAACCTCTTAGTTCTTCAAATACATATGCTGTAAACCAAGAAATTACTACCACCTCAAGTGGAAACATTCCTGCAGAATGGGATGACTCGAAAGTTTATTTAGTGGCAGTTTTGTACAGAACTCTGTCATATGAAGTAGTTCAGGTTGAGGAGATCAAAATCAGATAACGATGATTTTAAAATTTACTAAGACCCGGCTGCTTCTAACTTCCGGGTTTTTTCTTTTATCTCTAGTTTCATATTCCCAAGGATTTGAAGCTGGTATTATTGCCGGGTTTAATACAAGTCAAATCTCTGGTGATGATTTAGGAGGCTTTAATAGAATAAGCCCTAATGCAGGTATTTATGTCAATCGCGAACTAACTGATAAGCTCAATTGGCAACTGGAAATGACCTATTTAGGTAAAGGGAGTAAAAAAAATATCGGGCCAGAAGACCCCGCTTCATCTTATTACCTATTGAGAATTCATTATATAGAGCTTCCTGTGCTTTTGCAATACGAGTTTTCAAATAAGATAGTCATTGAAGGTGGGCCATCTTTAGGAGTTTATGTTGGGCATAAAGAAGAGGATATCAATGGTGAATTTGTTGGAATTCTATCTGCAAGAGAGCAATTTAAAAAATTTGATTTGTCTGGAAATTTAGGGGTGATTTGGAAACTTAATGAAAATTGGTCATTAAATGTTAGAGCTTCAAATAGTATTCTTCCAGTTCGAAACTTTGATCAACAAGCGAGCTTTAGATTGACAAGAGGCCAACTTAACAAAAGTGTTATGGGACGTGTATTTTATAACTTTTAGCAATCAAATATGAAAATTGCCATTGGAATCACTGGAGCAAGCGGGTCAATCTACGCCGATTTATTGCTTGGAAAATTAGATGCTAACAGAGATCAGATTTCTGAAGTAGGCGTTGTATTCAGCTCAAATGCAAAAGATGTATGGAAATTTGAGCTTGGTAATGAAAGATTCAATACTCTTCCATTTGCTACGTATGAGAGGACTGATTTCTTTGCTCCATTTGCATCAGGCTCTGCTGGTTATGATGCTTTAATAATTTGTCCATGTTCTATGGGAACTATGGGAAGAATTGCAAATGGTATATCTGATGATCTTATTACTAGAGCAGCAGATGTGATGCTCAAAGAAAGAAGGAAGCTTATTTTAGTCGCAAGAGATACTCCTTATAATTTGGTGCATTTACGAAATATGACCTCACTTACTGAGTCGGGCGCTATCATTTGTCCAGCTACTCCTTCATTTTATAGCAAACCCCAAACGTTGGAAGAATTAGCATTAACGGTTGTGGACAGAGTGCTTGATTTGGTTGGAATTAAACAAGATACTTACCGATGGGCGAAAAAATGAAAATTATTTTTCCTTTACCCCATAATTGATTAAATGGATAGTGGATTTCAATTTGTTAAATCCTGCTCTTTTAACAGCCGAATCTCGAAATAAGTTTTGAAAAACATCTTCTGATAGTTCCTGCCATTCTTCAGAATGCATATCGATTAAGCCTTCCTTGGGATAAAACTCAGGTTCATTATGATTTTTTGAAAATCGATTCCAAGGGCAAACATCCTGGCAAATATCGCATCCAAATGCCCAGTTTTCCATTTTTGATTTCCAAGATTCATGAATTGATTCCTTGAGTTCAATAGTTAAATAGGAAATACACTTACTGCCATCCACAACAAAAGGAGATACTATTGCATCAGTTGGACATGCTTCAATGCACTTTGTACAAGTGCCGCAATAGTCTTTTATTGGGCCATCGGGAGCCAATTCTAGATCTAGAATAAGTTCAGCGAGAAAGAAGAATGAGCCTGATTGCTTATTAATTAGATTACTATTCTTGCCAATCCAACCTAAGCCACTTTTTGCTGCCCAAGCTTTGTCCATAACCGGAGCTGAATCAACAAAGACTCGGCCATCTACTTCACCTAATTCTGTTGTTATATCATTCAAAAGGGCTTTAAGCTTTTTCTTTATTACAAAGTGATAGTCTTTCCCATAGGCATATTTTGATATTTTAGGTGATTTAGGATCACTCTGAACTTTATCAGTAGAGTAGTTCAGCAAAAGAGATATAACAGATTTAGCACCAGGAACTAGTAGGGTAGGGTCAATTCGCTTGTCAAAATGATTTGACATATAGCTCATTTTTCCGTTCATACCTTTATTTAACCATTCCTCAAGTTTTCTTGCTTCATTTTCCAAAGGCCCAGCCTTTGAAATTCCAACATATTGAAATCCATTGTTATACGCTAATTGCTTAACAATGAGACTTCTGTCGTATTCAGTATGTTCTTTTACTGTCACAGGGTTTAGAATAAGCCTCCTTGACGACCAATTCTACTCATGCCCAAATGCTTAAAAGCTAAATCGGTTACTTCTCTTCCTCTTGGAGTTCTAACGATAAATCCTTCCTGGATTAAGAAGGGTTCATAAACCTCTTCGATTGTTTCTGCATCTTCTCCGCATGCGGTAGCAATGGTATTTAGTCCGACAGGTCCTCCTTTAAACTTCTCAATAAGCGTTCTTAATATTCTATTATCCATTTCATCAAGCCCGAACTTATCTACATGCAATGCATCTAGTGCAATATCTGTAATCTCTTTTGTGATTTTTCCATCTCCCTTAACCATTGCAAAATCGCGCACTCGTCTTAATAAAGCATTTGCTATTCGAGGTGTGCCTCGACTACGTCCTGCAATTTCTTTAGCGGCATTATCTAATATGTCTATATTGAGAATACTAGATGCCCGTTTAACAATTTTAGTGAGTAGTTTTTGATCATAATAACTCAATCTCGAGTTTATGCCAAATCTCGCTCTTAATGGAGCAGTCAGTAATCCTGAGCGAGTGGTAGCTCCTATTAATGTAAATGGATTTAATTCGATTTGAATTGATCTAGCATTTGGTCCACTCTCAATCATGATATCTATCTTATAATCTTCCATAGCAGAATATAAGTACTCTTCAACAACAGGGCTAAGTCTATGTATCTCATCGATGAACAAAACATCATGAGCTTCTAGGTTAGTTAATAAGCCGGCCAAGTCCCCTGGTTTATCAAGGACAGGTCCTGATGACGTTTTCATTCCAACGCCAAGTTCGTTAGCAATTATTTGAGCTAGAGTTGTTTTACCTAATCCGGGAGGACCATGAAGTAGAACGTGGTCTAATGCTTCATTGCGCATTTTTGCTGCTTCAACAAATATCTGCAAATTAGCTAGCACAGCTGATTGCCCTGAGAAATCTTCAAAGGAAGCGGGCCTAAGAACCTTCTCAAGTTCTTTGTCCTTTGCAGTTAAATGATTTATTTCTGGATTAAGGTTTGGATTCATTTAGTTGCAATATACAAATGAAATGACATTGCTTAAAACGACAAACGTCCCTCTTATAGCGAGGAACGTTTGCTTCGTTGTTTAATAAAAAGAATTTAATGTTCTCCTTCTGCCAATTCTTTTTCAGTCATAGGAACATCTTGTGGAACAAAATCTTCTTCTCTGTCAGGCTTGCTATAATCATAGGCCCAACGATGAACCTCAGGTAGAGCTCCTGGCCAATTTCCATGAATATGTTTAACAGGAGCCGTCCACTCTAGTGTGTTTGACCTCCAAGGATTTTGACTTGATTTTTGTCCTTTAAAAATACTGTAAAAGAAATTGAACAAGAATATTGCTTGAGCAGTAGCAGCCAAGATAGCAAACCAAGTAACTAATACATTAATATCTACTAAATCATTGAATATTGGAAATTCTGTGTTTGAATAGTAACGACGTGGAACACCAGCCATTCCTAAGAAGTGCATAGGAAAAAATACTCCATAAGCACCAGCAAAAGTTAACCAAAAGTGAGCATAACCCATTTTTTTGTTCATCACTCTTCCAAACATTCTCGGGAACCAATGATAGATACCTGCGAACATACCAAAAATAGCTGCAGAACCCATTACAAGGTGAAAGTGGGCTACCACAAAATAAGTGTCGTGAACATTAATATCTAATGCGGAATCTCCCAAAATCAAACCAGTAACACCACCTGTAATGAAAAATGAAACAAGTCCAATGGCAAATAACATTCCTGGGGTAAACTGCAAATTACCTTTCCAGAGGGTAGTAATATAGTTGAATGCTTTAACTGCTGAAGGTATGGCAATTAGTAGTGTGGTAAATACAAACACAGAGCCAAGGAACGGATTCATTCCTGTAATGAACATATGGTGTCCCCAAACAATAAATGAAAGAAAAGCAATCCCAAGTATAGAAGCAATCATCGCTCTGTAACCAAAAATAGGTTTACGTGCGTTAGTTGCAATCACCTCAGAAGTAATACCTAAAGCTGGCAAGAGAACAATATATACTTCAGGATGCCCTAAGAACCAGAATAAGTGTTCATAAAGGATTGGACTACCTCCATTGTATTCTAGTGCTTGACCTCCGATGTAAATATCGCTTAAGTAAAAACTAGTCCCAAAGCTACGATCGAAAATCAATAATAATGCAGCAGCAAATAATACAGGAAATGAAAGTACACCTAAAATTGCTGTTACAAGGAAAGCCCAAATAGTTAAAGGCAATCTTGTCATAGACATACCTTTAGTTCTAAGGTTAATGATTGTAACAATATAATTTAGTGATCCCAAAAGAGAAGAAACGATGAATAGGGACATAGAGACGAGCCACAATGTCATACCTAATCCCGACCCTGGCATTGCTTCTGGTAAGGCAGAAAGAGGAGGATATACTGTCCAACCTCCAGATGCTGGACCTGATTCGATAAAAACAGAACCTAGCATAACAACTGAAGAAGCTGCAAAAAACCAGAAAGAAAGCATATTGAGAAAGCCAGAAGCCATATCCCTAGCGCCAATTTGAAGAGGAATTAGCAAGTTCGAGAAAGTACCACTTAAGCCTCCAGTAAGCACAAAGAATACCATGATAGTACCATGAATCGTAACAAGTGCGAGGTAAAAGTTTGGATCAAGAACTCCACCAGGAGCCCATTTGCCTAAGATCGGCTCTAATATTGGGAAACTTTTCCCTGGCCAAGCCAATTGAAGTCTAAAGACTATAGACATCATCATAGCAATAACAGCCATAAAAATCGCAGTAATAAGAAACTGCTTTGAGATCATTTTATGGTCATGAGAGAAAATGTATTTTGAAATGAACGTATCTTCATGATGATGTTCGTCTGCATGATCATGAGTATGTTCAACATGTGCTGTTTGAACGTTTAGTTCTTCTTTGTGTGTTGAATCCATTGCTGACATATCCTTCTTCTTTATTGATATAACAATTGACCTAGTTCTGTGTTCAATTGGTTAATTAATTTTTTAGTTCTGCTGTTGGCATGGTTGCTTGAGTTTGCATCCATGTTTTTTGTTCGGCCATCCAGGTATTAAATTCTTCTTCTGTTTCTACGATAATGTCCATCTGCATGTTGTAATGAGCTGCTCCGCAAATTTTATTGCATAAAAGGACATAATTAAATTTATCGTTACCCAGTTTTTCTCTCATTTC
>JAGYKL010000028.1 GCA_018401705.1 Bacteroidia bacterium | reverse complement strand
TGATGTGGTTGGCATTGCTCAAACCGGTACCGGAAAAACAGTAGCTTATCTGTTACCTTGTCTAAGACTTTGGCAATTTTCAAAAAATAAAGTTCCGCAGGTGCTTATTCTTGTTCCAACTCGTGAACTTGTTGTTCAGGTGGTTGAAGAAATAGAGAAGCTAAGTACTTATATGAATGTTGCTTCTGTTGGGGTTTACGGCGGGGCAAACATCAAAACTCAAAGAGCTGAAATCCTTAAAGGTTGTGATTTTATAGTAGCAACGCCTGGTCGTTTGCTCGATTTGATCTTAGACGGAACGCTCAAAACCAAGAGCATCAAGAAAGTTGTAATTGATGAAGTGGATGAAATGCTCGACCTTGGTTTCAGACCTCAGCTCGAAAGGATATTTGATTTACTTCCGGTAAAAAGGCAAACGCTAATGTTCTCGGCAACTCTGTCGGATGAGGTAGATGCAATTATTAATACCTTTTTCCGCACTCCGCTTAGAATTGAAGCAGCTCCGGTTGGCAGCCCGCTAGAAAATATAAGTCAATCGGCTTACGAGCTACCCAATCATTATACAAAGCTTAATATGCTGAACCACCTGCTTGAGCAGGATGGTATGGATAAAGTGCTGCTGTTCGCAGGAAGTAGAAAGCTGGCTGATCAGCTTTTTGAGCATTTGGAGGCTGAATTTCCCGGCGAAGCCGGTATTATCCACTCGAACAAAGCCCAAAACACGCGTTTTATGGCTGTTGAGAACTTCAAGCAAGGGAAATTCAGGATTCTTATAGCAACAGATATTTTATCACGTGGAATCGACATTTCGGAAGTATCACACGTGATAAATTTTGATGTTCCTGAAACAGCCGAGAATTATGTGCACCGAATTGGCCGGACAGGCCGGGCCGATAAAAAAGGTATTGCAATCACACTCATCAAGGAAAAAGAACTGGAAATGATTGGCAAGATTGAGGTTCTTATGGGAATGGAAATTCCTCGATGCGAAATTCCAGAAGCACTTGAGATTTCAGAAAAGCTAACGCTTGAAGAGCAGCCTAAAATCAACATGCCGGGTCCGAAAGTCAAGCCTAGCAATTATACACCCGGACCAGCATTTCACGAGAAGAAAGACAAGAACAAGAAGGTAAATGTTCGTAAGACTCGTGCGCAGCAAATGCGCGAAAAGTACAATAAGCCAAGGCGAAAAGGTTAAATCTCTTCCCACCAGCGAGTGGTGGAATGCTTGCCACCTAAAACGATAGCTTCCCCGATTCTTGGGGTAGTAAAATCCAATCCTTTAATCTCAGCTTCCTTCGTAAATCGCTCGGCGGGGTCAGTCCAGCTGTGAAAAGCCAAAGTAAAAGCACCCCAGTGTATTGGCATGGCAACTTTGGCTTTTACATCAATTCCTGCTTGAACGGTTTCTTCAGGCATCATATGAATGGAGCTCCATTGCTGATTGTATTGGCCACATTCCATCATTGCAAAATCAAAAGGACCTAGCTTTTCTCCAATTTCCTTGAAATGTGGACCATAACCACTGTCGCCACTAAAGAATAGGTTTTTGTCATCAGATTTTATTGCCCATGAGCACCATAAAGTTGTTGCTCTATCCATCAAACCTCGGCCAGAAAAATGCCTGGCTGGTGCGCAAGTAAGCTTTAGTTCTTCAAATTCGGCAAACTCCCACCAATCTAGCTCATGAATATGCTCTTTCGAAATTCCCCAGCTTTCGAGATGCCTTCCCACGCCAAGTGGAACAAAAAACTCTCTGGTTTTATCTTTTAACTTCATAATGCTCCCGTAATCCAAATGATCATAATGGTCATGCGAGAGAAGAATAGCATCAATCTCAGGAAGCTTCTCAATTTGAATAGGAAGCTCCGAGCTATATCGTTTTTTACCTAAAGTTGGATGTGGGGCAGGAGTGCTACCAAACATTGGGTCAATTAAGATCTTTCGGCCCTTTATTTCCAGCAGAAATGCTGAATGTCCAAACCAAGTAAGCTGCGTGATACTATCTTCCCTTTGGGCAATATCAATTGAATCAATTTTAATCACCGGAATATCTTTCAGGGGTTGTCTGTGCGGGTCTGATTGAAATTGTTTCATGATGAGCCCCGGCATTTCTTTTAGCCCAATATCCATACTGGTAGGAATTGCGTTCACAAATTTATCCTCCTGCCATTGTGGCGATTTTGAGTAAACTTGCTTGTGATTACTGCTCATGCTACCGCCAAACTCTGGACTCAGCCAAACGAAAAGGGTGGTGCCTATTACAACAATACCAACGGTTCCCAGAATTATAAATAGAGTCATCTTTAGTATCTTTTTTAAGGTTTTCATGCTTATTTTACTTGTGAAAGAATAATTTTGTCGAACATTCTATCGCTTAGTAACCAGCGCATAAAAAGTAATGGCTTCGCTAAATAACCTGCTCTGTATCGCGTTTTAGGTTTGTTGGTATTTAGTGCTTTGGAAACTAAATTAGCAATTACCTGTGGCCCTGGCATTTTACCGTCTTTTCCATACAAATCAGAAGTTGATTTGCTTACAGATTTTGCCATTGCTGAATACACTGATTTTCCTGAACGCTCCATCATCGGGTCATTTAAAACTTCGGCAAATTCAGTTAAAATTCCTCCTGGTTCTATAATCACTACATCAATTCCGAATTGAGCAAGTTCAAGCCTCAAACAATCTGACCAACCTTCTAGTGCGTGCTTGGTAGCGTGGTACCACGCTCCTAAAGGAGTATAGATTTTACCACCAACTGACGATATATTGATAATTGTTCCGGCTTTTTTACTTCTCATGTAGGGAAGCACAGCTTGAGTAACCGCCGCTAAACCGAAAATATTTACTTCAAATTGTCTTCTGGCATCTTCGATGGATGTGTCCTCAACAGCACCATATATAGCGTATCCAGCATTATTTATTAGAATATCTACGCCTTCGGCGGATGCTTTTATTTGCTCCATGACTGATTTGATATCCGATTCGGAAGTAATATCCATTTTTATGGCTGTTGCTCCCAGTTGAACTAAATCCTGCATTTGATCCAGCCTTCTGGCAGCAACAAATACATTGTAATTTTCTTGAAGTAGTTGCTTCGCAATAGATTTTCCAATACCCGAGGAAGCTCCGGTTACTAAAACTGTTTTTTGTGCTTTCATTGTTTTGCCGTTGAGTAAGTAATCACTTATGTATTTTTCAAATTTTTTTAGACTTCGTATTTGTTTAAAAGAAATTGGTGAAGCTCTTCTTTGTTTTTAAGGTCTCCTTTTAGCAAAGCACTGCTAATGCCATCAACTAAGAGGAGTAATTTCTTAGATTCTAATTCTGGCTTAGGCTTTTGCAATTTTTTAAACGCATTGCTTAAAGCCATTTCAAGAGGATCCATTTTTTGACTCACATAATTTTTCAATTCCCACTTCAGCTTAAACTGCAAGCGCCAAAAATCATAATCTTCTTCTTTTACCTGAAAGGGCAGTGAAATAGTTTTTCGAATAACTAATTTGGGCTCAGTTTCTAGAACTATTTCAGCAAATAAATCTTTGATTTTACTCTCGCCCATGGCGAGGATTGCTTTTAACAATCCTTCTTTATTCTCAAAATGACGAAAGATTAATCCTTCTGATACGCCAGCTTGCTTAGCTACTTTGCTTGTAGATGTGGCGTTAAAGCCATCACTTGCAAAAAGCTGTAAAGCCGATAAAAGGATATTTTCTTTTTTGTCAGTCATAGTGAGTAATCACTCACAAAGGTAAATGAAATATTCAATTCGCCAAATATTAGATTAAATTTTTTGTTTGTTAGGTTTGCTGATGAGGTAAACACCTGTAAAAACAAGTGCTGCAGAAACTAATTTTCCGGCATCCAAATGGTCTTTACCCCATGCAATAGCAACCAAGGCTGCTAAAAATGGTTGAAAATATATATAGCTGCTTACCACTGATGCACTAACTTGACTTAAACCATAGGCATTGAACAAGTAGGCTAGGAAGGTAGTGCCAACAATTATAAAAGCTAAAGCTCCAAACGCCCAGCTTGGAATTTCTGACCAATTTATTTGGCTTGCTTCGCCAATCCCAAGGGGGAAAACGAAAAGTAATCCAATGCCAAACACCCAAGTCATCACCGTGCTTACGGCGTATTTTCTCATTAGGGGCTTCACCAGAACAAGATAAACTCCATAAGATGCGGCATTAATAAGAATAAGTAAGTTTCCCCAAATACTATAATTGGCAACTGGAATTACTGGCCTTTGAAGAATGAGAATAATTGCACCCAACATCCCAAGTGCTATTCCGCCAAGTTTAATTTGTGTTATTCTTTCCCTGGCAATTATTGCTGAAGCAATTAACACCATCAGCGGATTAGCTGTTAAAATAATGGATGCTTCAATAGGGGTTGTCATACTCAATCCTTTAAAAAAGAAGAGTTGGTTTACTGCAACGCCAGTTAATCCGCATAGAATAAGTCTTCCAATGTCTTGCTTATCAACTTTCTGCTTTTTGCCAAGAAATAAAATGAAAAACAGTAATACAGCACCTGAAACTCTTAACAATATCAACCCGAAGGGTTTAAAGAAAGCGGGCATAACTTCCTTTGCAATGGAATAATTAGCTCCATATATGAAGTTGGCAGTAAATATTGCTAAGTGAGCTTTCCAGGGGAATTGCATGTACAAATAAAAGTATTGTTAGCTTCCATATTACTAGAACTTCTTTCTAGAATGCTGATTTTTACCATTCATACAGAATTGAGTCAATTTCTTTGACGAAAAGTAATTCCTAGGCTAAAACCCTTTCATTCTGATTATTCTAAGAATAATCAATTCCCATTCCTTGTGCTTTAATGATTTAGAACAAGAAAAAGGGCTGTCTCCATTTTGAAAACAGCCCTTCGGGTTTTGCTTTAAATCAAAACATTGTCAAATGCTTAAGCTTTTCCAGTTAGGATTTTATTCCAGTAAAGCCAAGGTAATCCAACCTTTTTCATTTGATACATGCTCCATCTTTCCTTACTTTGGTCAAAGGGAAAAGTCTCCATAGGGTTATTATTATAGTCAAACTCTGCCAACACCAGTTTTCCATAGCCTGTAACAAGTGGACATGAAGTATACCCGCTGTAGTGTCCTTTCATTGCTTTCCCATCAATTGAACAAAGTAAATTCTCAACTAAAACAGGTGCTTGTTTACGAATTGCAGCACCGGTTTTTGATGTTGGCAGTCCCGAAGCATCTCCTATTGAAAATATGTTTGAGTACTTTTTATGTTGTAATGTGTACTGATCAACGTCAACCCAACCGGCTTGATTTACTAAGGTGCTGTTTCTTACGAAATCAGGAGCGCTTTGAGGAGGAGTAACGTGAATCATATCGAAGTTAACCCACGATTGAATACCTTCATTATCTTTTCCAATTCCTTCAAATAAAGCTCTCTTGTTGGGCCCATCAACTTCCATCAGTTTCTCATTAAAAAAGAGCTTAATGTTTCCTCTCTGAACAACTTTTTTAAGGGTTTGCTCATATTTATCAACCGAGAAAAGTTTCCCTGCACCTGAGTGATATTCAATCTGGATGTCCTTTAGTATTCCATGCTTTCTGAAATAATCAGCAGCTAAATACATGATTTTATGCGGAGCTCCTCCACATTTTACAGGTGTGTGGGGATTATGAAAAATTGCTTTTCCACCTTTAAGGTTTTTAATTAACTCAAATGTATATGGAGCTGTTTTGAAGCTGTAATTTGAAGTAACTCCATTTTTGCCCAGAGTCTCAGGCAAACCTTTTACATCAGCCCAATTAAGTTGAATTCCGGGCGCCACTACAAGAAAGTCATAAGTCAACTTCTCGCCATCTTCAAGGATTACGGTATTCTGTTCAGGTTCAAATCCTGTTGCTTTCTTTTTAATCCACTCAGCTCCATTAGGGATTACTGAAGCTTCACTTCTTTCTGTTTTTGTGATATCAAAAGCACCGCCACCTACCAATGTCCATGCGGGTTGATAATAATGTTTTTCAGATGGATCAATAATAGCAATCTGAAGTTTAGATCTCTTGAGCAGCAATTGAGCTGCTACCGAAATACCAGCATTTCCACCGCCGATAATTACAATTTGTTTGTGCATTGTCATAATGTTTGATTTTAAGCTGTAACGAATCTATCAATTAACAAGGAGCTTGAATGTGATGAAAGTCACATATGAAAAAACAATGCAGATTTATGATAATGTGTGATTTATGTCACGTTAAACTAACGATTGTTAGTTTATATTTGTCTTGTGATTTTCAAGAATTATTTGTCTTGTTTTCACTTTAAATCGAATGAATCTTAATTAAACACTCAAAAACCTCATATCATGAAAATCGAACAGATCTACACTGGCTGCCTTGCTGAAGCAGCTTATTACATTGAAAGTGATGGGGAAGCAGCTATTGTTGACCCATTAAGAGAATCAGCTCCATATCTTGAAAGAGCAGAGAATGATGGCGCAAAAATTAAATTTATATTGGAAACGCATTTCCATGCGGATTTTGTTTCAGGGCATCTCGACTTAGCTGCTAAAACGGGAGCAAAAATTGTTTTTGGACCAACGGCTCAACCAGCTTTTGATGCTTATGTTGCTAAAGATAATGAAGAATTGAAACTTGGGAAAATAACCATCAAAGTGCTTCACACTCCAGGACATACGATGGAATCTACTACCTTTCTTGTTGTTGACGAACAAGGTAATCCGCACGCAATTTTTACAGGCGACACCTTGTTTATTGGAGATGTTGGTCGCCCCGACCTTGCTGTAAAATCTGATTTAAGCAGAGAAGACCTTGCTGGATATTTATATGATTCTCTTCAGCATAAAATTCTTCCCCTTCCTGATGACGTGATTATTTATCCGGGACACGGAGCTGGCTCGGCATGTGGGAAAAATATGAGCAGTGAAACTGTAGATTCTCTGGGACATCAGCGTAAGACAAATTATGCGCTTCAAACCGGATCTAAAGAGGAGTTTATTGCGAAAGTTACTGAGGGACTAGTTGCTCCTCCTCAATATTTTCCTAAGAATGCAGTGATGAATAAAACAGGCTATGCATCATTTGATGATGTATTGAAAAAGGGGCTTAAGCCACTTTCTGTTGATGAATTTATTACTGTAAAAGAAACCACCAGAGCTTTGGTGATTGACACAAGGAAATCTTCCGATTTTGCAAAGGCACACATTCCAAATTCTTGGTTCATCGGAATCGATGGAAGTTTTGCTCCTTGGGTTGGCGCTCTGATTAATGATCTAAATCAACCTGTTTTATTCTTAGCTGACGAAGGCACCGAGGAAGAGGTTGTTACCAGAATGGCTCGTGTAGGATACGATAATACTATCGGCTTCTTAAAAGGAGGAATCAATGCCTGGATAAACGCAGGCATGGATGTAGCCCACTTAGATGAAATGACTGCTAAAGAATTCTCTCAAAATTTCAAACCTGATTCAATGAATCTTATAGATGTGAGGAAGAAAAGTGAATTTAATTCAGAACATCTCCTTCATGCTGAGAATCACCCTCTTGATTTTATTTTCTCAGAGATTTATGCTTTTAAACCGGAGAGTACTTATTATGTTCATTGTGCATCTGGATACCGTTCTGTAATTGCATGCTCCATCCTTATGTCTATAGGATATTCTCATTTGGTTAACTTAAAAGGAGGTTTCAACGAATTGAAGGAAACCGAGCTAGAGAAGAGCGAGTATGTTTGTCCTACAACAATGTTGTAGGATTATAACCGTATTCATAAAAGGCAGTTCTGTTGCTTGCAGAGCTGCCTTTTATATGAAATTTTGAGCTTGGCTTTATTCTTTAATCAAATAAAGAACTCTGATTTAAGGTCGAAATTTTGGGCAAAAAAAAGAGCCTCATGAGCTCTTTTTTAATAAAAATTCACAAAGAATTATTTTTCTGACCAAGTACAAGTGTAGAAAGAAACTCCATTTCCTGCAGTGCAAGCGGTTTCTTGTGCATCTGCATCAGAATTGTTTAATCCGTCAAAACTTGTTGATGTTGGCGGGAACAATGGCTCAATACCTGAAGTGTCAACACAATCACATGTGTAATCTTTTTTGCAAGAAGCTAAGAAAGCTACAACTGCAACTGCTAGTAATAATTTTTTCATATATGTGAATTTTAGTAAAAGTCAAAACTAGTAATAAATTTTTTAACTATCAATACTTTATCGATTGCTCTTAATTTTTTAAATCGCAGCAAAGCGCGAATGTTTTTGATATTAACCTTAGTGAATTTTGTACTTTGTCATAACTTCCTTACTGATTGAATGCCAGAAACTTAAATTATAAGTATTGATGTTGTTTTTTTTACTTCCAAGCATATTCAAAACAATCAAGCTGAGATAGAAGAAAGGGCTTCGATAAAAAGTAGTCGATTCAAATCATCAATAAAGAAAGCAACTATTTTTTTATTTGTAACTTAGGTTACTGAGCGTCAAAAAACACAAGCGTATATTTGTGAAAGTAATATTTAGCAAATTAAAATGGATATAGACCTTTTTCAATCTCTTGAAAACGAAATCATAGCAATAACCAGCTGTTTTTTGAATTATAGAGCAGGAAGAAAGGCGGTCTAAAAGTAATAGAATTGAAAAAATAAGACAATTAGTTAAAGCGTTGTTTTTTAAATTTTAAATATGGAAAATAATAGACGTAATTTTTTGAAAAAGGCAGGACTGGTAGGAACTACTTCTTTGCTTGCAACTATTAACCCTTTGACAGGATTGGCGCACAACAGAAGTGAAGAAAGCAATGAGAATGCTAATGAAATTAATGACAAATTATTTGAAGTTTCTATTTTGCAAACAACAGATGTTCATTGTCAAGTGCATGCACATGATGAATTATTTTGGGAGAATGACAAAGCGGTATTTAGGAAAACTGGCGGTTATGCTCATCTTGCTTCATACTTGAAATCTTACCGTAATAAAAACAAAAACACATTTGTTGTCGACACAGGTGATATGTTTCAAGGCAGTGAGCTTTCTGTAGAAACAACAGGGAAGGCATTGGTGCCAATTCTAAATGAGTTAAATTATGATTTATACCTTCCGGGAAATTGGGAAGTAATCTATTATAAAAAGGCTATGCAAACTCTGTTAGGAGCTTTAAATGGTCCTAAAGTTTGCGCCAATATGTATCATGATTTGGGTGATGGAAAAAGAGGCGAGCTAATCTTTCCTCCATACCATATTTGGACGGTGAATGGTGTAAAAATTGGATTCTTGGGCTATACCGATCCATTAGTCCCTTTACGCCAATCTCCAAATTATAGTAAAGGAATTATCTACACAAAACCTGAAGACAATTTAGCGCATTATGTTGATGTGCTCAAAAACGATGAGCAATGTGCATTTATTTTAATGGTTGCTCATTTAGGATTATCGCAGCAAATACACTTGGCAAATTTGCCTGAGTGCAACGGTGTAAATTACATACTTGGAGGCGACACGCACGAACGCGTGAGGGTTCCCATTCAATGCAAATATTCAAAGGTTGTTGAGCCAGGGGCCTTCGGTTCGTTTGTTGGGAAATTAAATTTAACTATCGAAAATGGGAAGGTAGTTAAAGACGATTATGAGTTGGTTGAAATTACCGCAAATAAGTATAAAGAAGACGCAAATATGCTCGCTTTGATTAAGTCTAGTGAGGGACCATTTGAAGACAACATTAATAGAATTGTGGGGTATAGCACTATTCCTCTTTATCGATATTTTGTGGTAGAGAATCCTATTGATTCAATGATATTAAACGCATTGCATTGGAAATTGAAAGATATTGATGTTGTGCTTTCCAATGGATTTAGATTTTGTCCGCCTCGAACAACACCCGACGATACTGGGAATATTCCTATAACCAATGGATTTATTTTTGACATGTTGCCAGTTGATAGTTTCATTAGAACAGGAACCATTACCGGAAAGCAACTAATAGACTGGCTTGAGAAAGAACTGAATAATGTATTTGCCGAAGAAGCTTCAGAACGATTTGGTGGCTGGGTAATAAAGTTTAAAGGTATGAAGGTCGAGTTCAATGCATATAGCGAAAAGGGAAAACGTGTAACTAAAGTAATGGTAGGTGATTCATTGCTTGATCTCGAAAAAAAATATAATATCTGCGCTTGCGAAAGAGATGGCGATCCTGCTGATATGCTTTGCCGTATAAAAGGAGTTTTAAACGCCAAAAACACCTCTTTCACATTGCATAGCGTCATGAAGGAATATCTTGAAGTAAACAGTCCTGTTACTCCAACACCCGAATTAAATGCTAAGGTACTAGATGCGTCACAAAATTTACTCACTCAAGTTAGAGGAGTTGATTATCAGTTTCGTTAAACAATAGAAAATAACATTGAATTAATATAATTGCATTCGTCAATCGTTGATCTTATTCAAAGTTTTTGATTTCTAAATACAAAATGTACTAATGATGTTGAAAGAATTTCAATTATCACGCATATAGGAGGGATTACATTATTTCTTTAATGTTAGATGTAATTAAACAATTTGAGAAATCATTGATAGAATAATTAATCAGTACAGTGAAAGCATCAGCCTCAGCAAAATTGAAATGATATTCCATCACCTAAACAAGGAAATTCGAGATAAATTAACATCAAAGCTCCCCCGGAATTTCAAATATTAATCAACAGCCTCCTGTTTCTCCGCATTATATCTTATGGTATCAGTTAAGATATATCGAGGCGGATAAATTCTGTTCCAGATATTTAATAAAAAAGTATGAAAATAATTTTCGAAAGGAATGGTCTCTTATTACTCGTAATACTATTTGCTTCATTTCCTTTAACTGCTCAAGAGCATGAGACTGACACTACCGCTAAATCAGAACATAAAATTACTTCCATAAAGGATTTTATGAATCAATCGGATTGGCATTTCCATAGCCGTACATTTTTTATGTCAACAATTAATGACGGAGCTCTAAAAGACGATTATACGATTGCTCAGGGTGCAGGTATCGGCTTGCTAACAACCCCTGTTAAAGGCTTCCAGGTATGTATTAGCGGATACTTTATTTTTAACTTCTTTTCATCTGATTTAGAAAAGCCAGACCCCACAACTGGACAAAGCAATAGGTATGAATTAGGGCAATATGATTTAACCAATCATCTGAATAGAAAAGATTTAGATCGTTTAGAAGATTTGTACTTAAATTACACGTTTCGCAAGCATTCAATAGCTGTTGGAAGGATGGAATTACAAACTCCATTTATGAATATGCAGGATGGTAGAATGCGACCAACTATTGAAGAGGGGGTGTGGATGAAATTCAACCTCCACAAAAAACTAACAATTAACGGAGGGCATATTTGGTCTGTCTCGCCGCGCTCAACGATTGAATGGTTTAAAGTTGGAGAATCATTGGGTATTTATGGTCAAGGTTTAAATACTAATGGAACAATCTCAAATTATAAAAACAATATTGAAAGTAATGGTTTTTCAATGGTTAATTTAGCTATAAAGCCTACTGAAAATATTGAAATAAATATATGGGATGGTTATTTTGATAACGTAATGAATACAGTATTAATTGAAGTGAAAAATGAAAATGATGTGTTTGCCAATCATTTGAGATTATACGAGAATATTATGTTTATTCACCAAGATGCTCTCGAAAATGGAGGAAATATTGACCAATCAATTACATACATCAATAAAGGAGCGCAATCAAATGTAATTAGCACTAGATTAGGATTGAAGAACAATAAAATAGATTGGAATATAAATTATACACACATAACAAACGATGGCAGATATTTGATGCCAAGAGAATGGGGTCGAGATCCATTTTACACCTTTATGGCACGTGAACGTAATGAAGGATTGGGAGGACTAAATGCTTATACAACTAACCTAACAATGAGTTTGTTTAATAAACATTTAAAATCGGGAATAGGCTATGGATATTATACTTTGCCTGATGTTACAAATTTTAACCTGAACAAATACGGTATGCCTTCTTACCACCAAATGAATATATCATCTTCCTATAATTTCGATAAATTTTGGAAGGGATTAGAAATTCGGATGCTCATAGTTGGTAAGTTAAATGCGGACGATAAAACAATTGATCCGAGGTTTATCTATAATAAAGTAAATATGATTAATTTCAATCTAATAGTTGATTTGAAAATTTAATTTATCATACATTATAGTTGATATTAGCTGTTTTAGCCGGTATCTTGGGAGAATAGCTTCTGTATGAAATCATAAAAAGCACAGCCAGCTATTTTTAAGTTTGTTTTAAAAACGTTATATATTCGAATTAGTTAAGCAGAATGTCATTCCTTTTACTTAATCCAATTATTCTTTGAGAAAGGAAATAATACATTCGTCCCAAACGCTAAATTCCTCAAACATCTTTAATTTCGGATAGCTATTTAGGCACTAAATTTCTGATTTCGACTTAATCCAATTGAATTAACAAGCCTGCCTTTAGGCCATTTCTTTAACAATTATCAAATCAATGATTTTAGCACAATCGAATTGAAAGATTAAGTGGAAATTCTTGAAGTGTTCTGAATTGGGTTGGAGTTTCTCTAAGCCATAATGCAGAGTCGCAATACTATTTATGGTTCAAATTGCTTTATCCTGAACGGTGAATGAAAGAAAAATACCTAAATTAAATGCTGGTATAAAAAACTTCAATTGGCAAGATTAAAAAATCAACCATTTTTAATCTACTTAGCTCGGGATATCAATACAAACTTCTATAGATACCCACTTTACTTTTGCGCTCCGCAAAGACACTGGAAGTCCAAGCACAGATTTTTCGCCACTAATTGAGTTAGTGATTTAAGCAATCAACTATTGGATTTGGTTCATTAAAACCCTGCTTTAATATATGACCACCCTTGTTCCTGCTTTTCAACGATTTCTGCAATGCCCATTAATACATATTCCAGATTCGGCAAAAGCTTGTTTTTATCTATTTTCTTCTCTTTCAGGGTGTTTTCACAAGCCACAAACCTAATCTTTTTGTCTTTCAGATTGTTAATCTTATTCATATTTCGAGTGTTCCCTTTCATCAGAAACTCAATTCCAGGTCCGTGACAAACTACCTCTATTTCAACAGAATCGCCCCAACCTTCATGCAGATTGTTCAATTGTTTAAGTAAGCCTTTATGCACAAGAGTATCACTGCTTGTTAACTGCATTACAATTTTATGCTTGGCTGTAGTTTGAGAGTTTAAGTTTAAGCTGGTCAGGCTTAATGAAAGAATAAATAAGAAGTATTTCATAGTTGTTATTTTGAATGTTGTTCCTTCCAGGTTTTAATATCTGTAAAGGGACCGTATTTATGCTGTTTTTCGCTAAAATTATCTGCAAAAGGACCAAAAGGATGATCTATTGGTTTTTTACTGATATCAGGCCAGTCGTTTGTGTTGTTAAATGAAGGCCTTGGTTGAGAATTAATATAAGCTGCAACATCCCAGGCCTCTTCATCGCTTAAAATTGGATAAGCGAAACTTGCTCCAAAAGGCATATTTGACTTTGCGTAACCGGCAAGATTACTCATTCTAAATAATCCAGCACCTGAATTATAGCTATGTTCGCCCCATAGCGGCGGATATTGATATTCGTTGCCATCGGCATTCATTATTCCCTCTCCATTGGCCATGTGACACGATTGACATTTCTCTTGATAAACTAACTGACCTTTTTGGGGATTAGCTGCACGATCTAGAAATGCAAGTTTAAGTATACCTGAGCCATAAGTCTTTTCGCCTTTTGGCTGATTGTGACCTATCCAAGTTATATATTCAATCAGGGCTTTCATTTCTTTGGAAGAAGTATCTAGTCCCTGGCCATTTAGACTTCGTTCGAAGCAGTCGTTCACTCGTTTGGGGATATCTTCTACTTGCCCCGACCTAGCTCTTAGTTTTGGGTAAGTTGAGTAAACCGACGAATAGTTATTTCCCCACATCACAGTACCAGCATCGAGGTGACAATTTTGACAATTTAAACCGTTCGAAATTTGTGCAACACTCCCTTTGGGTCCTAAATATTTTGAGGTATGGGCAACAAGCTCTTTACCATATTTAATCAGTTCTTTCTGTTCGCCTTCAGGAACATCCTTTTCTTTAGGGGCATACCAATAGCTTTCCTCATTTTCATGAGGGATTTTGTCTGTTCTGTGTGAGTTTCAAGATAGTTTAATGAATACCACAAAAGGCTGCCCATGACAATAATTACAAAGAGATAGATTAATTTTCTCATGGTTCAGGTTTATGTGTTATTTTATTATTGAATTTCCTCCTGTTGCTAGGCACAGATTCCACCGCTTAGGTCGCTGATTGATTTAAATTTACCAGCATTAAGACTTTTTAAAGCCTGGCCGCTTCGGTTACCTGAGGCACAATAAATGAGAACATTTGATTTTTCTCCTGCTGTATATATCTGAGATTCGAAATCTTTGGCGTAAAAATCAATATTGGTAGCTCCTTGAATATGACCCGAAGCAAACTCTTGAGGTGTTCTTACGTCAATTAAAACTGAGTTTTTTTTATTAAGCTCGCTTTTAAACTCAGTTACTGAAATACTTCTTGGCTGAGAATGACATGAACTAACCGTAATGACAGTAAAAACGGTTAACAGAAAATAGAATTTGAATTTCATCTTATTTAGTTATTAATGTGGAAGCTTTGGTCTTAAGTAGCTGTAAACCCAGGTGCCTGCCAGAGCACTTAGAATAACTACTATAATTGATGTATATCCAGCACCAAGAAGTGCATAGAGTGGACCTGGACAAGCGCCGGCAAGCGCCCATCCCATTCCAAAAATGGTTCCGCCAAAAATGGCCCCTTTATTAAATTTCTTATCCGGAATTGAAATGGTTTCTCCTCCCAATGCTTTGATTTTAAATCGTTTAATGATTTGTATGGATATAACTCCAACAACGATTGCCGAACCAATAATTCCATACATATGAAAGCTTTGGAATCGGAACATCTCTTGTATCCTAAACCAAGAAACAGCTTCTGTTTTTGTAAGAACCAAGCCAAACATGGTTCCAACAAGCATATATTTTATGTACTTCATGTTTTTATAGAATTGAATATAGAACCGGAGCAATGAGATGAGTCATAATTAAGCCTCCAACAAAGAAGAAGATTACAGCAACTAATGAAGGCCATTGAAGACTAGAAAGGCCCATAATAGCATGTCCCGAAGTACATCCGCCGGCGTAGCGGCTACCAAACCCAATCATAAATCCACCAAAAACTAGAATAATCAAACCTTGAAGAGTAAAAACTGCATCCCAGCTAAAAATATCAGATGGTACAAGTCCTTCAAAAGAATTAATCCCTAAAGCCTTAATGTCTTCAACTGTTTCAGCAGATATTTTAACAGGTTCTCCATTGTTAAGGAGGTTTCCTCCAATGAAACCTCCGATGAAAATCCCCAAAGCGAAGAACATACTCCACATTTCTGATTTCCAGTTGTATTTTAAGAAGGCAACATTTCCAGGAAGAACAGCAGCGCAAGTATGTCTAAGCGAAGATGAAATTCCAAGCATTTTGTTGCCAAGAATCAATAATATCGGAATACTTATTCCGATTAGTGGTCCACTCACATACCAGGGCCACGGCTCTTTTAACAACTCTATCATTTTTTTAATTTTAATGGAAAGGTTAACAATGGTTTATTAGCATGATTTACCAGATCTGCAGAAATGCAACCTTGAAGGAATTTGTTGAATCCTGTTCTTTGATTTGAGCCAATTGCCAATAGATCAATTTGTTCTTTTGCGGCAAATTCAATAACCCCTTCTTCAACAGAATGAGCGTTAAATACATGATATTCAACATCCATTAATCCGTGCAATTTTGCAAAAGTCTGCATGTGCTCGATAGCCTCTGTATCAGAAAGGAAGTTGTTTTTAGTATTTACTCTTAAAAGGCAAAGCTGTGCTTCGAAGGCCTCTCTTAAGCCAAGTACAATATTGCAATTTGGAATATCATCATCGTGAAAGGCGCTAGCCAAAACAATTCGTTTAATCTCATCATTCTGGTTTATCTCCTTAATATTGAGTACAGGCATTTTGACATGCATTGCCAGATATTCAGTATGAGAACCTGAGATTCGTTCCTTAACAGAATGAATCCCATGACTTCCCATGATGATTAAGTCTGGATTAAGTTGATTAGCGTAATTAAGAGCAGTTTCGTTAAAATGTCCATACAAGACCTTCGTGTTGATTTTAACATCAGAATTTTGCTGCATCTTTTCAAAATGCTCTTCTGCTTTTATCTTATTTAGAAATGGTTCTGAATTGTCCATTTCGCAATCGTCAAGCAATTCGCCTTCTTCCGTTAGCAAAATATGGGAAGGTAAACTCACGATATGGAGTGCAAATATTTCAGCGCCAAGCTTTCTTGCAATGGTCTGAGATACACTCAAGGTCTTCTCTGATAAGTCTGAAAAATCAGTTGTAAACAGTATTTTATTAATCATCACAGATTATTTTTTCGTTTTATTAAACATTCCTGGAACTAAAGCTCCAAGGAATGCAAAGTATAAGGTGCTGTTTACCGGAGATCCGGTTATTGCACATCCATTTGTACAACCGTAAAAATGATAATATGAATATCCTATAGCACCGCCTATTACAGCAGAAATTGACAGGATTAAAAAGGGTTTAATTTGCTTATTCAAATTCTGTTTTATTTGCCGATTAGTCAAAAATGAAGCAATCTATATTTGACTTTCCCAAAAGAAAGTTCCATGTTTTTGCTTACTAAGAAGATTATTAAAAGAAGGTTTTATCTAATTTTTCCCTGGAGACTATTCCAAGGGCCACCATTATATGCTTTTATACCTGCTGATGTAAGAATGCTTTTAGCCATTCCACTTCTAGAGCCGCTTCTGCAAACTGTTATGATTGCTTTGCCTTTTGATTGTAGCTCCTGAGTTTTGTTTTTGATCTTGTCTACAGGAATGTTTGTGGAACCTTTAATGTGACCACTTTTAAATTCTGCAGGAGATCTAACATCAATAATCAAAGCACCTTCAGATATTAGTTGTTTAAAATCTACAGATTCGCCGAATAATTTCTTTATGAAGCCCAACATGATTAATGATTTTGAATTTCGAATAGTAAATCATAAACAGAGCCTCCGTTTACAACGCTGTCTAGGCCTGCTTGCTTTAAAATTGAAGCAGCCATTCCGCTTCTTGCTCCGCTTCGGCAATAAACTAAAACAGGAGCTTTCATTGCAATGATTTCTGATGCTCTTGCTGCGATAGTTTCTAACGGAATATTTATGGCATTAGTAAGATGCTCTGATGCAAATTCGCCCGGACTGCGAACATCAATGATTTTCGTAGTCGAATCTTTAAGTAATTCCTGAATTGTTTTCATGTTCGGTTTAAATTAAGCCGGAGAGAAATTTCTTTGCCTCCGGCTTGTGATGGTTGTGATGGTTTATAATAATGTTGTTGGACAAACGTATTCAGTAACCGGAATATCTGCTTGTTGCTTGATCGCACTAAATCCGCCTTTAACATCAATAAGATTGTCGTATCCTCTTGCTTTAAGTATAGACGCAAAAATCATAGATCTATATCCTCCTGCACAATGAACATAATAGGTCTTGTCTTTCGATACTTTCATCATGCTTTCATTGATAAAATCTAAAGGAGCATTTTCAGCATCAATAATGTGTTCGCTTTTGTATTCACTTTCTTTTCTAACATCCAGAATATTAAGCTCTTTCTTTTTCATTTCTTCAGCAAGGAATTCAGCATCAACAGATTCAATACTGTCGAATTCTCTTTTATCTTCTGCCCAAGCTTCGAAGCCATCTTTTAAGTATCCGATTGTAAAATCGTAACCTACTCTTGCTAAACGAGTAACAACTTCTTCTTCTCTTCCTTGCTCAGTTACAAGTAAAATATTCTGCTTGATATCAGGTATTAAGGCGCCAACCCATGGAGCAAAACCTCCGTCAATTCCAATATTAATTGAATTCGGAATGAATCCCTTAGCAAAAACATGTGGTGCTCTAGTATCTAAGATTAGCGCTCCAGTTTCATTGGCAGCGGCTTCAAAACCTGCAGGGCTTAATGCATGTAAACCTCTGTCAAGCACCTCGTCGATACTATCATACCCATGCTTATTCATTGCCACATTAAGTGGAAAGTATGCAGGAGGAGGCATTAGGCCTGTTGTAACTTCTTTCACAAACTCTGCTTTAGTCATATCAGCACGAAGTGCGTAATTATTCTTCTTCTGATTGCCTAATAAATCTGTGGTTTCTTTACTCATGTTTTTTCCACATGCAGAGCCAGCGCCATGAGCTGGATAAACAGTAATGTCATCTGCTAATGGCATAATCTTGTTTCTTAAAGAATCAAAAAGGGTCTCTGCCAACTGCTCTTGAGTCATATGAGCTGCTTTCTGAGCTAGATCTGGACGGCCTACATCTCCAATGAACAAGGTGTCACCACTAAAGAGGGCAACGTCTTTTCCATTCTCATCTCTCAACAAGTAGCAAGTACTTTCCATAGTGTGACCGGGAGTATGTAGTACTTTGATGCTGATGTTTCCTAATTTCAGGATTTCACCGTCTTCAGCTATATGAGCTTCAAATTCGGGATTTGCATTAGGTCCAAATACAATTGGAGCTCCGCTTTTCGCAGCAAGATCTAGATGTCCCGAAACAAAATCCGCATGAAAATGCGTTTCTAACACATACTTAATTTGAGCTCCATCTTTTTGAGCCTTTGCAAGGTATGGTTCAACTTCGCGCAAAGGATCAATAATTGCAACTTCTCCATTGCTTTCAATGTAGTAGGCTCCTTGAGCAAGGCAACCTGTGTATATCTGTTCTATTTTCATCTTGAAATTGTTTTCAGTTTAAATTATGACACAAAGGTCGAGATTGTTTCGTTTTTAAAATGTGACTTGAGTTACACGCTAGTGAATTGCGGCATCTGAATGAAAGAATAGCTCTTTTACAAGTATGTAAATACCCATTATTAGCACAAACCATCCAAAGCCTTTTTTAAGCTTTTTGCCATCTACTTTTTTACTTAGCATGCTACCGAGGATAATTCCAACAATGGCTAAACCTGTAACTGTGAGAATCAACCTCCAATCCATAGGATCATTACCTAAATCGCCTGTAAAGCCAATAAGCGACTTGGCTGCTATAATAAGGAGTGAAGTTCCTACGGCTTGCTTCATAGGAAGTTTACTTAATATAACAAGTGCAGGGATAATTAGGAAGCCACCACCGGCTCCAACAAGACCTGTTAATGTGCCCACAATAATTCCTTCCAGAAAGATAAGTGGGAAGTTGAACTTTTGCTCACCTGATTCAGGTTCTGCATCTTTTTTCGAGGTAATCATCGAAACAGAAGCAAAAACCATCAACACCGCAAATAGTACCATAAGCAGAATGCCTTTGGATAAGACGAAGCTTCCGATAGAGAAAATCTCTTCGGGTATTGCAGGAACTATGAATTTTCTTGTTAAGAATACTGCAGCTATTGCAGGGATGCCGAAAATAGTTGCTGTCTTAATATTTACCTCACCTGCCTTGTATTTTGGAATAACTCCTGCTAGCGATGTTGTTCCCACAATAAATAATGAATATGCTGTTGCCATTACAGGGTCAACACCCATAAGATAAACAAGCACAGGAACTGTTAATATAGAACCGCCCCCGCCAATTAAACCAAGTGAAATACCAATAATGAGTGAAGCAATATATCCTATGATGAGCATGTGTTAAATTTTATGCAAAGTTGAGCATATGAAGTAAGCTTGTAAGTGACATGAGTCACATCTTTAGATTAATTCCAAATAAATCGGATTTATGTTTTAACAAACAGAAAAACAGTGCTATAGGCAGTGTTGTTAATAAAACGGAACGAACATTCCGAAAATTCTATACCTTTGCGGAACAAACGTTCCAAAAAATAATACATGAAAAAATTACAAAACAAAGTAGCAGTAGTAACTGGAGGTAGCTCAGGAATTGGTTTTTCCACTGCCGAAAATTTTATTCAAGAAGGTGCTAAGGTGATTATTACCGGCCGAAACCAAGAAGGTTTAAATGCTGCCGCAGCAAAGCTTGGCGAAAATGCAATGGCAATTAAATCTGATGCCTCAAATCTTGCTGATATTGACAATTTGGTGTCATTCGTTACCGAGAATTATGGGAAAGTTGATATTCTTTTTATTAATGCCGGGATATTTTTACCTACGCAGATAGGTGGGGTTACTGAAGAATTCTTTGACATTCAAATGAATATCAATTTTAAAGGAGCGGTTTTTACGCTAGAAAAGTTCATTCCAATTCTTGCAGAAGGAGCTTCGGTTATTAACCTTTCTTCTATAAATGCCTATACAGGGATGTCAAATACCGGAGTTTACGCCGCCAGTAAAGCAGCTTTAAATTCTTATACGAGAACTGCAGCAACAGAACTTGCACCCAAAAAGATTAGAATAAATGCTGTGAATCCTGGACCAATTGACACTCCAATATTTGGGAAAGCAGGTATGAGCCCTGAGATGATTCAAGGTTTTGCTCAGATGATGCAGAATAGAATTCCTATGAAGCGTTTTGGAAAGCCAGAAGAGATTTCGAAACTTGTTACTTTCCTCGCTAGTGATGATGCTTCATTTATTACTGGCTCTGAATACAACATTGACGGAGGTATGGCGGTTTTAGTTTAGCCCTACATTTAGATCCTGAATATTCTTAAGTAGTATTTTATTTATGAATATTCAAGATTCTTCTTTATTTTAATCATTATTTTGAGACATGGCAAGAGCAAAAGAATTTGATTTAGATGATATTGAAGATAGAGCTATAAGTGTCTTTTGGGAAAAAGGATATGAAGGTTGTTCTGTGAATGATTTGGTTCAAAACCTTGGCTTAAGTCGCTCGAGTATCTATGATACTTTTGGCGATAAAAGACAACTTTATCTGCGCGCATTAGATAAATACAGAAGAATTGGCTTAGAAAAGATGCATGAAATTCTCCGTGGTACGGAGGATATTTATGCTGTCTTTGAAACGTTTCTCAACGAGTCTTACAATAAGCCCGGCAATAACTCTGAAAATAAGGGTTGTTTTATGGTTAATACAGCCACGGAACTTGGTTTTGCTGATACCGAATTTTCAGAAATTGTTAATTCGAATAAAACAGAAATTGAGAACATGTTCAGCCATTATATTCATCAAGCAAAACAATCTGGAAACATAAGAAGTGAATTGTCAGATATTACTCTTGCTCGTGTTTTATATAATACAATGACCGGTCTTAGAGTCGCATCTCGCTCAAAAGCTGATTCTGCTGCTTCGCAGGATGTTGTAAAAGCTACTTTGGCACTTTTGAGGTAATCACCAAAGCCAAGCCAGTGAAAGGCTAAATCTGTTTCCAGGTAATGGTTGATTGCCATTATATTGCGAATAAACTGGGAACTGAGCTTGAAAACTCATGAGCGCCGAGCCCATGAAAATATCTGCCGTAAATGTTGCCCAATTTGAAAAACTTCCAGAATCTGTTTTTCTCGACCCAAAATCAACATCCATTTCTAGTAATTCATTTCTTAATCCAGCATGAATAAAAAGGCCTGTTTTAGAGCCAATCTGAAACTGCTTAAAAAAACTTCCCTGGAAACCAGATAAGTTGCCTTTCTTAAATGATCGCTCATTTTCAGAATAAGTTCTGAAATCTCCCTGAGCAATGAAACCCCATTGCTTAAGCCTAATCATGTATAGGGCATTTACGAAAGCCGACCATGAACCAGTGCCAACCTGAAAGCCTACAGGTAGCATGGTCAAAGTTTCATCTCTTTGCTGGTATTTTCCTGTTGGTAAAGAAATTCCACCTCCGCCTAAAACTAAATGGCTAAATGTGTAGTGCGATGAATCTCTTCTTAAAAATGTATAAAGTCCTGAAATTTGAATGTCTCCAATACCTTGAATTTGAGTTGTTCTTAGCGACTCTTCCCTAATTCTTATTTTGTACGGAACATTAATCCACAACTGAAGGTTCTTTTTGGGAAACCACCTGAAGAATACTTCAGAGTCGTGATACGAATCTTTACTTAATTTACTTAAACCATTAAAGTTACCTGGGTTCTGAGGGTGAGAAAATACGGTTGGAGAGTATCGCAGCCCTAACAAATTATTTTGAAACTGAGGGAATAAACCGCCACTTAAGCCACCAGAAGAGCAACCACAAATGTCACAAGCCCAGGCATTTGAAAATATGAAAAAGGATACTGCAATGAATAAATTGCGCATCATTATGTTAGTTGATTGGATCACTGAATTTTGGATCATTTAAAAATTGTTTGTCATCAAGACTTTCTAAAAATTCTTTCAAATCACTTTGTTCTTGAACAGATAGTAAAATACCGTCTCCTATAGCTTCATCAATTTGATTTATGTTTTGCGGATGCATATAATTTTCTAAAACTTCATCTATCGTTTCGAATCTCCCATCATGCATGTAAGGGGCAGTTCGACTGATATTTCTGAGTGAAGGAACCATGAATTTGCCTCGGTCATCTATATTCAAAGTAATTCTTTGTCTTCCAGAATCCAGGCTTGTAATCGTTAGCCCGTTTCGTCTAAATGAGAAGTCAGATAAAAGAGGTTCTGAATGACAAGAATGGCAATTGTTGCGAAAGATTTTCAAACCTCTTTGCTGAGCAGCATTAAGCGCAGCCTCTTTTCCTTGATAAAAGTCGTCATAAGGGGATTGATATGATACCATACTTGAAAGAAATTGTGCGAATGAAACTAGAAGCATTTGAGTGCTAATTGTTTCTTGCAGAAACGCTTCTTTGAACAAACTGCGATATTGAGTACTTGAATTTAGCCTGCCCAAAGCTTGATTTAGACTAATAGACATTTCGTGAGCATCCGTTAAAGGTGCAATTGGTTGAAGTTCAAGATTAACTATTCCTCCATCCCACATAAAAAGTGGTTTCCAAGCCAGATTGAATAAGGCTGGAGCGTTTCTAAATCCGAAAGCCCCGTTAATACCTGAGCTTACCTGTCTTCCTCCATCAGAAAATGCAGAAGATTGATTGTGACAGGATGCACAGCTAATGGTGCTGTCAAGACTTAATAGCTCATCATAAAACAGTCTTCTTCCAATAGCAACTTTTTTATTATCTGGTGGGAAATTTCCGAAATCATAGACTGCCTTTGGGAAATGAACCGGAACCACCATTACCTCTTGAGGCAATGATGGTATTGGTTCATCTTTTTGACAGCTGCTAAAAACAAAAATTAACCCCAGACATAACAATGATGTCTTGGGAAGCAACATGTTAATTAATTGTGAATATGATCAAACATAAAGCCTGTAGAAAAGCGTGAAGCAATTCCAACAGCCATAGCACCCGGCATGTGAAGTGTAGACATATCAGCTACTTTCAGTGTACTTCCATTATGCGAAAAGAAGTGATTAACTGCAACCATCATATGAATTTGGGGAGCTGCATTAGGTTGAATATCTAAAGTGCTTGAACCGAAATTGTAATTTAGGTTTTGAATCGCATTAGACCCATTAGCATTTTTAAAACCACCCAGATGATACTCAAAGTTTCCACTTGATGACTGTGGCGATGTTCCTTCAGATTTAACAAATATATAGCCATTATTCCAGCTCCAAAACATTTCATTCGCTGGATCTAAAGCTCCAGTTTGAGCTCCTGAAACGTTACGAGTAGAATCAACACCAATCATAAAAGTCATTCCATTGTATTGACCTTTAGGAACATCGTTAATTGTAATTAATGTTGAGATAGGGTCGCTTAACTTAACTAAATGATAGCTTTCTGGCTCTGACCAAGTAGTTCCGTCTGTTTTACTTAGTTGAATATTAGAGATGTAATAATTAAGCTTTGTAAATGTAACTTCTTCGCCTTCGCTAGTGGTATATGCTGTATTTAATGTGAAATTGGCACTATTAAATAAGTGCTCAAATTCTATTTTGAACATGCCAATTTCATTAGCAGGCTGAGTTGGAAGAATTGGATCAGGTAATTCATCTTTTTTACATGATGTAAGAATAGAAGAGAAGCCTAATATTAAGGCAATGAAAAGTTTTGAGTTGAAATTCATAAAAATGGTATAAGACATCCGTCATTACACGGATGCAGTTAAAAAATAATGTTTAAAAAAATCCCGAAATCAGCCTAAGCGCAGGGTGGATGGAAAACATCATTTTTGTTTCCTACTGCTAAGGCAGGAAAACCATTAAAGCTTTTATGAATTGGTAAGTATTTGGTAAAAATGAAAAAATCACATGCGAAAGCCTCATCTGCTATAAGTTCCTTAACTTTTAAAACAGACGGAATTTGAACAGGAGAGCTAGCTTCAGCTTCTGTGTTATTAAGCTCTTCCATCATCTGACATTTACCATTACAGGAAAGTTCAGGCTTATCTATGTTCTCACAAAGCTCAGTAGCGTACTTTTCGTATTGAACAATGTAATTGCTTACTACTCCTAATTTTAATAGAGTAGGCAGCAGAATTAAAATAGATAATATAAATGCCTGAAGGCGAATCATGGGTGCAAAAATACTTAAAATTGAATTAGTTCTTTAGAAATAAATCCGATCACTTATTTCAATCGTAACTGAATCAACCTAACCGATTAAGTATGCAAGTTTTAAATTCTACTACACAATCAGGCCTTGTTAATAATGATGTTTTTAAAGGAAGAATAATCTCAACCAATCCGAAAGCAATTACACAGCCACTCAGAAAAGAGTTAAGCATCCATGAAGTTTCCTCTCTTTTGAAAGGTTTGGAGACAGATTGCATAGCAATCGTAGATTCAAAATTCAGATTGCTGTCTCAAAACAACGAAAGCATTAAAGGTTTTATTAATGCGTTTGGCTTTAAATGGAAAGTGGGTGATATTATTTCCATGAATGATTCAAGAGATTTAAGCATTGTTTCCTTTTGGAATAACCTTTTCAAAAGTTTGAAGAGTAAATCTAATGTTGAAAACGAAATTCAAATTAATAATCAAACATGGTCTATTTCCTTAAAGTCTGTTTCAATTTCTGATTACACAGTTGTGTATGTTTTAAGAGCCAGAGAATTAAGTATTGATAAGAGTTTGAAAAAGCAACAAGACCTATTGGTAGAACGGTGGAAAATAGCAGCTGAAGGAAATGCTTATGCCATGTGGGATTGGGATATTAAGGAGAATGAGCTTTATTATTCTGCATCTTGTTATAAGTTACTCGGCTATGATGAATTTGAAATGTCTGAAGGTGGAATGGAAAAATGGAGTACAAGAATTCACCCCGATGACCTTGCATTATGTGGGCGACATTTGCTAGATATTTTGCATTGCAATGCTGATACTTTTAAGGTTGAGTATAGAATAAAAACCAAGTCGGGCGATTATATCTGGGTGGAAGATCAAGGAAAAGCTCATGGAGATGATGGGTTTGGAGCTCCCACTCATATCATTGGTTTAATGAAAGACATTTCAGTGCGAAAACGTATTTTCTTTGAGAACGATCAATATTTAAAACAATTAGAAAAATTTGCTTTTTTAACTTCACACGAACTTAGACTTCCGGTTGCAAATGTTTTAGGATTGATTGAGTTGATAAGCCTTGACGATGAGCAAAACCTTAAGAAAATTGCAGGTTATTTAAAGGAATCAGCAAAAATGCTTGATGGTGTAATCAAGACAATGAGCGATACATTAACTAAAAAATAAAGCCCACTTCAACTAAGAAGCAGGCTTTTGAGGGATAATTAAAATTAATAATATCTTATAATCCTACGATTCTTACTCCAGCCGAGAATGGCATCAAATCGGGACCTTCATTGTTTTTAAACATTGAGGTCAAAGAGTAATTGGCAAAGAGAACAAATGAGCCATAGCCTAATCTCACAGAAGCGTTAACTCTAAAAGGATTGAGATTAAAATCATCGTTGTTTCTTATCTTGTTTCTATCGCCGTTTTCATTAACAACGCGTTTGTTATAAGAAGTGAACCTCCATCCGCCGGTAACACCAGGCGAAATGCTTAATCTTTTGCCGTTTTTAAATTCATTTGTAGCGAAAGTTAAATACAATGGAACATTGAGAAAGCCTGTTACAAGTTTGGTTTTATCGTAGCTTGCATTAGGTTCAACCGTTGCAATAACGGGAACTGTATCAGATAATAATCTTGTGTTTTTATCGAATCTGTAATTATTTATTTCTGCACCTAAGCCGGTTGTAACAGTGACGTTTTCTTTGATTATTCTTCCGGTTTTCTCCCAGAGATTAAAGTTCACAACAATTGATTTGCCATAATTTAAATCCCAATTGGTATTGACAGAATCCATATTTAGTGAGTTGTCAGAATTAAAATAGCCATTAATTCCTAATTCAAATCCTGACCAAATACTTGGAAGCTTTGGCTTTGATGGCTTTTTAGCATTCCTAATTTCTCCGTCTACCATCACGTCATCACCAATTTCGATTTCAGTTCTTTCTTCATCATCATCCATGATGATGATTTTTTTATTACCAAACTTAATGCGAGTAGTATCTGAAGAGCTTATATCGTTTGAACGCTTAATTTCTCCCATTCCGCTTACTTCAACGTCCATAATAGCGGGCTCTCCTCGATGATAAAGCGTTCCAGCTCCACTTACTCTCCCTTTTAGTTCTTTAAGTGCATGTACTTGAGCATCTCCAGCTCCCGAAAGAGCGATGGTTGCATTGTTTACGGGCATCGAGTAAGCTTTTAAATCGCCAGCTCCACTTACATTTGCTGAAAGTTCGTTAGCTCTTCCTGTAAGTCTCACATCGCTTGACCCACTCACATTCATTGTAACTTTATTGTAATTAAGCAAGAGATTAAGGTTTCCAGCGCCTGTTGCGGTTATTTTTAATAGCTCTCCTCTTAAAGTATCAGAAGAGAAAGCATTCCCGCTTCCGTTAAAATTTAAACTTGAAATAGAAGGTAAGTTAATATAAACAGCATCAGCACCTCCAGTTGAAACTTTTAAGATACCACCTATTGTTTCATAATTAATCATTCCGAAATCATCTGATTTTGCACTAATGCCTGCTTCTGATGAAATGCTGATAAAAACATCGGAAGAACCATTGATTTCTATGTTTTCTGAAGATTCAATTGCTCTGCGCTCTAGTCCTTGAGCTGAGGTATGATTTGCTGCCGCCAGCAACATAATCGTAAATAATAAATGACGAGTATTCATAATTTCTAATTTTAAAATATGATTTTACTAAAGAGGAAATCGAGTTCGATTTTGTTACAATGAAACAAAAAATTAATTGGTAGAACGACTGTAAGTCAACCCGAAGAAGTGCAAAGTTGTGATTTTACTACCATTTTCTTCTCGGTCAACACTTACCTTACCGCGTGTTACTTTCTCTAAGCTCTTAATGCCTATATCAGAAAGACCGTTCTTTTGCAGTTCTTCAATTGGAGTTTCAATATCAATATTGTTTCTCTTGAAAAGCTTAGTAACGGATTTTCGAATAAACTGCTTTGGACTCAAATATCCATCGCTTTCGGTTTGAGCAAGGGGTAATGCAGATGCTGCAATAAAATCTTGTAGCTCAGTTGGCTGAAGTGCAAGATAATCTGAAGGCAATTCAAATTTCTTAAGGCCAATAGCCGGAATAGCTTTAAGAGTTTCGGTTGAAACTTTTGGCTCTGGAGATGTTTGTTGAGCAAGACTATTTTGATAAACAGGCTGTTTTAAAGGCTGATTCTTTGGCGAAATTATCGGTTTGTTTTCTGCATTGTTCTTTTCAGGTAAAGCGTTCGTTTCTTCAGGTGCAATTGCATCTCTTACTGGAATTTCCATTTGAGATTCAGCACCGGCAATTCCTCGTTCTGATGATTTGTCCTTATTTAAAAATGATATGATTGTAAAGAGAATTGCCAGAGAGGCAGCTATTGCGAGAATGCCGTAAACAAAACCACCGCGATTTTTTGTATGATATAGTTTTTCTTTTTCAGGAAAAACAATCACTTCAGGTTTAAGTCTGCTAATTTGAAATGCCTTCATTTGATATGACAAAGCATTATCATTGCTTATCATTTCAGAGAGCGCCAGTGCTTCATTCTTGGAAATCGTTCCTTCAATCGATTTAACAGCTAAATCGTCGAAACTGCCATCAGCAACAAAAGCTTTCTTAAGGCTTTCTTTATTGTCAAACTCGAGTGCATATTCAGGTTGAAGGTAGGAAAGACCAAAGGCTTCAAATTCTTTTTCAAACGCAGGAAACTGCTTCAGAATATGATCTAATTCGCTTTTCTCATCCTGTGAAATAGCTTTGTCGTAATAAGCAATGCAAAGCTCTTCAAAGCGCAAGCGTACCTCGTTCTTGCCTTTGTACAAGAATGACTTGTCATCAAGTCTTAGCTTTTCATCCCCTGCAATAGCAGGGAAATTCATATCATTTAAGTCAATTTCAAGCTCAGGATTAACTTGCATAAAAAGCATAAGCTCTGCTGTATCCTCAGCAGAAAGATTTCCTTCTGAGTAATCAAGCAACCACGCTTCGTAATTATCTAAATTAATTCTACTCATAACACCACATCTGCACTCACCAAATAATTCTTCAATGCAACTCTTGCCCTGAAGATGTATACTTTGACTTGACTTTCTTTTAAGCCAGTTATTTGACCAATTTCCTGATAAGAATAACCTTCATAATCTCTTAGCATTATAACAGATCTTTGGTCATCAGGAAGTTTATCAACGGCTTCTTTTAAAACTCTTCTTAAATCAAATTCCGGATTTCCAGAATCGCCAGTCACAACTCTTAAGGTATTATCGATTGGCTCCTGACGTTTCTTTTTCTTTATTCTCTCCAACATCAAACGATATGCTGTTGTGAATAAGTAGGATTTCGATTTTTCAAACGCTACCTCCGAAGATTTTAGCCAAACTTTCTCGAAAGTATCCTGAACAACATCCCTTGCTTCGTCCTCGTCACGCATGTTTTTAAGGATGAAACGATAAATATTGTCAGAATATAAATCTACGCTTTGATTGAACTCTGAAACTGTCACAGGAACTGGTTTTGAAGCTAAGAGGCTTTCGAGGATGCATTTGTTACAGTAAACTTAATTTTTTTTCATTTTAAAGTAATAGAAACAATAGGTAAAGTTCTTTGATGCCTTTTTATATCAATAGTATTCTATTTTTGACAACATGAAAATCGTCTACATTCTGTTTTTTATTCTAAGCATTTTAACTGCTAATGCTCAAGTTCCAATTCCTGTAAATGGAGTTAGAAATCCCGATGGGAGAATATACGCAATTAAAGGTGCAACCATACATTCTTCGGCAGGAAAGGAATTCAAAGGAATTATTCTAATTAAGAAGGACCTTGTTTTGGCAATTGGTGAGAATATTTCTATTCCAGAAGAAGCTGTAGTTTTTAATTGGGAAGGAAAGCATATTTATCCCGGATTTATTGAGGTGTGGTCGGATATAGGTTTGCCGGAAACTCAACAACCAAAGGGGAAAAGAGATTACATTGAACGCAATAATTCAGGAATTGGTGATTGGAATATGGCTATTCACCCTGAAATAGATGCTTCAATCGATTTCAAAGCCAAAGATGCTGAAATTGAAAAGTTCAGGAATGCAGGATTCTCATTGGTTGCAAGTCATCATTCTAACGGAATCATGCGTGGAAGCGGAATTCTCACTGCAACAAGCGATAAATCAGTAAATGAAGCTACTATCCTGCCTAAGGCAGCAAGCTATTATTCTTTTAACAAAGGGAGCTCTGTCCAAGATTATCCATCATCTTTAATGGGAAGTATTGCACTTATTAGGCAGACATACAAAGATTTAGCTTGGTATAAGAACGGTGGGAAAAACGAATTTAAAAATGCCTCACTCGAAGCACTTGAGGCTCTTGCCGGTAAACCAAAACTATTTGAAGCTACAGGTTGGAGAGATGCTTTGCGAATTCATGAAATAGCTAAAGAAACTGGTAATGAATTTATTGTAAAAGGCGATGGTAGTGAATATCAAAGAGTTGATTTGTTAAAGGCAGCCAATTTAAAGTTGGTTCTTCCTTTGAATTTTCCAGAAGGTTGGAATGTTTTGGATGCATCTGAAGCTGAGCACCTGAGCTTAGACGATATGCTTCATTGGGAAATAGCACCTGCTAATGCGGCAATTATTTTTGAAAATGGTATTTCTTTTAGCCTAACGGCGGATGGTTTAAAATCGCCAGCTGAGTTTTTATCAAAACTTTCATTAGCGGTTAAATCTGGCCTTCCGGCCGATGAGGCCTTGAGAGCAATTACTGAAACACCTGCCAAATGGATGGGAATTTGGGATAAAGCAGGAAGTGTTGAAGCTGGAAAACTTGCGAATTTACTTGTGTTGAGCGATACGTTATTTCACAAGAACTCAATTATTGAAGGAACTTGGGTGCAGGGCGAATGGTATCCTACGCTTTCATCAAGCATCACTTCAATTGAAGGGAATTATGAACTAACTATTGGTAATGAAAAGCTTCAAGCGGAGATATCCCGCGAAAGCGGTAAATATGAAATTACTGTAAAGCAAGAACCAAAAGATCTTAAAGCAGGTATTGAGAGAAGAAATGACCGCATCGATTTCATCTTTAAAGCTGAAGGGAAATACCATCTAAATCGTTTTAATGGCTCAATTCAGGAAACCGGAAATGAAGTCAACATTCAAGGTAAAATGACTAGTGTTTCTGGAGATGAGAGACTTTTTAGTTTAGTTAGAAAGGGAGCTTTAGTGATAGCTGAGAAGGCAGATTCTACAGATTATTATAAAAGTTCGGACTATGAAATCAGATATCCATTCAATGCATTTGGCAGGTCAGAGCTTCCTCAAATGGAGAATGTTCTTTTTAAGCAAGCAACTGTTTGGTCTTGCGAAGGTGATGAAGAGCCTTTTAAAGGCGATGTTCTGGTTGGAAACGGAAAGATAATTAAGGTAGCCAAGTCAATTTCTGAATCTGATTTTCCGAAAGGAATGACTTTTAAAACAATAAATGCCGAAGGCAAGCACATAACTCCGGGTATTGTAGATGAACATTCGCACATTGCCATTGAGAGGGGCGTGAATGAAGGCACTCAGAATAATACTGCTGAAGTGCGCATAGGTGATGTTATTTACCCAGAAGATCCTGGGATTTATTATCAGCTGGCTGGAGGAGTTACTTCGTCGCAATTGCTACATGGCTCTGCAAACCCGATAGGAGGGCAGTCGGCTGTCGTAAAATTGCGCTGGGGGGAAGGTCCTGAGGAAATGAAGAACAAGAATTCTCCGGGACATATTAAATTCGCCCTAGGAGAGAATGTGAAGCAAAGTAATTGGGGAGATAATAAGCAGAGCAGATTCCCTCAAACTCGCATGGGTGTTGAGCAGGTTTTTTATGACGCATTTCAGAGGGCAAAAGAATACAAGCTAGAAAAGGAAGCCTTTCTAAAACAGAAAGGGAAGCTAAAGCCAGGGCAGAAAGCTTTTAGAGAAGATTTAGAGCTTGAAGCAATCCTCGAGATTCTCGAGAAAAAGAGATTTATTACCTGTCACAGTTACGTTCAATCGGAAGTGAATATGCTTATGCATGTTGCCGATTCTATGGGTTTTAAGGTAAATACCTTTACCCATATTCTTGAAGGTTATAAAGTAGCCGATAAAATAAAGGCACACGGGGCAAATGCTTCTACTTTTTCAGATTGGTGGGCTTACAAGCACGAAGTAAATGATGCAATACCTTATAATGCGGCAATTTTAACTAAGGTTGGTGTAAACACCGGAATCAACTCTGATGATACAGAGATGGGAAGAAGGCTTAATCAGGAAGCTGCAAAAGCAGTTTTGTATGGAGGTTTGTCAGAGCGAGAAGCATTAAAGCTAGTAACTATTAACCCGGCTAAAATGCTTCATATTGATGGCTCAACCGGGAGTTTAAAAGAAGGCAAGGATGCCGATCTGGTTATTTGGAGTGATAATCCTTTGTCAATTTCTGCTATTGCAGAGATGACGATGATTGATGGTAAAAAGTACTATGATATTAATGAGGATGAATTGCTGCAGAGCCAAGCGCAGCAAGAAAGAGCCAGATTAATTGAGAAAGTTTTGTCACAACCTGGTTCATCAAAAAAGGGCAATCGTCCACCAAAGAAGAGAAGGCATGAATATCATTGTGATGATTTGTACAATGGAGAATTTAACGAAACGGAGGTAAACCAATGAGATATTTATCGTTAATTATAATTAGCTGTTTACTAAACACATTAAACAGTTTTTCGCAGGTAGTTGAAGGCTCTTTGTTACTCGAGAATGTGGTAATTCACACTTCCAATGGGATAATTGAAAACGGAGTAATTGGAGTAATGGGCGACAGCATTGTTTTGGCTGCAGATTCGCGACTGATTAAATTCAATAAAGCAGTTTATGAAAAAGTTGAAAATCTTAAAGGAGCGCACGCCTGGCCGGGATTTATTGCCTTGAATAGCACCATTGGTCTGCGAGAAGTAGATGCTGTAAGAGCCACTTTAGATTATGCCGAAGTTGGTTTGATAAAGCCTCATGTTAGAACTTTAACCGCTTATAATACAGATTCGAAAATAATTCCAACAGTTCGGTCTAATGGTATTCTTTTAGTTCAGGCAAGTCCAAAAGCTGGTATGATTTCAGGAAGTTCTTCATTGTTTAATCTAGAGGGCTGGAATTGGGAAGATGCAGTTGTTAAATCTGACGATGGAATACATTTAAATTGGCCATCAATGAGTTACGCCTTAAGCAAGGCAGATACAAGTAAAAGAGACAATAAAGAGAATGAAAGATTGCATGAATTGAATGTAGTATTCAGAGATGCAATTGCCTACCAAAAAGAACCAATTAAGGAAAAGAAGAATCTCATTTTAGAAGCATTGCAGCCGGTTCTTGATGGTTCGTCGGCTTTGTATATTCATGCAAATAAATCTCGCGACGTTCAGGATGCAGTGTATTTTGCCAAGAAATATGGAGTTAAGCGTCCGGTTTTAGTGGGTTGTGATGATTGTGCAAGTGAATTAGCCTTGCTTAAGGAGAATAATATTCCGGTGGTGTTGTCTCGGCTTCATCGTTTGCCAGAAAAGCCCGATATGCATCCTTCGGAAGTTTTTGAATTACCAACTAAACTTGTTTCTGCAGGAATTACTGTGGCATTAAGTTATGAAGGTGATATGGAAGCTATGGGCACAAGAAATCTTCCGTTTACCGCTGGCACAGCCCAGGCTTATGGATTAAGTGAAATTGATGCATTAAATTTAATAAGCCTTAACCCTGCGAAAATTCTAGGTATGGAAAGTGAACTGGGAAGCCTTGAAGCGGGCAAAAAAGCAAGCTTCTTCATAAACAAAGGAAATGCATTAGATATGAGAACTGGCGGTGCTGAAAGAATCTGGATTGAGGGAGTTGAGGTAAGCACTGACAATAGCCAAAAGGCTCTTTACAGAACTTATATGAATAAATACAATCTTTATTAAAAGCTAATTAGCGGATTTCTGATGGAATTAACTTAATTCTTTGTTTCAAAACCACTTAGTTGACAGAAGCATAATAAAATTCATACTTTTGATGGCTCAAAGGGAACACAAAACAGGGTTATGGAAGATTCAAATAAAGCTGAAAATAAGAACAAACGAACACTCCTGATTTTAGGCTTGTTGCTAGGAGTGTCAGTTATTTTTAACATTTATCTATTAAGCAGATCTAATACTGCAGAAACTCAAGTTGTTGAAGAGAAGGCTAAAGTTGATTCTTTGAATGCATTTAAGAACTCTCTTGAAAATGATTTTGAGGCAATGACCTACGAATTAGATCAGTTTAAGGGGAAGAACATTCAGCTTGATAGTCTCTTGGAGAAAGCAAATGCAGATATTACAAAGCAAAAAAGACAAATTGATAAATTAATTAATGAGAATAAAGATATTGATCTTTTGAAGCGTCAATTGGCCGAGATGAAAGCTATTCGTGACGGTTATCGCGATCAGATTGAAACATTAATTAAAGAGAATAAGGAACTCCGCTTCGCAAATATTAATCTTTCTCAAGAGGTTGATAATTTAAATAAAACAACTCAGGATTTAAATCAAAAAGTTCAGTTGGCTTCTGAATTAAGAACAGAAAATATCATTGTTGAGCCGCTTAGAGAGAAAGGAAAAGGAAAGTTGGAGGCTACCGAAAAGGCAAAACGAGTTGGCAAAATCAACACCACCTTTGTTATTGCAGAAAACAAGGTTGCTCCTAAAGGTAAGCGTGAAGTTGTGTTGAGAATAGTTAAGCCTGATGGTTATGTGCTTTCGGATGCTAACAATGGTTCTGGAACCTTTACCAAAGAAGGAGGAAGGTCAACCGATTATACACTTCTTAAAAATGTCGATTATAATAATGCGAGAACTGAAGTTTTATTTGAGTGGGATCAATTGGAAGAACTTAAATCAGGACTTTATATAGCAGAAGTTTACGTTGACGGAGTATTGATGGGAAATAATAAATTTGATTTGAAATAGTCAAAAATTTATGCATTGAATATCCCTGGACTTAAGTCTAATAAAGAGGAACTAGTTCCATACTTTCACAATAAATCAATTCTTCGAGATTTAATTCTCCAATTGAATAAAGATTTTTTATCTGCTGGAATTAAGCTGAAGTTACTTCTTACTAAGAAGTACTCTTTTCAAGAAATTACCAGCTTAATTGCCGAAACCCTTGAGCAATATCCAACTCAAACGGTTTTTAATTTACTCTATCGAGTGGATGTTTCAGAAGGCCAATTAATGCAAGCTATGCCAACACCAGGGATAGATTTTATCTTATTTTCTGAAGTTATTGTTAAAAGAGAATTGCAAAAAGTGGTTCTGCGTAGGCTTTACAGTCAAACTAATTCAGAGCGAAGCGAAGATTGATTATTTAATGAATTTAAATCTTCGGGAACTGTTATTTCTACAAATTGCTTGATAAATTCCGGGACTTAAGACGGAAGTATTTATTTCCAGAATATCTCCCTTACTAACTGTTTTAAGATTCATTGTTCTGCCAAGTGAGTCAAAAAAATCCCAAATATCACTTTGCTTCGAATACACAAAGAGTTGATTGCTAACCGGGTTCGGAAAGTAAATAGTTGAGTGGACTTTGTTTTGATTCTCAATATAAGTAGCTAAATCGGGGTTTATGGTGCTGGAGATGGTGTATTGTTGTGAAACCTCAGCACATGAATTTGAAGCATTCACTATGATGGTAAAATCACCATTTTGCTGATATATGTGTAAAGTGTCATTGGCAGTTAACACAACTCCATCGCCGGTTTCTATGCTAATTTCATTTGCAGAAGCCGAGGAAACAGAAAAGCTAAGTGTATCAAAAGAAACAGAGTAATCGAAACTTATCTGAGGCTCTTCAATAATTTCGAAAGTTTCAGATGTGTATGTTTCAATACTTTCTAGGTTGCTTTCAAGTCTAAATCGGTAGTTATTTCCAACAGGAATGTTGTCAGGTAATTCAATGATGATAGGATTTGAGTTTATGTCGATTGAATAAACAGCTTCCGGGAACTCAAAATTCCCGTTGAGGTCAGATATTGAAGCAGTAATTAACTCATTATCATTGACTTCTCCAGTAATCGAAGTGATTATCGGGTCAAGAACCTGTCCAAGACAATAAGTCTGTGACGACAGCCAGTTGACATCCCATTCTGGAAGAATGGAATTATCAATCGGAAGGATTAAAGAATCTATTAAACCAATTGAAGAGTTATAAAAATTACCGCTTCCGCTTGGTCTAAGCGTAATGAGTTTAACCAAATAGTAGTTCTTCCCTTCAGCAGGATTTTCATCCAAAAAGTTAGTTGTTTGGAGCGGTTCGCCGTTTATCCTTGTCCACGTTGAATCTAAATGTGAAGTGCGGTAAACATTGTATCCTATTAATGGCTCGTCGGTTTCGGTGCTTGCTGTCCAACTAAGTATTGAGCTTGCAGAATCATCGCCCAGTTCGAGAGATAAAGCGCTAGGCATGATAGGATAATTGACTCTTACAGAAGGGTCTCCATGGAGGTTTCCCGAAATAGGACCAAACAGCTTTTGCTTACGTTTAATGCAATGGCCAATTGATTTGCCTAAACCCATATACTGCAAATCTTCGGAACCTGATGAGCAGCAAAGAATAATACCTTGGCTAAACAAACTGCTTCTCATTACGCTATTTGTGTTGTCAAAGTCTTGTAAATAGCTGCCAATTAGCGAAGTAAATACCGTAAACCAGCTTCCGCTGGTGTATCCGGCAGAGGTTATTACCCCTCCACAGATATCATAATTTCCCGAACCATAACCGGCAGAAAATAACTTTGGTTGAGTTTTCAAACTGGAATAAGGTCCGATTTGAAGACCTGCCGAGCCTACCAAAGGGGCAAAATGATATGCGCCGACTTCTGCAAAATCATAGATACTATCGCGGCATTCAAGTCCTCTGCCTAGAATCGTTAGATTACCTGATTTAAATAGATTGTTTTTAGCCAAGTATCTATTTACCATAGCAACATCAGACATGCCGAAAACCGGAAGGTCAAACATGTCAACCCTGCCAATTTCAAGTTCGGCTGCACTTGGCATGTTATCATGATCAAATTTTCTATCCCCCGGAAAGTTCTTGTTTGCATCCCGATCGGGGTAATCAACGGTAGCTTCATCCAACCATTCGCCATCCAAATCAGCATAATAAGTATCTGTAGCCCAACATCCATCATGGTCGGGGTGAATATCAAACCCTTCGATTCCTGAATAAGGAACTGGAACATGGCCTAACAACAATACCTGGGTTATTCCACCGGGAGTATTAGCATGGGTGGTTTGAATGAGACTCCTGATTTCATCGCTGTTTTGTGATCGGTTAACGTTGATTGTTTTAACTCGATATCCATCTGCAATTAGATTCCATTTAAACTTTTTAAGCTCTATTTCAATTCCTGGCAAAAGCACATCATCAATGAGAATTAAATACCAGCCTCGGTTTTCTATTAGAGGTATTTTACCGCCAAATTCAACATTTCTGTTTAAAGAATCGGAGTATGAAACATCATACTGATAAATTACACCTTCAACAACGTTACTATCAATGAATTCGCCTCCAGCGGGATTCAGAATTAACACAGTTTCATATGCATCTTCAGTTCCAGCTAGTCTCTTTTTAAGAGCTGTTCCAGGTTCAATTGAAGAATAGGTAATTTTTAAATGTTGAGAATCTTCCAGCCAAGACCCTTGAAGTCTGAAAGCACTTTGAGGATAAGGCAACTGCGATTTAACATAGCTGCTGCAAATCGAAAGCAATACAAGGGATAAGAAAATTCTCATAAAACAATTAGATGTGTATAAAGTTAATAAAACATGGTTCTCAATTCTTGCTTATCATATTAAGATAAGTCTTAATGCAATTTAATTTTTGATTAAGCATGAATATTAGCTTACTTATTAAACATCCATGTTCATTTCAATTACATTTGCGTGCTGAATACTGAAACTCTAATGGACGAATTTACATACATCTCCAATGCCGATCCGGCAGCTCTTGAAAATCTCTATCAACAGTACAAAACAAATCCATCTTCGGTTGATGAAAGCTGGGCAAGATTTTTCGAGGGAATAGATTTCGCCACGAAAACCTACTCTCAAAAAGTAGTAGCGTCAGGCAATGGCTCAACGGCAATTCCCGAGCAGGTGCTAGATGAATTTAAGGTCATTAATTTAATTAATGGATACCGTTCGAGAGGGCACCTTTTCACTAGAACGAACCCTGTTCGCGAAAGAAGGAAGTATGCTCCCTCTTTAGATATTGAAAACTTTGGTCTTGAAGCAAGCGATTTAGATACTGTTTTTCAGGCGGGAGATCTCATTGGAATTGGTGCTTCGCCTTTGAAACAGATTGTTGAACACTTAAAAGAAACTTACTGTCAAAGTATCGGGGTTGAATATATGTATATGCGCAATCTTGAGGCTGTTGCCTGGATTCAGACGCGTATGGAAACCAGCAAAAGCAAAGCGAATTTCACAAAAGCTCAGAAACAGAAAATGTTCAGCAAGTTGAGTGATGCTGTTGGCTTTGAAAGTTTTTTGGATAAGAAGTTTGTCGGCCAAAAGAGATTCTCACTTGAAGGGTGCGAAGCTCTTATTCCTGCAATGGATGTGATGGTTAGTCATGGAAGTACCATTGGCATTCAAGAATATGTTATTGGAATGGCGCATAGAGGAAGACTCAATGTACTATCAAATATCTTTAAAAAAGATGCAGGACGCATTTTTACTGAATTTGAAGGAAAAGAGTATGACGATGATGGTGAATTTTCAGGAGATGTAAAATATCACCTAGGATATTCTACTTCTGTAAGAACAGATTCAGGGACCGAAATCCAACTAACATTATCTCCAAATCCTTCGCATTTGGAAGCTGTAGGACCGGTGGTTGAAGGAATGACCAGAGCTTTTGCTGAGCAAAATCATCAAGGTGAGTTTTCGAGAATTATGCCTGTTGTTATTCATGGTGATGCAGCCATCGCCGGACAAGGGGTTGTGTATGAGGTTGTTCAAATGGCTAAGCTTGATGGCTACAAAACCGGTGGAACAATTCATATTGTAGTTAACAATCAAGTAGGTTTTACAACAAATTACCTCGATGGAAGAAGTTCTATCTATTGCACCGATGTGGCAAAAGTGACTTTAAGTCCGGTTTTTCATGTAAATGCCGATGACGTTGAGGCAGTTGCCTATGCTGTGCAGCTTGCTATCGAGTTTCGACAGAAATTTCAAGGTGATGTTTTTATTGACTTACTGGGATATAGAAAATACGGACATAACGAAGGGGATGAGCCTCGCTTTACTCAACCAATTTTATACAAGGCAATTGCCAAACATCCTAATCCAAAGAAGATTTATTTAGCTAACCTCGTATCTGAAGGTATTTTAACAGAAGAAGAAGCTGTGAAATTTGAGGAGGACCAAAAAGCTAACTTGGAGAAATCACTCGCTGAAGCAAGAGAAAAGAATCGAGCAGAAATAAGACCTTTCCTGGAGCATCGCTGGCAGCACATTAGACCATCAAATAAGGAAGACTTTCATCATTCGCCGGAGACTAGCGTAACTATAAAAAAGCTGAAGGAGATTGCAAAAGTTCTCTATACAATTCCTGAAGGAATGAAGTTCTTCAAGAAGATGGAGAAGCTTCTAAACGACCGTCGTAAAATGGTTGAAGAATCTGATCAGCTTGACTGGGGCATGGCAGAAATGCTTGCTTATGGCTCACTTCTTTCAGAAGGATTTCCGATTCGTTTCTCCGGACAAGATGTAGAGCGGGGAACTTTCTCTCACCGTCATGCAGTACTTAAAATAGAAGATTCTGAAGAAGAATATGTTCCGCTAAATAATATCTCATCAAAACAAGGCGAATTCCAGATTTACAATTCTTTATTGAGCGAATATGCTGTTCTTGGTTTTGACTATGGTTATTCATTGGCAGCACCAAATTGCTTAACCATTTGGGAAGCACAATTTGGAGATTTTAATAACGGCGCTCAAATAATCATCGATCAGTTTATCAGCTCTGCCGAGGACAAGTGGAGAAGTATGAGTGGTTTGGTTATGCTCCTGCCACATGGGTATGAAGGTCAGGGCGCTGAACACAGTTCCGGAAGAATGGAAAGATTCCTTTCCTTATGTGCCGAACACAATATGGTTATTGCCAATGTGACAACTCCGGCGAATTATTTTCATATGATTAGGCGTCAGTTAAAAGGCGAAATCAGAAAGCCATTGGTTGTTTTTTCTCCTAAAAACTTATTAAGACATCCTAAAGCTACATCAACTGATTTAGCTAAAGGCGGGTTTAAAGAAATCATTGATGATGAGGGAATTAAAGCCGCTGATGTGAAAAAGTTAGTGCTTTGTTCAGGTAAAATCTATTACGATTTAATAGAGGAAAGAGATAACCTTAAAGCTAAAGATGTTGCATTAGTTAGAATTGAACAATTGTATCCATTCCCTCAAAAGCAATTAGATGCAATTGTGAGTAAATACAAAAGTGCAAGCAAAATATTGTGGGTGCAGGAAGAGCCTGAGAATATGGGAGCCTGGGCATATATCCTTCGACTTTTAAGAAAATCGAAAATAGATCTTATTTCAAGGGCTGAAAGCGGTTCTCCAGCAACCGGTTCTTCGAAACGACATGCGGTTGAACAGGCTAGTATTTTATCTAAAGTATTCAGTGCTTAATTGAATCTTCATTCTATCCCCCGCAGGGGAGATATAAAAACATAAATTTGCAAACCAAAAGGCAAAATATCACATGATTATCGATCTTAAAGTACCATCACCTGGAGAATCCATTACGGAAGTTGAAATTGCCAACTGGCTTAAAGCTGAAGGAGATATTGTTGAGAAGGATGAAGAGCTGTGCGAAATCGACTCTGATAAAGCTACTTTGACCATTAATGCCGAAGAGGCAGGTATGCTAAGCATTAAAGTTGAAGCAGGAACTTCAGTGAATGTTGGTGATGTTATAGCAACTATTGATACTTCAAAAGCCGGTGCTGCAAGCAAGCCTGCGCCTGCTGCCAAAGAAGAAAAAAAGGAAGAGCCTAGAAAGGAATCAGCTCCTGCAAAGTCAGAAGCTAAATCTACCGAAACTACTTATGCTTCAGGAACACCATCTCCAGCTGCTGCTAAAATCATGTCTGAGAATGGTGTAAAATCAGCAGATGTGAAAGGAAGTGGAAGAGACGGACGAATCACCAAAGGTGATGTGCTCGACTTACTTGCAACAGGCTTTGGAGGTAAAGAAGCTGATTCAATTTCCCGCGATCAAAGTCGCGAAAAAATGAGCACGCTTAGACGTAAAATTGCTCAGCGTTTAGTTAGCGTTAAGAATGAAACTGCAATGCTTACCACGTTTAATGAAATAGACATGGGCAACGTTATGCAGTTGAGAAAAGATTATAAAGATAAATTCAAGGAGGTTCACCAGATTGGTTTAGGCTTCATGAGTTTCTTTACTAAGGCAGTTACTATAGCACTTCAAAAATATCCAGCTGTTAATGCTATGATTGATGGTGATGATATGATTACTCATAACTATTGTGATGTAGGGATAGCAGTTAGTGCTCCAAAAGGTTTAATGGTTCCGGTTATCAGAAATGCCGAAAGTATGAGCCTTGCTGATATTGAAAGAGAGATTTCTCGCCTAGCCGCTAAAGCTAGAGAGGGTAAAATTAGTGTGGATGAAATGGCCGGTGGTACATTTACCATTACTAACGGTGGTGTTTTTGGCTCAATGATGAGTACACCGATTATTAATCCTCCTCAGAGCGCAATCCTTGGAATGCATAATATCGTTGAACGCCCTATGGCTGTTAATGGTCAGGTAGTTATCAGACCAATTATGTATGTGGCTTTAAGTTACGATCATAGAATTATTGATGGTAAAGAATCAGTTGGTTTCCTTTATACAATTAAGGAGTTAATTGAGAATCCAAAGAGAATGCTTTTCAGCGGAAAGAAAGGTGAAGAAGTTTTATTAGGACTTTGAATTTAACTGAACTGTTCGTTTCTTAATGCATAACGGGAAGCATGATAAAAATTCTGCTTCCCTTTTTTCTTGCTTTTTTTCCTGCGTTGCTCCTTTCTCAAGATTACATTAAAACAAATGCCAGCATTTATTCTATAGGTGACACTGTGATTGTAGAGTTCAAATGCACTAAAGGATTAATCTATTCTAATTTCGGGGGATGCGGGTCAGATGTTATTTATAGTGCATCATGTATTGAAAACCCTGATTTTTCAACAATTCAAGTAGAATGTGATTATCTTCTCCCTGAAGAAACTCCAATTTATGAAGGGACTTTTAGCTTGATACTGAAATATTCTGGAACATATAAAATTGTAGCTCCTATCTTTTCGGAAGAAAAGGATGGTCAATCATTAAGTTGGGATAACAACAAGTTGGAAAGTGAGGCTTTTCAAGTAGAGTAAAGCACTTCTTACCTAAATATCACATGCTCTAGCGAGAATACCTGAGCTATTGTCAAATTGTGAAGGCTGCCTTGTGGGAATAAGGAGAGGAAGTCATATGACTTTCAACGAGATGCATTGAAAAAGTAAACTATAAAGAATCTAAGGCAATAGGCCCATGTTCATTATTGAAACTTTTTGCACTGCTGCATAGATATCCATTGCTGAGGACTTTCTCCAGAATGATTTTCAATCATCTTGATAATTTGACGTGAAGTAAACTTTTTGAAATCTCTCAGAATTCCCGATAAGTCAAATCCATCCTGTGCCCTTGCAATCAAATGGATGTGATTCGTCATTAAACACCAAGCATAGACTTTTAAACCTTTTTCCTTTTGGCAGAATTTCAGGCTACCAATAATAATTTCTTTGTACTCGATTCTTGTGAATACATCAACCCAAGCAAGGGTTGCAAAACTTATAAAATACAAGCCTTTTGGATTATGGATTTTGTATGCTCTGCTCATTTTTGAAGTTTTATTCGTGAAATTAAGAAGTCATTTTGGCGGACTTAGTAAATGTTGGCAAATTGGATTAAGAATGAACCTATTGGAAGTATCCCAAAGAATTAGTTTAGGCGAAACGCGTTCTTTAATAAGTCAAATTCAAGTCAAAGACTTGAACAACTTATGGTCACAAGAAGTCCTTCGGAATTCTTGCGACAGCATAGAGGGTATGTTTTACTTAATTTCTAATATCCCCGGAATTATCAAGTTCTCTTCTTGATTTCTTCACGACATATTCTTCTTCAGGCAAGCAAACAACAGGACCAACATGGTTGTAAAACGAATAGCCCTCATTGTACCAATGTCGGGGATTGGACTTCAAATCTCCATAGAAAATTGTATATGGAATGTGCTTTATTTCAGGCAAATAGAGAGTGTCATTTCCGTTACTTTTGAATAACTGTAAGAATACTAACTCATCTCTTTGTTCAATTTCTTTGTTAAAAGCCGGAAGTGTTTCGATATCGAACAAAGCAGTTCTTAACCTGCTGGTGTATGAACCTTGCCAAAGGATAACAACAAACCCAATGAATAGAATAGCTTGAGGTATTCTTTCGTCTTTTAAAAAGCGGTGAACGAACAGAGGAAACAAAAAAATGATTCCTGTTGAAACCACAAGAAAAACATAATCATGTAGTCGATCTGGCGCTTTTGTCATACCGGTTCCCCAAAAGAAAGGGAAATACAATAGGGGGATAAGTACTACAAAACCAGTTAATACCAACTTTTGCCAATTAGAAATGACAATCTGTTTTGAGGGCTTAGCCAGAAGAGTGCAAAGCAATGCCAATAATAGAAGTGGAGTAGATCTCGTCCAGTCTCTTAATATATGCCAGCTAATTTCTATGCTATTTGTTAGGGAAAATTGAAAATCACCGGCAGGGTTAACTCCTTCAAAATAGGACATTCTTCCTTTGTTTCCAGGGGCCAATAACTCTAAACAAGCACCCAAAATAAAGAGAATCGTTGGAGCCAGAAATAATTGCTGCTCGCTTTTTTCTTTCGGGATGCATAAAAGCATGATGAATCCCATAAGCAGAATATTAATCTCACTTCCTCCTGCAATTAGCAAAGGAAAAACGAGGTAAATAACCTTTTGTCCAGAGTTCATTTTCAAGCCTTGGACATGCACCCAAACCCAAACAGTCAGGAGAAATGGCCCTACTAAATATGCCATGCTGCCTGTAAACCAGAAGAGTATTTCTACAGGCCGCGGCAAATACATTAGCCATAAGCAGAGAAAAATGGCCACCAAGGGAATTATGGCTTGCGCAGATTTTAGAAACAGTGAAGAATAAATCTTTGCTTGGTACAAAGCCATGAGACAAAGCATAGCTAAAGACAATGAATTGGTAATTGCTGGACCAAGCTTTTCTCCCACATGAAGAGGGTTTAATAGGAAAGCGAGGGCAAATGAAACATATCTTCCACTCCAATTATGATAATAATGGGCAATTGAATCGAAAAATCCTTTTTCTTGAAGGAGTTTATAATCGTAATAATCATCAGAAGCTGCAACGCCATGCCAGCCCAGATAGAGAAATGGAAATAAGATCAAAAGTGCGGCAATGAGCCACAAATAATGAAGACGATTTGCAGGAAGCATGCATGCAATATACTTCTGAAAACTTAGAACCCTATTTGTAAGAACTGCAAATTACTGAATGCTAATAGATACGGCTTCTGCCGGAATTGACTCAGAACCATCAGCATACAGCACTTTTAATGTGTATTGATATTCCCCTTTTTGAGTCAAGCCTTTATCAATAAATTCTTTGGAATTACTTATTAATTTATATCTTGTTAAGCCTTGACCATTAGGCATATTGCGATATATCAGAAATTTCGTGTCTGCTGGAAAAGACTCATTCCACTTAAGTTTTATTGATT
>JAGYKL010000027.1 GCA_018401705.1 Bacteroidia bacterium | reverse complement strand
GCTTCGGCTGAACGGTTGATTGACATACGCCACCTTTGTCTGAATAACAATAGAATTGCAGATATAAGGGTACCAGCGTGACCAATACCTACCCACCAAACGAAGTTGGTAATATCCCAAGCCCAACCAACAGTTTTATTTAAGCCCCATACTCCAATACCAGTTCCTATAGTGTAAGCGAAACAGCCTACACCCCAAAGAGCAAGTAATGCTGAAATAGTAAATACAATCTTAAAGAGCCTGTTGGCCTTACCTTCAACTGGGCGTGAAATATCTTCAGAAATCTGATGATAAGTCTTTGTGCCAAGTATTAGCGGTTGCCTTACTGTAACTGATGAATTTTGTTCCATAGCTTTAATTCTGCTAAGCTTTCTTGATTAAGCCTCTTCGGCGTTTTTATTACGTACTTTAGTTAGGTAGAAAACAGAAGGTTGGGTACCTACTTCCTCTAGAAGTTGATACTTTCTCTCATTATTCCATGCTTTACGAACTTCTGATTCTGTATCATTAAAATCACCAAAAGTGATTGCATTCGTTGGACATGCCTGCTGGCAAGCAGTCTTTATTGAACCATCTTTTGGACGTTCTCCATTTTTCTTCGATTTCAATTTGCCTTCTTGTATTCTCTGAACGCACATTGAACATTTTTCCATAACTCCTCTTGAACGAACAGTTACATCAGGATTTAACACCATTTTGCCCAAATCCTCGTACATATTAAAGTCGAACTGAGCATTTTCATTGTACCTAAACCAATTGAATCGACGAACTTTATAAGGGCAGTTATTTGCACAATATCTTGTTCCGATGCATCTATTGTAAGTCATTTGGTTTAGGCCTTCCAAACTGTGTGTTGTTGCAAGTACTGGACAAACAGTTTCACATGGCGCATGATTACAATGTTGACACATTACTGGTTGGAATACTACTTCGACATCATCTGAAGACGGAACCTCCATTTTTAAAAATTTGTCAATAGCCCCAATGCCCTCTGATTCAGCAACTTCTTCGTTCATATCAGATGAGTAATATCGATCAATTCTCATCCAATGCATTTCACGGCTTCTGCGAACCTCGTCTTTGCCTACAACTGGTACATTGTTTTCTGATGAACAACCAATCACACATGCACCACAACCGATGCAAGAATTGAGATCAATTGACATATTCCAGAAATGATTCTTATTCTCGAAAGAATCCCAAAGGTTTAGTTCTTTAGCAGTTGCTTTTCCGTCTTTGCCAATGGTTTTAAGATTGGTAGCAAACAGAATATCTTCATTGCCTGCTTTAGCGTCTTTTTTGTATTCTTCTAATGTTGTTTCTTTAACAATCTGTCTGCCCATCATAGTATGATGAGTTTGAGTTGCTGCTAAGCTATACTTTCCTTTACTTTCAGAAACACTTACTCCTGATACATTATAATGAAAATAACCATTCTTGTATTGTATAAAACCTGCAACATTAGCCCCAACTCCATCAGCTGTTTTACCTGCCGCTGTTCTACCATATCCTAGTGCAATAGCAATAACTCCTTTAGGCATACCTGGCTGAGCCAATACTGGAAGAACAACAGCTTTGTCCCCAAGTTTAACTTCAACAGTATCGGATTTTTGTTCTTGTCCTAAAATGGTATTAAAACCTTTCTCCATCATTTCATCCAGGTTCATCATCACATAATTATCCCAAGTGACTTTTGAAATAGGATCTGGTAACTCCTGTAACCACGGGTTGTTAGCTTGGCTTCCATCCCCCATCCCTGTTTTAGTATAAACAACTAATTCAGTTCCTGTCGATTTTGCGGCTTCAGCAGAAATGATTCCAGCAGCTTTATTTAAGTCAACTGCTTCGGGAATAGACACTTCGTTCATATCTTCCTGAGCAGAGTTGATAATAACAACACCGTCATGCAATGATTTTTGCCAAAAATCAGAGAATGATTTTAAAGATGAAGTCGATGGATAAACAGTATTTTCCCAAACGCTTGCAATGAAGTCATGAGCATCTAATTCTGCACCTGACCATTTTAACAAGCTAGAAAGTACTTGTCTACTTTTGAATAGAGGCTGGATAGTTGGTTGACCCAAAGAAAAATACCCAGTTCTAGGATTAGCATCAGACCAGGACTCTAGAAAGTGACTATCAGGTGCAATAATAGAACAAGCAGATGCAGTCTCGTCAGCTCTATCAGAAAAGGAAACACTTAAATCAACTTTTGACAAAGCAGCTTTGAATTTGTCGCCAAATGGAAGAGAATATACCGGGTTGCAGCCATGTATTAATAAAGCTGAAATATTTCCGCTATTCATTTCTTCAATAAGACTGTTCACCTCTTCTTCATTACCCTTGTGAGTGTTATCAGTGATATCGGTATGAATAGTAGTTGAATATGAACCCAAATATTGGTTTATAGCGATAACAATTTTCTGAATTTCAGGGTCATTACTACCACAGACAACCAAAGCTTTTCCTGTATAATTTTTTAATTCCTTAGCAATTTTGCTTATAGAATCATCCTTGCCATCTAAACTTTTAGTTGGTAAGGAACTTCCAGTTAACTTATTATAAAGACTAACAGCAGCTATACCAATTTGAGAAGGTTTAACGGCAATCCTTTTATCTGCATTAGATCCTGTAACAGAAAGAACAGATTCTATTTGAATATGGCGTGACATTGTCTTTTTTTCCGCACTAACTCTTCTAGTGCTTGCATATTGTCTTGCATGTTCAACTGGACTAAGCCAATTTGCAAGAAAATCACACCCTATACTTACAATGTAATCAGCTTTGTCAAACGAATAAGTTGGAATGATAGCCTTTCCAAAATATGCTTTATTCGCTTCTGCAATTCCCTTGTATGAGAAGCTATCATAAGTTACAACTTTTGTTGTTGAATAAGCAGTTGCAAAGTTCTCTATCGCAGCTTTAAGTGAAGGTGAAATTACTGTTGAAGTAAGAATTCTTATTCCTTTACCTTGATTTGCAGCAGCAGTAAGCTTTTCTATAATTTCCTTGTCCGCTGCCTCCCAAGAAATCTCGGCTCCAGCTTTCATAGGACCTGCGATTCTTGAAGAATCATAAAGCGATAGTACTGATGCCTGAACTCTAGCATTTGATCCGCCTTGAGTAATTGGACATAACTCGTTACCATCTACTTTTATTGGACGTCCTTCCCTTGTTTTAACAAGGATACTTGCAAAATCCATCCCATCCCAATGGGTAGATGCATAGTAATTTGCAACACCAGGAGTGATTTCTTCAGGCTTGTTAAGGTAAGGAATAGCCTTTCTTACAGGAGTTTCGCATGCTGCTAAAGAGGCTGCGGTTACACTGAAACCAAGGAACTTTAGAAAGTCTCTTCTGTTTGTGCTGGAGTCGACAAGATTTTCATCTCCTAAAAATTCGTCTACAGGAAGTTCTTCAGCAAACTCGTTTTGTTGAAGATTTAAAAATTCAGGGGTTTCCTGTAATTCTTCTATTCCTTTCCAGTATTTCTTCGTAGTACTCATACGTCGTTAATCCGGGTTATGATTGCAAGGGTAAAATCAATAATGGCATTTAGAACATTCAAGACCTCCTATTTTTTCAACAGTGAAAACATCACCTTTCTTATAGTCGGAATCTTCCATGAATTTCTTATGTAAATCTTCGTAATAATCGTTTCCTTCAAACTTCACTTCTGTTTCTCTGTGACAGTTAATACACCATCCCATTGTTAATGGTGAATATTGCTCAACAACCGCCATAGAATCAATTGGCCCGTGACATTGCGCACACTCAATTTTACCAACAGTTACGTGTTGACTGTGGTTAAAGTACACGTGATCTGGCAAATTATGCACTCTTACCCATTGAATTGGTTTAGGATTGTTACCATAAACTCTCGTTTCAGGATTATAATCAAGTGCTGCATATATTTTAGAAATCTCCTCAGTTCCATAATTAGGACCTTGTTGGATGTAAGCATGGCAATTCATACAAACGTTAGCCGAAGGAATGTTGGCATGTTTAGATTTTTCTACTCCACTATGACAATAAACACAAGCAATTTGATTTTGTCCGGCATGTAGTTCATGAGAAAATTTTATAGGCTGTTCAGGTTGATATCCTTGATATACTCCTACTCCCATTAAACCATCCCATCCTAGTTTTAATACCCAAGAAACAAGCAGTAAACTTGCAATAGCCACAATTTTTTTATTTTGTGAAGACCAGTATTTAAACTTCTGAAGTGGGCTTAACACAGGTTTCGGCTCAACAATAATTCCTTTTTTCTCATTAACTAGAGTCTCCAAGGATCTTTTTACTGAACCAAGAACAGATATTAGAATAATTAGTAGAACAGCTATTCCAATAAGAACAAGAAAATATGAATCGGAATCTGCTTGTGCATTTGAATCAGTTGAAACTCCTCCAGTATTGGCTTGGTCGGCTGTTGCCGCTGGAGCAGGAGCGTCTCCACCTTTATTTGCCCAGTCTATAACAGCAATGACTTCCTCATCGCTTAATGCGAAAGCAGGCATGATTGATTTGCCATATTGTTCATATAGCTTATTAGCATAAGCGTCTCCTGTTTTGAGAAATTCCTGAGAATTCTTAACCCAAGCAATCAATTTTGCCTCATCAGGCCATCTGTCTCTGATGCCTTGAAGCCCTGGACCTATTAATTTTTGAGTGCTAGGTTTGTGACAAGACGCACAATTCCCCTTAAATATTTTGGCTCCATCTTGAGAAAATCCTTCTGTAGGAGCAAAGAAAACCATGATTAACATGGTTAGAACCAGTGAGATACGAAAGTTAAATTGATGCATAGACCTTTAATTGGGATATTCCCTATATCTGTTTTAACGGCTGCAAATTTAACTGTTAAGCTTTTCCATCAGTAGTTTTTTTGCAGTTGTTTACAATTTAGAATGAATCTAAATAATATCTTAGGCTTTTGGCGTGATTTTTCAGCTAAGATCACTGTTAATTATCATAACTTATTTTGTAATGTAATGTTAAGATAATCAGTTATTCAAGCATTGTTTTAGTAGAATTATTTTGTTTTATTTTACTTCAAAACAGTTGAAACCGAAATAAAACTTGATATCTTAATACATCTTAAGATTACTTTTGCTCCTGTGTATTAATCGACAAATGAAAAATCTATTGCCTGTTCTAGTTTACTTTTTTTATTTCTCTATTTGTTTTTCACAAGAAGAGGTATTTGTAAAACCAGCTATCCAAAAGGATACAACAATAGCTAATTTAGAAGGGATTATTTCTTGGAAATTGCCTTCTGGACTAAGCATGCTAATTGAGGATTATAAAAAGGAGAATTACAAAGAACCGGGTTTAGATGGCTACCGGATTCAAGTATTTTCTGATGGAGGGAATAACGCGAAGGAGCGCGCACAGAGGCTTGTGGAAGAGCTTCAATCAAGTTATCCAAAACTTATGGTTTATCTCTCGTATCAACAACCTAACTTTAAGGTTAGGTGTGGCGATTATAGAACTAAAGCAGAAGCCCGGAAGAATCAAGCACTAATATGCAAGAATTATCCGGGCTGCTTTATCGTTCAGGATCACATCCTGATTAATTGATTAAAGTTTTCTTTTAATCTCAACGTTCTCATATCCTTCGATGATATCTCCAACTTTAATATCATTAAAGTTGTGAATGTTTAAACCACATTCGTAACCAGTTGCAACCTCTTTAACATCATCTTTGAATCTTTTAAGCGAACCTAAAGCTCCAGAGTAAACAACTATTCCATCTCTGATAAGTCTGATTTTAGTGTTTCTAGTTATTTTACCGTCTAAGACATAACAGCCTGCAACAGTTCCAACTTTTGTAATTTTAAACACGTCTCGAACTTCAACGTTACAAACAATTTTCTCCTCGAATTCAGGAGCTAGCATTCCTTCCATTGCAGCTTTTATCTCTTCAATAGCCTTATATATGATTGAATAGAAACGCATGTCTATTTGCTCATTTTCAGCTAGCTTCCTAGCAGATGCAGATGGTCTAACTTGGAAACCAACGATGATAGCATTAGAAGCCGATGCGAGTAAAACGTCGCTTTCTGTAACCTGACCAACAGACTTATGTATAATATTAACTTGAATCTTCTCAGTTGAAAGTTTCAGCAATGAATCAGAAAGGGCTTCAACTGATCCGTCAACATCCCCTTTAACAATGATATTAAGTTCTTTGAAATCTCCAATTGCAATCCGTCTTCCAATTTCGTCAAGAGTTATATGCTTTTGAGTTCTGATACCTTGTTCTCGCTGTAATTGCTGTCGCTTATTTGCAATATCACGTGCTTCGCGCTCATCGCTCATAACATTGAAACGATCGCCTGAAGAAGGTGCACCGCTAAGGCCTAATATTTGAGCAGACATAGATGGTCCAGCTTCTTTAATTGGGGCGCCTCTTTCATTGAAAAGAGCTTTTACTTTACCACTGTATGGACCAGCAAGAACTACATCTCCAACTTTTAGAGTTCCAGCTAAAACAATTAGGGTTGTTACATAGCCTCTCCCTTTATCCAATTCAGACTCTATCACTGTTCCTGTTGCTCTCTTTTCCGGATTAGCTTTTAATTCAAGTAATTCAGCTTCAAGCAACACTTTCTCAAGTAACTTATCTATATTCTTACCAAGTTTTGCAGCTACCTCTTGCACTTGATATTTACCTCCCCAGTCTTCAACAAGTATATTCATCGCGGCTAACTGCTCCCTTATTTTGTCTGGATTCGCTCCCGGCTTATCAATCTTATTTATGGCAAATACAATAGGTACTTGAGCTGCTTGGGCATGGTTTATAGCTTCAATTGTCTGCGGCATAACACTATCGTCAGCTGCAATTACAATGATAGCTACGTCTGTTACTTGAGCACCTCTAGCACGCATAGCCGTAAAAGCTTCGTGTCCGGGAGTGTCTAAGAAAGTGATTTGCTTCCCATTCTCCATAGTCACATTATATGCACCTATATGTTGAGTGATTCCGCCCGCTTCTCCCGCAATTACATTTGCGCTTCGCACATAGTCAAGTAATGAGGTTTTACCATGATCTACGTGACCCATAACAGTTACAATTGGTGGACGGGATTTTAGATTTTCATCTGTATCTTCTTCTTCCTTGATAGCCTCCTGAACCTCAACAGAAACGAATTCAACCTTGTAACCAAACTCGTCGGCTACTATAGTTAATGTTTCTGCATCTAGGCGCTGGTTTATTGAAACAAATAAACCAAGTGACATACAAGTTGAGATGATTTCATTAACTGGAACGTTCATCATTGTCGCCAATTCATTGGCGGAAACGAATTCAGTAACTTTAATGATTTTATCTTCTCCTTCCATAGCTGCTTCTTCTTGAGCAGCTTTATAATCTTCTCTCCTCTGTTTTTTGTATTTGGCCGATTTAGATTTTTGTTTTCCTTGACTTAATCTTGCTAAAGTTTCCTTTATCTGCTTTTGAACATCTTCTTCTGTTAGCTGTGGTTTAGCAGGAGTAACAGGTCTATTATTTCCCTTCGGCTTATTTTCACGAGGCGCTTGTTGGTTTACTCCTCCAGATGGAGAATCTACAATCCTCTTTCTTTTTTTCTTTCGATCATTCGAACCTAGGCCGGCTCCTGATGAAGAAGCTATTGGTTTCTTTGGAGCCTCAGGAGCAAGTTCAATTTTTCCAAGGATTTTTACACCCTCAAGTTTATCACGCTTAGCCCTAAATAATTCTGCCTCCTTAGGAGGTTCATTTACAGGTGGTTCAGATGTAATTGAATCTTTGACCTCCTTGGTTTCAGATGTCTTTGAATCACTTGATATTACAGTTGTTTCATCAGTTGGTATATCCTGCGTGATAGTGGCTTTTGGTTCTTCTTTATCAGAAATTCCAGATTTAGATTCTTGCTTTTCTAACTCAACCTTGTCAAAAGTTTCTTTGTTTTCTGATGTCTTTTTATTCTTTGGGCTGTCTTTCTTTAATTTGGAAGGTCTTTTGAACGAATCCAAATCAATCTTTCCAACAACTTTTACTTTAGAGTCAGTTGACTTTTCTTCAGATATTGATTCAGATACCACCTCTGGTTTTTCTTCATGTATATCTGAAGGAGTGGTAGTAACTTCTTTTTTCTCCTCCTCAATCTCAACCTCAATTTTAGCGTCTGGTTCGATTTTTATTTCAGCCTCAACTTCAAAAGGTTTATTTTCTTCAATTACTGGGGCAGGGCTTCCAATGGATCCTAATCCTTTAATTAGAATTTCCTCTGGCTCATTCTCAGGCTCTTCATTGCGAACTAAAGATTGAGTTTCATCCAATGAAATTGATTCTCTCTTTAATCTGTTTTGGATGATTTTTTTAGATTCTTCCTTAACAGTCTTTTCGTCGCCAAATTCATTAAGCAAGCTATCGTACATTTCATCTGAGATCTTAGAGTTTCGACTAATATCTTCGAAGCCCTTTTCAGTGAGAAAGTCAATAACAGTCTGAACTCCTACATTGAGTTCAGTAGCAACTTTACTTATTCTTTTATTTTGTGTTGATTCAGACATTCAACTGGGTTATGTTATTTTTTTAGTGATTCATAGGCATTTTATTCAAATTCTGCCCTAAGAATTCTTATCACTTCTTTAATTGTTTCTTCTTCAAGGTCAGTTCTTTTTACTAAATCATCAACAGGAAGTTCCAAGACGCTCTTGGCTGTATCGCAACCAACGCTTTTTAATTCGTCTAGAATCCAGCTATCGATTTCATCTGCAAACTCATCTAAGTCAACATCTTCACTATCCATTTCAGAATCACGGTATACATCAATTTCGTAACCTGTTAGTTTACTTGCAAGACGAATATTCAAACCTCCTTTACCAATTGCCAAGGAGACTTGATCAGGTTTAAGGAAAACATCTGCGCGCATTTTTTCTTCATTTAATTTAATTGAAGAAATTTTTGCAGGACTTAGAGCTCTAGTTATGTATAACGATGTATTATTTGTGTAATTAATAACATCTATATTTTCATTTCTTAATTCTCTTACAATACCATGAATCCTTGAACCTTTCATTCCTACACAAGCCCCAACTGGGTCGATTCTGTCATCGTAGCTTTCCACTGCAACTTTTGCTCTTACGCCAGGTTCACGAACTACTTTTTTAATTGTAATTAATCCATCAAAAACTTCAGGAACCTCTTGTTCAAATAATTTTTCAAGAAATACTGGAGATGACCTTGAAAGAACAATCTGTGGAGAGCTATTTTTCATATCTACCCTCAAAACAACGGCCCTTGTATTTTCTCCTTTTTTGAAAAAATCGCTTGGGATTTGCTCTTGCTTTGGAATAATAAGTTCGTTGCCTTCTTCATCCAAAATTAATACTTCCTTTTTCCAAACTTGATAAATCTCACCCGTAACAATTTCACCGACACGGTCTTTGTACTTTCTGTATACACCGTCTTTTTCTAATTCGGAGATTCTGGCAACTAGATTTTGCCTGAATGCAAGTACAGCTCTTCTCCCGAAATCATTAAGCTTCACTTCAGAAGAAACTTCTTCACCAACTTCAAAGTCAGGTTCTATTTTAATTGCTTCTGAATAAGCTATTTGGCTATTAGTGTCTTCCACCTCTCCATCATTAACAATCTCTCTATTATGGAAAATTTCAAGATCACCTTTATCAATATTGATAATTATGTCAAAATTTTCATCAGAGCCGTACTTCTTAATGATCATATTGCGGAACACATCTTCAAGAATTCCCATCATGGTAACTCTGTCGATGTTTTTGAATTCTTTGAATTCTGCAAACGATTCAATTAAAGCTGCGTGTTCCATTGTGTTATATCCATTATTAAAAGACAATTATCAACTTAGTTTCTTTAATATCATTTAAAGAAATCTTTGTTGGCTTATTATCTATATGTAAAGTTTGTTTTAAATTCTTGTTTCCTTTTTTATTGATTTGGGAAAGAAAACTAACTTCTACTTCATCGCAATCGGCTAATTCACCTTTCAACTTGTCTCCGTCATTGAGCAAGATTTCAACAGCTTTACCTATGTATTTTCGGTATTGACGAATGCTTTTAAACGGTTGATCAATACCAGGAGATGAAACCTCAAGTTCAAAGTCTTCTTTTTCTCTATCTAAATTAGATTCAATATGTCTACTCAAGGCAATGCAATCTTTAATAGAAACATGCTCATCGTTCTCAATGAAAACACGAATTTTATTAGAACTGCTTATTAAAACATCAATTAAATAGTTGTCAGACTCTTTTAGGTAGTCTTCTACTAAATTGATCAATGTATTCTTGTTAATCATATTTTACCTTAAACTAATAAAAAAAGGGACACTGTCCCTCTTTTTGTTTTAGCCGGTGCAAAAGTAAAATAAGTTTTCCATTTGCCAAATACAAAAGTTGAAGTAATCCTAATATTATGTATATGCAGTATTAAAACAATATTATTATTTTGTTTTCTGTGTTAAGCGATAATTGGCTTTTTTTGTAGACTTTGTTTGAAACCCAATTTTGGTATATTTGCCCACATTCAATTTTACATAATTAACTTTAAACAACCCTTAATTTTTTAAAACGCTTTAAAAATGAGCAATAAGCAGAAGTCTGAAGGCAGTGGTATCGGAGCATTTTTCGCTGCAACCGTAATCTTATCATCTATCCTAGTGTGTGTGTTGGTATACATGTTTATTATGGGAAGCCCTTCCAATTTTGAAGGTGGAGATCCTGTTTTAGGACATCCTCTTCCTGGCAATACTTTAGGAATTGTTTACAAGGGAGGTTTTATTGTACCTATCCTTATGTCAATTGTTGTGATCATTATTGCTTTTTCTATAGAGCGATTTATGACTTTATCTAAAGCTAAAGGGAAAGGAAAAATTAATGTATTCGTTAGAAATCTTCAGAATATGATTTCAAATAACCAAATTGATGCAGCTGCAAAAGAATGCGATAAGCAAAAAGGTTCTTTAGCAAATGTTATGAAAGCTGGTTTGGAGAAATATAGTCAACTTCAGAATGATAATAGCATGGATAAGGAGCAAAAAGTTATTGCTATGCAAAAAGAACTTGAGGAAGCCACTTCACTTGAATTGCCAATGCTTTCCAAGAATTTGGTAATAATCTCTACAATGGCATCTATTTCTACCCTTGTGGGTCTAATCGGGACTGTACTTGGGATGATTAAGGCATTCTCGGCACTTGCACAAGCAGGAGCTCCAGATGCAGTTGCTCTTGCAAATGGAATTTCTGAAGCCCTTATCAATACAGCTTTAGGAATTACAGGTTCGACAATTGCAATCATTATGTATAACTATTTTACTACACAGATAGATCAGCTTACTTACAAAATTGATGAATCTGGATATAGCCTAGTTTCAACTTTCGAATCTCAGACTAAATAATTAATAACATAGACGACAGGTTATGCCTAAGATAAAAATGCCTAAAAACAGTCCTTCCATCGATATGACACCGATGGTGGATTTGGCCTTTCTGTTGGTAACCTTCTTCATGTTGATTTCTCAATTCAGAGCTGAAGAGGCTGCAGTCATCGACATGCCTTCTTCTGTTTCGGACTTAAAAATTCCTGATAAGGATATCATGATGATTTTGGTTGATAAAGAGGATCATGTGTTCTTCACTATTACCGGTCAGGAAACAAGACGAACAGTGCTTGAAAAAATGGGAGAGAAATACGGTGTTGTTTTCGAAGAAGATCAGCTGGTCGAATTCTCAAACATGGCTTCATTTGGAGTTCCAATGAAGGAAATGAAGGAGTATTTAAGTGCAGGAAGTACAGATAGAAAGAAACTACAGGAAAAATCAGCAGGAATACCTATTGATTCACTTTCTTGCGAATTATGTGATTGGGTTTTTTATGGAAGAATTAATGCTCCACGATTCAGGGTAGCCATCAAAGGCGATCAGGTTAGTTCATATCCAACAATTAGGAGAGTTATGGATATCCTTCAAGATAAGAAGGTTAACAAATTCAACCTGATTACAAATATGGAATCTGGCCCAGGCGAATAAACTAATTGAACCTTTTTCTTCGTTATACATAACGGACTGATAAATTAAGAAATTATGGCAGATGTAAATACTGGCGACGACGGCGGAGGCAAGAAAAAACACGGTAAGCAACGTGCTAAGAAGTCTTCAACCCGAATCGATATGACTCCAATGGTGGATCTTGGATTCCTCCTGTTAACATTCTTCATTTTAACAACTACCTTTAACAAACCACAGGCTATGGAAATAAATATGCCTGTGAAAGATAAGGATCTCACAGATGAGGAAAAGAATAAAGTGCCTGCAGAACATACTTTAAATCTTATTCTGACAGATAATAATGTCGTGTATTGGTATTTTGGAGTACCTGATCCCAATAAGCCACTCCCGAGCTTGACCAAAACCAATTATACACAAGATGGTATAAGGAAGCTTCTTATTGCAGAGAATAATAAGAGGCATAACATGTTTAATCAAATTGAGATTTGGAAAAAGGAAGTTTCTACAGGAAAGATGGAAGAAGCCGACTACAAGGAAAAACTCAAAGCATTTCGCGAAGAGAATAAACTTTCAAGTTTGATTGTTCTGATAAAACCAGATAAGGAATCAAATTATAAGAATGTAGTTGATGCACTTGATGAAATGGCCATATGCAATATTGGAAGTTATGCTCTATTAGAGACTAATGATATTGAAAACCAAATGGTTCAAAATGCAAATACGTTTTAATTAATCAAACGAAAGACACAATGGCAAATCAGTTGACAGTCAAGCCGTTTGACGAAATCGTTTTCGAAAATCGGAATCAAGCATACGGGGCATACGAGCTCCGCAAGAGGTATAATAAGCACATGAATACTGCTTTTTTTATTGCAATTTCTGTGTTTTTGCTAGGAGTTAGCATACCGGCAATAATGGATTATTTAGAGGAGCTAGCGCCTGTTGAAACAGTTACTAATGTAGAGCTTACCTTAGTTGAACCACCTCCATTAGATGATAATGAACCACCACCACCACCACCACCTCCAGATCCACCACCACCAGTTCAGGAAACAATCAAGTTTACACCTCCTGTAGTTACTGAAGAACCTATTAAAGAAGAGGATATTCCTCCTCCTCAGGAAGAAATCACTGCTCAGGTTAGCACTAAGACCCAAGAAGGTACTGATATTATTGATTTGCCCAATGAGGGTGACGGTAATGCAATTATTGAGGAGCCACCTTCACAAATCTTTACTATTGTAGAGCAAATGCCTGAATTTCTTGGAGGAGAGGAAAAATTGTTTGAATACTTAAGCAAGAACATTAAGTATCCTTCAATGGCTAGAGAGAATGGTATTACAGGAACAGTGTATGTTACTTTCGTTGTTGAAGGTGATGGTAAGATTACAGATGTTAAGAAATTACGAGGTATTGGAGGAGGATGTGATGAAGAGGCCATTCGCGTAGTTAAATCTATGCCTAGCTGGAAACCAGGTAAGCAGAATGGAAAGTCTGTTCGTGTTCAATTTAACCTCCCTATTAAGTTCACTCTTAGATAAAATTAGTTTGAATCGCTTTTTGCGAGTAATGGGCCTGGTGGTTGTAGGTGTTTACCTTGCCATAGGCTCATTGCTTATTTTTACAGATTACTTCACCATAATTGCTAAAGAATATAGAGCAATGGCAGGATATGCAATACTTGCCTATGGACTTCTGAGAGGAACAAGATATATTTTAGGCAATCGGAATACTAAGAAATCATGAGAACTACTGGAATTCTTTTTTCGTTGATAGTGCTTTTAGTTTTTAGCTCTTGTGGAGCTTCTGATTCTTTAACACAAGAATCAACAACTCGGGGATCTATTAAAATTGGTGCAGATGATTCATATCATCGGTTAATTGCTACTGAAATAGCCACATTTGAATCGCTTTACAAATATGCTAAAGTGGAGTTGACAGAGGGGCCAGAAGGTGAGGTAGTAGATTTGTTAATGAAAGATTCTTTGAGGGCAATTGTAATTAGTAGAGAGCTTACTGCAGATGAGAAGTCTTATCTTGAAGCGAATAGGATTTTACCAAAAACCACTAAAATTTGTTCAGACGGTCTTGCCATAATAGTTAATAAAGAAAGTCCCGACAGTAATTTTTCATTCAATGAATTGAAGGATTTATTATCAGGAAATGAAACATTTTGGAAAACACCTGATGGCTCGTCAACTGATACTGAAGTCAGAATAGTTTTTGATCATCCTAAATCTGGAAACGCACGCTATGTTAGGGAACAATTTATGATTGACACCTTTCCTAAAATATGTTCTGCAGTGAATAGCAATGAAGAAGTAGTTGCATATGTAGAATCGCATAAGAATTCAATCGGGATTATTGGTTCTAATTGGATCAGTGACCCTGATGATTCTGTAAGTGGAGATTTTATGTCTAGGGTAAGACTAGCGGGAGTATCTTCTAAAAATGACCCTAATGGCGCACTGGGTTTTCACCAACCTTATCAGGGGTATTTAGCAGACAACTCTTATCCCTTTAAACGTGATGTGTACATTATAAATCGTGAGATAGGCACAAGACTTGCCACTGGCTTTGCGTCTTTTGTTGCAGGTGACAAGGGGCAGAGAATTATTTTAAAAGCTGGATTAGTACCAGCATATGGAGTTGTTAGACTGGTAAATGTAAATACTGGTGAATAGAATTATATAATTAATCAATCAATACCTTTTCTTATGAAATCCTTAATAGGAACTCTTTTAATTATTTTTATTTCAAGTGCATTAAAATCTCAAACACTTGAAGATGCACGGCGATTAACTTTAAATGAGCAGTATGAGGCAGCTAGCACTGCATTTAAATCTCTTGTTTCTAAGTTTCCAGTTAAAGGAGATTACTGGTATTATTATGGGGAAAACTGCTTGAAAGCAGATGAAGTTGATTCTGCAATGACTTTATTTAATTTAGGTATTAAGAATGACCCTGAGAATTTACTAAATTTTGTTGGTTTAGGCAAAGCTTTAAAAACTAGCGGTAAGTTAACAGAAGCCTCTGCTCAGTTTGACAAAGCTCTTGCAATGGGAAAAGGGAAAAATGTAGATGTTCTAGTAAAAGTTGCTGAATCGGACATTGCCACAGAACCTAAGAATCTGGAACGAGCATTTAAATTGCTTCAAGAAGCTGAAAAGAAAGAAGCTCGTAGTTCTAGAATACAGATATTAACAGGCGATGCTTTTCTGGAAAATAATGATGGCTCAAGTGCGATTAAGTATTATGAAAAGGCTCAGGAATATGATCCTAAGTCTCCTCAGGCAGCTTTGCGTCTTGGGCAATTGTGGATGAGAGCAAGGAATTACCAAGGCAAAGATGGTTCAAAAGGAGCTCTTGAATATTATCAGGAAGCTATTGCTATTGACCCTTCATATGCTCCTGGTTACAGGGAATTAGGAGAGCTCTATGCTAAAGCGCAACGATATCAAGAAGCAAAAGAGAATTATCAAAAATATTTGGAACTGTCGAAAGGTAATACGGGTGCAAGAATTCGCTATGCTTCTTTTTTATACGTTACTAAAGAATACAATGAGGCTCTTGCTGAAATTAATTCGATTTGGCAAATCGATACGACAAGAAATTTGTTAAACAGGTTAGCTGCATACTCTTCTTATGAGCTAAAGAATTATGAAGATGGTTTGAAGTACATTGAAAATTTCTTTTCCAGACAACCTGAAGAAAAGATTCTTCCTACAGACTATGCTTATTACGGGAAGTTATTGTCTGAAACAGGAAATGATTCTCTTGCCATTGAGAAATTGAAAATAGCGATAGAAAAAGATTCAACAGAAACTGACTTGTTGAGCGATATAGCAGCTTTGTTCTCAAAAATGAAGAAGTTTGATCAAGCAATTGGCATGTATCAGCGAAAAGCAGAACTTCAGAAGGCTACTACAAATGATTACTATAGAATGGGCCAAGCATATTATCAATTACAAGAATTTGGTAAAGCGGATACAGCTTTCATGAAAGTAACGGAAATACAGCCTAAACTTTTGGTTGGTTATTTATGGAGAGCTCGTTCTAACTCAAACCTGGACCCTGATACCAAAGAAGGTTTAGCAAAACCATTTTATGAAGAGGTTGTCATAAAGGGAGAAGAAGATACCCTTAAATATCAAAAAGAATTAATGGAGGCATATAAATATCTTGGTTTCTATTATTATTTAACCAAGGATTATGAGAATGCTAGGATAAATTGGGAGAAAGTAAGGGCTATAGATCCTAAAGATCAGCAAGCTCTTGATGCTCTTAAAGATATGAAGGGTAAGTAAACAGGAAGAATTATTTTACAATTCAAGGAGAATTTCCTTGAGGATTACTTCATATTTGTAAATTGAATTGGGATGCCCAAATCTTTGGTTCTTAGCGCACTAATAATCTTTTGAAGATCATCAATTTTTTTGGAACTAACTCGTAGCTGATCATCCATAATTTGAGCTTGCACTTTAATTCCGGTAGATTTTATTTCAGCCATTATTTTGCGTGATGAATCTTTATCTATTCCCTGCTTTATGGCGATATCTTTTTTGATTTTATTTCCTGAAGCATAATGCTCCTTGCCAAAATCCATGCAATTGGGGTCAATTTGTTGCTTAATTAGTCTTTTTCTGATCACATCTTCAACAGCCTCAAGGCGCATGTCGTTTTCTGTTAGAATATGAATAATCAATGATTTTTTATCAAGATTCAGTTCTGTTGAAGAGTCTTTGAAGTCATATCTAGTTACAATTTCCTTGATGGCTGCATTAACTGCATTGTCTAAAGTTTGAAGGTCAACTTTACTAACTATATCAAATGATGGCATACTGAAATATTTATCGTTGTGAAAATAACAAAAAACTATTGCGAAATAAATAATTTCATATCTTTGCATCCCTTAAAACAACACAAAGAAATTAAAACATGCTGATTATTCCTGTTAAAGAAGGTGAATCTATAGAAAAGGCGCTAAAGAAATTTAAGCGTAAAGTAGAAAAAACCGGTCTGATTCGTTCTCTTCGTAACCGTCAAAAGTTTACTAAACCTTCTATTGAGCGTCGTGAAGAAATTAAGAAAGCTATTTATAGCAATAAATTCAGACAGAATCAGGAATCCTAATTCGTTTACTTATAGATACTTGAGGGCTTGAATGATTAATTCAAGCCCTTTTTTATTGTTTGTAATTCTGTTGTTTGTTTTATGTTGAATATTTCAGTTTACTTATTTTCCTTGTTATTTTTAGACTATGCAGGAAGTTATAAGTTTTATTGATTACTTGAAATTTGAGAAGCGTTATTCAAAGCATACACTTATTGCTTACGAGAACGATTTAGTCCAGTTTGTCGAATTCTCAAAAAATCAGTATGAAATTACTAAAGTTGATGAAATTAACTCAGGTATTGTTAGGAGTTGGCTAGTATCTATGATGGAATCAGGGATTACTTCTCGCACTGTAAATAGGAAAATAACAGCATTAAAGTCCTTCTTTCGCTATTCAATTAAGTCGGGATTAGTTCTTACAAACCCAATGTCGAAGATTACTTCACCAAAAGTTTCAAAAAGATTACCTGAGTATATAGAGGCAGAGAAGCTAGATTTGCTATTAGACAAAGCTGAATTTACCGAAGATTTCGATGGTGTTAGAGATCATTTGATTATTGAATTGTTTTACGGTACTGGAATGCGATTATCAGAACTCCTTGGTTTAAGGATTGGTGATGTAAATTTAGCAATGCACCAATTAAAAGTTACAGGAAAGAGGAATAAGCAAAGGATAATTCCCTTGTTTACCGAGCTTGAAATTAGTTTGAGGAACTATATAGAATTGAGGAGTTCTTTTGCCGGATCAAGTAACATGCTTTTTATTTTTGAGTCAGGAAAAGAATTGTATCCAGTATATGTTTATCGCCTTGTGAATAGGTATTTATCAATAGTTAGCACCCGAAAAAAGAAATCTCCCCATGTTCTAAGACATTCTTTTGCCACAGAAATGTTGAATAAAGGAGCTGACTTAAATGCAATCAAGGAGCTTCTTGGCCACGCTAATTTAAGCGCTACCCAAGTTTATACTCATAATACTATTGAGAAACTCAAAAAAGCTTATTTGCAAGCTCACCCCAGAGCTTAAAGGGAATCATAACATTTAGTTAACTCTACTCTCACTTTATATCAACATAGCAGAGATAGTTTTGTAGATTACTAAACAGTTATGTCTGTGCAGACTGGAAAGCAAGCTAAAGGCGGGAGTTTCGGAATTAAGAACTACTATTTCGTTGGACTAATCTTAAGAGAGAAAACCTTTCTCGTTTTACTTTTGTTAGGATTGATGGCTTCTGCCATGTTTTACCAAGTTCATTCTGTTGCGATGTGGTTGGGTTTTATTTTTGCAGGATATGCTGCTGTTGCTAATGACAGTATTCAAACTCTTGGAACTTTCATCGTTAGTAATTCAAAAAGGCCTTGGTATGTTTTATGGGCTTTTGTAGCATTAATTTTTATAGCAGTTGTTACATTTAGTTTTATTCACTTTGATGGTGATGTAACTTATCACAGGATTTATAACCCTGAAATATATCCAGATCTCCCTCAGAATTCGATGTACCCGCAGCCTGAGAGTTTTTCATTTGTTCAGCTTGTTGCACCTCTTGTTCTGCTTCTTCTTACTCGTTTGCGGATGCCTGTATCAACCACGTTTCTATTGCTGAGTTGCTTCACCATTCAAGCTAAAGGAATTACTGATGTATTTTCCAAAAGTTTATCGGGATACTTTATAGCATTCTTGCTTTCAATGCTGATTTGGGTTTTAGGTTATAATCTAATAAGCCGGTTTTTTAAGAAAAGAAATCATTCAAGGAATTGGGTTATTGCTCAGTGGATAACAACCGGAACTCTCTGGGGAGTTTGGTTAATGCAGGATGCTGCAAATATTGCTGTTTATCTTCCAAGGCAGCTTTCTATTAGTGAATTTATAGTCTTCGTAAGTCTTATCGTAGCAGGCTTGGGACTATTGATGTTTCAAAGAGGAGATAAAATTCAGCATATCGTTAGTGAAAAAAAGAGGATAGATGATGTTCGGGCCGCGACTTTAATAGATTTGAGTTATGCGATTATGTTGATTTACAAACTTTTTATTTCAACAATTCCTTTAAGCACAACCTGGGTCTTTCTTGGCATCATTGGAGGTCGGGAAATTGCAATTTCCATTATGCGAAAGAAAAGCGGGAGAATACATAAAAGACATGCCTTGAAATTAGTTGCTAGAGATATGGTCTTAGCTTTAATTGGTCTCATTATTTCTGCGTTTCTAGCTATTGGGGTAAATCCAATTCTGGCGGATGAGCTAAAAGCGACCATGGGATTTTGATTTTTTTTCTTGATTTATTGCTCTAGAATCTATGCGATTCGGAAGAATTTAATTTAGATTCGCATCATGTTTGGACTTGAAACGGACATGACCGTCCTTCTTTTGATTTGCATTTTAGCAGCATGCATTTTTGAGTTTATTAATGGATTTCATGATACTGCAAATGCTGTTGCAACTGTAATTTATACGAAATCACTTAAGCCGATTCAATCTGTCGTATTGTCGGGTGTGATGAATTCAATTGGTGTATTTGCAGGAGGAATAGCTGTAGCAATAGGAATAATTAATTTACTTCCTCCTGAATCACTTGTGAATCAGGAGATGGGGCAGAATATTGCTCTCATCATGGCACTATTGCTTTCTGCTATCATCTGGAATTTAGGTACCTGGTGGCTAGGAATTCCAGCTTCAAGTTCTCACACTTTGATCGGGTCTATTTTAGGAGTGGGTATTGTTTTTTCATTAACTTCTGGCAATGGAGATTTATCGGGAGTTAATTGGAATAAGGCATCTAGTATTGGTCTTTCCTTGTTGATATCTCCCTTGCTTGGCTTTGGATTAACTATGGCCGCAATGAGTTTGCTTAAACGATTTGTGAAGGATCAAGCAATGTTTAAAGCCCCTGAAGGAGACACCCCTCCCAAACCATGGATTAGATCATTGCTTATTTTAAGTTGCGCAGGATTGAGCTTTACACATGGCTCAAATGACGGTCAGAAAGGTGTCGGATTAATTATGTTAATTCTGATTAGTATAGCTCCATTAAGTTTTGCTATTGATAGTTCCAAAGACATCAAGGATCTTGAACCCGCAGCTAGATCGGCATTAACTCAAATTATTTCACTTGATGAAGTGAAAATGAGTCCTATAGATAGAGCCGTTGCTAATCAAGTTAAGGCAGAGTTATTTGATATAACTCAGATTTTTGATAAACATAGAGAAGATGGAGTTTTTCCAAAAGAAGAAAATCTGAATTTGAGAAAGGACATCCTTTTTATTGGTAATCATATCAAGCAATTGAAAAAGAATGGCGCACTTAAAACAATGAATTTAGCAGAATTAAATTCCCTTGAGGATTCTGTTGCTAGAATGAAGTCTTACACAGAATATGCTCCCAATTGGGTTATTCTAATTATTTCTTTGTCGCTTGGATTAGGCACTATGATAGGTTGGAAACGAATAGTTGTGACGATTGGTGAAAAAATTGGAAAAGAGAATCTAACCTATGCTCAAGGAGCAAGTGCTGGGTTTGTCTCTGCAGGAACAATTTGGCTTGCGAGTTTAACAGGCTTGCCAGTAAGTACTACTCAAGTATTATCTTCAGGTGTGGCAGGAAGTATGGTATCATCAAATGGTGTAAAGAATTTGCAAGGAGGTACGATTAAAAACATTGCCATAGCTTGGTTGTTAACACTGCCTGTAACCGTTATATTGTCTGGAGGCTTATTCTTTATCTTCAGACTGCTTTTCTAATTCGTTTTTTTGCAATAGAGTTACGAGAGGGTAATGGTCTGAGAGCTTCTGGTTGATTACGTCAAAAGAAACTGTATTGTAGAATTCTTTGCAATGCATGATGTAGTCAATTCTCAGAAAAGGTATCAATCCCACGTAAGTGTTACCAAAACCAGAGCCAGCATCCCTAAAAGTATCAGCAAGTTTTTTTGAGATTTGTTGATATGAATATGACGATGGAGGGTCATTGAAGTCTCCGCAAACAATCACAGGATAAGGACTTTCTGAGATATGTTTATGAATAATGTCGGTCTGACGGGCTCTTCTGATATACGCTTTGCGCATTCGTCCAATTATCTTTTGTGGTCCCCCAAGTTTGGTGTCATCCTTTTTTCCTGTTAAAGTTTCAAGAGCTTTATAGTCTTCGGATCTAAAGCGAATCGATTCTAAGTGCAAATTGTAAACTCTAACAGTATCCTCTTTTATTTTTAGGTCGGTATAAATTGAGATATTATCGGTAGAGTCTCTAAATTTTAACTCTCCGCGATTAACAATTGGGTAAGCCGAGAAGGTTGCAATGCCCCAATGATTTACCTTTTTCACATGGGCTGTATGAGCAATATGTACTTTGTTGGCTCTTTGAATTCGCTTAAGCGTATCAAGGGTATTAAAAGCGCCTGTATCTTCATGGAAAAACTCTTGAAAGCAAATAATATCTGCATCAACGGTTTTAACCAAATCAATAATTTTGTTTCTCGTTGTTTTGTTATCTGTCCAATTGTAAAGATCGAAAAGTCGAACGTTATAGGAAAGGATTTTCAATTGGCTTTCAGACGTTTTTAATCCACCAGAATCATTACGAATTCTTAATTGAAGAAATGCACCAACTTGAGGCAAACAGATTAATATTAAAACGAAAGAAATTAATGCTCTTCGCGGATAAATAAATAACCAAGCAATACAGAATGTTAGGTTGATGATTAGTAGAAAAGGAAAAAGAAGGCCCATAAAGGCAAGCATCCAAAATTGCTCTGGACTTATATATAGAGCAAGTTTAGCTAAAGTTAGGGCAGCCGCAGCTCCCAAATTGAGGATGTATAAAATTCTTCTTACGAATCGATGTGACGCCATGCTGTTTCGCTGTCAAAAATAGAATTTCATTGCTTGTTTATGCATTTAATCGAAATAGGGAGCAAAATCTCCAATACATTTGGAACGTGAAAATTAATTTTCTATACATTCTAACGTTGTTTTTGAGCCAAGTCCTTTTTGCTCAAAGCGATCCAATTATAAGTTCAATTTACCTGATAGGGAATACAGGAACAGATACTATTCCATCTGAAGCTATGCAACTTCTTGCATTTGAGTGTTTTGATGATACATCTGCTACTGTGATTTTGTTAGGTGATAATGTGTATGATGATGGATTGAATCCTCACCACTCGGCAAAAGAGTCATATTTATCATTAAGAAAATTAATTTCTCAATTTGAATTATTTATAGGGTTCAGAGGACTTTTTTTTGTTTTGCCTGGAGATAGAGATTGGAGTCACGGAAAATCGTCGGGGCTTAAAGCCGTTGAGGCACAAAGTGAAGTTGCCAATATTTGGTTTGCGAAGAATAGTATTGTAAAAAACCGAAAGACAGGTGTTTTTATGCCTGAAGCAGGCTACCCGGGGCCTTTCAGAGCAGAAAAAGCAGGAGAATCAGATTTGATATTTATTGACTCCCAATGGTTTCTTCACAAAGGATTATTTAAACCAGAGTTAAAGAGAAAAAGACGAAGTAAGATCTCTCAACGTAATTACAGCTATTTTGCTTTAGATAGTTTGTTAAATGTGGGTAATTCAAGTGGAAGACCTCAGGTTGTGCTTGCTCATCATCCAATTTACAGCAATGGAAAGCATATTCATACCAATCAACCACTTAGGTGGTTAATTGAATATACACCACTTCAAATTTTTGGATTGCTTGGTTTGAACCGATATTTTAGGCAAGATTTGGTTCACCCGTCTTATAGAAGATTCAGAAAGCGAATTAGTTCTATTTTAGAGAAATATCCTGGCACAATTTATTGTTCGGCTCATGAACAAGCCATGCAAGCATTTCAGTTAGATTCTGTTTTTTATATTGTAAGCGGTTCTGGTTCATATGCGCAGGAGCTAGACAGATATAGGTTTCCTGCTTTTTTTATGGATGATTTGCAATCTGGTTTTTTTAGATTGACATTTCATGAATCAGGTAAAGTATATTTGAGGGCATTTGGAATAGTTGACAGAGGTGAATATTGGCAAAAACAATTGTATAATTATAAGCTGCTCAAATGAGAAAAGCTTTTACACACATTAGATAAATCGTGACTGAAATCTGGAATTCAATCTCTGAGTTTTTCGCCTTGTTTCAACCAAGGCATATTATTGAATATGGCGGTTTAATATTGTTGTTAGCAGTTGTGTTTATTGAAAATGGATTGTTTTTTGGATTCTTTTTACCGGGAGACTCTCTAATGTTTGCAGCTGGATTGCTTTGTGCGACAGGAGTTTTAAATCATTCATTTGAGCTAGTTATCAGTTCAATATTTCTCACTGCTGTGGTTGGTAATATGTTTGGCTACTATTTTGGTAAAAAAGCGGGTCAATCTTTATATACACGCAAGGATACGTTCTTCTTCAGAAAAAGCCATATCAGGATTGCTGAAGCATATTATGAAAAACATGGGATGAAAACCTTGATTGTGGGTAGATTTTTACCTGTAATAAGAACATTCGCTCCCATTGTGGCAGGCTTGATAGCTATGCGCTTTTCAAGTTTTATGTTAGCGAACATATTAGGAGCAGCTGCCTGGGTGGGTTCGCTGGTAAGTTTGGGGTATTATCTTGGACATGTTTGGCCCGATGCTGAGAAAAATCTAGGATATATTATTTTGCTTTTAATATTAATAACAGCAATACCAGTAATTCGAACCTATTGGGCTAATAGGACACATGGTAAAAGTTCGATAAAATAAGGTTTCGACACAATTACCATCAACATACAAACGTTCATAATTTGATAAGGAATTCACTTAAGCCCTCAATGCATCGGTCTATTTTTACACCCTGAAGGAGTGTATACATGCGAAAATCCCTAATTCTACTACTGGTTTTTGTGGTTTCGAATTTATTTGCCCAGCAATCATCTCTACCAAGAGACGAAGACAGGCAATTGCGTTCGGCCATTGACTTATACGATAAAAAGCAATATTCTGCTGCGCAGGATGCCTTTAAACAGGCAGCATTGAGCCAAAGCTTGCATAGTGAAAGGCGCAAAATTGCTGAGTACTACTCAGCTCTCTGCGCTGTTGAATTGTTTAATAAAGATGCTGAAGTTCTGCTAACTCAGTTTATCTACAGGCATCCGGAAAGCACCTTAGTGAAGCAAGCTTGGTTTCAGCTAGGGCGTTTCTTCTTTCGAGAAAAGAAATATTCTAAGGCCGAAGCATGGTTTAATAAAGTAGACCCTAAAGTATTAAGCGAAGAAGATTTAGCTGAATTTCATTTCAAAAGAGGTTACAGTAATTTCAAAACAGAGAACTATAAGCAAGCCTTAGTCGATTTTTCTGAAATAAAATCGGGTGATAGCCCTTATGCTTCAACAGCTTCTTATTACTATGCTCATATTCAATATCAAGATAAGAACTACGAGGCTGCACTAGAGGAATTTCTATCACTAAGCAATGATGAGACTTTCGGCTCAATTGTTCCATTTTATATTTCTCAGATTTATTATTTGCAAGGCAAGTTTGATCAGGTAATTGACTACGCTCAACCTATACTTGATTCAGCTTCAAACAGCAAGCGCGGGCCTGAAATAGCAAGACTTATAGGAGATTCATATTATAATTCTGATAGATATTCACAGGCAATACCTTATCTGGAAATATATAGAGATAAAGCTCCAAAGCAAAGAACCCGCTCTGATGATTATCAGCTTGGTTTTGCATATTTTAAGGTAAATAAGTTGCCTGAAGCTATTATTGCCTTTCAATTTGCTGTTGGTGATCAGGATGCATTAGGGCAGAGTGCATGGTATCATTTGGGCTGGTGCCAGCTTCAAATGGATAATAAGAAATTTGCCAGAAACGCTTGGAAAGAAGCAGCTAAGACTGATTATGATACATTGCTTAAGGAACAAGCCTTGTTCGATTATGCCAAATTAGCATACGAATTAGGTTATGATCCATATGATGAGGCTATTAGGGCTTTGCAAGATTATATTAATAAGTACCCTAGCAGCGAAAGGCTTGACGAAGCATATTCGTTTCTCTCGAATATCTATTTAACTACTAAGAATTATCGAATTGCATTGCAATCGCTAGAACGTATAAAGCAACTTACGGAGCCTTTAAAACAAGCTTATCAAAGAGTAGCATATTACCGAGCTATGGAATTGCTTAACGATAGAAACTATACTTCAGCTGTTGAGCATTTTGACAAATCATTACTTTATCCAATAAATAAAGACATAGAGGCTGATTCTAAATATTGGAAAGCAGACGCTCAATACAGAGGTGCAGAGTATACACTTGCTGCCAAGACTTACGAAGACTTTATTTATTCTCTTTCTGCTTTTCAGCTGAAACAGTTTAATAGAGTTAATTATAACCTTGGCTATGTTTATTATAAGCTTAGGAATTATGAGAAGGCTGCTACCTGGTTCAGAAAATACTCAAGCGTAAATGGCACAACCGATGCAAGAATTTTGAATGATGCTCAAGTAAGAATCGCAGATTGTTATTTTTATCTAAAGAACTATGCTGCGGCTACTGATTTTTATGACAAGGCTATACAAACAGGTTTAAGTTCGGTTGATTATTCTATGTTTCAAAAAGCTTTAACATTATATGTTCAGGGCAAATTTGAAAAGGAACTGGAAGTACTAACAAAACTCATCAAAGACATTCCAGGTTCACGGTATGCTGACGATGCAAAGTATGAGGCTGCGCGTGTGTATATGTTGCTTGATAGAAATGAAGAGGCGTTTGCAATGTATTCGGGCATTTTAGTTAATCATAGCGATAGTCCACTTGCGCCATCTGCGCGAGTTCAAATGGGATTGATAAAGTATAACCAAAGAAAGGACGATGAAGCTCTAAAGATTTATACAGAAGTAATTGAAAAATACCCTGGCTCTGAAGAAGCCAAAGAAGCTCAGTTGGGAATTAAAAAGATTTATGTAGATCAAGGGAATGTTTCTGCATATCAAGAGATGGCTCAAGAAAAAGGCCTGGAAACGATGTCTCGTACTGAGTTTGATTCTACTGCTTGGGAAGCGGCAGAAGCAAGCTATCTGAGGCAAGATTGCGAAAAGGCATTACAACAATTTACATTGTATTTGAGAGACTTTCCTCAAGGTTTATTCTCGACTCAGGCCTTGGGTTATCAAGCCGATTGTTATATGCAAGGTCGCCAGGTTGAAAAAGCGGCACTAAATTATCGGGAGTTGCTTAAGCGACCCAAGAATACTTTTACTGCACAGTCTCATTTGGTTTTAGGTGTGTTTGAAAGAGAGAGTAACCATTTTACCGAATCATTGAATCATTTCATGGAGCTTGAAAAGATTGCTGAGAATGATGAGCAAGAAAAAGAGGCACGCAAAAACATCATGCAATTGTCTGTTAAAACAGGTGATATCAATCAAGCGGTAAAATATGCTCAAACTGTGCTGAAGGAGGATAAGAATGACGAGCAACTTGTGAATGAAGCACAGCTTATTTTAGGAAGAGCTTCTCTAGTGGCAGGCGCAAATGCAGATGCTATGAAGGAGTTTACTAAAATTAAAAAGCTAAAAAGTGAAATAGGAGCTGAGGCTCAGTATTCAATTGCCTTGATTCACTTTAGAAATGGTGATTATAATAAATGTGAAAAGGCTGTTTTTTCTTTAGTTGATGAGATGCCTTCTTATGATTACTGGTTGGCAAGAGGTTTTATCCTATTGGCAGATAATTATGTGAAACTTGATAATGTCTTTCAGGCAAAAAGGACTCTTCAGAGTGTAATTGATAATCATGAAGGGCCTGAACTTCGGGACTTAGCTATTCAAAAGCTAGCAGATATCGAGGCAGGGGAAGTTAAAGAAGTTGTAATACCTGCACAGCAGGAAAATATTGATTTGAATTCTGATCCAAATCAGGATAAATTGTTTGAAACACCCGATAACCAATAATAGAGATTATGGAAAAGCTATTTAATTTTATAGTTCCGGTTATTTGCTGTTTGCTTGTAAACATGAAATCTGCTTTAGCACAGCCGGGCAAGAACAGTGAAGTGTTAGTAATAGGTGACTTTAATCCTAATTTGATTAATGCAGAAAAGATTTTTGAGACAGCAGAGGTAACAGACACATCATTGTCAAAGTTCCCAATTTCGTATGAGTTGCAGAGTCGAAAGGTCTCAACGGCATTTGAAGTTGATCCGATTCAAGCGGCGAGAGTTAAAGGAGAGCCCTTAGATAAGATATACAAAGGCTATGTAAAAGGCGGATTTGGTTCATATTTAACTCCTTATGGTGAGCTTTTTTACAGCAGTGGGAGAAATAAATATTCATCAACGGGTGTCAGATTGAAGCACTTGTCGTCTTCTGGTCAAATTGCGGATGTTGGCTACTCTGGATTTAGCAATAATGAAGTTTCAGTTTTTGGAAAGTCAATCAAGAAGAAAGTTGTTTTTGGAGGAGGGCTTGACTATAGAAGAGATGTTGTGCATTATTACGGATTTAATACAAACCCAATTGACACCTCACTTTGGTTAGATTATGGTTTGGAGCGAGGCGACATAAAACAGAGGTATCAACTCGTTGAGGTGAATGCCTCGTTGGTTGATAATTTTCCCGTTGATACTCATGCAACAAAGTATAAAGTTGATTTGGGTTATCATAATTATATGGATGCTTTTGATGCTCAGGAGAACCGTTTCAATGCCAAGGGAGATGTCTCGTTTTTCTATAGACTGTATTCATTTAATATTAAAGCTGCGCTTGATGTTTACAAGAATCAGAATGCGGTTTGGGAAGATAATTTTACATTGTTTAATTTAAGACCTCAAATCTTATTTAAGCAGAATAACTGGCGTTTGAGGGCTGCATTAACGATGTATGCAAGCTCTGATACTTCAAATGGATTTAGATTAGCTCCAGAAGTAGATTTTGATCTTCACCTTTTTGAAGACATTCTCATACTTAATGTTGGAACCGACAGCAGATTGCATCGTTATTCATACAGAACTTTAACTGAGCAGAATCCTTGGTTAATAAGCGATATTCAACCTCTAAATACCTGGAACCCATTTCGTTTATATGCTGGTTTAAGAGGAGCATTTAGTTCGTTTTTGGCTTTTAATGCAGGCGTTTCATATACTCCGGCAATTGAAAATCAATACTTTTTTGTGAATGATACGAGCGAAGGCAACTGGAACAAACTAACTTATGTAAACGACAATACTTCTTTATTTGAAGTGCATGGAGAAATTACGTGGCAGAATCACGAGAAGTTAAGAGTAATTGCAAGAGCCGATTATCTTGGTTATGGAACAGATAAGGAGCTTAAAGCGTGGTATGTACCATCATTTAGAATGTCTTTAGGAGCCAAATATAATTTGCAAGAGAAAATCAGTCTTGATTTTGCTGTTTTGACTTTTAATAGGCAATTCTACCGCGATTTCATAACCGACGATGTTAGTGGTTTGGAGGTTGCTGTAGCAAAAGAGTTGAAAGGTGTTGCAGATATAAACCTTGGTGCAGAATACAGATACACTAAGCGTTTGAGTATGTTCCTTAAACTGAACAATATTCTCAATGTGAGATATAAGAGATTCTCAAACTATCCAACCCAGCGCTTCATGGCACTAGGGGGAGTTAGTTATATGTTCTGATTTAAAATGGGTCGCTGAAGCGAGGATCTGATATGAACTCCTCATCTGTCATCGTCCTCAGAAAGGCTACTAAATCAGCTTTCTCTTGATTGGTTAAGTTAAGTCCAGTGCCAACGTGTTTCATTAATGGGTCAATAGTTTCGGAAGGCACTCCTCCAGAATTATAGTGTTCTACCACTTCTTCCAAAGTTGCGAATCTGCCATCGTGCATGTATGGTGCAGTTAGGGCGATGTTACGTAACGTTGGAGTGAGAAACTTTCCATTGTCAGCTGGATTTCCGGTGATAGCTCCTCTTCCAAGGTCTGTAAATACTGCATCTAGTCCATTGTTATGAAATTGATTATCAGTCATCAATCTACCCGCATCGATGTTATGGCAATGGAAGCAATCTCCTTTTTCGGTATTGAAAATCACGAAGCCGTTTGTTTCTGAAGGAGTTAATGCGATCTCGTTTCTAAGTCTCTTATCCAATTTTGAGTTGGCAGAAATCATAGTTCTTATGAACTGAGCAATTGCTTTTGCCACATGAGTTGAGTCTATAACATCAACATTAAAGGCCTTTTTAAATAGCTCTTTATAGTTAGAATTTGCATTAAGTCTCTGAGCTGCTTCTGACCATTGAAGGTGCATTTCAATAGGATTTGGCACAGGCTCAATAATCTGGCTTTCTAGTGTTGGCTGTCTACCATCCCAAAAGAAATGAAGGTTGAAAGCCATGTTAATTAAGGCTTGAGCATTTCTAGTACCTACATCTCCATTTATTCCTGTGCTAAACTGTGTTCCATTATCGGTAAAAGCAAGCGATTGATTATGGCATGAAGCACATGACTGTGTGAAATTGCCAGAAAGCATTTTGTCGTAAAACAATCGTCTTCCTAAAGCAACACCTTCTTGAGTTAATTGATTATCGTCGGGTGTATTAAATTGAGGAAATCCGGTAGGACGTTCCAATTCATATGGTGTTGTAACGAAAGGAATTACAGGAGGGCCAGGGACTTCATCCTTCCGACAGGAAGTCGCAAACAAAATAACTGCAGATAAAAAGAGGATTTTATTCAATTGCATATTACTATAACATATTATTCGCTCTCTGGTTGAAAATTAGGGTTGCTAATAAACTCTTCGTCACTTAGACTCTTAAGAAAACTAATCAGGTCAGCTTTCTCATCGGCCGTAAGGCCTAAAGGACGTATCAATGAGTCTTTATTCATAACGTTAAAACCTCCAGAGTTATATATATCAACAACTTCTTCAAGAGACGAATATTCGCCATTGTGCATGTAAGGAGCCGTATATTCGATATTTCTAAGCGAAGGTACGCTGAATTTATTTCGGTCGGTTTCTAGCAAGGTTATTCTTTGTCTTCCTGAATCGGGGTATGCAGGAAATAGCCCGTTTGCAAAATAGCCTTCTTTGGTAAAGTTGAATCCAGAGTGGCAAGTAGAACAATTAGTGCGGCTGCTAAAGAAAAGATTCATACCTCGTTTTTGAGCATCATTCAATGAAGCTTCATTTCCGTTGAAAATGTATCTATCATAAGGTGAATTACCACTGATAAGAGTTCTTTGAAATGTGGCTAAGGCAAAGAGTGTGTTACTAAGGCTAACCGTGTCGTTGAATGCTTCTCTAAAAAGCTGAACATAATATGATGAGTTCTTCAGTTTTCTAATCATGTCGGCCGAGTTAGAATCAAATTCAGAACTTGAATGAAGTGGGTTTAACGTTACAAGTTCGAGAGATTGCACACCTCCATCTCTAAAGAAATCGGGTTTCCAAGCCAGATTAAAAAGGGCTTGCGAGTTTCTAAATCCTAATCGTCCGTCAATTCCAGTTGAGAGCGTGTTTGGGTCTGCAAATGCTGCAAATTGAAAATGGCAAGATGCACAAGAAGTACTTGAGTCTCGGGAAAGACCTTTCTCATAGAATAAAGCTTTACCGAGTCTGATTTTTGCTTTTGTAACCTGATTGTATTCAGGGATAATAGGATTAGGAAAGCCGTTTGGTATATCTAGCGGAATGACATCTGTGTTAGGAATTGAAGGGTCTTTTGAACATGAACTAATCGCGATTACGATTAGTAGAATGATATTCAAATGACTATATTTCATGGCATTATAGCTTTCTAATAGCTGTTCCGAAGTTTTCGATAACCTGTTTAGCTAATTCCATATTATCACTAGTGTGGGTGAAGTAATCATCAACCATGTTAATGGTATTACCATTGTTATTGAAAATATCATTGAATTCTACAGCTAATTCAACAACAGTTGTACTCCCTTTTTGTATTTCAGCATTCAATCCGCTTATTGAGTGATTTCTTTTCAACGTGTCTAGTCCACAATGATAAAAACATGTGAAATTAGGGTTTACATCTTGAGTTGAGCTTGTATCAATTCGAGCTTCAATTTTCAAGAAAATATAACCAGATGCCCAACTCCAATACATGTTATTGTAAATACTCAAGGGATGAGAGTTTTCATAAGCAGCAGGATTGAAGTCTGGATCATTTGTGCCGTTTTGCTGAGGGCTTAATCCAACGGAGAAATTAAGTTTATCAATTGTCCCTGGATCACATTCAAATGTTATTGACTTATCACTTAAACTAAAGTCAACAAGATCAATATCTTTTTCACCAAGAACATTTCCCTGAGATTCAGCTTGAATATCGCTTAAGTAAACCTTGAACGTTTCGACGAGCATTCTCAAACCATTCGGACCCTGAAATAAACTGTTAATCTCGAGAGGGACATTATTCATTGTTGGCATGAATCTAATCTCGAGATTGCCTTTGGGATTTTCAGGGAGGACAGGAGGTATAACAGGATCTTTCTCACAAGAAGTAAGAAGTAAAATACATGCAGCGACAATAGCAAAAAAGCCGGTGGTTATTGCTTTAATTTTCATTGTTAATTGAGTTTATTAGGTTAGTACCAACTCTGTAAGAAAGTCCGAAATTGTCGGTAGTAACGCCTGAATTTTCGGTAAAGATGTCAATGTCATTAAACATTTGAGCCATGTCAAGGCTAAGTTTTAGCTTATTGTCCTGACATGCTTTAATTTGAAAGTCGATTTGCTTAATATCACTTTGTTGAAAATTGCCATCAAGGCCAATATGGAAAAACCAGGGACTTCCAGGATTAGATTGTGAGATAAGAGCGCTTGAATAATTTCCTTCGAGCAGGGCGAAGATGTAACCCTGATTCCAGCCCCAATACATTGAAGGTATTTGAAGAGCGAGAGGATTTTCAGGAGGATACTGGCTTGCATCCAAGTGATTGCGAGCAGAGTCAATTCCTATCGACAGTTGCAAGCCTGTGTATGAATCTGGCTCAATATTTCCTAACGAGAAGTTAAAAGATTCATCATCAATAAGAATTACATCATTTGGGACTTTGTTAAGTCCACTGGAGTTTTGGAGTTCTATGTTGCTGAAATAGATTCTCGCTTCTCTGAAGCTGATGAATGTAGTGTCGTTAAGCTGATATGAAAAGTTCTTTCTGAATTGCAAATCGCCGAAGGTCATTTTAAATTCAAGCTTTAGCTCTTGAGCTTCCGTTTCTTGACAAGGGTCGATAATTTGTGGGGGTACCGGCTCATCTTTTTTGCATCCCGAAAAAAAGACTAAAATCGATAATACAACTATGAAGTTTAGAAGTTTCATGTAGGAATGCCAAAGCGTTTATAAACAAAATTTAGTAGCCAAATTGGACCAATCATTAAGAACTGAACATCTTTAAGGAAAGAAGGTTTTTTTCCTTCGATTTTATGACCGTAGAATTGGCCGAGCCAAGCCAAAATAAAAATGGTTAAACCTATGCCCCAATTGGGATAACTTGAAGATTCGCTTACGAATTTCGTGATGAAAGAGAATGCAGAAAAAATTAGTAGCATTCCTAATGCTAAAGTTATAGACAGAAACATGTAGTAGAAAAGTGCAAGCATTATAATAACGTGCGACCAATTCAAATTGATTTCCTCCATCATAGATGGAGTTGGAATGCTGCTAAGCAGGAAAACTATACTTAATACTATAGATGGAACGCAAATCCAATGAATTAATTTATTGGTTGGGTTTTTATGACTCACTCCATATTCATCCAGCCATTCTTCGAGTTTTTTCATACTGTTGTGAACAAGTTTGCAAGTTACGAAAAATGGCATAGAGCCCGATGGGTGTATCTTTTGTGATTGGGGATAGAAGAAAAATTATGTACGTTTGCTTCCGCTTTTTCGGGATGTGGCTCAGCCTGGTAGAGTACTCGTCTGGGGGGCGAGGGGTCGCGGGTTCAAATCCCGCCATCCCGACTGAAAATGCAGATTCGGTTGACCAAAGCTTTGGTTGATTGAAATAGTTATAAATTAAAGCATATGGGAAGAGCATTCGAATTTCGCCGCGCAAGAAAAGAAAAGCGTTGGAGTAAAATGGCCAAGGATTTTGTTAAAATGGGCAAGCAGTTATCTATGGCTGTTAAGCAAGGCGGTCCCGACCCCGATACAAACCCAATGCTTAGGGTTGTAATTCAAAACTGCAAGGCATTGAATATGCCAAAAGACAATATTGAGTCAGCAATCAAGCGAGCATCTGCAAAAGATGCCAAAGATCTTGATGAAGTTGTTTACGAAGGTTACGGTCCACACGGAGTTGCTGTTCTGATTGAAACATCTACAGATAATACTACCAGAACTGTTGCCAATGTTAGGATGCATTTTAATCGCGCAAATGGAGCATTAGGCAAGACTGGCTCACTAGCATTTATTTTTGATAGAAAGGCTGTTTTTACCTTAGACGCCGAAGGTCTTGATATTGAAGAACTGGAATTGGATTTAATAGATTTTGGTTTGGAGGAGATTTTTGAAGAGGAAGGCAGGGTATACATATACACTCCATTTACTGAGTTTGGCACTATGCAGCAAGAGCTGGAAAATAGAAAACTAAACATTATCAGCTCGGAGTTAATAAGATTGCCAAATTCAACTGTTGAGCTAAGTCCTGAGCAAGAAGAAGAGATTAACACACTAGTTGAGAAACTTGAAGACGACGATGACGTTCAGCAAGTTTTTACAAACATGAAGTAAATCAATTGAGTTTTACCCACTTAGTGAAATAGCTTTTGTTTTGTTTATCTGTTAACTGGATAAAGTAAATTCCCGAAAGAATGCTGCTATTTAAATGCAGCAGGTTATTATTTAAGCTTGAAGTGAATACCGTTCTGCCAGTAATATCAATTAAGGAAACTGATTTGGGGAAAATGTCTTTTGGATATTCAAGTTGAATGAAATTATTGCCAGGATTGGGGTAAGCTGAGAGCATTTCTACGGAAGTATCTAAATTGGACTGAGAAGAAAGTGGCAAATCTCCTATGAATAGATTTAAGCCACCTCGACGGTTACCTAAAACCATTTCAGGGAAATTATCGCCATTTAGGTCTGCTAATGCAGGGGCTGTCCAGATTCCAACATTGATGAACTGTAAGTTCGAATCCAGAGGGGTGATTGAGCTGTTTGCACCTTGAGGATCTACAAGCCAAGAAAACAAACGACCTGATTCACTACCAGAAAATAGAAAGGTTGAATCATTATGATTGATAAATGCAGGGCAGCTGTAACCGAAGTTGCTAATGCCTTCCTGAATAGTTTCTAAGTCATCAAAATTTGATGTAGCTAATGTGAATTGAGGGTTTGTTAAAGTTCCGGTGTTTTGAAAGTATTGGAATCGTCCAGATCTTCCTCCGACTAATAAGTCGGGCTTATTATCATTGTTAAGGTCTTTTAGTGTAGGAGTAGCATAAGTAAGCGAGGCCGCTATTTGATTGTTTGAAACGGTAAAAGTTTGATTTGTAGGATTTTGGGTGAGGTAGATGAGGTTTCCTTGTAAATCACCAACGATAAGGTCAGGGTAGGAATCGCCATTGAGGTCGGCAGCGGCTGGAGCCAAGTGGCGATATTCTTGAGAATAAAGTCCTCCTAAATCTAATGTTTTAACTTGATATGAGGGCATTGTTGCAGAGCCAGTATTTTCAAGATATGCAAGAGAGGCAATGTAGTTGCCATCAAGAACCGGGTCTTCATTTGGAATGAAAATGCCAAAATTGCCAACGATGATATCCTGATCCCCATCTTGATCGATGTCTGAGAATACGGGATAAGCACCTCTGCCAAAATCTAGAATTCGATCACTAATAAAAGGTGTAGGAGCAGAAGTAAAGTCGAAATCATTGTCAGGGCTAATGAATACATTTGCTAAAGCTCCGGTATTTAGAGAATTTACGTCTGTATTTGGAGCAACAACTAAGTCGGGCAGTTGGTCATCATCTGCATGAACAAGAAATGCTCCGGGGAAAATAGGTACAGAAAGTGCCGAATAATCGGGGTATGATTCAGGGTAACTTATAATTTTATCTACTGAACTCTGAGGTTCGTTAACAAGAACCAGAAGTTCCGGATATGAGATGTGTCCCAAAAAGAGGTCTTTGTCGGAATCATGGTCGAAATCATGAAGAAGAAAAGAAGAACCAGATGAATGTCTGGTGGATGAACGGCCTCCACAAGAGTCGTTAAGATTTATACTGTTATCAATATCGCTTTCTGTAAAATTACCCCAATTAGAAGTTTCAAGAGCGTAAATCAATGTATCTGTGTTTCCTTGAGTTTCTATAGATAGGTTCTTATGATATTCCACACAGGTTCCTAAAATATAGAAGGTAAGAATGTCTAGGTCTCCGTCGCCGTCGATGTCGTCAATAGCTGGAAGAGCAGTTGGACCAACGTAAAGATTAAAATCGCCATTTCCATAATTTGAAAGGAGCAATTCAGTGAATAACTCAAATTCAGGCAATCCCCCGGAAGGGGAAATATTTTTATAAATACCGATTCCATTGCCCACTGAAACAAAAAGATCAGGCTTGCCATCAGAATTGAAATCGCGAATAATAAGCCAGTTTTTAATAGGAGGGAAGAGGCTTTCCCATTCAGGTTCATACGTATAATTGAAAGTCCCAGGATTCTTTCTAAAAGTTAGAAGTTTATCTCCGGTACGATCAAATACAATCAAATCCAGAAGGTTATCATTGTTGATATCCAGTTCCTGAAACTGAGGCGCGTTCAATCCTCCAGCCCAGCCAAACTCGAATGGATTGTTTTGGTTCAATGGCAAAATAGGTACATTGTTGACTTGCCTAAAGCCAAAGGACATAGCATTCTGAGCCTGCATAAATGCAGGGAATAATAATGCAATTAGTATGTTTTTAATCACCGTCATAAGCGACGAGGCTGTCGGTTCTACTATTATATTTCTCTAGTACTTTTTTACCGTTGAGGAATGATAGTTCAACTACAAACGTAAAACCACAGACCTTAGCTCCTTGTTTTTGAATTAGCTCAGCAGCAGCAGCAGCGGTTCCTCCAGTGGCGAGAAGATCGTCATGAACCATCACATTCCAATGCGGTTTCACAGAATCAACATGCATTTCAACAGTTGCTGAACCGTACTCAAGATCATAAGAATAGCTTATTGTTTCATATGGAAGCTTACCAGCTTTTCTAACGGGAATGAATGGGATATTAAAATGCTGAGCTAGCAGCATTCCAAATAGAAAGCCCCGGCTTTCAACTCCAACAATCGCATCCGGTTTTTGATTTTCGTAGGGTTTTGCCAGTTCTGCAGTAATCTCAGCACATAACTGAGAATCTTCAAGAATCGGAGTGATGTCTTTAAATAATATTCCCGGCTTAGGGAAATCTGCAACATCACGAATGGTAGTTTTTACTTTGTCTGATAAGTTCATTTATACTCAATATAACGGGAGAGTGCTTCAACTTGTTGAGGTTTAAGTGAATAAATCTTTTTTAAATCCTCGATAGATTGAAATGCTCCATGTTGATCGCGGTAATTTACGATGGATTTTCCCACGCCGTACCAAGCAAGAGGATGTTTCTTAAACTCTTCGAATGAAATGCTGTTGATTGGTATTTTTTGAATAAGTGAAGTATCGACATATATAAGGTCTTTGATTTTTTGAAAAACACTATCCTGAAAGCCTTTCATCTCGAGGAGTTGTTCTTTTTTATAGAAGCCTCCCATTGATTTCTGAATTTGAGAATTCTTTTTGTCCAATAAGGACCGATACCTTTTAGTTGCAGAATACTTAGTGAATCTGCAGAATTTAACTCAATATTAAGAGGTGTTTGGATAACTTTTGTTTTTTCCGCTTTTTTTAAAGTAGTCTTCTGAATTTTTTCAGGAAGCAAAATCAAAGGTTTGAGATTAACGAAGAATTCTTTTGGCATACAAAAGATTTTCTCGACATCTTTTTGGGTTTTGAAACCTCCAATTGCTCGCTTGTAATTGAGAATCGCAGAAGTTTGCTTTTCTGTAAATCCGAGATTTTGCCAATCCTGAGCAGCATATGCATTGGGGTCAAATGCAGTTTCGGGAATTTTGAGTTGGCTTTTTCGAGCATTTTTGGTGTTGGTGTTTTCCTTAATTGGTGCTTTAAGCTGCTTTTCCCATTCTTCAACGAGAGCTAGTTCAGATTGAGAGACAATTGCTGCATTTGCATTGGGTTTGGGAATAATTACCCTTGCTATTTGAACCAAGCAAATAAGAATGATCAAGATGGTTAATCCTCTTTTTTCAGACGGCGATAAATCTAGAAACTCTTTCATAATGAGTGTCTAAATTTCGGGAATGCTTTGTTTTACAAGTTATTATAAACGTTTATATCCGTTTAAAATGATTGTTTACAGATGCTAATCGATTTTTTGACATATGATTAGGGCTTGGTTTAGAGATGAGCTTTTTCCTATATCTTCGCCTTTACACTATAAGGACTGCTCTTTAGATTGTCAATAATTAATAATACATTTCCAAGTTTTTAGGTCTATGCTGTTTGAAATTTCAACCGAAGGCATTATAAATTAATGAATCTAAATTGTTTGGTAAAAATGCTTGCGAGGCAATTTTGAATACAAATCAAATAAACAACATATGAAATTGAGATTGCGAAGATTAATTACATTCTTAATCCTAATGGTCGTGCCGTTTATAGGTTATGGGAAAGGTATCGATGAAACTATTAATGAAAAATTTAAACCAATTGCAGACGCCTGGGGAGGAGTCATCTTCTATCCTGTAAATATCGCTGGCATTGATGTCCCAATTGTAGTTATCATGCTTTTAGTAGCTGCTGCTTTCTTTACAATTGCTTTCAACTTTGTAAACCTCAGAAATTTCTCAACAGCGATTAGTATTGTTAAGGGCAAGTTCGACAATATTGACAGACATGGAAAGGTTGATAAAGCTATGGTTAGTACCGTTGATGGTGACATTGTTGGCACAATCAAAGTAGAAAGCGATGGAGAAGTTACACATTTCCAAGCCTTAACAGCAGCACTTTCTGGCACTGTAGGACTAGGAAATATAGCTGGTGTTGCAGTTGCAATATCACTTGGAGGACCTGGTGCTACTTTTTGGATGATTATTGCAGGCTTACTAGGAATGTCATCGAAATTTGTAGAATGTACTCTAGGTGTAAAATATAGAGATGTAGGTGAGGATGGCACCGTTTACGGTGGGCCAATGTACTATTTAAGCAAAGGACTAAAAGAAATGAAGGCAGGAACTTTAGGAAAGATCCTTGCAGGGATATTTGCAGTTATGTGTGTAGGTGGGTCAATAGGAGGTGGCAATATGTTTCAAGCCAACCAAGCAGCAGCTCAGTTTAATAATATGTTAGGTATAACACACCCGAGTGCAGGTGCAATTTTCGGGTTAATCTTAGCAATTTTAGTTGCAATGGTAATCATTGGAGGAATTAAGCGAATTGGTTCTGTAACAGAGAGAGTAGTTCCTTTTATGGTAGGAATGTATGTTTTTGCCTCTCTTATAGTTTTAATCATGCATTTCAGCGACATTCCAAGTGCGTTTTCTCAGATTTTTTCTGGCGCTTTTTCAGCAGAAGGTATTAAAGGTGGACTTGTTGGAGTGCTAATTATTGGTTTCCAGCGTGCTGCTTTTTCAAATGAAGCAGGAGTTGGGTCTGCAGCAATTGCTCACTCTGCTGTAAAAACGAACTTCCCTGCCTCAGAAGGTTTGGTTGCATTACTTGAGCCATTTATTGATACAGTTGTTGTGTGCACTATGACTGCGCTTGTGATTATCATCACAAACGGAGATGGCTCTATCATGGAATACGGGGTTAAGTCGCCAGACGGTGTTGAAGCTACTTCGGCTGCTTTCGGATCTGTGCTTTCCTTCTTCCCATACATTTTAACCATAGCTGTTATACTTTTTGCCTTTTCAACTATGCTTTCATGGTCATATTATGGTCTGCAAAGCTGGATGTATCTTTTTGGAAGAAACAAAATTGCCGATATTTCCTACAAAGTCATGTTTTGCTTATTTATCATTGTGGGAGCAGCTATCAGTTTAGGTCCGGTAATAGACTTCTCAGATGCCATGATCTTTGCCATGGCAGTACCAAACATTATAGGATGCTTTATTTTATTTCCGAAAGTTCGAGCAGAGCTTAAGAGATATCTTTCAGCAATTAAAGCTAATAAGGTTGACAAATCATAAATAACCGGAGCTTCTATTAAAGCATATTGGTTTGTGTAGCTTAACAATCTATTGAGCTAAACCCTGATGCTTTTCTTTTTTGCTGTGTTGAGCTTTCTTATTTGGCTATAAATTCAATTCTTTTGCAGATAAGAAAGTTAAGCCTGATGTTTTTTCAATTGCTCATCAAGAATGGCTAATCCTTCTTCGAAACTATGTGGGTTATAACCAAGTGTATTTATAGATTTCGTGAGAATAAAGCCGGTTTTAGGAGGTCGCATAGCTGGCTGATTTAATGTAGAAGACGAAACTTTCTTGATTTTGTCTTTAGGTAAACCATAGAAATCGGCCACACGCTCAACAAGTTCAAAAACACTCATATAGTCTTTGCCACAGATATTGTAAATGCCTGTAGCATGCTGTCTTGCGGCAAGAATGCATCCTTCGGCGAGGTCTTCGGCAAGGGTTGGCATTCTATATTGATCGTCAACCACATTCATTTCACTACCTTTTTCTAGAGCTCCTTTGGCCCAGAGCACTACATTAGAGCGACTCATGTGATCTACTACTCCAAAAACCAGAATTGTTCTAAGAATGGCCCAGCTTTGAGATTGTTCCATCACAATGCGTTCAGCTTCCATTTTGGACCAACCGTAGTATGAAACTGGGTTTGGTTTTGCTTCTTCATCATACGGACCATCTTCTCCATCGAAGATGAAATCTGTTGAAACATGCACAAGGTGAACATTATTTCTGTTACAAGCTTTTACGATGTACTCAACAGCATTCACATTATTTATAAGGCAACCAGCTTTGTCTGTTTCACAGGCATCCACATTTGTCATTGCTGCGGTATGAATAACTACATCAGGCTTAACAGTGTCGATAATAGTATCAACTTCATTTTGGTTTCCAATATCTAAACTGTGGTAGTGATAACCTTTTGTTTCAATAAGGCGATTGTCGCCACGTGCTGCAGCATGAATTTCGAACTCATTGAGTTCGAGCAAGCGATAAATTATTTTCTGACCAAGTAGTCCGTTACTTCCTGTTACCAGCAGACGTTTCATGATTGTAAATATTCTTTTTTGAATGTATCGATTTGCGAATTGCTGCCAAGAACAAATATTTTCATTTCGGGGCTTAGCACAGTTGATTGGGCTGGGTTAATTATACAATGCCCAGAGGGTTCACGTATTCCTATTATTGTTACTCCAGTCTTTTCATGTATACACAAATCGGCAATAGTTTTGCTTCTGAACTCAGATTTGAAGTTAAGCTTCAATATTTCTTCAAGGTGTGCTTCTGAAACATTTTCGTTTGACGACAGAACATCAAGAAATTCAAGAATGTCTGGTCTGGAAACCAATGCCGCCATGTGAGCTCCGCCAATCTTATCAGGCATAATTACGTTGTTGGCACCAGCGATATATAGCTTTTTATCACTTCCTTCTTCACTTGCTCTGGAGATGATATGTAAATCTTTGTTGAGGTTTCTCGCCGAAAGAACAACGAAAAGGTTGTTTGTGTCTTTATCAAGGGTAGATATCAGAGCCTTTGCGTTAAGTATTCTGGCTGATTCCAATATTTTATCGTCGGTAGCGTCTCCATGAATGTAAAGGGTATTACCTTCTTCACGAATGGTTTCGCATACTTTCTCGTCACGTTCAATAACAACAAAGTTAAGGCCTCTGCTTTTAAGTTGCTTGCAGGCTTGTTTACCATTTCTACCGTAACCACAAACGATAACGTGGTTGTTGAGGTGACTGATTTCTGTTTTCACTTTATAACCCGAAAAATATGCTGCTAATTGACCTTCAACAATGGCTGAAGTGATTGCTGAAAGGCCGTAGGCAAATGTACCGAAACTTAAAAGAATTAGGATAGATGTGAAAATCCTTCCTTGATCGCTCAGGGGATGTACTTCCATAAAACCTACTGTTCCAATGGTAATCATGGTCATGTAAAAAGCTTCAAGAAGCTTAAATTTTTCAATGAGCATGTATCCCACAGTACCTGTGGAAATAACCAAAATAATCAGTAGAAATGCTATTCTAACTGAGCGGAAATCAGCGTGCCTTAATACGGAGATTAATTTCAGAGGTCCCACAAGCGCGTTCTGCTACTCTGAATATATTCCTTAATTTTAAGGATGAATGCCATATGCAGATATACAATTATGGGGGAACCTAATGTGAGAAATGAAGCATAAATGAAGAATAGTCTTATCTGAGATGATTTCATTCTTAATTTTTCTCCCATCCAGGTACAAACTCCAAAGGCCTGTTTCTCAAAAAGATGTAAGATTTCCTGAATCATAAAATGCTGGTATCTGCTGATGCTGCTAAGTTAGTTAAAAGAGATTGTGTTAACAAGGAAGTAAATTACATTATAAAAAAATTGGAATGCCTAAATTGCGGCAAAATTATTCCCATGATTAAAGGTTTTTTCAATTTACCCAAGGCTGTAAACGAGCCTGTTAAGAATTACGCCCCGGGCAGTGCGGAGCGAATAGAGCTAAAAGCCAAGTTGCAGGAGATGCAGTCTGAAAAGCGCGACATTCCTATGTTTATTGGCGGAAAGGAGGTTTTCACCGAGGAAAAGATTAGTCTTAAGCAACCACATAAAATCAAGCATATTTTAGGAAGTTTTTCCCGAGGAAATGCTGGCCATGTTAAGGATGCGATTAATGCAGCTCTGGCAGCTAAGGAGAATTGGGAGAAAATGGCTTGGGAGCAAAGGGCTGCTATTTTTCTTAAAGCTGCCGATTTAATTGCCGGACCTTACCGTGCTGAGTTGAATGCTGCAACAATGCTGGGGCAATCGAAAAATGCCTATCAAGCCGAAATTGATTCAGCTTGCGAAATCATAGATTTCTTAAGATTTAATGTGCAGTACATGGCTCAGATTTATGCTCAACAACCAGAGTCTTCACCAGGAATTTGGAACAGGCTTGAGCAGAGGCCATTAGAAGGGTTTGTATTCGCATTAACACCTTTTAATTTTACCGCTATCGCGGGAAATTTACCTACTTCTGCAGCTATGATGGGTAATGTGATAGTTTGGAAGCCAGCTGATACACAGATATATTCGGCGCATGTTCTCATGAAAATCTTCCGTGAGGCAGGTGTTCCTGATGGAGTTATAAATCTTGTATTTGTAAGCGGTCCAACCGCAGGTGAAGTGATATTCAATCACCCTGATTTCGCAGGAATCCACTTTACTGGGTCAACTGGAGTCTTCCAGAATATCTGGAAAACCATAGGAGAGAACATCCACAAATACAGAACATATCCACGCATTGTGGGAGAAACGGGCGGTAAAGATTTTATTGTTGCTCATCCCAGCGCAGCTGCAGATGTTGTAGCAACAGCAATTTCAAGAGGTGCATTTGAATATCAAGGGCAGAAATGCTCTGCTGCTTCAAGATGTTATATTCCTTCTTCTCTGTGGCCAGAAGTTAAAGAGCACCTTGTAAAAGATATTGCAAGCTTTAAGATTGGTCCAGTTGATGATTTCTCTAACTTCATAAATGCGGTTATTGATGAGAAGTCATTTGATAAGTTAGCTTCTTATATTAATCATGCTAAAACTGATTCAGAAGCTGAAATTATAGCAGGAGGCACTTACGATAAATCGGAAGGATATTTTATTGCGCCAACAGTAATCGTTGTGAAAGACCCTAAATATGTTACCATGTGTGAGGAGCTTTTTGGTCCGGTAGTAACCATTTATGTTTATCCTGATGATACATTTTCAGATATTCTGAGTCTGGTAGATGGAACTTCAAATTATGCCTTAACCGGTTCAATAATAGCTTCTGACAGATATGCTGTAGAGCAGGCTACTTATGCCTTAAGAAATGCAGCCGGTAATTTTTACATCAACGATAAGCCAACAGGCGCAGTTGTTGGTCAACAGCCATTTGGTGGTGCTCGCGGATCGGGAACTAACGATAAAGCCGGTTCAATGATTAATTTGTTGAGGTGGGTTTCTCCAAGAACAATCAAGGAAACCTTTGTTCCACCTACTGATTACAGATATCCTTTCCTTCAGGAAGATTGATAAAACAAAAAGCCCGAATCAATGATTCGGGCTTTTTTATTGAAGTCTCATAATTAAACACCAATTGGATGCCAAGTTGTTTTTACTTCAAGGAAGTCCATAATTCTATAAGGCGACTGTGCTGAATCATCTAGCCAGTTAATTTCAGTTTCAAATCTTGACCTTTTTACGTTTAAAGCTGAATCAATTTCTACTTGCTTTTTTAGTGTTGCATCACTTGTATTCACATACACGGCATTAATATCCATATGTGTTGAGAATTGAGCTGCTAATTCAGAACGTTTGCCTGTAAGAATATTCACAACTGCAGCAGGCACATCAGAAGCGTGAATTACTTCTGCCAGAGTAATTGAGCATAGAGGTTTGCTTTCAGAAGCTAAAACAACTGCTGTATTTCCAGAAGCAATTACAGGAGCAATAATCGAAACTAATCCAAGTAAACCGGAATTTTCGGGAGCTATAATACCAACAACTCCAACAGGTTCGGTGCTTGAAAAATTAAAATGTGAGCTACTTACAGGGTTTACCGTACTAAATATTTGATTGTATTTATCGCACCAACCAGCGTAATAGATGAGTCTGTCAACAGCCGTTTCTACTTCTGTTTTTGCTGCTGCTGCTGAACTTCCTTGAGAGATTAGTTCTGCAATGAATTGAGCAGAACGAGTCTCTAGCATTTCAGCGATTCTGTAAATAATTTGGCTGCGGTTATATGCGGTTTTTTCAGCCCATTTTTCTTGAGCATTTCTTGCAGCAAGAACAGAATTTCGAACATCCTTTCTGGAGCTAAGGCACATATTAACGGTACTACCGTCTTTTAGTTTTAAGGCATAGTATCTACCCGATTCTGTTCTCGGAAATTGACCGTTAATGAAAATCTTATAGGTCTTTAGCACTCCAATACGTTCTGTTTTGGCACTTCCATTTCCATTTGCTTGAACATCGGCCGTTTTATTGGCTCTCGCAGCTGGCTTAGGGCTTGTTTTTATAGTTGCCATAAATGGGGATCTTTAATCTTGTTATTAATTAAGTTCAAGATAAGGAAGCAAACCGTGTAGGCCGCCCTCTCGTCCAAAACCACTTTCCTTATATCCGCCGAAAGGCGAAGCCGGGTCAAATTTGTTATAGGTGTTTGCCCAAACAACTCCGGCTTTCATTTTAGTTGTTAAGGAGAAAATCTTGGAGCCTTTATCTGTCCACACACCTGCACTTAAACCAAATGGAGTATTGTTGGCTTTTTCAATTACTTCATCTACAGTTCTGAAGGTTTGCACAGCCAGAACAGGTCCGAATATTTCTTCTTGCACTACACGGTGACTTTGTGAAGTGTGTAGAAAGAGTGTAGGCTTGCAGAAGAATCCTTTGGATGGGATTTTGCATGAACTCTGATGCATTTCGGCACCTTCATTTACTCCAATCTTAAGGTATTCGTTTATTTTTTTGAGTTGTTCACTTGAATTTATCGCACCTATATCGGTGTTTTTATCCATTGGGTCTCCAACTTGCAGAGTTTCCATTCGGTCTTTTAACTTTCTAATAACAATATCAGCCACACCTTCTTGGACAAACAATCTTGAGCCGGCGCAGCAAACATGGCCTTGGTTAAAGAAGATACCATTCACGATTCCTTCAACGGCTTG
>JAGYKL010000026.1 GCA_018401705.1 Bacteroidia bacterium | reverse complement strand
GACTCCTGAGGTAAAGCATCAAGAATAATTGAATTCTTGAATGGATTTGGATGAAACAAGTTTCTCGTTGCCGATTCTTCTAAATAACCTAGTGAATTGAGGTTTAAAAATTGCTCCAAAGTGCTTACACATAAATTTGTATCCTTAACAATGCATTTAAGATACAAATCTGATTCTGAAGGAATACATTCAAAACTTAATCCATTCTCATACAAGAAGGGAGACATTTCACCGATTAAATAAAACTCCCAAATAACTTGATATGGAGGTGTTCCGCCATAAACCTCTACATTTCCGCTCCAGGTATCTTCGCATCCTGTTTGCTGAGAAATAAATTCTGTGGAAACATTTATTGTGATTGAATCTGGAATGATGAAATTAATGTAGCCTTCTGAAATACATGTATTACTATCGGCGAATTGGTAGTGAATCGAATCAAGTGGGGGGCCGATATATAAGTTGCTTTCATTTATGTGATTCCACAGAACCAACTGAATTACGTTTCCGTTTAAATCTTCAATATGAGCTTGAACATCTTGGGAGTCAAAGCAAGTTAAATTTGATTGTACAACCTGATAATCAATAGATTCTAAAAACTCCAGGCTAATCGTGTCAGAAACAACAATTAATTCACCAATAGTAACCTCAACTGAATATTCACCAGATTCAGCTACTTGAATCGTGGGTGTGATTTCGCCGGTATTCCAAATGTAAGAATCTGCTTCGCCTGCATCCAATACAATTGTGTCACCATTACAATGTGCAAGGTTAAGATTTTCTGATAAGTTAGGCCCTAGTGTTTCTCCTTCGGTTAAAACAAGCAGTTCCATAGCTGGAACACTAATATATTTATCTACGATACCGCTTGGCCAACGAACAATAACACTATCAGCAAAACTATTGCTTTGAGTTGAAAAGATGTGCCATTGCGAATTTTGACTAAGGTATTGTTCGCCGTTTAAAGTATAATGTGTTTGTCTGATGTCATTTGAATATACTTCAATAATTGCTCCTATACCATCTCTGTTAGATATAGTGCCTTTAAGAGCTAATTTAATTGCATAATGACTGGGACCATTTGTTTCCCAAATAGCAACACCTCTAGGAGAGGCCCCATATGAAAGCAAGTCACTTTTGAAGTCATTATTAAAATCAGCTTTACCCATTGCATAAGTTAAACCACCTTGCTCAAGTAAATCACCACTTTGGTTTAGAAAAAAACTTCCTCCTGAGTTTTCAAAATAAAAAACATCGCTATCGTTGATCCATGTATCTGATGTAGCAATAGTCAGATCTTGATTCATATCACCGTTGGCATCAATCCAGACAGCTGACCAACACATTAGAAACAACTGTACGCCCTGCTCCGCAGCAACTTCTTCAAAAAAACCACTTTCTGAGCCTGTGTACAATTTATTTCCTTCATTACCATTTGACACGAAAATATCTAACCAGTTATCGTTATTGTAGTCTCCGACAGTTCCTGACATCGGTTCGAAATTTTGACTTAAGCCTGACTCTTCACTAACATCAGTAAATGTTCCATCTCCATTATTGTGATACAGATAATTATAGAATGAAAATCTATCGTTAAGCACAAATAAATCGCTGAAACCATCTTTATCATAATCAAGCCATACCGACAAAAACGTCATCTTGTAGCCATTTCCAACTCCTGCTAGATCTGTAACATTTGTAAAAGTGCCGTCTCCATTATTACGATATAAATAATTAGTCCTAAGAGGAGTGATTTCAGCAGTTTGATAATTGGAAAGGTATAAATCCAAATAGCCATCATTGTCAAAATCACCCCAACTTTGACCATAACCTTCTGCTATAATTTGACTGACTCCGCACTGCGAGCTTACATTAGTAAACTGAAAATCTCCTTCATTTCTAAACAATGTAAAAGCTCCACCACCAATGTTAAAAGCAAGATCCGGATTATCGTCATTATTATAATCTACCCATGAAACAGAGTTCACGCGTCCTTGAATTTCAACACCAGTAAAATTTACCTCCTGAAATGTCCCAGCCGTATTACGATAAAACTTAACAGGCTCATTTTCTCTACATAGAACTATATCATCATATCCATCAAAGTTCCAATCATATAAACTTATCCCATTACCATACTGACCTTCAGCGAAACTTGACACTCCATATACTTGAGCTACATTTTGAAAATTTTGAGTCTTCAGAACCCTTGGACTAAAGACAACTGCACAAACAAGCCCTGTAAAAAGGACTCCACGCGGGGATGAAAAAGAAGCTAATTGACCTTTTCTCATTTGTGCTAGTTATTAGTTAAAAAAATCTCTTAATCGAAATTTGAATAACCAATAATAGTATATTTTTCAATTTTAACCAATATTATTTGAATTTAGAAGAAAGATAAATTGCGTTATTGTAAAAACAAGGGCATAAAAAAAGCCGGTCTTTTCAGACCGGCTTTGCAACGGGATAATATCAGTTTATGCCTGACGCTTCACGTTCACGGCATTCAAGCCTTTTCTACCTTCTTGTAAGTCAAAAGTTACGTGATCATTCTCACGTACTTCATGTACAAGTCCGGATACATGGACAAAAAATTCTTTGTCCGATTCATTGTCTTTAATAAATCCAAATCCCTTAGATTCATTGAAGAACTTTACAATTCCATTTTTCATTAGTAAATTATTATGCCGCAAAGGTAATCTATTTTGACAAGCACAACACATTCACAAAAATATTCCTGCTTAACTTTCAAGTTCGGTTACAGAAAAGCCAGCTAAAGCTAAATGCTGCCAAAAGGCAGGATAGCTTTTACCGATAACGAATGGACTTCTGATACAAACTTTCCAAATAACACATGATAGTATTGCGGCAGACATAGCAATTCTATGGTCCTGATGTGTTTCAAAAACCACTGTTTTATGTGTTTGTAAGTCGCGTGCGTCTAGACATAATAAATCATCCTCAAGCATTTTATGCTTGACATTGACTTTTTCTAATTCTTTAGTTACAGCAAACACTCTATCGCTCTCTTTCACTCTAAGTGTTGATAGTCCTGTAAAATATACTTTCATTCTTTTTCCTGCTGCGGAAAAGGCTAAAGCCGGAAATAAATCAGGAAAGTCTGAGATGTCCAAAGCTATTTCCGAAACAGTTAAAGGACAATTTGTGATTTTTACTCCTTGTTCCACATATGAAGTTCTAACTCCAAGGAGTCTAAATAAATCTGCGCAACGCGCATCTCCCTGAAGAGATTCAGTGCTTAAACCTTCAAGAACAACTTCAGCGCCTTCACTGAGAGCAGTTATGCCATACCAATATGAAGCAGATGACCAGTCTTTCTCTACATGTATTTGTATTCTTTCTATTTCAGTTGGTTTAAGAACAAGCTCTTTGCTTGTAGCCGAAACATCATAACCGCATGATTTCATCAAATCAACAGTCATTTTTGCATAAGGATAGGAAGGGAATTGCTCAGGCAAAATAATCTGAACTCCTTCAACATAATTTGGAGAACTCAGCAAAAGTGCTGTGGCAAACTGACTGCTTGCCGAATTGCCTAATTTAAGCAATCCCCCGGTCATCGTTTTACCTTTTATGTGAATTCCCAAAAGAGGGTTATGATTAACATATTTCACATCAGCGCCTAAAGAATTCAAAGCATCAAAAAGGGCAGAAACAGGCCTTTTCATAAGGCGTTCACTTCCTTTTAGGATGATGTCACTTCCCTCGATAGAGGCAAAATAAGCAAGTAAAAATCTTAAAGTGGTGCCTCCCTCACCTACATATAGTGTATCTCCATTTTCAGTTAAGCACTTTTGCAAGTTTTTAGTATCCTCTGAATCTGAATATCCAAGCCCGGAAATCAGGCCGTCTGATATAGCATTCAAAATCAGCAAACGATTACTGATACTCTTTGAAGCAGTCAAAGGAACACTCAACTTTATTGATGAAAACGGGGCAATTAGCTCTATAATTTCAGGCATCTTGAAGATATCTTAAACAAGCTGTGGTAATCAATTCTTCGCTTGGATGACAACCAATTTTAGGCGAATAATCTTGATTTAGTAAGACAAATGAGCGCAAACCAATTTTATTCTTTTTATCGGAACTCATTGCATTTAATAAAAACGGGATATCACTTTCAGAGAAATCAAGCCTGCTGAACTTTAGCCCAATAAAATTTCTTAGTTCAACAAAATTAAATTCGGCAGGAAAATCAAAAAACAATTCCGAAATCAATGATTCTATCCATAATCCTGCGGCAACTGCATTTCCATGAAGGAGGGTTTTATTTCTATAGAGGTATAATGACTCAATAGCATGCGCACTCGTATGACCAAGGTTTAGGATTTCCCTAATCCCTTTCTCTTCAAAATCAGCTTGAGTTATACTTAATTTAAACCTCATTGAGGCGGATGTTGCAGAAACACTTAATGGTTTATCAAATTCGCTCTTAAACTCTTCAAACTTAGATTCCCCTTGGAGTAATGCATGTTTCAATACTTCGGCCTTCCCTGAATTTGCTTCATCAAAAGGTAATGTTGATAGAAAATGTAAATCTGCAAATACAGCTTCTGGGTTCCTGAAAGTTCCAAGGAGGTTCTTTATTGAGTTAAAATTAAGTCCCGTTTTACCGCCAATAGCTGCGTCAACCATAGCAAGAATAGAAGTTGGCATGAGCACTAAAGGAATCCCCCGCATAAAAACAGAAGCGGCAAAAGCAGCCAGGTCACAGATCATTCCTCCGCCTAAGGCGATGAGTAAAGATTTTCTTGAAGCATTATTTGCAGCTAATTTTTCCCAAATGAATACTGCATTTTCTAGGTTTTTCGAAGTATCGCCCGAATTAACTATGAGTGTTTGGCTTCTTTCAAAAGAATCAAAAACAGTTTTGTAAGCAGAATGACAATATTTGAATGTGTTGTCATCACAAACAATAACTACAGATTCAGGGTTTAGTTCATTAATGTAGGTTTTTAAACTACCTTGAAGTCGCTCTCCTACAATGATGAATGGGTTCTCGTTAATAACCTCCACTTGCATGGTTCAAATGTAATGACTATGCTGTTGAAAAGGCATTGATTTTTGTATAAAATAATTTTAATAACATGGCTGAAAATCCTTTAGGTTTGCCAAAAATCTGCGTGTAATGGTTTCTTTTGAAAATACTGAAATCGCATTTCAAAGTCATTCGAATTACCAACTAAGAAAAGCCTGGTTGCTGTTTAAACTCATTGGTAATAACCAAATTGTAAAATGGAGCAAACCACTTGCGGGTCTTGCTGTGAAAGTGAGCTTCCCATTTAAATATCTTATCAAAGAAACTATCTATGAGCATTTTTGCGGAGGTGAAGCTATAAATGAATGTGAATCAACCATTGATAAACTACATAAATTTCATGTGGCAACCATTCTTGATTATTCTGTGGAAGGCAAAGAAACTGAAGCAGACTTTGACAGGACTGCAAGAGAGATTATGGATACTCAAGATCGTGCTGCCTTAGATGACAAGATACCTTTCAATGTTTTTAAACTGACAGGGATAGCGCGTTTCGGACTACTGGAAAAACTGAGTGCTGGAACCGAGCTAAATGATGCAGAGCATCATGAGTTCGAGAGAGTAAAAGAACGCTTGGAGATGATCTGCAAAAAAGCAGCTGAAATTGACAGGTACATCATGATGGATGCCGAAGAATCATGGATTCAGCCAATAATGGATGAGTTAATGTTAAGCATGATGAAGCGCTTCAACAAGGATAAAGCGCTAATTATCAACACATTTCAAATGTATAGACATGATAGACTGGAGGTATTGCAGAGTTTAATTGCCAAAGGCAAGGAAGAAGGATTTCATGTAGGAGTTAAATTGGTGAGAGGCGCTTATATGGAGAAAGAAAGGGCTAGAGCCCTTGAGATGGGATACCCATCTCCTATTCAGCCAGATAAGATATCATGCGATAAGGATTATGATTCTGCTTTGGAACTGGTAGTTTCTAATATTAACATGATGGCTTTATGCGCAGGTTCACATAACGAGAAATCGGCTCACTTGCTAACAGAGCTTATGCAGAAGTATAAGTTGGAAAAAAATGACCACAGGATTTATTTTTCCCAATTACTTGGAATGAGTGATCATATTAGTTTTAATCTTGCTAGTGCAGGTTATAATGTTGCTAAATATGTGCCTTATGGACCTGTTAAAGATGTCCTGCCTTATCTCATTAGAAGAGCTGAAGAGAATACTTCAGTTGCTGGACAAACTTCACGGGAATTAACACTTCTTTCAAAAGAAAGAGCAAGAAGAAAGCAAATCAAGCGTTAAAGCCATTATTGTCTTTCTTCCTCGAGCTTATGATTAGAATCATTATTTCAATTTGTCTTTTATGGGTTTTAGTATCACAACCTATTTTAGCTCAGACTTTGCCACAAATAACTTGCTTTACTATTAATGATTCTGAGGCGACTTTTCCATTTATTGATGAGTCAAGGACAAAAGTCATTTTTGTCATTTTTAATATCAAGGCCGAAAAAGAAATAGAAAGCTGGACTAACCCACTGGTTCAGAAGTTTATAAGAAAATCAGGACTTATGGATGCTATGCTTGATTCTGAATTCAAAACTGTAACATTTCTGAATCAATTGCAGCACACTGAATTCAAGGCGGCAAGTAACAAAGTTGAAAACCAACTACCCGAAGAACTTAAATCATTGTCTTACTATACAACTGAGCCCAAAACAAGCATACAAGCATTGCTAAAGAACAAAGCAGACACATCGGTTTTAGTAGTTTCATCGGATGGTGAATTGATTGGTTTTGTGAGCGGAGGATTTACCGAGGAAAAGCTTGAGAAAATTGAAGAACTAATTCCCTAATTTTAGTTAGAGTTGCATTCATATTTCAAAAATTGAAGTAAGTTTTGTAGGTTTGAACACTTTGATTTCATGAGAAGCATCCTAATTCCTTCCCTATTAATCTTTATTGCTCATTTATCTTGCACGCCTCCTGATTCAGTTAGGCTCCAGGATTATATGGGCAGGCCCGCAGATGGTTTATTTGCTCATGTGCCAGTTTGCCTTAATGATGGCAATTTTCATTTGGGAGAAACATTGCAAGAGACTCTATTGAAAGCACATAATTTTCAATCAGATGACTCAGAAATAAACTGTGAAGGAATAAAAAGAAAAACCTGGGTTATTTTGCCAAGCGATACCCTTGTTACATGCACCTTCAAACAAGGGAGACTTGTAGGCCTAGAGAGTGAAACTAAATTGCAAACTGCATATGCAAGCATTTCCGATGCATGTGAAGAATTAGAAAGTATATATGGTTGCTTAGGTGAACTGGGATCCTATTTGGACAATAAGAAAATTAGCACATACACAAGAGAAGAAGTGGTGTTTTCAGAATCTTACACATTTAAACGTAATAACTTGGGGGTAAGCGCCTTACAGTATTCTATTTGTTATAATTCAGAAATGAGAGAAATTAACTCCAATCTTAAATTTTAGAGAGATAAAGAATGAAGATATCAACGTTTATTATTTCATTATTGACATTAAGCCTAACGGCGGATGTTGAAGCTCAAACAGACCGTCACCGGGAGGAAGCATTAACGTTTTTAGAGAAAGGAGAAGTTGCTGAAGCCAAAGAAAAGATGGAACAAGCTCTTAAAATCGCACCTGAAATTGCTGAAAATCACTTTTTGATGGGAAGAGTAAAAATTGCGATGAGGAACAGCCCGGAAGCACTAAAAGAATTCTCAATAGCTGATTCGTTGAAATTAGAAACTTCTGATTTGTATCTTTATCAAGGTATAGCAAATTACTTTTCAGGATATTCAGAAGCAGCTTTGGAATGTTATTCAAAAGCTGTTAAGTTAAATGACCGTGATTACAAAATATTCTATAACAGAGCATTGCTATTTATGGATGTCGAAAAATTCGATGATGCAATGACTGATTTGAATACTGCAATTGATTTGAAATCTGATTTTGCAGAAGCCTATTTGCAAAGAGCAATTATAAGTTTTGAAGATGAGAAATTCAAGAACTGCATAAGTGATTGTGACAATGCACTAAAAATAAAACCAGAAATGGCAGATGCCTATTATTACAGAGCCATGGGAAATGGCTCTTCAGGAAATGATGATAAGGCAATAGATGATTTCTCTAAAGCAATAGAGCTAAACCCAAATCACGATAATGCTCTCAGTCATAGAGGTTCTGCAAAATTTCTTTCAGGCAATAAAAAAGGAGCATGCATTGATTGGGAGAAGGCTCGTGATTTAGGTAATGAAGAAGCAGATAACAATTATACATCTTATTGCGAATAAAATACTTATGAAAACTTTCCTAACTGTTATCGCTTTACTCATTTTCATTTCATCTCAAGCCCAAGAAGATAATAATGTGAGCAGTCAGTATAACGCCGCTGTGAAGTTAATGAGTGAAAAAAATTACAAAGAGGCTAAAGAGATTTTGAATGAAGTACTTATAAAAAAGCCAGATTATGCTGAATCTTTATTTGCCCGAGCCCTTTGCTATTTAATGCTCAATGAAAGAGAGGCTTCTTGCAAAGATTTTATTGAAGCAAAGAATTTAAATTGGCAACCTGCGAGTGAATATCTGGAGAAATTCTGTGGCAAAGATGCAATTGGCAGACATGCAAAACCTCTTGAACTACAAGGTGAATAGAACAATTTTCGTTATTACAACTTTCATATTTAGTTTATTCCTTAGCAATTGTTTGGATGCTCAAACTACTGCTGCAGAACTATATAATCAAGCAACGGCAAAAGGCCTAGCAGGAGAATACACTTCTGCAATAGATCTGTTTAGCAAGGCTTTGAAATTAAAAACTCCTTATCCAGACGCCACTTTTAACAGAGGAATTTGCTACTATAAGAAGAGAATGTACATGCAAGCAATAGATGACTTTAATACATTGCTTAAGGGGGATTATTCTAATGCTATGGCGCTCAATTACCGGGCACTTTGCAAGCTCTCGCTTGGAGATAACAATGGTGGATTAAAAGATTTGACGGATGCTATTTCATTAAAAAACAACAATCCCGAATTCTATTTTAATAGATCGTTGGCTTATTATGCTTTAGGCAATTATTCTGAAGCTCTAACTGATTTGAATATTTGTATCTCCCTTGATGAAAATATGTCCCAGGCTTTTTACAAACGCGGAATTATCAATTATATCAGTGGAGCCAAAGAAGCAGCTTGTGTAGATTTATCAAAAGCAGTTGATTTAGGCAATTCAGAAGCATTTGATGTAATAAGAATGTATTGCAGATAGCAATTGTTATATGGGCGGCAAGAAACAAAAAATAAGCGCAATCTTATCTTACCCTTTATTGTGGTTGATTTACGCGCTTTCTGTATTACCGATGTCTGTTTTGTATATTCTATCGAATGGAATTTACTTCATTTTATATAGAGTATTCGCTTATCGTGTTAAAGTAAGCAGAAGCAATTTAAGAAATGCTTTTCCAGAAAAGTCAGAGAAGGAATTATTAGATATTGAAAAAAAATTCTACAAACATCTAGCAGATGTTGTAGTTGAAACTGTAAAATCGTTCACTATCTCAGAAACTGAATTAAATAAAAGAATGGTTTTATTAAATCCAGAAGTTCTGGATGAATTTTACAAACGAGGCAGAAAAACAATAGCAGTAACAGGTCATTTTGCAAACTGGGAGTGGGCGGCAATCACTCTTCCTTTTCAAAGCAAGTATTCACCGCAAGGTGTATACCTTCCAATTAAAAATCATGTTTTCAATGATGCGATGATCAAATCACGAAGTCGTTTCGGAATAGATTTGCTTCATGCAGGAAGAATGAAAAGTGAAATGGAAGCGAGGAAAGATATCTTGAGCGTAACTGGTTTTATCGCCGACCAAAGCCCCTCCAATCCAGATTATGCATATTGGATAAACTTCCTAAACCAGGAAACATCAGTTGCTAAAGGCACCGAAAAATACGCCAAACTTTATAACACGGCTGTTGTTTTTGGTGTGATTAAAAAAGTCAAGCGAGGTTACTATACACTTGAATATAAAATCGTGACCGAAGCTGCTGAAACCACTTCCGAAACTGACATTACACGAATGCATACTGGCTTTTTAGAAGAATTAATCAAGGCTGAACCTCAGTTTTGGCTTTGGTCTCATAAACGCTGGAAACATAAAAAATTAGATACACCTGTAGCAGCATGATGTCGGGTGAACCACTTGCAGAAAGAATGCGCCCAAGAAATCTTGATGATTATGTAGGGCAAAACCATTTGGTTGGAAATAATGCCGTTCTGGGCAAAATAATAAGAAGCAAATCTGCTTTGCCTTCAATCATCCTTTGGGGACCTCCTGGAGTTGGAAAAACAACATTAGCAAGACTCATAGCAAAGTCATATGATTCTACATTTTACAGCCTAAGTGCTATCCAGTCGGGCGTTAAAGATGTAAGAGATATCATTGATTCAGCATCAAGACAAGGGGGGCTTATGACAAAGCCTATTCTATTTATTGATGAAATTCATAGATTTAGTAAATCACAGCAAGATTCTCTTTTGGGCGCTGTTGAAAAAGGTGTCTTTACTTTAATTGGAGCAACCACCGAAAACCCATCATTTGAGGTCATCCCGGCATTGCTTTCTCGATGCCAAGTTTATACACTAAAAACGTTAAGTGAAAATGAACTTAAGTCAATTGTTACCGATGCATTGAGTAAAGATGCTTACCTAAAAGCCAGAGAAATCGAGATTCATGAATGGGAAGCTTTGTTTAGGTTTAGCGGGGGGGATGCTCGAAAACTTCTAAATATTTTAGAACTCCTTGTGAGTACCCAGCAAGCTGGGGAAGAATTGAAAATCACCAATGATTTGACAGTTGAGACCTTGCAATCAAATCCAATAAGATATGATAAGTCAGGTGAACAACATTATGATATCATTTCTGCTTTTATAAAGAGCATAAGAGGAAGCGATCCTAATGCTGCATTATATTATCTAGCTAGGATGATGGAAGGTGGTGAAGATCCAAAGTTCATAGCTCGCAGACTACTAATTTTGGCATCAGAAGATATAGGAAATGCGAATCCAACTGCCATGATTATGGCGAACAATTGTTTTCAGGCTGTTACTTTTATTGGTTATCCTGAATGTGATTTAATTCTTTCGCAAACTGTAATTTATCTCAGCAGTTCCCCAAAGAGCAACTCATCATATACTGCTATAAGAGCGGCACAAAAGTTAGTGCAAGAAACTGGGAATCTAGAAATACCGCTACACTTAAGAAATGCACCGACCAAGTTTATGAAGGAATCTGGCTATGGAGCTGATTACCAATATGCTCATAATTTCGAGTCTAATTTTATTTTCCAAGAATATCTGCCTGACTCTATCTCGGGCTCCCAATTTTATTCACCTCAAGAAAACAAAAGAGAATCTGAAATTAGAGCTTTTCTAAAATCGCGCTGGCAAGACAAGTACGATTATTAATTTGTGCAACTTAATAAACAAGATTTCTTAACGAATTGTCTAAATTCAGTTTATTAAAATTTCCGAACAGTGTGTCAAATCAACACCAATAAATCATTGTAGTTTGACTTCTGAATCAACTGTCTCGAAAAAAAAGAATACAATAATCTGATTATGTGCTAGTTGCAAATTTGATTCCTTACAACATATTTTTTATCTTTAGTGACTTATAGTGTTAAGTTAACATTATGTTATCTTACAGCTAAACAAGAAGTTTTTTTATTGGTTATGAATAAAAATACTGTTGAAATTATGATAAAAAACTACCAAGCAAATCATCAACTTTCTTCAAGTGTATCGAATCTTCGATATATTCTCACTTTCATTGCTGGAATTCTCCTGTCCTTTCATTCAAATGCTCAAAACGGTTTAATTGGAGCCGGTTTTGCTCCGGGATGGTCTAATCCCTCTCAAATTGCATACATGACCGCTGGGGCTGGTTCTTCAAGGATTATCACTACTACCCCCGGAGGAACTGGCAATCAGTATTTTAGGCTTGTAAGAGCTTGGGGAGGCAACAATTCTGAATTTTCACCATCTGCCACTTGTTGTGGAGGATGTGATTTAGCTGTTCCTTCTTTCAATACGGAAGTATTTGCAGCAAACACCAACTGCACAAATGGAGCTTGGTTTATTAATTGCCCTAATACAACAGATAATTATGTGTTTAAAACTCCTGATGGCCCGACAGGTACTTCGTTCGTGGTTTTCAGAATTCAAGGTGCGGTGCAGAGTATTTCTAGTGTTAGTCAATTACCTGTTAATGGATCAGTTGCTGTTTCTCAAGGAGTAGCTGTTACTGCAACTCCTAGCGCTGCTCTTTCTACTGGACAGGCGGTTTACATTAGATATACGACAAATGGTTTTGCAACTTCTACAGTCGCACAAATGACTTTAAGTGGAAGCAACTACGTTGCAACAATACCAGGTCAATCAGCTGGAACAACAGTTAATTATTACGTGTTTACATCGGGAACAGCTAATGTAGCTAGTGACGGTTCAAATGCCGATTTCTATACTATAAACCTCAATAATAACGGAGGTTCTAATTATTCTTACACAGTTTCAAATCTTTATCTATCTGCAGCAACTGGAAATTATAATACAGGAGCTACATGGCTTGGGGGAGCTGTTCCTCCTGCAAATGCTGCAATTCAAATATTAAACGGTCATAACGTAACTTTGAATGCAGCTGCAACTGTTTCGTCAATTACCATTAATGCAGGTGGCACATTCACAGCTTCTGATCTTACACCTCGAATACTCACAATAAACAACAATACAAATTCTACAACTCTCAATAAAAGCGGGACTTGGGTAAATGGTACAGGAGGATCAACAGTTTCATTCACAGGCACCGGAATACATACAATAGCAGGAACAATTTCTCTTCAAAATGTTCAAACATCTTCAGGAATAAATTTCGGTACAGCGTCAACAATAACCGGCAATTTCACTATAAATGGGGGTGGTTATGTTTCATCCAACGCCCCAACTTATGGCATTGGATCTTCACTTATTTATAATTCGGGAGGGACTTACGGAAGAGGTCTTGAATGGAGTTCTACAAGTGGTGCAGGATATCCAAACAATGTTCAAATAAATTCAGGAACAACTGTAGATCTTTCTGCAAATGGAGGTATAGCAACAGCTAGAGTATGTGCAGGAAACCTTAGTATTTCCGACGGTTGCGGTCTCACATTGAACAACATGTCAGCTTCCCTTTCTGTAAATGGAAACATTACTTTGGGTTCAGCTGCAACAGCTACATTAACTTTATCAACCGCCTTTGGCGGTGATGTAAACATTGGTGGAAATTGGATTAGAAATGCCACTAGTAGTTTGGTCAATAATAACCGTCAGGTAAGCTTCGTAGGGGGAGCTACTCAATCTATCACCGGTCAAACAACTTTCGACTATTTAAGAATAAACAATTCCGGTGGAATCTCACTCAATAATGCAATAACCATAAATCAACAATTGGATTTAAGTTCAGGAAGAATAACTCTTGGAACCAATAACCTGTTTATGGGCGCTGCCTCTTCCATTATTAATGCAAACACTAATAGTTACGTAATCACCAACAGCACGGGTGTTCTTCAACAGCAAGTTAGTGGTACTCAAAAGTCTTTTCCTGTTGGGTTTAACTCTACAAATTACACTCCGGCTAGACTAGTTCAAAATGGCACAACAGAACTTATTTCGATTCGTGTGAATTTAGCTCCGCCATTTACGCAAACTCCTAATAATGCTTCAAGAATGGTTAATCTTGAATGGACTTTAAATGAATCAGTTGCAGGAGCAAACAGTATTGAAACTGAATTTGAGTGGAGGTCAACAAATGAAGCAGGCAGTTTTAATCGCACCAACGGTGTATTTCATGCCAACTGGAATGGAAGCGCATTTGAAATACGTAATGCTAATTTCGCAGGAACTAATCCATACACAACTACTTCAACAAACGACTACACAGGAAACTTAAGCAATCAAATTTTCCTTATTGGAAATGTCAATGGAATTTTGAGTTGCCTTTCAACTGTTGCAGACGGTGATTGGAATACTGGTTCCACATGGGCAGGAGGTATTGTTCCTCCATCGGGAGCCGTTGTTTGTTTAAATCATAATATTACAGCAACTGCATCAGACCCTTCGGTAATGAATTCGGTTACACTTAACAGTGGCTCCAGCTTAGACATAGGAACTGGAAGAACATTATCAATTTCTTCAAGTGGTTCAATCATTAATAATAGCGGATCTAGTCAAAATTTGGGCAATGGTTCAATTGTTTTAGCCGGATCAACAATTATTACCGGCCAGGCTCTGGTCATTAACAACCTGTCTGTAAGTGGTAGCATAACCAATGTGGCAACTATTAATCTAGTAGGAACATTGACTATTAATCTAGGAACAAGCTTCTCTGGACCCATTACGTATGGAAACGCGTCAACACTGCTATACTCTCTTGGCGGAACCAGAACGGTTGGTAACGAATGGTATATAAATTCTGTTATACCAGGAACAGCAATTCCCAACAATGTAATTATTGATAATACAAGCACAGTTAATTTACCATTATCAACAATTGGCCTGGGTGGTGATCTTACCATTGAAGGCACTCTTAATATGAATGCTTCTTCAGGAGATTTAAGGATTGGTAAAAATTGGCTACGAAAAATAGGTGGAGTATTTAATCCTAATAACCGCGCTGTATTTTTTGCAGGTTCAAATCCTTCAACAATTACTGTTGAAGGAGGAGGAACAGAAACCTTCAACTATTTGATTGTTGATAAAACTTTGAATACCGTTAGTTTAAGTTCAAGTCCTGCAACAGACGTTGTTGTAAATGCTTCTACAGGGAATGTGCTTGAATTGAGAAATGCAACCAACCTAAATCTTAACGGAAGAACCTTATCGCTAACAGGCACTGGAGGCAACATTAATACTGTAAGTGGAGCATCTCAAATTACTGGAACTACTCCTAGTGTCTTGTCTATTTCTAATGGCACAAAAATAGTAACAGCAAGTTCAGGAACATTAAGTTTCGGCTCAAACGTAACAGTTGCATTGATTTCAGGGATGAATTTCGGAAACAATCTCAGTACAATTAATGGAACACTTCAAATTGCTTTAGGAGGATTTGTTACTGGTAATGCACCTATTTACGGAACGAACTCAATTTTAAGATATTTCAGTGGCTCTTCCTATGGCAGAGGTCTTGAATGGAGCGCGGTTACAGGGGCTGGATATCCATACCATGTTGAGATTAGTTTAAATGGTACACCAACTACACTCGACTTAAGCAACGGAGGTTCAGCTCTTAGAAGAATAGCAGGAAATCTAACGTTAAATGATGGTGGAAATTTAAGCATGGGCAATATGACAGATGCACTCGAAGTGCTTGGCAACGTTAATATTGGCGGAGCATCAAGTGGTAGTTTAACACTGTCTACAGCTGCCGGAGGAGACTTAAATGTTGGAGGAAATCTTACTAGAAACGCTGCTGGAACATTAACTCAAAACAGTCGCGAAGTTGGAATGATTGGCTCTGTTAATCAGAATATTTCTGGGATTACATCATTTAACTTTTTAAGAATTAGTAACACTGGAACCTCGCCAAATAACCGTGTAATCATAGCAGCAAACACTCAAATTGACAATCGACTTTTTCTTGAGAATGGCTTATTTGATTTGAACGGATTTAGCGTTAATATGACTAACTTAAGTCAAATTCGAAGAGCTGCTCCAACAGCTACTATGTCTGCTGCTCCGACAATTGGCATTGGCGACCAAATAGACCTTCGCTATGATGCTACATTAAGCACAGGAATTGAATACCCATCATCTAACTTATTGGTTAGAGATTTAGAAATTGCTGGAGGTACTGTTACTCTAAGCAATAATTGCGCATTGAATCGCGATTTGAAATTAGCAGGTGACATCAATTTGGCAACGTATACTCTAACGCTTAGAGGTAGAAGTAATACTCCAGGTGTTAATGGAAATATTGAAATTACAAGTGGAGCAAGAACAATTACCGGCTCAGCTGGCTCTACATTCGATATAGTTGGTTTAAATGGAAATAGCCCAATTGAATTTTCCAAAACAGTTACAAACCCAGGCGGAGGGACATTAACATTTGATTCTAATGTTCTTGTTGCGATTGCTGATGGCAGGATGGATTGGGGTTCAGGCAACCCAGTTACTGTGAACGGAATTTTACAAGTTAAGCTTGGAGGCTCTGTATTTCCAAATCCTTGCTACTATGGAATTAATTCAACATTAAGATTCGCTAATACCGTTGATTATGGAGTTCCGGCAACTGACTATACTTGGGCTCCTGGAGCTATCAACTCTGGCCTCCCTGGAATTCCATGGAATGTTGAAGTAAATGATGTTGGAACTGATTTACAATTACTCGATACACGTTCTCTTCGAGGAAGTTTAATAATTACCAATGGAACCTTTTCACTTATGCCTAGCTATACCGGCTCATTCAACTTGGGTGGAGATTGGACAAGAACAGGCCCACTAAGTGCATTTAACCACAACAATAAAAAAATTGTTTTTGACAGACAATCAGCAGGAAATCAAACAATCACTGTTGGATCAGGAGTTTCTTCTGAAATATTTTATGATTTAGAAATTTCATCAATCTCGGGGGATATCATATTAGCTAGCAATACGAATGTAGAAGTTGATAATAATTTGAACTTCATTTCAGGCAGAATAGATATAGGTAGTTCTTCAAATTCTCTAATCATCGGCACGGCAAGTGCCAATGGAAGCATAACGGGTTTTGGAGCAAGTGCTTACATAATAAATAACGGTGGTGATGTTCAACAGTATACTAATTCGAATGCTACCTATTCGTTCCCTGTTGGAGATGCATCTAATTACACTCCTATTGATGTAAGTCTTACTGCAGGAGCCCAAGCTGGCAGTTACCTTTTAGGAAAGGTTGTTTCATCTGCACATCCAAACATTGTAACTGCTACTAATTATATTAATCGCTACTGGTCAATAGAGCCAACAGGATTAACTACATCTCCTACTTATAATGTTTCATTTACATATGCAGCAGCAGATTTAACCGGACCAGCAGCAACACTCTATCCATCTAAATGGAGTGCTTTAGGATGGATTGCTTCTCCAGGATCTTCTGCAAATGCTATTGATGGTTCATCCGCAACGCATAACGTTGCTGGAAGAACATTTGGATGGGATGGATTAACGACATTCTCAGATTTCACTGCGGCTGGAGATGGTTCTCCACTTCCTGTTGAATTACTAGATTTTAGCACGGATATTACAAACTCACAAAGTGTTCTATCTACTTGGACAACTGCCTCTGAAATAAATAGCTCTCATTTCATTTTGGAGAAATCACAGAATGCTCTAGACTATGAATTTGTAGGTAAACTCGAAGCAGCAGGAAATTCAAATCAGCTTCTTAATTACTCTTTTGAGGACAAAGATCCTTTCAAGGGTATTTCATACTATCGTCTTGTTCAATATGATTTCAATGGCGAATTTGAGATATTCCCTCCTGTTGCAGTTAATTTGAGAGCAAACCAAACAGCTGTGAGTGTTTATCCTAACCCAGCTAGGGAATTTGCGTTTGCCAACATTGAATTAGGGGAAACTGCAGATGTTGTAACTATTTCAATTTTAGACATCACTGGAAAAATTATTCATAGTTTTCAAAGCAATTTAAAAAATGGGCAAAACCTAATTAAAATTGAAGCTGAAGAATTGCCTTCAGGCCACTACTTCCTTAGCTTTAGCTCAGATAAGGGAATAAATTTCCATCAATCACTTATAATCAGCAAATAAATAAGAAGACTTCAAATTGATCAACGCTCTGCTCTTAACGGCAGGGCGTTTTTTATTTGAATGCCTCAGAATCTGAATTACCTTTACCGCCTAAAATTGAATAACCTATGTTCGAAGAACCTGTTGACAGATCGCTAGTTTCGGCAACAAACGATGCAGTAAGCTCTGCATTTATCACTAGAGTTTATGCCTGGATGACTTTAGCACTAAGCATTACCGCTTTTGCTGCCTACCTAACAATCTCATCTGAAACTCTATTATCTATTATTTTTGGAAATAAGATTGTATTCTATGGACTAATAATCGGAGAATTACTTTTGGTCGGCTCTCTTGTTGTGGCTGTAAGAAAAATGTCACCTGCAGTAGCAACCCTAATTTTTATTGGGTATTCGGCTTTGAATGGTTTAACTCTTGCGTCCATATTTCTTATATACACCGCAGGTTCAATTGCTTTAACATTTTTCATAACAGCAGGAACGTTTGCAATAATGAGTATATACGGTTATACAACAAAAGCTGACTTAACCAAGATCGGAAATTTGGCTTTTATGGCTTTAATTGGAATCATACTGGCTTCGATTGTAAATTTCTTTCTTGAAAGCGAGACTCTATATTGGATTATAAGCTATTTGGGAGTAGCTATTTTTGTCGGTCTTGTTGCTTATGACACGCAAAAGATCAAAGAAATGAGCTATGAAATTGACCATACTAGCGATGAAGGCAAAAAAGCATCTGTATTAGGTGCATTAACTTTATACCTTGATTTCATCAATTTATTCTTGTTTTTGCTTCGCTTATTTGGAAGAAGAGATTAATAATCAGATTAATATTCAAAAATGAAAAACAGCCTATTTTCAGGTATCATCCTGAGCATTACATTATTGTTTAACTTGGCTCTTGGAGCAAACAGCGAACAGTTCAAACCTAAAAAACCAAAATTAGAAAAAGGTCTTTATGCTGAAATTACCACCTCAAAAGGTGTTATTTTGATTGCACTTGAATTTGAAAAAACTCCTTTAACTGTCGCAAATTTCGTGGGCCTTGCAGAAGGAAAAATCCCAAACAAAGCAAAAGAAGCAGGAGTTCCATTTTACAATGGTCTTAAATTCCATAGAGTAATTAAAGATTTTATGATTCAAGGCGGAGATCCTGCAGGAAATGGAACTGGTGGACCAGGCTATAAATTTAAAGATGAATTTGTCTCTGATTTAAAGCACACGGGCCCTGGTATATTATCAATGGCTAATTCTGGCCCAGCAACAAACGGAAGTCAGTTTTTCATAACTCATAAAGCCACTCCATGGCTGGATGGGAAACACACTGTATTTGGACATGTTGTGAGCGGACAGGATGTTGTTGACAGCATTGTACAAGGAGATGTAATAGAAAAAATTAAAATAATTAAGAAAGGAAAAGATGCGAAGAAATTCGACGCATTAAAAACCTTTAATATGCTGAACGCCAGCAAATAAACACCACAAACATCGACATCATGAAATTTAAATTAAGCTTCTCACTCCTCTTACTTGCAAGCAATTTCTGCTTTGCACAAGCACCGAACATAGAACTGAGTCAAGTAGGAACAGGCTTCAACACTATTACTTGCCTTGCTAATAGTGGAGATAATAGACTGTTTGTTGTTGAACAAGCAGGCAGAATTCGCTTCTTTGACCCTTATAACGCTCAAGCAAATTCAACTTTTCTCGACATACAGGATAGGGTTAATAATTCTGGAAATGAAAGAGGTCTTCTTGGATTAGCTTTCCCTCCTGATTATAAAACATCGGGGAAGTTTTATGTTAATTACACTGCAAGTGGAGGAGCAACTAGAGTATCCCGCTTCTCCATTTCTGCTTCAGATACAAACTCTGCTGATTCTAATTCTGAAGAAATTCTTCTTACTATAACCCAGCCTTTTTCCAATCACAACGGAGGAAACATTATGTTCGGACCAGATGGTTATCTATACATCGGAATGGGTGATGGAGGAAGTGGAGGAGATCCAAGCAATTATGCTCAAAACACTCAGAGTTTATTAGGAAAAATGCTTAGAATTGATGTAAGCACGGCTACTTCATATGCAATACCTGCTGACAACCCTTATTTTGGAGACAATGACCCTGCAGATACTGTTCTTGATGAAATCTGGGCTATAGGAGTGAGAAACCCATGGAAATACAGCTTTGACAGACTAACAGGCGATATGTGGATTGGAGATGTTGGGCAGAATGTTCAAGAAGAAGTCAACTTTCAACCTGCTGCATCAACTGGAGGAGACAACTATGGGTGGAGATGTTACGAAGGCGATGCAGCCTTTAATACCTCTGGTTGTAGTGGAAGTTCTAATTATGTATTTCCCGTTTTCACCTATAATCATTCGTCAGCAAATGGATGCTCAATTACTGGAGGATTTGTTTATCGTGGTCTATTGTATGGGAATATTTACGGCAGATATTTCACCACAGATTATTGCAGTGGAAGGATTTGGTCTATTATCCAAGAAGATGAAACAACTTTTACATCAACCGACCATGGACAGTTTACCTCATTTCAATACACGGCTTTTGGTGAAGATCGGTTTGGAGAACTATACTTAGCTCAACAAAATGGCGCTATATTTCGTATTGGATCACCCAATTCTGCACCTTCGGCTGTTATTGAACCTTCACAAACTTCAATTTGTCCTGGAGAATCAATTACACTAACAGCCCAATTAAACCCTCTCGTTAGTTATTTTTGGTACAAAGATGGAGAGCAAATAACTTCTGCTCAAAGCATAGAAGTTTCTGAACCAGGTTCATACACTGTTGAAGTAGTTTTAGACAACCTTGTAAGTACAGTTTCAGAACCAAGGATTATTGATTTAGCCCCTGCTCCACCAAGCTTAATTGCTAGTGCCGAAATTGATACATTTTGCAATGACGCGGCTTTTCCAACATCATTAATTGGGCTTCCCATTGGAGGAACGTTTTCAGGAATTGGTGTTGTAAATGCTTTATTTGACCCTTTTGATTTAGATGCCGGGGAATACGAAATTACCTACAACTACACTACTCCTGAAGGATGCGCATCTGATGCAGCTTCATTTGTGATAAACATACTTGAACTTCCAGATGTGAGCATCAGTGGTTTAGACCCACAATATTGTGCTAATATTGATATTGCTGTTATGCCAGAATTAAACCCTGCGGGTGGATTATTTTATGGCCCAGGTGTTTCAAATGGAGTTTTCTCACCTAGCTCAGCTGAAATAGGCAATAACGAAGTTTTTTACACTTATGCAGATGAATTTGGATGCGCAAATACTGCAAGCTTTGTTATCTTGGTAGATGAATGCCTTGGTATTGAAGAAAGTGAAAATCGATTGATTATCAGCCCTAATCCATTCTCAAACTATATCACTGTTGCTTTGCCTGAGAACTTTAAAGGAGATGCTCACTGCACTGTATACAACAGCTTAGGTCAAGTGGTTTTGACACAAGGAAATCTAAATTTGACTTCATCTAATTCTTTTTCTTTAGATCTAAGTGATGTTGCAAAAGGCACATACATTCTAAACCTTGAATTAGAAGGAAAAACCTTCAAATCGACAATTATCAAACACTAAATCCAACAATACTAAATAGTACATGAAAAAATTCCTATTAGCTTGTATTTTAACATTTGCTTTTGCTAGTGTTCATGCTCAGATAGAAACACCAAGACCTAGTCCAATATCTACGGTAACACAAAAAGTAGGTTTAACCGAATTTAGCGTTACCTATTCACGCCCTTCCGCTAAAGGAAGAACTATTTTTGGCGACATCGTTGAGTTTGACAAAATCTGGAGAACTGGAGCAAACATGGCAAGTATTTTCAGTGCAGATACTGATTTCAAAATTAATGGCGAAAATATTCCTGCTGGTGAATATGCCCTTTTCACGATTCCAGGAAAGGAGAAATGGACAATTATTTTGAATAAAACTGCGAAGCAGTCTGGAGCTAGCAATTACAAGAAAGAAGAAGATCAAATTCGTGTTGATGTTACTCCCCAAAAACTCACTTCAAGTGTTGAGACATTCACAATTGGCTTTGCTAATTTAAAAGACAATCAAGCCAGTGTTGAGCTGCTTTGGGAAAACACTTCTGTTAGTTTTGATGTAACAGTTGAGTTTGATGAAAAAGTGATGAAGCAAATTGACGATGTAATGGCTGGTCCTGGAGCTGGAGCATATTACAATGCTGCTAGTTACTATTACAAAAACAATAAAGACCTTAATAAAGCATTAATCTGGGTTAATAAATCACTTGAGTCTGCAGAAAGATATTGGGTTATGAGCCTTAAGGCTCAAATCCAAGCTGGTTTGGACGATTACTCTGGTGCCATTCTAAGTGCTGCAAAGGCAAAAGAATTGGCATCCACTGAGGGTGATGACGCTTATGTAAAACTTAATGAAGATAGAGCTTCTGAGTGGGCGAGCAAAGTGTCGCAAAAGAAATCCAAAAAATAAAAGCACTCTAGCATCGGCCTTAAGGCCAAACAATATATACTATGATTTCTAGAACATTCCTGATTTTGATAAGCCTATTATTCTTATCAAAAATGGGTATATCACAATCTTCAGCAAAGCCAAAACTGATAATTGGTATTGTAGTAGATCAAATGCGCTTTGATTACTTATACAAATATTGGGATCGTTATTGTGATGATGGCTTCAGAAAGCTTGTGAATGAAGGTTATCAGTGCAAAAACCTTCAGTATAATTATGTACCAACCTATACTGGGCCTGGTCATACATCAATTTATACAGGAACAACACCTGAAAGGCATGGCATTGTTTCAAATGACTGGTTTGAAATAAAAAGCCAAGAATCAGTTTATTGCTCAGAAGATAAAACAGCCTATACGGTAGGTTCTGAAACTGCAGGTGTTGGACGAATGTCTCCTATTAACATGTTATCTACTACCATTGGTGATGAGTTAAGAGTAGCTACCAATTTGCGTTCTCGAGTTTTCGGAGTTGCGCTTAAAGATAGGGCCTCTATCCTACCCGCCGGTCACATTGCAAATGCCGCTTATTGGTTTGATTCGAAAACAGGTAACTGGGTAAGCAGTTCTTATTATATGAATAAGCTTCCTGACTGGCTTACGAAATATAACCAAAGTCAACCAGCAATGAAATACTTAAAAGGGAACTGGGAAACGCTGTATGATATTAATTCATATGCTTCAAGTAAGCCTGATTCAAATGCTTATGAAAGGCTATTCAAAGGAAAAACCTCAGCAACTTTCCCTTACAATTTGTCAGAATTAATGCCATTAAATGATGGCCAGGGACTAATTAGAAGCACCCCGTTCGGTAATACAATTACACGGGAACTTGCAGAGGAACTCATTAAGCAAGAAAGGCTAGGCAAGGGCAATTTCTCTGATATGTTGTGCATTAGTTTTTCGTCTACGGATTATGTAGGTCACCATTTTGGAACAGACGCTATTGAAACTGAGGATACTTATTTAAGATTGGATGCAGATTTAGCAAAGCTTTTGAAATTTTTAAATGAATGGGTTGGAGATGAAAACTTGCTTGTTTTTTTAACTGCCGATCACGGAGGTGCAACAGTACCATCTTACCTAATGGATTTAAAGGTTCCTGGAGGCTACATGAATTATTCAATTGTAACAGAAAAAGCAGAAGCTTGGATTAAAGAATATTGCGGTCTAGATTCGGTGCTCCTAAAATTAACCAATGATCAGATATATCTTGATGAAAAATCAGTAATCAAGGCAGGTAAGAACCCTAAGGAACTTCAGCAATTGCTTGCTGATAGTCTGCTACTTTTGGATGGAATCCACTATACGAGCACTGCAACAAAGATGACAAATGAGGAATACACTCGTGGCACAAAGATGCTGATGCAAAAAGGCTTCTATGCTAAGAGAAGTGGGCAGGTATTAATTAGTATGGAGCCGAATTGGATTGAATATGCCAAAACTGGAACAACTCATGGATCTGCTTATTCTTACGACACAAGAGTTCCAATGCTTTGGTATGGATGGAAAATCAATCATGGGTCAACAGCAGATTCATATTTCATTGATGATATAGCTCCTACACTTAGTTGGTTATTAAACATACCGTTTCCTAATGCATGTTCTGGAAATCCGATAAGAATACCCTTGAAAAACTATGAGTAATCTGGACTACAGCTTTAGCTGGGAAAGAGCTAACAATCAATTGGTTCACATCACTTTTTCTATAAATGAGAACACTAAAAAAGATCTAGAGATAAGACTTCCTGCATGGAGACCAGGCAGATATGAGATATCTAATTTTGCAAAGAATATAATACATATTTCAGCTATTAATGCAAAAGGCGAGCTTCTTGAAATCAAGAAGACGGCCAAAGATATCTGGCATTTGGACACGGGAGGAGCCCCGCATATTAAAATCAAGTACACCTATCATGCAGCAATTTTAAACGCCGGATCTACATGGTTAGATGAAAATCAGCTTTACGTAAATCCTGTTAATTGTTGCTTGTTTATTACTGATAGAGCTGAAGAGCCTTGTCAAATAAAACTCGACATCCCAGAAAACTATGAGATAGCCATCGACAAGTTAGACTCTGGTAATTCGAGGGAATTTCAGTTTAAAAACTTTGACGAGTTGGCAGATACTCCATTTATAGCTTCAGCAAGCTTAAAGCACATTAATTTTCAGGAAGAAGAACATAATTTCCATTTGTGGTTTCAAGGTGTAAGTGAGATACCTGTAGAAACTTTAATTCGCGACTTTCGATTATTTTGCTCTGAGCAGATAAAAACGATGGGCAATTTGCCCGGAAGAGATTATCATTTCATTTATCAGATTCTTCCTGATAAATTTTATCATGGTGTTGAACATACTCATTCAACAGTTTGTGCTTTAGGGCCTGCAGCCGATGTTTTTAATGCTCCACTTTATAATGAATTTTTAGGAGTTAGCTCACATGAACTTTTTCATGCATGGAATGTGAAGACGATACGTCCAATTGAGATGGCTCCTTACAACTTCAGTAATGAGAATTACAGCAGGCTTGGATGGGTTTATGAAGGAGTTACAACCTGGTATGGTGATGCATTTTTATATAGGTCGGGGGTGTTTAATTTTGAACAATTTATTAAGACCTTCGATGAAAAGTTAAAACGCCATTTTACAAATTATGGGAGATTTAATTTATCGGTTGCTGATTCATCATTAGATACATGGCTGGATGGCTATGTGCAAGGCGCACCCCATAGAAAAACATCCATTTATACAGAAGGTAGCCTGATTACTTTTTTACTAGATGCACGAATAAGACAATACACCTCTGATAAATCTTCCTTAGACGATTTAATGAGAGAGCTTTATAAAGATGCTCAAACAGGCAAAGCCTATTCGAGGGAGAGTTTAATTGACGCACTTGATACTCTAGCTCCATTAAATCATGACGAGTTTTTCAGAACTTATATTGAAGGTTGTTCTGATTTAGAGCCACAATTGAGGGTTTATCTTCGACGCATCGGACTTGATTTGGTTAAGACTAGGGTTTATTCTGCTTTTGAACATCGTTATGGCCTAAGGATTTTGCAGCAGGGAGATTATGCAGAAGTTCAGTTAGTGGCGCCAAATTCACCTGCTGAGGCTGCTGGAATTACAATTGGAGATAAGATAATTGCTTTGAATAACCTTCAATTTAATTTAGCTTTCAGGTCAGGTAAAGAGGTCGATTGTAATATTAACCTGCATGTATTTTCAAATGGGACACTCAAGGAAATCCAACTAGTTTTTGATAATTCTGAGTGGTTCATGAACAGAAGAATTCTTATTCTTGAAAAAGCAACAGAAGAACAAAGAACAGCCTTTCATCATTGGTCAAAACAAGAGTATCCCGGATAGTTAAAAGTATTCGTGCTAAATTGTTTCAATTTTAGAATTTATGAAACTTTATCTAGAAACGTCAGAATTAAGGGAAGCCGAAAAGTTAGTTAAAACCAACTTAATAGATGGCATAGTTACGAATCCTGATATCATGGGCCGATATGGCACTGGCGATACCGATTCGCTTATCCTAAAACTTAGTAAATTATCTGAACATCTGCATATAGAGCCTAAAGGCGAGACCTTTGAAGTTTGGGTAACTGAATCTCAGAGATTAATAGCTCTCGGTTTAGAGAAAGAAAAAACTATAATAAGCCTACCAGTTACTGAGCAAGGAATTAAGGCTTGCAAAGAGTTAAAGGCAAAAGGTATCAAAGTAAAAATCAATTTTATTTACAACATTCATCAGGCTTATTTAGCAATGAAGTCGGGAGCGTCTGCAATAAGCATTATGACGAGTGAACTGCAAGATAAAGGCTATGATGCTTTTTCTATGATTGAAGAGAGCATAAAGATGCGGGATCAATATTCGTATGATTGTGAGATTGTTGTAGCATCTATTCATTCTATGGATAATGTCAGAAATGCAATTAAAGCAGGTGCTGATGCTATTTCAATTCCTAATTCAGTCTTCTTCTCACTTCAGAATAGCCTGATAGACAATCCTATTGCAGAACGATTTATGAAGAAAAATCGTTTACAATCTGCAATTGTCAGAGATATTATAAAGGGATCAAGTCCTAAAGTTGGTATAAAATCTACTGTTTTGGAAGCAGTTGTTGAGATGACAAAAGGCGGGATGGGAGCTGTTGCTGTTGTTGATGAAAGCGATGAATTGAAAGGCGTTTTTACAGATGGCGATTTAAGGCGTCAGATTCAATCGTTGGGTGATGATGTTTTAAAAACAAACTTAGCTGATCTTGCATTTAAAACTCCAGTATCTATAGATGCTGATCAATCACTTTCAGACCTTTCTATTTTATTTAAAGATAAACGGATAGACAACATTCTAGTTACTTCTGCGGGGAAGTTAATTGGGATGGTGGACATTCAGGATTTAAATCTTTAAAATATAATCCAATCTATTACTAGATTACTGATTGGCTATTTTAAAGATTTTCGCATATTCTAAGAACTCATCTTTTGAAAGTTCTATATTACCTTTTCCATCGCCAAAGTTGATGTAGCCATAATACTTTGTTTCATAACCTTGTAGCGCAGCTTCATATGGTCTGAGTATTACATTATCCTCAACTAATCCATCTCTTTTTAGTTTTTCAACACGCTCACGAACACGTTGTTCAAGAGGTTTAGCTCTTTCTGCTGCTTCGTAGGCTTCTTGTGCAGCTTTTTCCTCGGCTGCTTTTCTAACTGCCTCTTGTCTAGCACGTTCATCTGCTTCTGCCTTCGCTTTTGCTTCTGCTTCTAATCTTGCTTTTTCAGCTGCTGCTTTAGCAATAGCTTCTTGTCTTAACCTTTCAGCTTCTTCTTTAGCAGCTTTTTCTTCCGCTTCTTTTTTGGCTTTCTCAGCAGCTGCTTTTGCTATAGCTTCCTGTCTAGCTAGCTCTTCAGCTTCCTTTTTAGCTTTTTCTTCAGCTTCCTTCTTGGCTTTCTAGCTGCTGCTTTTGCAATGGCCCTTCACGAGCTTTTTGTCTCAGCTTCCTTTTGAGCTTTCTCAGTTGAATCTTAAACAAATTTGGCTTCTGTTTCTGCTTCCTTGCGAGCTATTTCCATAGCTAAGGCTTCTGCTTGAATTCTTTCCTCCTCTAGTTTCTTCAGCTTTTCAAGCGAGTCTCTTTTAGCTTTTGCTCTTTCTTCAGCTAATGCAAGAGCTTTAGCTTCTGCTTCTTTTTTAATTCTTTCAGCTTCTTCTCTTTCAGCTTTAGCTTTAGCTTCAGCTTCTTCTTTGGCTTTCTTTTCAGCAGCTAATCTTGCTTTCTCTTCTTCTTCTCTCTTTTTTCTAGCTAATTCTTCAGCTTCTTTTTTCGCTTTCTCGGCCGCTTCAGCCTTTAATCGAGCTTCTTCTTCTGCTTTCTTCTTGGCTATTTCTTCAGCTTCTTTTTTCGCTTTGGCTTCAGCTTCTAACTTTTCTTGAGCTGCTTTTGCTTTAGCTAACGAATCAGCTTTAGCTTTAGCATCTGCCTCCATTTGAGCCTTAGCTTCTGCTTCTAATCTTTCTTGAGCCGCTTTTGCTTTAGCTATAGAATCGGCTTTAGCTTTAGCGTCTGCCTCCATTTGAGCTTTAGCTTCAGCTTCTAATTTTTCTTGAGCAGCTTTAGCTTTGGCTAAAGAATCAGCTTTTGCTTTTTCTTCTGCTTCTCTTTTAGCTTTTTCTTCTAGTTCAAGTCTTTCTTTCTCAGCTTTGACTTTAGCTAATGAATCTGCTTCAGCTTTTTTCTGAGCTTCTATCTTCGCCTTTTCAGCTTCAGCTTTAGCTATAGCTTCTAGTTTTGCTCTTTCTTCAGCCTCTTTTTCTGCCTTCTTAATGCTGTCTCTTTCTAACGTTGCCCTTTCTTCAGCTTTAATTTTTTCAATTCTATCAGCCTCTTCTTTAGCTCTGGCAGCAGCTTCTGCATCCTTTCTTGCTTGAAGTTCAGCTTCTTTTCTCAATCTCTCTTGCTCTTTCTCATTTTTCTTTGCTAATTCTTCAGCCTCTCTTTCTGCTTTCTTTTTTGCTTCAAGTTCTTCTTTAGCTTTTAATTCAGCTAGTTGCAGAGCAGCAGCAGCAGCTTGAAGAGAGTCTTTGCGATATTGTTCTCTTTCTTTTTCGTTAAGCTTAGCTAATTCAGCTTCTCTTCTTGCTCTTTCAAGCCCTTCTTGTCTAGCCTTTTCTGCAGCTTCTTTTGCTAATCTTTCTTTTTCTTTACTTTCCCTTAATGCAAGTTCTTCAGCTTCTCTACGTGCTTTTTCAGCAGCTTCAGCTTCCAATTTAGCTCTTTCTTCTGCATCTTTTTTAGCCTTTTCTGCAGCTATGGCATCTAGTCGAGCCTTTTCTTCAGCTTCTTTTTTTGCTTTCTCAGCCGCCTCCCTTGCTTCTTTATCTGCTTTTTCTTTAGCTATTTCATCGGCCCTAGCTTTATCTTCAGCTTCTTTTCTTGCTTTCTCTTCCGCCAAAAGTTTTTGGCGCTCTATTTCTTCGAGTTCTTTTCTACGTTTAAGATCGTCTTCTAGTTTGGCTTTTTCTAAAGCTTCTTGCTCAGACTTAGCCAATGCCAGTGCTTCTCTTTCTGCTTTTTCCTGGGCCTTCCTTACCTCAGCTAAAGAATCTTCAACCGCTTTTAGACGTTTGGCTTCTTCTCTCCGAGCTTCGAGCTCTTCTGCTTTTTTAATTTCTGCCAATCTTTTCTCTTCTTCCAATCTGGCAAGCTCTTCAGCTGAATTTTTCTTAGCTGAAGCAAGCTCACGATAGGTTTTCATTTCCCTATTGGCAACTTTATCGTATGCCTCCTTAAAATCAAAATTGTAAAAATCATCATTATAATATATCTCATGCTTTATTTCATAAGGCATGGCAGCTATTTCAGGTTTCAATGAAACGTTAAGTTCATAATCAGGAAAACCTTCTTCTACTCTATCGGACGGGCAATATGTATCAATAACTACGGAGGTTGTAACAAAGCCCTTCTTAGTGAAAGTAACTTCACAACTTTTATTCAGGCCTATTCGAATTTGGAATCTTCCTGTTTCTTTATCCAATTTCAGATATTCATTTCTGCCATTGCAAACAAGTTTGATATCAGCTTCCTCTGAAATTGACCCTCCACTTGCACTAAAAAGACCATCGAACACCAAAAATTCCTTTCTGCCTTGTGCAGATATATTTATGGTGGTTAAGAATGTAAAAACAAGTATTATAAAAACCCCTATACTCTTCATTTTATGCATTAAAATGTGTCTTTGTTGGAGCAGCCATGATTAAGTTCAAATTCCAAAAGACAACATTCATAAATTACAAGCAAAACTATAAACTGTAAATGACTATTTTAAGTATGCTTAGCGAAATCTTTGTGAAAATATTAACAATAGTATTGCAAAATTAAAACGAATAATTCGTGTTTGGGGTTTCAAGCATTTTGAAACCGAGTTGAGGCCATTTCAGCAACTGTTTTACCTATTGACAATGAGGATGTTGCGGCAGGAGAGGGAGCATTCAACACATGAATAATGTGTTTATTCTCCAGAAAGGCGAAGTCGTCAATTAATCCTCCATGCTTATCACAAGCTTGAGCTCTTACTCCAGCTCCTGCGGGGATAAGATCACTCTGCTTAACTTCTGGCACCAGCTCTTGGAGAGCCGATGTAAAGGCAGACTTACTAAAGGAGCGATAAAATTCACCCATTCCGGTTTTCCAATATTTTATGGCGACTTTTCTGAATCCGGGCCAGGAAAGAGATTCCCAAAGTTCCTGCAAATTGACAGAAGTTTTTGTATAACCTTCTCGTTTAAAGGCGAACACAGCATTTGGACCTGCTTCTACTCCACCTTGAATCATTCGCGTGAAATGCACTCCCAAGAATGGGAAGTTCGGGTCAGGTACTGGATAAATAAGATTTTTCACTAAGGACTGGGCTTCCTTTTTAAGCATATAATACTCGCCTCTGAAAGGAATTATCCTAACCTCAATATTTGGGTGAGTGAATGCCGCAATTTTATCTGAATAGAGGCCAGCGCAATTGATAATTAATTTCGCAGAAAAGCTGCCTTTATCAGTTTCTACAATAGAACCTGAAGAATCATGCTTAATGTCAAGAACCTTTGTAGAAAGTTTTATTTCACCGCCTGCCGCTACGATAAGTTCTCCTAACTTAAGACTGATTGCTGTGTAGTCAATAATTCCAGTGTATGGAACTCTAATTGCGTCGATTCCTGCGCAATGTGGTTCAATTTCTCTAAGTTCCTCGCGATTGATTCTACTTATTTTATCAAGACCATTTTCAATACCGCGTTGAAATAAATTATCTAATAGTGGAATTTGCTGTTTATTTGTTGCTACCACAACCTTTCCGCAAAGATCATATTCAATTCCGTGCTGGTTAGCGAAGTCAAGCAACATTTCATAGCCTCGAATGCAATTCTGAGCTTTTAAAGAGCCAGGCTTATAATATAAACCTGAGTGAATTACTCCGCTGTTATTTCCTGTTTGATGTTTAGCCAATGCGTCTTCTTTTTCAAGAAGTAATATTTTCAAATGAGGGTTTGCATTCAATAATTGTTGCGCTGTGGCCAAGCCAACTATTCCTCCACCAATCATCAAGCAGTCGTATTGCATCTATCGATTTTTCTGAATGCAAAAATACAAGTAAATCATCCCATAAAAAAACCGTCCTAAAAATTCAGAACGGTTAAATTAACAACAAAACACAAATTTAAAACATCAAGGAAATTGATATCTGGCAACACACCAAATAAGGAGTTCTTCAGCCTCGGGCTGTAGTAAACGTTTGTATGCCTTTCTTAATTCCTTAAGGAATAAGGACGCATCAAAACTTACACTTTCTAAAATCAGCTTACTGTAATCGAGCATCGACATAAATTAGACATTTAAAAGTTCAACAATCACTAATTTGAAACGCAAGTCAATGGTATTATTGCCGTCCGTTAAGCGTTTTAACGAAGTTTAACAAAGCTTGAATTTCTGTAAAGTCGAAGTCTAATCTATAAGTCTCTTTATTTTAGTTACATAGCAGATTTGATTACTACATCTTTGTAAAATCTAAATCTGATTTTGGCTGGAATTAATCGAGGATGAAAATGCTCAATCATTGCCAACCGAACTTGTTTACGGAGGTTCTCTCTGGAGGTTGCATTGATGCATAAAGATTCTCCAACTGCCCTTGCAACCAATTCATTTTCAGACTTTTCCTTTACCATGAAAATCAATTTAGAATGCGTGGGTTGGTCGGCCCAGTTGTAAATTAACAACCAATGACTTGCTGCTCCTAAGAGAACAAATACATGGAATATTTCGTGGTGTCCTACTAATCCATTAATTACATCAGGTAATTTCATGAAATCTATGATAGCTCCGATGGTGTAGAAAAAGCCTCCGACAAAAGTTAGAGCGACTGCTCTAAAGCCATACATTTTCCAAGCTTTTAAAACTGAGATAAGAATAGACCAACCCATGCTCAAGAAAACAGATAAAATGAGCCATTCAGGAATTTGGTCTATAAGTATAACTGTGAGCATCAGGCCTGTTATGCCTACGGTCCAGATAAAAATCAGCATGATGGTACGCCACCAACCTCTAAATAGAATTACATGAATTGGAGTTGCTGTTCCAGCTATCATTATAAAAATCCCTGCATAATCGAGTCTTCTGAACACTTGTCTTCCAAGGCCAGGTTCTAAAGCATGATACACCCCACTCATAGTAAATAGAAATGCAATGCTGAGCATGAAAATGATAAGAGAAACCATGCGCAATTTATTGCCCCAACCCTTCCTAACAAGCATGGCTCCTGTTGCTAGAGTTAAAAGAGCTCCAAGCAAATGAGTCCAGGAAGAAATAGGTTGATAAAAGCCTAACATAAATTGAGGAATTCTTACGAATAATTAACTCAATCTAGCTTCCAATTGTTGCAGAAATCAATTGTAAATACTTACAAGAATAATATACCTTAAATTCAGATGATCTAAATATGGAACTACAATACTTATTGGGGTAAGATTGTAAGTGCATAAAAAAAGCTTCCTGAAGTTGAAGGTAACTTACAAAGCTTCAGCAGAAGAGAGAATAATTCGGCAAAGGTATTCATCCGCCGAAAGGCGTAATTCTAAGAAACCTGAATAGCTTCTTTTCTATTTTTCACATCAGCACTTTGCAAAAATTCGTCGTAGCTAAGTTGTTTGTCGATAGAATCATTTGGCATTAATTCAATGACTCTATTTGCCGTAGTTTGCATAAACTGATGATCGTGAGAGCTCAAAAGAATTGGTCCTTTAAAATCTATAACACCATTATTGAAGGCTGTAATAGACTCAAGATCAAGGTGATTCGTAGGTTCGTCAAGAATCAAGAAGTTGGAGCCGCTTAACATCATTTTAGCAATCATGCAGCGCATTTTTTCACCACCAGAAAGAACAGAGCATTTCTTCAAAGTTTCTTCGCCAGAAAAAAGCATTTTCCCAAGAAATCCTCTTACAAAGGTTTCATCAGGGTCAGACGAGAACTGTCTAAGCCAATCGATTAGATTTTCTTCTGATTTGAAAAACTCAGAATTATCGGCCGGCAAATAGGCTGAAGTTATGGTTGTTCCCCAAGTAAAGTGCCCTTTATCGGCAGTTCTTTTACCCATTAGGATATCAAATAATGCAGTAACAGCAGTATGGTCTTTAGCAATTATTGCAACCTTATCATTCTTATGCATGCTGAATGACAAATTGGTAAAGAGCTTTTTACCGTTAATTGAAGCACTTAAGTTTTCGACTTGCAGAATTTGATCTCCAGGTTCTCTCTCGGGCTTAAAAATGATACCGGGGTATTTCCTATTCGAGGGCTGAAGCTCATCTACATTCAGTTTATCTAGTAATTTCTTACGACTTGTAGCTTGCCTAGATTTGGAGGCATTTGCACTAAATCGGGCAATAAATTCTTGAAGCTGCTTTCTTTTGTCTTCTACCTTGGCGTTTTTATCAGACAATTGTCTTGATATTAGCTGACTTGACTCATACCAGAAGCTGTAATTTCCAGTAAACATTTTCATTTTACCATAATCGATATCAACGACATGTGTGCAAACGGCATCCAAGAAGTGACGGTCGTGAGAAACAACGATTACAGTGTTTTTAAAATCTGCCAAATAGTCTTCGAGCCAAGCTACAGTATGAACATCCAGGTCGTTGGTTGGCTCATCGAGAAATAAGATATCAGGATTTCCATAAAGAGCTTGGGCTAAAAGCACTCTCACTTTTTGATTTCCACTTAATTCAGATACCTGACGAAAATGTAAATCTTCAGAAATACCTAAACCACTTAGCAGGTTAGCTGCATCACTTTCAGCATTCCAGCCTTCCATTTCAGCAAATTCAATTTCAAGTTCAGAGGCTCTAATGCCGTCTTCATCAGAGAAATCAGGCTTTAAATAGATGGCATCTTTTTCTTTCATCAAATCCCACAATTTCTTGTGGCCCATCATAACAGTGTCTAGAACTTGAAACTCATCAAATTCATAATGGTTCTGTTTAAGCACAGCCAAGCGTTCGCCGGGAGTGAAGCTAATTTCGCCTGTATTAGCATCAATGTCTCCACTTAGAATCTTAAGGAAGGTGGATTTCCCAGCACCGTTGGCACCAATGACACCGTAGCAATTGCCTGGAGTAAATTTCAGATTTACATCTTCAAAAAGAGTTCTTTTGCCGTAGCGGAGAGAAAGGTTTGATACCGTGATCATATTAAATGCTTGTAAAAGGGCTGCAAAGGTAATGATTTGAAGCAATTTAATTGCAGGGCCACCACATGTTTGTACTTTAGATGCTCATAATTTTAAGGTATGAAAACAACATCAATAGGCACGCCTTTGAGCAAAGGGGCAACCCGACTTTTACTTCTAGGATCTGGTGAATTAGGCAAGGAATTAGTGATTGAACTTCAACGCTTGGGAGTTGAAGTTACGGCTGCAGATTCGTACGAAAACGCGCCAGCAATGCAAGTTTCCCATCACTCTGCTGTAGTGAACATGCTTGACAAAGTGGCTCTTAAGGAACTAGTTACTAAAATCAATCCGCATTATATTGTCCCTGAAGTTGAAGCAATTGCAACAGAAGCTTTGCTTGAATTAGAAGCAGAGGGTTATAGAGTAATACCTACAGCCAGAGCAACTAACTTAACAATGAACAGAGAAGGTATTAGAAGTTTGGTTGCTGAAAAGTTAAAAATCAAGACCTCTGACTTCAGATTTGCCGGCTCGCTTGATGAAGTTAAGAAGGCAGTTAAAGAAATCGGCTTTCCGTGTATCATTAAGCCTATAATGAGTTCTTCAGGAAAGGGCCAAGGGCTTATAAAAAGCGAAGGTGATATCCAGCTTCGCTGGGATGAAGCCATAAGAGGTTCAAGAGGAAAAAGTGACAGAGTAATCATTGAAGGCTTTGTTGCATTTGATAGTGAAATTACACTTTTAACAATATCGCATAGAGATGGCATCTCTTTTTGCGAACCGATAGGACATAGACAAGAGAGAGGCGATTACCAGGAATCTTGGCAACCTCATCCTATGTCGCCAGTGGCGATTGAAAAAGCCAAGGAAATGGCAAAAGCTGTAGTTGAAGAACTTGGAGGATTGGGAATTTTTGGAGTTGAATTCTTTATAAAGGGAGACGATGTTATTTTTAGTGAGTTATCGCCCCGTCCGCATGATACCGGAATGGTTACCCTTGTTTCTCAGGAGCTTTCTGAATTTGCATTGCACGCAAGAGCTATCTTAGGGCTTCCGATTCCAGAGATTAAAAATTACGGTCCATCAGCATCAAAAGCGATTTTGGTAAGTGGAAATTCAGATAATGTTATTTATAGCGGTTTGGAACAAGTTCTTGAAATTGAAGGCATTTCGCTTCGCTTATTCGGAAAGCCAAATGTAAATGGCGAGAGAAGGATGGGGGTAATTTTGGCGAGAGCTGAGAATGTAGATGAAGCCATTGCAAAATCGATTATGGCTAGTACGAAGATTAGAACAAGTCTTTAGGAATCTTAAGATTCAGATAATTTATTTAAGATATATAAAAAGTTATGAGTAAGTGTGTTCATAAACTTTTAAAATGCGCATGTCCGTTTGAAAATAAAAATTCATAATTTCAACTCGGTCAACTTAAACTAATACATATTATAAATGAGAAAAATTTACATGCTTGCTTTAGGCTCACTAATGTTCTTAGGAGCTTGCGAGAGAAATGAAATTGAAAATCAGGTATCGAATGTCCCTTCTGGGGATGTTTTAAAGCAAAAGGCTAATCCATTAGCAGTTCCAGAAGGCGATGCATTATCTAAACAAAAGTTGGATGAAGTTGTAGTTGGGACTCTTGAACAAAGAGGTGATTTTCACTGGGAATGGGTTGATTTAAAGACGCTTTGGAGTGCAGTTCAATATGGAGACCAAAGTATTGCAATTGGTTATAAGCCTGCCGGAACAGGTGAAATTGACAATATTATCCATCAGATAGATATACGCAAAGGAGAATGGAAAGAAGTGCATGATGCATTATTGAATTTGATTAAAATTGAATTAGAGAAAGAAGCTGGAAGAGCACTTTCAGATGCAGAATACATAATTGAAGATGATGCTGTACTACCCATCATTACAATTAAATCTACATCTAAAGAGTTAATCACTCAATTGTACAATTTAGAAAACGTACGATACATTGAGCCTTTAGATTATTGGCCAGAAGATCCAACAAGATCTTCTTCAGGTTGCGGAGGTTCTGACGAACCACTTAATGGTACTGACTACAGTAATATTGCTCCAGCATCGAGATTACCATGGAACTTCCCTCTAGTTGATATTCCTAATGCATGGAATTCTAGTGAAGGACAAGGAATTACAATTGGAGTTATAGATGCAGGAATAAGTTCATCTCAAACTTTGCTTAACTCACAGTTCAACAATGGATTTTCCGCTGTTGGCAGATCAATAACTACTGATTATACATACGGTGGCACAGCTTTTACCAGTTGTTCTCATGGAACAAGTATGAGTGGCCTTGCGGCTGGTCCACGAAACAATTTGAATGCAAGTACAGGAATTGCTTACAAAGCCAATCTTCACTTTATCAGAGCTTGTGATGATGTTGTACTAAACAAATCTTCAGAAAGAACAGGAGTTAAAAATGCATTGGTTAGAATGGGAGATCGTACAGATGTTAAAATTATCAGTATGAGTATCGGTACACCTTTTTCGAGCGGGGTGCTTAGTGATGGAGCAAATTATGCCAACAATAGAGGTAAATTAATTTTTGCTGCGGCAGGAACATCATTTAGTTGGACTAGTTGGTGGGGTGTAATTTACCCTGCGAGATATAGCTCTTGTATAGCTGTTACAGGCGTTAAAGAGAACGGATCTACCTGTGCCACTTGTCATGATGGCAGTCAAGTTGTATTTACAATCCCAATGGAAAGAAATTCCGACTCTGATAGAAACACACTATCTCTGGATGTTTCGGGCTCCTCTCCTTCATATGTTGGAGGTAGTTCAAGCGCTACAGCAATGACAGCTGGCGTTGCAGCCTTGGTTTGGTCTTCAAGACCAACGTTATCTAAGAGCCAAGTTCTGAATGCTATGATTACTACCAGTCAGTATTATCCTTCAACATCTTCGAGCAAAGGATATGGAAATATAAATGCAAGTGCAGCAATTAATGTGGCTTCGAGTTATTAAGTTAAGTAATAAATAAAAAAGGAGGCTTTATGGCCTCTCTTTTTTATTTATGGTTACTCATAAATTGTGAAATTCCGACTTTCTTTCTTAACGGCTTTCATTATTTATATGCCAAAGAATCGAGGTGATGTCTTTCTAATAAATGATCAATTTCGTCTTGATAAGAATGAATTAAGTGAAAAGACTTCTGAGTTCTGATATTTGACAAAACTATTTCGATTCCGGAGTCAGAAACGGCAAAAGCTGAATATCCTTTTTGCCATGCAAATTTATCAGGAATTAAGTTGTGATAATTGACGTAATGAGAACTTCCACCTTTGATATGCTTTATCACTTCAGACAAAGCTTTTTGAGGGTTAAGAAGAAAGAGACAATGAATGTGATTGGGCATTCCATTAATACTCCGGACAAGGCAGCCTAATTCGCTTAATTCATCAGATAAGAAAGCAAAAAGTCTTCTTTCAATACGAGGGGTTATAAGATTCTGAAGATCTTTCGTTGCCCATACGGCATGAATCCAAATTTTGGTCATCGACTGTGCCATAGTGCTTGCTTTCAAATTAATGAGTAATAAAGGAAAAGACAAAAACCTTTGAATACCGCAAAATACTCTTTTGATTATGACCTAATTAATTTTAAACGTTTATATCCGTTTACAAATGCCATAAATAAAAAACAAGAGATTAATTTAGATGGGAGGGTTTAAACCCTCCCATCTAAATTGCGAGCAAATGCTAATACTATGTATTCTCAGAACCCCGACGCAATACTTCCCAAGTATGATCAGCTAATAACTTTACTGTTGCTACAAACTCATTTGACGAACCACTTCGCCCCCACTCTCCAGGCCCAACCATCGACAAAAAATGTTCCCCACTTGACTTTAAGTATAAATGATAAATATGTCCTACCAATGGATCAAAACCCATATCCGCTTCATAAATCCATACAGAAATATCTGTCCTTTCCTTTATTTCTGTTGCTTGCTTGTACAAAAGTTTAATCTGCTCTTCCAATTGTCGAAGCTGCATGTCTGTTTGCTGCTCCATCGCCAATAAAGCATTACTCTTAATCTTTCCTTTATCTGCAGGCTTTATTACTCCACTGCTAAGTGTATGAGCATAAGGCAACAACCCTGGATTACTGGCCACCTTTTCTCCATCAATTGGATTCTGAAATTCGTCTTCTTGCATAATATATTAGCTGACTAACAGGGAAGTTAATAAATTGTTCGAACTAAATTTATATGCAATTATACACCCTTCATAGAAAATGCAATTCGCTTTCTGTGTTCATCCACTTCTAAAACTCTCACACTTACCTTTTGATGCAGACTAACTATTTCCATTGGGTCTTTAACAAATCTATCTGCCATTTCTGAAACGTGAACTAGTCCATCTTGCTTTACACCTACATCAACGAAAGCCCCAAATGCCGTTACATTTGTAACTATTCCAGGCAAAATCATTCCTTGTTTCAGGTCTGAAATGCTTCTAACTGATTTATCAAACTCTATAACACTATGAACTTTTCTTGGATCTTTAGCAGGTTTCTCAAGCTCAATTAATACATCATTAATTGTTGGCAATCCAATTTTCTCTTTTATGAATCTATTTGGATCTATTTTTTTTAATAGTTCTTTATTTCCAATTAAATTATTGGTGACCGTACCCAAAGATTCAGCCATCTCTTCGACTAGATTATAACTCTCAGGATGCACAGCACTATTATCTAATGGCTCAGAGCCTCCAGAAATCCTCAAAAATCCAGCACATTGCTCAAATGCTTTCCGACCTAATCTTGGGACATTCAATAAGTCTGCTCTCGAAATAAAAGCACCTTCTTTATTACGATACTCAACAATTGCTTCCGCAAGGGAAGGACCAAGCCCCGCAACATATTGCAACAATGGCGCTGAGCTTGTATTTAAATTCACGCCAACCTGGTTCACACATCGTATAACCACATCATCAAGCCTCGAAGCTAACAAGCCTTGGTCTACATCATGCTGATATTGACCAACTCCTACACTCTTTGGATCAATCTTTACTAACTCAGACAATGGATCTTGAAGCCTCCTACCAATACTAACAGCCCCCCTTACCGTAACGTCATATTGTGGAAATTCCTTTCGTGCAATTGGTGAAGCAGAATAAACTGATGCACCATTCTCACTAACAACAAACACATTTAAGCTTGCTGGAAGCCTCATCCTATGGAATAACTGCTCAGTTTCTCTTCCTGCTGTCCCATTTCCAATGGCAACTGCATCAATCTTGTACACTTCTATTAAGGAAGAAATTTTTAGCCATTGTCATATTTGTCCTGATTTTGAGGAGCATGAGGATAAATTGTCTCATTATGCAATAACTTCCCTGCCTGCCCAAACAAACCAACTTACAACCACTCCTGAATCCTGGATCAATAGCCAATATCCTTCCTTCTCTCCCAATGGAGTCCCATCAATAGTTGCTGCAAATTAGAAGCAAAAACCTTCACCGCTGCCTGTCTGCCTCTAGTTTTGTTTGGTTCAAGATTTCTGTGTTTCAATTCGAGGGATGAAGCAAACGCTTATACGCATCCCGTACGCTCAATAACCTGTTGAGAGCTTTGACCTTGCCCTCTAATGATAAGTCGTTTAAGCTGCTCAATTAGTTTATCTTCATCTGGTACGTAGAGATCCTCAAATATCCTTGATCATTACCTCAAAATCGCAAGAAAACGATGCGAAGGGAATTCTTGATAATTGCTGCTCAAACTGAAAATAATCTCTGAACTTATTACCTCTTCTTCCATCCCTTTTTCATTTTGATTGTTACAGCATACTTTTTATACTGAAGTCGGGTTATTTCTCTAACTGCTTTATCTTCACTAATCTGCCTGGCAATAATATCTCTTGCTCCCCTGAAAATGCTTCTTCACAGTTTTAACTTCTGCATTCAGAAAGTTTTTTGCTCTTTTGAATATATCCATCGAAACTTATGAAGCAGCAAGCTCATCCGCAACGGCTGTAGTCCCTTTCTTTGGCAATTGATACTCAGGTCTTCCTTTAGGCTTAAATGGCAGATAAATATCCCCAAGTCTGCAAGGAATCCAAGCAAGAATCTAATTCAGTATATTTAATAAATCTGTCAAAACGCTCTAATTGCAAAAACTCTATGAATAGATTGTTTCGTTCTAAAAACTTCCTCTCTGAAAGCATTTTATCACGAAACTCTTCAAGTAATAATTCATCCATTCCACCAGTACTTTGCGATATCTTGCTATGAAAGGATGGTATTACCTGCTTCAAATAAATCTTTAGTAGCTTTAAGAAATCTAATACTTATACCCGTAGTAGCTTGAAATGCGTTGTAGAAATTCATACTGCAAATATGAGAATTCAAACTGGGTAGATGTACCTTCGCAATATGAACTATTCTTCAAATATTTTTATTTTATTGTTGGTTAACACTCTGAAATTTAAAAGAATGATACAGCTTTGCTACAACTGATTATACTTTAGACCATCAATCAAACTGTTATTCTGCAGCAAGAAGGTGTTGATGGCTCAATTCCAATGATAGAGCTAGGTGAGTGGCACCCGTTTGCATCTGCAGTTGATGATTTGGATCCTATTCAAAAGGCATGACATTACTCCTTAGAACACTGCAATGCAGATTGGAAACCTTCGAGGGTTATGATTTCTAGAGCTACAAAGGTCTTCAGCAGGACTTTCTTCAAGATTTCGAATACTCATTTAATACTCGTCAACAGTTTATCCATTACAGTCTTCTCTTTCCTAACGAACAAATGGAAATTCTGCTAAGTGGCAATTATATAATCAAAGTCTTTGAAGACGGAGATCCTGACAATATTGTCTTAACACGAAGATTCATGGTGTTTAAACAAGATGCGCAGGTTGGCACAAATGTGAGAAGAACTATTCCAGTTAATCTTATGGATACTCATCAGGAAGTTGATGTAACTGTTGGGATTGGCTCCCTTTCATTAGTTAATATTCCAGCTACTACTCATTTGATTATTAGACAAAATGGAAGATGGGATAATGCAATTCACCTAAAGCCCTTTTCCTTTAATAAACAGAACATTAACTACAACTACGATGACGGTCGAAATTGCTTTGAAGCTGGAAATGAATTTCGTTGGGCTGATGTTCGGAGCTTAAGAATGCAAAGTGATAGAGTTGCTAACTTCCAAAGAGACTCAGATTTAGTAGTCACAAACTTGCTACTGGACCCCATCAGAACTTTTGATAATTACAGAAACTTGAATGAATCAAATGGAAAGTTTTTTATCAGAAACACAGATGGCTCTGAACCTGAACTTGACGCAGATTACACATGGGTTAAATTCACGCTTCCTTTCGAAGCTCCTGTAAATAATGGAAACCTTTTCATTTTTGGTGCGTTATCCGACTGGAATTTTAAAGATGAATTTAAATTAGCCTACGATTACCCTTCTAAAAGCTATCGTGCTCGTATCTTACTGAAGCAAGGAATATACAATTACAGTTATGTTTTTTTACCTAACAAAAGTTCCAAAGGAGACGTAAGTTACATAGAAGGAAGCCATTTTGAAACTGAGAACGATTACCTCATTCTCTTCTATACCAGGCAATACACTGAAGTCTTCGATGAACTATCAGGAATGTCACAAATAAATTCCAGGGGAATTAGATAAAAAATGAAATTCTATGTAATTTATATGTAAGATTTTTGCCATATTTGTAAAATCATAAACGAAATATTCACAAACAATAGCTAAAACCCAGCAGTCATAAGGCTTTCAGGAATGTCAAATTTGTTTTGTGTAGTGAAATGTGCCTAACATTGCATCAACAAAACACAGAAACTATGATCACACAAGTTACTCACGGAATTCGCGTTACAGTTGAAACGAACTTTCAGGAATTGTATTCTGATCCTTCTAAGATGTACTATTTGTTCACTTATAAAATCAGAATCGAAAACACAAGTGATTATGACGTTCAACTGCTTCGTCGTAACTGGAACATCGTTGACTCAATCTCTGAAAAAAGAGATGTTGAAGGTGCTGGAGTTGTTGGACAACAACCTGTTCTTCGTCCAAACGAAATTTATGAATATGAATCCGCTTGCAACCTAAAATCTGAATTCGGAAAGATGAAAGGTTCTTATGCGTTTGAAAGATTAGTAGATGGCGAAGCATTCAATGTTCAGATTCCTGAATTTAGAATGACAGTGCCTTACCGTCTTAATTAATAATATAAAGATTCTGTAAAGTAGCCTTCAACGCAAGGCGTCTTTTAGTAGGCGATGACCTATTGTACATTCAAGACATCGTCTTTGATCACAATAATCTCTCCTCAATTGGATTAATGCTTGAGATTGTGCAGCCGAAGAAGGTTGCACCCCAAAATGAATCCATTGCCTAATTACCGCATTATCTTCTTGCCTGAGCTCGTAAAGCCAATCAAGGCATCTCTCTCTTAACCTCTGGTTACTTCGATGCCTAGCATATTCAAATAATATTGGAATAATAGCATTGATTAATAGCCCTCGGGCTGAAGCAATCCCTAGTTCTTTCTTCTTAAAAGCTGTCTCTTCCTGAAAATGATAATGAGTATTCCAATACTCCGAAGTTTTTCCTTTTAAAACCTTAATCAGGGTCTTAATTGATTCAATCTCACTCAGATTGTCAAGGCTCATTAAAGATTCAGAATAAATTCCAGCCACTTGAGCTATTCTCACTGTTGGAAAATTGACTGGTCTCATCCTAAGAAATCTCCACAAATGCGGTTCAATACCTTGAATTTTGTGCTTTCTTGAAAGGAACTGATACTCTTTTAGCAGTGCCTGCGGATAGGGATCCAAGGTATCTTTAGGCAATAAGCCACTACTTCCAAAGAGTAATGCCTCAAGTTGAAATGATGATTGATTATATTGCTTTATAAATTTTATACTGATGATTCTTGCCAGCAATTCAAATGGCAAGGCATTAACACCCATCCCCATCGCCCTAAATAAAAACACGTGAAATGCTTGCTCCCAATCAAACCTGCAGGACTTAAGCATATCATTTATTTGCCCTGATCGGGACTCAAGGCGTTCTACAATAAGCCTATCCATCCAATTATTCATCGTTAAAACGTCAGCCCGCCCAATTTCGGCGCATGGAATTGAAAACATTCCTGCATTAAGTATCTGCCATCTCTCAAGAACCTTTTCAGGAATTTTATTCCTTAATTCTAAAACAGGAATATTATTACCATGCACATCTTGAACTTCCATATCATGAAGCAACACAACATGCAAAATCACAGAACTGTAAACTTTGTCGTTTTGATGATTATGCCTTTGCCAATCAGAAGACCTCAGATGTAGCTCTATATTTCCAACCCAAAGGGTGTTGTCAATCTTAATTTTTGCATGACGAAAGTCCGGACCAGAATCATGATGATATAAGCCTGGCGAAATGACTTCAAGTTTACCTCCTTCATTTATAAACAATGCTTGCTTATCAAATAAAGAATATTGCCAAATAAAATGTAAAAACCTCTCTGAAATACCATTGAGCATTCAGGCAAGTTAATTGCCATTGAAACATTTTTGTATTGCGCTAAACGCAAAAAAATTGCGCCTTAGTCCTGACTTTTTGCATTTGATGCATAAACCTTTAACAATCTAGACATCTCAACTTGCATCGCCTTAGCCTCCTCGGCGGCTGCCGAAGCAAAGTTTTGCCCATTTGATGCATAAATTATACTGCGTGAAGCATTTACAAGTATCCCACACGAATCATTGAGTGTGGCTTTACTTACTTCCTCCAAGTTTCCTCCTTGAGCACCAACACCCGGAATTAAGAAAAAGTGATCAGGAAGCATTTCTCTAATCTTCTTTAATTCTTCAGTTCGTGTTGCCCCAGCTACAAACATCGTATCTTCATGACTGCTGAAACTTGCTACTGTTTGTATAACTCGTTCGTATAGCTTCTCTCCCGATTTTAACTCAAGCTGTTCAAAATCATCAGCCCCAGCATTACTTGTTAAGCCCAAAACTATAGCCCATTTTCCTGGATAGTCTAAAAATGGCTCTATAGAATCACTTCCCATATAAGGGGCAACCGTAACGGCATCAAAACCATAAACATCAAAAAATGCTCTTGCATACATTGAGGCTGTATTGCCAATATCACCACGTTTGGCATCAGCAATCGTAAAATGTGATTTTGGAATAACCTCTAATGTCTTTTGAAGAGAAATCCAGCCTTTTGGACCCAAAGATTCATAAAAAGCCAAATTGGGTTTATAGGCAACACAGAATTCTTGGGTAGCTTCTATAATTGCCTTATTAAATTCGAATATAGGATCTTCCTCACTTAATAAATGCTCTGGGATTTTTCTTAAATCTGTATCCAGCCCAACACATAGATAGCTTCGTTGGTCTTTAATGAACTGAACTAATTCAGACTTTCTCATAATGACCTCTCCCCTTCTTTCATCTTTTCAGCATTCTCAGCCACTTGAAGTGCATGTATGACTTCCTCAATATCTCCATTCACAAAAGCTGGCAGGTTGTACATAGTGTATCCAATTCTATGATCTGTAACACGACTTTGAGGATAATTATATGTTCTGATTTTAGCTGAGCGGTCACCTGTCGAAACCATCGTTTTGCGCCTTGAAGAAATAGCATTGTTATGCTTTGCAAGTTCCAAATCGTAAAGTTTAGTTCTTAGCATAGCTAATGCTCTCTCCTTATTACCTAATTGAGAACGTTCTATTTGGCACATCACCATAATACCGCTTGGCTTATGAGTTAATTGAACCTTTGTCTCTACTTTATTTACATTTTGCCCTCCAGCTCCTCCTGAACGTGAGGTCTGGAATTCAAGGTCCGCAGGATTAATTACAACGTCAACCTCATCTGCTTCAGGCAGAACCACAACTGTAGCCGCCGAAGTATGAACCCTTCCTTGCGTTTCAGTGGCAGGAACGCGTTGCACGCGATGAACTCCTGATTCATATTTCAAAATGCCATACACATTATCTCCGCTCACCTCCATCACAATTTCCTTGAAACCTCCCATAGTCCCAGCATGTTCATCAACTACGGTAACCTTCCAACCTCTATTCTCGCAAAACTTCATGTACATTCTGGCAAGATCACCTGCAAATATAGAGGCCTCATCTCCGCCGGTACCGGCGCGAATTTCAAGAACAGCATCTTTAGAATCTTCAGGATCTTTAGGTATCAACAATATTCTTATTACTTCCTCAAGCTTCTCCTTCTCAATTTCCATCTCCTCCAACTCCTCCTTAGCCATTAACCTGAAGTCTTCATCTTCATCAGAATTAATAACTTCCTTAGCTGATCGATAACGCGATATAATCTGGTCGTACTCGTTAGATGCCTCAACAACCAACTGTAAGTCCTTATACTCCTTATTCATGCGCTTAAAGCGCGACATATCGCCAATGACTTTAGGGTCAGATAGCGAAAGTTCCACCTCTGCATATCTAGCCTTAATGGCTTGTAACTTTCTTTGAAGTTCATTTTCCTCCATGGGGCAAAATTAGTGATTAGGAATATGAGAATTCGCCGTATTCAGAACGAATACTCAATTTCTTTGAATCGGCTGATTCAACTCGCCCAACAACCTGTGCATCAACATTAAAAGATTTTGATAAATCAATAATTTCTGAAGCCAAATGTTCTGGAATATAAAGTTCCAAACGATGACCCATGTTGAATACTTTATACATTTCTTCCCATGATGTGGATGAGGAATCCTGAATTGCCTTAAATAATGGTGGCACTTTAAACAAATTGTCCTTTACAATATGAAGCTTATCAATAAAATGAAGGATTTTGGTTTGTCCACCTCCACTGCAATGAACCATACCGTGAACATTTGCTCTATGTTTATCCAGAATTGCCTTCACAATAGGTGCATATGTTCGTGTTGGAGATAGAACCAATTTTCCATAATCTACATCCAAGCCAGGAACTATGTCTGTTAAATGGTGTTTTCCACAATAAACAAGAGCTTCAGGAACTGCTGCATCATAACTCTCAGGGTATTTTTTGGCAAGCTCTTTCGAAAACACATCGTGTCTTGCCGATGTTAAACCGTTGCTACCCATGCCCCCATTATAGGAAGTTTCATAACTAGCTTGACCAAAGGATGAAAGTCCAACGATTACATCTCCAGCTACAATTCGAGAATTATCAATTACATCAGACCTCTTTATTCTTGCAACAACAGTAGAATCAACAATAATAGTGCGAACCAAATCGCCGACATCTGCGGTTTCGCCTCCTGTGAGCACCATGTTCATTCCATAGGAATTGAAGGTATCGCACAATTCTTGAGTTCCTGAAATAATGGCTTTCAACACTTCACCAGGTATCACATTCTTATTTCGCCCAATAGTAGATGAAACCATCATTCCATCTGTAGCACCAACACAAAGCAAATCATCGGTGTTCATTACCAAAGCATCTTGAGCAATTCCCTTCCAAACCGACAAATCACCTGTCTCTTTCCAATACATATAGGCCAGTGAAGATTTAGTTCCAGCCCCATCAGCATGCATTACCAAGGCATAATCAGGATCATTAGTAAGCGTATCTGGAACTA
>JAGYKL010000025.1 GCA_018401705.1 Bacteroidia bacterium | reverse complement strand
AAATGATTCTGCAACAGAAGACTTAATTAAGGGCCTAAATCCTGATATAATAGTTCAAGCCGGAGCAGGCATATTAAAAGAAAATATATTTTCAATTGCACGAAAAGGTACCCTAAATGTTCATCATGGGCTTGCTCCAGAAGTTAGAGGCATTAAGTCAACATTCTGGTGCTTGTTTTATGGATTAACTGATCTTATTGGGGTAACCTGCCACCTAATTGATAAGAATCTTGATACCGGTAACATTATTACTCAATACAAATACAACTATCAACCTGGTGACACTTTCTTGAAAATTCAAGAAGGTCTTTGCATCAATGGAGCTGAATTACTGGTAAAAGCGATTGATATTTTAGGTACTTATTCTTCTTTAGAATTTAAAGAGTCAGAGATTGAATCTTTCTATTTCGGAAGCGTGAACTACGTTAATTATAATGAGCTTAAGAAAAGAGGGTTCAGGGCAGTTAAGCCCAATGAAATATCATCTTTAAGAACAAAGTGGAAGGTTAAAAGAATCTTGATTCCTAAAGATTTTCAAATAAATAAGCAATGAGCATAAATTACCATGCTCACTAACTTATCTATTATCACCATCAAGCAGATTTCCTAGTCCTCCTAAGATACTTCCTTCTTCTTTTCCTCCGCTTCGGTTTTGCGGAGCATAGCGTAGCACTCTGCCCGCTAGACGGCTAAAAGGCAAAGATTGAATCCATACTTTTCCGGGGCCGGTAAGTACGGCATAAAAAACACCCTCTCCACCGAATAACGTGTTTTTAATACCACCAACAAACTGAATATCGTAGTCTACTTCCTGAGTAAAAGCTACGATACAGCCAGTATCGATTTTTAAACGTTCGCCCGGTTGAAGTTCTCTTTCAATGATTGTTCCGCAAGAATGAACAAAAGCCCAACCGTCGCCTTCTAATTTTTGCATGATGAAACCTTCTCCTCCGAATAATCCTGTTCCTAGTCTTTTTTGAAATTCAATTCCAATTGAAACGCCTCTTGCTGCGCATAGAAAAGCATCTTTTTGGCAAATAAGTTTGCCTCGATACATACTTAAATCGAGAGGTATGATTTTACCGGGATATGGAGCGGCAAAGGTTACCTGCTGTTTCCCATTTCCTTCATTAGTATAAACTGTCATGAAAAGGCTTTCTCCGGTAAGTACCCTTTTTCCTGCCGACACCAGTTTTCCAAAGAAACTCTGTTGCTGAGCTCTTCCATCTCCGAAAATAGTGTCCATTCTGATTTGCTGATCCATCATCATAAATGAACCCGCCTCAGCAACAACAGCTTCTTGAGGGTCTAGCTCAATTTCTACGCATTGCATTTCAGAACCAATAATGCGATAATCAATTTCGTGGGAACTCTTCATTTTGTAATTTGTTTTGTTGACCTAAAAATAGTGAAATCACTATAACAATAGGGAATAAAAAAGGCCGGTAAAACCGGCCTGAAAATTAGTTATTAAGCATCACCGGCATCACCAGCATGAGCAAATCTTCATCTTTATCAGAGTTGTCTTGATCAGGCAGAAGAATTCCTGCTCGATTAGGAGCACTCATATGTAAATGAATACGATCTGTTTCAAGATTACTTAACATCTCAGAAATGAATTTCGAGTTGAAAGCGATATCCATATCTTCTCCTTCATATTGACAAGTAAGACGTTCAGCTGCAGAATTCGCGTAATCAGGATCTTCAGCAGTAAGTTGAAGCTCACTTCCATGAATTGAAAGCTTTACCTGATTAGTGCTTTTGCTCGAGAAAATTGCCACACGACGAATAGAGTTCATCAAATCCTGACGAGACATAGTTAGCTCGAAAGGATTTTCTTTAGGTATTACCGCTTCGTAGTTTGGATATCTACCTTCAATCAGGCGACAAATAAGAATGATATTGTCGAAAGTGAAAGAAGCATTCTTTGCATTGAACTTGATACCAACATTACCATCGAAATAGCCTAAAAGGTTTTTAAGCATATTGAGAGGTTTTTTTGGCAAAATGAACGAAGCATCTTCAGAAGCTTTCACGTCATTTCTTCTATAACGAACCAGACGATGAGAATCAGTAGCTACCATGGTCATATGGTCTGTGCCAACTTGCATGAATACTCCCGACATTACAGGGCGAAGATCATCGTTTCCTGTAGCAAAAATGGTTTTGTTTATTCCACTAAAAAGAGTTGAAGAGTCTACTTCAAAAGAAGAAGCATCTTCAATTTCTGGAAGCCTTGGGAACTCTTCAGGATCATGACCTGTAAGCTTATATTTTCCATATCCTGAAGAAATTTCGATACCGAAGTTCTCATCATTAATTAGAAAAGTTAATGGCTGATCAGGGAAGCTCTTCAAACATTCCAGAAGCATTTTTGCTGGAATAGCAATTCTTCCTGGCTCTGAAGCTTCAGCTTTCATAATAGTGCTGATAGTATTGTCAAGATCGGATGCAAATACTTTGATTTGCCCTTCTTCAATTTCAAATAAGAAATCCTCCAAAATTGGCAAACTGCTGTTATTGGCTAGAACGCCTGAAATAGCTTGCAGTTGCTTAAGCAAAGAGGTGCTGGAAATAATGAATTTCATTAATCTTTATTTTTAGGGGGCGTAAATATAGGATATTGAACTCAATTACATTTCATGCTTATCGTGCAAATAATGCCAGATTTTCAAAAGCCTTACTCCTCGTTGCCTTCGAGCCAAGATCGAGTTTTCAACACCCTGTCGAATTGAAAAAATTGGATAAGTACAAAATCTCTTTCATTCACTAGGCCATAAAGGCGGTCAACATCATATTCATAAACTTGCGATTTCAGCAATTCTGATATTGGTCCCGGCGAAGCACGATGAAATCCTTTAACTTCATTTACGACGCCGTTTTTATCAGTAACTTTTACATAACAAAATGGTTGAGAAGAAAGTATCGAGTCTTTCTTAGCTTGAGGAAATGTTGGTACAATAACATATTCATAACCAATAGTTCTAAAATCGTTGAGGTATTGCATTCCTCGAAGCGTGTCTAAGCTGGGTGATGGCTTCTTAGAACCTGGAGCACTTAGCTGCAATGTTTTACCGTCGAATGAGAGGTCAAATCCTTCTTCTGGGATTTCGGGGTATCTAACCTCAATAGTTCGGATATCGCGATAGTCGTATCTGAAAAACACAGGATCTCTCCAGATATCTTCATCTACAATGAAACGAGATTGTAAAAAACCTTTGTGACTTGGAATATGAACTTCGAATGGAACTGATGAATTCTCGAGAAGCATATAAGTTCCAAGTTTATCTACAGATTCATTTCCAATATACATGGTCTTCAACAACTTGCCTTTGGAGAAAATCTCAACTTTCTTTTGGACTGGTCCGGCTAGGTCTCTTAAAACCTTCGGTTCAAGAGATTTTGCAACCGGATTACGCACTTTCATCTTGTGAAAAGTTTCGAGCAAGGTTTTCATCGCATCAACGCGAACGGGATATTTGTTATTGACTTTCCATGAGCCAGAATTCACCCTGTCAAGGGTGGATGAGTTTCCGTTCTTATCGGCAATAAAAATCTTATCGATGCTAGCAGTATCCTCAATTGAGAAATTCTGAAGTTCTCTTCCGAGCGTGCTGGAAGAACGCGAGAAAATAAACCACGAAATTCCAGCAGCCAGAATTACTAAAACAATGAGAAGTAGTCTATTCTGCTTCATTAATTCTTAGTTTTTGATTTGCTAAAATGCCTTTTTCTTAACATGATAATAACTGCCCCAGCCAGCAATATTAGGGCAATTGGGAATACTACATTTTGCATTTGAATAAGTGTTCTTGAAGCTTTGATCCTCGTTACATCAAGTAAACGCAACTGCACATCGCGTGAGCGAACAGCTATCAATCCAGTATCATCACACAAATAATTCACACAATTAAGAATGAAGTCTCTATTGCCAAAAAGCTCGCCTGTGTAACGGTCAAAGCCCATTGGGATAATTTGTCCAGTTGACCTGTTTACATCGTTTTTAATGATATCTCCATCACCAACAATAATCATAGCTCCTGGCTTGATGGCTTTTTCTAAATAGCCTACCTCATTTGAAGAAAGTAAAGAAGCTACCAATCGGTTGCTGAAAACAGAGGTGAATCTCCCCTCAAGTAGCACAGCAATGGGCAAACCTGATTTCGGATATTGTCGAGGATCAGGCTCTTCTCTTAATATATTAAGTGAGATTCTAGCAGGTGTATTTACATCTCGGCTTCTCTTTGAGGATCGTAATAAGACAGTTTTCTTAATTCCCGGAGCATCAACTGTATCGATGGTGCTAACAAATTCGAAACGGCTGGCGTTGAGGTTATTTATGACCGGATGTTTGCTGTCTGGAAAGCTTAATACAAAATATGGCCAGCGTTTCGGCTGAAAGCGCGGTTGGTTACCCACACGACCTACAACCAAAGGAATAACTGATGAACGTAAGTCGGCTACCAGGTTTGCATTGATTCTAGCCCCATATTTGAAAAGCTGATCGTCTAAATTCAAATCTAAAGGATAAACCAATTTAGAACTGTATACGCTCATGCTATCCATATCAGCCTTCACCCTATCAACAAGCCAAAGCACCTTTCCTCCGCGCATGATATATTGGTCAATAATGAATTTATCCTTCTCTGGGATTACTTTCTCTGGTTTAGCAATAATTATAGCCTTGAACCTTGGGATAAATCTTATTGAATCACCCTTATCATCTCTAAATACCAAACTGGTGAGATTTGAGTCAATATTGGTTCTTTCAACGGTATAGTATTCGCTTAATGCGAGCGTAATGTCTTTTGTTGCAGTAGAATCAAGTTCGCCATGCCCTTCAATGAAAGCAACTCTTGGTTTAACAACGGTTTGAAGCTTTCTAATAACATTGGTCATCTCATATTCCAAATCATTAACCGACCTGTTTATGAGTTGCTCTTCGTTTGCATAAGTTTGTGTTCTGAGTAATTGCAATGGTAATGATCTCCCGCGATAGCGAACAACAGCACCCGGCCAAATAAGGGTTTGAGAAACTCCTGACGCTTTTTCTTCGATAGGATTTGTGTAAACAAGACCATCTTCGATTAGTTGGCGATAAACGGCCTTTTTTTCTTCCTCAGAGTCAGCCTCTGAAGGATCAATGAATTCATATTCTATGAAAGAAGAATAGGCCCTGAATTCATCTAGCATTTCCTTGGTTGAATTTCTAAGACTTTTATAATTGGCAGGCAAATCACCCTCTAGGTAAACCTTGAAATACACAATGTCATCGAGGTTTTCCAATAAATCGATAGTTGCAGGATTAAGTGTGTAACGCTTTTCTGAAGTAAGGTCTAAACGCAGAAACTTAAATGCTCCTGCTATGTTGAGTAATACAAGAACACCAACTATTAGCAAGAGATTAACAATTGCTATGCGTTTTCTTTTTGAGGAATTACTGTTGTTAGCCATAAACTACCAGGTTCTGCTTAGCAATTTAAAGCGGGTTAATGCCAGAAAGAATAAAGTGAAGCTGGCGAAATAAATAACGTCGCGACTATCAATAACACCGCGGCTCATTGATTCAAAATGTTCGTTTATTCCCAAACTGAAAATGATGTCGTCAACCGAATTGAAGAATTCAAGTCTGGCCAAAGAATCAAATCCTGCGTAGCAGAAGAAACAAAGAAAGAAGGCTAGGATAAATGATACAATTTGATTGTCGGAGAGTGATGAAGCGAACATTCCAATAGAAACGAAAGCCCCACCAAGAAATAAAAGGCCAATGTAGGAACCCCAAGTTCCGCCCGAATCAACATTTCCCGGAGGATTACCGAGCGATTGAAGGCTGAAATAATAAACCACGGTAGGGGCAAGGGCAATAATCACAAGCAACAAACCTGCTAAATATTTCGCAAAAACTATTTGCCACTCGCTAATTGGACGAGTGAGGAGCAATTCGATGGTTCCGGTTCGTTGCTCTTCTGCAAAAGAGCGCATGGTGATTGCCGGAATCAGAAACATAAACACCCAGGGTGCGAAAACAAAGAGGGTTTCGAGTGATGCAAAGCCTGCATCAAGGATGTTAAAGTTTCCGGGAAAGACCCATAGAAACAAACCCATGGCAAGCAGAAACACCGTGATAACGCTGTAGCCGATGAGTGAACTTAAAAAACTGCTGATCTCTTTTCTGAGTAATGCAATCATTTGATTCCTTTTATGGAAGCGCCAAAATTACATGATTTTCGGGGCTAAGCACAAGAACAGAACAAAGAGATTGTCGCAATATTTCACAATGCATTGTGGATTTATTACTGAAAGGCAGGTCGGGTAGGTTGTTTCTAGTGATAAGTTTGTGAACTAAACCAATTCAAATGAAGATTATCGCAGCTTTTTGTCTTATGATTTTGCCTTTAGCCGGTTTTGCTCAAAAGAAAACCGGCCGATTAGAAATGCTCGATCCTTATGCGTTTCAAACAAAGCTGATTCATATGTTGGGTACTTTGGTTGATTTGCGTACACCTCAAGAGTATGAGCAGGGCACGATTAAAGGCGCAAGAAATATTGAATGGGACTCTGAAGTATTTAAAGAACAAGCAAAGAAAATTCCTACTTACAAGCCTGTATTTCTATTTTGTCAGGGAGGTTATCGTTCGGGCGAAGCAGCTAAATGGTTTTTAGAACATGAGTTTAGCTCAGTTATTATTCTTGAAAATGGTTACGATGCCTGGAAGTCTTATGGCTTTCCTACCACAGAAAAAGAAGTGATTGAAAAAGAAGCTCCGGGTAGTTATGATCCAGAAAAGTAAATTCAAGTTTTAAAACCTTCGGTTTGATTTCCTTTTAAATGATAACTAAGATTTGCATTTAATGGAGGTAAATAGGCTATTTGAGCCTCCGGCCTGATTTGTATTTGTTAGTCTAAACGCATAAATTGTAATACTTTAGCTTCTATGATAAATTTCTCTTATAACTGAGAGTTTTTCCGCCATAACTAGGGTTTCTATAGTGAGCAATTAAGTTTGTAAATCATGAATGAAGAAATTAAGACATATAATAATAGTCAACCCGCTGAAATTAAAAATATCTATGATTTGCTTGCTCAGACTATTGATTTGGAATTAACTGAAGCAGAAAGCAAGATTTGGCACGCTCACCCTGTTTGGTTTATTGAAGGTAATCCGATTGTTGGCTACAGCAAACAAAAAGCTGGAGTTAGGTTAATGTTTTGGAGCGGTGCTGACTTTGAGGAAAACAACTTAAACATCAAAGGAGGTAAATTTAAAGATGCTTCGATTTTTTACAATGATGTCGCCGAAATTCAATTGAATGAATTGATTCGTTGGTTAAAAAAATCAAGAGAAATTCAATGGGATTACAAGAATATTGTGAAAAGAAAGGGGCAGTTAGAAAAGTTGAAATAACATGAAAACTACTGCCGAACACAATGAACGAATGGCAAAGTTGACCTTTGCTTCAGTTTATCCACATTACATAGCTAAAATTGAGAGCAAGGGTAGAACTCATGAAGAACTAATAGAAGTTATTGAATGGCTCACCGGTTTTGATGATAAAACCCTAAAAGTGCTTATTGAAGAGGGGGTGACATTTGAAACGTTCTTTAAAAAAGCAAATCTCAACCCCAATGCTCAACTCATAACTGGAGTGATTTGCGGTTATCGTATCGAAGAAATTGACAATAAATTAACCAAACAGGTTCGGTACTTAGACAAGTTGGTTGACGAACTGGCTAAAGGAAAGAAGATGGAGAAGATTTTGAGAAAAAGATAGCGTGCAAAGCTTTCTTATATGTATTTATGGTTTGTCTTAAGTCTGTGATTTTCATTGATATAATATTTAATCTACTCATGAGAGCTCAGGGCATTTCGAAATCAAATAACATGTTGATAATGTGGAATATACATAATTAAATTGATTTAATTTACAATTATTCCATTGGAAAAGTATTTATACTAAATTTGGAATATGATTTGAAGTTGAGTGTTTCTAGAAGCAAATAGCTTTATGCGGAGCTTTCTTTTTATTCTGATTTTTATACTGCCAAATGGGCTTTTAGCGCAAAACCTAAGGCTTGATTTAAACTATGGAGCTAATGGATTTAATGACTTTATTGGAGAAAGGTCTTTATTTTTAGGTGATTCTTCTTTTTCTTTAATTAACTCCAGATCTGCAGGACTTGGATTTAAAATTTTTGAAAGTAAAAAGCTTAAGTTCTTTTTAGGTCCCGAATTTAATCAACTTAAAAGAATAGATTTTGAAAGTGTATCTGATTCCGGCGGCGCATTTAAACTTAAATTCAACGAAAAATATTATTTTCTGGGGCTTAATTTAACTTTAATTAAATCTTTCAGGTCAGATAAATATTCAGCGGCAATCACACTCATACCATTTATAAATTTCGCCTATAGATTTACTGATTGCATCATTTGTGAAAATTCAAATGCCGAATTAGTGCAAGCATTTGTTTTGGGTAAATTCTCAATACCAATACAAATGAGCGCTTTTAGAATTCTGGGTAGTGGAAACTTAAAATATGCACTTGGCCCATTTTTAAGATATTCTCCAATTTCGTTTACGAACAGGTATGATTTCAAGCCTTTCATCGCCGGTATTCAATTTCAATTTACATGGTCAAAATCAGAGTAGTCATTCTTTTGTTAATTGTGGCTTTCGCCGGATGCGAGAAAGCTTCCGAAAAGGGAGATTTGTTAGGGTCTTGTTGCTTGCCAAACTATTATTATAGTCTTGAAGCTGATTCAGCAAGCTATGGATTTGGTTTTTCTGAGTTGTTTTTCATGCCATCAGCATTTTCTCCAAATGGCGATTTAATTAACGATAAATTCGGAGTTTGGATCTCATCGTGGAACACAGATAGTTATGAAGTGAGTTGCAGAATATTATTTAAGAATGCAATTGTATTTGAATATTCTAATCCTAAAATCCATTCTTTTTTTTGGGATGGTAAATCCCCAGATGGAAAAATTCACCCTGGAATTTATGTTGCAGATGTTCGAGTATACAAGAATGGAGGTTTGTATAAAGACATCAAGCATTATTTCAAACTAATTAATCATCAAAGCCCTTTGCCGATAATTGATTCATGTCAAACATTCGGAGATGTTTTTGATACTCGCCTCGGCATCATTTACGAGAGTGTTGAAGAGTTTCAGTGATCTTTATATTGAATAATTGATTCCTATATCCTTGTAGAAACTGACTTCCTTAATTGTCAATATATCAGAAGGTTAGGCGCTGTCTATTGTTTTATTCGTTTTTTGAAGATTAACTTGATAAATTTTAGCTTTAAAATTTAGGTATAGAGGCGTATTTTTGCAGCCTTAAATATTCAAAAATGCAAAGAATTATAGTATTATTATTCCTTTTGTCAGGCTTGTCTGTCCTGGCTCAAAGCCCTAATGTTCAATGGCTTAAAGAACAAAATTATTTCGCCGGTGAGGCTTTTTCAATTGCTGAGGATGCCGAAGGCTTTATTTATGTAGCAGGTAATTTTTCTGAAGAATTAGATTTTGATCCAACTGCTTCTGAATTAATATTAAGTCCAACAGGTCAAAGCTCAAGCTACATAGCAAAGTATGATTCAGTCGGCAATTTTATAACTGCTACAGTAATAAAAGCAAATGCGTCAATTGCAACTTCAGCTCCAAACACGATTGTGTCTGTATCAAAAGTAATGGTTCTTAGCGATGGCTCTGTGATCGTTGGAGGTCTCTTTAGAGGGGCATTATCAATAGCCGGCAATGATGATTTGATTGATAGTAATCCAAACTATGACGGATTTATGGCTAAACTTGATTCAGATTTAAACTACCAATGGTACAGACGAATTAGCTCAGCTACAGGACCGGGTGTTGATGGGGTTACTGATTTTGACATTTCTAGCAATGATGAAATTTATGTCCTTGCTTCAGTACAAACTGGAACTGTAAATACCGGGCTGCAAATTAATTCTACCGCGTACTTTGAAACATCATCGATGACTCATTCTGTTATCAGTTTTGATGCAGATGGAATTCTTATAAACGCCTGCTTTTTCTTTTCGGGAGTAATGAGGAAACTCGCACTCGATGAAGAAGACAATGTTTATATAGCTTTTACTAGTGGAGCATCAAATACTGATTTTAATGGAGAAAGCATTTTAGGTGAAGCAACAGCTACCCTGAGCGCGCTTTCTTTAGATGCAGATTTATCAAATGTTAGATGGGTAAAAAGGTTAGGAGGCAGTTTCTTGAGTCAAGCTACTGGCATGGTTTGCAAGCATTCAGCATTGTATGTATACGGGAGGTCTGATGGAATAATTGATTCGGAAGTATTTAATGGACGTCAGCTTTATTTAACAAAGCTGGAAGATGAAACTGGCGACTTTATTTGGACAAAGCAATTTGGTATGGTTTCTTCAGATGCTGAAATTTCAGTTTCCATGGCAGAATATGGCGACTTATTAGTTGTTTGTGGAACTTATAGCGATTTGCTAACACTCGATGAGACCAATTTAGTTTCGAACGGCGGAACAGATAATTTTTTGCTGGCATATGACAGTCTTGGGGCTTTGTCGTTTATTCATAGCCTCGGAAGCAGTTCAACAGACAATAGAATGATTCTGTCTACACAGGGTGAAAGTTTAGTTCTCACCGGCTTTTTTGGTCCCTCAACCAATTTCGATTTAAATGGTGGAAATGAAAATCTTGGTGCCGGATTCAAAAACATTTTAGCTAAGTACTCTGGTTTTGGCGCAAGTATAGACCCTTTCGTGAACCTTGGTGCCGATACTGTAATTTGCGCTGGACAAGTTTATTTCCTTCAAAGTGGTATTTCTACCTCAGATTATAACCATTTATGGAGCACAGGCTCAACAAGCAGCTCAATTGGCATTGCAGAAAGTGGGGCATATTATCTCGATATATTTGATTTGGATAATAATTTTATAGATTCAGATACCATCAATATCGAGGTTGAAAGCATAGATTTTTCTTTAGGAGATGATGTGGAAATAATGGCCGAATCGTATGATATAATTGCATCTCTTCCAGGCACTTATTTTTGGAACACAGGAGCTCAGGGGCCTAGTATTACGGTAACGCAAAGTGGCACGTATGATGTGTCTTATATAGCACCATCCGGCTGTATTTACACTGACGAAATTACTGTTACACTTTTGCCAATAGCAATCAATGATCATTATTTAAATAAACTTGAAGTGCAACCAAATCCTTTCACAAGTCAAATTCAAGTTAAGGGAGATTTTAAGAATATCAGCTTTCAGCTGATGGATATAAAGGGCAGAACCTTAATGTCGGGCAATATCAATGCAAATGAGGCTCTTTCACTTGACAATATTGAAAACGGGAGTTATTTTCTTAACCTCCTTTCGGAGGATGGAAGAGTGAGGACCTTTCCATTAATTAAGGCCGAATAAAGAAATTTGCTTAAAACCCGATGCTTTTGTGAACTTAATCCATTTGAGCGGGTTAGTTTTGCAGAAGTTTTCGTGTTATGAAGAAGTATATTCCCATCATAATCCCGGTAGGGATTCTAATTGCCTTAGTCTTTTATTTTGTTAATTCTGGTCAACAGCCAGAACTTTTTAAAAAGCTTCCTATTGTTGGGAATCATCGACTTGATACCACTTCCATTGAAAATGGAGGAATGAGGATTGACACAATCTTTCATAGTATTCCCGATTTCAGTTTCACCAATCAGGATGGTAATGAAGTAACACAAGATGCGGTAGAAGGTAAAGTATATGTGTGCGATTACTTTTTTACAACATGCCAAAGCATTTGTCCTATCATGTCTAAGCAGCTCGATAGGGTATACGATGCTTGGAAAGATAATCCCGATGTGATGATTTTGTCGCACACCGTTGATCCTGAAACAGACACGCCAGAGCAATTAAAGTCGTATGCTTCAGATTATAAAGCAGACACTAAACGTTGGATTTTCCTCACAGGAGAAAAAGAAGAACTTTATAATCAAGCCCGTAAGGGATATCTTCTGGATGCAGCAGAAAGTTTTGGAGGGGAAGAAGATTTTATTCATACACAAAACTTTGCCTTGATTGATAAACATAGAAGAATTAGAGGCTTTTATGATGGCACCGACGAGAAGGAAGTAAACCAACTGATCAAGGATATTTCCTTCTTGCTAAAAGAGCAATAAAAAAACGCCCTTCGGCAAGCTCAGGGCGTTTTAAAAATCTAAATTTTAGAATTTAAAGGATAATCCAATCCCAAGCACCTCCTTAAATTGAGTTCTGGGGCCAACACCCTGAACTTCAACGCCATCAATTGTTCTGGTAACAGGAATGTCAATATCATGATCATAAATCAAGTTAGTGAATAAAGTAGTAGTTAACCACTTATTTGCTTTGATACTAATTATTGTTTCCCAGTTTACATCAATGTTTCCTCGTTGTTCAGCAATTGGGTCTGTATAATTGTTAAACAACTGAAGATTTGAGATGATAGAAATGTTCTTGGCTATGTCGCCTTGCAATCTGGCTCTTATGTATGCACCAAACTCATAACGAACATTTTCTCCTGCGGTAATAATTACACCCGCATCGTCTCTAACCGCTGCAGTAACACCAAACTGTCCGGCATCTGCCAAATTTTGATCAAATACAAAAGTAGCTCTACCTGTTGCAGGTGAAATGAATGCTGAAAACCAATTGTTAGGCTTGTAGTCCATTCCTAAAGCAAGTGAAAGATATGCTGGAGCTAGAAATCTGGAGATTTCGGTTGAATCGTTGGGAAAGTCAAAACCAGGTGCAAACTGAGTTCTGAAGTTCATCATGCCAGCATAATAAAACTTGCCTTTGGCTTTCTTGCCGAATTTTGAGTTTAATTCCAGTTTATCCTCATTCTTTCTCAATGGTTGAGAAGATGTTGTGATAAAACCGTAACCAGCATCAAGTACTGTTTCCCAGTATAAATCATCTTTTCTGTATTTCACAAATGCACTTCCAAGTGCTGTTGCCGATAAAGCACTTTCTCCCCCGGCTGCCCAATTAGTTAGTGATACCTGGTTGAAGCTAAGAGCAAAAAAGCCACCCTTTTTCCAACCGTTTACGGTTGTATCTTCTTCTATTGCTATTTGGGCAAATGAAATATTACTAAGGATGAAAAATCCTATAACACTAAGTACAAATCTTTTCATCTTCGATCTTAACCTCTTGATTTTAGTAAGTCGCGAATTTCTCCAAGAAGTACCTCTTCTTTGCTTGGCGCAGGTGGTGCTGCCGGAGCTGCTTCTTCTTTCTTTTTTGTTGCATTTAACCCTTTAATGAAAAGGAAAATCGCAAAAGCAACTAATAAAAACGTGAAAATTGCCTGAATAAATTTACCGTAAGCAATGGAAGCGTCCCCAACGGTATAAGCAAGGTGAGAAAAATCTAATCCTCCTGTTAATATTCCGAGTAATGGCATAATAACATCTCCAACTAGTGATGAAATAATTGCCCCAAATGCACCCCCGATTACAACACCGACAGCTAAGTCGATAACATTGCCACGCATAGCAAATGCTTTAAATTCTGATAACATGCTCATAATTAAAAAATTTGGTTTGTTTGTATTCACAAATAAAACCAAATTAATTAGCATAGACTTAAGCCGTGTAGGATTGTTTTAAACTACAAATTGGACTTCCCTAAAAATTTTAAGATGTTGATTGCGAGTCTATTATATACGAAAAAGCCCTCCGTAAGAGGGCTTTTGTTAAAATCTGAGTGTGGTAATTACACTTAATTTACCGTAATTCTGGTGCTGCTTCTAGTGGTTTTAGTAGTCCACGTAATTGTATAAATTCCTGCAGCGTTATTTCTAAATGAATCTAGCTTTATTGAATTGTCTTTTGGCTCAAAAATACCACCTCCAACGCGATTACCAAGAGCGTCAAATACTTCTAAAGTTCCGCGAGAATTGTCATTCACCCAAACTGTTACTGTTTCACCGTTAGTTGGATTCGGGAATGCCCTAATCGCTGCAGGATTGGCAACTGTAACTGATGTTTGATTCCTTATTCTTAGCGAATATGCATTAGATTGAGCTTCTTCGTTTCCTTCTGTTATTTCAATTGAATAAGACTTTCCTTCTTCTAAAAGTTGGATGCTTCCGTTAAGCTTATTTTCAAGATAGAACTCAACATCATTACTAAAGCTAGAAATTTGGTGCGCTTGAAGATTGTATGTGCCTGCTTTTGCATCAAGTGATAAAGGAATATGTTTGTCTTTTATACTTAAATCGGGCTTTTCAATTGTGTGAACTCCTAAAAAGTCTCCATTTTCATTTCTAAAAGCAAGGTTGCTAATCATCATCGGAAGCTTTGGTTTATTTGCATCAAACTGTGCATCAAAATCCTCACTTGCTCTATCATCGAAGGCTAAAACAACTTCATCGCGGCTAGATTCTGCTTCATTGTTTAATACCAAACGAAGTTGATTCTGCACTGCTGCCATTCTAAATAACAGTGTATCAGGGAAAATAGATGATTTTACTTGTTCACTAGCAATTAGAACCGGATTGTTGTCGGTTGCTTTCATGAAAAACGACTGCCCGGGACCAATATATCTTGAACCTCCATTGGTTGCGGCTGCCGGGTTGGCAGAAATTATAAGAAGCATATTGGTTAATTCTAGGATTCCAAATGAAAATTGTAGTTGACAAACCTCCTTTTATCCATTCTGGCGAATCCCAGTCAATTGGTGAAGCGTATGGATTTGCAACCAAGTTCCAACCATTTCCATTGTCAGCCAGCACGCAAGGTGCAGTGCAAGACATTGGTATGTTTATAGTTCCTTGATTTGGGGTACCAATAAAGTCTAATACAGCTGAATTAGGTATTGTGTTATTTTGCAATGGAGCCTGAGAGCGATCACCTAAATGATAAACCAAAACTCCTTTTCCGGCAGGCACAACCTCATTTACGTTTACCGGAGATCTCCATTCAGTTCCATTAGGGCGACTTTCATCGTAAACAGAAATATTACTGTTGAATACTGTTGCCTGGTCAAAACCATTTGAGATTCCTCCAGGGCCATAAATTAAGATATCGTCTTTGAATTGTTTGATTTTTATGCCTCCAATAGAATCTACAGGAGAAGCAAAGAATCTGTTAGAACGAATTCCTCCGCGAGTCCAACGTTGTGCAATCAAATTACCTGTAATTGATGCAGTTGAATTCATAGGCGCGATGCGCGCAGTTAAGTTTTGAGTACTTAATAAAGTTAGGTTTTTGTTATTTAATGGGCCATCAGCATCTAAAGTTGCGTGATTATTAACAGATAGTATTTGTTTTACAGAAGCATTTCCAATAACGCTTTTTACACCACCTCTAGAAACACTTAAGTTATGATAAGTGAAGCCAGCAATTTCCTGATCGCCATTTAAACTGTAGTTAATTGTACTATTAGTGCTTATATAAGAATTGCTTGGGTGAGGGTTAAATCCGCCGATAGGCGCAGAAATCTTAATCTCTGCCTGGGGAAGAGTAATTAACCTGCCTGTTCCTGCAATTGCAAGTTTGTTATAGTTTAAAGCAGGGATGCTTTGAGGGCCAATTCCATTAAAATTGATTGTTCCATTTCCTGGAATAAAGAGGCTGTTCATTTGTAGAATTCCTCCAATATTTAATGTACCGTTTATAGCGTCGTAAGTTCCATTTGTTTGGGTGAAGTTTTGACTTATAGTCATGCTACCTGCATTCAAATTTCCTGTTAATGTTCCTCCATTTTGAGAAAGACTTCCTGAAACTTGAACTAGTCCATCGTTACAGCTAAAAGTGCCGCCAACAATATTTAATGTTCCAAGAATATTTACTTGTCCATTATTGCAGGCAAAAACACCTTCGTTTTGAGTAATTCCTGATAATGCATTTACTGAACCGCTGTTTGCTGCAAATTCTCCATAGTTCTCAAATTGCCCTGTTACATTAGTAAGCCCAGTCATATTCTGGAACCGGCCTCTATTGATAAAGCTTCCGTTTACACTAACTGGCTGAGTGCTATTGATAAGCAAGCTATTTTCTTCAATCTCTAAGTTACCCATAGAAATAAGGTTAGTAGAAAGAGTAGCTACTCCATTTACAAGTACTTGAGGAATAAGAAGGTTTTCTACCATGAAAGTACCTCCAGTCATGATAAAAAGAAAGTCGGGGTCGAATTGAATGTCGGCACTTTGGTGACTAAATCCGTTTCCGAAGCTGATATTTCCGCTAAGTGAGAACTGGCCTCCTGGTTTTTCTATTCTGATTCTCGGTAATATTCCTTCACCTGCGGTGGAAGAAGCTCCTACGATTGTTTGATTTCCAGAAGACGAGAATCGGATACTAGCGGATCCTGTGTTAAGTAGGTTTGTTTTGTATGAGCTGATATTTAGATTTCCGTATAGCCAGAAACTTCCGTTGTTAATCTTGATTGGTCTGTTATTGGCATTTCCATTATTAAATCTTAGTTCTGAAGCAATACTAACAGCTCCATAAACTTCGACTGTTTTAGTATTCACGCCACTTTCGTTTGCAAGTTCAAGTATGAAGAATGAAGGGTTTCCTAGGATTCGGTAGGATAATGAACTAACACCGTTCATGATAAACGTACCACCGTTATGATTAAAAGTACCACCAATTCTTCTGAAATCGCCTGATAATTCTGTGATGCCGCTCGTTGCGTTATAAACACCATCATTATTAAGTTGTAATCGACCAGCAATAGCTACTGGAATATCTCCATGATTTACCGAACCACCGCCTTGTTTCCAATTACCGCAGTTTAACTCATCACAATTAGAGAAATCCATTGTTCCGCCATTTAGCAAAACATCGCCCATGAGGGATAAATTAGCAAATCCTCCAGATTTATTAAAGGCACTATTTCCTGATTGCATGTAGTTACCATCAACATTTAGTGCTCCGTTTCCTATTGATAAATCGGAATTGTTAATAGATAAAGCACCAAAGTTTAATAGACTATTTCCCCAGGTTATTGAGCAATTAGTGAAATTGGCATCATGATCAAGTGAGATATTTGCATTACCACCTGTTTTTGAAATTACTGCATTTGAGGCGGTAACGTTACCATTAACAACAACGTTTCCAGAGCCGAAGCTAAAAACACCGCCGTTTATTTCAATGTCATCGGCTTGCAGAGAAGAAGCTCCCGGACTAAAAGTTGAAGAGCAAATAATCTTTGTTCCAGAACTCAAGTAAACCGAACCTCCAATTTTATTGAAGATGGAGGGGCCAGAAATATTTAAATCTCCAGTAAAATAAACTGAAGAATTTCCTTTGAATTGACCTCCGGCGAGATTGAAGTCTTTGAAAGATAAAGCTGAAAATGAACTATTGAACTCTCCTCCATTAACTTCAACTGGGTTATTGCTTTGGAACACCCCTGTTCCACCGCTTTTTATAAAAAGTCCACCAGTTTGTGAATAGTCGCCAAGCATATTGAAAGGACCATTACCCAAAGATATTTGTCCCTCCGACATATCAAAATCCCCAAGGATTTCAACTTCACAATTAGCAGCTGTAAATGAACCATTGTCAATTACTACGTTAATCATAGTTGCGATACCTCCGTTGCCTTTAATGAAGTTTCCTCCATTAATATGTAACAACTGCATTGATTTAAATTTGCTCAAACCCATATTAAGCGTTCCTCCTTCAAGCAGGATTTTGCCTTGCACAGTAAATAAACCCGATGAATTTGCGTTGGAACGTATTGTTCCAGTGTAGCCAGAGAGCACATGCATTTCTGAGACCACTGCAATATTAGGTAAGTCACAGTCGGCGCTGCCAACTGTTCCACTAAAGTAAATTGTATCGTTCATGGTTGGCACACCCGAAGGCTGCCAGTTCTCTGCAACATTAAAGCTGCTATTGCTTGCACCGGTCCATGTTTTTTCGGCTGCTTCAGTCTCGAAGGCTGAAATTCCCACAAAAATTGTGGAAAGGATAATGGCGTAAAATCGGTTCATAATTGAATTGTTTTGACTGTTAACACAGTTTGGTAGATTTATTACTGTCAAAACTACTTTACAGTTGCTCGCCAAATAGCTAGGTATAGGATCGGGACTTACATTGTAAGAAATAATGAAAGCTTGTCGTGATTTCACCTGAAAAATCAGATGATTAGCCTGTAGGAGTGATTACTCGGATGGTTTTCCGTGTAAGAATTGAGGGGATAATTGAAATTGAGAACTTTTACTTTCGGTCAGGTATTGTTTCTTTCAGGAACCTCGATAAGTAAGATGTTAACTAATTGTTATCAGAGTCGAAAAGTCTTTCAAAAGAGGATGCTATTGCTTTTCTTTCAAACAGGATTTTGGTTTTTTGCCAAGTGTTTTTAAAAAGCTCTGAATTTCGATATAGCTCAAGGTGTTCCTCAGATTCCCAATGACTATAGGTTAAAAATCTGTTTTGGTCAAATTTGTCATTTAAAAGTTCAAGATGAGTACACCCTTCAAATGCAGCAATAGCAGCCTTTGAGGAGTTGAAAACTTCGAGAAAGTCATTACGACATTCCTCTTTAAACTTCATATCGACAATTCTAATCAGCATAAAACTCTACACGTAAGCTGTCATTTACTTTTAGGCCAAGCAGTTTAGCCGCCGAGCCTTTATTCAAACTTATTTCAAGATGCCCTTCGGCATTAAATAAAGCAAGCAAGTCACCTTCAGGAGCATCGTTGTAATTTTTGGATATGCGATTGATAGAGTGGATTCTGGAGCGTAAGACTATTTCAAAAGCACTTCCCTTACCAGCACTGTCAAATAAGTCACGTGTGATATTGGTTATGATGTTGCCATAAGAATCGATAAACTGAATACTGGCTCCCAAATGCGATTCACCTCTTGTAGGCGCGGGCATGAGCATGCGTCTGTATCCGCCGATAAGGCGACCAATAACTTGTAAGGTTCCACCTCTGGCAATATGGCAAGCTGCAGGCACAAATATTTGCTCCAGCGGAAAGCTGGAACCTTCGAATTTCTTGCTGAAATTTAGTTGTACAATCTCCTCAGCCTCTTCTTTTAATACCAATGAAAAGACACCGGTATCAGCTCCGATGAAAAAGTGGCCTTCAGCCTTTAAAGCTATATGAGGAGTGTTTTCATCCTCGAGACTTTCAACACCGATAATATGAATGCTCCCTTTTGGAAAATATCTAAAAGCGTTTCTTAACATATATCCCGCTTTCATCCTGTCGAATTTGGGAATATCATGCGTGATATCAATAATGCTTGTTTCAGGCAATTCCTTGAGAATACTGCCTTTCACCGCTGATACGTAGTAATCGCTCAATCCAAGATCTGTGGTGAGAGTTATAATTGCCATTAGAATAAATTAGGGAATTGCAAGGCGGCTTCAAAATTCATTTATTTGTAGGTGAAAAGCAACCTCGCATTTCAAAAACATTAACATATCAAAATCCTTTGACAGAAAAACTAATTCTTCTGCCGGATATAAATCCTGTAGAACTGTATGGAGTAAACGACTCCACGCTAGAACTTATAAGAACATTCTACCCGAAATTAAAAATTATTGCCAGAGGCTTGGAGCTAAAAATTCAAGGCGAAGAGTCTGATATTGAGTCTTTTGAACAAAAGCTCTCTTTGTTGATTCAACATCAGCAAAGGTATGGCAATCTAAGTGAGCAATTGGTTAAAAAGCTGATGCTGCCGGGTGATTTTGTTCAGGAATCTGAAGAAGCATCTGCTTATGGCAATCCCTCGGCTGATGTTATTGTATTTGGAAATAGCGGAGTTGTTGTAAAGGCTAGAACTCCAAATCAAAGAAAAATTGTAACCGCATCCTTTGCAAATGATATGGTTTTTGCCATTGGACCAGCAGGAACAGGAAAAACTTACACAGCAGTTGCCTTGGCGGTTAGAGCTTTGCGTAATAAGGAAGTTAAACGAATTATACTTACACGTCCGGCTGTTGAAGCAGGTGAAAATCTAGGGTTTCTTCCGGGAGATTTAAAAGAAAAGCTTGATCCTTATTTGCAACCACTTTACGATGCCCTACTTGATATGATTCCAGCTGATAAGCTAAGTTCTTTTCTTGAGGCAGGAATTATTCAGATTGCTCCTCTTGCGTTCATGAGAGGAAGAACCTTAGATAACGCTTTTGTGATTTTAGATGAGGCTCAGAATGCTACTGAAGCTCAATTGAAGATGTTTCTTACTAGAATGGGGCGTTCGGCTAAATTTTTAATCACAGGAGATTTAACACAAATCGATTTGCCCAAAAATCAACCTTCGGGCTTAGCAAACGGCATAAAAATATTGAATGGAGTAGAGGGAATTGAAATTATTCACCTCGATACCAGCGATGTAATTAGGCATAAACTGGTGACGAGAATTTTACATGCATACCAACAGAATCAGGCAGACAATGAATCTTCAGGACGAAAAGCTTAATATTCCTGGTGTAACTTCTTTTTATAGAGGTAAAGTAAGAGACGTTTACACTATCAATGATCGTATTTTAGTGATGCTAGCTAGTAATAGGATTTCAGCATTTGATGTGGTTTTGCCTAGACCGATTCCTTTTAAAGGGCAGGTTCTAAATCAAACAGCCGAACATTTCTTAAATGCTACTTCTGAAGTTGTACCTAACTGGTTGCTTTCAAGTCCCGACCCTAATGTTTCTATAGGTTTAATGTGTGCACCCTTTAAGGTGGAAATGGTTATTCGCGGATACCTTGCCGGGCATGCTGCCCGGGAGTACAAAGCTGGAAAACGCATGTTATGCGGAGTGGTTTTGCCCGAAGGCTTGAAGGAAAATGATAAACTTCCCGAACCAATAATTACTCCAACAACAAAGGCATCTGAAGGACATGACGAAGACATATCCAGAGAAGCTATCTTGAATCAGGGTATTGTTTCAGAAAATGATTATTTGATTTTAGAAAAATATACCCGTGAACTTTTTGCTTTGGGAACACACATGGCAGCCAAGCAAGGACTTATCTTAGTTGATACAAAATATGAATTCGGTAAAGACGCAGATGGTGTTATTCGCTTAATTGATGAAGTTCATACTCCTGATTCATCCAGGTATTTTTACGCTCAAGGCTATGAAGAACGCCAGGCCAAAGGTGAATTGCAAAAGCAATTAAGTAAAGAGTTCGTTCGTCAATGGTTAATTACAAATGGCTTTCAAGGAAAAGTGGGACAAGTTGTTCCTCAGATGACAGATGAATTTCTTTCAGACGTCTCATTGAGGTATCGTGAGCTTTATGAGCAAATCACAGGCAAACCTTTTGTTGCTAGACCTTCAGGGGAAAGTATACAGGATATTGAAGCTCGCATTTCTTCTGCTTTGAATTCATTAAGCGAATGATATATCATTCGCAAATATGTTATTATAAACTTAGTGAATGATATATGGTTCGTAATTTGTGTTTAGAGATTACGAAAAATTTGTATATTTGTGCGGTAAATCATTCACAAATTAAATAATAGCAATACAATGAATGAAATGTCATACATAGAATGGTATGCAATGGCTGATGTTGATGTTCAAAAGAGAATCGGCAATTTTATTCAACACCATAGGCTAAAGCAGAACAAAACTCAGACTGATGTGTCAAAAGCAGCAGGTATGAGTCGCTCTACCTTGAGCTTGCTCGAGCGTGGAGAAACAGTTACTCTAGCAACTCTTATACAAGTACTTAGGGTTCTTGATTTGTTTTATGTGTTTGAGGCCTTTCAGGTAAAAACAGAAATTAGTCCTGTTTTGTATGCTAAAATGAAAAGAGAAGAAAGGCAGAGAGCCAGGCCAAACTCTCAAGCCGCAGAGCCAGATCCTGATGATGACCTCGCATGGTAGATGTTGCAGAAATAAAAATCTGGGGTCATTTAGCTGGAGCATTACGTTGGGATATTGACCGGAAGCTCGGGGTGTTTCAGTATGATAACGCTTTCTTGAAAAAAGGAATCGAGCTGGCTCCTTTAAAACTGCCCCTTTCAGGGGGAGATAAACTTTATTCTTTTCCTAATTTACGTCCCCTGCCGGGGGAAGCAACATCTACATTTAAGGGTTTGCCAGGTTTAATTGCAGATGCTCTTCCAGACAGATATGGAAATCAGCTTATCAATGCCTGGCTTGCAAGTAACGGTAGAACGCCACAAAGCATGAATCCAGTTGAGTTACTTTGCTTTATTGGTAGAAGAGCTATGGGTGCTCTTGAGTTTGAACCGGCAAAACACGGAACTGTTATAGTATCTCAATCACTCGAACTTAAAAGTCTAGTAGAAGCTGCTGGTGCAATTCTTAATAACAGGAAACAATTCAAAACCAATTTAAGTGCGGATAAGCGCCAAGCAATGATTGAAGTCCTCAAAGTAGGAACATCCGCCGGAGGCGCAAGACCTAAGGCTGTTATAGCTTTTAACGAGCAAACTGGAGAAGTAAAATCAGGACAAACATCTGCACCTGAAGGGTTTTCGCATTGGCTATTGAAACTTGATGGAGTTAGTGACACGCAATTTGGACAAAGTCACGGTTATGGTCGAGTAGAAATGGCCTATTATCTTATGGCTCGAGATTGTGGTATCGAAATGATGGAGTGCCGTTTAATGGAAGAAAATGGAAGGGCTCATTTTATGACAAAACGTTATGACCGAGAAGGAAATTCGATTCGACATCATGTGCAAACGTTTTGTGCCATGCAACACTTCGATTTTAATCAGGTGAATTCATTCAGTTATGAGCAGCTTTTTCAAACTATGCGACTTCTTAAATTAGATTATCCTCAAGCTGAGCAAATGTTTCGAAGGATGGTTTTTAATGTATTAGCAGTGAATTGTGATGACCATACCAAGAACTTTTCATTTATCCTTAAAGAACATGAAAACTGGCAATTAGCACCAGCTTATGATGTTTGCTTTTCATATGATCCCCAAAGTATTTGGGTGAGCCAACATGCATTAAGCATTCAGGGAAAACGAAAAGAAATTTCTGTTGTTGATCTAATGCAGATTGCATTGAGAAATAACATCCGAAAAGCAGACGAAATTATCAGACAAATTAAAGATGTAGTAAGTCGTTGGCCTGAATATGCTGCAAAAACAGGTGTGGAAAAGAAGCTTAGGGAGCACATATTAAAAACGATTAAATCCGAATTTGCTACAATATTCTCTTAGAATTTAAGACTCCTCTTCAAGCAAAGCTTGGATTTTTATTTCCCATGCTTTCTGTCTTTCTTTTGATAATCCGTGTCGGGTTTCCTCATCATATCTCTCCTGCATTTCTTCTCCTTTGGCGATTTCTGAATCGTAAATCTCACGGATTTCTCTTCTGAAATTTTCAGTGAAACGCTTCTTCTCTAAACGGGCTTTAAGCTTTCTTGATGTTAATTCTGATATGTCAAAATGCAATTGTTCATGCATCAATACTCTGTCGGGGTTTGATTTTGATGACTCTGAAATCCACGATTTAGCTCTGTTAAATGCTGAGCGAATTTTAAATACAGGTTTGATGTTTCTTCTGTCGAAGGACTCAACTTCGTAATCCATCAAGATGATGGTATAGGAATATCCAGCGTATGGACTTCTCCTGGGCTCTTTGCCAAAGAAATCGGACCGGCTTAACTTTATGCCCTCAGTCCAAAACAAAGTATCTATTTTTGAATGAATCAAGTTCCCATCCGCCTGTTTTACAGGCGATATGCTTATAAAACCTAGCATAAAAATGGGTAAAAGACTTAAGATTCGAATCATGCTTCAAAAATCAATTAAAATCTCAACGCTTCAAGGGAGGCGGCATTGCCTATCTTTGCCAAAAAATTAGTAATCATGATTGTTATTACCGGAGCTGCAGGTTTCATTGCCTCTTGCCTTGTTTCGCATCTAAATAAACTCAATTATAAGGATTTGGTTCTGGTTGACGACTTTTCGCATGAAGATAAATGGCCGAATCTGGAAGATAAAATTTTCAAAGAGAAAGTGCATCGCAACGATTTCCTGCAATGGCTTGATGAAAATGAGAATCTTGTGCAATTTGTTTTTCACCTGGGCGCAAGAACTGATACTACTGAATTTAACACCGAGATATTTGATGAGCTTAATCTGAATTACTCAAAAGCTGTTTGGAATGCCTGCGTTAAGTATGGTTTACCGCTTGTTTATGCTTCATCAGCTGCGACTTATGGCTTAGGAGAGCATGGTTATTCTGATAGTCACGAAGTAGTTGACAAACTCAAGCCTCTTAATCCTTACGGTGATTCTAAGAACGATTTCGACAAATGGGCTTTGGCTCAGGAAAGAGCTCCATGGTTTTGGGCCGGTTTAAAGTTCTTCAATGTTTATGGTCCAAATGAGCTGCATAAAGGTAGAATGGCATCGGTTATCATGCATGCTTTTAATCAGATTCAGGATAGAGGTTTTGTGAATTTATTCCGCTCGCATAAAGAAGGTGTTGAAGACGGTGGACAGCAACGCGACTTTATATATGTAATGGACATTGTGAAAATCTGCGCTTGGTTGATGCATCATAGAAATCATTCAGGGTTAATTAATCTCGGCACCGGTCGGGCAAGAACGTTTTATGATTTAGCTTCAGCTACATTTTCGGCTTTAGGTAAGCAAAATGACATCCGATTTATCGATACACCTCTTGATATCAGAGACAAGTATCAATATTTTACTGAGGCTGACATGTCAAAATTGCGATCTTGGGGTTACAATGATGAGTTTTTTTCACTCGAAGAAGGAGTTAAAGACTATGTCACGAATTACTTAGAGAAAAAGTATTTTTATTAATCGCCTTTCGGCGGATGTTTATACAAGATCATAGTAAGGAAAGGAGCTGAAGCTATTGCTTCGATTTTTTCGTTCTTTGCAAAAAGTACACGCGATGCATTACAACCACAAACCAAGAAAAAAGGAAGAACAGGATATCATTTTTGGAATTTTTCCTGTTTTGGAAGCATTGCGGAGTGGGGCGGATGTTGATAAGGTTTTGATTCAATCAGGATTGAGATCTCCTCAAATGAACGAGTTAAGGCAATTGTTGAGTGATATGGAAGTGCCTTCTCAGGTAGTACCTAAAGAAAAGCTCGACAGAGTCACACGTGCCAATCATCAAGGAATAATCGGGATGATGTCGCCAGTTGCATTTTCTCCATTAGAGGAAGTTTTGCAGCGAGTGTATGAAGAAGGCCGTGACCCATTTTTGCTGATTCTAGACAGAGTTACTGATGTTAGAAATTTCGGGGCTATTTGTCGCACTGCTGAATGTGCCGGGGTTGATGCTGTTATTGTTCCATCTCGCGGCAGCGCAAGAATAGGTTCTGATGCTTTAAAAACTTCGGCCGGAGCCTTGATGTATTTACCTGTTTGTAGAAGCAGCAATTTAAAAGACACGCTTGATTATCTAAAAAACTCGGGATTGAAGATTGTGGCCTGCACCGAAAAAACAGAGTCAGGTTTGTTTGATCAAAAAATTACCGGTCCTGTTGCAATATTAATGGGCTCAGAAGAAGATGGTATTAGTCCCGAGTACCTGAAAAAAGCCGATATAAAAGTGAGAATCCCGATGACGGGCAATACTGAATCATTAAACGTTTCGGTAGCTACTGCTTTGGTAGTTTATGAGGTAGTGAGAGGAAGGAGAATGGAGTAAGGGGGAAGGGAAAAGTGGGAAGTTGAAAGGGAAGAGTGTTCCCGATTAGTATTTAAATTAAAATTTGAAGTTTCTGAGAATATCATTTTAAGATTCTGTTTTGCTTTTAGATTATAATCTTTTGCTTTATCATCAAGCAGGTTAAAAACTTTAAGCCAGATTTGGAATATTTGACTTGACAAGGACTTAACTCGACAAACTCAGCAGGACTTTACTCGACAAACTAATACTAGACTTGAAGAATTGATTTGCAAGTTTACAAACTAAAAGATTTAGAAACGGCTTCATCCTGCATAGCATTGAGATTTCTAAAGGATGTTGAGCTTGCGGGCGCTGAGCTTGTCGTAGCACCCTGCCCGGGAACAATTTAGATGTTTGGATTGACCTAAGTCATTTTTAAACATTTATAGTTGTTTGAAACGAATAGCTTCATTGCAGCTTGGGTTTTAAACAGCAGGGTTGATAAAATGAAATAGATTTTGGAATTATTGGCTTGACAAGATGCCGGAAAATGCTGAGGGACAAGCCCAATTGCCCCTGCCCGGGAACAATTTAAAGCATTCAAACGACATGAGCCGTTTTTAAACGTTTAAGTTCGGCTAGTTGATAGTTATAGTCAGAAGTCAGATGGTTGGTTGTTGATAGTCAAATAATTAGGTTCTATTTCACCTTTTCATAATCTGATTTAGCCTTTTCGTCTTCTGCGTAAATCGTATTACGATATACGTATTACGATATTCGATTTACGATGTAATTGTTAAGTTGTACGGTTTTCGTTGTACGTTCTACGTTGTACGATTTAAGACTTTCGTTGTACTTTGTACGATATACGTATTACGATATACGATTTACGACTTTCGTTGTACGATATACGTATTACGATATTCGATTTACGATGTAATTGTTAAGTTGTACGGTTTTCGTTCTACGTTGTACGATTTACGACTTTCGTTGTACGTTGTACGTATTACGATGTACGTATTACGATGTACGTATTACGATGTACGTAATACGATGTACGATTTTCAATCATTCTCCTTTTTCCTTTCTACTTCCTCCCTTGTAAAATAAAAACCGTATTTTCGCCACGAACCCAAAAAACCGGCATTACGCCAAGCCATGAACGATGATCACGATCTTCAAAACAGAAAATCGCAGGCTGGAGGAAATTCAGAAGCCGGAACCCGGCTGTTGGATTAATGTTGTAGACCCCAGCGATGAAGAGCTTGCCTGGCTGATTAAGGAATTTCCTTTTTCTGAAGAGTACCTCATGGACCCCCTCGATATTGATGAGAAGGCCCGCGCAGAGAGAGATGAAGATGTGCTTTTTACTCTTATCAAAATTCCTCATTTTAGAGGTAAAAAAGATGAAGCTCCTTTTATTACCATTCCTTTAGGTGTTTTGCAGAACGATGATTACTTCATGACCATCACCAAAGAAGACAATATCATCGTACAGGAATTTGAGAATAATAGGGTTAAAAACCTCAATACCAGCAAGCATTACCGGTTTTTGTTGCTCATACTTCTTAAAACAGCTACAAAATTCCTCGCGCATCTGAGGGAAATCAATAAAACAGTAGATCAGATTGAAGATGACCTGCAGTCGAGCATGAAGAACCAAGACATCTTCGATTTGCTGAAGTATCAGAAGGTCCTCATTTACTATACAACAGCCTTGAAATCTAACGAGCTCATGATGGCTCGCTTGAATAGACTGCAACTTTTACGCACTTATGAAGAAGACGAAGAGCTTTTTCAAGATGTAGTAACTGAATTTCAGCAGGCCATCGAGATGACAAATATTGCCAATAACATCTTGCTTCAAATGACTTCGGCTTATGCCAGTATCATTAATAACAACATGAATAAGATTATCAAAACCCTTACTTTGATAACCATTGTGTTGTATGTGCCAACCCTGATAGCCAGTTTCTTTGGGATGAATGTGCAAATACCTGGACAGGATTCGGGCTCTGCATTTACCTGGATTATGGCAATCTCACTTACATTAAGTATGGCAATACTTATAATCTTCATGCGCAGGAAGTGGTTCTAAGTCGCTGATAAGTCGAAAAATCTGAACCTCTTTTTATTATATTTGCGCCTTTATTAAATTAATATGGCAACTACACAGGACGTAAACGTTGGAACTTTTATTCGCTACAATGGTGAACTTTGTTTAATTATCGAGTGGCAGCATCGTACACCAGGTAATCTTAGAGCATTTTATCAAGCTAAAATGAGGAATGTTTCTAACGGCAAATTGGCTGAAAATCGTTTTCGCTCAGGAGAGAGCATTGAAGTTGTTCGCGTTGAGATGCGCCCATTACAATACCTTTATCGTGAAGGCGAAAGTTTGGTTTGTATGGATAATGACACGTTTGAGCAAATTTATATTGAAGAGAACCTGTTTGGTGATGGTGTTAAATTTATGACTGAGAATTCAGAAGTAAATGTTGCTTTTGAAGGCGATAGCGTTATTTACGCTGAAGCACCAAAAACAGTTGAACTTGAGGTTACTTACACCGAACCGGGTGTTAAGGGAGATACCGCCACAAAGACATTAAAACCTGCAACTGTAGAAACAGGTGCAACAGTAAATATTCCTCTGTTTATCAATATTGGTGAGAAAATCAAAGTAGACACCCGCACAGGTGAATACATGGAGCGTGTGAAATAATCCAGAATAATTCTTTTAATCTAGCGCATTTTCCAAAAGGGAAATGCGCTTTTTATTTTACGATTAGAGAATTTTCGTCAAGCTGATGCGTTAAGTCAAACTTATGAGTTATCTGAAAAACAAGAAAAATGAATAAATGGCTTTGGCTATTGCTACCTGTTTTAGTACTTGTTTTATACTCTTTTCAGAGCGATTTCCTTAGTAGTCAGCTTAGGTTTCAACGCGTTAGAACCGCATCGAAAGAAAAAAAGCAGACAATTGAAGCAGCCCTGAAAACCAAAGGTTTGAAGCTTATCGACTTTCAAATGATGCTTATCGCTTACAAGGAAAGTGATGAACTCGAACTTTATGTGAAAGGCAAGAATGAAAAGGCATACGGCAAACTTAAAACGTATGCCATTTGCTCAAAATCAGGAAGCTTAGGACCTAAGAGTAGGCAAGGTGATGCGCAGGTTCCTGAAGGCTTTTACCACATCAACCGATTTAATCCTTCGAGTAGTTATTATCTTTCTCTGGGCTTGAACTATCCTAACGCAGCCGACAAGAAGCGCAGTGGCGCTGGGAACTTAGGGGGCGATATTTTTATTCATGGCAACTGCGTTACCATTGGATGTTTGCCCATGACCGATGATAAAATCAAGGAGATTTACATGTATGCCGTTCATGCCAAAAACAATGGTCAAAATAACATTCCGGTTTACGTGTTTCCTTTTAAAATGACAGCTCAAAACATGCTTGCTCATAAAGAGAAATTCAAGCATGATAAAGCATTAATTCAATTTTGGGAAAATCTTAAAAAGGGCTATGATGCCTTTCAGGCGGATAAAAAAGAACTGAAATTTTTGGTCGGTGGAAGTGGAGAGTATGTGTTTAGTTGAGGAAAACAATGCCTATACTGTATCTTCAAAGATTTAAGGAACTTGAATTAGGTAATAGTGAAATTTTTAAAGGGTTTCGCTTGCGAATAAGTTATTAGATCTTAGAGTTTGATTGGTTATAATTCTGGCTTCATCGACCTCTCCCCCTGCCTGCTGCAGGCAGGGGAGAGGTCACAACCACCTTCTCAACCACAACAACTTCCTCACCCTGCATAACACGACAATAATAAATGCCCTTGGCTAAACCGCTTAAGTTTAACGTATGTGTGCCTATGCCTGAGAATTGCTCGTTTTGGATGAGGCGGCCGGTGGCATCTGATATGGCGATCTGGAAACTGCCCTTAATGGTTTTATTGTTTATATTTAAATGATTTATCACAGGGTTAGGGTAAATTGTAATATTCGCATTATTAATATCTCCTATGCTCGTTGTATCAGCAATCTCAGTTAAGGATATGTTGTCAATTAGATAGTAAACACTTTGTGCTGTAAGCGGAGGGAAAATGATATCATGAGAATACACAATTTCATCATCTTCGAAGATTAATTGGTTAGACTTAAATGCACCGATGGCCATATGACTTGACGTTTTCGTTGGATTAATGAGAGTTTCTACTTTAATCCATTGATCATAAGGCACACTATCTAAACCTGTTATTTCAAATACATCATAATCTTGATAATCGGGGAAGGCAGAATTAACATCATTTTGAAACGTAATAACTCCCGGTGATATAATTGAATCACTATGAAATGCTACTCTTAGATTCTTTAAATTATGATTTGCAATGACTTCTGAAAGCGTAATATGAAAGCTAAGTAAGTAAGTTCTTGAAGGTAATATTCCACTATTTAGCTCACACGATAGATACTCACCAAAACTAACAAGATTTGGTAAACTTGTTGGTTCTACATATAAGGAAAAGCCAGCAAAACCATTCTCTTCATAAGGCGTTGTATTTCCAATGAAATATAATCTTGCATTCAGCATTAAAGAAGAATCAAAACAAGTATTAAATATATCTGATGTGCTGGTGTACGTTGAATCTAGATTAGTACAATTCCACCAAGTATTAGCCAATTCAATTCCAGGGTTCTGGATCATTTGAAATGAGGTCGGACATTCTGACAATTCCTCAAAACCACCATTAGGCAACAAGTTTATCTGAGATAAACTATTAAAAAAGCTAAGATGTGCGATTAACAAAACAAAAAACAGTCTCATTTAATTATTTTTTCTGTAATAATGCGGTTGCCATTAATGGATGATACTTCAAGAAAGTAGGCACCGTTCTGAATATGTTCTGTACTAACTTGAATAGCATTTCCTCCTTTAAACTTAGTTTCATAAATCAGTCTGCTGCTCATATCGAATAACTTAATTATATATTCCCCATCGGTCAAACCACTAACAGTTAAAAAGTTGTTAAACGGGTTAGGGGAAATTTTAACATTTGTTTTGTGAACATCTTCTAAACTCGTTGTATCAATTACTTCAACTAAAGAAACTTCGTCAATAAAATAGTAGGTTTGCGGCCGAAATGCTGCTGCATAGTGTGAGAATACTGGTTCATTTTCTTCGAATATTTGATAATTAGATTTAAATGTACCAATTGCTATATGTCGAGCTATTTGAGTTGGAGTTATTACTATTTCAAATTCTTGCCAGCCATCATAGGGTACACTATCTAAGCCTGTGATTTCGAAAAATTCATATTCCTCATAATCTGGAAATGTATTTTCAATAATATTCGATCCTAAAAATAAGTTTTGTCCGATGATTGAATCGTTAGAAATTGCAATTGTCAATTTTTTTAAATTATGGTTGCTGATATTCTCTGCTAAAGAAAGGTTAATTTTAAATATATAATTATGTGAGGGTAATATTTGCTCCGTCAATTCACACTCCACATATTCTCCCCAAAACGCAATCTCATTAGGAGACCCGTTCGAAGGAGGTTCCATATAAGCGTAAACACCTACATACCCATACCCGTCTAAAGGATTCTGTGGGCCAACCGCATTTTCGAAATGATTTATAAGAGCCTCATTCATGCATAAGTTTATAAGATCTGGAGAACTTCCAATTGAATATGAAGCATTCCACCATGGAATTGCGTATCTTATATAATAATCACTTCCAAGAACAGTTGTCGGGCAATCAGATAAATCCTCAAAACTCCCATTGGGTATAAGATTGTTCTGACCAAAGGAAAATATGCAGCAAAACTGAAATACAAAGAATATAATGGAGCACCTCATTTGATTAATTTGTCTGTGAGAATTCGTTTGCCTGAACTTGATATTATTTCAACAAAATATATTCCCGGCTGTATTTGGCTTGTACTTAAATGTATTTCTTCCTCGCCACTAAATTTAGTTTCATAAATCAGTCTGCTGCTTACATCGAATAAATTAAATTTATATTCTCCATCAGTTAAACCCTTTATCGTTAGATTATTATTAAATGGGTTTGGGTATACCTTTATAACATTGTTTATCACTGATTTATTCTCCTTTGGAGCTGAAATTCTCGAACTAGCTGTTGGTTCTGATAATTCGCACAAATTAAAAATGACCGAAGTAGTATCAAACATTGCTCGTGCAGCTCTTGCTTTGAAAACAATTTCCCCCCATTCATAAGGACAATGCTCTGAAATTGTTGTTATAGTGTCTTTTTGCCACAGTAAAAGCGAAGGTATTGAAATGGTACTATCTAGTATTGCTAAAGCTGTACTGTCGGGATTAATACTATTCCCAATAAAGGCAACTAAATCCATTTGAAACTCCGCTTTTTCCTTTTCGTGGGAAAATAAGATAGAATTAAATATTTTTTCTGATGAAGCCAATTGGTCTCCTGATGTATTTAAAGAATTATTCATAGATATACAACTATCCACAATAGCTAAGTTATCTTCCAGCCAGCTTTCAATCTTTGAATAATCGTTATAACTAGATTCTTGTAATGTATCCATCATTGAGTGATGCAATTGAATTAATTCAAGTTTTCCATCAGTTGTTACCAACAAAGAATCATAGAATTCCGAAAGCGTATCGTTGGTTAACAAGCTTTGATTCTGATAAAGTTCAGTAAAAATATCTCTCGCTGTATTTCGGATTTCTGGAATGTACCGATTCAGACTTGTGTCGTTTTGAGTAATAATTTCGATTCGATGAATGATATCGTTATCAGGCTCTTCGGCCGGGAAATATGTACCCGGTGTAGCAAAAAAATCATGCAAAAAGCAAGCAGTGTAACCCTCAACATCATTTTCGCCTCCGTCGTGAAAAATGTTGGGCACACCGTTTACCTGCAAAGATCATGGTATGGTTGTAATTGCATTACCAGTAGTAATATCAGACACTAAGTTCTCTGGTGACCAAGGATTGAAGGTATTACATGCTGAAGTCCAAAAACCCAACTGAAAAGGGCTGTTTTGACCTTGAGAGTTATCTGACCGTAAATGTGCCTGAAAGGGTGATGGATCTGTCCAAGGTGACCAAGAATTCAAGTTTGGAGATGTCGTGTTTGGGCCTATACCCGGCCCTTGTTTTCCAACTCCATTTAGTGAATTGGTAATTTGCAGCCCTACGTTTAAATTATCCATTCGATTGCCCCATAGTCTTGTTCCCCCTTGATTATTTAAATGAAAATTGTATCCGATCTCCATCTCAGAGGCTACATTACATGCTAATAGGCTACCACTTACCCTAGAAAAATCTAATCCGGTAGTAAAATTCCCTACACCTGAAGTGCTGAAATTCACAACTGCGTTCTCCACCATTGTCGTTCTTGGACAGTTTTGCAGCCGAAAACCGAATGATTGCTGACCTAAACTTCCAATTCTGACTCGCACGGTATTATTGTAAAATAAACTAAAAATATTTGATGTGAATACTGGCAAAAGATTGGCAATGCTAGCATTAGATATTCTCCCAACGTTATTAATATCGAAACCAAATCTAAAATTAACTAATTCATTATCCGAAAATTCAAAAAATGAATTATTTAGCGGCTGTAAAGTGTTGCTAGCGGCTATTCCGGTTGCTGGAAAAACATCATTAGTTAGATTTGTATTGTCAATCAAATTACTGAGCACTGTAATTCTTGAGTTATAAAGTTCTCTGAACTCAAAGCCAAATTGACCTACTTCCTCTAAAGTATTTTTCGAAAAAACTAGTTCTGAAGCATTATGATTTAACGCAGAAATTGCAACACCTCCAATATTCTCAAATGTTGTTCTTTCCATCCAAAGCCTGTTAATAACCCTAGTTGTAAATAGACCGTATCTACAATCTGTTATTGTGTTTCCCGTAGAAATTTGGGCAAAATCACTATTAGCTCCTATATCAATTAATATATCAGCATTCCCGTTTCCAACCCCGTTATGTCCAAAACTCACGATAGCTCCCGGAGCATTGCCCCCATTAAATTGATTCGGCACTTGAGGTGAATTTGGCCAAAATGTAGGATTAATATTAATGAAAAGATTATTGTCTATTCGACAACTTGAGGCTTGAGCTCTCACCCCGTTATACGCTTCTTGAAATTTATTCAACTGGCTGGAACTACCACCGAATACACCAATCGGTACAACTCTTCCCACTCCACGTAAATTGATGCAATAATTTGTGAATGCATTTGTATTTGAACCAGTAGATAACCAACTAGAATAGCTTATCGGGAGCAGCATTTGTGGGCAACTAAAATTATTACCGGAAAGGACTAAAGGCCAATCAACACCGGTTTGACCATTCCCACTTAAGTTAATATGGATTCTATTTGACACGAGTTCAGAATCGTAGATTTCTATTGAAGCTGGATTTGGACTAGCAAAGTTTTCAATACCTTGAATGGCAATATTTGCATCTTGAACAGTAACATCGTTCATAATTAATGTGCCACCGTCTTCAACCCGAATATCTTCCCAAAGGACTCTACATCCATGTATCCAAGAATCTGAAATAGTCAGCGTAGAACCGCTAAGTACTCTAATTCTTGAATTATCATCAAGTACTAAATGAGCATGATCAATTGTTAAATCATCATCAACTATAAGGTCTCCATTAAAATGTAGATATGGGCCTGGGTTAGTTATGGATGTAAGTCCAGTATTTATCGTATTTACACCTCCTACTATGGAAAAGTATACATCTGAACCTAAAGTTAAATCTGGGTTGTCTAAGTCTTCAATTGTTGTAATATCATCACGAAGTTCCAGCGTTGAAGGGCAGCAACCATTAATCTCCACATTATCAATTTGTGTGTACGTTGCAGTTGTTGCTAAACCACCGAATTGTCTTTTCGGAGTTAAAATTAATGTATTAAATGTATTCGTGTTGATCCCATTTATCACACTCGGTATAGTAAAAGTTCTGGAAAATGTATTCCAACTTTCCAATGGGCTATTTATGCCTGAAAGGTCTTGCTGAGTTGGTGAATTGGCAATATTGTTGTCGGATTGAGATATGACTAAATATTGTTCATTATTGTTATAAACGAAAAGATCCTGAGTGCCATTGATTGGAACTGAAATATAATTTGTTGAATTGAATGGTAATCTTGTGAATGTTTGTGCCCCCCAATTGAATACTAAACCTGATGATGGTGGGTTTGCAACTGTAGATAAAATTACGAAATATCTTGGTAGGTTGTTTAATCCGTTTATTGTATTTTCTATAATTCTATGATCAAACGAAATGCGAAAAGTTGTACCAGAAACCAAGTTTAATGGCTGGTTCGTCATTATTCCTTCACTATTTCCATTATCTAGTGCCCACATTTCTGCAGAGTTATCGGAAATAGCAGTCACAGCGCCGCCTAAAGTAGGCGTATTGGGTCCAAATCTCGACCAGCCACATACAAATCCTGACGTGAAAGGGTCAATTGTCCCTGCCTGAGGGTATTGGTTATTCACATCAAACCTAATTCCATTAGGAACTCTTGAACAAATTGTATCATTATAATTTGGGCAAGTTGATTGAAGCAGTATCCTTGCTGCAGATCTAATATAAAGGTTGTCAGTATTAGAAAACTTATGAACTTGTTTAGAGTAACTCTTAAAACTATATTGTTGAGGAACAGAATTTGCAAATTCTATCGTGTCGGCAATAATAGTTCCTGTAAATCGAAATCCATCTTTAATTTGAACCCTATCATTGAAGATCAAAATAGTTGTTGAATCAATAAAAGAATTCTGGTTCAAAAATGTAAAAGTTGAGTCGAGTTGTTCAACTCCTTGAAAGTAAATAATACTATGATCATCTATTGAAGCATTTGAAACTATCGAAATATTTTGAGTAGTATCTTGAATATATGAATACACGCCTCCATTAATCCTAATCGTATCATTATATAACTTGAGATAGCCTATGTTTTCCAAAACATAGTTGTCAATTATTTCTAGATGGTTGTTAAAGCTTAGAATTTGAGCTGTGTCGCTAATAATTGTATCAACTGCATTTATATCTGCAAATAATAACTCTGGCATTAAGGCTTCTCCAAAAATAAAAACAGTATCCGTGTTATTTGAAATTACGTTTTCTTTTGAAAATATATCATGTGCAAAGTTAAATTGAGATAAATATTCATTAAGAATAGTTGAATTATATAGGTCCATAATGATAGTTAATGAATCTACGCCAACACAATTATCTGAGTTTGTTACTGAGACTATCAATAAATCGTTATTGTTTAAAGAATCTGATTGAAACTTATTACTTTTTCCCCATGCTGCTTCAACACCCCATTCACATAAAACTTATAATTATATTGATTTGCTGGTGATGCTGTAAAAGTTGCCAGATAACCTTTCTATGAGGGGTATCGATTGGCGCTTAATTCTGCTTGAAGGCCGTACACCCCACCCAAATTCAAAATAGCAGGATATGAGGTGATGGCAGCAGTACTTTTAACATTTCCATTGGTGCTTGTGCCTGAGTAACAGCATTGTTATCCTTCAAGTGCTGCCATCCCAAAATGCTACGGAGGCATCTACGGGGATGTGCTGTAACAGGATTATTATCCCAACCTAAGCGTGTTGTATTTTGTGTAGTTCTGCCGATATTCCAATACCCACAGCGATTTATAAAGCCAATGCTGGTGTCTTTAGCTGTACGACTATACAAGGAATCCGGATCTTCCGGGATGTATTCCAACTTTAAATGTGCTGTTTGGATGCTACGGCATCTAGAGTTACAGGAGCATACACTCCGCCGCCGCCGACTGGATAAGTAAAGGCACTTGTGCCATACCTAAGCATGGGACCTTCTACATACGAACTGTCAGAACCTCCGGTAATGCTAGTGCCTAACGAAGCTACAAAGTTGTTTCCTGCCGTTGGCTTCATGATACCTTTTTGAAGGTTTAGATTCAAAGCTAAAGTGAGAGGCAAATCTATCATTAGATCTCCACTTGTTTTATCTACTGCTAAACGCACAAAGGTTGTACTTAGCGAGATGACCTCTTTGAGATGGTTTGATTGCCTGTACCATTAAAGCTGAAATAATTGTTGGTTTGCCCAAAGGCATGGGTGCCGGTAATATGTAAATCTTTCTTGAAATGATGAGGGCCTACATAACCAAATTCAAATGTCTCCACTGCCACTTCTATCATAAATTACATCATTATGATACATACACGCTGCACCTGAATATTAATTTGCCAAGTACCACTGCTGTGGGTCGATTTAAATGAAACCGGTCCATAACAAGTGAGATTGCCGCTACCCTGATCGGTAATATTGCTGGTTTTAATTAATGTTAATGAATCTGCATAGGTTCCACCTTGAATCATAATGGATGGAAATTCTGCTTTGAATTTTCCTAAAAATGATGAGCCTGCTCCTAGTGTTAAAACGATTACCACTCCCTGTAGATGTTAAGTCTATCATTGAAGTGCCTAATTGATTATAATGGGTAAAAGGTAATTCCTCCACTAAGGTTGGTGTAACTTAATGTACCTCCGCTTTGATGATTTAATCACCAAAATAAATATTTTCCTGTTGAATTGATGGAAATATCGCCTGTTAGATTTAGTCTGTTGTTAGCACCCATAAATACCAATTGAAATTATTCCATTTGAAATAATTGTCTCTAAGTTACCGTTCATTCTAAACACAGGCAAAGATAAGTGTCCAGTAGAGGTGTTCTCAAAGTCACATCTTGGTAAGAATCCAAAACCACCATCTAAGTGAAAGGAGCCACTTCCTGAATTTTTAAAATGTACAGCCCCACTTGCTGTGATGGGTCCCTGTGCTTTGATTTACCGCCTTTAATGACTCCAGTCCTTCAATGTACAATTATTGATTGTCATATTTGAAGCCGAAAGACTCAGACTATCTTCAAAAGTTGCCCCTGCCGAAAGATAGAAAGAGGAACTGCCACTTAAGGTTAAATTTGTAGGATTAAAAACTGTAGTATTTAGGAAACTAATTTGGCCTAAAGCAAAACCGCTGGTATCAATACTTAAAGAAGAAGTGGAATCAAAAAGGCAATCCCTAAAATCAATCGCACTAGTAGAGAATGAGCCTGCTGCGTAGTTGCTGGATGATAGTTTAACTTGATTTAGCAGGCTTGTTGTAGAGCCGTAGTTACCAACTTGAATACCTGATGAAGTAGCTGAAGCTCCTCTCTGAAATAAAGTATATCCCTCAAAGCGATTTCCAGTTGAAGATGTTCCAAAAACGAGTGTCTTGCTGCCATTGGAAACTGCAAAAAGACTGTCTTCAAACACGTCGGGGTTGGTTTGACCAAAAACGAATAATCCCGAACCTGATTGGGTAATATGGCAAACGCCCTCAAAAGTATTACCTCCCGAATTTACATTTGCTGAACCTGTATAGTTCAATGAAACTTCTCCTTGATAGGTACTTGATGTTGTAATGATGGATGAACCTGAAGCACTTACGTCTGCCGAAAATGTTGAAGAACTTGCATTGAACGAGCCTGTTATAACTTCTCCGTTTGAAACACTGCAAGAGGCAAAAGAACCTGTGCCGCTTACCGTTAAGGTGTAAGTGTTTAGGTCTAAGGTTGAACTGCTTGATAAAGTGAGCGAAGCAACTGTTCTATTGCCATCTAAGACAGGCTGATTGGTCAAACTTGCAATGCTTACAGCATCGCCGGTTGAAGGAACCCCCGCAGGTGACCAGTTGGAAGAAGTTGCCCAATCGGTATTGGTTGAGCCCGTCCAAGTATAGGATGTTTGAGAAAAACCATTCAGACTCAATAGCCCCAAGAGTAAAAACAAGGTAAAGAATTTCATAAGCTATTGAGATTTATGGAGTCTTTATAAGAATTTGAGTTGTGATCAATGGGAAAGGCAAAAATTAATTAAGCATTCCGGTGTAAGAGCCAAGAACAGCACCTGTTGAAGAAAGGGCATCAAGGTGCAGGTAGGCAAAGTCGCGGTTAACAAACTGCCCCAATGCAAACTGACACATGATGCCTGTTCTTGAAAAGGATAAAAAGGCAGAAGCAAGTTCGCCCGAGAAATTAAAGCTATAATTTAGAATATCTGAACCACCTTCTTCAGTACCTAGCTTAACACGAATAGATGCAATACCTGAAGTGTCAGAGATCTGACAAGAGAGTCCTTTTGCTACCGATGTTACAAGTTCAAGATTGCCATATTCATCGAAGGTTGAGTCAACTTGAACATCTGTAGAAATACTTTCCACAAACTGAAAATTGATGCTTTGAGCAAGAGAGGTATTAATTGAAATTACAGCTATACATATATATAGTAAAAATTGTTCTCATATCATTTAAGTTTGATTGTCTTAAATGTAGAGAAGCATTATCGGTTTAATGTTAGGGGGGGTGAACTAATTGTTATGGAATTGTTAAGAGCCCAACACAGAATATTGCTCAGTTTCTTAACTATGAGATTAAAGCTTCAAGCTGAGTTTGGAAAAATTGGTAAAATTAAAGCTGATTTTATAAACCCATCAGGATTGAACAGATTTATTGAAGTTAATTCCTTTGTTATTACTACTAGGCTCAATTAAATCCCACAGATTTCCATACAAATCCTCAAATACAGCGACCATGCCGTGCTCTTGCTTTTGAGGATGTCTTACAAAGTTTATTTGCCTTTCAACTAGCTTGTTGTAATCTCGTTCGAAGTTGTCAGTAAAAAGAAACAAGAAAACTCTACCACCAGTCTGATTACCAATGCTTTTAATTTGTTCCTCATTCGCGGCTCTAGCTAGCAGTAAACAGCATTCTTTCGCACCTTTTGGTGCAAGCATAACCCATCTTTTTGTTTCATTCAGCTGAGTATCCTCTATTAAATCGAAATCCAATTTTTTGGTGTAAAAGTCAATAGCTTCGTCATAATCTTTTACAACTAAGGCTATGTGGGCTATTCTCTGATACATAGTTTCTGTCAAGTTTGTTTATTAAAAATTAACAGGATATAAGCAAAGATGCTAAATGCGCAGTTAAAAATAAATTGAACAATTATTTTTGAATTTAACGATTCGCATATCACTAGTCGATTCTCGAATATTGCTATTCTTAATTTACACAAAAAAAACCAAGGCATAATTTTCGCTACTTTAATCGAATGTTGCGAAGTCTTATCCTAAGCCTTATTCTACTACTTTCTTATTCTGCTTCTGCTCAAAAAAGCATTCGCTACTTTATTCCCATTGATATACACGCGGGTGTTTCTTTGGCTAGAATAGAGAGCACGCCTCTGGCTAATGTTTCTACAAAGCCTGATTTAGCTTTCTCGGCTTTTTCAGGATTGATGCTGACATACAAAGACAAGTTTGGCTTTGCAGGCGAAGGTGGATTAGTTGCTAACGGATATTCATACACAAATTCATATCAGTTTGCCCCAAATGCAATTGCCCAAAGCTCTGCATACAGCATTGCTCATTATACATTCAGCACCAAGGCCAGAGCATTCTATTTGATAAATCTCAAAAACAACAGGCACTCTGTCTTAAGAATTGGCTTAGGGGCCGGTTATTTATTTATGAGTAGTGAGCAAAAATTTGCTACAGTAGGTAGCATGAGCATCCTTACTGCCGTAAAAGCCGGCAACATTCCTTTTATTGAGCCTGAAATTGGGCTTACCAAACTTCTGGGTAAAAACCAATTCGATCTTGGACTTACTTACCATCATAATTATGCTGTCTCAGATTTGTTTACCTCACGCATAACTACAGCAACTGGAAGCGCCAATGCCTTCACTCGATTGAATTATCTGGCTGTCATCGTTAGGTTTCATCCGGAAATTCTCAGAAAAAGAAAAGCTTCCCCCGATAGGGGAAAACCTCAAATTATTAGAATAGAACCCGAGTTGGCTCAAATACCTGAGTTTGACAAAAGAACATCCCGCGAACGCGTTACTTTAGATTTAAAACATAAAAAAGCTGTACTCAAATTCAAGGACAATTCAGAAATAGATGGAGATACTATCTCGGTTTATGTAAACGGACTGCCTATTCTTATTGATTATGGCTTGGTTAAGAAGGAAAAGAAAATCCGAATCGAACTTAATCCGGGTGAAAATAAGATTACCGTGGTAGCAAAGAATGAAGGTAAAGTGCCTCCTAATACAGCAGCTTGTCGCATTCGCTCAGGGCTAAAAACCTACCAGCTTACAACTTCCACAAGTATACGTCAGAATGAAGTTATTAAGTTAAATTTTAAGCCTTAGCTGTGATTTTATAATTTAGTTCTTTTCGTCAAATCAGTCAAACTGAACTGAAACAATTCATTTATGAAAAACTTATTCCTTCTACTAATATTTATTATAAGCTCGCTTGTTGCTCACTCCCAGAAGGTGTTTTCTGTAGACTACGAAAGCCGCGCCGATGTCAAGGTTTTTGTAGTTAAATATGAATCGCAAGCCGATTTACTGGTGTATAAACTTAGTTATGAGTCACAGGCTGGAGAAAATAATGGAAAATGGTTCTTTACGCAATACGAAAGTCAGGCAAAAAAGAAGATTTATTTTGTTGATTATGAGAGTCGTGCCGACCTGAAAATTTTCTTCGTTGAATATGAAAGCCGTGCCGGCTGGAAAAATAATGCCAAGAAGCATTTGATGTATTAACTTATTGCCTTTGATGGAATTGGGTTTTATAGATATTCAGAATTTTACTCCTATCCGAAATGAAATTTGCTGTTCCCTTCCCCAGAAGGGGAAATACAAATAATTTAATTGCTGAGGCATCTGGGTAAATATTTGCTTGTTTTTTATCGCCTCCTTTTAAGTTACATAAAAAAGTCAAATCATTAGTCCGGCGATACTTTTGGTGAAATTACACCACCGTTTTTTGAATAACTGCGGATTTTTTCAACATCCTGATTCATATCTGATGGATTCCATTCATATTTATCTGTTGTCCCACAGATTTTAAAAATGAATATCCCAATAAATTATGCTGTTGTTGAACAAAAGATTATCTCTGTCCGCAGCATTAACGTAATACTAGACTTCGATGTAGCTTCGCTATACGGCGTTGAAACCAAACACGTGAATCAAGCTGTTAGAAACAATCCTGAGAAATTTCCTGAAGGCTATGTTCTTTCTTTAAGTGAAGAAGAATGGAATGATTTGCGGTCAAAAATTTTGACCGCAAATCATTCAAAGTTGCGCTTCTTACCGAAAGCATTTACTGAAAAGGGTTTATACATGTTAGCAACAATCCTCAAAAGCACAAAGGCTACAGCAACAACTATCGCAATCGTGGAAACATTCACCAATTTAAGATTGTTATCAGGAGCCATTTCAGAGCTAAGCAATGAGCAGGATGCTCAGAAAAAGAAAAGCCTTATGAATCAAACCTGTAATTTGATGAATGATTTGTTTGGAGATGAACTTCAAACAAAGGATACCGAAACTACCTTCGAATTCAATTTTGCGCTGCTCAAACTGAAGCATACAATTAAGCGTAAGTAAAATTGTTTAAACATAGATTGAAGCAAAATGGTATTCAATATTGATTGCGAAAGTCGTTCAGGCTGAAAAAAAATCAAAGAAACAGCTTCCAGTATTAAACCTAAAAGCTTGCTTATATCTGCCCGTTTTTCGTTATATTCAAAACAAATTCAAGAAGATGATGAGAGTTGGTATTATTTGTTTTTTCACGCTTTTATTTAGCTCAAATCTGCAAGCACAGAAGATTTTTGAAACAGAATACTACAGCCATGCAGATTTGAAGATTTTTGTAACAAAGAGTGCAGAGAATGCTGACCTACTTGTTTATAGGGTTGACAGAGAAGATTCTGCTGGGGAAAACAACGGTTTATGGTTTTTTTCTGAAAGCAAAGACAAAGCAATAAAGAAGGTTTACTTTGTTAAATACCCCAACAGAGCTGATTTAATAATCTACTTTGTAAATAATAAAAGTGAGGCTGGCTGGAAGAATGAGGATAAGAAATACCTCATGTATTAACTTATCTCATTTTGCCTAACTCAATCGAAAGGCCGAGCGACATGTTGAACACCAATCCATCAAAACCAAGCTCACTATGTGCACTTTGCATGTCAAATGTGATTTGTTGATATACATGATTTACTCTGGTTATGTCATAATTAAGTGTCATCCTTTTGGTCAAAACCAGATTCACTGTAAGTCCATTGATAAAATGAGCCATCCCGGCTGATTTACCAGAGCCTGATAATCTAGAGTAACCGGCTCCACCATGAAGAAATAGTCCAAAGAAAGTAGTAAACTGATCGAACTTCAAGATCTCCCCAAGATCAATAATGGCTTCTGCAGAACCTCTATAATATGTAGTGTTAAATGGCAGGCTTTTGCCGTCTTTGGCATTTTCTATTTTATCATATCCTGCAATGATTCGGTACCCGAACAAATCATTCATGAGAATTCTAGCACCAAGTTCTGCGTGAAAAATGCCAAAGGTTGGCGACCTATACCCCAAAGTATAAGGCTCAACCGCATTGCTAGTGCCAAAACCCGCATCAATAATATATCGAGTTTTAGGCCTTCGCTGAGCAAATGTCTGCAAAGAGCAAAGAATTAAAATACAAGCGAGCAGGCTGCGGAGCATCAATTTAAGCAATCATTCAAAAGTAGTAAAAATGGGGTAAAATAGATTTTACAATTAATATGAGAATTTAAATACTCAAAACCATAATAAAGACTTGTTATTTTATTCATATTCTGATTGAAAAAATCTTAGTCTAACACCATTTTTTGCTCAAATCCCAATCTACGGCCTAAAACAAAAGAAAATGTTGCCGATTTTAATCCAAAAAAGATGAGATTGTAATACCAACCAGCTATTTTGACGACTTGCTTTTGATAAAAACAGAACAACAAGTAATTCTAAAAACTCAATTAATCAAGGGGTTTCAAAGCCTTTTAAGAAAATTTAACTACTTGCATACCAATGTTTGATGTTTTGTAGTTATTATCTAGAACATCCTTCACTCACACAATTAAATTATTGAAAATCGAAAATTATCCGCCTTCTCGGACAGCCATTGCTTTGCCTTTAACTGAAGGTTTACTACCATAAAAATCACATCACGATGTAGAACTTTTCCTTTCACACTTAATCTCTGTAAGCATGAAAACCACATTCGTAAGTGCAATTTTTGTATCTGCCCTTGTATTTGCAAGTGGCTGCGACACTCGTAAACAACTTAAGCAGAGCTTTGCTCGACAGCAAAAAGCTATTGAGCGCCCTTTGACTCATATCGAAAAACAAGTAACGATGTTGAATGTAGATCCTCGGAAAGGAGGCGAGTTTTATTTGGAAACCGGAACAGTGTTAAGTATTCCTGAAAATGCTTTTGTCGACAAAGAGGGAAATGCTCTTACCGAGCCTGTGCATATAAAAATGCAGGAGTTTCACTCGGCTAGTGACATATTTTTAAGCGGAATAACTATGCACTACGAAGAGAATGGGGTAAATGAATCATTCGAAAGTGCTGGAATGTTCAATATTGAAGGCACTTGTAATGGAAAACAAATTGAAGTAGCCGAAGGCAAATCTTTAAACCTTGAACTTGCATCTCGTACCGACGACTTTAGCTATGACTTCTTTCAACTAGATACGGTTACTGCCAATTGGATAAAAGTTGGCGCTACCAAAGCTATTGATAACCGTGTTAAAAAGAACCTTAAGGATTCTATTCAAAAAATGGCAAATACTCCTTCTAAAATTGAAATTCCTGAAATGATGGAGGCAGGTGCAGTTTTACTAGACATTGATGTTGACTACCGGAAATATCCCCAGTTGAAGGATTTCTATGGATTAGCTTGGCAGGTAGAATCTTCTGAAAATGTAAGCGAAATAAGTAATGTCGTTTGGGAACAAACCACTTTGATAAGCACAGGCGACGGTCTGAAAGATTTTAAATTAAGGCTATCCGGTCAGGATCAAGTAAAAGAAGTAAAAGTTCAGCCTGTTATTAGCAAAAAGGAGCGGGATAAATTGGAGAAGAAAATTGCTGAAGCCCGAAAGCTTGAAGAAGCTGCAAGAGCAGAATTATTAGCTAATGCTAACAAAAGATATCAAAGCATTGCCAGTTTCCAACGCAACATAGAAATCAACGGTTTTGGAGTCTTCAATTGCGATCGGGTTATAAAATATCAAGAACCTTTAACATTGGAACCTGAGTTTATGCTAGATGGCAAACTCCTTAGTCAATTGCCGCCCTATTATTTAATAAGCAACGACAACTCAGCAGTTAGTCAATACAGCAATAAATTCAGAATCGATGCCAAACGAATCAATCGTCTATTATTTGTTCTAGGTGAAGGGCAAATGGCCTATGTCTCAAATAAGCAATTACTCGATTTTATAGCGCAGGCAAAATCAAACAGTAATAGGAGAAGCATTGAACTTCAGCCAGTGGGCTTCGCTGTAAATACAGCGGATGACTTATCCGATTTACTTCAAGAAATTTAGTTATGAGATGCTTATTTGAATTACGCGTTATTGCTTGTTTAAGTTTAATAGCCGGATTAGCTGCATCTTTATTTTCTCAATCGCTCGATACATTATTGCCTTTTCACGAAAACGGGAAATGGGGGTTTATTAATACTCAAGGTAATACCGTAATCCCTTGCCAATATGAATCAGTGCTTTATTGGGGCCTCGCACGATATGGAAAAGTGAAGCAAAACGGCGAATGGCATTTCATCACCCGAAAGGGACAAAAGTTGCCTTTGCCCTTGGCAGGTATCCCTGAAAGCTTTAATGATAGCATTCTTATTATACGATCAAGCTGTGGAAAATACCTCATCAATGAATCGGGAGAGGAAATTCTGCCCCACGCTTTTACCGATATCAAATTGCTCGAAAATGGTTATTTCAGTTATTTCCTCGGCGATAGTTGCGGACTAGCTCATCTCAGCAAAGGAATCATCACGCCTGCTATCTTTGATGAGATTTCATTTCACGGAATGGAAGGCTTTGAAGTTAATGTATGCAATAAAACCGGCTTTATTGATTTCAATGGCAACATCTTAGTTGAGCCTATTTATAATACCGTAGGCAGAAATACCAATGGTTTGCTCCAGCTAAGCTTAGGCGAAGCGGCAAAATCAGGTTTTTATAACACACGAAATAAACACTGGCTAATTCAATGCTCATGGGATATTCTTCTTGATAGTAACCAAAGTTTTTTGGTACTGGAAGATGAAAGGGGCTCATTTATTTTCAACCGCAAAAGCGGGATGTTTATTCCTAAGGCATTTCATCAAACAGAACTGATCGATGAAATAGCCATTTTAGAAAGCGATAGTGGAAAAGGCGTTTTTGATGCCGATAGAGGTTTTATCTTAATGCCCCGGTATTCCTCTATAAATAAAGAACATAGAACCTATCTTGCACAAGAAAATGGAGCCTGGAAGCTCTTTACATCTCTAGGAAAACCTTTATCACAGGATTCATTTATCAGCATATTATCGCTTTCTGCCCCTGCCTGGGTTCTTGAAAGAAAAGATGATTGGATTCTCCTTGACTCTGAAGGAAATACCCGCTTTGTGAACATGCATGAACCGGAAGTTTTGGGTAATAAAGTAAAATTTTTTGACGGCTCAACTATGATTTCATTTATGGTAGACGACCGAGGTTATGTAGTTTCAAAAAAGAGTTTCGACAATGTGGTAAGACTTCAGGTTAACAATTACAGATTCCAGACTTTTGAATCAAAACTTGAACGACTTAATAATGACTCATCTGAACCGACTTCACTTTGGTTTAAAGATGAAAAATCAAAGAAATGGGGCTTAAAGCATGCTAACGGAAATATTCTAATTGCTCCTGTATATGATTATGTGATAAACGACAGAACTTACAATTGTACCTATGTTTATCTAAAAACAGCCGAACACACAATTAAGTTTGCTCACTCATATTACAAAACTGGTGCAAGGGCCGGTCTGGTTGATAAAGAAAACGGAAAACTACTTGTAGAGCCTCGCTATCTAGATGTTTTTATAACAGGCTCAACAGAAAACCCTTTGTTTTTTGGTATTACAGAGGAGTTTCTATTCAAACGAGTTTTGCCACAATCAAAGGATGTAATGCCTAGTTATGCATGGGTTGATAAATCAGACAAGCATCCTGTTAGAGCTCTTGCTTCAGGTTCAAAACCTATATCAACCGATAATCTCACGGAAATGATTTACAGCAAATTCGAGATGATTCAAAGAATTAGCAATCCCGAATTCAACAAATCCAAAGCGTGGAATCCACAAAGTAACAACCGGCTTACTTTTAATGATCAAAAATGGGTTTACCTATTCCCCGATATAGTCAATTCAAGACAGTTTTATTCTGAAGCCGAGCCCTTCAATAATCAACTTGCCATAGCACGCAACTACCGCAGCAAATTATATGGTTTAATTGATAATCGCGAGACAGTGGTTTTGCCTTTTGAATATGTAAAAATACGCAGATCGACAAAGCAGGGAGATACGCTCTACTTCCTTACTAGGGCAGATACCTCATTATTTCTGATAGATAAAAACGAAGAAATAATTTCTGTAGAAAAGCAGAATGATATTTGGGCTTACGATGGAAAGTATATTTTCTTAAGACAGCCGTCTTCACTTGGTTTTACGGCTAACGAACAAAAAGTAAATATGTTTTTAGAAGCTTGGAAAATGGGAAAAATGAGTGAAGGTATTATTGCGGTTTATGCAAACTCTGGCTGGAAATACTATCGTGAAAACGGGGCATTATTAAATTCAAAAGTATATTCCAAGGCATATGATTTTAAAGAAGGAAAAGCTCTAGTAAGAGAACGTGGAAAATGGCGCTTTTTAGATAATAAAGGTGAAACTAGCAAAGCATTGCCCTGGAAGAATATGAAACCCCTGTCGGGGGATGGTTTTATGGCTTCTGATGGTCGTAGATGGTTTATTACTGACCAAGATGGGAATGCCCTGCATGAAAATAGCTATGTGAGAATCAAGCCATTAATGGATTGTGAATATGTGCTTGTAAAAGAAGGTTCAAAATGGGGGCTCAACTCAGAGTCAGGAAAAGCTCTTACTAAAACCAAATACAACAGCATTAAGTATTTGGGCGATGATCTTTTTGCATTGCAAAAAGGGAAAAGGGTTTATTTGAAAAATGGTGATACCAAAGAAAGAAAGCTTAAGCGGTACAGCCATTTCAGCAAAACTTCTGAAGGAACTTTTGCATTGAGAAGCAAAAAAGGCTGGCATCTTGCCGATACAAGTCTAAATCTATTAGGTGAATATGTATTCAGGACGATAAAACCAATGCACAATAGTTATTCTACAGGCGAAACAAATGGGTCGGCTTGTCTGGTTGATTTGGCTGGTGAGATTGCTTTTTCAACTAAAAACAGACTTATCGGGGATTATTCAAACGGATTTATTCTCAGCTATAATAAATCAAAGCGTATGTATTGCTATCTCAATAACAAAGGAGAAAACATGTTTGCAAAAGATTATTTAAAGGCATTTCCTTTTGAGAATGAAAGAGCCTGGGTTATGACTCAATCTGGTTGGGGCTGCATTGATAATAGCGGAGAATGGATCATAAACCCCATATATTATGATCTTAAAAAAATGGAAAATGAAGCTTATGTTGCTAAAACAGGGGCTGCTTATGGCTTGTGTGATGCCCGAGGATTTATACTTCTTAATCCAATTTATAATGAGCTTGAAATTAAAGAACACCAATTGCTTTTTGCTCAAAAAGGGAAGGATGTAGTTTGGAAATACCTTTCAGGTGATATTATTTATGAAAAGCCGATGGGAAAATCCTTAGCTAATAATCCCTAAAGAATAAGATTTTGATTAAAATAAAACAGAATGACTTCTTGTCGATTTTCTTTTCATTGTTTATGCTAAAGCAGAAGCATACAGGTCGAAGGTAAAAGCACATCAAGTATTCAATTTGTTGCTTTGGTCCATTTTAAGATTATTTATTCGGACTATATTTGCCATCTGACCTGTTTTTAGAAATGATACTTGTATCAAATGCCTTGTTTTATTGATGAATCCCAAAAAAGAGACCTCTGAATTTCAACACTGTGTCAATTGTGTGATGGATTCAAGCGATCCTGATATTTCTTTCAATAAGCAAGGTGTGTGTTCACATTGTTTGGCCTACCCACAAAGGAAAGAAGCATTTGTTCCTAGCGAAAAGCAAGGGAAACTGCTACTGGAGAAGATGGTGAGGGAGTGCAAAAAAGCAGGTAAAAACAAGGATTACGATTGTGTTATTGGAGTTAGTGGCGGTGTTGACAGTTCTTATGTGGCATATCTTGTTAAGCAGCTTGGCTTAAGACCCCTCGCAGTGCATCTCGATAATGGATGGAACTCGGAGTTGGCAGTTTCAAACATCCGCAATTTATTGCAAAAGCTTGGCATTGAGCTTCATACTTACGTGCTTGATTGGGAGTCTTTTCTCGACCTTCAGTTGGCGTTTCTTAAAGCATCAACACCCGATTCTGAAATCCCCAGCGATCACGCTATTGTAGCTCTTATGCGATCAATCGCCGACAAAGAAGGTGTCCCGGTTATTTGGGGAGTGAATTTTTCTTCCGAAGCCATCCTGCCGCAGGCATGGTCGCAAGGACATATGGACTGGACATATATCAAGAACGTCCATAAAAAATATGGCCGGAAGAAGTTAAGCAATTATCCGCATTACTCTGTTTGGAAACTTATCTGGTATAACCGGTTTAGAAGGCAGAAGCTATACAACATCCTCAATTTCATTCCTTACAATAAGGAGGAAGCGAAGAAAATTCTTCTGCATGAGACCGGCTGGCGCGATTACGGAGGAAAGC
>JAGYKL010000024.1 GCA_018401705.1 Bacteroidia bacterium | reverse complement strand
TCATTATTGTGAGAGATGGCACACGCTCAATTATTTCAATGCATAGTGATTTTCAAGGCGCTGTGCGCGATTTTGCTATGGTTGTGCCTGTTCCCGTTGTTTTAAAACGCAATGAAATACGGATTATTAATAACTCCATTTTTCAATCTCTTGATGCTTATTCAGGACCGAGGTTAGTTGAGTATTTTGACGAGAATCCTTGTTATTCTAGAGTTGTCGAAACTGAAGACATGGCAGTTCCAACTATGGCTATGCGAGGTATGATGCTTAAAGAAGAATCTGTTTCTGCGTTTAGAAATAAAGTTGTAATAGAAGCAAAATACACAGTTGGTGAATACGATATTTTATTGCTTTCAGCAAAAGAATCAAATGGATTAAAAAACTGGCTCACAGAAAATAACTATCAGATTCCAGAGGGAGCAGAAGAAGTACTTGATCCATATATTAAAAACAACATGAAGTTTTTTGTTGTGAAGGTTAACCTTGATGAGCAAAAGAAATTAGGATTCAATGAACTGCGTCCTATTCAAATTTCGTTTGATTCGCCAAAGTTTATGCTACCTATCAGACTTGGAATGGCAAATGCCAATGGAGATCAGGATATGATAGTTTATGCTTTTTCAAAGATGGGAAGAATTGAATGCACGAACTACATAACTAAAAAAATGCCTACAGGAAGGCAAGTGCCTCTAGATGTAGAATCAAGATTTGGTGAATTTTATAAGGATGTTTTTCAAAAGACATGGGCGAGACATAAAGATGCTGCGTATTTAGAGTATGCCTGGAATGTAACTCCTTCTTGGGGCGGAATGAAATGTGATCCTTGTACTGGTCCACCGCCACTTACAGCTGACCTTAACGAAGCAGGTGTTCACTGGGCTTCGAATGGGAGTGGAGAGCAGGTGTATTTTTCTAGACTTCATTTCAGATATGGAAGATCTTATTTTCCACAAGATTTGCTCTTTCAGGAAACACCAAATAAAGAAAACTATCAGGCTAGATACATAATAACTCATCCAGCTCAAGGCGATTTAAGTTGTGAGGCAGGACAAAAGTATATTTATGACTTAACGCGTAGAAGACAAACAGAAGTCCAAAATGCCGTTGCAATGGCAGGCTGGAGTGGCAGGCAATACAATTATTATATGAACGAATATGTGAATAAAGTTGAAGATGAAAATATTAGAAAGAATCTATTAATACCTTCTATTCCTGGAAATGATTCTGGTGATGGAGGGGGAAACTTCTGGCAAAAAATTATTTTTTCTTTGATTCTAATGACTTTAGCAATTTTTATCATCGCCTTGCAAAGGCGATATAAACCACGACAGGCATAATTTAAAAAGTTAAGAAATCCCTTTTCTATCTTGAAGAGGGATTTTCTTTTTCTTAGACTCAAGTATTTGTAGGTTTGCTATTCATCAGTGCTGAGTTGCATAAAGCAACATCATAGTTGAATTATCCTTATCATAACTTGGTTTTATGGAAACTGCATCCTCACATCATCACGAGAAACACTTAAAGAGCTCAGAGTTTATTTCTGATATAGTCATCGGCATGGCCGATGGACTTACTGTGCCTTTTGCATTAGCAGCTGGTTTAAGTGGAGCTGCTCAAAGTAACGATGTGGTTATCACAGCCGGCATTGCCGAAATAGTTGCTGGAAGCATTGCAATGGGCCTTGGAGGATATCTCGCTGGGAAGACCGAGCAAGAACATTATCAATCAGAGCTGAAAAGAGAAGCTGATGAGGTAGAACGAGTGCCCGAAAGAGAAAAAGAGGAGGTTAGAGAAATACTCAGTGAATATGGTTTAAGTGAAGAAACTCAAGTACTAGTGGCCAATGAAATGGCAAACAATAAAACCAAATGGATTGAGTTTATGATGCGATTTGAATTAGGTCTTGAGGAGCCGCATGTTAACAGAGCAAGAAATAGCGCCGCAACTATTGGCATAGCTTATATAGTTGGCGGAATTATTCCACTTAGTGCCTACATGTTTACTGATTTACCAACCACAGGTTTAGCATATTCAAGCATTCTAACTATAATTTGTTTGTTTATTTTCGGTTATTACAAAAGCAAAGTAACTGGACAGGATGCCTTTAAAGGTGCTGTTAAAGTCACATTTATTGGGATTATTGCAGCAACAGCAGCTTTTGGAGTTGCAAAGTGGTTTGATGCAATTTTATAAAATGATTCTATTTGCATAATAAGTTTTGTTATATTTACTCTTTAAAAATTACATGTTTATGAAGTTAACTTTCAGGGTATTATCAATCGCATTACTTGCGGGTTCGTTCTTACTTTCTTCTTGTGATACCAATGAAGTAAGGCTTTGTTTCAAAGCAGATAAGCAGTATCCTAAAGCTATGGAGCGTGTTACTTTTAGTGCAGCTTGTAGTGAGAATATAGATCTTTATCACTGGAATTTCGGTGATGGTATAGACACAATTACTAAAGGAAGTTCTGTAGAACATGTTTTTGTTCAGGATGGTTATTACACAGTTACTTTACACAATACTGATGCATCTATTGCAGATCATTGTCCTCCAGGTGGTGCTGGAGTAGTGGCATCTACTAGTATTGAGGTTATGCCTTAATATTCATTGGTGAAGGTAATTTTCAATAAATATTTTTCAAGAATCAGACTTCTTTTTAGTAGTCTGATTTTTTTTTATTCGCTTCTTGTAATTCTTGAATTGCCCGGAGTTGATAGTATGCTTTATAACCTTAAAGCAAGGGAAGACAGCGGTTTTCTTTTGGTCTTTTGCTTGATACTAATAATTCTTCCGCGCTTAAACGCGAGAAGAGTAACCTACTCAGCTTCTTTAGTTTTCCTTTCTCTCTCTGTCATATTATTGGTTTTACCAGTTTATCGCATAAATGGTTTATCTAATGAATTCAATTACTCAAAATGGCTTCTTGGTGGTGGAGACTTAATTAAGTCAGAAGTCATAGATGTTCTTAAATCTAGAAATGTTCAAGCTTTTTATTATCCACCCGTTGATGACAAAGCATCCGCAACTTGTTGGTATATTTTATTACATGGCGGAGGTTTTACTGCAGGTTCAGCAGGTAATATGAATTATCTTGGCAGTGCATTGTCTGCTATGGGGCAACCTGCATTTAGCCTCGATTATTCACTAGCGCCCAAATACGTTTTTCCAAATCAGATTCAAGAAATTGATTCCCTTATTTCTAATGTTAGAAGTAATGAACGTTTTTCTCATTTTTCGAGTTTGCCATTCATAATAATAGGTGAATCCGCAGGTGGAACTATTGCATTAAATTATGCTGCTTATGAACCCGATTCTGCGCTTTATAAGCTTGTTAATTTGTATGGGATCACAGATCCCGGATTTGTTTATTCTGAATCAAAAGATTCTCATGCAGATCTGGATGCCATGACCAATAGCTACAGGGGAGGAACAAGTGTTGACATCATTTCACCTCTCAGAAACGCTTCACTAATTCAAGTGCCTGTTATCACATTTCATGGAACAGATGATGTAATTGTACCTGTAAGTCAGTCTGTTGAGTTTAATGCTAAAAGAAAGAGTTTAGGTTTTGAAGATGACAAGCTTTTTCTTCTCCAAGGAGCTACTCATTTGTTTGATCATCCTATTAGCGGACCTTCTGGTCAATTCTTAATAAAAGAATTGAAAGCAGTTGGCTGCGATTAAAGTGCGTTTTTACTCAAACCTAAGAGCTTCAATCGGATCAAGTTTTGCGGCTTTAATTGCTGGGATAAGACCGCTTAGCAATCCAACAATAAGACATAATACAGCCGCTAAAATCATCCATAGCCATGGAATTATAAATCCTTGATTAAAATAGCTTGAAACAGCGTTACCCATTAAAATTCCCAATGCAATTCCAAGTAATCCTCCCAATTGACAAATTACTATCGCTTCAATCAAGAATTGATTTCTGATTTTTGTGGCAGTTGCTCCAACTGCCTTTCTTACACCAATTTCTCGGGTTCTTTCTGTAACCGAAACTAGCATAATATTCATTAGCCCTATGGCGGCTCCGATAAGTGTAATTATTGCAATCAGTGTGGCTGCTACTGAAACAAAAGACAAATTGTCAATTAGCAAGGCAGATAGATTATCACTTTTAGTTATATCAAAATTTAATTCGTCTTTAATTTTGAGTTTTCTAACTATTCGAAAAAGACCAGTTGCTTCTGCTATTGTTGCATCAAGAATTTCTGGCGAATTTGCCAATACATTTATAACATAAGAGTTGGTGCCAGAACTAAACTGCCTTCTCACGTTTTTAAGCGGAAGCAAAGCAATTTTGTCTCCTCCAAAACCAAAGCTTGAACCTTTTTCTTTTAATAAACCAATAACCTTAACCTTAACAGCTCCAATCATTATCTCTTTATCGATTGGTGAAGTGTTTGGGAATAAGTTTTTCTTAATCTCTTGTCCGATTAGGGCAACGTTTGAACCTGAATTTAACTCCTGAAAAGAGAAGTTTCGGCCTTCTTCAAGTTCATAGCCGCTGGTAATAAGGTAGTTTTCATCACCACCAAAAATGGCAATATTGGGGTTTGTTTTTAATGCACCAGATTTAATAGTTGAAGTTCTAGAACCAACACAACTGATGCCCACTTTAGCTGGGAAAGTGAATTCCTTTTTAAATCTAACGGCTTCATCATAAGAAATGTAACGGTAAACAGGAGGTCTTTTGCCACTTCTTCCAATACGAACATTTGAGCCTCGGTTTCTAATGTTAAATGTGTTGGCACCCATGGTGGTAAAGTTAGATGTGATACCATCTTTAATAACATCAATAGCCGTTAGTATGCCAACCAAAGCCATGATTCCTATGGCTATAATCATAATTGTAAGAAAGGTTCTCAGCGATTGAGACCGAACTGATCCTAATGCAATTCTTAAATTTTCCAGCCACAATGGATTCATACTGCAAATGTAGGTAAAAGGAGTGTGGAGAAAGAGAGTCGTAAGCCAGTATTTAAAGGATTGTTAATCCTTGCCTTTTCTTAACTTGTCAGACTAAAATAAAACGTATGAAATCAATTTTACTCAGTCTTTTATTACTCGTGTCAACATCCGCCGTTAAGGCGCAAATACTCGAATATACTAAGATTGATTCTCTCGATTTGGAAGGAATGCAACAAGTTTTGACAGACTTTGGGGTACCCGATGGATTTATTGATGTTCGTTTTCCGATTGATTTCTACCGGGTTAGATATATGAGTCGGCATCCTCAAAATGATGAGCCTATAGAAGCCTCAGGGGCAATTGCTATTCCCAGGGGAGTGACTTGTGCTATGCCTCTTGCCAGTTATCAGCATGGAACCGTTGCCGCAAAAAACAACGTGCCATCATTCAATAACTTTGAATCCAACATTGGAAAAATCTTTGCCGGTTCAGGATATGTAGTTTGCATGCCCGATTACATTGGTTTAGGTAGTTCTCCGGGACTGCACCCTTATGTGCATGCCCGTTCAGAGGCAGATGCGGCTTTAGATTTACTAAGGGCAGCAAGAGTTTTACAGGATTCTCTGAATTTTAATCTAAATAATCAACTCTTCATTTTCGGTTATTCACAAGGAGGACACGCCACAATGGCATTACATAAAGAAATTGAGGAGCATTATCCCTTTGAGTTCCAGGTAACACTGTCGGCCCCAATGAGCGGTCCATATGACTTAAGTGGGGTTCAGGCTGAGGTTATTATTCAAAATGAGGCTTACCCAACTCCAGGTTACTTGCCTTATGTAGTATTTGGTTATCAGTCAGTATATGGTAATTTTTACGATGAAGTAAGTGATATTTTTATTCCTCCTTACGACACTTCTTTGCTGCCACTTTTTGATGGCACTGTTAGTATGGGTGAAATTAATGATGCAGTTCCTACCATTCCCAATAGCATATTGGTTCCTTCTCAGCTTGAAGATTTTATTTCAAATCCTAATAATCCTTTAAGAACAACGCTTGCTTTGAATGATGTTTATGATTGGACACCACAGGCTCCTGTTAGAATAATGTATTGCAATGGCGACGATCAGGTAGGTTATCAAAACTCAGTAAAAACTTATGATCAGTTCATTTTAAATGGAGTAGAGGATGTTGAGTATTATGATTTTGGTCCATTTACACATAATGGCTGTGTTCAGTTTTGTTTATTGGCGGGTTATTCACTTTTTGAAGAAATGAAAGATTTACAAGAAGACCTAGCTTTAGATGTTTCAATCGTTTTCGGCGGGTCCGCGATTTTAATAATGGGAGCATAAGTATTGAAATGAATGGGGGCGAACTGCCATACAATTATTATTGAGCAATAACGCGGATGATTCTCCATTGAATGATAATCTGCAAGCAGGGTCTTTTTCGGTGACAGTTTATGATAATAAAAACTGTTATATCGATACTACATTTGAAGTAGGGAGCACGTTGTCATTAGCTACTCCAGTTTTATCTGACTTTGTGATTTATCCTAATCCTGCACAAAGTCAAATAGCGATTAGTTTGCCTGCAGCAGGAGATGTTGCCCTATACACTTCTGAAGGAAGACTTGTATTTAAAGGGCATTCAAATTCTTCGAAGACTCAGTTTGTAAACACTTCCTTATTTGAATCGGGAATTTACACTGTTGTTTTCATCAACCCGAAGGGTGAAAGTCTTAGTAAGCAATTGATTATTTCAAAATAATTGTCAATCTTCGATTTTAAATTTTATAGAATGAAACGTTTACTCATATTCTCAGGAATACTTGTGATTTTTGGGATTTCCTCATGCAAAAAGTGTTATGAGTGCATCTGCACTAATCCAGATGAATTATTTGGATGTGCAGTTGAAGGAGAAAGAATAGAACTTTGTGATAAAGGCTTAATTGGCAAATCAGTGCTAACCACTCGTATACTTGATAAAGAATCGGAGGGCTATACCTGCAATGTTAAATAAATTCGGCATTACAAATTCAAATACTTCAACTTGCTTTATGCCCTTTAATACGCTACTTTTGTAATTAGATTTAATAATCCGATAACTACTTGATTTTTAATTAGATAAATATAATTTTCTATGGCTTTTGACATTGATATGATTAAAAAAGTGTATTCCACCTTTGGTGAGCGTGTAAACAGTGCACGTGAGCTAACTGGTAAGCCACTTACACTTTCAGAAAAGATACTTTATGCCCATCTATGGGATAATCCAGCAGCTCAGGTGCATGAGAGAGGCAAGTCGTATGTTGATTTTGCTCCAGATCGAGTTGCTATGCAGGATGCTACTGCGCAGATGGCATTATTACAATTTATGCAAGCAGGTAGACCTCAAGTTGCAGTTCCATCATCAGTGCATTGCGACCACCTAATCACGGCGCAAACTGGCTCTGCAGCAGATTTGAAAATTGCTATTGAAACCAATAAAGAGGTTTATGATTTCTTAAGTTCTATTTCAGATAAGTATGGAATAGGATTTTGGAAACCGGGAGCAGGTATTATTCACCAGGTTGTTTTAGAGAATTACGCCTTTCCAGGCGGAATGATGATCGGTACAGATTCTCATACCGTAAACGCCGGAGGTTTAGGTATGATAGCTATTGGTGTTGGAGGTGCGGATGCTTGTGATGTAATGGCAGGTTTGGCTTGGGAGTTGAAATGGCCTAAGTTAATTGGAGTTAAGTTAACGGGTAAACTAAACGGGTGGACTTCAGCCAAAGATGTAATTCTAAAAGTGGCCGGAATCCTTACTGTTAAAGGAGGAACGGGAGCTATTGTTGAGTATTTTGGTGAAGGAGCAACATCAATGAGTTGTACTGGAAAAGGAACAATATGTAACATGGGTGCTGAGATTGGCGCTACTACTTCAACGTTTGGCTATGACGACTCAATGGAGCGTTATTTAAGAAATACGGGTCGCGCTGAAGTAGCTGATATGGCTAACGGTATTCGTGAGCACCTCACAGCTGATGCTGATGTTTATGCAAATCCAGAAAAGTATTTTGATCAGTTAATTGAGATTAACTTAGATGAATTAGAGCCGCATTTGAACGGTCCTTTTACTCCAGATTTAGCTACTCCTATTTCTAAAATGAAAGAAACAGCAGCTGCTAACGGATGGCCTACTAAGATTGAGGTTGGTTTGATTGGTTCATGTACGAATTCTTCGTATGAAGATATTAGTCGCTCGGTATCTCTTGCCAGACAAGCTGTTGAGAAGAAATTAGTTCCAAAGGCTGAGTTTACTATTACACCTGGTTCGGAGCAAGTTCGCTATACTATTGAAAGAGACGGCTTCTTAGATGTTTTTGATAAAATGGGAGCAAAGGTATTTGCAAATGCTTGTGGACCATGCATCGGGATGTGGAATCGATATGGAGCTGAAAAGCAAGAGAAAAATACAATTGTTCACTCATTTAACAGGAATTTCGCCAAAAGGGCGGATGGAAATCCGAATACGTATGCATTCGTAGGTTCTCCTGAACTAGTTACAGCTATGGCTATTGCAGGTGATTTGGGTTTTAATCCAATGACCGATACCATTACCAACGTTGATGGTGAAGAAGTGATGTTGGTTCCCCCTACGGGTGATGAATTGCCTTCTCGCGGATTTGATGTTGAAGATGCAGGATATCAGGCGCCTTCTGAGGATGGCTCTAGTGTTGAGATTAAGGTTTCTCCAACCAGCGATAGATTGCAGTTACTTGATTCATTTGCAGCATGGGAAGGCGTTGATTTGAAAGGTCTTAAGCTTCTTATTAAAGCAAAAGGAAAGTGCACAACCGACCATATTTCTATGGCTGGTCCATGGTTAAAGTATCGCGGTCACCTTGATAATATTTCTAATAACCTACTTATCGGAGCTGTAAATTACTTCAACGAAAAGACTGATTTGGTTAAGAACCAACTCACAGGTGAATATGGTGCAGTTCCTGCTACTCAACGAGCATATAAAGATGCAGGTATAGGAACTATTGTAGTAGGCGATGAAAACTATGGAGAAGGTTCTTCAAGAGAGCATGCTGCTATGGAGCCTCGTTTCTTGGGTGTTAGAGCTGTTCTAGTTAAGAGCTTTGCGAGAATTCACGAGACGAACCTTAAAAAACAAGGTATGTTGGCTTTAACATTTGCAAACAAAGAAGATTACAATAAGATTCTTGAAGATGATAACATTGATGTTGTAGGTTTAACAAGCTTCTCAGAAGGAAAGCCTTTGGATATCATACTCCATCATGCTGATGGAAGCTCTGAAGTAATTCAAGCAAACCATACGTATAACGCAGCTCAAATTGAGTGGTTCAAAGCCGGTTCGGCGCTTAACCTTATCAAGGCGGGAGTTGCCTAGTTTTTCAGGTTAAAGATACCTTAAAAGCCCCCTTGAATTAGGGGGCTTTTTTATTGACGATTATTCGTGATTAAATTCAAATGATTCAATAGCTCTTTTTTTCAAAAAACGTAATTCAGCAAAGTGCATAATGGAGCCTTCGATTTATAATTTTATTGCTAAAAATAAATTTACATTTGAGAAAAACCTCCCTCATGAAAAAATATCTATTGTTTCTGTTCTCTTTGCTTTTTACTAACATCCAGGCGCAAAGCACCTTAACTGTTGATAACAGTCCCGGCTCAGGAGCTGATTATTCGAACATTGCCGATGCAATAAATGCCGCAACCACGGGTGACACCATTTTTATACACCCTTCAGCAACCAGTTATGGTAATGTTTCGGTAACAAAAAGGCTTCATTTTGTTAGCTTGGGTCATTCGCCACAATACACTCAAGGCATGGCTGCTCAGCTAGGTAATATTTCATTAAATGTAGCACCTAATGGTGCCGACGGCATTTCCTTTTCCGGCTTGAGATTTGGCACCATATCAGTTCCAGATAATAGCCATACATACAACCAAATCGAAATTCTGAATTGTTTTTTTACCAAAATTACTGCGGGTGTTTCAGGACCCGGGTTTAGAAATAACTGGGTAATTGCAGGATGTGTTTTGGAAAGTGATAACCCAAATGGTATTAACAGAGCAAATGGAGGCGGTTGGATGATGATGAATAATCACTTGAGAAATCCTTCTTTAGATTGGTCTTGGAACTTATTCAGAAACTTAGATGGTTCAGATACATTCAGAAATAATATTGTAGTTACTCACCAAAATCCAACGGGCGTAAATAACGAAATAAGACTGTTCGAAAACTGCGTCAACCTTAACATTGAAAACAGTATAATTTTATTTTTGGGGGCGGTTGAAACAATTTATTTAACCGGCAACAGTATTACTTATACCAACTGCTTAACTTACAGTTATGCAGGTTCTACCTTGTCACCTTTAGCAGGAACCGGTAATTTAAACAATACAGATCCAAACTTTATTGATATTGGAGGAAGTCCCTCCTTTAGTTCTTCAAAGAATTTTAATATTCAGGCAGGATCGCCTGCATCAAATGCAGGAAACGATGGTCAGGATATAGGTTTGTTTGGAAATTCATTTGCATTTAATGCATTCGGTTATCCGAATCAGTTTCCATTTATTAGTTTGATGCAAATTCTCAATGCTGTAGTATCTCCAGGAGGCACGCTTAATGTTAAAATTGAAGCAACAGGAAATTAATGCGCTAGGACATGATAAAATTCAAACTCATTCTTTTGGGTTTTTTCCCATTTTTATTGATGGGACAAAGTCAAATCGTATCGGCAGAGTATTTCTTCGGGCAAGACCCGGGATTTGGCAATGCTAATGCCATAAATATCCAGGCTGCAAATAATCTTTCAACCGTTTTTACTATTTCTGCCGGAGATCTTTCGCCGGATTTTCACGTATTGCACCTAAGAGTTAAAAACAGCAATGGAATTTGGAGTTTGTATGCCCAAAATCCATTTTTTGTAATGAACTTACCCAATCCGCAACGTTTGATTGAAAGTGCAGAATATTATATTGACGTAGATCCGGGAATAGGCAATGCTACGCCACTTCAGATGCTTGAAACGTATGAATTGAACGAAGTATTTGCAATTCCACTGGATAATTTAAATACGGGCATACACACATTGTATGTGAGAATTAAGAATAACGAAGGCCAGTGGAGTCATTTTACCAAGAAAAACTTTTTCGTAAACACCGAATTGCCAAAATTGAAAGTGATAGGATTGGAGTACTTCATTGATGAAGATCCGGGCGAAGGAAATGCTACAGCGGGCACTGTTACAGAAGGTGTCGTAGTTGATGAAATTGTGAATTTAATAATTCCTCCGAGTATTGCTTCCGGTGAACATGTTCTTTACACACGAGTAAAAAATGAGTCAGAAGTATGGAGCGTAGCTGCTGCAGATACTTTTATTGTTGATGAAGAGTCAAATATTATATCAATAGCTAATAACCTCAAGATTTCGCCCAATCCTTCTAATGGTTGGGTTAACTTTTACGAACTTAGCAATATAGAAAGCGAGCTATCGGTTATTTCTATGAAGGGGCAATTAATCATGAAGGAATGTTGTATAAAAAATTCGGTTGACCTGAGTCATCTGCCAAACGGTGTTTATTTCCTGCAACTCTTAAACAGAGAAGGAAATAGAAATGTAATGTGGGTTAAGCAGTAATAAAAGGAAACGATAATTTATATATATATAAACATCACTTCAGGCCTGCATTTTTCTCATTTACTTAAGGATGAGCATGAAGTTGTGGTTAGATTCTAAGTGAAACTTAATCGAATTGGTGCATAAGAAACTGATATGCCTCAATAATAAATACTCTGGGCTTTAAATTCACTAAAATTAGGGATTGATTTTCAAGGCTTTATTCTGAATTTTTACTACGAATAATTCAAACCTTAATATTAATGAAAACAGTCAGCCTTGCCATTTTGATACTTTCCTTGTCATTCAGTGTTAATGCTCAGCGCTTTAACTGGTCATCTTCGGCAGGTTATCCGGCAATAGCAAACAGTTATTTAGGGGCTGTTGATTTAGTTACTGATGCATCAGGAAATGTGTACACATTTGATTATGCGAATCTAAATCAGGTTTGCCAAGGCGATACCATCGAACTTGTTTCGCCTGGATCCAATCTTTTTGTATATAAATTTAATCCTGAAGGAAACCTTATCTGGGGTAAAGCCTTTGGAGTAGGCTCTGGCGGAGGCTCGGTTACACCACTGAATCTCGAATCGGGACCTGATAATAGTCTTTTTGCTTTGGTACATATTAATGCCAGCAATTTAATTACTGAAGACAGCTTGTTTCAGGTGAGTGCACCTTCAAATGTAATCCTCAATATCGATGAAAATGGGAGTATTAACTGGGTTCAGTCGGCCGGCTTTAGTTGCCCGGCCTGCTTGATGCTCGAAGTAGCCAACGACCGCATTTATTATCAGTCAGGGCAAAGTCGTATTGAATCGATGGAATTCGACCAAACTCCCGACACGAATTATACGTTTTATTTTGATCCGGGAACGGCAATTTTTACACTGCCAATTCAGGGTTCGGCTGTTTTTAGTAATGGCGACATTCTATTGGCCGGCCTTCAGGCCGGAGATGCAAGCTTCATTGAAGGCGATACTTTGTTTCAGGTTGATAATCCGTTTTTGTACCGTAACATCACTTATGCGCGTTTAACTCCCGATTTGCAGCCCGTTTGGGCCAATACATTTGGCAGCCTACATGATCCTGAAACCCATTTTATTCCAGTGGCGGTTGATGAAAATGATCAAGTTTATACAGCCTGGGAGGTATTGGATACCATCACTGTTGCAGGATCAACCGTAATTGGCAGCTTTAACTCTTGGGCGGGAACCATTCTTTCAATGGACGAAAATGGACAAGCGTTATGGATGCGTGAGCTTGCAAGTAACAATGCGTTACAAATCAATTATTTGCTGGCCGATGCTGAGAATGATCAGGTTTGGTTAACTGGTATTAGCAGCTCTGCAACCACCATTGGTGATGTAGTTCTTACCCCGGGTGTAAATGGAAGTCCCATACTGGCAACAGTTAATCAAAACGGAGAATTCAGTCGTCAGATTACTCTAAACGAGCTACCTAGTGGCTCTAAAGGGAAGTGTATTGCAAAAGGGTTGTCGCAACAGTTGTTTTTAGGTGGTAATCTTAATAATGGCGTTGATTATACTTTAAATTGTATAAGCTATCCGGGAAACAAAGGATTATATGTTGCAAGTTTTCTGGATGTTCCACAAAATCCACCTACACCGGTTATAATTTCGGAAGGAACAACATTGACAGCTTCGCCCGAATTTTCGGGGATAATTCAATGGTTTTTTGAAGGCGAAGAAATTCCGGGAGCCAACGGCCAAAGCATTGAAGCCTCAAACGAGGGTAATTATTCGGTTGTTTATTCATACGACTTTGGCTGCGAAGGTGAGGTCGCTTCGGAGGTTGTCTTTATTACTACTCGTTTAAATGAAAAGCTTATTGGAGAAATAAGCATTTACCCAAATCCGGGAAATGAATATGTTTATTTGAAAGGAATAGATAAAAGTGCTGAGTTTGTAATCATTAATTCTTCCGGCGCACTTATAATGCAGGGTTTGTTGAATAAGGAAGGTTTGATTAATACCAATGAATTGAGTGCTGGAATGTATTGCTTAATTATTCCTGAAATTGGCCTATCGGCCAAGTTTAACATCTTAAAATAAATGTGGTGGTGGTGAAAATAGGCCCCTGTTTAGGCAGGGGCTTTTTTTTCCAACCTTTTTAGTAGATTCAATTATTTCAGCTCAAGAACCTGAACACTCCAAGGCTCAAGGTTGATTGATTTTGTAAGGTCGATAACTTTACCGCTGCTGATTTCTTTTCCTGAAGTTTTTCCTTGAGTCATTTCATCAAAACGTTTTAGGTCGAGAGTTTGAGCATCATTAGCCGCATTCATTACCACCATTACTTTCTCTGAATCGGTATATCTGAAATAAACATAAATGCTTTTTTCCGGCACGAATTGCATCAATTTACCATTCGTAGCAGCTTCACTTGATTTACGCCAGTTTGCAATCGAACTGAAGTAGTTAACAGCTTCATTCTCCAGTTCAGTTCGGCCGGAGGCCTGAAACTTATCCTGCTTGTCTTCTTTCCAGCCACCTGAAAAGTCACTTCTCACTAATCCATCCGGGTTTGAAAAACCTGTCATTAATATCTCTGTGCCATAATACACAGAAGGTATTCCTCGCATTGTTAAGAGAAATGCCACACCCATTTTAAACTTTCGAATATCTTCACCAACAACCGAATAGAAACGGCTTAAATCGTGATTGTCTAAAAAAGTCACATTGCGCATAGCGTCTTTATACAAGATGTCTTTTGCAAGAGTGTAATAGATGCGTGCCACGCCATCAGTCCAGCCGAAAGGCTTTGTGAGAGCATCGTTAATGGCGTTGTACACCTGAAAATCGATAACCCCGGGAAGATTACTGTTCATATCATTACGTGAACTAAAACCATCTGCAAAAAAGCTTTGAACGGTAACCCCGTGCTCCCATATTTCACCAAACATATTCATTTCAGGGAAAGCCTCCTTAAGTTCCTTTCCAAGTTTTGACATGTATTCCTGGTCGGGATAAGCATAAGTATCGATTCGAAAATCGTCTACACCTGCTGTTTCCACCCACCAGATATAGCTTTGAGTGAGATAATTAGCAACATGTGGGTTTTTTTGATTTAGGTCGGGCATATGGTAGTCGAACCAGCCATCATTGAAAGTTTTTAAATCTTTAGCAGAGACATAAGGATCGAGCAGAGTAGGAGCACGATAGGTAGTTCTGGTAAATTTATCCCATTGATTAACCCAATCGGCTGAAGGGAGTTCTTTAAAGAGATAATGCTCATTACCGATGTGATTCGGAACAATATCCATAACCATTTTCATATCTCTTGCATGAAGTGAATCTACAAGAGCTATATAGTCTTTGTTACTTCCCAGACGAGAGTCAATGGTATAATGATCGGTAATTGCATAGCCGTGATAGGAAGTTTTGGGCTGATTGTTTTCCTGAACGGGATTTAACCAGAGGCTGGTAATTCCGAGATTTTGAAGGTAATCTAAGTGATTTATGATTCCTTTTATGTCGCCACCATGTCGCCAATACATAGAATCTCGGTTTATGCTGGGCTCATTGGTGTTTCTAATAATATCGTTTGAATAATCTCCGTTTGCAAAACGGTCGGGCATAATTAAGTAAATCAGATCTTCAGGTTTAACTCCTTGCGCATATTTGCCCTTTGCCCTGCGAGATTTTAATTCATAGTTGATGAGATATTCCTTCTTGTCTTTTTTTAAGATAATTGGGACGATTCCGGGTTTACAATCTTTTGAAATATGAAGTGTGAGGTAAAGATAATTCGGGTTTGTAGGTGTTTCGGTTTTAACAACAGATACACCGGTGTAATTTACAGTGGCTGTGCTGTTGCCGATTCCTTCTTGCGATATGATTAATTCAAGGTTAGGATTGGGAAGTTCAACAAACCAGTTCGCCGGATCTACACGATTAACCGGATGTTTTTTTGCTAAAACATTATTACCTGCAAGAATAAACAAAGCAGAAAACAGAAGAGTGAGGACTTTTTTAATCATGCTCTAAAAATAGTGCTTTTGAGTTTAGAGTGTATATTAAACACAAAGAGGGAGTAAAAACTCCCTCTTTGTGTTTGAAAATAAGGTTTTGGAATTACTTCACAATTAATCTAGATGTGTTGCGAGTTCCATTTGAAGTAAGTGAAACAAGGTACATTCCAGCTTCAACATTGTTCAAAGGAAGAACAACAGTATTTCCAGCAATAGATACTTGCTCGCTCATGATTAGCTTTCCTGTTAAATCAGTTAATTCGATGATTACCGAACCTGCTTTCACGTTTTTAGGAAGAGTTATTCTCGCGAAATCTTCCGCCGGGTTAGGCGAAATTGAGAATGAGCTTTCATTAGCATTAGCAATAGAAGTAGCTACATCGCCACGAACTGTAATTGCAACATTGATTTCTGAATCGCAAGTGCCATTTGTAGAACGTGCAATAACATTATAAATACCAGCTTCGCTGAAGCTCATAGTAAAATTATTTCCAGAGATTACAGATGCATCAGTGTTATTGATGAACCAAGTTACATTTCCGTTAGAGCTAGCATTTAATTGAACAAATTCGCCTGTATTTACTTCAAACGAAGAGACATTTACGCTAAGTTCAACCATTTGAGAAGCAAGAACTTCAGTTTGAACGGCAGTTTCATAACCTCCATCCATAGTTAATTCTACAGTATAGTTGTCAGGAACTAGGTTGAGAATTTCAATAGAAGTAGTATTTCCCGAGCCTTGTGCAATAAGGTTATTCTCTGCATTGAAAACCTCGTAAGAGATATCCTGAGCTGAAGGATTGGATATCTCAAGTGAGCCAAGATTAACATCACATGAACCACTAGTTGCTATAGCTTCAATTGGAGCTGTGAAATGAAGTGAAAAACGATCTTCGCTACTCATAGAACCTGGCATGAATGTATAAGAGCTGTTAGTTCTCAGATTGATGAAAGCACCTGTTTCACGATCTTCTAAATAAATCATTACAGTTGCCGGAATTAGCTCAAGAGATGCAAGAGAGATTGTATGGTTCTCATTGTATGCATTCTGGAATCCAAGGTTGACAATACGATTATCAAAGCTATCAGGTAGACCTTGAATGGCATAAGCATCTTGGTTTATTTTAGAGAAGAAAGAAATGTTCGGATTACCTCTTAGCTTAAGAGCATCATAATTCGCGTCTGCTTCTTCAGTAGCATCATTTAAGAAAGCAATAAGCGTTTCATTGTAGTCGCCATGCTCATTAGAGATACTTAAGCGTACACGCTTGATAGCTTCATTTTGGAAGAACTGAGTATTGTTGTTTGTTCTCATTGAGTTTGTGAACTGAACTGAGCCAGAAGTTACACCTTCAACAAAAAATCCTTGACCGGAACCAATGTTTCCATTAGGAGTGTTTCCACCTCCACCAACAGATCCTGCTCCATTCCAAACAGCGTAATCGGTTGATGTATAATCAGCACCTGCTGAATTATCATCATCCCAGAAGTAAATAGAGCCTGTAATTAAGTTACTTCCTGAAGGACCATTTAATGCCAAGAACTGATTAGCGGAAATAGCCGATGGGTAAGGATTTCCCAATAGGTTAAAGCGACTATTTGGTAAAGGCGAAGCAATTACCGCTTGATTAACATTTCCTGTATTAGCAGATCCATTAAAGGTTATTGTACCTGCATTAGATGAAGCATATCCTCTACCATTAGACATTGTTCCAGTAGCAGCAATCCATCCTGGATCATTAGTGTCGTCAGCAGTAGACTGTGTTCCTGTACTTGGATCGTAATAGAATCTGTCTGGACCTAAAATAGTCGCGTTGCTGTTTGCAACTGGTGAAGACCAGAAGTTGAATGATGGCGTAGTTTGTCCAGCTCTTTTAACTCTCACATTTCCAACTACTGCACCACCACCGCCTGGTGTTCCTGCTCCATGTAATAATGAAGCTCCTGAGTTTAGTGTAAGGCTACCATTAGTATTTAATGTTCCACCTGTTACAGCTAAAGTTCTTCCAGAATTAATCGTTAATAAACTTCCAAGTGTACCACCGTTATTTAAAGTCAAGTCAGCATTTGCAACAACAGATCCTGATGCAATAAATAAATCGTTAGTTACTGTAGTAGGAATATTAAGTGTTAGGTTATTATTTCCAGACTTTGTTAAGAATGCAAACGTTACAGAAAGAGCTGTACCGTTGAGTTGTTGTGAGTTCCCGTTGAAAGAAAAAGATCTGCCATTAGCATTGAATGAAGCAGCGGCATCAATTGTTACATTGCCTCTCACATTAAAGTCACCTCCAATAAAGGAACTAAGCGAAAGCGAACCATTCAGAACTAAGTTACCGCCAATAGAAATTGGCTGTGTCATTTCGAATCCACCCCAATCCATGAACATAGCACTTCCAGCATCAATAACTAAGTTGCCTCTGATTGCGCGAGCAATGCCCTGACCTGAATTTCCTCCTGGTTGAAGAATAGTATTATTAGAAATCTGTAAGTTATTTGGATAACCAAAATCAATTAAGCCATTCCACTCTAAGCCTCTTTGAAATTCTCCACCTGTGTTATAAACAAGAGTAGAAGACGGACCGTAAGAAGGTGATGAACCTCCGTTAAAGAAACCTCCTGTATTTATAGTTAAAATCCCATTTACGATTGTATTTCCAAGAATCTGAACACCACCATTAAGTTCTAGGTTGTTAAGAACAGGGTTACCAAAAATATTATTTCCTCCAGACATTTCAAGAGTAAATGTAGAAGTAGAATTTAATATACCACTATTAGAGAAGAATCCTGCAGTTTGAACTGTTAAAGTTCTATTAAGTCCGTCGCTACCATTGAATGTACCTCCTCCAGAAATTGCGAATGTATTTGCTACTGCATTAGTATTTAGAGTAACAGTTGTACTTGGTCCGATAACAATATCAGCACCAACTGGTGGAACTGTTCCTTGATCCCAAATAGAACCGTCTGTCCAGGTACCACTAGTTACTGATGTCCATGTACTACTTGGTGTAACACAATTATTACAAGAGCTAAAACAAACCAAAGGAAGTGTAGTTGCTGAGGCAGGAACAGTATATGTTCTATCGGCTCCATTTCCACAAGGCGCACCTAAATTTCCTTCAAAACCTCCATCGTTTACAAACTTATATGTAATGTTTGTACCCGAAAGTATTGAAACAGTTGCAGTGTATATTCCTGAACCAATTACGGTTTCAGTCATTATATTGGCTGTGGTATTAAAACCATTAAATGAACCTGCAACTGAAACAACGCCAGGAGTCTCATCAGCCATATTTACTCTGAATGTTATGTTTACAGGAGAAGTGCAATTTGTGCAGCTGCCAAAGCATGCGACTGGGATTGTAGCTGCAGAAGCTGGAACGGTGTAAGTTCTATTTGAACCATTACCGCATGGAGCTCCAAGATTTCCTTCGTAAGAAGCGCCATTTACAAATTTGTATTCAATGTTTGTTGCAGGTGGGATAGCAGCAGTTACTGAGTAAACTCCTCCACCGATAGGTGTCATTGCTGTTAAGCCCCAACCATTAAAAGAACCTGAGACATTTACAGAACCACCAACAGTTTCGTTACTCATGTTCACTTGGAAAGTAACGTTTACAGGTGCAACGCAGTCTGTGCAGAATCCGAAACAGCTTGTAGCAATTGTTGCATCAGCAGAACCAACTGTGTACGTTCTGTTTGAACCATTACCACATGGAGCACCAAGATTACCTTCGAATGATGCACCGTTTACAAATTTGTATTCGGCAGCGAAACCTTGAGCAAGTGTTTTTGTAATCTCATAAATTCCAGAACCTGGGGCAGTTTCTGTCATTGGATCAGCTACTGTGCTAAAGCCATTGAAGTTGCCAGCAAGATAAACGTTACCACCAACGGTTTCGTTTTGCATGTTTACTCTAAATGTGATATCCCAGTTAGAAATTGCATTTACAGTATAATTATAGTTAGAACCACCATTTGTATTTGCATTGATGGTTACTAAATCTGCATCTCCCGTTGCAGGAGCAACAACTGTACTTGAGAAAATGTAATAGCTAACTCCAGTTGCAGCTGCTTGCGCAGGGATGTTAGCTGTTACGGTAGCACCAGCACCAGACATGGCAACAATGGTTGATGTTGCGAAGCTATTTGTTGAATATCTTAAATAAATAATTTCTTCTGCCGATGGAGCTGCCGAAAGATTTGCAGTTACCGTTACCACGTCTGAAGGATTAACACTTCCCGCCAAAGGCGATTGAGAAACACTGCTAATAGCAACCGGAGCAGCACTGGTTTCCATGAAAATACCACGTGTATTAGTATAACCGGTATTTTCAAAATTAACTGTGTACCAACGGTTATTATTTAATGTTACAGAATTGTCTGTACCTCCGGAAAAATAATAGTTGTAAGTTTGAATAGTATTCAAATTCACGGTTACATCTGCCCATTTATTGCCATAAGGATTACCTCCTGGCCCAGAAGTAAAAAGCCAGCCGATAGGAGTACCTGATGCTGCATTAGCTGGAGTTGATATTGTTGTTTGGTAAATACCTGAAGGGAGCAATTGAATTCCATTTCCCGGAGCTGATTGAACTCCTCCAAATACAGAACCTGCAGCAGGAGGATTAGTGAACCCGTTCCATGCGCCTGGCATGTTAATTCCTTCTCCGTTGAATACCTGTCCAAACGAAGGAAGTGTAATCATCATAATCAAGAAAAGCAGAGCTGAAAGCTTCTTGCTGATACTTGACTTTTTAATTGTAAGTGTTTGCATAAGTGTAAGATTGAATTGTGATGGTGGTTAAAGATTAGGTTATTAACAATTTTCTTTCATATGGTGTACTTTCTACACTATGGTAAAAATAGCTTAAGAAGTGTCTTATATCAATATTTTACGAAAAATTTTCTTCGTCCATGAGTTATCAACAAAATCAAGGTGTATAAACGACACATGTAAGAAAAAGGTTGCAAATTGCCTAAATAAATGGTGTGAAATTGACACAAAGCCCGAGTCAAAACGTCGTTTTTTTGCTCAGCTTGAAAAAAATTAAAAATTTACTTGGGGAGAATTTATCCGTGAATCACCTGGATTTTCCGTAAGATTGAATTAGCTCAGCTTCGAAATCGAGCCACTCTTTCCAGCGTTTATCAACATCAACTTTATTTCAGAATATTTACGAGCCGAATTTGATAAACAGCGTATAGTGACCGGCTTCGCTTGCCATAAGTTCGCGATAGAATTCAGCAAGTTCCTTTTCTTTGAGGTTTTCACTCAAAACTCTAAACCTTTCGCAACTACGTGCTTCTATCATTGCTGCAAATAAAAGACGGTCAATTAAAAGATGAGGATTATGGCCGTCTTTTCTAATAAAGGTTGCTAGCTGGTTTACATAATGGTCTTTGCGCTCTTTGCCAAGAGTAAAACCTTTTTGGATAATTATGTTATGAACTCTTTGAAAATGTTCCATTTCCTCACGAGCTAAGGCTGTCATTTCCTGAACTAATTCTGTTAAGTCGGGATATCTGATAATTAGAGAAATGGCTGAAGAAGCTGCTTTTTGTTCGCAGTAGGCGTGGTCTGTTAGTACATCCTGGATATTACCTTCAACAAGTTCTGCCCATCTGGGGTCGGTGGCTAATTTCAATCGAAGCATGCGCAAAATTAATTCAAATGAATTAACGGCACAGCGAATTTATTCCGAAAACATATACAGGTATAACTTTTAACTGTTCAGCAAGTTCAGCGCCATTAAAACCTGTTATGTCTGAATATTCTATTTGGCGCATGTAATTTCGTAAAAAGACTTTCGAAAGCGGCATAAAAGACCAATGCCATTTCTCTTCTTCATATCCTAATGGGCGTGCATCAGATTTTGCTGTGTAAGGCTGTTCAAACCCAAATTTTGGAGCATTAACTTTTAGCCAGCGGAAAACATCCTTGCCTTTAGGCGTTTCAAAATATTCTTCTTCAACAGAGTTAATGTCGATGTCGGTTCCCCAATGATGTCTTGAAGTTCCTGGCATAGCCGAGAATTTTAGTATTTCTTTGGCTTTAGTAGTATTGTCAGGATTATGCTCAGTAAAATAAACTCCATTTACAGCTGTTTGCCCCGACCACTTGTTTTCCCAAATTTGTTTTTGTCTATCGAAATTTCGCGTAGAAGAAACCAACTTTAGGTGAATATTATCTGGCAAAGCCGACAATCTCATTTGCTCCCAAGCTTTTGCTGCTTCTATCCGCAAATAGTGCTCATTATCACTCTCGATACCTGATTTCACCTGAATAAAATCAGGGTTATCGGCAGGCATGAATTTACCTAATAAATCATTTTTACCGAGCGCAACCATTAATACTCTCTTCTAAGGTGCACAGCTCCGGCCCTTTCTTTTCCAAAGGCATCAAAGCGATAAAAATAAACTCCTTCAGGTAGGTCAGTTCCATTTAAATTTGTTCCATCCCAACAAGGTTCCGAATCGTTTACACTTGTATGCACAAGCTCGCCCCAACGGTTGTATACAAATAAGTCGGTGCACTCGAGGAATGCACGATCGTATGGGGGAGGAGCAAGTTGAAGTGCAGGACTAAAACAATCGTTGATTCCATCTCCATTTGGAGAGAAAGCATTTGTGTTGTTTTCTTTGAAATAGGAGTTAAAATCACCAATAAATTCTTCAATACTAAAAGTATCACGGCATTCGCCGTTAATGGCTATGAAAGTTGCTAATAAACTATCGTTGTAGGAGATTACAATATTGGGTTCAAGTTCAACGCTAACGCTTCCATTGCTAAATTCCCATTCGAAATCGACAAAGTCAGAACTTTCGTTTGTAATTATTGCAGAAGCTCCCAGGCAATTTGCGAAAGTTTCTAAGCTGAATAAAGCTATAGGTTTCGGTACAATAGTTAATACAACTGTGTCTCTTGCAGGGCAAGCTTCAACACCGGCAACAGGGAGCTTTAGAACTGTGTAGGTTGTGCTTAATAAAACATTAGCCGTTGGATTTGGAAGTGTGGCATTATTTAATGAAGCACTTGGTTGCCATGTATAAGTGAAATTTCCGCTTGCATCAGGCAAGCCTATTTCTACCTCTTCACCGCCACAGATATTTTTATCTGGTCCAGCATCCATCTGATCAAAAATTGCCGTCACATCTTGAACCAAAGTATCTACACAACCTTCTCCATAATCAACAAGCAAGGTATATGTTTCAGACTCATTTAAGTCTAATATGGGATTGTATATAGTTGATGAGCTAAGATCATCTATTGGCTGCCATTCGTATGTCGCACTTGGAGAGGGAGCGCTGCTTGGGCCAATAGTTAATTCTTCTAACGCACAAGCCGATAGTGTTGGTAAAGTATCTCTTGTGCCAGTTGTTATTGTTACAATCTGAGTAAGTGTGTCAATGCAATTTCCAATGCGAATTTCTACAGAATAGGTAGTTGTTTCTGTTGGGCTTACGGTTGGTTTTCTAACATCTGATGCACTCAAGCCTGTAGATGGAAACCAGTTAAATTCATAATAAGGGTCATCAAATTCATCAGGGCCCAGTTCTATTTCTGCCCCAGGGCATGTGGTTATAGTTGGAAGACTTCCTTCAATAGCATCAACTACAGTGACAGTAATTGAAACAGTATCGGCTCCGTTACAGGTTACACTGCTGCTTGCAATTAGAACTACCTCATATGTGCCATTTTCTTCAAACGTGTATGAAAAGTCTTGAGAACTAGAAATTTCAACATCTTCAATTCTCCAGCTAAAAACATCTGCGTTAATACTTGTATTTGAAAAATCAGCAGTATAAGGAGCACAACCCAAAGGTTGAGTTAATGTGGCAATTGCAGAAACAGTAATTGGACTCTCGAAATCGAATTTAGCAAGGAGGTTGTTGCAATTAAAAGAATTATTGCTTGCTGAATGAACCGGCATTGTGATAGGGAAGTCAGATTGTCCTCCGCAACCAGCGCAAATTGATTGATAAATTACTCCTTTTCTGTCGAATCTTGATGTTCCGCCATCAACATGGTCGGCACTGCCAACTCCTCCTAAGAATGAAGCATATAAGGTTTCTTGAGCTTCATTGTCGATTACCAATAGGTAGAAATCACTGCCATCGGTTGTGGTTCGGTATGCATCTGGGGTTGTTGGCAATCCAACGGTAGTTGTGCCAAGAGAATTAACCGATCCACCCCATCCTGTGCAGTATATCTTGTCGCAAAAATCAACTAGTAATGCAGTTGGAGAAATGTCAGGTTGGCCAGTTGCATTGCCAAAAGCCGTACTCCAAACAACTTCGGTTAGCTCAGGATCTAACTTCATGAGAAATTGATTTCCTCCGGTTACACCAATAGCTGTATTTACATTGAATTGATTTGCATTATGACTTGTTTGACCAAAAATGTAGACATGATCCGTTTTATCAGCCCCAACAATGAAGCTTTGGTCATAAGTAGTACTGCCGATATATGTTGATGCAATTAAGTTTGTTCCAGAGGAATCAATAATACTAACAAATCCGTCGGTTACACCTCCTCCGTAAGTGCCTTGAAATGCATTAGCACTTACTGGGAAATTGTTGGAAGCAGTACCTCCGGTAAGAATCACCCGCTCATCTTCATCAACCACCAAATAGAAAATACCATCGGCCTCTAAACCTCCTAAGTAGGTTGACCAAAGTAATTGACTTAGATTTCCATTTAACTTAATAACTACGCCATCTTGACCTCCTCCTCCAATGCTTGATTGAATAGCATTGGAGCTTACTGGAAAGTCGGTACTTGATGTACTGGTTCCTACGTAAACATTGTTATTGGCATCTACCCAAAGTGCTCCTCGAACTTCATCTGCATAGTTTTTTACCAAAGTCTGGTTTCCATTAAAACCGTCATTGTTTGTGCCTCCAACGTAAGTTGATGCAAGTAAGTCACTTCCATCCGCCGCAAGGCGCAAAACAAAAATATCAAGCCCGTTAGGGATTTGAATAAATCCATTCTCAAAGCTCGTGTTTGGACCGCCTTGAAATTCATTTGAAAATGCACCTGAAGTTGTTGGGAAATCAGTTGAGCCGGTGGTACCGAAAATGAGCAATTCGTCGTATTCATTCACCATCATACTATGAGGAAGTTCCATGCTATTGCCACCGATGTAGGTAATATACAAGGCGCTACTTCCGTCGGGTGTGTATTTTAAGATTCCTATATCAAGCTGGCCGCCTCCGAAATTTTCTTCGAAAACACCTGTCGTAGTTGCGAAATTGGCACCAAAAACGATTCCGCCTGAATAGGCGTTACCAAAATTATCATAAGTTGCTGTATAACCCCAATTGTCGTCGCTAGAACCTGAGTAGGAAGCAAAAACAAGAGCTGGGTCAATCACCAAAGGTTTAGAAGTATCATAGTTTCCTAAATCGAAGCCAATACTACCATCTTGAAATTGCATGAATTGACAAGTTACATTTACTCTTCCTGAGCTTAAGTCCTGCCAGGCCACTGGAGCTTGTTCTACAATTTCACCAAAAATGGTATTGATATACAAGGTGTTATTTCTAAGTTCAACCGAGCTTGCTCCGTTGAAATCCATACGAATTTGCTGCGGATTTGTGTTTGCATCTACAAGGAAATCATACTTCACACCTTGCTCACCAAAACTAAGTTTCCAGTTAATTCCAGGATATACACCGGGCATTAGCACTTCTTTCCAAGCTTGTAGATTGCTAGCCCATTTGTCGGGATTATTTCCTTTGTAATAGTTATATCTGGTAGTTGAACCATTTTGAGTTACCGGCGTAGAGGTCATGTTTGCATTGCGCAAATTCATATGAATGCCTTGCTGGCGGATGTTCGGACTTGTTATTTGAACACTGCTATCGTGAGCGGCTTCATGCATGTTGTGAACGGCTTCAGTATCATACATGATATAACTAAGGCCTTCATTTCTCACGAAAAGAGCTCCGCCGGGAATACCTAATCGAAAGCGAACTTCGGCAGGCCACTGACCAGAATTGGGAATAAAACCTTGTTGTGGGTAATTATCAGCACGCAGTGCAACTGCGGAGAGAATGAGCAAAGAGAAAAGTGAAAATATTCGAAGCATAATGCATAGCAATAGACTACGAATTTACATGAAAATGTAAGATTAAGTAATGCCTCTATCTTAATAGTTCAACATTTCCCTGAAGCTTTTGTCCCTGACCTTCGAAAATAAAGAAGTAGGTACCATCAGGACAATCTTCGCCCGAAGGCAATTTGCCATCCCAGCAACCTTCTGTACTCTCAACACTTTCAAATACCTGCTTGCCCCAACGGTCGAAAATATGCAAGGTAGAACACGATAAAAAATTCTTATCGTCGGGAGCCGGTAAGTCCTGTAATGCCGGACTAAAACAGTCGTTAAGTCCATCGCCATTAGGCGAGAACGCATTTGAATTGTTTATTGTGAAGTATTCTGATAAAGGTTTAAGAGCTTCGCTATAGTTCAAGGTATCTCGGCAAACATCATTTTCTACAATTAACGTTATATGAATACTATCGCCATATTGAAAGATAGCTGAAGGGTTTTGAGTGTTTGCATTTTCAGAAACTCCATCATTGAAATCCCAAATGAAATTGTTGGCCAATTCACTGTTATTTTTGATAAATACCTGAACTTCGGTGCAGCTTGCCAGTACTTCGGTTTCGAAATCGGCCAGGGGAGAACCCTGAGGAATTATTATGCTAAGTGAATCAATTCCCGGACAAGCATCAGTGTTTCCTTTGGGTATTCTTAGTAAATTAAATATGGTAGTTTCATCAACAGAAGCTAAAGGATTAGCGATATTTTCATTGTTTAGGAATGTTGAAGGCGACCACTGATATTCAAAATTTGTTGAATCGCCAGCTGCACCAATTTGTACGGTTTGCCCCCGGCAGATATCTAAATCAGGTCCTGCATCAACTTGATCCAGACGAACGTTAACAAACTGTTCAACAGTATCGGCGCAAGATTCAAGCGATAGGTAAAGCACATAATTTGTTGGCACTTCGGGCGAAGCATTGGGTTTTTGAGAATCGGGCTCATCAAGGCCTAATTCAGGAACCCAGCTAACTTGATAATAAGGATCTACCGGAAAGGGAACTCCAATTTCAACTGAAGATAAATAGCAGATTGAAAGTGAATCAAACACATCGCGGGTAGAATTAACTATTCTCACCTGTCGGGTAAAAGTGTCTCTAACGTTGCATGAGTTTTCGTTAGTTGCAACTAATTGAATAGTATAAAGTCCCGGGTTTTGAAAAACATAGGGTAAATCTTCATTTTGAGATTGCTCAACTCCATTGATTATCCAAGAGAATTCTTCGGCAAATGAGCTTGTATTGTCGAATTGAGCTTCAAATGGTACACAACCAATTGGTGGACCCGTAAATGATGCAACTGTAGCAGGCAATTGAAAGTCGAATTTAAAAACCGCGTTATTACAGCCGCTGCTGCTTCCATTGATGTTACTCCAAACACCTTCGGTGGTTGGAAAGTCGTCTCTTCCGCCGCAACCGGCGCAAACAGCCTGATGCACAACACCTCTTCTGTCGAAGCGACTCGTACCACCATCAACATGCTCTGAGCTTGTTGCACCTCCAAAGAATGTAGCATACACCAAGCTTTGCTCTTGTTCATCGAGCACCATCAGGTAAAAATCGTTGTTGTCTGTTTCTTGCTGAAAAGCATCGGGTGTTGTTGTAAGACCGTTGGTTCCACCAAAAGTTCCACCGTCGGGACCTGCATTTGAAGCGCCTCCCCAACCGCAAACGAAAATTTGTCCGCAAATATCAACTGTAAAGGCACTTGGGGTGATATCTGGTTGTGCGAGACCATTGCCAAATGAAGTTGACCAAACCCTGGAACTCAAATCGTGACTAAAATGTGAAATGAACTGCTTTCCGTTAGGTTCTCTAAAATTGAAGTTGCTTTGGTAGAAGTCTCCGCTTTTTTCGGTTTGCCCATACACATAAACGCCATCATCGCGACTTGTTGAAATAAGGAAAATCTGATCGTATTCGTCGGCTCCGTAGTATGTAGAAGCAATTAAATTCTGCCCGTTCGGGCTAATTGCTGCAATAAAGCCATCACTTTGAGCACCGCCGTTTTGAGTTTGATATGCTGAGCCCGTAACCGGAAAATCAAGTGAAGAAGTTCCGCCTGCGGCGAAAACATTACCTTGTTTATCAATTGTGAGTGACATAATGCCATCATTGGCGCTTCCACCTAAGTAATTTCCCCAGAAGAGTGTACTTAAGTTCATGTTTAGTTTCACAATCATTCCATCTTGAGAACCGCCTCCAAACTGAGATTGAAATCCATTCCCCGGAACGGGAAAATCGCTCGAAGAAGTGCTACATCCAACGTATACGTTGTTTTGATTATCAATTGCAATTCCGCCTCTGGCGTCATCAGCGTAATTATACCTAAGTTGAGGTGCCGTGTTTATTCCATCGTTGCCGCTACCGCCCATGTAGGTTGAAGCAAGCAAGTTTTCGCCCGTCTCGGAGAGACGGCAGATGAACATATCAGTTCCGTTTGGGAATTTAATGCCGCTGCGCAGGATAGAAACGTCCGTTCCTCCGGCAAACTCACGCGAGAAAGCCGTTGAAGTTGTTGGAAAATCGTCAGAACCTGTTGTTCCAAAGAGGAAAAGTTCGTTGTTTGAGCTTACAATAAGACTTTGAGGCAATTCGTTGGATGTTCCACCCAAGTAGGTAGAAAATAAGCGTTGCCCGGCTTCGTCAAACTTCATGATGCCAATATCACCGGGGCGGCTTCCGCTGCCTCCTGCAAATTCTAAAGAATAGGCTCCTGTTGAAGTAGGGTAGCCCACGCCAAAAACAACACCTGCCGAATAAGTATTGCCAGCATTATCGTATGTGGCAGTAAAGCCCCAATTATCGGCTGTTGAACCAGAAAAACTCCCGAAAACCAACAAAGGATCAATAATAAGTTCAAAAGCCGGATTGTAATTTCCTAAATCGAAGCTTAGTTCATTTTTATGTAGTTTGAACTTGCAATCAACAGGAATCTTCTTGCCATCAATAATTTGCCATGCTTCAGGACTCATTTCTGTGATTGTACCCAAATCGGTTTTAATAACAAGATTTCCTTTCTTTAAACTTATGTCATCGGCGCCCTCAAAAAGCATTTGAATAGCTTTAGGGTTTGCATTTGGTTTTACATGAAAGTCATATTTAAGTCCGGAAGCATTTGAATAAGTAATCCATTGAATGCCATCGTAAATTTCATTTACTGAAACTTTTGCGTATTCCACTACGTGGGAAGCCCACTCACGAGAATTTTTGCCAATGTAGTAGTTTGCATAACCTTCAAATGGTTGATCAAATGAGCTTTGAGATTTTTTTGATGCATCTATGAACTTCATTTTAAATGAATGTCCATGAATTATTTCGGCTTCAGAGGTAGGAGTGCCGCCGTGCGAGTGACCTTTATGGTTAGAGCTCTGAAAATTCCAGGTGTAACCGTTTTTCTCAAGAAATAATCGTCCCCCGGGAACATAAGCCGAAGCTATAACCTGCGTGGGAAGTTGCCCTTTGTTTTGCTCAAAACGAGCAAATCCACTTTCGTCGGCAAAGCTCTGAAAGCCGCTTAGAATGTAGCAAAGAATAAAAATTAAACGTATTTGTTTTCCCATGTTTTAAGCTGACAATCGGTACAAGAGCACCTTTCTGTCGACCTTGTACGGAAAAACTAGCTTATGGGTTATTTACAATGAAAGGTAAAACGAGACCTTTTTCATTTTGCTGATGAATTCTCACGAAATATTGTCCGTTTGACAAATTCAATGAGTTTAAAGGAACAAACTGTAAGTTGGTTCCGGGAAGGATTTGGATTTTTTGATTATGCTGAGTTCTTCCAAGCATATCAATGATTTCCAGGTTGGAATCTAGTTTTGATGAGCTTTCCAGACGAATGGTAAGAACATCAGAAACAGGGTTAGGGTAAATAAGAGCATTATTGGCAGAAATAACATCTTCAATTCCTGTTTCATCAATAAATACTATTGAATCTCGGTAAACTACACGTGTTGTGGTTTCGTTGCCAATGAATGGATCAGTAAGTGTGGTAATTTCGAGTAATGGCCAACCATAACCGGCAGCCATCCATTTGTATTTTACCTCAGTGAGTTCAGGGAGCTGAAAACCAAAGCCAAGCGCATCAATAGCAACAGAATCTGTATAAACTAGCTCAGAGCGTAAGCGAATCGCTTCGAAAGTTCCAAAAGGAGTAACGAGAGTTCCGCTGCCATCAACTTCATTATTTCTTTGCGCATTCCTTCCATAATAACCTATGGTTGGAATGCTGGCATCAAATGAATAACTATTTGATTGTTGAGTTGAAGCATTGCAAGGTAAAGGCACCAAAACATCTCCATCACTGAATGTTATGGGAATTGGGAAGCCATTAATGCTTGCTCCAAAACCTCTTTGTTCAAAGGCATCGGAGTTGCTTTTATAAAAATTATAAACATCATCAATCGTGAGGTTAATCACCGGAATTTCGGGGATTTGAAATGCTGAATTGTCTAATCTCGCCATGTCACAGTAATTTGAGCTAAATGGCAGACCAAAAACAGCAACGTAAGTAAAAGGTGTTTGAGAAACCGATTTAAAATCATCAACATATTGCGATGCCGATTGTAAATCTGAAAAATCCCAGGTTTGATTGTTGCCTGCATTGCCGGCAGATATTCCTATAAAGTTGGCAGCCACACTATATCTAAGTGTATCATTTGCCGAAGGCATATCTGATTGGGTAATTGTAACTTGGCAAAAGCTTGCAGTAAAAGCAAAGCAAACTAGAAGTGGTAAAAGTTTTAGCATTTTTGATAATTAGGCAGATGTAAAGCTAAAACTTCCTATTGGTTTACCAATATTTAATTTTTACGGATTCCAGGTTGTTCTCATTCTTGGTATTAAATGCGGCATTAGCAAAATCAGGCGGACCGAAAGTTCCCATGGCATTTCGTGAAAAGCAGAAGCCTTCTTTCGGGATACCAAAAACTCCGGTATCCAGTTTTTGATTATCATTTTCATCATGAATTATAGCAAATGCATAGGAGTTCTTCTCTAGACCTTCAAACAATAGTTCCATTTTGCCTTTTTTTGCTTTAACCCTCATGATCTTGTCGGCCTTGTCTTTATTATCGGGAAAACCATCAGATTGAGAAAAGAGTGATACCAGAATGTATCCTTTGTCATTTTTCACCCCTTCAAGAGAAATAATTAGTTTCTTATCCATAGGATTATTTTCAAAGCTACTTACTATGTTTAATGCTAGCAATAAGAAAAGACATTTGATCATAGAATCTTAGAACGATAACAGTATAAGAATGTTGGTGGCCACTGATAAATTTTGTTTTCAATACTTATCTTCGCGCAATTATGACTCCAATATTAGAACTTTTAGCGGACAAGGAACTTCCTGGTTGGTTATTGATTAAAAATGCCAGCATTTCTGAAAACGCAGGCGAAGGTCACCGAATCACTTCATACGATGAGCATCATTGGTCTACCTCGTACAATGAAATAAAGGCATTAATTCCAACACCAGAGTTGATAAATACGCGCGAAGCCAAGGAATTGATAAGCTATCGTTATAGTGAAGAAGAAATTGCAAATAAAAATTTTGCTTTTGATGATTTCCCTAATTCATTAATGAATGAGGGAAATGACCAGGAGATTTTTGGTGAATCATGGACTTTATTTTGGGTTGTTCCCCCCGATAAAGATCGGGTGATTGAAATTGTAGTGAATCACTTTAAAAGTTTAGCTTCTGAGAAGATAAGTTCTGAGCAGATTAAAGCTGTTTGGGAATCGATGGTTGATAGGTTGTTTTTTAGGCATAAAGATGATTTATCAGTATTGGATTTGCTTGAATTGCATCAAGGAGTGAATGAGGAATTGATTCCAGCGATAAACGTTTTGGAAAATGCTCCGGATGAAGAGAGCTGGGATGTGCTCAATGAGGATGTTTTCTGGGATGATGATGAATACTGATGAAGGGCTAGATTTAATTCAAATCAGGGAACTTCTCGAAGAAAAAACAGATTTATATAATCGACCGAAGTTTATAGATGATGATCCTGTTTGTATTCCTCATTTATTTGAAAATGAGGATGATATAGCTATATCGGGTTTCCTTACTGCAACAATTGCCTGGGGTCAGCGAGTTACCTTGATAAGAAATGCAAGAAAGCTCGTTGAGTTAATGGATATGGCGCCGGCTGATTTTGTGAAGAATTTCACAGAGGCTGATTTGAAAATATTTGATGGATTCGTTCACCGAACTTTTAATGCTTCGCATTGTAAGTATTTTATGCGAGCCTTAAAGTTTTTGATGCTCGAGTTTGGAGGTTTGCAGCCTGCATTTAAAAGTGACGATGGTTCAGTTTATTCAGGAATAACTGAGTTTAGAAAACGCTTTTTGTTTGAAGAAGATAGGGTAGGAGTATCACGACATGTAGCGAACCCTGAAGCTAATTCAGCAGCGAAAAGATTGAATATGTACCTGAGATGGATGATCAGAAAAGACAAAAGAGGAGTAGATTTCGGTATCTGGGATGTTTTTAAACAATCAGAATTAATTTGTCCTCTGGATGTCCATTCAGGTGGCGTTGCCCGTAAGTTGGGTATATTATCGCGAAAGCAGGACGATTGGCGAGCTGCCGAAGAACTTACTGAAGTGCTTCGAAGTTTTGATGCCAATGACCCGGTAAAATACGATTATGCCTTGTTTGGCTTAGGCGTATTTGAAAACTACAGAAAGATTAGCGAGCAACAATAATTTTACTCACAAGACTGTATCGCTTTCCTTTAAGCACGGCATAATACTTACCTGGCTCAAGGTTTTGAAGGTCAACGCGTATCTTTTGTTTCTTTCTCACTTTTCCTAAGGGAAATTGATAAATCCTTGAACCAGCGATGTCTTTCATCTCCAGCATAAGGTTTTTCTCTCTTTTAGGGAGATTAAGTTGGAAATTAGCTTCTAACTTATTATCCGCAGGAAAGACATGGTAGGTTTTCATTTCCTCCAGTTCCAGATCAGCAGTTCTGTCAACCACCACTACTTGAATACTCTTCTTGGCAACTTCCTTTTCGTTTGTGGCCAGAACAGTTACTTCGTAAGTGCCGGGTTTTTTAAACTCATGTTGAACATGCTGGAAACCACTGGTAGTGCTTCCATCGCCAAATTTCCAAACAAAGCTTGTTGCCCATTCTGAGCGAGCCGAGAATTCAATTTTCTTCTCTTTGGCAAGATCAAGGTGGATAACCGAAGCTTTGATGTTAAGGTCAAGATTTTCTTCAGACCTGTAGGTCTTCGGATTTAATTTTGCCTCCGTTAGTTCAGCTAGGAGGTTGTATCCGGGCATTGTTTGTCCGAAAGCAATAGGATCGCCAGCCATAATATCTGGTTGAGCGAAACTCTCCGGTAAAATTCCGGCCAGGCTAAAAGCCAGTGCTAAAGTTTGTAAATGTCGTGTCATTAGTAATGCATTATGTACACGACAAACCTAGCTTCAATAAAAAGCTTGTAAAGCCCGTTTAACAGGGCTTTCAGAGATATGTAAGGAAAATATGAATGTGTCTAATTAATTTCAAGATGAATTTTGCAAGTAATTGATAAACAATTAGATGTATTCTTGATTAATCTAAAATTTCCCTTTAAGCAAAGAATAAATTCATCGAAGATTTTTGTAACCATGAAAGGTTACAAAAAAATCGAGAAATGTTTGAAAGTGACACTTGAGGACCATGCATAAAAAAACTGCATTTCATTGAAAGAAATGCAGTTTACCGTCGGGAAACGATAGGTCCATTTATTTATGACAATATGTTTTTTGCAATCACAACTTTTTGGATTTCGGATGTTCCTTCTCCGATAGTGCAAAGTTTGGAATCGCGATAGTATTTTTCTACCGGGAAATCTTTTGTGTAACCATATCCACCGTGAATTTGAACAGCTTCATTTGATGCCCAAACACACATTTCAGAAGCGTATAGCTTAGCCATTGCAGATTCGGTGGTTACTTTTTCGCCACGGTTTTTGAGGTCGGCTGCGCGCATGGTTAGCAGTTCGGCTGCCTCATAGCGTGTTTTCATATCGGCAAGCTTGAAGCTTATGCCTTGAAAATTTGAAATAGGTTGACCGAATTGCTCTCTTTCTTTTGAATATTTTAAAGCTGCTTCATAAGCACCTTTTCCGATTCCAAGCGAAAGCGCAGCAATTGAAATTCTTCCTCCATCTAAAATTTTCATGGCTTGAATGAAGCCATCGCCCACTTTACCTAAGATTTGGTCTTTGTGAACTCTGCAATCTTCAAAAATCATTTCGGCTGTTTCTGAAGCTCGCATACCGAGTTTGTTTTCTTTTTTGCCAGCTTTAAAACCTGGAGTTCCTCTTTCAACAAGGAAAGTTGTCATTCCGTGCGAGTCGAGAAGTTCGCCAGTTCTTACTATTACAACAGCTAATTCTGCAGAAATACCATGAGTAATCCAGCATTTGGTGCCGTTTAATACCCAGTAATCTCCGTCTTGTTTGGCTGTGCACTTCATTCTCATGGCATCTGAACCTGTATTCGGTTCGGTAAGACCCCAAGCGCCAATCCACTCGCCAGAAGCGAGTTTGGGAATGTATTTTTTCTTCTGCTCTTCGTTAGCAAACATTAAGGTATGTCCGGTGCACAAAGAATTGTGAGCCGCCATAGAAAGACCAATCGAAGGGTCAATTTTACTTAATTCGGTAATTGCGGTTACATACTCAAAATAACCAAAACCACTTCCTCCATATTCCTGCGGAACAAGAACACCCATTAATCCTAACTCACCTAATTTGGTGAAGACTTCTCGAGGAAATTCCTGACTTTCATCCCATTCCATCATTTTCGGACGGATATGTTTTTCTCCAAAATCCCTCACCATTTCCACAATCATTCTCTGGTTCTCATTCAGACTAAAATCCATAAACTTCTTTCTACAATTTGAGCCGCAAAAGTAGTAGGTTTCTTCTTGAGTTGTGCTTTGAGAATCGTGAAAAATTATTAAAAATTCAAAGTGTCATACTGACAATTATGTTTTTGTGAATAGGATAGTCGTTTAAGAGGGTGTTTTTTGCGGCTAATTCAAAATCCTGAAAATCAAAGCCTGGCGAAACTGTGCATCCAGCTAATGTATATTTTCCATTTTCCGCTACGCGGGATGCAAACCAAACTCCAGCACGAATGCATACTTGTGGAAGGGCATCTGCATGTGATTTACCTAAAAGATGCCTTACTAATCCATCTTTTGGATTTAATTCATAAATAATGAGATCATCACCATCGTAATGATGCCAGATTTCATCTGATTTTATTCTGTGAAAAGCCGAGAACTCTCCGCTTCTTAAAAGATAATAGATAGAAGTTGAAAGCGACCTGTTTTCTTTTATGGGATGATTTGCATCTGGCTGCCAGATGATATCTGAGCGATAAATTTCTTTGTAAGCACCTCCTTCGGGGTGAATGCTAAGGTTTAACTTATCAATCCAGTATTGAGCGTCTATTGCTTGATCCATTTTAGGACTTCCGTTTTAGTATCTGTATTAATCTGGATAAGATAGATTCCTGGTTTTAGTAAAGTTCCATCAATTGAATAGAGGGTAAATCCTCCGTTAGGAGAGTATTGCTCTATGAATCTTCCGGTAGCATCGAATATTCTGATGTTTCTCATGAGCTCCGTTCTGCTCAAAACGCTGGTACTTTTTCCCGGGTTGGGGATTAATTCGACATTGGCTTTTTGAGCAATATTTTCTGTGATGAAGCTTGCAAAAATTCCAGTGTAAAGGTTTATACCTCCTGAATAATTACCTGTTACCGCATCAGGGAATTCATCACCGTTTATTTCACGAATAGACATGCTGGTTCTTTCGCCATCTCTATTACCAAGATAAAGAGAGTCTTCAAGAACGAATTGTCCATCCAAATTGCCGTCAATTCCCGAATAAAGGTAAAAGTGACCATTTTGACTTCCACACATCATATATGATACTCCGGCTTTACGAAAGAAACATGGGGTTGAAAAACCACTTGGCTCGCCATCCAGGGTGGTGTAAATGCCACCCCATTCATCAGTTACTTCGGTAAGTATCATGTTTTGAATGCTTCCGTCATTATGCAAGTAATGAATTTTACCATTTCTGCTTCCTATGAGTAAATCCAATTTTCCATCATTGTCAACATCTGCCAGCTGCGGAGCAGCAAAGGTGCCGATATCAATGTTTTGGAAATCGGCAGTTACAAAGGCATAGTTCGCACTTCCGCCCGGTAGGGCTGTATTTACAAAATGAAAAATACGACCATCAGAAGTTCCAATGAGCATATCTTCATCGCCATCTCCATCAATATCACCAAAGGTGGGATGAAAATTCAACGCGTTCCCTGAAAGTGCACTCAGCTCGGCAAAGTCGTTATCAACAAGCGTATATTCAGGTGCTTCAGAAGTTCCTGTGTTTTCTAATAGTGCTAATTGAGGCCTGTAAGAGCCTCCAGGAGCAAAATAGCCATAGTTGCCAACTACGATATCCGCTAATCCGTCCTGATTATAATCACAAAATGTGGGCATAGCCCCTTCTCCAAAATCAAGTGAATTCCCTACGAATGCTGCGTTCTGAACAAATTCAAAAACCGGAGCAGCATCAGTTCCATTGTTTTTGTAATACCAGATACAACGGAAATTTTCTGAGCCGCCTTCATTATTGGGACTAACCAGCAAATCTCGTTTACCATCATGATCAACATCAACAAACGAAGCCGCAGGAAAAATAGATAGGTTAACAAATTGAGTGTTAAGTGGCCATGGCGATTGTTGAGCAGTTACATTCGCATTTGTGCTTGAGCCTCCATTGGTTAGCATAACCAGAGTTCTGTATGCAATATCTCCAAGTAAAAGATCTTTATCACCATCTCCATCATTATCAAAAGCTACCATTGACGAACCTGCGTGTCTGGCCGATGCATTTATTCTTCCACCGAGTAAATCACAACTGTCATTAAAATTCACTTCGTTAGTAGATAGATTTTCAGTGAAATTTCCCCAGTTATCTGTTTCTAAGCGCAACATAAGTGTATCGCACCTTCCAAGTTCTTCAAGTGCCATATTTCTATGATATTCAACGCAAGTTCCTAAAAGGCCAAAAACCATCACGTCCAAATCGCCATCACTGTCCATATCTTCGAAAACAGGAATGTCGATAGGAATAGTATAAACCGGCAATGTGCCGGGATTATAAAACGATAAAAGACTTTCTGTGTAGAGTTGAAATCTTAAACCTTCAGATACACTTGATGTGTTTACATAAACTTCAATTCCGCCATCTCTGAATGCAAAAACGTCTTCTTTGCCATCGCAATTGAAATCTCTAAAGACCATAAAAAAAGAAGCATCGGGAAGCAAATTAACATAGTCATGATCGAAACGATAGCCTTCGTTGTTTTCTGAGTTTTCCCAAATCAATGGGATTGTTCTATCGCCTGAACGATCAAATAGTACAAGGTCTTTTTCTCCATCAAGGTCTAAATCTATTGTTCCAGCACTTATATAATTGAAACCACCTGTGAAAGGCATCGCCAATTGATCTCCAAGCAAATTGTAAACGGGAACATCATCATTCCGTTCCAAAGCAATAATTGTCTGTTGCGAAAATAGGGTTCCCGATATCAATGAAAGCATTAAAAATAGGCGCATAAAAATTTTGATTTTCATAGATGTTCACAAAGGTGTTAATTTCTTGCTGAAAATCCCATTTATTGCTTCATCTTAACGATTTCATTGATGTTTTCTAAAGAGATTTCTGAAGAGAATTGTTTCGCTCAAAGGCTAAGTGCTTGATAGTGTTTGACTTTGCAATAATCTCATCTAATTGGTTATTCTGTTTCGTTATTCTATATTTGCCGTCCGATTTTTTAGACTTATTTAACAAAATCCGATGCAAAATAAAGGTGCAATTAGCTTTTTCGCTATTCTTCTAGCTCTAGTTTGTCTTTTCGAACTTTCCTTTACCTGGGTGGTAAGTGGTGTTGAAAAAGATGCAGTTGAATACGCCAATGGAGACAAAAAGAAAGAAAAGGCATACATAGATTCCATCGCAAGTGAGGTGGTTTATAATGTGGTTCTTAAAAAATACACTTACAGAGAATGTAAGGAGAAAGAACTCAACTTAGGTCTTGACCTCAAGGGCGGTATGAATGTTACTTTAGAAGTAGCAGTTCCGGATGTTCTTAGGTCTTTGTCGAACTACAGCAATGATGAGACTTTTACAAAAGCGCTTGCATTGGCCTCTGAAAGACAAAAGTCGGGTGGCGATGATTACCTCGATCTTTTTCAGAAAGCAGTTAAGGAATTAAATCCGGAAGCGAAGCTTTCTAGTCCTGCTTTCTTTGGTAACAAAGACATGCAGGATGTAGTTAATTCAACTATGTCGAATGACGAAGTTGTTGCTGTATTAAGAACTAAAGTAGAATCGTCTGTTGAGAATGCATTTACAGTAATTCGCAATCGTATTGATAAGTTCGGTGTTACACAACCAAACATTCAGCGTTTGGAGGCTTCAGACAGGATTCTTGTTGAATTACCTGGAGTTAAAGAACCAGAACGTGTTCGTAAGCTTCTTCAGGGAGCTGCCAAGCTTGAATTCTGGGAAACCATGGAAAATAAAGATGTTTTCCAGTATTTCGAAGCAGCTAATGCTAAATTAAAAGCTATTAACGATGCTAATAAAGGCCTCGATACAAGTAAAGCAGTTGTGGAGCCGGTTCTTGTTGATTCTACTGCTGCAAGTGAAATTGATACTAATTCGGTAGTTCAAGAAGATACTACTTTAAGTCTTGCAGAAAGAATTGCAAAAGCTTCTGATTCAACTGAGGCAAATGCAGATACTTCTGATGCTGCAATGAAAGCTCAGACTTTGAAAGATAATCCGCTTTATGCGATTCTAAGCCCTAATATTTCTCAAGGTGAAAATGGTGGGTCGTTTTTTAATCCAGGACCTGTTGTTGGTTATGCTTTAACAAAAGATACAGGCCGTGTTAATGAAGTACTTCACATGCCTGAGATTAAATCACTTTTCCCTAAAGACATTAAGTTTTTATGGAGTGTGAAAGGTCGCGATGCTCGCGGAAGTTTATTTGAGCTTCTTGCCATTAAAGTTCCTAGAGACGGCAAGCCAAGATTAACCGGTGAGTTTATTACTGATGCTCGCTTGAGCTTCGGTCAATTGAATAACAAACCTGAGGTTTCAATGTCAATGAATGGCGAAGGAGCTGCTATTTGGAAAAAAGTTACTGGTGAGAATGTTGGGAAAAGTATTGCAATTGTTCTTGACGATTATGTATACAGCTACCCGAATGTAAATGGCGAAATTGCCGGAGGTAATTCATCAATTTCTGGAAATTTCACCATTAAGGAGGCAGAAGATCTTTCAAACATTCTCAATTCCGGTAAAATGGATGCTCCGGCTCATATTGTTGAGGAAGCAGTTGTTGGTCCATCTCTTGGTCAGGAAGCAATTAATGCAGGTCTGATTTCTTCTTTAGTTGGTTTGCTCTTAGTATTCCTTTTCATGGCATTCTACTACAGCACAGGTGGGCTTGTTGCCGACTTAGCTTTGATTGCCAACGTGTTTTTCCTAATGGGAGTTATGACATCTCTAGGAGCTGTTCTAACACTTCCTGGTATTGCAGGTATTGTACTTACCATTGGTATGTCGGTTGATGCGAACGTACTTATCTATGAAAGAATTCGAGAAGAACTTGCCTCCGGCAAGGGATATAAACTTGCCATTGCCGATGGTTATAAGAATGCATATTCAGCGATTATCGACTCAAACGTTACTACTTTGTTAACGGGTATAATTCTTTACATCTTTGGTTCAGGTCCTATTCAAGGATTTGCAACAACTCTTGTAATTGGTATCTTAACTTCATTGTTCTCTGCGATTTTCATCACAAGACTTGTATTTGAAGGTTTTGCTGCAAGAGGCAAGCAAATGAAGTTCTCAATTCCAATGACTGCTAATATCCTTAAGGGTAGTAATTTCGATTTCATCAATCAGCGTCGTAGATTCTACATCATTTCGATGTTAGTTATCGTTGCCGGTATTGTTTCTATGTTCACTAAAGGCTTTGGTTTTGGGGTTGACTTTGAAGGAGGTCGTTCTTACGTTGTTCGCTTTGATGAGCCTGTTGCTTCAGACAAAGCCAGAGAAGCTTTATATGCTGAATTTAAGCAAGCTCCTGATGTTAAGGTTTATGGAACATCAAATCAGTTGCAGATTACTACCGACTTCATGGTTGAAGATGAATCAACTGCAGCAGATTCAATTGTATCAGGAAAAATGCTAAGCGTATTAGCAGGACTTTCTGCAAATGGAGAAGAGCCTGAAATTATGTTCTCTCGTAAAGTTGAGCCAACTGTTGCTAACGACATTAAAGAATCGGCTGTTTTGTCTATTGTTTTCTCATTGGTAGTATTGTTCCTTTACTTACTAATCAGGTTCCGTAAATGGCAGTATGGTGTTGGTGCAATTGCGGCTCTAGCTTATGTTGTATTATTCATCTTATCGATATTCTCAATTTTCAATGGAATTCTTCCATTCTCTTTAGATATCGACCAGGCATTTATCGCAGCTATTTTAACGGTTGTTGGTTATGCAATTAATGATACGGTGGTAATCTTCGATAGAATCAGGGAGTACCTTGGATTCCAGAAGAGCAAAAACGAGGAGCTTTCAACTGTAATTAATAACGCACTTAACAGTACGCTTTCAAGAACGGTAGTAACTGGTCTTTCTACAATGGGAGTATTGATTATCCTTTTCATCTTCGGAGGTGAGGTAATCAGAGGATTCTCATTCGCGATGTTGATTGGTGTAATTGTAGGTACTTATACTTCGTTATTTGTAGCTTCTCCAGTTGTGGTTGACTTAACACGCCGTGTTATCGCAAGTACTACGAAAGAAGACGCTAATGAGAAGTAATAATTAAACAATATTGAGAGAGTTCTGTACCTTCGTGCAGAACTCTTTTTGTTTACAGCGGGTTATGCTATTATTTTTTGATGTAAGTGGAGGCGAGATAGTTGTCATCCTCATGTTTGTGCTCATCTTTTTTGGTTCAAAGAAGATACCAGAAATGGCAAGAGGATTAGGTAAAGGCATTAGAGAAATCAAAGATGCTTCCGACTCAATTAAACGAGAGATTCAGAAAGAAGGCAATAAAATGAAGGATGAGCTTGTTAACACAGGCCAGTCTATGCTTGATGCAGCAAAAGACGAAGATTCAACTGAATCGAATCAAATTGCAGAAGTTCAGGAAGAACCCAAATCTATTTCCAACTCTGAAGAAGAAGCTCCAGAACTTAAAGAGGAAGTCAAACCCATTAAAGGTCCAATTCCAAGAGATCAGGAATTTAGTTGATTCTTCTTTTTGGCTTTCCCGGGTTATAAGGTTGTAATTGAGCCAAATCTCTAATCACAACGCTGGCTATAGCACATCCAAATACAGCAGGCATGTAAGAGATTGTTCCTATTAAACTTTTCTTGGGATTATCTTCAGGAGCCAGAATAATCCTCTCAGGATCGGCATACTCTGGAGAGTAAACTACTTTAACACCATTCTTAATTCCCAAAGTTTTTAGGCGCTTTCTAACATATTTTGCAAGGTTACAATGTTTAGATTCGCTAATGTCTACCACCTGAACCAGTGTAGGGTCAATTTTACCTCCAGCCCCCATTGAGCTTACTATAGGTATATTCCTTTTGATGCAAGCCCTGATATAAAAAACCTTTGGAGAAAGCGTGTCAATGCAATCAACAGCGTAGTCATAGTTATTTGAATCAAGCAAAGGCTCGGTTACTCCATTCTTAAGGAAGATTGACTTTATTTCAAGTTCAACATCCGGATTAATATCTTTAATTCTTTCTGCCATGACCTCCGTTTTGAGTTTGCCGTCAGTGCTTATTAAAGCAGGAGCTTGACGATTTCTATTGCTGGCTTCTACTACATCTGCGTCTACCAATGTAAGTTTTCCTACACCAGCTCGTGCAAGCATTTCAGCTGCAATTCCTCCAACTCCACCCAAACCTGCCACAAGAACGTGACTTTTCATTAATCTTTTAATCGGTTCTTCGCCCATCATTAGAGCTGAGCGACTCATCCAAGCTGGTAATTCATTCATTTGGCAAGACTAATAAAAAATCTCTTTTGAAATTAGCTGTCAGAATAACTTTCAATTGATTTATTTCAATATCCTTTAATTCCGCTGCCTTTTTATAAATGCTTTGAATACCCAATGGCTTAGTATCAGTTTCGAGGTAGATATTTTCTAATGAAGTTTGTTTAAATACTTGCTGTAAACTCTCATCGTGCAGCAAACGCGGGCCAAATGAAAGCCTGGCTCCGGCATTAATAAGATTTTTAGATTGAGTTTCGTTCCCTTTAAAACCATGAATAATCCAGGGTGTTTTGAATCTGCTCTTGAACTCAAGAATATCAGAATAGGTCTTAACAAGGTGAAGAATAATTGGTTTGTTGCATTGATTAGCCAGTTCAATATGCTTTAAAAGAACTTCCTGTTGAATGATTAGTTCAGGTCCTTTTATACGGTCGAGGCCACATTCACCCACTGCAACTACCTGTTTTAATTCGATTAATCGCTCTAAGTGAATAAGATCATTTTCAAAATCGCTACTCAATAGCCAAGGGTGAATGCCACAACTGCAAAAATAATTGATAGAATCAATTAAATCTGGAGCTTTTAAGAAAGCGTTCCTAACAACGATTTCATCCTTTGATTGCGGTTTGCGGTGTGTATGTAAATTGATAAATGGAAGGCTATCCATGAATTATCGGCTATTGAAATTTGGGTTTTTGATAAACTGAAAAATCTATTCGGACTTATTATAAAAATAAAAGCCCCGTTGTTTAACGAGGCTTTTGAAAATGTTTTAAGAAAGTATTAGTGAACCACAGAAACTAACTGATTCAATGCTTTTTCATTATTGAAAGCGCGAACAAGATATTTTCCTGTAGCTAAGTCAGTTACATCTACGTTGCTAATTGTGCTGTTTGCATTTACAGTTTTAACCAGTTGACCTTGCATATTGTAAACTTCAACAGAAACTGAACTGCCATTGAATTCATTTAAATTCAGGTTAAGCAAGTCATTAGCTGGATTTGGATAAGCAAATGAAATTGCGTTTGATTCAACTTCATTAATTCCAACAGCCATTAGAGTAATACCAGTTGCATTATTAATAGCAGTAACTTGTCCTTGAAGATTTGTAATGTTCCATGTATCAGCAACAATTTGTCTGTCAGAAGGACGTACAATGCTTACAGTAGGAAAACCATCAGGAGCCCAAACACCAAGGTTAAGAGTTAAAGGTGATTCATTTACAATTGGGTAAGTTGTGCCTTCTAGCCAGTTTCCTTGAGTTCCAGCTGTACTTCCTTGAAGGTCTGCCAATGTGGTGTTAGCATCACCTTCATAAAATACAACGCGTAGCTGATTGCTGCCATTCACGCCATAAGCATCATTTAAATCTCTCAAAGCATGAGATGTATGAAGGCTCCAACATGGACCGCACCAAGTAGCCGAAACATCAATAACTGCAATAAGACCTTGGTCTAAAATGTCTTGATAAAGGCGAATTTGATTGCCGTCAAGATCAGTAACAGTGAAATCCGGCGCTGTAGCGCCAATTTGTGCATTTGCATTTACAGAAGCTAATGCAACTGCGGCAATAAGTAATAGTTTTTTCATAAAAAAAAGTGATGGTTAAAGTGGTTTGTTTTTATTTGATTGGTTCAATAATTACTGTTCTAAATCAATCGATTAAAGATAAATCAAATTTCAATTAAAAATCCATCAATTACAACAGAATAATTTAAGTTCTTGATCCGAAGCATCGCTTCACTTAATAAAACGCGATGTAGATTTATAGATGTGGTATGCTAAGTAATTACATAATGATTTTAGAGTTCTTCTGAATCATCAGGAATTTCCAAAGTGTTTATTGCATTTGAATTAGGTAGTTCCTCCACTTGTCGCAATTTTGAAATCATAATTCGAGTTCTTGTTCCTACAAGCGTATCTAACTCCTGATTGGCTTCATTAATTTTCTTTTGCGCTTTTTCCAATACACCACCAAATTTCCCAAACTCAGTTTTTACTGCACCTAGTATTTGCCATACCTCGCTACTTCTTTTTTGAATGGCTAAAGTTTGAAAACCCATTTGTAAACTGTTTAGCATAGCAGCAAGAGTCGTTGGCCCTGTTACAATAATCTTATAATCACGTTGAAGAATAGAAACAACTTCTGGTTGTCTCACTACTTCTGCAAATAAACCTTCAATAGGAAGAAACATAATCCCAAAATCTGTTGTATTTGGAGGGTCAATGTATTTATCTCTTATGTCTTTGGCGAATTTCTTAATTGAATTAACCAGCGATTTGTTTGCCTGGTCAATAGCTCCCACATCGCCCAAATCATAAGCACTTTGAAGTCTTAAATAATCTTCCTGAGGAAATTTGGCATCGATTGGCAAATAAACCTCCTTGCCATGATCATCTTTTCCCGGAAGTTTTATTGCAAATTCAACATGATCGTTAGACCCGGTCTTAGTTTTTACATTCGCTGAATACTGCTCTGGAGCCATGATTTGTTCTAAAATATTGCCGAGCTGAATCTCGCCAAGAACACCCCGGGTTTTGACATTGCTCAGAACCTTCTTTAAATCGCCTACACCATTGGCAAGACTTTGCATTTCGCCTAGTCCTTTTTGAACTGCTTCAAGTCGGTCGCTAACAATTTTAAACGATTGACCTAAACGTTCTTCGAGGGTCTTGTGTAGCTTTTCGTCTACCGTTTCCCTCATTTTCTCAAGTTTTAATTCGGTGCTCTTTATTAGCTCGTCTTGTTTTGCACCCATTTCAGTGAATTTTAGCACTTGCAAATCGTTAAATTGCTTGACACTGCTCACAAATGATTCGCTAAATTCTTTCAAAGATTTTGCTAGATCTTCTCTGTTATCGCGGGCATTTCTATTTAGTCCGTCGCTAATTTTAAGAAGATTCTCCTCGAGCCTCGAACTCAATTTATCAATGCCATTAGCTAATTCCTCGCGATTTTCCTTCAATGAATTAGAAAGCTCCAGCCTGTTTTCTTTGAAGCCAAGCTGTAAATAAGTTTGAAGTGACTCCTGAATGAGCCTTGAATCATCTCTCTTGCTTCTAAGAGTAAGCAAAATGAGAAGAAGAAGACAAGCTCCACAAATAATAACAGATAACAATTCCATGATAAATAATTTATTGCAAAGCAATGAAACCATGCGGCCAAACTTTGACAGGCTTATTTATCAGGTGTAAAATTTAACACATAAAATACTTCCGGCTATTTATCAGCTCGATTTGATTTCCTCAGTACCGTCGGCATGTTTTGCAAATCGCGACTTATTTCTTGGGTGAACTTGGTCGTATTTCGGCCAGGGCCATCCGCCGAACTTTGTTCGGTGATAATCTTCAAAAGCTTGATTTATCTCCTCTTTGGTATTCATCACAAAAGGACCGTATTGAATCACCGGTTCTCCAATGGGTTTTCCCTGAAGAATTAAAATATTTGTTTCAACACCCGGGCCGGCAACAAGATTTATTTCTGCATCAGGCTTTAGCTCAATGGCATGGTATTTTGGAATTAATTTCCCGTCCAAAGTCAATCCTTCGCCTTCATAATAATAAGCAGTTCTATTAATGTTTACGCCTGTCGGCGGAAGTTTAAGCGATGCTCCTGCTTGCATGAGGATATTAAATATGCCTACCTCGTTTTTTGGATCTGCCGCCCAGGAATCGGGTGGAGGAGTAGCCGCTTTTTTTCCGAAGATAGTACCTGCAATAATCTCAATTTTAGTTGTTTTACCTGAAGTATCTTTATGAGAATGAATGGGAATCGACTCTTTCCAAAGCATTTTAAAATGAGGCTTAACCATCTTATTCTTTTTCGGAAGATTTAGCCAAATCTGAAAGAGTTCCATCGGATTTTCTTTATCCTCAGCAATTAATGGAAACATTTCAGAGTGCTGAACTCCACCTCCGGCTGTCATCCATTGAACATCTCCATTTCCATATCTTCCCGCTGCTCCTAAAGAATCGGCATGATCAACTATACCTTTTCTAACCACTGTAATTGTTTCAAAGCCACGATGTGGATGCCCCGGAAACCCGGGAACCGTTTTTCCATGATACATCCTAAATCCATCTTTAATGATAAAATCATCTCCAATGTGGCGACCTTTCAAATGATTGGTTTCAGGACCCATTTGTGCATTCCCCTTGGGGAAAGCATCTTCATGATGCACACAAAATAAAAATGGATCAGCCGTTTCCCATTGAAAACCCAATGGCTTAATATTTTTTATTGGCGACATAGTCGGATTTCTTGAAGTTACCTCTTTAATTGATTTAGCAGCATGAACAGCCGGCATAGCAAGAGCACTGCCTATTGCAAGCAGCCCTCTGCTTAAGAAATTTCTACGTGGAAGAGATTTGCTCATCATTGACCAAAATTAAACTACAAATTTGGAATACTTTCGAAATTAATACTCACGATTACTTCATTTCTCCTGCCAACAACTTGATATGGAGGGTTATAACCTAAATAACGAAAGTTATTTTTATGAGTAATTCCTAATTCTTGAAGTTTGATTATTAATTCATTTTTATGCAGCTCTAGTTTAGCATCATCAGTGAATCCTCCAAACCGAATAGCTGCAACGTAATCATCTTCTGTAGTGCTTAAGTTTACTTCTTTGTCATTAGGTTGGGGCAAAGCATCCACGGTGTATTCTGATGGCATGACAAAACTCATAGAGGAAGCACTGTCATTTATATCCATGTGAACCGGAGAAGTCATGGCAATTTTCTTGTCTTCTGCATTGCCTCCGAAAATATAGCCGGCTAGCTTTCTAAATCCGGGACTACTTAATTCCTTATAATTTTTTGCTGAAGAAGTTACCGTTGCCATCGTAACCGAAGGATAAAACCGAATTTCTACGTTTTCATATTTTGTTAAAAGCTTGTAAGGCTGATTTTCTGTCTTATTTGTTCCCATAGTTATAAAAGCTTGAAAGGCTATAAAAAGAATGACTAAAGAACCAATTACAATGATAGTTTTCATTTTAAGGTACTGTGTTTGATGCAGGAAATCCTGCTTGTTTTTGTGGTATTACTCTTAATTAAGTAAATCAACAATTCTTCCTTAAACAAAGTTTATATCAGTTTATAAATACCTGATAAAAAGCATTATATATATTTAATTTACTAACGAAATCATCCCAGTCTGAGTAACAGCATTTTGCTTTTTGCCAAGAAATACCGGTGAATATTTAATCACATATGAATAAATATCTAAAGGCACTTTTTGATTTCTAAATGTACCATCCCACAATAGGTCTATTTGATTTGTACTGAAAAGCTCTTCCCCCCATCTATCAAAAATTTGAAATGAATAATTAGCCACATCACAAAAATATTTGGGCCCGAATTTCTCATTTAATCCGTCGCCATTAGGCGAAAAGGAATTGGGTAAATACAGATTGCATTCGCAAAACCCATAATCAACATCAACAGAATCAATACTTATGCATCCGTTCGAATTTGTAATTTCTAGCCATACCAGTGCTTTTGAGTCAATTATTATTGAATCTTCAATGGACCCATTACTCCAAGCAAATGAACAATCGTTACATGCAGGAGCATAAAATATATGTTTAGAGTCTTCGCAAAGCAATAAATCATTTCCAAGTTCTGCTTTCTCAGCAGGAATGATTTCTATGAAAATAGTATCATTAGCCCTGTTTACATCGCAAAAATCTTCAACCAACAGCCAGTAAATTCCTGCATCATTTATTGTAATTGAAGGTGTTGTTTCTCCGGTAGACCATTGATATAAATCAAAAACATCTCCGGTTTGATTCTCCAGAACCATGCTCTCGCCATCACATAATAAGGTGTCGTTGCCTAAATTCAAAAATTTGATATTGCTGCAAATACTTGCTGTTTCTGTATCAAGATTAGTAAAAGAAAAAGGGGATGTATTTGCAGTCAATAAAAGCTCATTGCTTATTGTAGTAATTGCATTTACGACTACCGGTTCTAAATTAAACTGTACAGGTTCAATCTGAATATCACATCCCGAATTAAAATCATTATCTAATCGGGCAAAAAAAGCTTTGCTTCCTGAAATTCCCGATATTATAGGGTTCCCGTTAGAAATAAAACACATATCGCTCGCAACAAGTGAAGAGTTTGCCAAAGAGTTCTGATTTAAAACATTTAATTCAGAATCGAATTCCAGTGTGGTAATAAAAGTATTTCCACCTGAGGTTCTATTAAAAAGAGCTGATAAATTTCCGTCTTGATTCATTCTTAATTTCATTGGTATGCCCACCATATCGCTTGTCTTTCTGCCACCCCAAAGTAGATTGCCTTGTAAACTGAGTTTGTAATATGAAATTAACTGGCTCCCTTGATTATATCCCGAGAAAATATATCCATTTTCTACTTCAATGGGAGCATTGTAGTGATAAGTTCCGGCAGCGACATTGCTCGACCACTGAACATCTAAGTTTGAATTTAGTTTGACCAAAATAGATCCCGTTCTAAAAAGAACACCATTATCACTGGTTGAAATTGCTCCACCCCAAATTCCGCCGTGGTTGTAAAATTTCGCCTGCAAGAAATTTCCTGCCGAACTAACTTTGGTTATTACATTAAAAACATTGTTTGTAGTAAGCTCGGTTACATTAGCAAAAATGATGAGATTCCCATTTTGATCTTCAGTAATTGTATATGGAAAATAATCATAATTAGCATTACTGTACGATGTTGACCAAGTTATTTCTCCATTTTGGTCAAGTTTAGTAATTACAGGATAGTTATTGTTAATTATTACCTTTCGGCTTAATATAACGAAACCGCCGTCTGAAGTTGCGATAATGTCATTAAGTGAGCTTGTAACATTAGGTATTTCGAGTTGTTTACTCCAAACTTCTTCACCACATAAATTAAATTTCGAAATTTTTAAGCTTTCTTTTGAATAAAGAACCCAGCCTAAATCATTAGTAGGTAAAACTCTTAATCGCGAGCCAAAAGTTTCATCGCTTAATTCTTTAATGAATTTAGTTTGGCTTACTCCGATTGACGAAAGCAAAAGAAAATAAATAAGTGAAGAAATAGCTTTCATGCTTACAAGGTAGGAATATTTATCAATTAAAAATTTATACCTGAAGAATGCATATTAAATAATTATATGGAAGAAAAATACACGCGTATGTCATGGTTTTAAATAATCAAATAATTGGATACCTTATTGAATAAGAAAATCAGTTAAAAAAATCAATACTCTTGCATTGAGGCACTATTGAATTAATCAAAATTTATTGGTGAAAGTTCCTTGCCTGATTCGCTTTGCTTTGGTAAATAAGGTAAAACTTTACTGAGAATATCTTCTTTAAGCTTGTCTAAGATTTTATATTTAACAAAATGACGATGAACAACAATACCAATACTTCGGTAGGGGACAGGATTAACAATTTTGTTAAGGTGCACTCTTTCTTCAGGAGAAATATCGAGAGTAGACAAAAAGGGAAGTAAGGTTGCCGCATTATTAAACTTTACAAATCTCAAAAGACTATCGATAGATCCTGCTTTATAATCGAAATTTAAGAGTCTTGTTATATTGTTTTTATGAAGGTCGCATAGGTGCATCACCTGCACTCTCATGCAATGGCCCTCTTCAAGAAGACATAAATTATTTGTATTTATATTTTTGGATTTAATTGTTTTTGACGTGTTTTTACTCATATCAAAATACAAGAATGGCTCATCATAGAGCTTTATTTCAACAATGTCATCTTCTTGCATTGGAATTGAAATAATACCAATATCAAGCGTTCTGTTTTTAAATTATTAATAATTTCTGAAGTAGTTTGCTCCTTGATCTCGATTTTTAATTCCGGGAATTTACCCGCAAATTCTTGAAGAAATAGGGGTAAAATAAATGGAGCAACTGTAGGAATTACTGAAATAGTGAGGTTTCCTCTAACTTCTCCTTTTATTTCATGCTATTTCTTTTAGTTGATCAAGCTCCCGCTGAATCTTTTTAATTGTTCAATGAGCAAACCTCCTTCAATGGTAAGTTGCAAAGGCTTTCTTTTTCGGTCAAAATTTGAATTCCCAGTTCATCCTCGAATCGGGAAATCATAGTGCTTAAAGTCGATTGCGTAACAAAGCATTTATCTGCAGCCCTCTCGAAATGACGAACTTCTGCAAGCGCTAATACATATTGAATTTGCTGTATATTCATCTACTGTGTCAATGATGATATCTATAATATCGTTTTTGTAAATCAAATTAACACTTTACTTTTGTCATAAACAACCATTAACAATAAAATTAAAAGCTATGAGGATATTTTTAACGCTTATTTTTTTAAGCTTATACATTGGAGTAAAATCTCAACCTGCTGTTGGAAAATGCCCTGTTATGCATGGTGGAGCCGACCAGGTAAATGAAATTCAAAGCAATGATTCAGAAGGTGTTTCAGAAAACGGTCCATCAGGTCAAATGAAAAGTGCAAAAGATTGGTGGCCCTACAATCTCGACTTAAGTGTTTTGAGACAACATTCTGAAAAGTCGAACCCAATGGGCGAAGACTTTGACTATCAGGAAGCATTTAAAAAACTTGATTATTTTGCTTTGAAGGAAGATATCAGAAAAGCCATGAAAGATTCGAAAGACTGGTGGCCTGCTGATTATGGTCATTATGGGCCTTTCTTTATTCGTATGGCATGGCATTCGGCCGGAACCTACCGTACCGGAGATGGAAGAGGCGGCTCTCGTGAAGGTCAGCAGCGCTTCGCGCCGATTAATTCATGGCCCGATAATGCCAACTTAGACAAAGCACGTAGATTACTTTGGCCGATAAAACAGAAATATGGAAAAAATATTTCATGGGCCGATTTGATGATTTTAACAGGAAACGTAGCTTTAGAAGATATGGGTTTCAAAACCTTCGGTTTCGGAGGAGGAAGGGTTGATGTTTGGGAGCCTGCAAGCAGCGTTTACTGGGGTCCTGAGAAAAAGTGGTTAGCAGACGAAAGATATTCTGATGGCAGAAATCTTGAAACACCTTTAGCTGCAGTTCAAATGGGATTGATTTATGTGAATCCGGAAGGACCAAACGGAAATCCTGACCCATCATTAGCCGCAAAAGATATTAGAGAGACATTTGGTAGAATGGGGATGAATGATGAAGAAACCGTTGCCTTAATTGCCGGTGGGCACACATTAGGAAAAACCCATGGTGCAGGACCTGCATCGCATGTTGGAGCTGAACCTGAAGCCGCCCCTATTGAAGAACAAGGCTTTGGTTGGAAAAGCGATTATAAAAGCGGGAAAGGTGAAGATGCTATTACTTCAGGTTTAGAAGTTATTTGGACCCCAACTCCTACTGAGTGGAATCAAGGGTATTTTAAAGCCTTATTCAATGAAGATTGGGAATTAACTAAAAGTCCGGCCGGCGCTAATCAGTGGGTTGCAAAAAGTCCTGATGCTTTAGTTCCTGACGCTTTTGATTCTAAGAAAACGCATAAGCAAGCTATGTTAACCACAGACCTTGCTCTTATTAAAGATCCTGAGTATTTAAAAATCTCAAAAAAGTTTCTTAATGATCCGGATGCTTTTAATGAAGCATTTGCAAGAGCCTGGTTTAAGCTCACGCACCGAGATATGGGACCTAAAGCATTGTACTTAGGCCCTGAGGTGCCAAAAGAAGATTTAATTTGGCAAGATCCTATTGCAGTTCCATCGTACGATAAAATCACAGCAGAAGACATAAAGGCTCTAAAGAATACTATTCTAAGCAGCGGTTTAAGTACACAGGACCTTGTTAAAACAGCCTGGGCTTCAGCATCTACATTTAGAAATTCAGATTTTAAAGGAGGAGCCAATGGGGCAAGAATTCGCTTTGAACCTCAGATTTCCTGGGAAGTGAATAATCCTGAAGAATTAAAAAAAGCGATTAAGGTTTACGAAAAAATTCAGGCCGACTTTAATAAAGCGAACGAAAAGAAAAAAGTGTCAATTGCTGATTTAATTGTTTTAGGCGGAAATGTCGCTATTGAAAAAGCCGCTTTATCGTTTGGTTATAAGATAGAAGTTCCTTTTGCTCCCGGCAGAGGAGATGCTACAGAAGAAAATACAGATGCCAAGGGCATGGAAGTTCTTGAGCCGATGGCTGATGGTTTTAGAAATTATCAGAAAGGAAATTACACATTAACAGCAGAGCAGTTATTAGTTGATAAAGCACAATTGTTAGCCTTAAGTGCTCCTGAAATGACTGTTTTAATTGGAGGAATGAGAGCCCTTGATGCAAACTTTGATGGCTCTAAGCATGGAGTTTTCACTGATCGTCCGGGCGTTTTGAGTAATGATTTCTTTGTTAATCTCTTAGATATGAGCACTGAGTGGAAGCCAGATGCATCAGCAGAAGGACTTTACATTGGCACAGATAGAACAAGTGGTAAAAACAAATACACTGCGACACGAGTAGATTTAATTTTTGGATCCAACTCAGAACTCAGAGCTTTAGCTGAAGTTTACGCTACAGATGATGCAAAAGAAAAGTTTGTTAATGACTTTGTTAAAGCCTGGACAAAGGTTATGCAACTAGACCGTTTCGATTTAGAGCAAAATGGTTTTGCGAAGAAATAAATTTTAAATTATGAAATTAAAGAGACCGTCTGAAAAGCAATTTTCAAACGGTCTCTTTTCTTTAAAGTAAAATCAGGACTTAAGCATTCAATTCAATTTTTCTTGCTTCAATTTGAGCTAAATAATCATCAATGGAAGCCATTTGGCTTTCGGCACGTTCCAGATCTAACTCTTTGTCTAGAAGGGCTATGGTGCCATATGCCTTTTGACGTCGGTTGAGAACTAATAGCTGGAGCTCATATTTCGCTTTCTTAATGATGGCTTCGTCCTTGTCATTGCCATCAGGCAGAACTGCCAAAACAGAATTAACACCATCTAATTGGTTCTGTACTAATTGAAGTTCTGTGCTAACTTCGAAAGAGTTGTTAGAATAGCTCTCCTTCTGACGTTGAAGGCTAAGAATGCGGAATTCCAACTCACTTTTCTCGTTGTTGGCGTTTTCGATTAGTAAATCACAATCTTCTATGGTTGTGATCTTGTTTAAAGAGTAACTCATAAGTAAAGGATTTAAAATTATAATCAAGTATAAGTCAAAATGTGACTTTGACATACACTGTCTCATTCTACTTTGTCTACTCCTTTTGGGTGATAAGCTTTGTTAAATTGCTGTAAAACAGGTAAATAAAAATTGTGTCAAAATACGACAATCGTCATTTAAGTGACACAAATTTTATTTATACTTGTTGTGTCAAGATTTTTTGTGTCGCAAGATTGTGACACAGTTTTTTTTGACACAAAATAATTTGAAGCGGTTTGTGTCAAACTAGGGGTAGCCTCCAAAAAATGACACAAGCTTGGAGCAAGGATTTGTGGCGATTTTTTACATCTGTTAATCCCCAGCCGATGAAAATTGAGCGAATCAGAAAAGTATTAGAGATCACACAGAATGATCTAGCCGACTTCCTCGGAATTTCAAGAAGTGCCGTGAGCATGCATGAGCGTAACCAGCGAACGCTATCTCATGAAGACAGCCAATGTGTTGATGCGCTTTTCGAGGCCATCTTTCGTCCCCCGGAGCCCTATGCTTTAGAAGTACTAGAGCGACTTCAACAAGAGCATGCTGAAATTCTTCAGGCGGAGACCAATCGTCAGCTTGCGCGCATGCAAGTAAAAATCGAAGCCCAGGAATTGGCGCTACAAATAGCCCTAAACACCTATCAGAAACTCCAAAACCGGCTCATGGCAATCCTTCATTTCGAAGAATCAATCCAGGCCTTGAAATCGGATATGAAAGCTATTCATTTCAAGTGGATCGAGGTTCAGAAGCTTAACGCACAACTCAATCTCAAAAACGGAGGCTTAGCGCATATCTTTAAAATAGAACTCGAACTGCATCAACTCAAAAGCAAAAAGGAATTTTTAGAAAGTCGACTTTCAAAATAGCTTTGCTTGAGTAGAGTGGAGGATTCTACTATTACTATAATAGAAAAACCATAATAGCGCGCCATTTGAATTAGACTTTGGTGAAATGACTAAAACGTATATTGAAAAGTAATTTCGGCTAAATTAGGATTAAATATACCCGTTGTGCGGTTGAATTTGTACAT
>JAGYKL010000023.1 GCA_018401705.1 Bacteroidia bacterium | reverse complement strand
ATCATTCGACAAATCCAGCCTTTGAGCCGATATAAGGAATAACGTTAAAGCTATGCAGTGAATAATTAAGGCGAAAACTGATTGAGGATAAAAGTCCTTTAGGCCGAGCAAGATTAGGTAGAGATAAGCCGGCACTACCACTAAAACACCTGCCCAAAAAGCAAATTTCCGGCCTTGCTTAACAGCCAAAGTGCCAAATTTACCCTCATCACCTTGAGTATCTGGAATGTCCTTAAACCATGCAATACCAAGGCTAAAAGCAGAAACAAATATAATTAAGGGAACAACAACTCCGGGAAAGTTTCCCGAATACCATGACTTCCCAATAAAATGCATGTAAAAACCGAGATTAACCAACAGTCCACGTACCAAAGTTATTGCAGATGCTGCAGCAATATGTCCTCTTTTAAACTTTAAAGGAGGCATGCTATAGGCAAAACCAATAAACATGATAATGGAAATGAGCAGAAGAAAATCAGTATTGCAAGCTGCTGCGCTTAAGAGAGATACTGAGCCTGATGCGAGTATGATTATTAGTGCTGATTTCTTTGATAATTCGCCAGAGGCGATAGGAAGCCAAGGCTTGTTGATTTTGTCGACTTCAACATCTGTATATTGATTTAAGCCCGTAATAAAAACATTACATCCCAAAGCACTAAGAAGACTTAAAAAGAAAATCTGCTCTGAGACCAAACTCAAAGGCATTGTGAATAATGCTAAAAAGTAAATGCTTAGTATACTAAGGGTGCTGCCAATTATGGTGTGGGGGCGAGTAAACTTCCAAAAAATAAGTAAGGCTTTCATTCAAATCTTTATTAAAAACATCCAAGAAACTCTTGCCCAAAAAGGACCACATTGACCATGACTGATTGTATAAGTGTTTTTGAAATGATTAAGGACAGCTTTATGCATCATTTCATCATTCTGAGATTTTAAGACACTTACAACTCCATCCCAAGTAACTGTAAATAAGTTAATTGGGATCAAATATGTAAAAATTAATCTCTGAAATGAAAAAGGCTTTACAAAAGGAGTAAAAACAAGCTGTCCTATAATTGTGGTGAAGATAATCTTTATAAGGTTTAAAAGATTTGGGCTCAAAATTTCGGCAATGAAAATGCCTTGGTTGGAGTGAGCTTCCAAAATTTGATTCTTTTCATCTTCATTAAAATGATGAAAGGCGTTAAACATAGTTCTCATTCCAGGAAGCTCAGCATGAGGTTCTAATGCGTTTAATGATTTTAAATGCCATTTACATATTCCATCTTCTTGTTTAGGAGCTGGATATAAATCGCTGAGAACAACTTGTTCTAAATTTGGTTTATCAATAGCTAAAGATCTAATTGGTTCTCCACTGCCAGAGCATAAATCCAATATCATATGAGTTTTGCTTTGAGCAAGGCATTTAATGATAACAGGTTTAACAGGTTCATAAACCTTTAGAAATACTACCATGAAACCAATGAATTCCATTTGCATCTGTCGTAGTTTTGACGGAAACCATGGTAAATCTTCAAGTTCAGGAATTGTAATTTTCATTGTGTGAATATAAACATCAAGGGCTTGCATTGTTTAACTAAGGATAGAATTGGCTAATTGAAGTATGAAATGATTAAATCTCTAAATGAATAAATGGATGATTTGCTTATAATTCTTCCTGCCACTTTACTTACGGGGATTTTGGCTGTTTTATTTGAATTAAGTTGGCGAAAGCTTATTATTCCACAATGGCTTGCAAGAAAGTTTCTACACATTGCGGCTGTTGGAACCTGCGCTATTGTTCCTTTGTATTTGAACAACCTCCAGCTCCTTAGCTATTTAGTATTGGGGTTTGAAGTTATTCTAGTTTATATGGTTGGCTCAGGAAAGCTTTTCGCAGAAAAAGAAGGCAGAAAAAGCTGGGGAATTGCTTTATTCCCAATTCCTTATTTTGTGTTGCTACTCCTTTTCGAGAACGAAAGGATACTAATCTTTTTACCAATGATAATCCTCGCAATTTCTGATGCTCTTGCTTGTATTATGGGCACGGTAGCAGCTAGAAAGCACTTTAATCTAAGTGGTGATAAAAAGTCACTCATCGGTAGTTCTGCCTTTTTCATAAGTGCTTTGGTGCTTTTGATGAGTTTCTGGAGTTTTTCAGAGATAAACCTTGAAATCATCATTATTTGCTCAATTATATCAATGGTTTTGAGCACTCTGGAAGCTTTAGGTTCTAAAGGCAGCGATAATTTTCTTGTGCCTTCGGGAGCAGCTTTGCTTATCTACATAGAAATGCATCATCCATTCGCCATTTCAGAGTATCTTTTTCTGATTGCTTCTCTGTTGATTTTTGTTTTGGCAGTTTTAAAGATGCGATGGCTGGAAATAAGCGGTGCATTATCGGCTGCATTGCTTGGCTTTTTTGTTTGGCGTTTCGCCGGATGGCTTTTTTTGGTTCCACTTGCCTGGTTTCTTTTAAGTAGCAGCTTAATTGGCAGGCTTCTCAAATCATCCCACGATAGTGGATTTGAAAAAAAACATGGAAAAGCCCGAGACTGGGTTCAGGTATTAAGTAATTCCTGGCTGTATCTAATTCTAGCAATATTAGCAGGTATTCTGCCCGACTTTTCAGACTCAATCACTCCTAAATTGTACGCTGTTATGGCTATTGCCACAGCAGACACCTGGGCTTCGGAAATTGGCGGAAAACTGTCAAAAAATGTCTTATATCTGTTTAACTTAAAGATGCATCCCAAAGGAATTTCTGGCGGTTTGAGCCTTGCAGGAACTTTTGCGGGATTCGCCGGAGCTTCAAGCGTAGCTGTTATTGCTTATCTACTCGGACATGTTTCAACTATGAATCAAGTCGTTTTGATTTCAATTGTGGGATTTTGCGGAATGCTCTTAGATAGCATAATTGCTGCATTCTTTCAAAAAAGACACTACAATCTCGAACTAAATCAATATTCAGATGAACCTAAAGCTGGGTTTAGTGAGAAAGAAAATTACAGAATACTGAATAATGACCAGGTTAATATATGTGCTAAGTATTAGCCTCGCATTAATTATCTAACCCTTGTCCAGGAACTTCAGTTCTTCCTAGCCACGTAAAAACCAACATAACCAGTCAATCTGATTGTATTTTCTGTTGATTGAAGTAACCTTACAACTATAGGTCTTTCCATTGCTTCATCAGACGATCCATCAACCCATTCACCATCATCATATGTCAAACTCATGAGTCTCATACCTAAAACCTTTCAGTTTTCAATGCTATTCTGGATTGTTTTTATCTAATTGAGGCTTACCTGTTTCGATCAATGGGGTCCTTAATCCAGATAATTTCACCAACATATTCATTTCCTGATTTAAATATCTTAATGTGGGCATCTTGGCTTTCACTAATCCAAACTCCTCAATAGCATTTGAATTTTGGGCTAGAGATGCAATTGAAAAATAAAAACACAAAAGACAGAGAATATAATTGAATTCAGATTCATGATGGCGAAAACAATAAAAAGCTAAAAGGGTTCAAACTCAATCGAATTTTATTCTACAAAAACGCTAAAAGGGTTATTTTATTAAAAACTGTGAATAATTGATTTTGTAAATGGGAATGTTATTAACTTGGCATCCGGAGTAAAGCACTATATTTAAAAATGTCGGCATACGAAATAATTATTACTGCTCAGTGCATTAGTGCTGTTTCTCTTTATCTGACTTTCGCCAGAATCCAGATCCTTCTCATCTGTGCTTCTGCTGTTGGGAAGGGAGTGGGTTTGAAGTATTTGTCAGACTACTTTGGGCTTGATGCTGCCAGCGTTAGATATACTCTTCTATACTTGGAACAGTAGGTTTAGTGCTAATTGTGCTTGAATGAGCCCTTTGTTGTTTAACTAAGGGACAAGATGTGGACTGTGAAGTCTGCGCTTGGCTCCCTGCATTTTTCATTTTACTATTCACGGTAGGTGGCACAGCATGGTTATTCAATTATCTTACTGGTCAGTCTTTGCAGATTTGCCTTGTAAATGCAGTGCCAATGGGCATTATCAGCTCAGCAATTGCTATTCCTTCTGTTGCAAATCTCTCCAGTAAGAAGAAAGAATTTGTGATTTACGAATCTTCTGTATCTGATATTTTGGGATTATCTTTTCAATTTTGTTATTGTAAATAGCGAATTCACATTCACCTCTGTTGCAGAGCTAGTTTAGAAACGATATTAATGATTCTCATTTCAATAGTATTCTGGTGTTATTGATTTGTTGTTAGAAAATAACGCATCATGTTAAATTCTTCCTCACATTTTGATGTTGATGGTTTACTCGATAGGTAAATTTCGCATTTATCGTCCTTGGTTATTGTCTTAATCTTTGGTTTGGCAATGAACAATGCTTCTAACGTGCAATGGCCTTGGTTTAGGAAATACTTTTGTTTATTCGGGACCAAAGAAAGATTTGTATCAATTTATTCAGCTATCGGCAGAATCGGCATTCTTACTTAGACGTTCTTCTTCTGCTATTCGGTTTTTCGACGGATTTGAATCAGCTTGTAGAATTCAACAGTTTTAAAACAGGCGGACTGGTTTTGTTAATTATATATGGAGTTAGGGCTTTGTATCTTGGGGAAGGTTTGCAAGAACCGACCTTATTCCAGAGTTGTTTATAACACCAATGAGGCTTGATTTCAATCTTGCTTTTTCTTTCTATTCCTGCTGACATGAAGCTTTCGGGTGATGCAGAAGGAGGCCGTTGTTTATCATCATTACAACAAGTGTTATTATGACCTTCGGTCTGATGATAACAGGAAAAACTAAGTTTTTACTGAAACTCTGGGAGCAAAGTGACTCATTGGGAATTAGCGAGGATGACAAGCTCAGAGTGACTTAGTTTAGTTTATTTCGGGTATTCGACTCTCACATGATAGATATTCATGAGCATTTTCTTAAATATCTTCTTGATTGATGTAATGTCTTTTTAAACGTAATATCAGAATTAATGAATTGGTTGTCCTCAATTGATTGACAATCGTTTCAACCATCAATTGATGGTTTCGAATTAGCCACTTCAGGTTTCGCGAAGTTGCCTCAACAGCATCTGCCATCATAACAACTGCAGTTTCCTGCTAAATGGAATTGGGCCTGATATCTAAAAGCACCTTCATCCACCTCAGCATCAGGATAATTCTTCAAAAATGAGCGATAAAAATACTGCACCCCGTGAATTCCCATGTGTCTTGATGAAGTCGATAATCTTCTCAGGCAACCCGTGTTTGCGCCTCTAGATTTATCCTATGTTTCGGCATGGCTGATAATAATACCTGCACTTTCATCAAAGCCAAGTTCATCGAGATTAACACCAGTCAACTGATTCTCGATAAAATATCTAGCTTAACCTCCATCTGCCTATATCATGATATAGAGCTCCGGTTCTGGTTAACAAGGTATTCCCTCCTATTCTATAAATAGCGGCTTCTGCAAGATTTGCCACTCTTGTAAAGAATGCTGAAACGTACCTGAGCGCGCATAGCCAACTCCTTCAAAAGAGGATTGTTTGTGTCTGAAAGCTCTAGTAATGATACATCACTTCTGTAAGCCAAAAACCTTTCGATAAAATAAATGATTGGATAAGAGAAAAAGGGTAAGTGAAGCACTTCCGGCAAGCTAGCCTAAGCCAATTAATTCTACTGAATTAATTTGACCTTCAACCATAAGGGTAATTCCGCTGTAAGCGAGAATATATGCCGCTGTAAGCAAAGTGATTGTGATGAAAAAGTTGCGACCTCTTTCTCATGCTCACAATACTGAAAAATACAGGCGATTCCAGCGCCAATCATCTGAATGACGAAAACTCAAAAGGATTAGGCACTAAAAGTTAATAATCATCATGCTGGGCATGTGTGCAAATAGAGCCAATCGGGTGTCAAAAATGCTCTGATTATGACCGGCATAATGCAAACGGGAACAAATAAACACTCACCGGACTTATCTGCACCATGAACGCAGCAAGTATTACTCTGTGACTATGAGTGAGAATAAGAAACGGAGTTGAATAGAGTCTTCAAAAATATCTTTCCTCAACAGAATAAGGAAAAGCAGAAGTGTTGCTAAGACCATTGTAACCATTGCAAATTGTCCAACAACTACCCAAGCAGAGCATTCTGAAGCTGCCTAATTGAGCTGTATTCTTTGCAGAACCGACTAAGAATACCAAATTTATCGGGAGTTACGATTTCGCCTTTGGCAATTATCAATTCTCCCCTTGCTCACCATTCCCTGGAAAGGGAAATATTTACTAAAGCCTTTCTTTTAGCTAATGGTGAGTTTATCACTAAAAACATTGGGCCTAAGAATTTCAAAAACAGCTTGAGTCTGCATCTTCCCATTTACTTCTCCTGAACCGTATAAATACTTTGCAATCTTTTGCAGCTTGGCTTGAGGTATAATACTCAGAAATTCGTTTTTCCTGAGCTACGTTATTCCTTATTTCAATTACAAATCTAGTATCCGGAGGTATTATCAGAATTAAGATTTGCCTGAATAATTCCCTTAGAGTAAATTTCTTTTCTAAACCAGTTACTCCTGCCGAACAAGGTATTTCGGTCCTGAGAATTCTGAATGTATTTGAACTTATCAAGTCCAGTGACCCGTCTGATAAAAGAGTCTATTTCTGTTTTAAAATGAGTTTCTTTTATCAAAGCTATCTCCTCATTAAAGACGTAATAAGGTTTGGTTTGCTTAACAAGCTCTGATTGTTCCTCCTTTTGACCTCTAATGCTTGTTTTACTAATTGCGAAATCAAAAGGAGCGTAATAATCATCAGCAACCAAGATTTGCCTTTCACAAAAGAATAAAGGAAAACCTACCTTCAACAGGTACATATACACACAAGGAAACGTTTATAGCTGAAAATCAGCAGCTTTACTTCATTAAATTATGCTGACTTGAAAGGTAAAATAAAGCTTTCTGGTGGCCATTACTCTGCGAAGATAAGGGGATGAAATGATACAAACTCTTTATGACTTCAAACTTATTTTCACTTTTCTCAAAACTTACCCAAACCATAGTCAGAATGTGTTCAAGAATACTTATCCTGCAATACTAAAAATAGAATCTTTTTAAAACTTCAGCTTCCCGATCCCAAGTTAATTCAACAGCAGCACGTTTGTAATGAATGATGTAATTTTCCATGGCTGTTTTATCGTTTCGCATAGAATCGACTAAGCGACAATTTTCGGGTCATGACTTGGAGCAATTTTAAGCAACTGAATATGACTCAACAATCTTTTTTCACTTCTGGTAAATCACTTTGCGAGGACAGGGGATTCCAGTATTGATGTAATCAAAAGCTTATTAGGCAAGCTGAAACGGTGTTGATATTTGTATCTTTATCAAGACTTCTTAATCCAAATCACAACAGCCGTAATTTGCATCAATTGTGAATACGGCATTCGAGGTAGAAACCTCACTTTTTCAGATAGCTTTTGCTCAATCACCATTTCTGAGCCTGGGAATAACATCACCCTCGATCCTGTAATGAGCAACAAACAACCTTCAAGAAATTCCATCATTTTGCACTGCTTCCTCTGCTCCTCTTGCACATTAATGCCGTTCCCTTGAAGAATGATAATAAATTTATCGTCAGGCAATTCAAGGTTTTCACGACTTTCCTTCTCTATTGAAGAAATGGCCTTCTCCGGAATATTTCTAATCACAACCGGTCTGTTGCCGTAATCCTTCTCATACAAATCGGCAATTGATTCATTTACTGTGATTACATGTTTTAGTTTAGGAAAAATGAATGCCTCAATACTTCGCCATACCTTTTGTATTCTTGGACGGTTAACCAATTCAGGAACTCCGGTAAAATATTCGTGGCTATCATAAACCAAAGGCTTCGAGCGGATTTTAGCAACCAAAAAAGCTGGAAGCAGCGTATCCAAATCATTCGCGTGAATACCATCCAGCTTCATGAAAAGAAGCTTAAAAAACAGGCGTAAATTCAGACTTGCATAAAAAAGTATTCCTGTTTCAAATAGGAGATTTAGCCTTTGTGCCTTAAAGTTAAAGTTAGGCAGGACTAAACTTTGTCTTCGTTTTCTGCCAATTAAAATGGGCTCATATCCTCGTTTCACGAGGGATTTGCACATTTTCTGAACTCGTTGATCAGTAACTAAATCGTTACTTACCAGCACTGCTATGATGTTCTTTTTTAGCACTGCACGAAGTTACAAGCACAAATGAAATTACGACCAAGTTATTTGTAACTTGCTTAAATAATTTCAGCAGATGACATTTAATTCAGAAATCAAGTCAGGCATTGCACTGGGTATCGTTTATTTTCTTTGGCTTCTCATGGAAAATTTTCTTGGTTTCCACTCAAATAGATTAGATTATTTGCCTTTTATTTTCTGGTTATATTCAATTATTCCGGCAGTAGGAATTAATTGGGCTATGAAAGCCAAAAGAGATAGATATTATCATGGGAAAATCAACTCTTTTCAAGCACTTAAAACCGGTTTAAGTATCTCATTCTTCATGGCATTAGTAAGCTCACTAATGAAGTTCATATATGTATTTCTGGTGAATCCACTTTACTACGACACGCGTATTGCACATGACCGTACAATGATTGAAGATCTTGAGATTGCCACACCTGACAAAGAAAATATGATTAGCAAAATCATGACAGAAAACACCTTAGGTTATTCGATGCTAGAAACTGCTACATTCATTCTTGTTATAGGTGTATTGATAAGTGTAACTGCGGCTGTATTAATTAAAAAGGACATTCGTAAAGACGGCGAAAAATCTAATCAAAACAGCTTCAAACCCAAAGTTGAATCCTAAGTGTTAATAAATTAAGAACACAGTCTCGCAGGCATTTATTACTTGTAGTAGCTTCGCTATGATGAATATCATTGAAGCAGCCTCTCTGAAAAAATTAAATACATTCGGCATGGATGTAAGTGCCGATTATTTGTCTGAAGTAAATTCCCCGGAAGAAATTCAACAGGTTCTGGAGTTTAGAGATAAGAAAAACATTCCTCTTTTTATCTTAGGAGGTGGTTCAAACATACTTTTTTCGCGAAATATTCATGAGTTGGTTTTATTGAACCGTCTGAAAGGAATTGAGATCGTAGATGAAAACAGTAATCATGTATGGGTGCAAGCAAGTGCTGGTGAAAACTGGCATCAGTTTGTTCAATATTGTATTAATAATGATTGGGGAGGAATTGAAAATCTGTCATTAATACCTGGCAATGTTGGAGCATCTCCGATGCAAAACATTGGAGCTTACGGTGTTGAAATCAAAGATGTTTTTCATTCACTTGAAGCTGTAAATTTATCAGATGGCAAAACGAAAGAGTTCAGTGCCAAAGAATGTAGTTTTGGTTATCGTGAGAGTGTTTTCAAACAGGAAGAAAAAGGCAAATGGCTTATAACTAAAGTCAATTACAAACTCACAAAAGACAATCACATCCTAAAAACGGGATATGGCGCAATTACTTCAGAGCTTGAAGCGATGAATGTCAAAAAGCCAAGTATCCAATCAATTAGTGAAGCAGTAATTAGAATTAGGAGGTCAAAACTGCCTAACCCTGAAGAAATAGGAAATGCAGGTAGTTTCTTTAAAAATCCGGTAGTTGACATATCTGTTATGCAGCAAATTCAATCGCAATATGCTGATGTTGTAAATTACCCTGCGGGTGAAAATCAAGTTAAGTTGGCTGCTGGTTGGTTAATTGAAAAAGCTGGATGGAAAGGCTATCGCAAAGGAGATGCAGGCGTTCATAAGAATCAGGCACTTGTTTTAGTTAATTACGGCCATTCAGCAGGAAACGAAATCTCCGATTTGGCCGATCAAATCATTGAGGATATCGAAAACAAGTTTGGAGTTAAGCTTGAAAAAGAAGTAAACATCTATTAATCGGGCTTGTCAAGATTATTTTCTTCCCAAAACACACGTTTTGTGATGGTATGAAACAAGGCTAATTTATTTCCTATAGACAATCTAAAAACTTCCTTATTGTCGGTTCTTCTGATATCATCCCAGATTAATTCAGTTAAAGATTCCAAATCACTTCCTATCAATTTCATCTTCCCTTCCTTTTTAAGGATATAAAAGTCTCCATCCTGAACTATTTCATCCCACTCGAGTGGCAGAACTTCTTTACCTGAAGTATTAATTAACCCATAAACCTGGGCTTTTTTCACTTTGGCCAAGCTCCCAGAAAATGTAAACGCTTCATCATATTTTGCTTCAACTACGACTTTACCTTTGGTATTGATAAACCCCCACTTTCTTCTCTTTTTGAATGTTGCCAAACCGGATGAGAAATATCCACTTTCTTCAAATTCAATGGGGATAACAATTTTACCATCTCTATTGATATAACCTTTACGACCTGATTTCTCAACCCTCGCCAAGCCTTCACTAAATCCATCAACTCCAAGTACAGGTGAAGAGCACAATGACTTGAAGCCGATTTTTTCTTTCCCGTTTCTATCGTAAAATGCGCATTTCCCAGCTTTGGTCACCCTACAAAGTCCTTCCTGAAAACTCCCAATTCTATCGTTGTTGATTGGAATTAATTCATTGCCACTTTTATCAATCAAACCTACCATATCGTTTAGCATGACCCGGGCGCTACCAAATTCAAAAGGAAGTACGACATCAAAGCGAAAAGGGATGACAACGCTTCCTAAAGTATCAATAAAACCAACCAAGCCATTTTGAGTTACGGCAGCTAGTCCTTCGCTAAAATCATCAGTATTCTCATATTGGGGTTTAATTCGAATCTGTCCTTGTTTATCGGCAAAGCCATACAAGTCATCTTTACTTATTTGATAAAACTCATTTTCGGGACCAGAAACCATATCATACTCAACCGGCAGAACAACATTACCTCTTGCATCAATAATTCCATAAACGCCTTCTTTTTCAACAATAGCCAATTGGCTATTAAAAGGCTCACCATCATCATAAAGTGGCTTTACGATTCTTAGTCCTGCTTTATTGATATATCCTATTTTATCATCCAGCCTAATCATAGCTAGGTTCTCAGAAAATGGCCAAGCTTCTTCAAATTGATAAGTAAGCAGCACTTTTCCGGTAGAATCTACATAACCCCATAAATCGCCGTTGGCAGCGGGATAGAGCGAACTTGCAGCAAGCCTAACATCACGCTTCAAACGCTCAGGATATGGATATTCAGGATAAGCTTTTTTGAAGGATTCAAAGCTCTCTACACGTTGATCGGCAGTATAATCATAATAAATTAGCTCCCAAGCCTGATCTGCGTTCCTATTATTTGGATATCTCTTAACAAAAGTGTAAAGCTCATCAACCGATTGCTCAATCACCAATAAAGAATACAATGCGTCTTCGGCTTCTCCTTTGTGCGAGGATTTGGGGTATTGAATAATGAATTCTGCAAACTGCTTTTCAGTTTGATCAGAAGTAAACTCTCTAAAAATGGCATCATCAAGCAATTTCTCAGCTTCTGTTCGTTGCTCTGCTTCAGGATAATTGCCAATAAACGCTGCCATAGCAGTGGAAGTATTTAAACTATCAGCTATAAAAAATGCACGTTCAATCTCAAGAGACTTAGCTTCCTCAATGAAAGGAGAATCTGCAAAAAAACTCCAATGGTGTTTAAATGCTGCTGGGGTATTTTTTGATTTTGCTTCTCTAAATGCGGCTAAAAGAATCCTATCCCTGAAACCACTCAATGAAGTATCAGAAATGCCATAATCCCAGAGGCTAACCTTTTCTCCTGGATCAAGCATTGACCAGGCTGAATCAGCTTTTTCAATGCGAATGAAGGCTGTATCTAAAGAATGAAAGTGATTTAGTTTGTCATATCTAATTAATGCTAGTCCGTAGTTTGCTGCTGTTGGGTAGCGCTTTAATTTTTTAGTAAAGATATTCTTGGCCTTAAAGAAATCATATTGTTCTAATGCTTCAAAGCCTTTTTTCAGAGAACCTCCAAATAATCCCTGAGCTGGAAGTGCTTGACTAAAAAAAAATAATCCGAAAATGAAAAGTCTCAAAAGCAATCTAATAGTCATGCTGCAAATTTAAGCAGCAATTGCAGACTTATCAATGAATTAAGGAAAAGATATTACCAATATTGATATTAAGATATAAGGAAATTGAGATAGAAATAGAATTGCAAGAATGACCTTACCTATGTCAAAATCAGAAAAAGCCTAAAAGATTAATATTCAAACTACCTCAGTATCTAATTTGTTTGCAAAAGACTTGACGAAATCAATATCAATCATTTAAATCATTAGAATATCATTTACATGCCGAACGTTTGCAGTAAGAAATCTTTTTTTAAAGGCTTCTCTATAAAATCAATCACATAAGGGTTAATCTTAGCTCGTTGAATATCGGCAGGGTCAATAGATGAAGATAAAACATAGATGTTAAAATGGCTCTTTAATTGAAATGAAAAGGTGTCAAAAATTTCCAAAAATTCCCAACCTGTTAAAGTTGGCATATTGATGTCTAAAAAAACAAAAGTATTTTCTTCAGATGCTTTATCCTTGAATTCGGTTTCGATGAATTTCAATGCCATTTCAGGAGAAAGAAAATCCTTAACTTCTACTTCCGTAAGATTCCTTTCAATAGTTCGCTTAATGAGTAGATTGTTTATTGGATCATCATCAACAAGTATAAATAGCCTGTTACTCTTTTTCATAAATTTCTCAATTTAATTATCAAAAATTATAGTAAATTCTGTTCCTTTATCAATCTCACTTTCAATCGATATTTTACCTCCAATTGCGTCAACTTGAGTTTTAACCATAAACAAACCCATTCCTTTTCCTTCTACATGCGAGTGGAATCGGGTGTAAAGTTTAAATATTTTATCAGTCTTTGCTTCTAAGTCGATACCTAACCCATTATCCTTAAATACAAGAATTATCTTATTATTTTCTAATTTACTTTTAATTTCAATAATTGCTTGCTCATCCGGCTTGCTATATTTAATGCTATTGCTTATTAAATTATAAAAAATGCTTTGCATATAAACTTTGAATGAAAATATTTCATCAATTTCAGAAAAGTCAGGATTTATAATTATTTGATTCTTTTCATTAATATTTCCAAGGCTAATTATAATGTCTTTAACCAAGCCTGAAAATGAGATTAATTCCTTTCTCTCATTAATTTCAAGTTTTACTTGAAGAATTGAATTTATATCTTTAATCACCGAGTCCAGATTTAAAACAGAAGAACTAAGTGACTTTAATAATTCAACCTGCTCAGCTTTTGTAGTTGAATCATCTTGTAAAAATTCGGTTATCCCTATAATATTAGCAGTTGGTGCGCGCAAGTTGTGAGAAATAATAAATGTAAATTGCTCAAGATCTCTATTTCGCAGCATTAACTCGTTAGTGATTTTAGCACGCTCCAATTCTGCTTTCTTTCTTTCAGTTATATCTCTTGAATAGCATGCTATTCCAGCCATTTGATCATTAATTTTTATGGGACTAAAACTAGCTTCTATCCAGGATTCGTCAATGTTTAATGATGCCGGATTGTAGATTTCTGTTTTAAATGATTCTCCTTTGAAAGCTCTTTCATATAGCTCGCTCCAGTGTTTTAAGGATGTATCTGAAAATCTATCGCTACCAGAAAAATCATCACCTGTTTTTATCTCTAATCCTGTTAATGCTTGCATCTGGACTATAAAGGCTTTGTTAGCTGCAATTAACTTAAGATCTGTAGAAATACTCCAAATTAAATCCTCAGTGCTATTTATTAAAGCCTCTTTGTTTCTTCTTTCAAATTCCTTTAGTTCTAGAGCATTCCTTTTTTCTGTAATGTCTATGGCGGTTACAAAAACACCAAAAAGGTTGCCCCAATCGTCTTTGGCAGGGCTGTATTTAAGCGAAAAGTGTTTAATCGTTCCATCTTCTTGCGATATTGAAATTTGAGACTCTTCTGCCTGACCTAGCAGCACTTTATCATAAATTTTGTTTGTATTCTCTTTCCTTTCTTCTGGTATATACTTAAAGATAGAATCTCCTTTACATAATTCCAGGCCAAAGTACTTTTCATACAAATTTTTAAATTGAATATTAAATGACACAACTTGCAATTTATCATTAAGAAGAATAAACGATTCTTCAGTATTATTTATAAGCAAAAGCATTTCAGCTTCTGCTTTTTTACGATCAGAAATATTAAAATGCATAACAACAGCGCCAATTAGCATTTGAGTTCTAAATGGTCGCACAGCTGCTTTATACCAACGTTTTTCGGAGTGTGAATGACATGGATATTCCATTGAGAAATACTCCCTTTCTCCGCTAAGTATCTCCCTTAAACCCGCTGCCATTCGCTTTCCATCCTCCTCATCTTTGCCAAATGATTTTTCGGATATTTCAATATAGTCTTTGCCAATATGTTCGTAAGATTCTAGTAAACCATTAAATTTGCCGAAATTCGTCCATTCATCATTGATTTTCAGAATTCGTCCATCATTATCAAGTAAAGCTATACTTGCGGGCAAAGTATTTAATAATGCCGACTGCTGTTTAGAGAATTCCTCTAATTCAAGAAAGTTTCTTTGCAATTCAAACTCTGCTTCCCTTTGTCTTTCAGCTCTTTCTAGCATTTCAAGAGCAAATGAAATATCGCTGGTTACTTCCTTTAACAATGCGATATCTTCTTGAGTGAATTGGTTAATTTCAGTTTGAAAAAGGTTAAATGTACCGTAAATTTCTCCTGACTTTGTGATGGGTAAAACGATATAAGAACCTAGATTATGCTCTTTAGCATACTTTTTTATTCTATTCAAATTCGTTGTCTCTTCAATATTGTTCGAGCAATAGTAATTTCCAGTGCTCTTAACATAGCTTTCTGGACTAAAACCATCTAAAGGCAAACTTTCAAATAACCTAAGGTGAGACTCTGAAATACCTGATGAATGAAGAAGGTCAATTTTGTTTTTTACGATATCAAATCGACCTACCCAAGCCATTTGATATTTACCAAATTCAAGTGCTATATCACACGATTTTCGAAATAGAGTTTCTACTTCTGTAACATGAACAATTGTTTGATTGATTTGACTGATAAACTGATATAGCTGGTTAGCCTTTGCTAGTTTCAACTCTGAAACCTTATTGTTTAGCAACGATTCTGTTAATCCTGCCAGCAAAAGGTCCAAACTTTTAGCAAATGCAAAGCTAAGTAGTATTAAATTAGAAGAAATCGCAATCCATGAACCTGAATTATAAACTGTAGTGATAGGAGAATTGATATTGAAATAAATAAAAACGCCAAAGAATAAGCAAACTGTGGTATTTGCCCACGCCGAAACATAAGCAGCAGAAGAAGAATAAATAAGAGAAGCAAGTATTGTAACCGCAAGCGCAAATAGAAGCCCAGGAGCTGGTAACGGTAAAAAATATAATAGAAAAATGGATAAACAAAAGAGAATTACAATAAAGGTTGCTTTACGTATGTATAATTTTATACCTGGAACCACTGTAATAAACAATATAGCAGAAAATGCAAATAGGTCAACCACTCCTATAACTGCTACCCCACTCGAAAATGCCATAATAACACTTGGCACAAGTGCAATTAAGCTTAAGGGTGTGAGATAAGTTAGAATACTACTAAAAACAGCATTTCTCCAATATGAAACTTCTCCTGGATTGTCAATTTCACGACTTAAAATAACCTTATCAACATGATTCTTATATCGAATCCAAACATTTTTACTTTTACAACTTGATTTTAGCATAAATCTCCCTTAATTTTAAAGTATTTCATATTTAGTCGCAGCTTACAAATCCTTTAAGCTATTTTTATCTATCCTCTTAATAAACTGAAAAATTCTAGAGAAAAATCTCCCCAAAACAGAATTTACGCGCGCTATATCAGTATGAATTAACGCGAAAACATAAATTCAATGAAATCTAAGTGAATAAAGGTAATAAAATTAATCAACATATAATCTAATAATTTTATTTTATGACTAAATATCAATCCAATTATCTACAATAACTGGAACTGCATAAGATATTAAATAACTGCAAGCACTATTATTTAAGACGTCTAAATTTGTATTGACATATAAAGAATAAATCTGATTTAACTATGGTCTTCTTAATATGGTAGTAAAAAGCAAAAACTATATCCTCGAATTACTCAATGCTTTGATTAACTGCCAACTTTACCCTTTCAATCCCAAGGTTTCAAACAAAAGAGCCTCGATTCATGATTAATCATTTCAATACTACGGCATTCGCCTCTGGAAGAACTGAGAAACTTTACTCCTTTCCAATGTCAAGTATGCACTAACGAACATCAACTTACAACTATCTCACGATAGCTATCGGGTAATCACTATCTCCTATCAATTATCTCCACACTATCAACTTCCCCCTTTCAACTTTTCCCTTTTTCATTGCAACTATCCCCTTTCAACTACCCTACATATTCCTTCTGTATTGCCCTCCTACTTCAAACAATGCATCAGTAATTTGTCCAAGAGAACAGAATTTCACTGCTTCCATCAATTGCTCGAAAATGTTGTGGTTTTTGACTGCCGTTACTTGTAAGGCTTTTAGTATTGCCTCAGAAGTACCTTTGTTTCCTTGTTGTAATTCCTTAAGCATATCAATCTGATATTGCTTTTCTTCTTCAGTTGCTCTGATTACTTCCTTAGGCAAAACAGTTGGTGAACCTTTAGAACTTAAGAAGGTATTTACTCCAATAATTGGGAATTCTCCTGTATGCTTCAGCATTTCGTAATGCATCGATTCTTCCTGAATCTTACCACGCTGATACATCGTTTCCATGGCTCCCAAAACACCTCCACGTTCTGTGATTCTATCAAACTCAGTATAAACTGCTTCTTCAACCAAATCGGTCATTTCTTCAATGATAAATGCTCCTTGTAAAGGATTCTCATTTTTCGCCAAGCCTAATTCTTTATTGATGATTAGCTGAATTGCCATAGCTCTCCTAACTGATTCCTCCGTAGGAGTTGTAATTGCTTCATCATAAGCATTTGTGTGAAGCGAATTACAATTGTCGTAGATGGCATATAATGCCTGAAGTGTAGTGCGGATGTCGTTAAAGTCAATTTCCTGAGCATGTAAAGAGCGACCTGATGTTTGAATATGATATTTCAACATCTGACTTCTTTCGTTGCCACCATATTTTTGCTTCATGGCTTTTGCCCATATCCTTCGGGCAACACGCCCGATGACAGCATATTCAGGGTCGATTCCATTGCTAAAGAAAAAGCTTAAGTTGGGAGCAAAATCATCGATATTCATCCCTCTACTGAGGTAATACTCAACAAAAGTAAATCCGTTGGCAAGCGTAAATGCCAGTTGAGTAATTGGATTAGCCCCAGCCTCGGCAATATGGTATCCAGAAATACTTACGCTGTAGAAATTTCTGACCTTTTGGTCGATGAAATACTGCTGTATATCACCCATCATTCGCAAAGCAAATTCAGTACTGAAGATGCACGTGTTTTGTGCCTGGTCTTCTTTTAAGATATCGGCCTGAACAGTTCCGCGAACAACATTTAGAGTATTGGCTTTTATTTTGGCATAAACATCTGCAGGTAAAACCTGATCTCCAGTAACACCCAAAAGCATTAAGCCTAAACCATCATTTCCCTCGGGTAGAGGACCTTGATATTGAGGACGTTTACATCCTTTTTTCCTGTAGATATCTTCAATCTTCTTTTCAACCTCTTTCTCTAATCCATTTTCTTTGATATATACTTCGCATTGTTGGTCAATGGCAGCATTCATAAAGAAACCCAAAAGCATCGGCGCCGGACCATTAATAGTCATCGAAACGGAAGTACTTGGAGCGCATAGATTAAAGCCTGAATAAAGCTTTTTGGCGTCATCTAAACAGCAAATACTTACTCCCGAATTACCAATTTTACCATAAATATCAGGTCTTAAATCCGGGTCATTTCCATAAAGCGTAACTGAATCAAAAGCAGTGCTTAATCGTGCAGCAGGCATACCCAAGCTCACATAATGAAACCTGCGATTTGTGCGTTCAGGTCCACCTTCACCGGCAAACATTCTGGTTGGGTCCTCACCCTCTCTTTTGAAAGGATAAATTCCGGCTGCATAAGGAAATTCACCCGGTACATTTTCGGTAAGCGACCAACGTAAAATATCACCCCAGCCATTGAAAGATGGCGTTACCACTTTTGGAATCTGGCTGTGAGATAAACTTTCGGTATGCGTTTTAATTTTTATTTCCTTGTTTCTGACTTTAAAGATGAACTCATCATTTTTGTAAGACTGGCGTTTCTCCTGCCAATTTTCAATGATTAACCAATTCTTGGGATCAAGTTCTAGTTTATTCCTATCAAATTCAGCATGTAATGCTTTAACAATTTCTTTATTTAACTCTGCATTATTTGAATTTAAACTTTCAATTGTTTTGTGAATTGCATACAAGGTTTCTGCAACTTCAGCCTGCTTTTGAGCCCAATGGTTATATGCGCGATTATTCTCAGTTATTTCACTTAAATAACGAGTTCTCTGGGGAGGAATCACGTAAATTTTCTCACTCATTTCGAGTGAAACAGTATATGATGATGTTAAATCGGCATCGGTTTTTTCAACGATAGTATCCATAATGCTCCTGTAGAGATTATTCATCCCCGGATCATTAAATTGCGATGCAATAGTGCCGAATACCGGCATTGTTTCAGGGTCTTTATCCCATAGATTATGGTTACGCTGATACTGCTTTTTCACATCACGAAGTGCATCTAAAGCACCGCGCTTATCAAATTTATTTAGAGCTATTAAATCAGCAAAATCTAGCATGTCAATTTTCTCAAGCTGAGTAGCAGCGCCATATTCAGGCGTCATAACGTATAAGCTAACGTCGCTGTGATCAAGAATTTCTGTATCACTTTGGCCTATGCCTGAAGTTTCAAGAATGATTAAGTCGTAGTTGGCTGCCTTTAAAATTGAAACAGCTTCTTTCACATGCTTACTCAGAGCAAGATTGCTTTGACGAGTAGCCAGGGAACGCATATAAACGCGTGGATTACGAATAGAATTCATCCTGATTCTATCGCCCAGAAGGGCACCTCCTGTTTTACGTTTCGAAGGGTCGACTGAAATAACACCAATATGTTTTTCAGGAAAATCAATTAAAAAGCGCCTCACAAGTTCATCAACAAGCGAAGACTTTCCAGATCCACCGGTACCGGTGATACCCAAAACTGGAGATTTGCTATCAGCAGCCAATTGATGAATTCTTTCGAACTCAGCACCTGAACCTTCGGGATTATTTTCGGCAGCAGAAATTAGCTTAGCAATACTTCCCCAGTTTTGATCAATGAGGTGACTAACTTCCCCATTTAAATTCATACCTGTAGGGAAATCACATTTACTCACAAGATCATTAATCATCCCTTGCAATCCCATAGATCGCCCATCATCCGGGTGATAAAGTCTAGTTATACCGTAATTTTGCAGCTCTTCAATCTCAGAGGGTAAAATAGTTCCACCGCCACCACCGAAAATCTTGATATGCCCAGCCCCTTTTTCCTTCAAAAGATCATACATGTATTTAAAATACTCCATATGTCCACCTTGATACGAAGTCATTGCAATTGCCTGAGCATCTTCCTGAATAGCACAGTTCACAACTTCCTCAACAGAACGATCATGACCAAGGTGAATCACTTCAACGCCGGTACTTTGGATGATGCGACGCATGATATTGATGGCAGCATCATGTCCATCAAAGAGAGAAGCTGCAGTGACAATTCGTATTTTATTTTGAGGCTTATATATAAGAGTATCCATTATAATTATGGGATTTTGGGGCTGTAAAGATATGTAAAAGGCTTAAAAATATGCTTGCTTTTCGCGCAGCTATCGCTGTTCGGATGTACACTGAATTTAGCTATTAAGATTTCATCGATAGTAGAAAACACCTTAGTTTAAATTAAATTAATAAGCCTATAAAAAGTATATTCGCCGATATAAATTTAAGAGCATGTCCTCTAGAAACCCCGCCATGGGGTTCATATTCGCAACCCTGCTGATAGACGTAACGGGTCTTGGCATTATCATCCCAGTTTTTCCAACGCTTATCCAAGAGCTAACAGGTGGAAGCTTAAGTGAGGCCTCAGAATATGGTGGCTGGCTCTTATTTTCCTTTGCCATCATGCAATTTCTATTTGCTCCCGTTTTGGGTAATCTGAGCGATCAATATGGAAGAAGGCCGGTCTTGTTACTTTCACTTTTTGGCTTTGCCTTAGACTACTTGCTTCTAGCCTTTGCACCTACAATTGTTTGGTTATTTATCGGGCGCATCATTGCTGGAATTATGGGTGCCAGTATAACTACAGCAACGGCTTACATCGCAGATATTTCTACGCCCGAAAAGAGGGCTCAAAATTTCGGAATGGTGGGTGCAGCCTTTGGGTTGGGCTTCATTATAGGACCCGTAATTGGCGGACTATTAGGCGAATACGGTTCCCGAATTCCATTTTTGGCAGCTGCAGGCCTCACGTTTGTGAATTTTCTTTACGGTTATTTCATTTTACCTGAATCACTTGCTAAATCAGACAGAAGAAAGTTTGATATCCGCCGAGCAAATCCCTTTGGTTCATTAAAAATGTTGAGAGCTTACCCGATAATCTCGGGGATGGTAATTTCATTATTGTTGATTTACATTGCATCTCACGCGGTACAAAGCACTTGGTCGTTTTTTACCATGGAACAATTTAGCTGGTCTGAAGCCCAAGTAGGTTATTCCCTTGGTTTTGTAGGTTTACTTGTAGCCATAGTTCAGGGAGGGCTTATCAGAGTCATTAATCCCAAATTAGGTACTAAAAATTCTGTCCTAGTTGGTATGGTACTCTATGTCATTGGTTTGGCATTTTTTGCATTCGCTTCCAGCGGATGGATGATGTATGCAGCATTAATACCGTATTGTTTGGGAGGGATTTCAGGTCCAGCAATTCAAGGTATTTTATCAGGGCAAGTTCCTGCCAATGAGCAAGGTGAATTGCAAGGAGCTCTAACAAGTTTAGTAAGTCTTACTTCTATTATTGGTCCTGTGATGATGACCACTATTTTTGCTACATTCACGGCAAAAGATGCTCCAATTTATTTTCCAGGAGCAGCCTTTCTCACGGCTTCAGTTTTGGCAGTGTTTAGTCTTCTTTTTGCCATGAGAACCCTAAATAAGAATAGATTATCGCTTTAATTAAGAGGGCCTAATTGAAATTTTATTTTCATGTATTGTAATTATTAAGATATACATGATACATACAAAGCGATAAGTCCAAAAAGCTGGATCAAAATGTATTTTAACAAAACCAAAATTACAATCAACATGAAATTTGTTTCTTTGAAGGCTCTATTCATTTGTATGACATTATTAAGTATCGAAGCCGTATCAGCCCAGAAGGCACCACTTATTCCACTAGAAGACTTTTTCAGGAACCCCGAAAAAGTCGCCTTTAGAATTTCTCCAGATGGCAGACATCTTGCATTTATGCAGCCTTGGGAAAATAGAATGAACATTTTCGTTCAGAAAATTGGAGAAGAAAAGTTAACACAGGTAACTTTTGCAAAAGAAAGGAATATACAAGGCTATTTTTGGAAGAATGATTCCCGAATAGTTTTCCTTCAGGACAAAGGAGGGAATGAAAACTTCCATCTCTTTGCTGTGGATTTAGACGGTAAAAATCAGAAAGAGCTAACTCCCGGCGATGACGTAAAAGCTGATATCATTGATGATCTTGAAGATAATCAAAAAGAAATGATTATTGGTTTGAATAAAAGAAATCCTCAATTCTTTGATGCATATAAAATAAATATCGAAAGCGGAGAAATGGAGATGGTAGCTGAAAATCCCGGGAATATTACAGGCTGGACTACCGACAATGCCGGTAAAATAAGAGTGGCTACCACAACCGATGGAATTAATACAGGAGTCTTGTACCGCGAAAATGAAGATGAGCCATTTGTAGAATTAATGTCTACAAATTTCAAAGAAACATGGTCTCCCCTTTTCTTTGATTTTGATGACAGGGCTTTGTTTGTAGCTTCAAATATAAATCGCGATAAAACAGCAATAATTAAATATGACCCTAGCAATAAAAAAGAAATAAAATTAATGTTCGAACACCCTGAGGTGGATGTTTCTAGTTTGATAAGAAGTAAAAAAAGAAAGGTAATTACTGGGGCTGTTTACACCACAGATAAGTCATACTATCACTTCTTCGATAAAGAGAGGAAACAACTTCAGGAAAAACTAGAAGGCCGTTTTAAAGGGAATGAAGTCGTAGTTAGTGGAATGAATAAAAATGAGGACAAAATACTTTTGTATGTAGGAAGTGACAGGAACTACGGAAGTTATTATTTCTTCGACCAAACCAACGGGGATATTAAGAAGCTTGCTGATATAAGTCCGTGGTTAAAAGAAGAAGACATGGCCGAGATGAAGCCAATTAAATACGTTTCAAGAGACGGGCTTTCTATTTCAGGCTATTTAACGCTTCCAAAAGGTGTAGAAGCAAAAAATTTACCAGTAGTAATTAATCCACACGGCGGACCCTGGGCAAGAGATGAATGGGGGTTTAATCCAGAAGTACAATTTCTTGCAAATAGAGGTTATGCTGTGCTTCAAATGAACTTTAGGGGCTCGGTTGGATATGGAAGAGAATTTTGGGAAGCAAGCTTTAAGCAATGGGGCTTAACTATGCAGGATGATATTACCGATGGAGTTAATTGGTTAATTAAAAGTGGAATTGCCGACCCCAAAAGAATTGCAATTTATGGTGCGTCTTATGGAGGATATGCTACTTTAGCAGGAATAACAACCACACCTGATTTGTATGCTTGCGCTGTTGACTATGTTGGAGTTTCGAATTTATTCACTTTCATGAGTACAATTCCTCCATATTGGAAACCATATTTAGATATGATGTACGAAATGGTTGGAGACCCTGAAAAAGATAAAGAATTGATGACTGCTGCATCGCCAGTATTTCATGTAGATAAAATTAAATGTCCATTGTTTGTAGCACAAGGTGCGAATGATCCTCGAGTTGCCAAAGCCGAATCAGATCAAATGGTTGAAGCTTTAAAGAAAAGAGGAATTGATGTGCCTTACATGGTTAAGGATGATGAAGGACATGGCTTTGCAAACGAAGAAAACAAGATGGATTTCTATAGAGAAATGGAAGATTTCTTCGCGAAATATTTAAAAGGTAGAAAAGGATAATAAAGAATAAAAGCTAATTTGGTCCCAAAGAATTCATTCAGAAATCTTTGGGACTTTTTATTTAGATATGAAAACATCAATCTACCTAAGCGCCGTCTTACTAATAATAATTGGCTCATGTAAAAAGCCTATTTCTTATTCAGAAGGAAGAAACACGCTTCTTTATGAATCTGAGGGAGAAATCAATTTAATGAGTAATTATTCAAACTTTGTGAATATCGCCACCCTTTACATTGAGAATGCAAAACCCTATGAACAGATGGTTGGAGATGTTATTACCAGTGCAAAAGAAACTACAATCAACAATAATGGAGTTGAACTGAGCAATATTGAAATTACTAACATTAATATCTCTGATATTCAGGTTACTTGCGTTGCCAATTTAGCTGGCATGAATAATTTGCTTGAAAGCAGTGTGCTTGATTTGCAATATTTCGACTTTGACACAGGCAATTATACAAGCAATGAAATAGCAACATTCTCAGATGTTAATATGCAAAGCGCTATGGTTGAATACAACTTAAATGCAACTGATTTAACCCCAATTATGGAGAAAAAGCCCGACAGGTTGATGTTTAAATTTAACTTTAGCGGCGAGCCAAACCCTGATATTAAAGTCACATATCGCATAACTTTCGACTATAACTATAGATATGACGAGCGCGAAAGAACCAAATAAGCAAGGGTATTAACTTGTTGATATTCTTCTTTCTAAATAATTGCACGTTTGAACTTGTTGAGTATCTTTATACCTAATGGCCTACTCGTATTACGATTGCGAAGTAATAGATATTAAAGAAGAAGCTCCAGGGGTAAAAAGGTTTTTCCTTAAATACCCTAATGAAGTTGAGCTTCGCTTTGATGCAGGGCAGTTTGTGATGTTTGATTTACCCATTGATGCAAAATACACTAACAGAAGTTATTCAATTGCATCGGCTCCATCGGAGGATAATGTTTTGGAACTGGTCATTGTTATAAATCCTCAAGGCCTTGGAACACCTCATTTATTTGAAAATGTACAAGTAGGCTCCATTCTGAAAACAAGCATACCTTTAGGCAAATTCAAGCTAGACGAAGATTTAAACAGGCATATCTGCTTCATATGCACAGGAACCGGTATTGCCCCGTTCAGGTCGATGATTTTTGATATTTTCAATAAAAAAAGAATTTTTCAGCAAATCACCTTGATATTCGGTGTGCGCACGCAAAAAGACATTTTATACAGAAAAGAGTTTGAAGAACTCGAGAAATCAGAAAATAATTTCAAATTTATTCCTGTACTTTCACGCGAAAAATGGGAAGGTAAAACAGGCTATGTGCATGATGTTTACTTGGATTTATTCAAAGAGCCGGGAAATCACTTATTCTATTTATGTGGTTGGGCCAATATGCTTAAAGAAGCTAGAGAAAATTTAAAAGAAATGGTTTATGACCGAAAACAAATACGATTTGAATCCTATGATTAACAAAATCTCCATCACACTTTTGAGTTTAATGATTTTCGCTTTTAGCAAAGCGGATGCTCAATCAACTTTCTCACAAGTGACCGCTTTATTTCAGGCCAACTGCACTGTTGGATGTCATAATTCCTCTGACAATAGCGGGAATTTAAATCTGACCGGAACTGACCAAGAAATATACAACAGACTTGTTAATGTAGACCCTACTAATCCTGCCGCACAGGCAGCTGGCTATAAAAGGATTAAGCCAGGGCACCCAGACCAAAGTTATATGGTTAGAAAATGTAATAATAACCTCTACTCAAGCGCCAATCTTCCGGATGAATCATTTGGCACACCAATGCCCAATTACCCTCAGCCAGCTTTAGCAAATGAGCAAATAGAACTTATTAGACAATGGGTTTATGAAGGAGCTCCTTTATCAGGAAGCCCAGTAAATACTGCCCTTATAAACAGCTATTATCAAGAAGGTGGAATCAATAGTATTCCCGAGATTCCCCCTTTGCCAACAGAACCCGGATCATTTCAATTACATATTGGAAAGATTTTCCTCGCTCCACAATCAGAAAAAGAATATTTCATTAAATATGATTTAGGGCTCACAGAAGATATTTATGTCAATAGAATTGAAATGATTATGGCAGATCAAAGCCACCACTTCATCTTGTATAAATTTCTTCCTGGTCAAGATGAATTTTTCGAAGATGGGCTGAGACTGCAAAACCCTAATACAGGAGAAGGCTCTTCTGGCAATTCTTCAACTTTAGTAAATGCTTGGCAAATATCCTACGACACAAATTTACCCGAAGGAACAGCTTATCTATGGGAAGCTGGAGATATCCTTGATATGAATTATCACTTTAGAAATTACGACTTAGACTCAATTTTAGCAATTGAAGCATATATTAATATTTATACAGATCAGTCACCGGAAACACCCGAAATAATGTACTCTGATTTGCTAACCAACCTTTCTATATACATACCAAACGATAATAACAATCATATTTTCAGCAAAGCTGATTATGATTTGTCTGCTCAAAACTTCATTAATGTTTGGCAGTTAACTTCACATACTCATAAATACGGAACCGATTTCGATATTTTTAAAAGAAATGAGGACGGGTCTGAGGGTGAAAAAATATATGAAGGTTGGTACAACACCGATTATACATTTAACCAAGGTTATTACGATTTCTCACACCCTCCAATAAGACAATTTGAACCTCAAATAGAGGTAAACCCTCGTTTGGGTTTAATACAAAAAGCCACGTATAGAAATAACGGCCCTAATCCAGTATTCTTTGGGCTCACAACAAACGACGAAATGATGGTGTATTATCTTCAATACACATTAGGAGATTTAATAGATAATCCTGCTCAGATTGGCGAATCTCCTGAAAATAGCTCCATTAAAATATTTCCAAATCCAAGTGTAAACTCATTTAATATTGAATTTAATTCCGAATTATTTGGAGAAACAATCATTGAAATAAGAGATTTGGGAGGAAAATTAATTGAACAAAGAAAACTCAATTTAAACCAAGGTCGTCAAATAATTCCTATTAATCATTCTCTAAAATCAGGCTTTTATTTTGTTGACATCATCAATACCAGCAAGTCATTCAGAAAGAAACTAATTGTAAATTAAATTATTGAAGTACATAAATGAAATACGCTACCCTTTTACTTTTCTTATTGCCAGCATGCTTAATAAGTCAAAACTATAGCAACCCAGAGTCTGTCACTTTTGATGATGCAAATAATAGATATCTTATTTCAAACTCTAATAACGGACAAATTATTTCAAGAGCTGCTGATGGCACATTAAGCATATTTAAATCGGGCATTTCGCCCAATCCATATGGGATTGACATCGTTGGCAACACTGTTTATGCTTGTTGCAGTGGTAGAGTTTATGGCTACGACAGAAATACGGCTCAACAAGTTTTTAATGTAAATACAGGTGCCACATTCTTGAATGGCATTACTCACGATAACAATGGGAGTTTATTTGTTTCTGATTTTAGTGGCCAAAGAATCTACAGAATTAGCATAGCTGGAGAAACCAGCAACATAATGGCTTCGGGTTTAGGTCAAAGTCCTAATGGAATGGATTATGATGAAGAAAATAACAGAATCATTTTTGTGAATTGGGGCGGAGCAGCACCAATCAAAGCAATGTCACTTGCTGATTCTAGTATAACTGTTATCGCAAGCACCTCTTATTCAAATTGCGATGGCATTGCAAGAGACAATGCCGGAAGCTATTACGTTTCATCATGGGGAGCAAATGGTATTGTAAAATTCGACTCCGATTTTGCTAATCCTGAAGTTGTGTTTACAGGATTAAGTCAACCTGCCGATATTTACTACAATCCTTATACAGACACATTGGCTGTTCCTGCAACTGGAAATGACAATGTCTTTTTTTATGATTTAAATTCTGAGGTAGTAGCTCCATGTTCTGAATTAGCCGCTTCAATTGATGCAAATGAAATAACTTTTAGTGAAGCACTGCTTGGCACTGGGGATTCAGTGATTACTGTAACAATCACAAACGATTCTGAATTTGGATTTGCATATCCTCTTGCGAAATTAATTCCACTAAATGCTTTACCTGAGGGAATGACTTTTTCTTCAAGCAACAATGAATATGAAGTATTTGAGTCAGCTTGGAATCCAGGGGCTTCAGCACCAGCCTATTTCTATTTTGATGTAAATCAAGAAATTCCTGAAAATTATATCCTGAATTTCAATATTAGACTTACAAACCTAAGCCCTTCCCCAATAGACACTTGCTACTTTGAAGAGGAATTTCAAATAAACCTGCGTCCAAGCGAGCCTTTGAAAATAAATGACATATCAAGCGCAATAAGCATTTATCCAAACCCATCTACTGGATTAATACAATTGAAGTCAGCTGAAAATATAAATTCCGTTAGAATTGTTGATGGAATAGGAAGAGTTATTCTTACTGAGAATGTCAATTCAAAATCAAGTTCTTACAATTTAAACCCAGGTCTTTATATTATCGGAGTTACAAGTGCCAAAGGGAATTCATTTAACAAAGTTCTAGTTCAATAAACCTTAATTGAAATTAATTTTTTTGGAGCACTCCAGAATAAAGTGTAGACACAGCAATAAAGATTACAATCAGATAAATGCTATTTAAAATCTTAGCATTCATTCCTACTTTATTAACAAGTAAATGGGTTAGTAGTAAGCCCGCTAAACTAAAAAGTAATCCATTTAATAACAACTGAGGCCCACCTTCAAAACCCGTATTTGTTTTTTGCATTAGTAAAGATGTCATAATCATTCCTTTTAAAGCAAAAGCTATAAATGCCAGAATATATTTAATTAGATACATAACAGTAGAGATGGCTTTTCATGCCATTTGTTTACAATTTAATAAAATTAATTCGATATTCTATTTACTATTATTGAGATCTAAAGTAGAAGCTTGTTTAATAACACCTTATTATCAAAGGTCTTGAGCTTTTTTGCGACTTGCGAATTTATGAGTTGAAGTAGCTTCATGAGAATCAAGTCCTTGAATAATTAAAGTTCCTCCGCCTCTCTTATATTCTACCTCAAAAGAATGGAGAGATTCCAAAACAGTACCATCGACAAGCGAAGCCTTGTCAAAGTCAATAATAATAGTCTTGCCTTTTGGAATTTGTTGAAGTTGCTTTTGGAAGCCAATATAATTTGAGAATATCGCTGAGTGCTCAACATCAATTGTAAATACATCATGTTTATCATTCTGCTGAACAGTAAGGAAAGGCTTGAATAAGACTTTTAATGGAACTCCATTTACGGTATGAATGATTAACTTTACAATAATACCAAATGCGATACCTATTAATAAATCAGTAGACAGTGTAACGATGATAGTAGAAATGAAAATGATAAACTGCTCCTTACCAATTCTAAGATTTTTGTAAAACTCTTTTGGAGAGGCGAGACGATAACCTGTAACCATAAGCATGGCTGCCAATGCAGCTAAAGGTATTTGATGAATAAATTGGGAAAGGAATACCAGAAAAACAAGAAGAAAAGCTCCATGAAAGAAATTAGACCATCTCGAAACTGCACCATTAGCCACATTAGCTGAGCTACGAACAACTTCTGCAATAATAGGCAATCCACCCAGAGCACTAGAAATAATATTACCTCCTCCTTTTGCAAAAAGCTCTCTATTGAAATTTGATTTTCGTTTAAATGGATCAATCTTATCAATAGCAGAAGCAGTAATTAGTGATTCAAGACTTGCTACTAAGGCATATGTAATCATCATCTGGATTCCAAAACCAGTAAATAGAAAATCGAATCGAGGAAAAATAATTCCATCCTCTATATTATCTGGCAAGGAAACAAGAAAATCAGGACCTATCGAATACTCTATATCACCTAGAAACAAATATGTATGTTCATGAGCCAAATCAAAATAATGCCCTATAGGAATTGAAACCAAAATTACTAAAAGTGGTGCAGGTAATTTCTTGAGATGTTTATTCCTTAGTAGAGGAAACACTATGAGAATAAGCAAACTTATCCCAGCAATAATGGCAACTTCGGGATTCATGTGCATCACAGAATGAGGAATCTCTGCAATAACACCTAGCATACTTTTAGCTTCTGGTTTAACACCAAGAGCTGTGTGAAATTGCTTTGCAAAGATCATAATTCCAATAGCAGCAAGCATCCCATGCACTACCGAAGAAGGGAAGAAATTGCTTAATATACCAGCCTTCACAAATCCAAAAAGCAATTGAATTACTCCACAACCCACCCCTACAGCTAGAGTGCATTGGTATGCAAATAATTCAACCTCAGCCGGACTAAGCCCAGCGGGAGCCATCGCTTTAAAGCCCTGGATAGACATTAAAACAATAACGGCAAGACCAGCCGCCGGACCATTTATGGTTAAATAAGAACCACTGGTTAATGAGAGGATAAGTCCTCCAACAATTCCTGCTATAATTCCCGACATAGGAGGTACGCCTGAAGCTAAAGCAATTCCAAGGCAAAGTGGCAATGCAATCAGCGACACACTAAAACCAGATAGCAAGTCCGACTTCCAATACTTCTTTAAAGCAGCAATTCCATCAACAGGAGAGGAAGTAGATTTAAGATTCATTGTATGCAGGCGGATGGATTATCCCGTAAAGGAATAAAATTAATTCAAAAGCCAAATGCTGAATGAGAAATCAGGGGTTTATAGAAATGCTTTCAGCATTTCTATAAACCTTAAGAAAACCTAAAATTGTAATTACGCTTGTTTTAAAACAGAGCAAAATTTCATTTCTATGCTTTAAGCTCTCCTTACAACCTTAATTCCAAAGAAAAACAAAGCCGTAGTTATTGAAATTAAAAACGAAAACAATATCCAACAACCCGAGTTTAGCGAGCTATTCATATTGTTATCGGTTAGAATTGCATCCGAAAACAGACGGATATTAAGTGGTATGAGAAATAATGAAAAAAGCAGACTGATGATTCCAAATAATTTTATCATATCGAAACATTTTTCTTTCAATAAAGATATCATTCAGAAATAGCTGAAAATTAGAGACGTATGCGAAATGAATTAACCATGAATTGTTAATATCCCAAACTCTTAATTGTTCATGCTAAAAATCACCAAACCTTAATATTGATGATGTATTCAGTCTGATTTTACAAATTCGTTTTATTTCTACTTCAGGGCTGTCAATTAATTGCCCATTGAATCATATTTAAATAAGGTATTAACCATGGTATTAATACCGCTTATGTGAACTAAAACGCCCTCATCGGAAGCAGAAAGCACCTTCCATGAATAATTCATATTGTATGGCAAAGCTTTTGTCCACTGAAGCTGACCCGAATTAACAGCCAGTTTATTTAAATTAATTTGATCTCCAGTATTGCTTAAATAAAAATAATTTTCACTTCGAATTGACGCAACCCTAGGTATCAATTCATTATTTACAGTATGAGTCCAAACTAAATTTCCGGAAGCATCGTACTTCCTAATTTCATCATTTGAACTAGGGAAGCCACTATAAATTGGTAAAATAAAATCGCCATTTTCTGCAGAGGAAATTTCTCCAATTGTAATGGTAGACGTTTGCGAATTATCAATATTTATAAGCCACAAAGAATCACCTGAAGAAGAAAACTTTTGAATAAACCAATCAGGAAAGCCGTTTGATTGAGAAAAATCAACTTCTAGAGCAAGCTCTCCTTCATCAATAGTTGATGCCAGAGCATTCACTTGCATTGGAGCTTCAACTTCCCAAACTAGGAATCCCGAACCTCTGTCGAATCGCTTAAGCTTAGTTAAATCATCAGAAGAAGCACCATCTCTAGCTACAAAAGTGATATTTTCACCAGCAGCATCTGCTGAATTTAGCCAGGGTATGATATCATTACTATCCATATAAATATTTGAAGTAAGATTTCCATCTTCATCAAACTCAAGTATCAAAGCTTTTTGGACATATCCCCCAGCCTGATCTAAATTCTGTTCAACTTGCCCTACAATTGAATATGCTTGATTTCCTCGTGTTAGGAATCTTAGATTTCTCAAATAGCTATACTCTTGAAACTTCTTTGACCAAATCAAGTCGCCTAGAGGACTTAATTTCATTAGAAATAACTCATTACTTGCTGATCTTATGGAGCTAATAAAACTCCCGGTAATTAGATAGTTACCTGAATCGTCTTGATAAACGTCAGAGATATTAGCCTTAGCTTGAGACTTAAAAGAGACATTGAAAGAAGACTCGTCACTTCCCGAAATTCTCACAAAGGAAAAGTCAAAGGGTGCATCACTTAAAACAGGATTTTTCTCGCAAGAACTCAATATTGCGAGCATTGCGATTATAGAAACGAATAGAACTTTCATAAAAGAGGACTTAAACTGCGCCTTAAACGCTACTAAAGCTAAATTATTTCACTTAGACCACAATTTTAGCATATTTTTTCTCAAAGTACGACAAAAAACTCAATAACAGATTCTATTCCTAATGAAATCGCTAACTTTTACATACTTTACTTCCTGCATCCACATGAATGTCCATGAAAACCATGAGTTTCATCATGCCATATAAAGTCCTCATTTCCATATTCTGTTTCAAAATAGAACGGAATTCGAGGTTTTGCATCTAATCCTATTTCTTCCATCGTGATTGCATTGTATGCTCTGCCGTTGGCAACGGTTGTAACAATAGATGATATATTATTGATGTCATCCAAAGGATTATTTTCAAGAATTATAAAATCGGCCAGTTTACCGGATATAATGCTGCCAATTTCATCCTCCATCCCAATATAATAAGCTCCGTTCATGGTTGCAGAACGAATAGCTTGCAATGGCGACATACCTCCTGCTGCTAGCATTTTCAATTCCCAGTGAGCACCCAAACCTTGAATTTGACCATGTGCTCCTAGGTTTACTTTTACTCCAGCATCAGCCAGTTGCTTGCACGATTGAGACACGCGGATGTGACCAGTTTCATATTCTTCATCAGGCACCTTTTCACGATGCCTTGCTCTCGCATCAACAATAGCTCGTGGGGTAAAATTCATCAATCGCTTATCCTCCCATACATTGTCTTTGTCGTAATAGTAATACTCTCCATTCATAGATCCATAACTTACTATCAGTGTTGGTGTATATCCTGTATTTGAACTGCTCCAAAGACTTACCACATCTTTATAGATATCATGAACAGGAATATTATGCTCAATTCCTGTGTGACCATCTAATATCATTGTCATATTATGTAAGAAATGGGAACCGCCTTCAGGAACAACTTCCATGTTCATCTCCCGCGCAGCGGTAATAACCTGCTGACGCTGATTCCTTCGTGGCTGATTATAGCTTTTAACAGAAAAAGCCCCGAAAGCCTTAGTCCTTCGCAAAGCACTTCTGGCATCATCTAAAGAATTAATTTCTGCTTTAAAATCGCCATCTGCACCATATAGAATAATCCCAGTAGAATAAATACGAGGGCCAACCATATTACCCGCTTTAACCATTTCGCTTTGTGAAAAAACCATTTCAGAATTTGAAGAGGGATCGTGTGTTGTTGTAACGCCAAAAGCTAAATTGGCAAAATATGACCATTGCTGTTGAGGACTTAAACCATATCTAAATGTTCCTAAATGTGCATGAACATCAACTAAACCAGGCATGATAGTTTTACCGGTGCAGTCAATTACTTTTGAGCCAGTTGGAGGAACAAATTTCGAATCTGAAACAACTTGTTCAATGCGATTATCTTTCACTAAAATTCCACCATTTTGAATAACCTCATCGCCTTCCATAGTAACGATTCGAGCATTCTTGTAATAGGAATATCCCGATGGCTTGTCTGATTTTAATTTCAGATTAATTGGCATTCCTGACATTATAGGTTGAAATTCCTCTTTTGGAAATTCGTTAACATCATTAAAAACATCGCTTAAATTAATTGTAACATATTCCTCTCCCAAAGTCCAGTGAAGCTTTTTTCCATCAGCCGACCAATGCAAATTAATTCCTGCATCTTTTGCAACCTGTTTCACTGGATAAGATTTACTTCCCTGGTTTAAGTCAATGGCTTTGCCGGTTTGAATGAACGGCGTTACATATACCTTGAATAATTCATTAAACATTAACCATTTATTATCCGGACTAGGAACAAATTGGTTGGCATATTTTGATGTATAATGAGTACGAATGTCGTATCCATTTAAATCAGAACTTTTATATGCTTTTTCAAGCTCAGCGAATAAATAACCCCCGGTCATGAAAAATATCCTATCTCCATTAGCTGAAAAGCTTGGATATTCTCCATCCTCCAGTATTCTGCGTGGCTTAGGATTATTTACATCGCTCAAATAAATGCCTGGATTATTGCACCAAATAAAACCCTGATGATCATTTCCACTTTCCTTTACAAAAACAATTTGCTTACCATCAGGAGAAAACTTAGGTGTGCGATAAATCCCTTTTTCAGTAGTAATTTTTTTACTACTAATCATTCCTGAAGGCCAACTCATAACATTTACACTTCCCATTGCAGTGTCGCTCCAGGTGACATAAGTTAGTTGTTTTCCATCAGGAGAAAAAGAAGGCTCAAATTCAAAATACATCGAATTAGTTAATCTCCTTGGCTTGCCATTAGGCAAATCCTTCACCCACAAATAACCTACAGCATTAAACACAAGCTGCTTGCCATCGGGAGAAGTAATTGCTTGTCGTATTGTTTTAACAGTAAAACTGTCGGGAGCTACTTCTTGCTTAAAATGAAGAGCATTAGTAATTTTATGATTTGACTTTAATTTAAATGGAATTATTTCAGAGTTTCCCGAAGCAATATCAATTTTTCTGATTTTTCCCTTTGCCCAAATGATGATAGACTTATCGTCTGGGGTAAAATTAAAGTTTGTGTATACTCCAAATATAGCCCAAGCTTCCTGCTGGTCTTTGCTTAACTCAGTGTATAATGGTTTATCAATGCCAGAAGCTAAATCTCTGATGTACAACACAGACTTTTCACGAACTCGCCTTACAAAGGCAAGTTTCTCTCCATCCCGCGACAGCGTTGGCCTAACTGCACCACCCGGCCCTCTTACTACAGTTTCAAAATTACCTGTTTTGGTATTTAATCTCTTAATCACATAAATCTGACTATTAGGGTCTTTGTTATACTGAAAATATCCTCCCGGATAAACATCCTCAGAGAAATAAACATACTGTCCATCAGGCGAAACAAAAGGCTCTCCGGCATCTTGTTGATCATTCTTCTTTTTTGTGAGTTGTAAACCAGCCCCTCCGCTGATATGATACATCCACATTTCTCCGGCTCCTGCAGAACGAGTGCTTGTAAAATGCTTTCTTGCAATGAGGTATTTCCCATCGGGGGTCCAAACTGCATTGTTCAATAAACGAAAATCTTCCTTAGTCACCTGACGGGCATTCTTACCCTTAGTATCCATTACCCAAATATTATCTGCGCCTCCGGCGTCGGAAGTAAATGAAATTTGTGAACCATCGGGACTGAAACGAGGCTGCACTTCGTAAGGATGTCCACCTCTCAATAAGGTAGCTTCTCCCCCGTTAAGGGGCAAAGAATAAATATCTCCCAATAAATCAAATACAATTGTTTTCCCATCAGGACTTACGTCCAAATTCATCCATGTACCTTCGTCCAGGTCGAAACTAACTTCTTTAAAAGGTCCCGGAGGTGAATAAACATCCCAGTCACTTTCCTTTTCAGTTTTATCCTTTTGTTTTTTCTTGGATGATTGCGCCAAAGAAGACTGAGTCAAGCATATAGATAATAAGAGTAGGATGATTTTATTCATTGTTTTTGATTTTGAAAAGCCGAAGATAGAAAATGCAACCTTTGTTATTGCCAACTTTAATTCACACATGATATGGATGAAATCAGATGATTAATATCATAGACTTGATGAACTGGGTAAACTAATTTTGTTATTTTAATTAGCTTATGAAAAATGAACTTCCGTTTGTTAGTGCAGAAGAAGCCCTAAGTATTATTCAATCAAACGACACTGTTTTTGTGCAAGGGAGCGCTGCAACACCTATTCATTTAGTAAAAAAGTTAATCGCTCAAAAAGAAAGGTTAAGCCAGGTTAGCCTTGTTAGCATAACATTGCAGGGAGTTGATTTGAATGACCCATCGCTAGAAGGGCACTTCTTTATTCACTCGCTGTTTGCGTCTGAGAGCAACAGGAAGGCAGTTAATAGCTCAATGGGCGACTATACGCCAGTGTTTCTGAGTGAGATACCTTTATTATTTGAAAGAAATATTATTAGCCTGGATGTAGCAATTCTGCATGTTTCACCACCAGATGCGCACGGATATTGTTCTTTAGGAACTTCGGTTGATGTTGCCAATTCGGCCATGAAGCATGCGAAAAAGGTAATAGCTCAGGTAAATCCCAATATGCCAAGAGTTCATGGAGATGCTTTTGTACCAGCTTCGGCATTTGATTTTGTTGTTTGGGTTGATGAGCCACTGCCAGAAGTTAGCTATGCTGATAAAAGTACTGAAGCACATGAAAAAATAGGAAAAATTGTGGCGGAATTAATTGATGATGGTGCCACATTGCAGCTAGGCATTGGCAGTATTCCCGATGCTGTTTTGAAGAATCTCAACCAACATAAAAACTTAGGAATTCACACTGAAATGTTCTCTGATGGCGCAATCGACTTAATCAAAAGTGGAGTGATTAACAATTCCAAGAAAAAGATTGTAGAAGGCTATTGTGTTACTTCATTCTTATTGGGAACAAAGAAGCTTTATGATTTTGTGGATGATAATCCTGTTGTAAAAGCATTGGAAGTAAGTTTTGTAAATGACCCCAGAATAATTTGTCAAAACCCGAGAGTAAGTGCAATTAACTCAGCCATAGAGATTGATTTAACGGGACAAGTCTGTTCTGATTCTATCGGCACCTATCAATATTCGGGTATTGGAGGTCAAATGGATTTTATTAGAGGGGCTGCTTTATCAGATAAAGGCAAGCCAATTATTGCGCTTCCTTCAACAACTAAAAACGGCTCATCAAGAATAGTCCCATATTTAAAAGAAGGAGCCGGGGTTGTAACAACCCGCGGACATTTACATTGGGTTGTTACAGAATTTGGAGCTGTGAATTTATTTGGTGTTAATATGGACAAGCGTGCAAAAGAGCTTATTAAACTTGCCCATCCAGACCATCGCGAACAGCTAAGTAAAATGGCTTTTGAAAGATTTAAATATTGAAAAATTTGATATCCCAGAACTTTTGATGTAAATTTAAAAAGACTAAGTTTGTATAGAATGAATTTAGCAATTAGAATTTTATCAGTTATTCTGCTATTGTTTCTTTATCTACTACCAAACATAGGGTTGTCGATATCTAAACATTTTTGCGGCGGAGAATTGAGCTCAATTTCTGCTTTCCCTTTTCACGATCACGATTGTGGCTGTGGAGATGAAGAAATGGATAATGATTGCTGTAAAGACGAATTTAGCTTTCTAAAGCTTGAGGATTCTCAGCAGAAAACGCAACAAGTTCAAATTTCATTCGAAAAATTTAATTCTCAATTTGCTTGTCATTTTGAAATAGAATCATTGTTCTATCTGCTCCCGAAGAGCGTTATTACTAGCTGCATCGACCCTCCAGATTACGGGCTGCGACAATGTTTGTATAAGAAATACCAATCTCTTTTAATTTGAGATTTAGTTTCGGATAATTATTTTCGAAACGTCTACATGACAAAAGCATCATTTGACTACATATTTAGCAAAAGATGCCATTGCAGATTCCCTTTGCAAAATTTCATTTACTCATCTTAAACAAGAGCTAATAAGCTTGTGTTTAAAAACATATAATAAACTATCATGAAAAAACTAATACCATTTATTGCAGCTTGTTTGCTTTTTGCTTTCAACCTCTCTGCTCAAAAAAATGTCATTTTTACTGTTAAACACATGCTCGGAAATGAAGCTTTTGTATTTAATCAAAATGCAAGCAATGATATAGGGCAAACATTTATAATTAACCGAGTTGATTATTACATGTCTAAATTCACAATAATTCATGATGGAGGTCAGGAAACACCAGTAAATTCAGATGTGTATATCCTCGCAAAAGGCTCTTCAAATGTAGTTGCCGAGTTGGGTTCCTATAACGTTGAAAATATTGAAGGAATAAAATTTCATATAGGAGTTGAGTCTCCCACAAATACAAGTGACCCCAGCGTGTGGCCTGCACAACATCCACTTGCTCCTCAGGCTCCGTCGATGCATTGGGGTTGGACTGCAGGATATCGGTTCGTGGCTTTAGAGGGACGAGCTGGCTCAAGCATGACCACTGGATTTGAAATGCATGGCCTGTGGGATCGCAATTATTTTGAACAAACGATTATGCTTGAAGGAGCCGAAACAAATGAAGGCGTTTTTATTCATCTAGATGCGGATTATACACAAGCATTAAAAGGAGTTAATGTTGAGGCGGGTCCGATAGATCATGGAGTTGATGCTACAGATTTAACAGTAATGGAAAACTTCAGGGATTATGTGTTTAGTCCGGGAGAAGGATTTCCAACATCATTGAATGAACCCAATTCAATGCCTTCTCTTTCTATTTTCCCTAATCCGAGCCATGGCGAGGTGAACATAAACCTTGCGAAATTAAAAAACGAGGTGTATGACATAACTGTATATGGAATTGACGGTAAAGTGATTGAGCAAATTAACTCGATTTCAAATCCTAATTATCGCTTCAACAACATAAGCAAAGGAATTTATTTTGTGATGGTTCAGTTTGAGAACAGGGAAAGCCTTGTTGAAAAATTGATTATACAGTAGGATGAATAAATCAAGGAATATCCTTTTATTAATTGGCATTTCTGCTATTTTCTTTGCGGATGGAAAGGATATTCCTTTGATTCCATTTAGCGAAGAGATTTTCTCATCAACCCGAAGGTGATTTTAAAAATGGAATTTCCGGATGGAAATGAATATACAAAAGCGCGTTGGGAGCTGGGCAAAGCTTTATTCTATGACCCTATACTTTCTAAAAGTGGTAAAACAAGTTGCAGTTCTTGTCATAAAACAGAATTTGCCTTTGCAGATAATGCTGCCTTAAGTTTAGGAGATGAAAACCAGGAAGGAACCAGCAACTCGCCAACCTTAACTAATATTGGGTACAATCCTTATTTTACAAGAGCAGGAGGAGTTCCTACACTTGAAATGCAGGTATTGGTTCCCATTCAGGAGCATAATGAATTTAATAATAATATCGTATTCATAGCTGACACACTTAAAAAGATTCCTTTTTATGAAAAAGCGGCGCAATATGCATATAAGCGCGACCCTGATGCATTTGTTATTACTAGAGCCCTTGCCAACTTTGAGCGCACATTAATAAGTGGTAACTCTGAGTACGACAAATTTATTCAAGGTAAGTCAGAAGCAAAATTCGGTGCAAGTGAAGTAAGGGGAATGCAATTATTCATGAGTGATAAGACTAATTGTTCTTCATGCCACAGCGGATTTAACTTTAGTAATTACAATTTCGAGAATAATGGTTTGTATGAGCAATATAATGAATCTGGTCGCTTCAGATTAACTCAAAACCAGGAAGATATTGGAAAATTCAAAGTGCCAACTTTAAGGAATATTGCATTTACAGCTCCTTACATGCATGATGGTTCTTTGGGAACACTCGAAGATGTAGTTGAACATTATAATTCAGGTGGAAAAAACCAAATAAATAAAAGTTCTTTTTTAAAGCCACTCAACCTGAGTAATCAGGAAAAAGCTGATTTAGTTGCGTTTCTTAGGTCACTAAGTGACTTAGAATTCATCAATAAAAAAGATTTTAAAAAATGAAGGATTTAATCATATCTCTCTTAGTGCTATTGATATTAGCATCATGCAAGGAATCAGAAATAATAGACATTGATCGAATAGGTCAAAATGAGCCGTATGTATTTGAATATGGCAACTTTCCTTCTCCGGATATTCATGAAGATAACAAGCTCTCTGTTCAGGGAGTTAAACTTGGAAGAATGTTATTTTATGAAAAAATGCTTTCAAGAGATAATAGCATTTCATGCGGAAGCTGCCATCAGCAAGAACATGCATTTTCAGATGTAAATAGATTCTCTCTCGGTGTTGATGGTTTGCCGGGTGGTAGACAGGCGATGGCTATTTTCAACATGGCCTGGAATACCAATCACTATTTTTGGGATGGCAGAGCAGATTTATTAAGACATCAATCACTTATGCCTATTCAGGATGCCCTTGAAATGGATGAAACATTGCCTAATGTGATTTCCAAATTAAATAATAGCTCTATTTATCCTGAACAATTCGAAAGAGCTTTTGGAACCAAAGAAATCTCATCAGAACGAATTTCACTTGCCATGGAGCAGTTTATGAATTCTATTATTTCCAAGAATTCTAAATACGATAAGTATTTGGCTGGAAATGCAAGTTTTACTGAGCAAGAAGAAAGAGGTCGATTCTTGTTCTTTCAGGAATTTAATCCCTCATTTCCTGACCAAAGTGGTGCCGACTGTCAGCATTGTCATGGAGGTGCTAATTTCGAAAATGACAGATATATGAATAATGGTTTGGATACTGACGCAGAAATGACTGACATTGGAAGACAAGCCGTTACTGGCATTGCAGCCGACAAGGGAAAGTTCAAAGTTACTTCACTAAGAAATATTGCATTAAGCCCTCCATACATGCACGATGGCAGATTTTCAACCCTAGAGGAAGTTATAGACCATTATGATTTAGTGAAGCAATCATCAACCTTAGATGGCTCTTTTCAACAGCAGCTGCCTTATAATGGCCTTATTCTAAGTAACGATGACAAAGCCGCTTTAGTTGCCTTTCTTAAAACGCTTACCGACCATGAGCTGATAAATAATCCTAACTATTCTGATCCCTTCTAAAAGCTGCATCACAGCCACTAATTATTTAGTACCAATAAATGTCGGAAAAATAATTTCTGATTGAAATTGATAGAAGAAATTAAAATATAGTTGATTGAGCATTAAATAATTACTCTACCTGTTTAAAGCTCAAAATACTTATCTGCTACGATTGAAAATCGGTGATTAACTTTAATTCACAATAAATCTTGAACTGTAAAGCGTACCTCTTGTTTCTGTAAGCAGAAAATAAAGCCCCTTATCAAATGATTTAGTAATTATTTCGACGCTATTAAGACTCAAACTAGGGTTTATTTCCAGTATTAACTTGCCTGAAAAATCAAATACAGAACACTTCTCAATTAAAGAATTAGATCTAACTGTGATAAAACCATTTGAAGGATTCGGAAATACAAGCAAATTATTTTCCTTTATTAAGTGACTTCCTATTCCAACGGTTCCAATGTCATATCTACGTAATAAAGTTGCATTTGCCGGAGTAAAATTTGAGTTGTTGGTTTCTAAATAGATTGCAAAAAAAGAACCTGCATCTGACAATTGTGCTTTGGAAAAGGAAACAGGATGCAGCGAGTCTACAAAATGACTCTGCACTTGGAGATTGTCAGAAAGAATTACGCCAAATGAATAATTCTCTTGTAGAATCGTATGCTCCCCAAGAACTATCAATTGATTGTTAAACACTTCACATTCAAGAGGAAAATAAAATGTTCCAGATGTATTAAAGGAAATTTCCTGCTCCAAAATCAGATTTCCAGTTGGGCTAATTTTTCTGATAGTAAAAGAGCCATTTTTAGAATAAAATATGTAAGTATTACCATCCTCATCAATAGCAGCATTTTGAGGCCTTGCAGAGAATGCGTTTGGTTCTGATAAAGTCCAAATAGTTTGTCCATTTGCGTCAAACATAGTAGCAGCGGTTTGAACAATTGCAGATGCCCCAAGAGCGAGTATTTTTCCATCTGACTGAATAATTAAATCATAAAATTCATTGGAATTACCACTTTGATCAGCGACATCTTGATTCCACTCAATATTACCTTGAGAATCTAATTGAAATATGTGAAAATTATTATCATTATTTTCTCCTCTATGAGATGCTGCAATAACTATTTTGTTTTGATTACTTAATTCTAATTTATAGGGCTTACATACTGGAATTGTACTTGCCGGGCTTTGATAAATAGTTTCCCACTGCTGAATGCCTTCGGCAGAGTACTTTCTAACAAACATATTTCTGACGGTATTATTAACTCCGGCAATGTAAATATTCCCTTCTTGGTCAATATCTAAACCACCTGTAAGACATAAACCTGAAGAATTTAATAAATTATTAAATATCAAGTTTCCATCAGAGTCGTATTTTACGAGATAAACATTGCCTCCATCAACATTAGAAGCTGAATGGTAATAGCCAATTACATTATTATTCAGATCGGTTTTAATAAAATTAAAACCAGGAATTAATCCTGCGAGAGAGATTGATTTTTCCCAAATTACATTTCCATTTAAATCAGTTTTAGTAACATTAAATAAAAGAGAATCGCTTGTTTCTGTAACCGAAGAAACAAAGATGTTATTTGATGAAATAGAAATTCCTCCTGGTTGCACGTCGCTCAACCCATTTCCTTGTGGGCTTTCAAGAAAAACCTGATTTAGCGTTGAATTTTCAAGAGAGGCCAGCACGCCATTCAAACCTTCAGAAGCAGTGCCTGCGATAAAAATCAAACTATTTTCAAAAACTAAATTATTAATAGATTCAATAGTTGATACTGGATATACAAGTTCCGACACAATTTGACCATCCTGATTTATAGCGTAAATCCCTGTTGAGTCTATAGCAGAAGCACATATAAAAATAGTTCCCGATTCGTCTAGCTTGAGAGCAGTCGAATATGGAAACAAGTCAGGAGCTGCGGCAGTAATCCATTGTTGTTGACCTAGTGAATTGTATTGAATTACGACAGTAAAATCTGTAGTATTTCCGGCAACGCAAACATTTTCATTGTTGTCTATCTCCAGGAAACTCCCAAAACACTCTGTTTGATTTGTATAATTTTGCTGCCATATAAGTTCACCTACATTTGATAATTTGAGAGTAACTATTTCATAAACAAATAATTCATCCTGAGATTCTTGCGAACCAACTGCATAAATAAAACCATCATCAGAGCATTTAACATCGCTTAAACCCTTAAAGTTATCAATTGAAACTGATTGAGGATACTGCCACAAGAAGTTGCCTGATTCATCATAGTGAATTGCAAAAAAGGAGAAATCATCGTTAGCTGAACCTACCACAGTAAAGTTCCCTTGATTGTCAACATCAATATCTGTTGCCGAATTGACAAATCCTTGATTATATTCTCGCTCCCAAATGATATCGAGATTGTTTGAGAATCGAGTTATGAAACTGCTTTCAAAAAAATCAGAATCAATTTTATATCCACAAATTACGAGATTGTTCTGCCAGATTACTCCTTCGCCGAAAATGAAGGAATTTTGACCAATTGGAGTGTAAGGTTGATTCTCAATCAGCTCAAAGTTGTTATTTAGTTTAACAAGATGAATACCGCTACGATTGGGAGATATAGATTCAGTTCCAATGGCATAAATATGCCCCAAATCATCCTTAATTAACTGTTTGATAGCACTATTTCCTCCAGTGGTTAATAGTGTATCTGAAAGCTTGTTACCATTGTAGTCGAAATTGGCTAAATACATATAAGAACCAAATTGATCAGACGCAGAGCCTGCAAGAATTAGAGAACTGCCTGTATTAATAGCATCGTGAAGCTGCAGATATGAATTACCGACTTCATTTGCTAATCGTTTTTGCCATTGAAGTACTAACTCATTATCTGCAACAATAATGTGCGGTAAACTTAAAAGCAGCGTGAATAAGGATAGTATTTTCATGATTAGGTTCATTTCAGTTTTAATAAAATTAAACGGAAATAAATCAAAAACCAAGAATAAAAACGAATAATGATTATACCATGCTTCTCCTATTATCTCTTTCTCTTATTAATGAATTTCTTCTATTCATTTCAGTATGAATTATTCATTTTGTAAGAGATCGAAAGTTTAGTCAAAGCAGGTGATTATAGAACCTGAATGTATAATCCTCAGTTTAACGAAATGGCAGGCAATCCATTTCCTGTTGCATTATAGAATTCTAACTCATAAATAGTTGGGTCCATAAATTGAATCAAAGGCATTGAATGCAGAATTTCTTGAACTTCTTCAAGTGACTCTGCATTTACTGTTGCCCAAACTTTTGAGCGATCAGCGGCAAGGGCATAAGACAAAATTATTCCATTGGCCATCAATTCATCTATTTGCTCCCTTTGCTGTGGAACAAGTAAAATAAACTCTTCTGTTAATTCGAGTGGAAGATCAAAGTCCACGCAATATTGATTCATTTGACAATAATTATGAATAAAGTCAAGAAATGCTTATAAAGATTGTTTAAAATCAATCTTCGGTGTAATGTTCAAATTTATTGTCGTTTCTCTCGAGTTCAGTTCCCACCGGCAGGTGGATATAATTTCTAACTAAAGGATCGAGTTGCACGATGAATTCTACATCAAACACACCATAATTATTCTCATTATCTAAGTATGCATCATCTTCCTTTCCCGAGAGAAAGCGCCAGCCAGAGTCGAGGTCTTCTTCAGGCTGTTCGCGGTACATAAAGCCTACTTTTAATTTTTCTTCAGTAACCTGAGCACTTGCCATACAAACGGCATTTAGAACCTTTTGAAGAGGTCCTCCGGTTTTGGGATGATTTTTCTTTTTAATCATAGTTAATCTTCTTCGTAATAGTCAACTTCAAGACCTTCAATTCCAAGGAAAATTTCGAGATCATCGGCTCCTTCAAACTTGAGTGCAATAGAATCATTTAATGCTTTATTTTCATGATGAATCAGAGAAGGAGTGATAGGTTTCCCAATGGTTTCCTTCCACAATTTATGTGAAGTAACATCTTTAGATTCGAGTACTACAATGCCTTTAAATTCTTCATGAAGTTTCTTTCCTAATGCAGGAATATCAGCTTCGAGGAGCCTAATACCATCAGAATTCTCACCAGCAGTAAGCCAAATATTTGCGCCACTTTGAAAATGTATGGTAATCCAATCGAGCACTTCGAATCTCTGACCGTGAGAATTATTAACCCAATAATGATATTCAACCGATGCGATAGTTTCATTTACGAGAGATGCTATTTTATACATCTCATCGGCAGTGAAAAAATCGGCTTCTGTAAATTCTTCTTCCATTCTGCTCATTGAATTGGTGTGTTAGTCATTTTAAAAATAAAGGCATATACGTCAGCTATTTGCTCAACCGACTTGTTTAATGAAGTACCTGCTCCATGCCCGGCATCGGTTTCAATTCTAATTAAAACGGGCTGAATTCCAGTTTGATTTGCCTGCAAAGTAGCTATGAATTTGAATGAATGGGCAGGCACAACTCTATCGTCATGATCGGCTGTCATAACAAGTGTTGCAGGATATTCTGTCTTCATTATATTATGTAATGGAGAATAACCTAAAAGAAAAGGAAACATATCGGGGTCATCGGAAGAACCATATTCATCTACCCAGCCCCATCCAACAGTAAATTTTTGAAAACGAAGCATATCCATCACGCCTACCTGCGGAATGCATACCTTGAACAACTCAGGCCTTTGGGTCATAACAGCTCCAATGAGTAATCCTCCATTTGATCCACCTTGAATAGCCAGTTTTTCCTTTGAAGTATATTTCTCGTTTTGTAGGTACTCTGCACAAGCTATGAAATCATCAAAAACATTTTGTTTTTTCTGCATCATTCCAGCCTTATGCCAGTTTTCTCCATACTCTCCACCTCCTCTTAAGTTGGCAACAACATATACGCCTCCGTTTTCAAGAAACGGAATTCTTGAGGCACTGAAAGAAGGCTCGAGGCTTACATTAAATCCGCCGTAGGCATATAATAAGGTAGGATTAGAACCATCTTTGGCCATGCCCTTTTTATAGACAATAAACATGGGCACTTTAGTTCCGTCTTTAGAAGTAGCAAATTCTTGTTTGACTTCATACATAGAAGGATCGAATTTGACATCACTCTTTCTAAACTCCTCACTTTTACCGCTGGCAATATTATACCTGAAAATTGTTGGAGGGTAATTGAAAGAGCTAAATGTATAAAACACCTCTTTGGCATCTTCCTCTCCACCAAATCCTCCTGCAGAACCAAAACCCGGTAGATTGATGTCTTGTTCAAAATTTCCATCATAAGCATAGCGCTTAACTTTAGTATTTACATCAACCAGGTATTCAGCAAAAAGCTTTTTACCGGCAGCAGAAACACTCTTTAATAAAACTGTTGATTCTGGAATTATATCTTTCCAATTTTCCTTTTGTGGATTCTGAGGATCAATGCTAACCAAACGATAATTTGGCGCATCTACATTGGTAATAACAAGTAGATTGTCTCCATCGTTTGTTACTACAGAAGAAGAATGTTCAAAACCAAACAGCAAAGGCTTAAATGAAGTCTCTCCCTTTTTTAAATCTCTAAACCATGTTTCATTTCCATCGGTACCTTCACTTATTGAAAGCAAAAGGAAATGTTCATCTTCTGTAGCGTAGCAAAAATGATATCTAAGTGGATTTACTTTATCTATGTAAATCAAACGGTCTTTTGATTGATCTTGACCCAGCTGATGAAAATAAACTGAATGAAATTGATTTTGATCAGAGAGCTCTCCGCCTTTAGTTGGTTCGGGATAGCGAGAATAATAGAATCCATCACCTACCCAAGCTGCCCCTGAGAATTTAACGTATTTCAAAACATCGTCAAGAACTTTACCTGTAGCAACTTCCATAATATGCATCTCAGACCAATCACTACCTGCGCGACTAACAGAATAGGCTAAGTGTTTATGGTCATTTGAATAACCAGAAATAGAGACTGAAACAGTGCCATTCTCAGACATTTTATTTGGGTCGAGCAGAACCTCTGGTTCTGCTGACAATCCTTTTTGTTTGTAAATTACTGATTGATTTTGAAGCCCGTCATTCTTGCTAAAAATGTAGTATTCTCCAACTTTTGAAGGAGCAGAATAACGTGGATAGTTTAATAGCTCGTTGATGCGATCGCGAATTTTATCTCTGAAGGTGATTTCAGACAGAACACTTCTTGTCACTTGATTCTGGGCTTGCACCCAATTGGCAGTTTCTGTAGAAGTATCGTTTTCTAGCCAGCGATAAGGGTCCTGAACAACAGATCCATGATAATTATCAGAAACTGATTCTTTTCTGGTTTCAGGGTAATTAACCTGAGCTTGAAGAGTTTGCATTAACAATACTGCTATGAAGATTAAGGAAACAATACTTGACTTTTGACGCATACTTTGTATTGAATTTGTTGGTCGCAAGTTAGCAAGAAAGCATAAAGAGACACAGTGAATTATTTAACCTGAAAACGCAGAATTAATTACAATATGTAAAGATTTACTTGAAATGTGATTTGCAACAATCTATGAAAGACTTACGTTTGTACCCATATTAAAACATAACGAATAAATGAATTGGTTTGAATCTGTCTTTGAATTACTGAAATACACTGTTCCTCTTTTGGTAGTGTTTGGCTTTATTTATTTCATACTAAATAATTATTTAGAAGAGAACTTCAAGCTCCGGTCTTTAGACATGAAGCTAACAAATCAAACTGCCATAACCCCTGTGAGAATGCAGGCTTATGAAAGGGTTGTTGTTTATCTAGAGCGAATTTCCCCTAGCAGTTTAATTATGCGAATTCACAAATCTGGCATGAGCTCACGATTGCTTCATGCAGAATTATTGAAAAATATCAGAAGTGAGTACGACCATAACATTGCTCAACAGATATATATGTCTAACGCTTCGTGGGAACTTGTAAAGAGTGCTAAAGAGGAAATGATTAATTTAATAAATGCTTCAGCTCAAAAAATTGGAGATAATGCTGATGGTGTTGAATTATGTAAAATCCTATTAGACATTACTAAAAATGTAGAAAAGCTACCTACGCAGATTGCTTTAGAATATGTAAAAAAAGAGATACGTCAATCTTTTTAGCAGAAAGAATTTTTTGGATGACTAAAGCCGGTTCCTTAGAGCCGGCTTTTTTATTTTTATCGAATTTGCCAAAATTCTTACATCTATTTTTGAACGTATGTCTTTTTATTTACTATTTTAACGTCATCAAAAATAAACTCAACGCCTATGAAACTACGCTACTCATTTAAGGCTATTGTATTTCTTCTTGTATTAATATTTCCCGCTGCTAATACTTCCTTTGCATCTGACCAAAGTGTTGCCAGAGAATGGAATGAAGCCTTATTATTCTCAATAAGAAGAGATTTCGCAAGACCCACCATTCATGCTCGTAACCTGTTTCATGTATCTATCGCAATGTATGATGCTTGGGCTGTTTACGATTCATCAGCAAGCACATTCATGCTGGGGAAAATTCATGGAGGTTTTGAAATACCCTTCGACGGTATTGTTATACCTGATGGACAAGCCGCAATTGACGATGCCAGGCACGAAACCATTAGTTACGCCTGCTACAGATTGCTTAAACAGAGGTTTCAGTTCTCTCCTGGGGCATTAGAAGCTTTGGCTTACTATGATTCTTTAATGACTATGTATGAATACCCTACGGGTTTCTTTTCTCAGGATTATTCAAGTGGTTCTCCTGCTGCATTAGGGAATTATATTGCAGCAAAGATTATTGAATTTGGGTTTCAGGATGGCAGTAATCAACAGGGCAATTACTCAAATTTATTTTACGAAACAGTAAACCCTCAGATTATTGTAAATGAACCGGGCAATCCAACTTTGGTTGACCCCAATCGTTGGCAGGCAATTTTTCTTGATGAGTTTATTGATCAGTCTGGCAATCCTATTTCCATTTCACCTCCATTCTTAAGTCCTGAGTGGGGTGAAGTTGTTCCATTTTCAATGGATGATAGTCACAAAACGGTTTACGAAAGAGACGGTCATGAGTATAAGGTATTTATGGATCCCGGGCAACCTCCTTATATTGATACGACAGTTTATACCGGAATAGAAGACCCTTACAAGTGGGGATTTTTAATGGTTAGCTTATGGCAAGGACACTTAGACCCTACTGATGGGGTAATGTGGGATGTTTCTCCTGCATCAGTTGGGAATGCCCCCCCTTTCCCTGAAACATATGCAGACTTCCCAAACTTCTATAATACATTTGATGGTGGAGATTCTGGAGAGGGTTGGGATACTAATCCTGTTACAGGATTACCTTACGAACCACAAATGGTTCCAAGAGGAGATTATGCAAGAATACTTGCTGAATTTTGGGCTGATGGACCTGATTCGGAAACACCTCCTGGTCATTGGTTTACAATATTGAACTATGTTTCGGATCATCCTGACCATGAAAATCGCTGGCAAGGAGAGGGAGAACTTCTAAGCAATCTAGAATGGGATATCAGAAGCTATTTTACTTTGGCTGGAGCCATGCATGATGCTGCAATCGCAGCATGGAGTGTAAAAGGTTATTATGACTATCCAAGACCTGTATCTATAATTAGATGGATGGCAGAGAAAGGACAAAGTACCGATCCTGAAGCTCCTAATTATCACCCTGCGGGAATTCCACTCATACCGGGTTATGTAGAACAAGTGCTTCCTGGCGACACCCTTGCAGGTGATAATGATGAGAACTTATACAAAATAAAACTCTACACATGGCGAGGCCATTATCACATTGAAGATCCTGAAACAGACGAAGCCGGAGTAGGTTGGATTTTGGCAGAAGACTGGTGGACTTACCAGAGACCCACCTTTGTAACACCTCCATTTGCGGGATATGTTTCAGGACATTCTACATATTCAAGAACAGCTGCTGAAGTAATGACGCTAATTACAGGAGACAATTTCTTCCCAGGAGGAATGGGTGAATTTCATGCTGGCATGAACGAGTTTCTGCATTTTGAAGAAGGTCCTTCAATGGATATCACGTTGCAATGGGCAACTTATCAGGATGCATCTGACCAATGCAGTTTATCAAGAATCTGGGGCGGCATTCACCCTCCTCAAGATGATATTCCTGGGAGAAAAATCGGAATTGAGCTAGGTCCTTTGGCATTTAATTATGCTAATGGTTATGTCACAGCCGGAGTGCCATATGTTGTTCAAGCCGAATTGAATGAGCTTCTTATTACAGGAGAAAACCTTAGCAGTATTAACCTAACGGTTGAATACAACGAAGCTATGGATGAAACAATGCCTCCTACAATTGAATATCTGGGAAATGGAATTGACGGTGTTTTTGATACTGAATCCTTTACTTGGCTTGATTCAAAAACCTGCGAAATTCATTTATTAATTAATGACCTTCAAACAGAAGCAAATGATATTGGCGTCAGATTAACAGGTGCTAAAGATTTGGATGGAAATTCCCAGCGTATTTATTTGAAACCAGAGTATTTTGATATTGACACAAAAGATCCAATTGTAAATATTTCTCAAATCAATTACACAGTGATTAATATTGACTTAATTGGAAATGGGACTGTAGAGCTTGAAGTTGTTTATGACCAGGCAATGGATATGAATTCAACACCGCTTGTAGAGTTCGAAAGCCCCATACCAGTTGTTGCAGTTACAGAAAACTTAGCAAATAGTTCTTGGGTAAATGAAACAACATTTTTGATTGAGTTTGATGTTGCTGATATTGAAGAACAATGTCCTGATGTAATGGTAAATATATCGGGTGCAAAAGATGTAAATGGTAATTTCCAAACTGAAGCAACTTTAGCTGAGTTAATTCAAATTGATACAAAACGCCCTGTTTTAGATGTGCTTAGTGCTAATGTTTATTTAATAAATCAAAACACTATTGATGGCGGAAATGATTTGTCTATCATAGCGCTATTTGATGAAGCAATGGATTTAGCATTTGAACCTGAAATTTCTATTCAGGGAGGGGCCGGAATTAATTCAATTCTATTACCATTAACGGAAGGAACCGGTTGGATAAATCCATATAGTTACAAAAAGAACTTTGGCATCAATTATTTGCCTTTGAATTTAGATAATATTGATTTAACTGTTAGCGGGGCTATTGATAATGCAGGAAACGCAATGGCCTCTGAAACGATTTCAAACTTTTTGACAATACAGCTTGATGCAACAGCTATAGGAAATTGGCCTTTGCAGCGGGATGCTTGAGTTTGTATCCTAATCCGGTAAAGATTGGTCAACCATTAGCATTAAAAACCGGAGACCTTAAAGGCTCATTATTTATTGAAATTATTGACCAATCGGGTAAATTGGTCTATTCAAAGGACATAGAAAATAATAATCTAATCAATGGTTCAATAATTATTCAAACATCTGGTTTTTCTGCAGGAATGTATTCTGCTAGAATAATTTCAGATGAACGCACAGAAGTAGTCCGACTTGTGGTGGTTCAATAGTTAGGAGTAACCTGCTGCGTTAATGGCCGGGCAAATAATTGTCCGGTCATTTTTTTAAAATCCTGCGAACATGAACTGATTTTGCATCAGAAATCACCAAAGAATAAATACCATGGGGAAGATTTTCTAAAGAAATAGAGCGTTTCTGAGCTTCCATTTCTAAATACTGGGTTTCCTGAAGAACTCCTAGTGCATTATAAAGCAAAACCTTTGAACCATTAGGAATTCCTTCAATAACAAATATTCCGCTACTCGGGTTGGGTTTAACACTAATATCAAGAGCTAAATCATTGGATGATGTGATTGCATTGGATTGAACAACAAGAGAATCGGAACATCCTTCATTATCATAAACCAATGCTTTAATATTAACAAGAGGAAACATTGGAATGCATGTAAAAGTATCACCTTGATAGGTTTCCAGCAATTCTGAAGTGCTTGCATTATAAATTGACCATTGAAGAAAATATGGAGCCTGACCTCCAGATATAAATGCCTCAGCCGAATAAGAAAGTGGACAAATCAATTCGTCATTCACAATGGCCAGATGAATTGAATCTAAAGTTAATTTAGCTGGGTCAACAAGTGTGTATGCGAGCGTATCTGAACAGCCTGGGCCGAAATAAACATCTGCGGTATAAACCCCAGATACTAAATCGTAAATAGATTCTGATGTAGCTCCATTATTCCATAAAAAAGAAACTAGTGAATTTATACTATCTAGCTGCAAAGCTAAACTCCCATCATCACTGCCAAAACAAGAAGGCTGCACTAATTCTACATTTACAACTGGTGAACTAAACTCTTGAATAACAAGCGTATCTGAAGGAATATAAAACTCTCCATTAAATACTGTAACATTCACACTTTGTGTGTGATGAATTATTGTTTGTTGAGTTGTATCTCCATTTGACCATAGATAAGAATCCCATTCACCGGCAGATAGAATTATGGAATCGCCTTGACAAAAGCTGGTTTGCCCTTGTATGATGCTCATTTCATTCGACAAAGAAGAGCCTTCAACAATAACAACAGATTGGTTAACGTCTAAATTGTAGAAATGATCCCGATGACCAGAAGGCCAGTACACAATGAGTGAGTCTATCAGGTTGCTTTCTCCTAATCCAAAATGTTGCCATTGAGAATTTTGTGATAGAAACTGTTCGCCGCAATAAGTATATCTATATTGCTTTCCCGCGGAGCTAGCTAATTCAATCCTGGTTCCAATTGCATCCCTATTAGAAATCACGCCTTGCAGGCGGATCTTAAAATAGTTCCCCGCAGGTTCATTATTCATCCAAATCTCAGTACCTAATGGCAGTTTGGAATGTGTTACTAAATCAGGAGAACCGTCGTTATTGAAATCGCCACGAGCAGTAGCGTAAGTTGACCCAGCACTAGATTGAAATCCAGCAAAAGGTTCCCACTCAAATGTAGTTTGCAAGTTTTTAAACAGGAAGTGATATCCAGGAGCACCAAAGCCAATAAAAGGCTGAGTAACTGCAAATAAATCCTGCCATCCATCATTATCATAATCAATCCAAACTGCACCCCAACTCCACTGAAACATTTGCACATTCATCGGCACTGACACTTCACTAAATACACCACTTGATGAATTCCTGTAAAGTTTATTGCCTACTATTGGAGTATTCGTAATATAAACATCGAAGTAGCCATCGTTATTAAAATCACCTATTGTTCCCGACATGGAGTCCATGAAATCATTCATATTGACAGAATTGCCCTTTTCAACAAAATGGCCGTCACCAGAATTTCGGTATAAAAAGTTTCGCCAAGGCGATCTATCGTTGAGAATGAAAAGATCGGGCATCAGATCATTATCGTAATCAGACCACATTCCAATAAATGTTGGTTCATTCTCTTGATGAATGCCAGCCTCCGAAGTAACATCAGTAAACGTTAAATCTCCATTATTTCGATATAAATAGTTAAAACCAGCTTCAGCCAAATCAAAATTATAATTCGCGACAAAAAGATCTGGCAAGCCATTTCTATCATAGTCGCACCATGAATGAAAGAAACCCCAATCGGTGTTCAGACTAATTATTCCTGATTGCTCAGTTATGTTTTGAAAAACAAAATCACCTTGATTTAGCAATAATCTGGGTCCGCCGTTATTAATATTAAATGACAAATCAGGATTTCCATCATTATTAAAGTCAATCCAATTAATGCTTTTTATATCTCCCGAAATATCAACTCCCTCAAAATAAACTCGATCAAAACCATTCGATGTATTATTGAGGTAAAACGCTGGAAATGAGTCCTCTTGCAATAACACCATATCGTCGAAGCCGTCAAGATTCCAGTCATACAAGCTTAAGCCGCTTCCATATAAACCTGAAGCAAAACTTTGCACTCCTAAAGAGTCTGAATATTCAATATAACTTTGACCTGTTGCATTGAATACCATCAATGACAGCAGAAAGGAAAGTCCTCTCATAATTTGCACGCAAGATAATTCTCTTCCAAATGAAAATGATAATAAAAATAATCAATTAGCCAGCTTTAAATAGTTATTGTTTTAAATGTTTGAGTCTTGATAAAGCAAACATGTTAAACAGCATTAAACCAAAAGCAGACAAGAAGGAGTTTAGACCAATGTGGAAGGTATTATTAAAGCCTAAGTACTAATGAAAAACACTATAACAAATCAATAAGCCAAACTTCGAATAATCGCTAATAGACAAGCATTATTAATCTATTCATTAAAAGAAATTCAATAAAACTACTTCACGAGCACAAATCGGCTGTGTGATATCCTAAGATTTTCATCATGAATTGCTATAATATACTTTCCTGCATCTAAGTCTTTAAGATTCAGTTCAACATTTATAGTTTTCCAATCGATGTTTATTTCTTTAACAAGAACACCTAGGAGGTTAAAAACTTGAAGGTAATTTACGTTTGAAGAGCTTTTAATATTCATAAAGCCATCAGTCGGATTAGGATATAAATTAAAGGCAACATTTAATTCATTAAAACCTAAAATTGGGATAGTTTGAATACTCAGAGAATCCACGCATCCCAAAGAATCTGTAATCAAACATTCTACCCGACAAGCTTCATCAGATGGAACGCAATCCAAAATATCTCCGGTAAATGAATCAATTAAGGTTATTCCACTTTCATTGTATACCTCCCAATTGATTGAATAAGGTGGACTTCCTCCATGAAATTCAGCCTGCACGAAGTAATCATTAAGACAATTTTCACTGCTTAAGTTAACACCATAAACTAAAGAATCAATGCTAATTGAGTTGGGACTTTCTAGCGAAATCTCTATTAATTGCGGGCATCTGCCATTATACGATGCTTCAACATAATAATTTCCTTCTGGTAGGTTAAAACGGTTTTGTTCTGTTGAACCGTCTTCCCACAAAAACTGAAGACTTTCAGAATTTGTGTTATTGAGTATAAGTTCAATAGAACCATTCAGGCCATCATTACAAGTTGGGCTTTGAAAGAAATAATCACTCACCGGAATAGGCAAAGATTGTGTGATAATAGTATCTGAATAAATGGGCATAAGACCATCCATAACAACTAAGCTTATTGTATCACTTTGATTTGAGGTAATAAATTTTGATGTATCACCTGTTGT
>JAGYKL010000022.1 GCA_018401705.1 Bacteroidia bacterium | reverse complement strand
GGAATGGCTCGCTTCATCTATTACACAAGTACAGGTCCTAACTATGCAAATGACCCAGATAACGGTCAGCACGTTTACAATTACCTGAGAGGTATTTGGAAAGATGGTACTGAAATGATTTATGGTGGCAATGGTTATGGTGCAGGAACTCCTTACAGCTATATGTTCCCTGGAGATTCTGATCCAAGAGGTTTAGGTTACATGATAACTGGAGCCACTCAAACATGTCAACCAGAAGATCAGCCATTGGCATCTTGGTCAATTGACCAGTTTGGTTCAGTTCCTCCTTCTGACTTTAGAATTCTTCAGTCTGCAGGACCATTTACACTTGCTTCAGGAGCTTTCAATAAAATTACTTTTGGTGTTGTTTGGGGAAGAGCTTCTTCAGGCGGTCGTTTAGCTTCTGTAGAAGTGGTAAGAAGAGTAGATGATGATGCTCAAGCATTATTCGACAACTGTTTCAGCATCATTAATGGTCCTGATGCGCCATTAACCAAAGTTGTTGAATTGAATCGTGAATTGGTTCTTCTGTTTGATAATACGAATAATGACAAAATTGAAAAATATGAGGATAAAACATCTATCCCAGGTTTTGGAGATGTTACTTATAAATTTCAAGGGTATCAAATTTTTCAACTTAAAGATTTGAATGTAACCGTAAACGATATCAAAGACGCAAATAACGCACGACTTGTTGCTCAGGTTGATATTAGAGATAGTATAACTCAGGTAGTAAATAGATATTACAATCAGGATATCGAGGAAAGTGTTCCTGAGATTGAAGTTAGTGGAGAAAACCAAGGTTTGAGAAATAGTTTTAGAATTACCACAGACCTTTTTGCAACAGGAGATAATAGATTAGTAAATCATAAGAAGTATTATTACTTAGTTCTTTCTTACTCAACAGCCGATATTATTGATAATCCAGAGTTTGGTTTAAGCTATTTGGCAGGTAGAAGGACATTTGGTTCTGCTACTCTTCAGATTTACACTGGAATTCCGCACATAAGTGCTCCTGAAGCTGGTGGATTGAATGTTCGTGCTCAATATGGTGAAGTTCCCTCTTTAACAAGAATTGAAGGATTTGGTAATGGAGGTAATAATGTTGATTTAACTCAAGCTACCATTGACGAAATAATGCAAGCCCCATATTGGTCTAAAAATCCAGTTTATCAAAGAAATGCAGGTCCTGTAAATGTTAAAGTGGTAGATCCAAAGTCTATTCCTGAAGGAAATTTCGAACTTAGAATGAATAACCTAGAGCCGGATTCCACTGATAATACTTGGACATTAACTTATCTTGATGGGCCTGCAGGTGATAATGTTTATAATTCTACACATAAAATCTCTGAAGGTGTGGAAGAGATCATTGCTGATTGGGGTTTCTCAGTTGAAATTAATCAAGTTGCTGAACCAGGTGAGAATACATCTGGAGATATTGGTTTCATTACAGCTACTCAGGATTTTGCGGATAACACAAAAAGATGGCTATCTTTCTTAGCTGATCAGGAAGGTTGTGATAACGCTGCGAACTGGATTCGCTCTGGTTTCCAAGAGGCCGATAATACAAACCCTGATTGTGGCGATGTTATTATTGCTGATGAGCCATTAGATCCAACTCAAACTTTTGAAAGTATTCTTGGCGGAACTTGGGCTCCTTATATGCTTGTTTCAAGATTTAATGATGGACCAGCTTATTCAACTTCTTCTTCTATTCAATCAAGAAGTTTCTTGAGACGAATTTCAAGTGTTGACATAGTATTTACTCCAGATAAATCTAAATGGAGTCGCTGTCCAGTATTTGAAACAGGCGATGATGCTAACTTCAATATTGGTGGAGCAGATAAGCTTAATCTTAGAGCCAGTCCTTCAGTTAATAAAGAAGGTGATCCTGATGGTGATGGTATTGGAATGGGTTGGTTCCCAGGCTATGCAATAAACGTTGAGACTGGAGAAAGATTGAACATCGCCTTTGGAGAATCTTCCAGATTAGCACAGGACAATGGTCGAGATATGATTTTTAATCCTTCTTCAAGATCGTTCATCTTCGACAATGGAGAACTGAGAAATTTACTTGGAGGTAAGCATTTTATCTATGTATTTGATAATGCAGGTCCTAACATATCGAACCAGATGCCGCGTTATGATGAAGGAGCTTTCATAAGATCTAAACTTGAAAATCCTACAGCGGCTAATAAACGTCAAGTTTTCCAATCTGCTGCTTGGGTTGGAATTCCTCTAGCTGTTGCAAATCAGGATTTCCTAAGCAATGAATTAAAAATTCGAATTCGTGTTAATAAGCCTTATCAACAAGGATACAACAGCGGCGAAACAGAAGTTAACCCTGTAAATAATAATAATCCATTGTATTCATTCAATACTGGAGATTTATATGCAGGAAGAAACGACGCTTTTGTTGCAGAAGCTGCATTGAACCTTATCAATGTTGTGCCTAATCCTTACTATGCTTATTCTGGATATGAAACGAATCAGCTTGACAATAGAGTCAAAATCACAAACCTTCCTCAGAATTGCGAGATTAAAATATTTACTATGAATGGTTTGCTTATCCGTTCTTATGATAAAGCAGATCCTTCTACCTCTCTAGACTGGGATTTGAAAAATCAAGTTGGTATTACAATATCAAGTGGAATCTATCTCATACATGTTAATGTGCCCGGTGTAGGAGAAAAAGTACTTAAATGGTTTGGTGTAATGCGTCCAATTGACCTGGATACATTCTAATCATACATTATTCATAAGAAACGACTATAAACATGAAATACATATATCGTTCATTTGCATTGCTTGCTTTTTGTTCATCTGTTTTTTCTTCTTCAGTGCAAGCTGGTAATGAAGATAGGGTAGGACAAGCAGGAGCTACTGAATTGCTTATAAATCCATTCGCAAGAAGTTCTGGATGGGCAGGTGCAAATACCTCTATGGTAAGAGGTTTAGAAGCCCAGTTCCTAAATGTTGCAGGAACAGCTTTTACAAAAAAGACTGAAGTATTGTTTGCTCACTCTAATTGGTTTGGAGGTTCTGGTGTTGCGATAAACGCTTTCGGTATCACTCAAGGCGTTGGTAAAGACAAGACTGGGACAATTGGTTTAAGTGTAATGTCAATGAACTTTGGAGATATCCTTGTTACTACTGTTGATCAGCCAGAAGGTGGTATTGGAACATTTACGCCTAATCTTACCAACATAGGTGTTTCTTATGCTAAGGAGTTTTCAAACAGTATTTACGGTGGATTGGTATTGAGAACTATTTCTCAATCAATTTCTGATGTTAGAGCAACAGGTGTTTGCTTTGATGCTGGCGTTCAGTATATCACAGGTAAAACTGAGAATATTCGCTTTGGTATCTCCCTGAGAAATGTTGGTCCAAGAATGCAGTTTAATGGCGACGGTTTATCTTTTAGAGGAACTGTACCAGCAACTGGTGCAAGTTTAACTGTTGAGCAAAGAAGTGAGGCGTTTGAACTGCCTTCATTGCTAAATATTGGTGGAGCTTATGTTTTCAATTCAATTGAAAAACATGAGATTACTATTGCAGCAAACTTTACTTCTAATTCTTTTTCTAAAGATCAAGTAGTTGGCGGACTTGAGTATTCGTTCAATAAAATGTTTATGGTTCGTGGTGGATACATGGCTGAAATATCTTCTAGTGGTAATGATGCCGCTGATGATATTAGTAATACAAATGGAAGATCTAATGCCTTCACAGGTCCAACTGCAGGTTTTACTGTAGAAGCTCCTCTTAACAAAAAAGGTACAACGTTCGCCATTGATTATGCTTACCGTGCTTCTAATCCATTCTCAGGTGTTCACACAATAGGCGCCAGAATCAATCTATAATCAATAACTTGTTTTGTTTAGGATGCTTTTGTAATTTAGCATCCAAACGGAAAGACTCTTCTAATCTGAAGAGTCTTTCCGTTTTATTGCCTTAAATCATTGAATTATGTCTTCTAGTAATTATACTTATTTAACCGAAGAGGGGTTGCAGAGATTACGCGACGAACTCGAACAACTAAAAAGAGTTGAACGACCTTCTATTTCTGCTCAAATTGCTGAAGCTAGAGATAAAGGAGACCTTTCTGAAAATGCTGAATATGATGCAGCAAAGGAAGCTCAAGGCCTTTTAGAGCTTAAGATTTCTAAAATGGAAACCTTATTGGCTAACGCACGAGTTGTAGATGAATCAAAACTCGATAATTCTAAAGTACTGATTCTCTCAAAAGTTAAAATCAAGAATCTTGCAAATAACGCAACAATGACTTACACTCTTGTTGCTGAAAATGAAGCTGATTTGAAATCAGGAAAAATCTCTGTTAGTTCGCCAGTAGCAAAGTCTCTACTTGGGAAAACAGTCGGTGAAGTTGTTGAAGCCACTGTGCCAAACGGAAAAGTTAAGCTCGAAATCTTAGATATCAGCAGAGACTAATGCCATCAATCTTTACAAGAATCATTCAGGGCGATTTGCCTTCCTTCAAAATTCTTGAAGATGATCACTGTTTTGCCTTTTTAGATGTTTTTCCTCTTGTGGAAGGACATACGCTTGTTGTGCCCAAAAAGGAAGTTGATAACATATTTGACTTAGATCAAGAAACCTATCAGCACCTCTTTTCCTTCGCAAAAGAGGTGGAATCAAAATTGAGAAAGTCTATCCCTTGTAAAAGAATTGGGATTGCCGTTATTGGCTTGGAAGTTCCTCATGCTCATATTCACCTTGTACCTTTGAATCATGTGGAAGACATCAATTTCTCTCGTCCGAAAATGAAACCTTCGCAAGAAGAACTAAAGGCTATTCAGGAGAGAATTCTCAGCTCAATATAACTCAGGATTTTAACCTTTCAGGATTATTCTTAGCAAAAGCAGCCCAAGAACCCACCTTTTTGGTTTTGACAGGCATACTTTCTTTTGTGTTTTGAAAGTAATGACAAACAGCTGCTGCCAATCCATCAGTCGCATCTAACTCCTTCGGTAAAGCCTCTGGTGGCGCATTTAGAAGTCTTTGGAGCATTTCAGAGACTTGTTCTTTTGATGCCGCACCTTTACCAGTAATACTTTGCTTTATCGTTCGTGGAGAATATTCAAAAACAGGTAGATTCTTATGAAGTGCAGCTGCCATAGCAACACCTTGAGCTCTTCCAAGCTTTAACATCGATTGAACATTTTTACCAAAGAAGGGGGCTTCTGCAGCAACCTCGTCAGGGTGATATGTTTCAATTAGGCTTAAAACACAATCAAATATCATCTTAAGCTTCATTCCATGATTGTCTATCTTATTCATATTCAACACCCCCAGATGCAGCAAGCTGAGTTTCTTGCCTGTAATATGTATAAGCCCATAACCCATAACGTTAGTTCCTGGGTCAATGCCTAAAATCACTTTGTCTTTTTGCATTTCGCAGCCAAGTTACAAAGTAAATCGCCTTAAATTAGTTGCCTATGGCTGCCTTGGTATTTTTCATTTGCATTGTTTTGCCTTTTTATCTTATGCTCTGGATTTCAGCCAATACAGGAAGCATAGAATCTGATGAACCTAACTTAGAAATCGGGATTTCAGTTATCATTCCCTTTCGAAACGAAGAGAATAATTTGCCCGACTTAATTAATTGTCTTGGAAATCTGAAGCTTAATGATAATGATGAAGTTATTCTTGTTGATGATCAATCTGAAATTTCTAGTGCTTCCAGATTGCGAGGCTTTCCTTCCGCCTTTAGGCTAATTGAAATTAATAAAGGTATACTAAGCTCTAAGAAGCATGCCCTTTCAATAGCTATCCTTCAGGCAAAAAACAATTGGATACTAACAACCGATGCTGATTGTGTCTTTTCTGAGTCATGGCTCAACACTAAAAGAAAAGGAATTAAAGAACATCATTGCGATATGATTATCTCACCTGTATCTGGAATACCAGCAGAAACAGGCTTTTATTCACTCATTTCTCATATTGAATTATTGGTTCTTCAAACGATAACGCGTGCAGGGGTGAACAATGAAAGTTCTTTTCTCGCTAACGGAGCAAATTTGATGTTCAAAAAGTCGGCATGGGAAAAGGTTGGTCAGTACCAATCTCATGCACATCTGGCTTCGGGCGATGATGTTTTGCTAATGAACTCATTTAAAGAGGCTGGCCTGAAAATTCTTTACCATCAAAATGACGATGCTACAGTTATTACAAAACTCAGAAATAAAAGGTCTGATTGGTTTTATCAGCGTGTGAGGTGGGCCTCCAAAACAAATCACCTAAATGGTTTGAAAGAAAAACTACATGCTTTTTTCTTTATGCTATGGATGATCAACTTTATTCCCGGGCTTTTGGCTTTTGGACCAATGTATACTTTGGTTATTATTCCGGAGCTTTTGCTGCTTAGACTGTATTCTCCTATCCAAATGAGTGCAAATGACGCTCTTTTTTGGCCGGTTTTTAGGATAGTTTACCCCTTTCTGGTTCTTTTTGTGTTTATTCTAACTTTCACTAAGTCAAACACATATTGGAAGGGAAGGCCGATTAAGCAACCGAGCTAAATTGCTTTTGTACATTTACAATCAATTATGAATAAACTTCTCAATTATATTAACGGAAAGCTTGTTTCTCCTCTAAGCGACAATTGGCTTGAAAATGTTAACCCAGCTACAGGTCAAGTAATAAACCTGATTCCTGATAGTAATAAAGAAGATATTCACCTAGCGGTGGAAGCTGCCAAAAGCGCATTTCCGACTTGGTCAAAAACCCCAGCTTCAGAAAGAAGTAAGCTAATGCTTAAACTCGCTGAACTTATGGAAGAGGACATAGAGAACCTTGCTTTAGAAGAAAGTCTGGATTCAGGTAAGCCTCTTCATGTAGCTAAAACCATAGATATTCCAAGGGCAATTGCCAATATTAGATTCTTTGCAACGGCAATTCTGCATACTCAGTCAGAATCCCATGCAATGGATAATATAGCTATAAATTATACACTTCGCCAGCCAATTGGTGTTGCTGCTTGCATCTCTCCATGGAATTTACCCCTCTACCTTTTTACGTGGAAAATCGCTCCTGCTTTAGCCGCCGGAAATACAGTGGTTGCAAAACCTTCTGAAGTAACTCCTATGACAGCTACTCGATTTGCATCGCTCTGCATTAAAGCTGGTTTTCCAAACGGAGTTTTAAATATTGTTCAGGGGCTAGGTGCAAAGGTTGGAGCTTCCCTAATTTCCCATGATGATATCAGCGCCATTTCATTTACAGGAGGAACCAAAACAGGGGAATCAATAGCCTCAGTAGCTGCTCCGAAATTCAAGAAGCTTTCGCTTGAACTTGGAGGTAAGAATGCAACGCTTGTTTTTGCCGATTGTGAGTTTGAAAATACTGTTAATGAAACTGTTAGGGCTGCTTTTTCTAATCAAGGTCAAATTTGCCTTTGCGGCTCAAGGTTGCTTATTGAAAGGAGTATTTATCTCAAATTCAAAGAGGCGTTTCTTAAAGAAGTGAAGGAAATTACAGTAGGTAACCCACTCAATAGTGGCTCTAGAATGGGAGCTGTTGTTTCTGAAGCTCATATGAATAAGATTCTTTCATACATAGAAATTGCCAAGCAGGAAGGTGGAACTATTCTTAGTGGAGGAAGCCGCTTATTTCCTCAAGGTAATGAGAATGGATTCTTTATTGAGCCTACTGTTATTGAAGGTTTAGGTCCTGCATGCCGCATTAATCAGGAAGAAATCTTTGGTCCCGTTGTTAGCTTAATTCCATTTGATTCAGACGAAGAGGCTGTTGAAATAGCCAATGGTACTGATTACGGCTTAGCCTTTTCGGTTTGGACTAGTAATGTAAAAAGGGCTCATCGCCTTTCGGCGGATTTAAAAGCGGGCATTGTTTGGGTAAATTGCTGGATGCTAAGAGATTTAAGAACGCCTTTCGGCGGAGTGAAAAACAGTGGTGTTGGCCGTGAAGGCGGTTGGGAAGCACTTAAATTTTTTACTGAAGCAAAGAATGTTTGTATCAAGCTGTAATAACTGCCTATTTCACGTTTTCTGCATATTCTGATTGATAAGCTTATTAATCTCGCTTATCTAAATCAGTATAATTTCCTCTTATTGCAGCTTCTTCTTTGTAGGATATAAACTTATACGTTGTATCCCATTGTGGTTATTGTGGTTATGGATAATTAGTGCTAAAATTGTTCTACCGGTTAATTGGCAAAACTTTGAAAGCATCAAACAATGTTTAACAAGTGCGAATCAAATTTGATTTAGAGAATTTAACGAATAGCTAGCGCTCCACTTATTATGAAATACGTCTTTTTGTTACTCAATTCCTTGATATTCCTTAGCTTTTTAGGAAATGCTTATGCTCAACCAGTCATTGATTGGCAAAGATGCTATGGAACAAGTTCAGATGAAATTGCCAGAAGTTTTGATGCAACGTCCGACGGAGGCTATATACTCGCTGGAAAGCAAGGAAATAACGTCCTTGTGAATAAAGTTGATGAGAATGGCGAAGTTCAATGGACAAATACTTATGGAGGTTCATTTTTAGATGAAGTAAAAACAATAATTCAAACAATTGATGGAGGATATGCACTCTTTGGAGATTCCCGGTCTAATGATGGCGATGTTTCAGGAAATCATTCCACAAATGGCGGAGCAGCCGACCTATGGTTTCTAAAGCTTAATCAAGATGGCTTAGTGCAATTTAAGAGATGTTATGGAGGAACAGCAAATGAGGTTGGTAATCATTTTATTCAAAAGCCTAACGGTAATTTTTTACTTCTGGGGTCAACAGGTTCAAATGATGGGCAGGTAACCGGAAACCATGGAAGTTCAGACACTTGGTTAGTTGAGATTACAGAAACAGGTGATCTGGTTTCTCAAAAGTGTTTTGGAGGGACTTCAACAGATGTTGGTACTCGAGTTCGGACCCTCGCAAACAATAATATAGGAATACTATCAATATCTACCTCGTCTAACTTTGATGTTGCAAATTGCGGAGCTCATGGAGGTGAAGAATATTGGATGATTGTAATAGACGCTAATTCATGGAACATTATACATAAAAGGTGCTATGGAGGATCAAGTTGGGATGATGGCCATAATTTTATACATACCAGTGACGGAGGATTTGCACTTATAGGTGCTACCAATTCCACAAATGGGAACATTACAAATAATCATGGTGGTTCAGATTGTTGGGTTATTAAAACTGATGCATCACTTAATATCGAATGGCAAAATTGCTATGGAGGTACTTTCAGCGACAAGGGTTTTGATATCGTTCAAACAAACGATGGAGGATATCTTACGACAAGTATTTCGACCTCAACTGATGGAGATGTTACTGACCCTTTAGGTTCTTCAGATATTTGGATTGCAAAACTAAATTATGCTGGAAGTATTGAATGGCAGAAATCAATAGGTGGTCCAGGTAGTGATTTTTATAATACTGGTTTTCAGGGCTTAGACAACATATCAATAATCAACGATCAGGAATTTATGATTTTTAGCGATGTCCAATCTGTTTCCGGCGACGTTTCGGGTAATAATGGAGGATATGATATGTGGCTTGTCAAAATGAAGATTAATTCAAATGAGATAAACGGCAAGCTGTTTTATGATTTAAATACCAATGGAACATACGATACTGGCGATTTGCCTTGCTCAAATAAAATGGTAAACTTCGAAAGTGGTCAGGCTACCTTTACAAATATAGATGGTGATTATACTTTGCTTTTGAATGATTCTGGAACTTATGTGGTAAATGCACCTGAAATAACTTATCATACTGCAAACCCTTCAAGCCAATCAGCTTATTTCGATGCACAAAATTCTCAAATTGATGATGGCAACGATTTTAGCTTTACGCAAATTGCAGGTAACCAAGATTTACGAGTCAATATTTACCCAATCACTGGGATAGTTAAGGGTTTTATGGCGCAATATGTAATTAGCTATGAAAATTTTGGTACCGAAACAGTTAACAACGCTTCCCTGGTTTTTAATTTCCCTACTGAACTTTCTTCTTTCCTTTCAGCTTCTGTAATACCTGATATCTCAAGCGATTCTATCGTATGGAATATCACAGCAATTGAACCATATACTTCTCAAAACATCTACGTTCAATTGCAAATATCTCCTTTCTCAAATACTGGTACACCTTACATTGCATCAAGCTACATCAATCCGATTATTGGAGACGTAAATCCCGCAAATAATGCCGCAATCGATGAAAATGTCATAGTCGCAGCATGCGATCCAAATGACATTAAAGTTGATGTGGATACACTAACAAACTTCGAAGTGCTCGATCAAATCTATTTGACTTATAATGTGCGTTTCCAGAATACTGGAACAGCTCCTGCTGTGAATATTCTAATTTTAGATACTTTGCCTTCTCTAGTAGATCCAAGTACTTTCGAATTTATTTCTGCAACCCACAACGTTGAGCTTAGGTATATAGCTTCAGACGGTGCTTTTGAATTTTATTTCCCTGATATTATGCTAGCCGACAGCACTAGCAATGAACCTGAAAGTCACGGCGGAATTGTTTTTAAAATTCTGCTAAGAGATAATGCCCAAATTGGAGATGTTATTGGCAATAAGGTTGACATATATTTTGATTTTGAACCAGCTGTGACTACTAATACTGCAGAGACTGTAATTGTTGATGAGTGTACCTTCAATAATAATGTAAGCGAAAATGAAGGTGTTATTTCAACCCTGCAGCTTGCAGACACCTATCAATGGATTAACTGTTCTACAAATGAAGAAATTTCAGGAGCAACTGACATGACTTATGAGCCTTTAACAAATGGTTATTACGCAGTTGTTATGACAACGGAAAATTGTTCCTTTACGAGCAACTGCTTTTTTCTTACAGTTTCAGGAATAGAGCATATCAATGAAATTGATCATTTATCTGTTTTTCCTAATCCCTCATCCAACGTTGCAACTGTATCAAATCTTGTTAAGGAATTCGACTTAGAAATTTATGATACGCAGGGACGGTTATTACAATTGCACCATACTAATTCCTCATCGTTTACTTTTAATACTGAGTCTCTTAACAATGGAGTTTATATATTGAAAGCTGTGAGTAAAGACAACGTTCATGGAGCTCGATTAATAGTGCAGCATTAATCAAAGTCTTGAATAAGTGAAAGTAGTTGAAGCGCTTCTTTAGCCAAGTTAGCCTTAAGATATTCTTCCCCAGTTTAAATGCTTTTGTTGGAGTGCGTGTAGTTTTAGCCTTATCGGCTGATGTTCTTCCATGTTCAGTTCGGGGTCACTTTCGAGAACTTTGCTAGCAAGTTCTCTGCAATAAATAAGTAGTTTGCTATCTCTTGAAATATCAGCAATTCTTAAATCCATCGTTCCACTTTGTTGGGTTCCCTGTAAATCTCCCGGACCACGAAGGCGTAAATCAACTTCTGCTATTTTAAAACCATCATTTGTTTCAACCATAGTTTCGAGACGTGTTCGGGCATCCTTACTGAGTTTGAAACCTGTCATCAAAATGCAGTAAGACTGATCGGCTCCGCGACCAACTCTTCCTCTTAATTGATGAAGCTGTGAAAGTCCAAAGCGTTCGGCACTTTCAATCACCATCACTGAAGCATTGGGAACATTCACTCCAACTTCAATAACAGTGGTAGCAACCATAATTTGCGTTTGCTTTTTTATGAAACGTTGCATTTCATAGTCTTTATCTTCCGCCGAAAGGCGACCATGAACAATACTCAAATGATATTTTGGTGGGGGGAAAACTGCCGATAGATGATCAAATCCATCAACAAGGTTTTTATAATCAAGCTGTTCACTTTCCTCAATCAAAGGGTAAACGATATAAATCTGCCTTCCAAGTTCAATTTGTTGCTGAATGAAATTGAACATCCCAATTCTATCTTTATCGTAGATATGACGGGTTTGGATTGGCTTCCTGCCGGGAGGCAGTTCATCAATTACCGAAATATCCAAATCTCCATAAAGTGTCATAGCCAAAGTTCTGGGAATAGGCGTAGCACTCATAATCAAAACATGCGGTGGTAATGTGTTCTTTGCCCACATTCTGGCTCGCTGCGCTACGCCGAAACGATGTTGTTCATCAATTACAACAAGCCCTAAATTGTGAAAAGCTACCTTGTCTTCAAGCAGAGCATGCGTTCCAACTAGTATATGTAACTCACCACTAAGTAGTTCCTCGTGAATAGGCTTTCTTGCTTTTTTCTTAACAGAGCCTGTTAGTAACGCGATTTTTAATCCTATAGCCTCGGCAAAAGGTTGAAGTCCTGCAAAGTGTTGCTGGGCAAGTATCTCTGTGGGTGCCATTAAGCAAGCTTGAAACCCATTGTCAATAGCCATTAGCATACTCATAAATGCTACTATTGTTTTGCCACTTCCAACATCACCTTGCAAAAGTCGGTTCATTTGTGATGGCTTGGCAACATCGCTTCTTATTTCCTTGATTACTCGCTTTTGCGCATTGGTTAGCTCAAAGGGCAATTGGTTTGCATAAAAGCTATTGAATGCTTCGCCGATTTTAGTAAACGGGAAACCTTTGATTGCTTGTTTGTTAATTCGGTTACTCTGAATCAACCTTAGCTGTAAGAAGAACAGCTCCTCAAATTTTAAACGTATTTCTGCTTTGCTAAGTTCTTCTGCCGATTTCGGGTTGTGAATATCAACAAAAGCCTGATGGAGCGGAATTAGCGAAAGCATATTTCGTATTGATGCCGGCAACGTTTCAGGAATGTTACCTTCGCACCACCTCAATACTTGTTGAATAAGTAATGATATTGCTTTGCTATCGAGCCGGGCTCTTTTCATTGCCTCGGTTCCAGAGTAAACTGGCTGTAATTTGGATGCTCTTGCCGCTTTTTCTTCTGAATAAAGTTCTAATTCTGGATGTGCCATATTCCAAGCTCCATTAAATGAACTTGGCTTTCCAAAGACAATAAAATCAGCACCCGGCTTCAGACGATCTTGAATGTATTTGATGCCTTGAAACCAAACTAACTCAATTGTACCTGTTTTGTCTCTTAGCAGAACACTTAGTCTTTGTTTTTGCTTCTGACCAATTAAGCGAACCTGTTCAATCTTGCCAATTAGTTGAATGTACGGCAGTTCCTCATTTATTTCCTTTATGGTATAGAAGCGAGTTCTGTCGACATACCTAAAGGGATAGTATTGCAATAAATCTCCAACTGTTTCGATTGCACATTCTTTTTTAAGAAGAGCTATTCGTTTTGGTAAGATTCCCGGTACCGAAATTAAAGGTATATCAAGGCTTTGCACGCTGTAAATATAATACAGAGCAAAATAATATCGATTAACTGCTAATGCAGTGATTATTCACGCAAAGGCCTTAAATATTCTAGAGTATAGAGCAATTGGTTTTGTAATAACATCAGAAGATTGTTTCTTCTATCGGGCAGCTCAAACAGCTCAAGCCTTCCTTACCCATAATCCAAGTATGACCGCTCATTTCATCATCATCCATGTTTTGAGTGTTTGGAATATCGTTGAGTATTTTTTCGAGGCCTTTATCAATATAAATAAAACTTCCCTCAGGCATTTCTAGAGTAAATTCCAGTCTTTGTCTTCTCCACTTTGCATCACCCGGAAGGGTAAAATACGGATTAAAGTAAAGTGTGTTATTCTCTTGTTTTACGAAAAACTTGATTTTATTGGCAGTTTCAATTGCCTGCTTTTTATCGGTTCCTCTTGCAGATCTGTTTACACTCATCAGTAACTCTTCGTTTTGCGATTTAATGATATTCAACCTTACTCTACCAGTTATGAAATGGTCTTCATCATCGAGATAAAATCTCCAATTATCTATGTGAGCAAATTGCTTGATGTTAAGTTCGCTATTAGGTTGAACAGCTATTCTTAGCGTATCAGATTTAGGGTTTCTAACTTCAACCGGGTCTATTCGTCGGCCTTTTGCGCTAAAATCAGTAAGGAGCATAGCACCGGTAACGATGCACAAAACCAAGCCCGCAATGAAAAGCATTCCGTTTACAGAAGCTGGCCAGGTTAGACTAACTCTTGGGTAAATAACTAGCCTCAATCCTAATAGAATTAGGCCAATCACGGGAGTTATAAGTAAAAGCACTATTCCAATAATAAACAAGTCTTGTTGTAATCCAGACTCAAAAAATACATCAAGAAAGTCGCCTATTTTGAACACGCTCATGCCGCCCATTTCGTTCCCGGTAAAAAAGATTCCTTTGGTTGCGAAAGCTCCAATTAAAGCTAGAAGGAGCATTCCTCCTGCGAGGAGCAGGAAAAGGCCAAGAGTTCTTCCAATTACCTTTGTGATTCCTTTGATGAAATTGAATATCAAATGAAGGAATTCATTTACAAAACCTCCTACCCGAGCGCCTACATTGGCATTATTTAACTCGTTTCGAGCTTTGTTCCCAAATTCGCCGGCTTTAACTTTTATTCTTTCAGTCTCCTCACGAATTTTTTTTTCAATGTTCTCAATATTAACCCGCTCTCCTCTCATTTGAAGTTTCTCGGCGGTTGTGTTAGCTTTTGGTAAAACAATCCAAAGTATAATGTACAATAGAGGGCCTGTACCAGCGAAAAATAGAGCTATAACAAAAGCCAAACGAAGCCAAACAGCATCAATCCCGAAGTAATGTCCAACACCTGAGCAAACACCTCCAAAGACAGAGTTTTCGGGATCTCTGAAAAGCCTCCTCGAATCAGAGTATTCATAGTTTGTATTAGTTCTACTGCTGGTGTTAGAATAGTCTTCCTTTTCAGTTTCGTATTCTTCTGGCGCGCCCAAAACTGCAATTACTTCATCTACCTCTTTCTCAAGAATTACTTGCTTATTCTTAAGCATTTCTGTGAATAGTTCAGCAATTCTGCTTTCAATGTCAGCAAGAATCTCGTCTTTTCCTTGAGTTCCTTCAAAAGAACGCTTTAGCTGTGCGAGGTATTTCGATAGTTTTTCATAAGCCAACTCTTCTAAATTAAAGAGCATTCCACTTAGATTAATACTTATAGTCTTGTTCATGATATTAAATTCCAGAAGGTTTTTGTTGTGTTATAGCTACTGATTCTACCAATTCATCCCAGGTAGTTTTTAATTCTGCAAGAACTCGTGTGCCAAGTTCTGTAAGTCCATAGTATTTGCGAGGTGGTCCAGAATTACTTTCTTCCCAACGGTAAGATAGGAGTCCGGCATTTTTTAAACGGGTCAAAAGAGGATAGAGTGTTCCTTCAACAACAATCAATTTCGCCTCTTTGAGCTTCCCTATAATGTCGCTGGTGTAAGCATCGCCATTTGAAAGAATGGATAAGATGCAAAACTCCAACACCCCTTTTCTCATCTGAGCCTTTGTGTTCTCTAAATTCATATTGCAAACATAGAACTTAATTTAACACAGTACTATGTAATACAAGGTAATATATTGATTATTTTCTTAATTATCAGATTATCAGGGCGTAAAATCTAAACATCCTGCCAAATAGAGTCCTTAACGAAGGTCTCGGTTTATATCAAGATTTAGATTTGAGGTTTTCAGACATAAACATTTGTATTTTAAACTCTATAGCTTGCCCTTTGTTATGTTTGTTCTATGGCTGAAGAAGGTGTAAATCATTTTAATGTTCGAGTGTATGGTTTGATAATTAATGATAAGAACGAACTTCTTGTAAGTGATGAATATTGTCAGAATCAATATATGACAAAATTCCCTGGTGGGGGATTAGAATATGGTGAAGGTTTAATTGAAGGACTTAAGCGTGAATTTATTGAGGAATGCGAGCAAGAAGTTGAAGTGCTTGAACACTTTTATACTACTGATTTTTACATTAAATCCATGTTTAGAGGAGGAGGTCAACTCTTGAGCGTTTATTATTTGTGTCGCTTTCGCGAGGATATTAAATTCAAATGTATCTCTAATAGATATGATGGTATTCCTCCAATAAATGATTCAATTGCATTTAGGTGGATTCCAATCGATACACTTAATGTTGATGACCTTAGTTGGCCCGTTGATAAGCATGTTGTTGCTTTAATTAAAGCGAGAAATAAAACTAAGAATTAAGCTTCTAATCTTCTTGTCATGAAGAGGTTTATGAGATTGAATAAATCTTGTGGTTGGTATTTTCGCCAGTTTATTTCGTCAAATCGTCCACCGAAAACGATGTATTGGTCAATTCCAACGGAGTTGAATTCTGCAATAACATGATCCCGGAAGTTCAATCCTACTATCCAGCCATCTTCTATATCATCAAACCATTCTTCATAATAATCTTCCTCGGAGGTATGCATATTAAGCACATTCTCTCCGATAAGAATATAGTTTTTTATACCACAGTGAATCATCTCGTCGATTACATCTCTCTTTAAGAACATAATATCGTTTCCGATGGCATCGTTCCACTCGCCCATAAGTTCAATCACTGCAAACTCATTCTCATAGTCGGCAAATAGAACTTTCAGATAAAGCGTCTCTGAGCCAAATTCATCCCATTGCGGATGAATATAATGATTGTAAATAGTAGTGCTGTACTGAAATTCGCTATATACTCTCCCATGAAATGGGGAAGAATCATCCTCGGCTGAGTCGTAAAGTCCTCGCCAGTTATAGAAAGGTTCGATATCCTGCATAATTATTACTTCTGTCCGAACGCCTCAATTGCTTTCCTCACACTACCATTTGCTTTCAATAATTTTTCAGCCTCTTCTTTATCAATATCCAGAGCCTTCATTACCATTCGGGTTCCTCTTTCAACAAGTTTGTTGTTAGAAAGTTGCATGTCTACCATCTGGTTTCCTTTCACCCTACCTAACTTAATCATCACCGAAGTACTTATCATATTAAGAACCAGCTTCTGAGCAGTACCAGCTTTCATTCGAGTGCTTCCTGTAATGAATTCTGGCCCGGTAATTACTTCAATAGGAAAGTCAACCACGGCAGCTAAAGGTGAATTTGCATTACAGCTTATGCATCCTGTTATACATCCAAATCGTCTCGCATCACTCACTCCTCCAATTACATAAGGAGTTGTTCCTGATGCCGCAATTCCAATAACGGTATCTATAGTACTAATATTCCATGCCTGTAAATCTTTCCAAGCCTGATTTTCATCATCCTCAGCAAATTCAACGGCTTTCCTGATAGCAGAATCTCCACCGGCAATAATTCCAATCACTTTATCAAACTCAATTCCGTAGGTTGGCGGGCACTCAGATGCATCAACAACTCCAAGTCTTCCGCTGGTACCAGCGCCAATGTAAAACAATCTACCACCCTCATGCATGCGACTTGCAATCGCATCCGATAGCGCAGCTATCTTAGGGATTTCAGCTTCAATTACTTCAGCTACAGTCTTATCCTCACGATTCATATTGCCCAATAGCTCAACCGTTGGCATCTTTTCTAGATTATCGTATCTAGATTCACTTTCAGTGGATAATGAACTCATTAAATAGCAGGATAAAGACTTGGATTGTACTCCGACATCATGCCGTAGGCAGTTTCAATTACATCATCAACACTTGGTTTTGAGTAATAATCACCATCAGATCCGTAGGCTGGTCTATGATCTCTTGAACTCAAAGTTACAGGATCAGAATCAAGAAATCTGAACCCTCCCTGAACTTCAAGGACTTGCTGAAGAATAAAGCCGCTAGCTCCTCCCTGAACATCTTCGTCAAGGATTAATAACTTATTAGTTTTTTCAAGCGATTTTGAAATTGTGCTATCCAAATCAAAAGGCAGCAATGTTTGAATATCAATCAATTCTACAGAAATGCCCATTTCAGTAAGCTCATCAATAGCAGCTTGAGCAATTCGGCAGCATGAACCATATGTTACCAATGTGATATCGCTTCCCTCTTGAAGAATCTCAGATTTACCCAAGGCTACTTTAAATTCTCCCATGTTAGATGGACGATTTTCTTTAATTCTATAACCGTTTAATGGTTCAATTACCAATGCTGCATCATCTGCAGATAGCAGGGTATTGTACATTCCGGCCGCTTGTGTCATATTTCTTGGAACACAAACCATAACACCTCTTAATGCATTGATAATCATTCCCATTGGTGAACCTGAATGCCAAATTCCTTCTAAGCGATGCCCTCTGGTAGAAACAATCAGTGGAGCCTTTTGCTTTCCTTTGGTGCGATACCTTAGAGTTGCTAAATCATCACTCATTATTTGAATCGCATAGAGCAAATAATCAAGATATTGAATCTCAGCTATTGGCCTTAAACCTCTCATCGCCATTCCAATTCCTTGTCCAATGATTGTAGCTTCGCGAATGCCGGTATCGCTAACTCTTAGTTCACCATGCTTTTTTTGCAAACCTTCTAGAGTTTGATTAACACCACCAATTCCCCCGGCATCTTCTCCAAAAGTTAGGAAATAAGGGTTTGTTTCAAGAATAGCATCGTAATTATCACGCAAAATTTCACGCCCATCAACAAGATTTGGTTCTGACTCGTAAACCGGGGCAATTGCATCAACATTTAATGCTGAATTATCACCTTCTGTGTAAAGCCAGGAGCTGTATTTTTCAAATGTATCTTCTTTCTGATTTTGAATAAACGCTTTAAGGTTTTCCCTTACAGGGGATGAAATTCCTCTTAGGTTTCTCAGTGCTTTCCTTGCAGCTTCTGAGATGTCTCTTCGTAATGGTTCTCTGTTGTTTTTAAGATTTGAAAGAATTGTATCCAAGCCATTCGAAAATTCGCCTTCGAGCAAGCTTTCGAGTTTGATTTTTTCTTCGAGCATCTCAGCTTGAAAAGCTTTCCAAGCACTATCCTTCGCTTCTTTTACTCTCTTTTTAGCAGATTTCTCTATTTCTTCTAATTGAGCTTCAGTGGCTATTGCAGTTTCAATAATCCATGCTCTCATTTTCTTAATACAATCAAAATCTTCTTCCCATGTAAGTCTTTCTGGACTTTTATATCGCTCATGCGAACCTGAAGTAGAATGCCCTTGAGGCTGTGTCATTTCTTCGATATGAAACAAAGCTGGAATATGATCCTCTCTCATTTGAGAGATTCCTTTTTCATAAAGCTCAACTAAGCCTGCATAATCCCAGCCTTTACCTTTGTATATCCTAAAGCCTTTTTCTTCATCAGACATTTCAAAACCTGCTAATGCCTTAGAAATACTTGCTTTAGTAGTTTGATATTTTTTAGCAACAGAGATTCCGTAGCCATCATCCCAAACAGATATTGCAAGAGGCACTTGAAGCACACCTGCAGCATTTATTGTTTCAAAGAATAGTCCTTCAGATGTACTTGCATCTCCAATCGTTCCAAAAGCAACTTCATTTCCTTTCTGAGAAAATTGGGTTTCACTATGAAGAGCCTCATTATTTCTAAAAACTTTCGAAGCCAAAGCAAGTCCGAGAAGACGAGGCATTTGACCAGCAGTTGGCGAAATATCAGCCGACACATTTTTTAAAGCTGACAGTTCACGCCAGCTGCCATCTTTTTCAACGGTAGTTGTGGCAAAATGTCCGTTCATAGAACGACCAGAAGACATTGGTTCGGCATCTTCGTTTGCATGAGCATACAGTTGTGCGAAGAATTGTTCAAGAGTCATTAAGCCTGCAGCTAGCATAAAAGTTTGGTCTCTGTAATATCCCGAGCGCCAATCACCTTCTTTAAACACTTTTGCTAAAGCAATTTGAGCTATTTCTTTACCATCGCCAAAGATTCCAAATTTGGCCTTTCCGGTTAAGACTTCCTTTCTACCAAGAAGGCTTGCTTCCCGGCTTTCGCAGGCTACTTTATAATCTTCCACAACTGTTTCAAGAAATTCATCAAAGCTTATTTCTTTTCCTGTTTGTTCCGGTAAGTTTGTCTTTCCTGCCATATTGCTCATTTTCCTGCAAAGATAATAATTCAAACCGACCTTTTTTATTATCATAAATGTCGGGATTTTCCGTTCTTTGAATTATGCACCGTTTGAGGTTTTGGGCGATTAGGATTCTTAAGCTAACTGTCTTTATTTCAGTACTTATAGTTTTGGGTTTGTGGTTCAGCAATTCTCTTGTTGAGAACACAAGCCAGGCTTTTATTGTGCATCAATCTTCCGCGATTCCTCATTCCAGGGTTGGTTTATTATTAGGAACATCAAAGTATAATCGCTCAGGGAATCCTAATTTGTTTTTTAGGTATAGAATTGAAGCAGCTGCAGATTTATTCAATTCACGCAAGATAGATTACATCATTGTTAGTGGAGATAACAGAACGTTAAATTACAATGAGCCTCGGGATATGAGAAAGGCGCTGCTCAAAAAAGGGGTTCCTGATACAGCAATTTACATGGACTTTGCTGGCTTACGAACTTTCGATTCTGTATTAAGATGTAAAAAGGTCTTTGGACAAAATAGCTTTACAATTATTTCCCAAAAATTTCATCTTGAAAGAGCCTTATTTATTGCCTTACAGCAAGATATCCCCGTTGTTGGCTATGCAGCACGCGATGTAAATGATGCTTCTGGCTGGACTTCCGGCCTACGTGAAGTATTCGCCAGGTCACGAGCTGTTTTGGATGTTTATTTATTAAACACGCAACCCCATTTTCTTGGCAAGCCTGTAGAAGTTGGAGCTAAAGCCGATAAGCTTGTAGATGTTAAAAAGAAAAACGCCCTTCCGGGCGGAAAGGCGTTCTAGTTTGTTATTAAAGAGTTCTATTATCCGAATACTTTTCTGAGAATGTCACTTACTCTTGCAGCAGGATCTTTTCTGATTTTGTTTTCTTCATCAGCAATTAACTTAAATAGACCTTCTAAAGCTTTATCCGTTACATATTTATCGAGATCTGGATTTTGTTTTCTCACCCCGGGAATCTTGTTGTATTTAGTAACGATAGGTTTCCAGTATTTTGTGAGCTGCACTTTATTAATAGCTCTTTTAACGATAGGCGAAAACTTAGAATTTAACTGGCTTTGAGTTCTGCCTTTTAAGTAGTTGGTAGCTGCACCGTCTCCCCCTCTAAGGATAGTAAGACCATCATTGATAGTCATAGTTCTAACAGCATCAACAAAAATTGGAGCGGCTTCTTTACTTGCCTCTTCTGCAGCGCGGTTCATAGTTTTTACAAAGTCATTTACTTGCTTTGTCATACCCAATTGCTTTGCTGTTGACTCAACTGCTCTAGCTTCTGGAGGAAATGGAATTCTTATAATAGCATTCTTGTAAAAGCCGTCTATTTTTGATGCTTTGCCAGTGGCATTGTTTGTCCCAACATTCAAAGCTTCCTTAAGACCTCTGATAACTTCATCGTTGCTTAATGATGAACCTGCATTATTACCTCCAACAGCGTTGTTAACCTGATTCTTTACCTGGTTTAATAAATTCTGAGCCTCTGTGGCTGATGCAGCAAAAAACATAATTGCCGCGATAATTAATGGTTTCATAGTATTCGGTGTTATTGGTATGTTGTTAAAATTGCAAATACGTTGCCACAAATTAGGAATCCTTCTTCTTCTCAGTATTTAAGGCTCTTGTGCGACGTAATGCATTTCTTGTTCTTAACAGATTTAACGTTTCAACGGTTAAAGAAAAGCCCATTGCAATGTAAACGTAGTTTTTAAGATCGATATGATAGTTCTCTTCAACATGCAAAGCTTCAAGGATTAAAACTATTCCTATTGCAACTAAAAATACAAGAGCTAGCATTTTGATTGTTTGGTACTTATTAATGAAGTCACTTACAACTCCAGCAAAAGCAATCATAATGATTATTGCAAATACAACGGCAATAATCATAATTGCTAGATTGGAAGAAATGGCAACTGCAGTGAGAATGGAATCAAAAGAAAATACAATATCTAACAGTACTATTTGAACAATAGCTCTGGCAAATCCAGTTGCTGTAACAGTTCCAGTGTTTTCTTCTTCATCCTTATTTAACTTTTCGACTATTTCAATAATAGTTTTTACAGTTAAGAACAAACCTCCTGCAAATAAAATCAAGTCTCTTCCGCTTGCCCCAAAACCAAATATTTCTACAATGGGCTCTTTCAAGCCGGCAATCCAAGAGATAATGCTTAACAGCATTATTCTGAATACTAAAGCAAGTGAAAGTCCAATTACTCTTGCTCTTCTTTGACTGCTCTTCGGAAGTTTTGAGGCAACAATTGAAATGAAAATAATATTGTCGATACCTAAAACAATCTCAAGAACACTAAGTGAGAACAAAGTGATTATTCCATTAACAGTAAATAAGGCATCCCAGGCAGCAGGATCGAAAAATCCCATAATATCTTTTGAATTTGATTGCAAAACTATTCAAAAGCCCGTAGTGTGGAGTTGAAAATTTAGGTTTTTTACCACAGTTCGAAGAAATTTAGCTTCATAGGGCCATTTTTGCTATCATTAATGATGTTGAAATATGTGTAAGGAAGTTTACTCATTTTTCAAATGAAGAGCTTGTTTTATTGGTAACTTGCACTCCGTTTTTTAAAAGGGGAAATGAAAAAAATCACAAAATCAATCTTATTATTACTGCTAAGTTCAAGTGCAGTATTTTCGCAAAATCAACGCTGTGGAACAATGGAAAGTCATGCCGATATGTTGGCAAACGATCCTAATTATGCAGCTAATCGAGCAGCAATCAGCGAACACACAAACCAATTTGTAGAATCGTACAATCCGCAAAGCGGCTCACGAAGTTTGGTAACTATTCCGGTTGTATTTCATGTTGTTTATCAAAATGCAACTGAGAATATTTCTGATGCTCAGCTTCTTTCTCAAATTGATATTTTGAATGAAGATTACAGGAAACTCAATGCAAATTTCAGTCAAACACCTTCGGCATTTCAAGGTGTGGCTGCCGATTTTGAAATTGAGTTTTGCTTAGCAAGTATAGACCCTCAAGGGAATGCAACTAGTGGAATTACCCGCACTCAAACTTCAGTGAATAGCTTTAACACTAATAACAATGTTAAAAGAGATAATAACGGAGGTAAAAGCCCATGGAATTCTGCGAAGTATTTGAATATCTGGGTGTGTGACTTAGGAAGCCAGCTTTTAGGCTATGCTCAATTTCCAGGAGGTAATCCAAATACAGATGGTGTTGTTCTTACGTACACAAGCGTAGGAAGACCACCTGCAAATCCATTTAACACTGCATATAATCTAGGAAGAACAGCAACTCACGAAGTTGGACATTGGTTAAATCTATACCACATTTGGGGAGATGACGACGGAGCTTGCAACGGCACTGATGAAGTATCTGATACTCCTAATCAAAGTGATGCAAATTACGGTTGTCCTAATTATCCTCATGTTTCATGCAGTAATGGACCAAATGGAGATATGTTCATGAACTACATGGATTATATGGATGATGATTGTGCTACAATGTTCACTAACGGACAGAAGGCAAGAGCACAAGCATTATTTTCTCTTGGTGGAGCCAGAGCTGGTTTATTAACGTCGAATGCTTGCACAAATCAGCCTCCTCCGCCAGTTACGGGCGCTTGTGCTGATACAATTAATTTTCCTTTTCCTGGTTCAGCTGTAATTTATGGTGATCAAACCACAGGCTATGTTGCTGGAACCAACACTTACGGGGATTTAGCTAAAGCGGATAAATTTACAGTTAGCAATGGCTATAATATACTAACGAATGCTTGGTTTGGGTTCTCATTTGCAGATGCAGGTAATGTAAATAACCATCAAGTAACCTTTAAAGTGTGGGACGATAATGGAGCTTCAGGCCTTCCGGGCACAGTTTTAGGATCAGCCACAGTTCCTTTATCTACAATTATTTCTAATGTTAATGGAGGGTTTTACACAGAGGTAGAATTTACTAATCCAATTACTCTTTCAGGAGCTTATTATTTAGGGTATGATGTTGAACCTGCATCGGGTGTGACAATCTCTGTTTATACAAATACTGATGGCGATGTTTCAGTTAATACTGCATACGAGCAGTTTGATGATGGAACATGGCATGCATACACAGAAACAGCAAGTTGGGAATTAACAGTGAATCATATGATTCACCCAATTCTTCAGCAACCTGCTCCATTAGCAACATTCTCAGTTACTCCAGCAAATATTTGTGCAGGAGGAGAAGTTACTTTCAATGCTACGTCTCAAGGTGCTCAAAGCTACGCTTGGACTTTCCCTGGAGGTTCTCCAGCTAGTTCAGATCAAATAAATCCAAGCGTTTCCTACAACTCGGCTGGGAATTTTGGAGCTACTTTAACAATAACAGGAGGCTGTTCAGGGGAGGCATCAAGTCAAACTACTAATAATGTTGTAACAGTTTCAAATCCTCCAGCTTCACCTGTAGTAACTTTTAATGGCAGTCAGCTTGTAGTAAGCGGAGCAACTGGCTCAATTCAGTGGTTCTTTAATGGAACTCCTATAAACGGAGCAAGTGGCACTACATGGTCTCCTTCTCAAATAGGTACTTATTCAGTTTCTGCATCACAAGGTGGTTGCACAGCTTATTCCAATGATTTTCTCCTCGAGGCTTTATCACTTGAAAGCGCAATTGCTTTAGCTCCTCTTAAGGTTTCTCCTAATCCTGTGAGCGACATGCTTAGTGTTCAAACAGAATTTATAAGTGAGCAAAATAATGTTGAACTTGTATTATACGATGTTCGAGGTAAAGTCGTTTATAATCAAATGATAAGCAAGCTAATGCCAGGAACTAGAATATTTGTTCCTGTGAATGACCTTTCTTCAGGACTTTATCTCCTTTCTCTTAATTCTGAAAAAGGAAAAAGCATTGCTAGGATTGCAGTAGCGCACTAATTAACTATGACACATTTTCCTGTCCGATATTTCGAGGCCTTTTTCCCGAATAATCGGACAGGATTTTTTTTGTCACTAATATTCTTAATTTCTTCTACTCAGAGTGTTTTTTCTTCAGTACCCGACACAGGGTCATCAAGTATTACAAACAGTGCTTTTGTAAGATCGTTTAGAAGTAATCCGCATTTTACTTTCGAATTTGCCAGGAGGAGGCAAACACTCGATATCAGAAATGCTGCTTTAGATACTTTGTTATTGAGGTTTGAGCCGAATACACGAACAAATCTTATAGCTTCCTTCGATTATAAGTGGTTAAGTTTATCCTTAGGTTTAGTTTCGTTTTCAACCGTTGATGGAGATAGAAAAGGAAATTCGTCACAATTCTCGCTCAGAGCCAACTTCAATGGAAAACGAATCTGGAATTCGAATTTTCTGCAGTTCTACAAAGGTTTTTTCTTAACAAATCCGAGAAGTATTGACCCAGAATGGAATTCAATCTCTGATAATTTTCCTCAGCGGGGAGATGTTTACACAAGCACTTTTTTTAGTAATGTTTACTATTGCTTTAAACCGGAGAGATTTTCTTATCGGGCTGCGCTTTGGCAGTTAGACAGACAGGAGAGAAGTGCTGGGAGTTTTCTTGCTGGAGCTTCAATGCGCTTTTATGGATTAAATAGTGATTCTGGTTACACACTAATTCCCGATAAAGCCATACCATTATTTGATTCTGATAAATTAGTCGTTGCTCAAAGAGTGAGCAATTTCAATTTCAACATAGGATATGTGCATACCTTTGTTTACAACAAAAGCTGGTTTTTAACCTTGTATTTTGTGCCTGGTTTATCTATTCAAAACAGTCTTTATCAAGTTCAAGACCAGCAAATTGTGAGAGAGCCAGGTCAGTTTGTGGGCATGTCAGAGTTCAGAATTATCACTGGTTATAATGGTGATAAATGGTTTGCAGGGCTGAGCTCATACTCGATTTCTTTTTCAGGAAATGAACGACTGGGAATCTGGATAGATAATAGTTATACCTGGTTTAGATTATTTGCCGGCTTTAGGATTAAAGGGCCAGGTGCGGATAGAAAGTCTAAGTTTATGCAAAGAATAGGTCTTTAATTTCAAATTATGATAAATAATTTAATCATCTAAACCTTAAGGAAGGGCAATTAATAAGCCCTCTCGTTTACTTTGTTGTAGTAGTTGATAAATGCTCTATTCACAACTTTGTTTCCACCAGGGGTGGGATAGTTTCCTGAGAAATACCAGTCGCCTGTGTGCCCAGGGCATGCTTCATGTAAATCTTCAAGCTTTTGAAAAATCACCTCTACTTGAGCATGTATTTCTTTTGGCTTTACCAGTTCAGCTACTTTAGATGAAATCTCTTCGTATGTAAAAGGTTCATAGATTTTCTTAACAGCATTTACGATTTGTTCTTTAGGTAAGTTCTCCTGTCGAACACATTCTTCATATACTTGCTGAAGAATGAAATTAGAATCATTTTCCTGATGCAAAGCAATTGCTGCTTGAAATGCGACAAAATCGCCAAGCTTTGCCATGTCAATGCCATAACAATCGGGATACCTGATTTGTGGTGCTGAAGAAACAATAATGATTTTTTTTGGCTCGAGCCTGTCTAAAATCCTTAGAATGCTTTGTTTTAATGTGGTGCCCCTCACAATTGAATCATCAGTGATAACCAAACTGTCCACTTTGGGTTTAACAACTCCGTAGGTTACGTCATACACATGAGCAACCATTTCATCCCGATGTAAATCGTCGGCAATAAAAGTCCTCAGTTTTGCATCTTTAATAGCAAGCTTTTCTGTACGCACTTTTAGCTCAAGAATGTCTTTTAATCTTGAATCAGAAAGGTCACCATTTAATTGAAGAATACGCTTTCTTTTTTCTCCATTTAACCATTCATTAACCCCTTCATGCATTCCGTAAAATGCAGTTTCTGCTGTGTTAGGGATGTAGGAGAATACTGTGTTTTCAATGTCGTAATCTATCTGCTTCAGCACCTCTTTGCTCACTCGTCGGCCTAATTCTTTTCTCTCTTTATATATATCTGCATCACTACCTCTAGAGAAATAAATTCTTTCGAAAGAGCAAGATGTTCTTGGTTTTGGACTACGTATTTCACTAAATGAAACTTCACCATCTCTCTTAATCACCATTGCATGGCCAGGGGGCAATTCATGAACTTGGTCTATTGAGATATTGAAGGCTGTTTGTAGAACAGGACGCTCAGAAGTAACTGCAATAATTTCATCATCTTGGTAGAAAAAACAAGGCCTTATTCCATTAGGGTCACGCATCACAAAGGCATCCCCATGCCCAATCATTCCTGTTATTACATAACCTCCATCAAATCTTTTTGATGCTTGTTTAAGAATTTCTGATATGTCTAAATCTCTGGCAATCAGTTCTGAAATGTCCTGGTTCGAATATCCAAGCCTTTTAAAATGTGCAAATAGACGTTCATTCTCTTCATCCAGAAAATGACCTATTTTTTCAAGTACAGTAACTGTATCTGCAATTTCTTTGGGATGTTGGCCTAAGTCAAGCAGTTGTTGGAATTGTTCATCAACATTAGTTAAGTTGAAATTTCCAGCAACTACTAGATTCCTGGATTTCCAATTATTTTGTCTTAGAAATGGGTGACAACTTTCAATACTATTTTTTCCAAAAGTGCCATATCGAAGGTGACCCATTAAAAGCTCTCCTATAAAGGGGACATGCTCTTTCAGGAAATCTGTGTCATTTATTTGATCAGGATAATCGTGTTTAATTTCTTCAAAATAGCTATTGATCTTTTCAACAATTTCTCTTAGCGGCTGTGAAGCATTAGAGCGAAACCTTCCAATATATCTGTTGCCTGGAGGCATATCAAATTTAATACAAGCTATGCCCGCACCATCCTGACCGCGATTATGCTGCTTCTCCATAAGCAGATTAAGCTTATTTAATGCATACCTGGCTGAACCATATTTTTCGCGATAATAGTCAAGAGGTTTGAGCAGGCGAATGAGTACAATTCCGCACTCATGTTTAAGAAAATCGCTCATCGAGATGTATTAGTTTTATTATTGAAATTCTCTTTGCAAAGCTAATTAAACTTTACCGCAAAGCATGCTTAGATTGAGCCCTAATTGGCTAATGTTTGAATGCAATAGTATATTTAACAGGTTTTAAATTCTTATAAAATTGAACTATACTATTCTTTTACAAGTGATATTAAGTTACTTAAATGGTCTGCTTCAACTGCGGGTTTGTCTTTTCGCCATCTCAATATTCTAGGAAATCTTAAAGCAACTCCCCGATTTATGCCTTTTGCTCTTTTGAATATTTTCAAACCCAATTTCAAAAAACTAATTCTGCTCTAACACTTCTTACCGGTCCGAATTTTTCAATGGTATTAGCTTTGCTTAAAGCATAACTTCTTTATTTCCGCATCTGTTAGACCGCTGTATGCCTTTGCTACTGGTATAATACTCCTTCATTCCACACGGCAGTGTGTCCGACAAGATTCCAGTCTTCTGCCATGCCCAGCCATGGCATAAATCATAACAGCATCGATGCTCATTGGCTCAACCTTCCATTTCCACCAATCACCTCTTTTCCTTCCTGGTTTATATTCCTGAATGAATATGTGTTTACTAACATGAGACCTTCAGCATCATTTTCTCTTGAAGTTCTCTTGTTTTGGCAAGTTCTTCCCAGCTTTGAAGCTGAGTAGAATCAGAAAATTTCAATAAATCGATTGGATTATTTTCTATTAGTTCCTGAGGTTTCTCTCTTCTTTCAGTTAATGGTCTGTTTCTAAATCTTCATCAGACTCCTAATAACCTAAATCCTCAAAGCTATAAAGCACGCCGGAGACTCGCTTAAGATTTTCTTTCGAGGCTCTTTCTGCCTATTCTGGTTTGAAGTGTTGAAATGATAATATTTTCCTGCTTTAAAATTACAATTTCACCATCGATGACTGTTCCCTCAGGCAGAACACCGTATTTCTGAGAATTCAGGAAACCTCTCTGTAATTAGTTCTTCCTCTTGACCATAAATAAAACTCACCTCTAATTATTAATTGGCCTCTAATTCCATCCCATTTCCATTCGGCAAGCCAATCTTGAGCATTTCCAAGTGAATTTGGTTCATCTTGAAGCGGATATGCTAAGCAAAGGGATAAGGTTTAGACAGGTCTTCTGAAATACCAGGCTCCAAAATGAGTTTTTTCCAGGTCGTAGAGTTCGGTTCCCAATTTCCCATCAAGCGATGCGCAATTTGCGCAGCTTCAATACCTGAAATTTGTGAAATAGCTTTTTCAACAGTTTTTTGAGAAACCCCAACTCTAAAGCCTCCTGTAATAAGCTTATTAAAAACAAATCGCTGCTCAGAATTCATATCAAGCCATGCAGAAGTTATTATGTCTCTTTTCTTCTCCTCATCAGAAGATTTAAGGCTCGCAAGCACTTCCATCCATTCGAATAGAGGACGATTTTCCGATTCAGTTTTCTGATCAACAAGCAATGCGATTGTTTCGGCAAGGTCACCAACTGTGTGATACGATTCCTCAAATAACCAGTCTGGAATTCCTGAAAGTTCTGCCGCCCATTGTCTGCTTGGGGCTGTTGTAACCGTTCTTTTAGAGTGTGCAGTAGGATAATAACGAGTGCCCATAATTTGTCTTTCTCATCAGCAACGTTGAAATAATTCTTTAATTTATAATTTTCATTGGTTGACTGTGTTAAATCAAACTTTCTGTAGAGGTTAACAAATGATTCATTTCAAGAACTAAGTACTGCTAAAAGTGCCGAATTGTTTAAGAAATATTTCGTGTCATATAGCGGTGTATCGAAGAGTGTTTAAGATTGTGAGAAAAAAAGCTTCTTAAGATTATTGTTATTGTTGAAAATCAGTGATTTATCTAAAATTAATATATGTGATTTCTGAATTATATTTAAATTGTAACCTCTATGAATTATGCAATTTGCTTACAATGGTTACTAATCGTGAATAAAAACGTATGATGATTTGTAATAAAAGTATAAATTGTATTTATTGAGGAAGCGCAGTTTGGTTTTAAGAAAAAATAGGTGTTAGTACTCATATTATACTTGGGTCATACAAATTATTCCAGAAAGACTAGGAAGGGTGTTTGCAAGTGAGTAATTTTGCCGCCGAAAATTTGGCCTAACCTTATATTTCGTTTTAAAATCGGGGGATTACAGTAAAATCATCAGATGGAAGCTTCATTCTGAGAGGTCTATTGCATGCTTTAGCATGGATGGGTGTTGATTATTCTTCTATATGGGTGCTAATATTCATAATGTATTGGTGCTTGGAACAAAATATTTTTTAGGCCGTATGCAAGCTTGAAAATAAATCACCGAAATATGATCCCAAAATTACTTTGGAATAAAAGTGCAAGTAAGAATACTATTCAGACTCCATTTTTAAAGAGTCTTTCAGTCTTACTAATATTAATTATTATTAATGTAGTTGCATTAACAACCGAAGCACTTGCGCAAACAAGTCAGACCTTTACAAATAGTGGAAATTATACAGTGCCATCTAATGTTCAAACTCTAACTGTACAATGCTGGGGTTCTGGGGGTAAGGGAACTACAAGATCTACTAATGGCGGCGGTGGCAGTGGCGGCGGCGGTGCATTTGCATGTAGCACTTTTACCGTAACGCCAGGCAGTATAATTCCTGTTAACGTTGGATTGGGAGGGAACTTAAGTGTTCAGAATGGTCAACCAAGCTCTTTTGGCTCGCCGGCAATAGTCTTAGCTGCAGGTGGTGAAGGCCCAAATGATAATTCACTTACAGGAGGAAATGGCGGCTTGGCCTCCGCTTCACTGGGATTCTTAAAGTTTTCAGGAGGACAAGGAGGACAGTCAGCAGGTAATGGAGCTGGAGGAGGCGGAGCAGCTGGCTTAAACGGCAATGGATTTAGCGGCACAAACAATGGAGGAGGTAATGGCAATGGGCCGAATAGCGGACGTGGCGCAAACCGAAGAACAGGTAATGGAAACGGTCAAAATGGTTTTAATTATGGCGGCGGCGGCGGCGGTGCTAGAAGAACCCCAGGATCAACTAAGACTGGAGGGCGTGGAGCAAATGGTTTAGTTTTAGTAAGCCCCACAATTTGGAGCAGCCCTGTTACAGGTGTTAATCCTAGTAGCTCAAATCCATTTACTAGTGGACAAGTTGTTGATCCAAAAGTTACTGTGTCTGGAATAAGCTATGCTTCAGGACTTATACCTGTTTTAGATAATGATAGATTTAATGCAAGAGGCTTTGTTACAAATAATAACATAAATAATTCCATTTCTGCAAATGATTATTTCGAGTTCACTATAACACCAAACCCTGGATATAAAATCAATTTCAGCAATTTTCTTTTTTCTGCAACTCGCTCATCTATTGGGCCAAGTAGTATAAGAGTAAGAAGTAGCATAAACAATTATTCGAGCGACTTAGGTCCTAATCCAAGCACTACAGGAGGAAACATTAACCTAGCCTCAACATTATTTCAAAATGTAGGAAGTTCGATAACTTTCAGAATATATGGATATGGTTCTGGTAATTCAACAGGAGAGTTAAGTATAGATAATTTCTTCTTTTTTGGAACTGTAGTTCCTAAAGCTTACATTTCAAATTTTTCTCCGGCACAAGCATGTGTTGGCGATCTTGTTACATTAAATGGGTTGAATTTTGATGGAACAACAACAGTCAAATTCAATGGGCAAGTTGCAGCTTTTACTCAAATAAGCAACACTCAAATTACAGCCACAGTGCCTGCAGCAGCTAGTTCAGGAACTATATCAGTATCTAATGCTACTGGTTTGGCACAAAGTAATTCTCAATCATACACAGTAGATTGTGAGGGAACAGGTGAGGCTAAGAATACCTATAATAACGGGAACACTTATTTTGGAGGAATTTTATGGAACCTTGATCAAGTTATGACAGGGAATTCAGGCTCAGATTATCGAGTTGGCGCAAGATCCTTAAGGTTTAGAGGAAGAAGTAACGGTCAAGCCAGAATGCTTGAGAATAAACCAAATGGAATTGGTCAAATCTCTTTTAAATACAGAAGGTTCGGAACCGATTCACAAGTAGAATGGCTGGTAGAGTACACACAAAATAACGGAGCAAGTTGGACACAAATAGGGTCGAATTTTATTGCTCCTTCAAATAATAATATTCAATATTTCAGTGAACAAGTAAATGTATCAGGCAACATTCAAATCAGAATAAGACATGCGGCAGGAGGTAATACCTCAACCGACAGGAGAATGAATATTGAAGACCTTGTTATTTCTGATTATAACAAAGTATCGACCATTGAGATTAATTCTGTTCCAGTTCAGCCTCTAGCTTTTTTGAATTCTGATGTTTCTATTTGTCGCGGCGATGCAGCAGTAGTTTACACGGTTCCATTTTCGGAAGGTGTAACTTATAATTGGAACTATTCCGGCTCTGGAGCAACTATTAATGGTAGCGGTAATTCAGTTACTGTTGATTACTCAAACTCTGCAACATCAGGAAATTTGAGCGTAACAGCTACAAATTATTGTGGAACAAGTGCTCCGAGAACAATTGCTGTTACTGTAGATCCTGCTCCTGCAGCAACAATAACCCCAACATACTGCCTTCCAAATGGTAATATCGGCTTAACTTCATCATCTGCTGCGTCATATTTATGGAATACAGGTGAAACTACCAGTTATATTGAGGTAGATCAAGCTGGAACATATTCAGTAACACTCGGAAATGCCACAGGTTGTTCTGCAGGTGCCTCAATTGACATTGCTACCGAATTGGTAACAAATGGAACCTTTTCTTTAGGAAATACAGGCTTTGTAACCGGTTATTCTTATCGTGCAGATGTTGGTGGAAATACAGAGTTATATCCTGAAGGTACATACGCGATTGTGCCAAATGCTAACAATGTGCATACTGCCTTTAGAGGTAGAGAAAGAAACAATGGGTCTGGGAATATTATGGTGATCAATGGCAGTCCCGCACTTGGAGCCACAGTTTGGAGTCAGAATAACATAACTATACAGCCCAATACAACTTATTATTTTTCAGCATGGGGTATGAGTGTCGTTAATGGAAATAATGCAGTGCTTCAATTTGCAATAAACGGCAATCAGGTTGGAACAATAGCTTATTTACCAAATGGATATACAAACTCAAATGGCCCTTACAATTGGGTCAGATTTTATGGCTTATGGAATTCCGGTCCATTATCCAGTGCTGATTTATCAATTGTAAATTTAAATACAATTTTAGGGGGGAATGATTTTGCTTTAGACGATATTTCATTTTCTACGTTAGCACCTATTGCCTTAGAGGCTACTCCGGTTGTTAACGGAAACATTCCTGTTTGTGAAGGATCTCCTTTGTTCTTAAATGCTAATGCAATTGGAGGAGCAAGTCCTTTCAATTACTCTTGGCAAGGGCCAAATGGTTTTACCTCTATTGTAGCTAACCCTACAGTTGCAGCTAGTGCAACAAGTTCACATGCAGGGATTTACAATCTTACCATAACAGATGCATTAGGCTGTAGCTATATATCTAGTGTTCCGGTCGTTATCAATACTGTACCTGATGATAAGCTTACTTCATCGGTCAGCTCTGTGATATGCTCAGGAACCTCAACTCAGATTAATGTGGCTAATTCTGAATCCGGTGTGTTTTACCAACTTGTTGAATCAGTTAGCGGAGATATTGTGGGTTCTGCTGTTAATGGAAATGGAGCAAGTATCTCAATAGAAACGGGTGATCTGGAGTCAACAACCACTTTTTTTGTAACTGCAACCAGAGCAGCAAGTGGTTGTTCTAGGCAGCTTTCAAATAATGTAACGATTAGCGTTACACAAACACCTCAACTTCAAATTACAAATCAAGCTGCTTGCTCGGGATTAGTTGATTTAACTCAACCTTCTGTTACTTCTGGAAGTTTGCATACAGGAGCATTTACTTATTGGCATGATTTGTCTGCCACAAATGCTATTTCTAATCCTGTAGCTGTAAACAGCGGTACATATTATATACAAAGTTCGGTATCTGGATGCTCAGATATTGAGCCTGTTGAAGTTGTAATATCATCAAACCCTAATGCAGATTTCGATTTTATCGGCTCTCCTTTTTGCAGTTCATCAAGTAACCCATCTCCTTTAATTTCAGGAAATGCAGGTGTTTTTAGCTCAAGAGAAGTTTCCTATTTGGTAAACTTTGAAGGTGTTGGAGAAACTAAAACAGCCTATGCTTCAGGGAACGTTAATTTGAGTGGAATTCAGTGGAATCTAACTTCTGCACTTATTGGAACAGGTGGAACAGATTGGAAATTTGGTTCCAGATCCTTGCGATTGCAAGGCGCAACAACTTCTTCTGCAAGTATGAATGCAGATAAGGCTAATGGTATTGGTATAATCTCATTTAATTACCAAAGGTTTAGCACTGATGCTCAAGTAACTTGGAAAGTCGAATATTCTACAAATGGAGGTGGCTCTTGGACACAAGCTGGAAGCAATTTTATTGCAAGCAATGTTGTAAAAACATTTTATACGGCTATCAATGTTTCAGGAAATGTGAGAATTAGAATTGTTCATGCTTCGGGTGCAACATCGACGTCTGTTAAAAGAATCAATATTGATGATCTTTCACTTACAGACTTTTCAAGTTCTGAACTTGTTTTCGCCAGTTCTTCATCAGGTGAAGTTGACTTAGAAAATAGCGTCCCTGGAACATATCTTATTTCAAATACAATTACTCCTCAGGGTGCATGCAGTCCTGCTATTTTTACGAGGGTCATTACAATTCCCCCAAGTCCGGTAGCCTCTTTTCAATATGGTAGCAATAGTCTTTGTCAGTCAATTAATACTGCACCTATTTTACCAACGTTTTTAGATGGGGGAGTTGGTGGAACCTTCACACGTTCTTCTAACTTACTTTCATTAAATTCAAGTACAGGTGCAATTAATATATCTGCAAGTATTCCTGGTAATTATGCGGTTGTCAATTCATTGGCAGCTTCAGGTGGTTGCGCTGCAGTGAGCGACACTGCTTACATAACCATTAATCCATATACTTTTGAAGGATCAATTAATGCTTCAAGTTCAACATCAGAAATTTGTCTTGGTGAAAGTGCTCAATTGTTTGCTTCAGGATCATCTTATTTGTCAGTTTTACTTTCTGAGAATTTTAACGGAAGTATAAATAATTGGAATAGAATAAATAATTCAATAGGCGGTAGTGTTAGTAATGCAAACTGGACACTTCGCCCTTACAATTACAATAGTGATGTTCAATTTAGGTCTAACGATAATTCGCAATGTTATATTAGTCATAGCAGAAATCAGAATGGAACAGCCACATTAACTGCATTAACATCACCTTCATTGAGTACTGTTGGTTATTCATCGCTACAACTTGACTTTTGGCATTACTTCAGGTTCGAAAATAGACCAGGCGAAAATGCAAGGGTTGAGGTTTCTACTGATGGAGGAACGTGGTCAACATTGCAATCATATACCAGCACGCAAGGAAGTAGCACCAATTTTCAAAATGTAACAATTGATATTTCAGCTTACGTTGGTTATCCAAATCTCTATATTAGATTTAACTATTTCGCTCAAGGCAGAGCAAGGTACTGGGCAATTGATAATGTTACCATTTCAGGAAATACAACCAACTATGATTTCGCATGGACTTCAGATCCAATGTCTTACAATTCCTCAGAGCAGAATCCGGTTCTCAGTCCTGAATCTGATGCATTTTATATTGTAAATACTTCAAACACTTATGGATGTAGCGTTTTAAATTCTCCAATACCTATTTCAGTTAAGCCAGTTGGCGAATTAATTACTACACTTTTACCACCAGCTATTTGCAGTGGATCAGAGTTTATTTATGAACCAGAGGCAAATTTAAGTGGAGCTACATTCACTTGGGTAAGACCTGCTGCACCTGGGATTGATAATGGAGAGATTCTCGATCCTCAGACGGACAATCCTTCTGAAATTCTTGAAAATACAGGCGCTGCAACAGCAATTACCACATATATTTACACAACAACCTATGATGGTTGTGCAAAAGTAGAGAATGTAATGGTTGAAGTTCACCCACTACCTTCGGTTACGGTAACTGGAAGCCAATCAATTTGCAATGGTTCTGCCGCTACCATAAGTGCTTCCGCTACAGGAGGAACAGGCAACCTAATTTACCAATGGCTTCCAGATATTGGTTTAGATGATGCAACAAATCAAATTACAACAGCTAGTCCCTTATCTGCGTCTCAAGACTATACAGTAACTGTATCGGATGAAAATAATTGTTCAGTTGAAAGCGATATACTGTCAATTGCGAATATTGGTTTTGGCGGAACTCCCGGTTTATGGGTAGGAAGTGTTGACTCTGATTGGAATAACTGTCTTAATTGGGATGATGGAAAGGTGCCATCTGTCTTAACTGATGTGATTCTGAATGATTTGTCGGTAAACAATTGCGAGTTATCAGGAATTCAACATACAATACGCACAATTAGGTCGTCAACGTAGTGGTGTTGAATTTGTGTGGTATTAGTGGAGAACTAGCTATTGGTTAGCAGATGTGTTTGTAATAAACTTTAGGAGCTGATACTTTGAAAATTCATTAGAGAGTTTTGCATCATTCTATTAACCTATAACTTTTAGATTGGCAGGTTCTTCTCTTGGAGAAAAATGTAGTTGGTGAAGTCAGCCCTATGCAAACTACTTACAGATTCAAAGGAGACCTAATTATTGGTGCTGGGGTTGTGTAGATGGATGATGATAACGATGCATAACGGTTGATGCTGACATCAGAGCTAGCTGGGAATGTCTTCTTTGTGATGGTGATGCTGGTTAAATCAAGGGAAGTGGAAGTTTGAGGAGCTGAATGGCGAAGTAATAATCAAAGTATTTTCAGCATCAATGGTTAAACATTCAAAATTTAAAGGTCCAATAAGGCTTTTGGCGAAGTTCTAATGAGCAATCATCGTTGGGTCGAGACTTGCCAGACATGGAAAATGGGCCTGAAGACTGGCTACACATTACTGGGTGAAACATCTCGGATGGAATAGTGAAGTGGTGTGACTCCCAACAGTTATGTCTCATTCTTGGAAGGAAAACTCTCTGATAATTAGTTTGATTGGGCATCATATATAAAATTAGCAAGCCAAGAATTATTTCCCCTATAAGGGGATAATGAGTTCACCACTGATGTGATTTTAGATCAAGCAACATTAAGTGCTGCAACTATTGATTTGAAATTGGACTGGGAATGCGCATCCCTAACGCTGACGATGAAACAATATTCCTGAATAGTGTTGGACTTGGTTGGTAATTGGAATTTCAAATCCTATTTATTCTTATAGAATATGTTTTTGCAAATTCTGGATGTTCTTAGTTTTGACTTCATTATTGTTTCCTGCAAATATAATGGGAGGATGGCAAACTGTTTTGGCTTTAAATACTATATGAATTGGTTCAGGATCTGGCAAACACAGGAAATAACTCATTACATGGACAGGAATAACCACTTTTAGTGAGTTTGCGAATTGGAAACGGAACTGCCCTGCAATAAGTACCCAACTTCTCAGCTGAAAACTAGATACAGACTGATTGCATTTGAATTGGATAACTGCATGAAATTAATAATAGTCACACTTTATTGTAGAAAGAAGTAGGGATACTGAAACTTTTGACAAATAGGCAGGATTAATGGGAATGAAATATGGCTCAAATCAGAATATATGAATTGAAGACCTTAAATCCACTTTAGAGGAATTAGTTATTACAGGTTGAAACAAATAGTTATGACGGCAAGTTCCTGGCCTCAGGTGGATGGGTTTGCTTTTAGCAAATTGCAACACCAAGGTGGCAGGGCAAGCCATTTTTGTTGAGTAAGAATAGTCAATTCTGGTTCAGTGTCGCAATTCCCCAAACCAAAACAACAGTCTTTGAAGTGATTGATGCTGGAGACTAATAACAAGTGTCAGGGAACATTAGTTCAATTGGGAACGGAAGCATTAGGCCCAAATCATATGAACTTACTATAAAGCTTTGAATGCCGATGGTATAAGTGACAAAAAAGTTTGGTCATTATCAATGAAAAGGTACAATGCCCCTTTTTTATTGGTCAAGCTCATCAATCTACAATATTTGCTACAGAAAATCACCATTCTTGCTATATTTTCTGGGCTAATTCCTTTCGGACATTCAACTTCGCAGGCTCCGGTATTTGTGCAGTTGCAGAAACCTTCATTGCTTCTACCATACTTTTTACCCTGCGATGACGTTCAGTGACCTTACGGAAGCAAAGCCAATTGAGAAACCTTGGCGAAACAAACAACATCTTGAAGCGTTTTGGGTGGCCACACAAGCTCACAACCAATGCAAAGCTGCTTGCATCGAAAGCTTTGTCTGCGTCCTTTGGGAATCGGAACTGAGTTTGCGTCAACAGCATTCAGTAGGTAACGAAACGAAACACTCCCTGCCGAATAACTCTGTCTAAAACTGAGCGATCAATATCAAATCTTTAATTAAAGGAAATGCACTAGCTCTCCATGGTTCAACCATGATAGTATCACCGTCTTTAAAACTGCGCATATGAAGCTGGCAGGTCGTTGTTCCGGTATTGGGTCCATGCGCGCGTCCGTTGATGTACATTGAACACATTCCGCAAATTCCTTCACGACAATCATGGTCAAAAGCGATTGGTTCCTCTTCTCCTTTTCTAACGAGCTCTTCATTAAGAACATCAAATACTTCAAGGAAAGACATGTCTTCTGAGACATCATCCATCGCATAAGACTTGAACTCACCTTTAGAGTCTTTGTTTTTCTGACGCCAAACTTTTAGTGTGACTTTCATATCAAAAATTTTATTCGTTAATATTATTTGTAAGAACGTTGAACAAGCTTCACATTCTCGAATACCAGATTTTCCTTATGTAATTGAGCATCAGTGTTTTCTCCTTTGTATTCCCAATTTGCAACATAAGCGTAGTTGTTATCATCTCTTAAGGCTTCGCCATCTTCAGTCTGATATTCTTCCCTGAAGTGTCCTCCGCAACTTTCATTGCGATTAAAAGCGTCGTCAATCATAAGCTCACCAAGTTCAATAAAATCGGCTACTCTTAGCGCTTTTTCAAGTTCAGGGTTCATTTCTGAAGATGAACCGGGAATTCTCACATTTGACCAAAATTCAGCTTTAATTTCCTGAACCATTTTCTTGGCCTTTTGCAAGCCTTCTGAATTTCTAGACATTCCGCAATATTCCCACATAACCTTACCTAATTTCTTATGGTAGAAATCTACAGGTTCAGTTCCCTGAATTTTAATAAGTCTATCTATTCTTTCTTTTACTTCATTCTCAGCTTTTTCAAATTCAGGGTGGTCGGTAGGAATTGCTTTAGTGCCAATTTCCTTGCTTAAATAAGCTCCAATTGTTATTGGCAAAACAAAATAACCATCAGCAAGCCCTTGCATTAGCGCTGAAGCACCCAGTCTATTAGCACCGTGATCAGAGAAGTTAGCTTCCCCAGTGGCGTAAAGTCCGTTTACAGTGGTCATTAGATTGTAATCAACCCATAAACCACCCATAGTGTAATGCACAGCAGGATAAATTCTCATGGCCGTTTCGTAAGGATTTTCTCCTGTAATCTTTTCATAAATCTCGAAAAGGTTACCATATCGAGCTTCAATGACAGATTTACCTAAACGGTTAATCGCATCAGCAAAATCAAGATAAACAGCCATTTTAGATTTCCCAACTCCATAACCAGCATCGCATCTTTCTTTGGCTGCTCTTGAGGCAATATCCCTCGGAACGAGGTTTCCAAAGGCAGGATACCTACGTTCTAAATAATAGTCACGTTCAGCTTCAGGAATATCTTTTGGTTTACGATTATCGTCTTTTTGCTTAGGAACCCATATTCTTCCATCATTTCTTAGAGATTCAGACATCAACGTTAATTTTGATTGATGATCTCCTGAAACAGGAATACAGGTTGGGTGTATTTGAGTGAAGCAAGGATTTCCGAAAAAAGCTCCTTTTTTGTAGGCCTTCCAGGCTGCAGTTACGTTACTTCCCATGGCGTTAGTAGAGAGGAAGAACACGTTACCATATCCGCCGGAGGCGAGAACAACAGCGTGTCCAAAATATCTTTCTAACTTACCATTTACAAGATTTCTTGCGATAATTCCTCTTGCCTTGCCATCAATTAGCACTACATCCAGCATTTCATGACGAGAGTACATTTCAACTTGCTTGCGACCAATTTGGCGGCTTAGGGCTGAATAAGCACCAAGTAACAATTGCTGTCCGGTTTGACCTCTGGCATAAAAAGTTCTTGAAACCTGAACCCCACCAAAAGATCGATTGTCAAGCAAACCACCATATTCGCGAGCAAAAGGAACTCCTTGTGCTACGCACTGATCTATAATTGAAGTACTAACTTCAGCTAAGCGATGAACATTCGCTTCTCTGGATCTGTAGTCACCACCTTTAATAGTGTCGTAGAATAAACGGTAAACTGAGTCACCGTCGTTAGCGTAATTTTTTGCTGCATTAATTCCCCCTTGGGCTGCTATACTGTGAGCTCTTCTTGGAGAATCCTGAAAACAGAAGACTTTTACTTTATAGCCCATTTCGGCCAAAGAAGCTGCAGCAGAAGCTCCGGCAAGGCCAGAACCAACAACAATTACTTCAATATGCCTTTTGTTGGCAGGATTAACCAAAGGAATACTGGATTTGTATTTCGTCCACTTCTCTGATAGAGATCCTTCAGGTATTTTAGCATCCAGTGTCATAGTGTGGTATTTTAGTTTAATAATAAAAAGAATAGAGGCATTGCAGCAAAAAGAGCCGGAATTAAAATGGCAAATACGCCGATGCCTATTGTTTTAATAACAGGTGTATACCTGTGATGGTTTAAACCGAGCGTTTGAAATCCGCTCTGAAATCCATGAACGAGGTGGAAACCCAAAGCAAACATGCTTACGACATATAGTAATGAATACCATGTTTGGGAAAAAGCTTCAGCAACAACAGTATACATGTCTTTGTATTCCATAGAGTTACCTTCATAGGAGATTGTAGGCATGGTTCCAAATTTCATTTCAAACCAGAAAGATTTCATATGAACAACCAGGAAAATTAGAATGAGAGTTCCTAAAATTCCCATGTTTCTTGAACTCCATGTTGAGCTTTTGCTTTGGTCAACTTTAGCATAGCTACTTCCTCTAGCTTTAGCATTTGCGCGTGTTAGCATAAAACCATCAAACACGTGTAACAAAATAAACGCGTAGTTAACATAAGCCACTATTTTAATGAGTGGATTATGAGTCATCAAGTAAGTATATTCGTTAAACGCCTGCCCGCCGTCATCCTTAAATAACTGAAGATTTCCAAGTAAGTGAACTACTAAAAATAGACAAAGAAATAAACCTGAAAGTGCCATAAGGTACTTCCTGCCCAATGAAGATTTTAATAAACCTGCCGAAACAGTTGCCATAGAGTTAAATTTTTATGAGAGGTCTGCAAATGTAGGGAGCATAGATGTACTCCGCAATATGTAAAATCTGTTTAGAGTTCTATTTCACCAACATACTGTTTGATTGTTTTGTTTGAATTGTTCGAAAAGCTTGAAATTAAAGCCTAGTAGAGCAAGCTCAAGAGAATGCTAAAGTTATAGTTAATCAAAGAAAGCAGCTCTATTTAGAATGGATGTAAATAGGAGGCGATTTTGAAATTTTTCATCACAATTGAATGTTAACAATCTTTTGGAGGCGGAAATCTAAGGATTTACTGGATTTATTTAATTTGACTTTGCTAACCAAATTAAACCTAATTATGATTAATGCAAGGAAAATTTTTATGATGCTATTAGCATCAAGTATGGTTTTAAGTTCTTGTAAAAAGGACGAAGAAGAAGAGGATCCAATAGTACCTACTGCCTCTGCCTCTAAATAGGTCTACGCCTACTGGCGCGGATAGCACTTTTAATTGCAGTTCACACGGCCAATTATGTAACAGCTCCCATTGTTGGAGAAATTTACCAACCAGTGGCTTGGGTGCAACTGTATTTGGAGATCTTGTTGCTGGAACTTATGTGGTCTGGGAACGGTTTCTCTAAATGGAAGTGCATTTACTGCTCAAAGCAGACTTACACCCTTCTCTTCTCAGACTGTGTAACAGGACTGATTTAAGTGGGCTAATGGCTGGAATGTAACCGGCGGTAGTGGCTTCTCAAGTTTTACAGCTAGTCAAACAATGAAATGCCTTCTGGTCCTAAGGCTGTGGGCGACAACAATTCAGAATGCAGCTTTTTTACCTTAAGTTCATCACACAAATCTTAAGTGCCGATTTGATATTTTTCTCTGTGATTTCTCCAAAGCGTTCAGTGTTAAAAACTGTTGCGGGAATGGTGGTCTGTGGATTTGCAACTGAAATGGGCGGTTTAGGAGCTGGTAGCGGATATATCAGATAGCTCCTGCCTATCATATTGACTCCAGGTTGTGAGGTAAACAAATTTACTTAATAAATGAGTCTGTAAATACAACATGTTAACATTTCAATAAGTATTTGTAAATAAAAGGGTGCATAATTATTTTATGCCACTTTTTAACAAAAAACCCCCTGCCGGATTACAGGAACAGAGGTTCATCACCGATTATTTTTTTTAATGTTTTTATAAGCTTGCTTTTTCGCTTGATGAGATTTACTGTAAACCATTGTGTATAAACTTTTCCAACTTTTATAATTGTTTAGTTGAATTTGACTAATTGAGGCATCATTAAACTCGGGAGATAATGTCTCAATGATTCTGCCCATTTCATCAATTACAGTTAGGTTTATCAATTCATCTTTGAAGTTGCTTAGTTGAATGTTTATTATGTCTTTTGCAGGATTAGGCCAAAGTTGGATTCCCAATTCTGCTTTGTTTTCAAAATTAACGGCAACAGGGTCAAATGTCTCTGAATCTCCATTGAAGTCATATTGCACTAATCTGTAGTATGAAGTGCCTTCATATGGCATTTCGTCAGTCAATGAATAATCAGATGTTTGAGTAGTGTTTCCTTTACCTGTTACTTTCCCAACAGATACGAAATTGATTAAGTCTTTACTTTTCTCAACTTCGAAATAATGATTGTTTGTTTCAGATGCAGTTGACCAATTAATGTCAACAACATCTTCTTTAGCCTTTGCATTAAAAGTAATTAATTCAACAGGCAAAGGGTTTTCAGGCGATGTAGAGCCTAAAGTGAAGGGACTAAAGCTAGTTATAGCACCAGAGCTTACTATAGTTCCTGAAGCAGCCGAACCTGAAGTTCCTCCGTTTCCGTGGTTGGTCCATGATGAACCATTCCATCTTGAAACAATAAGAGTGGCTTGGTTAGTTACCAAACAAGAAATACCATTATAGCTTAGTCCAACTTGCACATTTGAAGTTCCGTTCGTACGATCTAGAATCCAATACTCACATTGACTAAGAGTTTCAATAGAAGCATCTTTTGAGCTATGAGAGTATGTTCCATCGGCACTTCCTAGGAATAACTCAGCCGTAAAATGATGAGTAGTATTAGAAGGAGCAGAAATGGAGATAGGTCTGTAAATTCCACCTTTTCCTGTAGGAAAGGTGAATGCATCATTACCAATTTTTCTAAGTGGGCCGCTTACATATGCTGCAGAAGAACCTCCAGATGAAACCGCATTATCATTTAGAATTAATAAAGCAGAAGCAGAGGATTGAATAACACCAGAAGTTAAAGTGAGGTTTCTGGTAATGACCGTATTTTCATTCAAGCTTAAAGTTCCGCCTGTTTTATTCAAACTTAGGTTTACAATCGAAACTGTCTCAGACGGATTGGAAATGATCTCCTGGTCATCGCTTCCTGCAAATTGAATCCATCCGGCATTATTATTTGCTGATGTAGTTATCGGATAAGCACTGCCTAGGCTTGAGTAATTACCTCTTAATTGTACCGTTCTATTATAAGCAGGGTAAAGAGTGTTAGGATTATCTTGGAGGAAAGTAACATCAGAGTAATAATAATCGCTTGAGCTATTTGCTAATCTCCATTGTCCACTTCCACTCAAATGCAAAGTTGCATCATCATAAAACCAGTTACCACCATTACAAGCTAAGGTTGCAGTTCCGGTTCTTTCAATTAAAGTTTTGCCATAATAGCTTGATCCATTCAAATATAGATTTGCGAATTTTATGGATGTATAGCCTCTGAATTCATTTCCTGTTTCAAAGTATGCATTAAGGTTAGCTACATTAGAGTTTAATAAAACAGAATCAGCTCCACTTTGAACAAAATTTCTAATTCTAAATGTTCCAGAAGTGAATCCTTCAGATCCGAATTTTAGCTTGCCGCCACTGTTTAGTGTTGAGGTGCCATTATTTTGGCCAAAGTAAATTCCTGTGGCAGTTCCTGTAGAGTTAAGAATTAAATCTCCATTAAAAACAGTTCCTGCTGCTCTATGACCTAAATAGAAAATAGAACTACCTATATTATGCACAGTAACATCTCCATTAAATATGTCAGGGTTGGAGTTTCCGAAAAGCCAATATCCAGATCCTGAAAGAGTGAAGTCGCAGTTTCCATTAAAGGTATTACCTCCTAAACAAGTAATGTTTAAACTTCCAGTTTGCTCAATAGTAGCATTGCCAAAAGTTGTTCCGTTAAGGTAAACCCTTCCCGCGGAAGCGGTTAGATTTCCAAGAAAAGTTGTGCCCGTTTCAAAATATATGTTTCCATCAACATGAGGTAATAGAAGTTCAATGTCGTTAGCAGATGTTTGAGTTAAGTTTCTAATTTCTAGGTCCCCCGAAGAAAATCCTGCAGCACCTATTTTTATTTCACCATCAAAACTTGCACTTCCAAGAGTACCTTGACAAATTCTAATGCCTTGTCCACCTGCTGTGCAGGATAATATTAAATCAGTAAAACTATTTCCTGGTGAATTGTGAGCTAAATATATATTTCCGCCATTGCTAGTAGAAACCGAGAGTGGCCCTTGGAAATCATCAGATTGATTATTTCCGATATACCAATTCCCACCAGTGCTTGAGTCAATAATATAAGTTGAATCAGCAAAGGTGTTTCCTCCATAACAAGTGGTATTGCTAAAGCCTGTTTGAGTAAATCGACATACATCGTTGAAAATAGAGTTTCTAAAAGAAATTGTTTCAGCTTGTATTGTTATTTTGCCAGTGAAAGTATTTCCTTGCTGAATTAAAGCTCTTGCCGTACCTGATGTTAAAAGGGTGCTTTCAGTACTGCCAGTTTGTGTTAAAGAATAAATGTTTAAGTCGCCAGAATTGAAATCAACTGCTGTAGAAAAAAGACCTCCATCAATAGAAGCTGATGAGTTAGTACTTGCGCTGCAGATATCAATTCCTCCCGCACCGTTTTTACTTGAAAGAAACAAATTCTTAAACTGATTTCCGTGTGTATTATATGCCAGTCGTATTCTACCTCCGTTTAAAGAGGAAACATATAAAGGAGCATTGAAAACATCGGCAGAAACATTGGCCAGAGTCCAAATACCACCAGCGCCTGAGTCGATAAGATAAGCTGTATCATTAAATGTGTTGCCACCAGAGCAAGTATTATTAGATGTGCCAGTTTGAGTAAACGAAGAAACATTTTGGAATGTACTTCCATTTAATGCTATTTGAGAAGCGTCAGCTGTAACAGGTCCACCGAAGTCATTACCAGCTTGGAAATAAATTCTGCTGGAACCAGTCATCTCTAAATCATTTGAAGCATTTCCTAATTGAATTAACCTTGAAATATATAAGTCACCTGAATCAAAACCATCGGAACCAATCTTGAGACTAGACCCTGATTGAAGTGTTACATTTCCGCTGGTATTATCACATATTCTGATTCCAGCAGCACCGTTAATACTATTCAAATAAATATCACCAGTAATTAGATTCCCTGCAGAAGCATTTGCTATATTAATTCTTGCGTTGTTCCCGTCAGAAATTAAGGTAACATCAGCCAAATAGGTGTCAGGATTAGTTCCCGCCATTGTATAGCTGCCAGCTGAGTTATTTGTGAAAGCGAAATCACTGTTGAAGATGTTTCCTCCAGTTGAAGTAACATTCGTGTTATTATTCAACATGGTAACTTCCGAATTAAATGTAGACCCATTCAAATAAATACCGCCTGCTGAAATATTTAAAGGGGCATTGAAAATTGTGCCTGTTTCGAAGTAAAAAGATGAAGTATTGCTTTCACTTAAAAGATTTATTTGACCGCTTCCTAATTGTGTAAGATTTCTAAATCTAATTGAGCCATTGCATATAGATGAGCTAGGGAAAGCAATTTTATTTCCTGAAGAAAGGCTTGCAGTTCCACCTCCATATCCAAAAGCAATTAATGATGAAGGACCCTCAGCACTAAGTAGTAGTTCTCCATTAAATTCTGTTCCTTCGGCATTATGAGCTAAATATATTCTGCCAGAACCTGAACTTATAAAGGTTGTAGAGTCATTAAATATATCAATGCTGCTACCTAAAATTACCTGAGCACTCTCAACTGTAAATGCAATAGGTGCGTTAAAGGTGTTTCCTCCTGACCAGGTATTATTTCCTGTACTTGTCTTAGTGCCAGTAAATCTTCCATTAAAGACACTAGATATGATATTAAGTTGAGGAAAAACGAAATTAATATCAGACTCAAACGTTGAAGAATTTATTGTAATTAGGCCGTTTCCTGAAAGTGCACTTAATTGAAGAAGCTCAGTATCATCATAATCTACTTGCGCTAGTCTTAATTCTCCTGTAGTAAAACCATCACTACCAATTTGTATTGAGCTTCCTGAATTAAACAAAGAGCTTCCTCCGCCATTTCCAAAATATATTCCTCTCGAGGTGCCTGTTGAATTTACAAATACAGCATCATTATATATACTCAAACCAGTATTGTGTGACATGTAAATGTATCCATTGGCATTATTAATTAATACTACTTGATTATTATACACATCAGGATTTATGTTGGCCATGTATATAGAGCCATTCTCTTGATTTTCAATAGTTAGATTTCCATTGAAAATATTACCTCCATTACTATATCTAGTGCTGGAAACTGTTTTTACAAATCTAGCATCACCATTAAACGTAGCTCCGTTAAGTGAAAAGCTTGGAAATGAAATATCTATCTCTGCATTGAATTCACATCCAGGATTTAGAATTAGTAATCCATTACCTGTGGCTTGAACAAAATTAATTAAACCGGTTCCAAGCTGAGTTAAGTTAGCTATGTTTATTGAGCCTCCGTTAAAACCAACATCCCATAGAGCAATAGTGTTTCCCGAGGAGAGAGTTGCGGTTCCACCATTAGAGCAAATATTAATTGCTCCCGAATTGGCTCCGCTTAGATAAATATTGCCATTAAACTCATTGCCGGCAGATGATCTTGCTATTTCAATCCCTGAGTTTCCACTCATGTCTTGAAGGTAAACATCATTATTAAAGATGTCAGGATCGACATCGCCCATTCTTAACCAACCATTTGATTCTTTAATTAATGTAAAAACACCATTAAATGTGTTTCCACCATTACTTGTAGATGATTGGTTGATAGTATTAACAACTCTAACACTATCATTAAATGTAGAACCATTAAAGTAGAATCTTGGAAAATCAATATTTAAACGAGAATTAAATGTTGATAACGGCTCAAAATAAATTTGAGCTCCACTGCTACCAATAAGATTGGCTGTGGAATTTCCCAATTGAGTAACACCTGCAAACCTTAATTGTCCATTGCTGAAACCGCTGCCTCCAATGCTCATTTCTGAATCTATTGAAATTGTGCAGGTTCCACCGCTTTGCCCAAATCTGATTCCTCCAGAACCAGATGAATTTAACTCTAAATCTCCTAAGAATTGGGTGTTAAGAGAAGAGTGGGCTAGGAAAATCCCTCCAGAACTTGTGTTGTTAAGAATGACATTCCCTTCAAAAATATCAGGAAATGAAGCCTGAAAGCGATATTGACTATTGTCTTCGTTAGTTATTGTAACATCCCCGTGAAAGGTATTGCCTCCAATACTGCTAACGTTTGAGCCACCAACTTTGGTAGCCGAAACATTGCCATGAAATTCTGAACCATCAAATTCTATGGTTGGACCACTTGCATTTATGTTGCAAAAGAATTCTGTACCGGCAAAAATTATGTTGCTGCCAGTCAAAACTAGAGTCCCATTTGTAATGGTTCCACCATTGAAGTTGCATGTGCCATAAATTGGCATAAAGAAACCTTCAAGGTCAAATGTTCCACCATTTAAGGTGAAATTTCTCACTCCAGGCAATTCTTCCCATAATGGGTCGAAACTGCCTGTAGCGTCAATAATAACATCGTCACTGATGTCCGGCACCCCTGCGGGACTCCAGTTTGACGAATTGCTCCATTCTTCTGATACTGAGCCGTTCCACGTATAAGAAATCGCAAAGAGATTTCCGCTCGTGAGAACATAAAACAGCAAAGAAAGAACGAGCACATGAGTTTGGTAGATTTTCTTCATGTGATCTGGTAGATTTTTAACGAGGCAAAGATGCGAGCTGTGGTAAGCTTGCAAAACTGCTAGAAATGTTCTTGCTTACTTATGACAGAAAAAACTTGCAGAATGAGATATACTCTAAAAGCAAATCCGATAATATTCAGGTAATCAATATATTGTGAATTTGGTTGGCTTTGTTATTTTCTATGAATTGAAAGCAAACTATGTAAGTTATTTTCGTTTTTGGTAGTAAGGATGCATAAAGCCCACACTTCATACAGCATAATCCAAACCGCAATTCGCTTAAACAGCATCAATTATTAATAATCTAGGATAAATTATTATTGAAATTGCATGAAATGACTCCTGGATCTCATTGGCTGTAAGAAATGAAGAAATACGTCAAAAAAGGCAAATAATTATTTGATAATTTAGCGTTATAGTAATAAATAGTAGCAATAATTATGTACTATCAACCTGAAGACGAGAGTGATTTACCATATTCAGTGTTCATGAAATGGATAGCAGGAGCTACAGGTGTTTTTGCTTTGTTTTTAATACTTGATTATGCTCTACCCTCAACATGTGACTCACATGTTGTTAAGGAGAAAACATTTTTTAAAGAAAGCACAAGGTTTGGATCTACCAATTATGACCTTGAAATAATCACAGAAGATTTCAGTTTTAAGGCTAAGCCTGAATTATTTTCAGCGATTGAAGAGAAATCAACGTTAGAAGTTTGTAGAACTCTCATATTTAAGGCAGTACGTCAAGTTAGCGGGATAAGTGAACTTGATAAGAAGCCTTTTAAAATGGAAGCAATACTTCCGGTATACAGGGGTTACGGCGCTTTCCCAATTTCACTTTTAATAGCATCGGCATTCGGCGTATTCTTTCGAAAAGATGATACCGTGGCATATGGGGCAAGTATTATTAGTATTGTACTAATGATTACGATGTTGATGATACTTTAATAGGTTTAAAGTCGCTGTTAGTTTACTTTAGCCAATTATTATGCATAAAGCTGCTAAGTTGTTTTCATGGCTGTTTCAGCCTTTATTGATGCCTTTGCTAGGCTCACTAGTATTTCTCACTTTGCCATTTTATTCCTTTCGTCTACTGCCTGAATCTGTATGTTGGTATGTAATTATCTGTAACACACTTTTTACCATTCTGCTGCCAGTATTGATGATCTTCATGCTGTTGAGGTATAATATGATATCTTCTATTTATTTAGATAAGAGAGAAGATAGAATCTACCCGATTATTTTCTCACTAGTATTTCAAGTAGCCAATTATTATTTTATTACCAGAGCTCCTTTGCCAGGGCCTTATTTATATTTTCTCATAGCAGGAATTTTCTCCTTATTAACTATTCTAATACTTACCTACTATTGGAAGGTCTCCTTGCACATGGCTGGAGTAGGAGGGGTCTGCGGAGCATTCTTAGCATTAGCCGTCATTTGGCCAGTCGATTTACGAATGCTAATAGCTTGCTTCTTTTTAATTGCTGGTATAACAGGAACATCTCGGCTATTATTAAATGCTCATACAAATGCTCAACTTGCTGTGGGTTTTTTCTTAGGCTTTGCTCCTCAGCTAGGTCTAATTTGGTTGGCTCAATAATTTACTTGAAGCTATTCAATTTATTAGCTTTTCTCTCAATTTGAGGCTAGCATATAATAAAAAAATCAATTCATCTAGTAAAGAATGTTTTGATTTTATCAATAATCAATTGTAAATTGCTGAATGATTCGGGTGGAATTTGAAAACCTTAATCACGCAAACAACCTAAATTGAGATTAATGCTGCCTATGCAAATAAATTTACACTCTTACCTTTTCTTGAAAACCTGATTTAATTTATTCCTTTGTACTGTTGCCTAATCCCTCTTTATCAGTTGATTAGGCTTGAGAATCAATTTAAATTAAATCAAGTATGCTAACTATAAAAGGACAGTTAATTGCTGTGCTGTTGCTATGCTTTTGCCTGAATTTGTTCAGTCAGAACGCAGAAACTAAAGTGCATTTTCGTTTGCTTGGATCAGATCCAAAAGTGGAATCTACTTTTGTTGTAGATGCCATTAATAACTTTGGCTTGCTCGATGCTTATCGCTATGAGAAAGGCCGAAGGATTATTCCTATTGATAACACAGGTTATAGCGTTGAGTTATTTTCAATAACTGAACTAAAGAAGGGGGATTCAATTCAATCTCGCGATGCTATGCAGCATGCTGTAACTTCAAATAAAATTCTGAGCTTCTCAATTAGTCCAAAAGGTAAGTTAAAACCTATATCTAACTAGCTTATGAGATCGAAGTTACTCATATACATTATTATATTCCTTCTTGGGGCTTTCTCGCAAAGCTTCTCGCAGGTGTATAATATGGGTAATTTAGGAACTATCAATGACGCTTGCAGCGGATTTTTTTATGATGATGGCGGTCCAAACGCCCAATATTCAAACAATCAATTACTCACAGTAACATTCTGTGCACCAGCTGGAGAGGCCGTTATTTTTACGTTTACAGACTTTCGATTAGAGGGCGGATTTGATTTTCTTGATATTTACAACGGACCATCAACAGCTTCTCCATTAATTGGCAGTTACACAGGCAATTTAAGTCCCGGAGTCATAGCCTCCACAATTGGCGGCTGTCTAACTTTTCAATTTTTTTCTGATGGAATAACTCGCCGAAGGGGCTGGCAAGCAACAATCTCATGTGGAACTCCTCCTCCTCCTTCAAATACTGGAGATACTTGTCCTGAAGCTCTGCCGTTTTGCACAAGTTCAACTTATACATTTCCAAACAATATTAATCAATCTGGCTTAGGCACAATCAATTGTTTGCTTACTTCTCCGAATCCGGTTTGGTATTACATGCAAATCGAAACGCCTGGCGATTTAAACATAGATATCGAGCAATTCGATATTTTCGGTTTTCCAATTGACGTTGATTTTAATCTTTGGGGACCCTTTATTTCGCCCGAAGATGGATGTCTGCAAATAGCAAATTCTACAGCTCCAAATGTAGATTGTAGTTTCTCAGGTTCAGCTTTCGAACAAGCTAGCATAATCAATGCTCAAGCTGGAGAATTTTATATTCTACTACTCACTAATTTCGAGAATTTTCCGGGCTTTATCACTTTTAACAGTGCCTCAAATTCAACAGCATCTACAAACTGTGGTATACTATGCAATATCGTTTCTCTAACGGCTGTTCCAAGCATATGTGATGCAACTACAAACAATTATACTGTAAGTGGAGATGTAACAATTGACAATCCTCCTGCAGATGGAATTTTGACTATTTCTTCATCCTGCGGAGCAACCACAACATTTAGCGCCCCTTTCCCCAATCAAATTAGCTATACGCTCTCGGGTCTCAATGCTAATGGAGCAAATTGCACTGTAACGGCTTCTTTTTCTAGTGATGCTAATTGTTCATTAACTCAAACCTATACAGCTCCCGCCTCTTGCGCTTCGCTTTCATTAAACTGCCCGCAGTATGCAAATACTTCAAACAGTCCTTCTGTAGCCTGTTCAAATCAAACCTATTATCTGGAAGTAGAGAATACAAGTTGCAACGGGGCAATATTTATGACTATTCAGGGAGACTATGGAAGTAGTTTTCCCGAAGAGATAGATTGGATCATCCGCTCTCAGTTAACCAATCAGCAAGTTGCAGGTGGTAATGTTTTCATAACGGGTAACCCTTTTTCTGTAGATGTTGGTCAAATAGACCCAGCAGTACAGGGTACTATTTTTATTCTTGAGGTTTATGACTCTTTTGGCGATGGCTTTAATGGCGTAAATGGTTATGTTCAGGTTTTTCAAGGATCAACTCCTTTAACCAATGCTATCTCTGGGAATTTCTTCAATTTTACTTCTGCAATTTTCGCTGCCAACGTTAGCATTTCTCCTGCTACTATAACTATTTCAACACCCGCTGGGCCAGTAGTCCAAACGGTTGAGTTTTGTAGAGATTTTAGAGTCCCAATAAGCATTAATAACACAAATTACTGTAACACAATTTCTCTTAATCTTCCATGGGAAATCACATGCAATACCAATGGAAGTGTGATTTCTTCGGGTTCAAATAACGTTACAGTATATCCTAGTTTGCCTTCAGCATCAAATGATGTTGTGATTATCGATTTTAATTCCACCACTTGTCAGTGGGATGTTAGTCCGAATAACGATTGTGATCAAGCCGACATCGGAACGGTATTTTCTATTTCACCTGACCCATCTAGCGTTTCTAACCCTAGTTGCATATCAGGTTCTCAGGATTTTGATATAACATACAATGGATTGAGTGGAGGGCCAGGGTGTTGCACAACTGGAGGAACACTTATTCCAATTGAGCAAAATCAAACATATGTTTCAAATGATTTTCAGGTTGCAAGTAGCCCATTTGGGGGGATAAATAATTCAGCGTACTTACAAATTCCCGCCAATAATATTGGTGGAAATGCCACCTCTTTGGATTTGCAATTTGATATGAGTAATTATTGCTTCAACCCTCCTGGTTTTTCTTTGGACGATTTTTGGGTAACAATAATTGTTGATGGCAATGTTATATCTGATATTAATCCACCTGCAGGATCAACAACATATTCAATAAACATCGCTCTTAATAACATTCCTGGAGGTTTTACTTCGGCCTCTAATATTGAAATTTACATTTATCCAAATGCATTTAATGTAGCTGGAGTAAATAGCGAATTTGACCCATTGGCAAACTGTGGTTCATTAGCTGATGGGGTTTGGAATGCTAACTTTAATGCTTCTTTGAGTGTTTCCTACAGTGAATTTGCTCCAACTCCAGCTACCTGCCTCTATCCAACACAAGCCAGTTTCTTATGTTGTGAGCCAGCTATTATTGCTAATGTTGAAGAAACCATTTGTTCAGGTTCGTCATTTTCTCTTCAGAGCTGGATTGACGCTGTAAATGCCGCTAATTCATGTGCTGTTTTTTCTTCAGTTACTCCTGTTGCCGCTGTTACATCACCAGATAATGTATTCCCTGATGGAATTAATCCAACTTCAGGAGCAATTACACAAATCGTGTCTGCTTATGCTTATTGCGATGTTAACGGAAACGGAGCTGTTGGAATAGGGGATACTTATACAATCATTAGCACATATACATTAAATATTAATGTTCAGCCTAACGCGGGAACAAGTGCAAATCTATCTGTGTGCGACGGTGCTGCGCCTGTTGATTTATTTAGTCGGCTAACAGATTCTCCGCAATCAGGTGGTGCCTGGACCGGACCATCTATTCTGGGAAATGGAGATTTGGGTACTTTCACTCCAGGAACATCCACTCCTGGGTTATACACGTATACAATTTCCGGAACTCCTCCTTGTTTGGATGCTACAGCAACCATTGAGGTTACTCAGAGTCAATCTACTGAGGCTAACATTATTTACCCTGGAAGTCCTTTTTGCATTGATAATACAAACCTGCAATCTCCGCAAATTTCAGGCGCTGCCGGTGGAACGTTTTCGGTTACTCCGGCCGGTCTTACTGTGAATGGTTCAACAGGAACTTTTACTCCTTCTTCTGCATCACCCGGAACTTATTTAATCACATATTCAGTCCCTCCTGCAGGCACTTGTCCTGGTTCAACAGCCGAAACTTATGTAGTAATAACTGCAATCCCTGCAAGTCCATTAATCTCTCCAAACCCTGTTTGTGAAGGTGTTTCAACGGTAATGAGCGTTTCAAACGGAAGTTTGTTTGAGTTTTTTATTAACGGGGTTTCACAAGGCCTACCTAGTAGTTCCAGCACTTTCAATTATAATAACCCCTCATCGGGGGATGTATTCTGCGTTCGCTCATTTCCTCCTCCTCCATTTACATTTGACGGAAATATCATAGAAAACGAGTGGTCAACTGCGTTATCTATGAGCAATCCTAATTTGGTTAGTGGTTTTGGAGCAAACAATAATCTTGATGCTCTTTACCTTCAAAATGGAGGTGAATACCTTTTTGGAGCTTTAGCTGGACAAACTGAAAATAACAGTAATAATAGATTTTTGCTCTTTATCGACTGTCAGCCGGGAGGCTTTAATAATCTAGGCGCTTGGAGTGCAAGATCTAATGCTCCATACGTTTCGGTGGAGAATCTTAATGGCTTAATCACATTTGATTCGGGCTTTAATCCGGACTTTATCCTGTGTATGAATCAAGCAAATGGTGAAGCATTTTTTGATTTATACGATATGCAGAATAATATCAACTATTACCTCGGTTCAGATATAACCGGCAACATCATTAGTTCAGATTTGCTTGGTTATCAAGCCAATGGCGGTTCAGGAAATTTCAATCAAGGCTTTGAGTTCGCTGTTCCTTTATCATTTCTTGGAAATCCTTCAGGTACAATTTCAACTTTTGCCATGTTGGTGAATGATCCTGGATTAGGCAATCCTGCAGCAACGTTTATTAGCAACCAATTTCTAACGCCTGCCGCTGATGGAGAAAGTAATTATGGGGATGGTTTCATTGATTTTGGAGCCGCAACTCCAGACCCAATTGATTTCACTTTAGGTGCCGATTGCTTCTCAGAAACATGCCTTACAGTTACACCGGCAGTTACACCTGTTACAACATTTACTTATCCTACCGAAACTTGCCAAGATGACGCAGATATTAATCCTAATCCGGTTTCTGGCTTTACATCGGGAGGCTCATATTCATCAACCGCAGGTTTAGTAATCGATGCGAACTCAGGTCAGATTGATGTATCAGCGTCAACACCCAATACATATACTATTTCTTATACTGTGCCTGCTATAGGTTGTAATCCTGCATCTAGCACTGACTTTATAATTACCATTTTGTCAACGCCTACAACAACACCGATTTACCATGAATGATAGATATAAGACTTCATTATTTGTGGATTTCTTCAATGCTAAATTGAGAGATTATAATATGCTATTTATGCCTAATTTCTCAAAGAAGCTTAACACCTCATTAATACTAAGGTTACGCATCAGAACTAAGTTTACAATCCTGAAAGTCAAGTTATTCTCAGAAGACTTATTCGCTGCATGCAACCTGTTTTCAAGCAAATTCTTATTGGTATGTTGATAGTTCTAACATATAGCCAATCGTTGCGTTTGCATGGTCAAACACAAATTGCTTTTCAGGGCTTCGAAGGTGCAGCAAATGATAATTGGTCATTTACCCCAGTTTTTCAGAATACTGCTAGTCCTCAGGTGCTCGTAGGGCAGGGAAATTACGGTCCCGGTTATGCCGCAAGTGGAGTAAACTCATTAAGAATAGGAGGAGGAAGTCAAACATGCGGTGTTGGTAGTGCAAACTGCATCAATGGAGCTCCTTCAGGTGGATCATGCACGAACAATCAAAATGGTGCCGAAGTTGAATTCAGTTTAGTTGACGTATCATGCTATCAGAATATTGTTCTTTCGATTGCTTACCGCACGCATGTGCTATGCACTTCTCCAACATTTCAAGGACAAGGTCTTGATTCAGGCGACCGGTTGTTTTTTGATATAAGTCAAAACGGAGGACCTTATTTAACTTCTGCCACTGTTAACGGTTTTAACAATTGCACCTGGAATTATTTTAATCCCGCTGCTTGCTCAGGTCCTCCGGTAGCTAATCCTTTTGTATTC
>JAGYKL010000021.1 GCA_018401705.1 Bacteroidia bacterium | reverse complement strand
CCTTCAGTTAGATCAGTATTTGAAGACGTATTATGATAGTTTAATTCTGCACTTGGAGAATCAAATTCATTATTAATTGATGAAAGATTGTCATTCTCTTCAATTGTATTTTCAGTTAAAACTGAATTAGCAGTTTCGTCATTAAGTTTAAAAATAAGAAAAGCAGATATAAGCAACCCCAGCAAAGTAGCTCCTTTTGCAAAAGGGGGAATTCTTTGCCAGATACTTTTTGACTTAAAATGCTTATCCAATAAATCTTCGGCTCCTGGCCAAAAATCATCTACTGAATATTTTTCTTTATCACTCATGACATTAGTGTTTTTTCATTTTTGAGCAATTGCTGCAACTTAGTTCTTGCTCTAAAAAAGTGGACTTTTGATGTATTAGCTGAAATATTTAGTAATGCACCTATTTCCTCGTGTTTATAGCCCTCAATTGCATATAAATTAAAGACCGTTTTTCCCATTGCGGGAAGTGAATCAATTGCCGCTTGGATTGAAGCAATAGAATCTTTTAATTCAAAACTATCATCTACCGCTCCATCATACTTTTCAATAATCTCCCTCTCTTCTGCAATGTCGATAGTATCTCTGTAATTCTTATTCTTTCTGAATTCGTCAATTATATGATTTACTGTTAATTTCTTCATCCAATGATAAAAAACCAAATCATCGTATTTGCTGATTATGGTTTCCATTGACTGAATTACTTTTAAGAAGCTGGTGTTGACGGCTGACTTTAAATCATCTTCTTGCTTGTAATATCTTCTGCAAATAGAAATCAGATCTTCAAAACACCACTTATAGAGCGCAAAATGAGCCTTTCGGTCATTCCCTTTGCATTTTATTAAAAGCTCAAGTGGCGGATTCTCCATATAATAAAAAGCTCTCCGCCGTTTTGGCGGAGAGCTCAATAAAGATAATTATTTCTTGATAATCTTTTGAATCTGACGATTTCCAGATTTATCTGAGATGCTCAACATATACAAGCCTGAATTTAATTCAGAAGTGTTAATTGTTTGATTATCTCCAGAGATATTACCTTGGGAAATTCTTCTTCCATCAATTGAAGTAATTTCATAAGAAACAGCTTCTGTGTTAATTGTTTTGATGTTTAGAAGATTGCTGAAAGGGTTAGGGTATACAGAGAACAAAATTTCTTCATTATTTTCAATTGCTAATGGGAAATCAGTAGCAGCTTGAGGGCTCATAACATTAATTGTAAATCCAGCAGAACTAACTTTTCCACCAATAATTCCGTTTTCACCTACGACAATTGAGTCACAATATGTAGCAGAGCAAAACTCATCACTAACAGTTAAGCAGAATTCAAAGGCTCCAGTGTTTTCAACTTCTATAGTTGGAAACGCTCCTGTAGAAGTGATACTAATTCCACCACCAGTAAGTGTCCAAGTAAAATCAAGGTTATTACCAGTTGAACCATTAACAACAATTACTTCAAATGGATTGTCTTGAGTAATTACGAAATCTGCAAAGCATAGAGAATCTATTGGGAAATTATTCTCAGCAGGAATAAATACGTTTTGACAATAGCTTTCAGAGCATAATCCGTCAGGATCAGAAACTGTTAAGCATACATTATATGTTCCTTCATTATCATAGATATGGTAAGGATACATTTCAGATGAAGTTTGACCATCACCAAAATCCCAAGCATATTCGTAAGCATTATTGTAATAATATCCTTCAGGAATATAATAACCAGTTAAAGCCGAGGTGCTTGCCCAAAAGCTGGCGTCACAAACAGGACCAACATTTGTTGTATCTCCAAAAACGGGCACTGTAACGCAATTTGAACAAAGAAGCACCTGATCGGAATAAACGTATGAACAAACCTCATAGGCGCCTGCTTGTTCAAATGTATATTCAAATGAGCTGCCTATAAACTCAATATTTGAGCCTTCAACAGACCATACTACTGTGTTCAACATAGAAGCATCAGACTCGAAAAAGTAAGTATTGATGTTAGCCGGTGAATTACTGTAAGTGATATAGCAATCATCAACGATTGTATCATTTACTAAAACAAACAACGATTGAACTGAAGTACAAACAAGCATTGAATCGCTATTATAAACTTCCAGGATTACTGAATCCATCATAGTTTGGTTATAGGTGTGGATTACAGAAGCACCCTGAACGAATGTGGCGTTGCCTTCGATTGTCCACCAATAAGTGTACATATTAGGCGAGAAATCACTTACAGGACCAGTAAATGAATACTGCCCTTCTGTAGAAGTTGGCTCAATAATAAAATCGCAGTTTTGTGCTTGTAGTCCTGCAAATGCTAAAAGCAAACTTGCTAGGATGGTGGTAATTTTTTTCATGGAGTTAAATTTTATTGTTCAACTCCAAACACGACTAAGATTAAAAAAGGGTTTACACAGAAATATTAAAAATCGAAATAAATTTTTAATCGCCTGATTATATGGCAAATAAATTCTAGCATTTATTACCTCCTCCAATAAAACAATTTGAAAGCCGGTTTATTCAGTAACTGTTACTGCACCAATATGGTCATTCCCATTTCCTGCTTTATCGTAGTAACGAATTTTACAAACGTAAAGATCTACAGGTACAGGAACTCCATCTATAGTTCCATCCCAGCCTTTTTCCCATGAATTTGAATAAAACACCTCATGGCCCCAACGGTCGAAAATTCTCATTTCGAAGCCATCGGCTGCAAAGCCACTTGCTTTAGGTAAAAACACATCATTTATGCCATCTGCATTTGGTGTAAAAGCTTTAGGAACATAAAAGGCCTTGAAACCTCCAATGTGAATTGTATTAACAGCTTGATCTGTACAGCCAAACTCATTACCCACCTGTAGAGTAACCTCAAAAGACCCAGTGTCTCTGTATGAAAAGGCTGTATTAGCAAGCATTACTAAACTTTCATCTGGATCGCCAAAGAAGTAAGTGTACTCACTAGCTCCCTGACTTTCATTTGTGAAAGCAATTATTGGTTGATCTAAAGTTGTTTCCGTTGGGTTTGGCACAAAAGCAGCTATAGGACTAGGATATACTTCTATCAGCTGATTCCATGTTGTTTGTGATGTACAGCCTGCTGAGTCTTTGACCAATAATCTAACAGGATAAATTCCTGGGGTATCGAAGCAAGGTATAGCAAAAGATCCGCTAAAGAATAAACTATCACCAATTGTCCAGTTATAGAACGTAGCTGTCTCTGATTCTGCATGTAATTTAGCACAAAAGGGCGCGCAACCTGAAGTATCATCAGCAAAGATTTCTAAATCGGGATTTTGATTTACATGTACTGTAATTGATTCATATCCTAAACATCCCAAAGAATCCTGAACAGTTACATAATACGTTGTAGTTTCCTGTGGATTAGCAGCAAATAATGGTCCTGTAACACCATGATCCCATGTATAACTAAATACATTATGAATTCCGCTTGCGCTAGCTTCAATAACACTCTGATCTCCCTCACAAATTAAAGTATCTCCTTCAAGATATATTGAAAATGCTACAGCCGCTGTTAATTCGGCACTTAACTGCACCATACATGCATTCTCATCAATTACATTTACTGAATATTGACCTGGTGCAAGTCCATCAATTGCAGGAGCTTGCTGTCCTGTGCTCCACTGATAAGTGTAAAATCCACTTCCGCCCGAAGCAATTGCTTCGAGGCTTCCATCACTAATACCACTACATCCTGGTGAGTTAACATCTAAAACTGCCACTAGCTCTTCTGGTTGTTCAACCTCAGCTTGAACATTCACCGTGCATCCATTCAAATCTGTAATCACACAAGAATAAACACCCGCCGGGAGATTATCGTTTGCAAGAGTATTAAGTCCATTTGACCAATCAAATGAATAAGGTTCAATTCCACCGTTTACGGTTAAAATAACTCTACCATCAGCATCATTAAAACAATCTACATCCTGCGCTATCGCAGAAGCTATTAATTGATCAGGTTGAGGAATTATAAAGTTCACTAATCCAGTACAACCATTTACATCAATAATAGTCATGTTGTAAGTACCTGCTGGCAAGTTATTTGGCAAATTAGATTGTGGTCCAGTTCCCCACTGATAAACATAAGGAGTCTCTCCTCCTGAAACTGTTAAACTCACAGCTCCATCATTGCCTCCAAAACAAGTTACCGGACTAACACTCTGAACTAATGCAGTAACTGGCTCATAATTTTCTAAAGTAGCATCTGCCGTTTGAATACAACCATTAGCGTCTGTAACGGTAACGGTATAAGTACCCGCTTGTAAATTATTCGCCACCTGTGTGGTTTGAATAGGAATTGAATTCCAGGAATATGTATAAGGTGCAGTGCCTCCTGTTGTTAAAACCGAAGCGGCTCCTGCTCCGTTTCCACAATCTCCGGGAATTATTGTTGTTTGAAGTAAAATCGGTTGAGCTGGTTGACTAATAAAAATCGTATCAGAAACTAAACATCCTAAATCATCAGTAACAGTTATATCAAAATAACCAACAGGCATATTCTGAACTGAGGCTGTAGTCTCGCCTGTTTCCCATACATACGTGTAATTGCCACTTCCACCACTCACTTGTACTTGAGCTGTACCATCACTTCCGCCATAACACGAAACAGGAGTAGCACTTGAAGTTAGCACTAATGCATCTGGTGCATTTAAGGTAAAACTCAAGAAGGCCGAGCATCCTGCAGCATCCGTAACTGTAATTTGATTTTCACCGGCAATTAGCTGTGAAGCTTGATTTCCAGATTCTCCCGAAGACCAAGTATAGGTAAACGGAGCTGTTCCGCCACTCACAATTGCTTGTGCAGATCCATCTGAATTGCCAAAGCAGTTCACATCAGTAACATTGCTTAACTGAACTCCTATCGTTACTGGAGCCCCAACTATTGCATTTCGTGTTATGCTGCACTGATTTGCATCACGCATCACAATGATATGAATGCCTGCTGTAAGTGAACCAAAAAACGGGTTGCTTTGAAAAACACCATTATCTAATGACCATTGGTAAGGTCCCTGACCACCGCTTCCATTAAACAGAAGGCTACCTGTAGAACCGCTGCAGGTCGACGAAGTAGGGTTATAAGTAAGAGATAGCGAATCTGGTGATGTTACTACTGCATTCACAACGGTTTGACAACCATTCACGTCGGTAATAGTTGCTGCATAATTGCCAGCTGCAAGTCCCGAAATCGTATCACTAACTGAACCATTGCTCCAGTTAATTTGAAAAGGAGAAGTTCCGCCACTAACATTTAAGAATATTTCACCATCAAGGTTTCCATAGCAACTTGCATTATTAACGGTGTAAGCAGCTTGCAATTGAACAGGTGCATTTATAATAACACTGCCATTAATCTGGCAACCAGCTCCGTCAGTTATTGTGTAATTATACGTTCCAGCAGAAAGTCCATTTCTGGAAATTCCTGTTTGTCCGTCAGACCATAAACTTGAGTACGGAGGAGTACCTCCTGAAACAGCCAAAACAACGGCTCCATCATTACTACCCGCGCAAGTTAGGGCGGTTGCAGTTGGTACTGCAAGTAATTCGGAAGGTGCCGAAATATTAATTGTGCTCGTTATCGAACAGTTGTTTTGGTCTATTATGTTTACTGTGTAAGAACCCGCTGCTAAATTATTTGCGCTCGCGCCAAGAACCCCATTCGACCAGTTATATGTATACGGAGCTAAACCTCCGATTGCACTAACTGTGGCAGTGCCGTTTGCTAAAGAATAGCAAGTTACCTGTGTACTCGAAACTGAAGCCAGCAATTCTGCCGGTTCTGTAATTATAGCAGTTTCAGATGCAGTGCATCCATTCGCGTCTGTAACAGTGCAGGTGTATGTTCCTGCAAGCAAATTATTATTTAGCGGAACTATCGTTCCGTTTGACCAAGAATACGTATAAGGTGTTGCGCCTCCATTGCCGATAGCTGTTAATGAACCATCGTTTCCACCGAAACAACTAGCCATTGAATTAATATTGATAGCAACGCTTACTCCTCCAGTGTTGGCAATATTTGTATTTGCTGTTGAAACGCAACCATTGGCGTCAGTTACCTGAACTGAATATGCCCCAGGCGATAAGTTTATCGCATTGGCTGTTATTTGAGCTGGAATAGTATTCCACGAATAAGCATAAGGAGCTAAACCACCAGTAACTGCAACTGTTGCTGTTCCGTCTGTCCCTCCACAAGTTGCGGCAACTGTTGTAACATTCAAATTCATTCCAGCAGGTTGAGTAATAACTATTGACTGGTTTGCAGAACAACCTGCAGCATCAGTAACAGTTAAAGTATAAGGACCTGGACTTAGGTTTTGAATTTGATTAGTATTTGCAGTATTGCTCCACAAATATGTATAAGGCGCCGTTCCACCACTTACAGTTGATGTTATGGTGCCATCATTAGCTCCGAAACATGAAATTACTGTAGCATTTAAAGTAAGGCTTAATGCAGCAGGTTGATTTACTGTAAAGTTTTCTGTAATTGAGCAACCTGAGGCATCTGTTATTGTAACAGAATAATTCCCTGAGGATAGACCTGTTGCAGCAGCAGAAGTGCTTCCGCTTGACCAGGCATAAGAATAAGGAGAAGAGCCACCTGAAGCAGAAATTGTGGCAGAAGCTCCAGTAGTGCCGCAAGTAGAATTATTTACGTTCACAGTTGCTGAAATAGCAGCAGGCTGCGTGATACTTGTATTTAAAAGCACGCTACATCCGGATGCGTCTGTTGCAGTAACAGTGTAGTTACCTGCCGAAAGATTGTTTACCGAAGCAGTGGTTGCTCCATTACTCCATAAATAGGTAATTGGTGCAGTACCGCCTGTAGTCGAAACTGTTGCAGCTCCATTATTTGCTCCATTGCAAGTAATTTGAGTAGCCGCAATTGTTCCGCTAATTACAGCTGGCTGCGATATTGTAACCGTTCTGGTAACTGTACATCCATTTGCATCTGTAACAGTAACGGTATGTGAACCAGAGCTTAATCCCGTTGCTGATGTACCAGTGGTACCATCAGACCACAAATAACTGTATGGTGCAGTTCCTCCAGATGGAGTAGCAGAAGCACTTCCGGTTGGGGAGCTACAAGATGCCGGAGCAGCTGTAACAGTTGCCGTTAAAGCACTTGGTTGAGTAATTACAAAACTTTGAGTTGCTACACAACCTGAATTATCAGTCATTGTTACCGAATAATTACCAGCAGCTAAGCCACTTACCGATGCAGCAGAACTACCATTACTCCAGCTAAATGTATACGGTGCAACACCGCCAGAACCTGTAGCTGTTGCAGTTCCGTTTGATGCTCCACTACAAAGGGCATTCGTTGTATTTACAGTTAATGTAGCAGAACCGCCCGATGTAACATTTACATTGGCAGTGGCTGTGCATCCTGAGCTTTCTGTAGCTGTTACAGTGTAAAGCCCTGGCGCTAGACCTGTTGCTGTTGCTCCAGTAGCGCCATTACTCCACAAGTATGTGAACGTTCCTGGAGCTGCAGGTGTTGCCGTAGCAGTTCCATTATTCGCACCACAGGCTGCTGGTGTTGAAGTAACAGCAACATTAAATCCTGTAACAGTTACTGTTTGAATGAGTGTATCTGAATAACAACCTAAATCTAATATCAAACGAACATTGTAAGATCCGGTTGTGCTAAAGGTGTGACTTGGGTTTAATTGAGTTGAAAGGTTTGATGCTCCTGATGCAGGATCCCCAAAATTCCATTGTGCACCTTGTATGGCATTTGTTGCATTTGCACAACTATTTGTGCTTACATTCACAGAAGGCGAAGTAAAACTTACATCGGTGCAATTTGAAACAAAGGTAAAAGGCGGTGTTTCAGATCTGATATAAAAGGATGCCAGATTAGGCAAACCCATACTTGATGATCTCCCTGCAAGTGGAATGGCTGCATTCACAAATCCGCAACCTGTTCCTACTGTATTGGGATTATTAATAACAGATAATGAAGTGGTATTTCTTGAAACATAAATCTTTCCATCTGGCCCTAATTGTAATGAACCAATAAATGGCCCAAGCACTCCAATTACAACTTTTGATGCTTGTATCGAAGCAGTGCTTCCGGCACAAAGGTTAAACTGAACCAAACGCCCTTGATTTGTGGCTCCATAGGCAACTCTCCCGTTTGGTGAAAACTCACAACCATAAGCTCCGGTTTCGGTTGCCAGAGTAATTCCATTACTTACAATTCCCGTTGAATTGTTAAAATCATAAAGCTCAAATTTGTTGGTCCCATTAGTCGCACCAAATCCATAATAACCAGCCAACAATTTATTTCCGTCGGGATTAGCTTTTAACTGTCCATAACCACTTTGATTAATCCCTGAAATTACAGAACCTGCCGAACTAGTAACTGGAGTAGTATTCACACCGGCAGGTGTAACTAACCAAACCCTGAAACCATTCGTTCCCCAATCGTGAGATACAATCCAAACATCCCTGTTATTGCAGTGCCTCACAGCAGTTATTTTTTCGCAAGAAGGTGTTCTTAAAAGTATGTTCTTATTTGCTGTTACTGCACCGAGCCCGCCACTTAGCGACATATCAACTTCTGAATACCTAATTCCGTTCGGACCAACGTCAGCATCGGCTGTAAAAATGTAATAGATTGTATTGCTTAAAGGCTTTTGAACAATAATTGCCGATTGTGTTGAAGACTGATGCCCCGTAAGCCCGGTTCCATTAGTCATAATAGCATGAGCACTATTCCAAACATTGATACCGTTTGTATAAAACATGAGGTTTCCACTTGCATCAGAAATTGACGCACACCCTTCAGTAGTAGACATTGCCCCGTTTGTTAATGCAACTGGAGCACCTCCCGAAAAAGACAATCCGGCTTGATTGCCGAAATACCAATTAAAGAAACGTTCCTGTTGAGCATTGGCGAATGTTACAAACGACAACACAAAGATTACCGCAAGGAAACTGTGCTTCCTCCAGGTAATCATATTCTTCAAATGTTCGCTAAATCGCTTCATCACGCCATACTTTACGTGAAGACTTAGCTCAGAGTTGAGCTCTTTTCAGCAAGATTGCGCGAGAAAATTACATGTGTAAGGACAACGCACTAGCATCCATATCAAAAATTCAGTCAAGGGAAAAACTGAACCATTCGAAAACAAGTTTTGCTTGATAAATAAGGAGACCAATGCGAATGATTTTATGTGGGCGTTCCCTTCGGGCGGGCTTTACGCTTCAATCTTTTGCTCATACTTCACAAAAGTATTTCCACTACAATCCCTAACGCATTTATATAGCTTTATTCAAGAAAATGATTCTCAATAAAAGGCAAATGCATCAACTACACCTTCTAATTTTGTTTTGTTGCTTAATTTACAAGCTACTTAATTCCTAATCCAGAAATAGCAGAAATGTTAAGAAGGCTCATCTCAATTCAGATATTACAACTCTTCAATATCGCCGCTTTGCAACCAGCCTTCATTTCCATCTGCAAGTTTAACTCGCCTCCACTCGCCTATTTCATCGGTGATTTTGACTTTAGTACCTGAATGCACTACAAATAGACCTGTTCCCGATTCAACCGGTGAACTTTTTACTGAAACACTTCCCGCAAAAACGATTGCTTCCCTTTGAATTTCCTGCCATTGTCGCATTGAAAATGCAAGAGAAATAAATACAATTGCTGCACTTAAAAATGAAAAGCAGCCATAAAAGCCAAGTTTCTTAAAGCCTGATTTAGAGCTTAGGAAAAAGAGTCCCAATGCTAGAACTGAAGCGGCGAAGCAAACTAAAAACAATAAAGCCCAAACATCCTGCCCCGCAGCATTTCTTATAGAATAAAACCAACGTTTGTAAAACAACTGAGGCAATGGTTCTATTTTATCTTCAATTTTTTCATTCGCCAAATCCAAATTATAACGAATATCAATTTCATTTGGAGCAAGTCTTAAAGCTCTTTCATAATTTAAGATTGCATTTGGGTAGTCAGTCAACTTATAATATGAATTCCCTAAATTAAAATACAGAGCCCAAGATTGAAGCTTTTCTTAGATATAATTTGCTCATAATACATTATGGCATCAGCAAACTTACCTCTTCATATGCCTTATTTCCTTTACTAAACTGGGGACTCGAAACTAAATAAAGACTGAGTTCCAAAGGCTAAAAATGAAAATTACTAATAGACTTCTCATTACTTTAAATATTTTCCAATGCTTCAATCAAAATCTTGGTTTCATTAAAGGCCTGACATACCTGTCGCACCGCCAGGTGCATATCTTGGTGAATTCGCATTGACCAAGAATCCTTTGAAGTTCAGAAATATTGGTCTCAGGAACTCCTTTTTAGTAAGTTCAGTAGAGATATTCTCTTACTCAATTTAGCGGTAGGTATCACTCACTTGTCGCTCAATAACCATAAAGTGTTCTAACACCTCTTCATAAAAGGCACCTGATTATTCGGACTTAAGCAATTCTCCTGCTTTCTTCAGCCGTTTTGAGCAATTCCGCCAGCTTCTTTTCTTATAAACCTCAAATTATTACGTCTTTCTGATTTCGTTGTCTTACAGCTAACAACAAAACCAATCCCAAGGGAGGGATTAAACTCAAGAATACAAATGATTTTGATAAGAAAAACGCAGGTTCATTAATTGGTTCCAATTCGCTATCATTCAAGTTAATGAACCTAATATCTGAAGACAGTTTTTAGGTGCAGAGCTGCTACCAGACCTTCCGGCAAGGACTGGGTCCCTGCCGATTTCTGCACTTCTATCTTGATAGCAGGAAGCGTTTCAGAAACATATTCATTCTTAATATTTGAAAAATACTGAATAGTGAACGGCCCCAGACTATATTCCTCCTCCAGCCCTGGGAATTAACAAATAGCTAAATACTCTGACCAGACATTCCCACGCTGGAAACTTTATATTATCCTTCACTGTGGCTCATAAGACCAAATTCAGAAGGAAAAGTAAATTCAGGTGCTTCAATCAGCTTTAGATTTCCATTTCCGGAAATTTCGAAATTCTCAAATGTAATTGCATCACCTGACTTAACATTCTTTTATCAACTGTGCTGATAAATCAAACTTACCCACAGCGCCTGAAAATCGGCTGGTTTACCTGTAGTGGGATGCGACTTAACATTCAGTTTATGAGGTTTGCTTTTTACTTTTACTTCAATATCCTTGTATCCACCTCAAAAACTGATCAAAAAGCTCTGAGCTTGAGCCCTTTCTCTTACTAAGCATGTAGCTTCTAAAGATGGGATTTCCAGGCTTCCGCTTTTTGAGGGAAAAGCAATGTTCTTTTAAGTTCAGCAGTATACCAGTTACTTCCATTGTATTGCTCTACCTCTAATTTATCGTTCTTATTCATTGGAATTTCTTCGGTGTAGAAACCATTAAACGTTGGAAATCTTAAATCCGAAAAATTGATTTGACTGTATTTAGAATAAATCTTGTAAGTAACTGAAACAGCTTCACTAAGACTAACATCACTCTTGTTTACAATTGCCTTGATGAATAGGTTATCTCCGGCATTGGATGAGTTTGCAGGTTGGTTATTGTTCTTCTGCCCTTGGCTTTGCTGTGAAGCAGACCCTTTACTCACTGTAATGGTAACTTCATTCGATTTAATCCTGCCATTACCTATTCTAATAACTGCTGGGCCGATGGTAAATGTTCCTTCTGACTTAGGGGCCAAAATGTAGTAATAACTAATGGTTTGCGAGAAGGAGCCATTAATAATTTGAACATTAGAACCTTGATTAGGACCTGAGTATACATTAAAAGCTGAAAGGTCTGGCTGTTCAAATCCAGATGCGTTTGCATTCACTGTATAGGTGAGCCTAAATCTTTCTCCAAGGCTAATTTGAGAGTTTGAGACACTGGCTTTAAATGATATTTCCTGCCCATTGGCAGAAAGAAATAACAATAAAACTGCAATTAATGGAATGATTTTTTTCATAGAAAATTACCAATCTTTTCCGGTGCCTCCGGCACCTTCCTGTTTCTCCTTCTTCTGCTGATCCTTTCTTATCTGCTTTTCTTGTCTATCAAGAGCATCTAACATTCGTTCTGCTTCCTGACGATTGATGTTTTGCTTTTGTTCTTCCTTCTTTTGCTCGTTATTTTGTTTCTTCTGATCTTTCTTTTGCTCTTGTTCTTTTTCTTTCTCCTTTTCTTTTTGCTGTTGCTGTTGTTGCTGTTGTTGCTGCTGCTGTTGCTTCAACTTTTTATAGGCATAAGATAGATTATACCGAGAATCTTCAGCTTCGGGGTTTATTTTCAGAGCCTCTTTATAAGCTTCGATACTCTTCTCAAATTGCTCCTCTTTAAGAAGTGAATTTCCTAAATTATGATACACTTTTGATTTTTGATTTGAATTGGATGTCTTAGTTTTTAAAGAATCCAATATTGCAGATGCCTCTGCATACTTTTCTTGTTTATACAAGGCATTTGCTAGGTTGAATTGGCCCGTCCAACTTTGGTCATTTTTATCCAAGCCCTTTCTATATTCAATTTCAGCGTCGTTGAACTTGCCTTCTTCATAAGCTTCATTTCCTTTTCGAAAATGAGAAGCATCTGTTTGAGCTATCAAACTACCTCCAAAAAACAGTAAGCAAATGCCTATGAAATGAGCTTGATATTCTTTCATGGCTTCATCTTTTTTGAATTAAATAAATCTACTCTCTTTGACAAGGCGCTCCGCTTATCATTAATCAAAAGCTCGATTAAAAGTAAAACTAAAGCAGGAATCAAAAAGTATTGAAAACGGTCTTCGTAATCTGTAAATGTCTTTGTGCCAAAATCTGATTTTTGCATGGCATTGATTTGTGTAAATAAATCTTCAAGACCTACATTTCCAGAACTTGACTGAACGAATAATCCGCCACCTGCCTTTGCAACTTCTTTAAGCATTTCAGGATTCATTCTCGAGATTACTGTTGAGCCATTCTCATCCTTTTTATACCCTAAAAGCCTTCCGTCTTTCATTTCTGGTATCGGAGCACCTTGAGCTGAACCTATTCCTAAAGTATGCACAGTAACCCCAGCCGATTTAGCTGCAGAAGCTTGAGCAATTGCATCATCCTCGTGATTTTCTCCATCCGAAATTAGTATCACAGCTTTAGAGCGCGAGCGATCTCTTGGTAAACTTCTCATACTAATTTGAATTGCTCTTCCTAAAGCCGTTCCCTGGGTCTGGATGCTCTCAGTTGATATCGTAGAAAGGAACATTCTTGCAGCAGCATAATCTGAAGTAAAAGGCAATTGCAAGGAAGCTTCACCAGCAAAAACAACAATCCCTATTCTATCGTCACCAAACTTATCTAAAAGCTTATTTACAGCTTGCTTGGCGCGCTCCAAACGGTTTGGTTTCAAATCTTCTGCAAGCATGCTTTTAGACACATCCAAAGCTATAATCATGTCGATGCCTTGTCGCTGCACTTCTTCATATTTCGACCCAATTCTTGGGTCAGACAAACCTAAAATGAGCAAACACCAGGCAATTGTCATTAATATAAAACGCACTCTAAGTTTCCCAACTGAAAAATCAGGCATTAGGCGTTCAACCAACGATAGATTACCATACCTAAGTATAGCTTTTCGTTTCCATCGCATACGCGATATGAAGAAAAGCCACATGATTGGAATGGCTGTCAAGCCCCAGAGAAAGTATGGATGAGCAAACTGGAACATGATTTAAGGTATTGATCTTAATAATGTGTTTCTTAAAAACCATTCGGCCAGCAACAGCAATGCAGCAAGCAAAGCGAATGGCCAAAACTCTTCTCTCATTTTCTTGAACTCGGTCACATCAAATCGTGTCTTCTCAAGTTCATCTATTTTCTTATAAATATCAGCAAGGGCTTTGTTATTTGTTGCTCTAAAATACTGACCATCTGTCATTTCGGCAATCTTCTTTAATAAGTCCTCATCAATCCTCACTTCAACATAATCAAATGCAAATTCACCGTTAGGATATCTATAAGCTGGTGAATAAGCCATGCCCTTTGAACCAACTCCAATGGTATAAACACGAATTCCATAAAGCTGTGCAATTTCCGCCGCTGTAAGCGGTGAAACTGAGCCAACATTATTCTCACCATCTGTAATTAGAATAACAACTTTACTTGCAGCCTTACTTTCTCTTAGTCTATTAACAGAAGTAGCCAATCCCATACCAATAGCAGTTCCATCAGGGAGAAAATCAGGTGCCGCGGCGGCAAGCAAATTCTTAAGAATTGAATGATCAATCGTGAGTGGACACTGAGTAAATGCTTCACCCGAAAAAACAACCAATCCTATTCTATCATTTGGTCTACCATCAATAAATTCCATTGCCACCTCTTTAGCAGATTCAAGCCTATTAGGCTTAAAGTCACGAGCAAGCATACTTGGCGATAAATCCATTGCCATAACAATGTCAATCCCCTGTGAGCTCATATCCTGCCAGGCAAGCTTTGTCTGAGGTCTGGCTATAGCTATAACCAACAATGCAATAGCTAAGCATCTTAGTATAAGTGGAAGGTGTATTAACTTGACTACGGTTGAGTGTTTGCCTGATTTAAGAAAATTTGTATTAGAAACTCGTAAATCTGGTTTGTTATTCTTGCCTTTGAAAATATACCATACTATTACAATGGGCAGAATTATCAAGAGCAGAAAGAACCATGGATGCGCAAAAGTTAATTCGCCAAGCGGAGGTAAGCGTAAGTCAGACAAATCAAGCATTACCTTCCTCCTTTCCTTCTTTCAAAGGCATCTCTTTTGGACGCGTAATTTCAACAACATTTCTCGCTAGTTGCAATGTTCTTAGTTGTGAAGCTTCTGCTGGATTTTCTTTGGCAAATTTAACCAAATCAGAAAGCAAGAGTATTTCCCTAATTTCCTCAATGGTTTGTTCATTCCAGGATCTGTTTTTTAACTGGCTTAGAATCTCATATGTTGTAGATTCCAATGCAGGAACTTCAAATTGATTTTCGAAATAAGTCCTTAGCGTATCAGACACATCAGAATAGTACAGCTTCAACTTTCCCGACTTCCAAACGGCTTCTTTCTCGATTCTGTCAAGTTCTTGCAGAGCATGTTTCCATGGGACAACCACTATTCGAGGAGCTTTTGGCTGCTCCGGTTTTTTCTTCTGCAAATACCAATAAATACCTCCAACCAAAATTGCCACGAGCACGAGTGCTCCGATAATCCAAGGAATATACTCTCCTATCTCAAATGGAACATCTACTATGTTATGTATATCTTTTATTGCAAGGGTTGTATCAACCGGAACGGTTAAAACAGAAAACGAAAGAGGATCAGTTTGGACAAAATCGGTGTCACTTCCAGAAATGAATTCAAATGGCAATTGGGGAAGCTTATGACTTCCGCTATCGAAGGATGTAATAGAAACATTTTGCTCCAGCACAAATTCCGAAGCTCCTACGTCGCTTAGTGTATCAAGCTTATCTATTGATAAAATTGTAAAATGCTCGCCGAGTGAATCTTTTAATGCAGGCCAGTTGACTTGCTTATCAGCGCTTGATTTTGACTGTAAAGTGAGTTTAATTTCTTCACCAATTCTTATTCGTTTGTGATTGGGCGATATACTTACGCTTTGAGCCCATGATTGTTGAGCGAAGAGAAATACTAAAAGAAGTAAAATACCTTTTCTCATCATTTTGCACCTCTTTTCTTAAACAAATTACTTAAGGGTTGAATGTAAGATTGGTCAGTCCTAAGCAATGCTGTATCTACCCCTGCCCTGCTAAATGTAGTTTTCAATTGATCTTCGTGTTTTTTAGCTTGAATTTCAAATGATTTGCGCAAAGCTTTATCAGACGAATCTACCCAAAAAGATTCTCCTGTTTCAGCATCTTTAACTTTCATAAGTCCTACATCTGGTAAGCTAAGCTCTCTTGGGTCGGCAACTCTAAGAGCTACAATATCATGTTTTTTGTTAGCTAGCTTAATGCTATCTTCAAAATCGGGTGAATAGAAATCACTTAATACAAATGCAGTACAGCGCTTTCTAATGACATTAGTGAGGAACTTAAGTGCCTGCCCTACCTGAGTTCCCTGATGCTCAGGTTTAAAATCAATTAATTCTCTGATAATCCTTAGCACATGAGATTTTCCCTTCTTCGGCGGGATATATTTTTCAATCCTATCGCTAAAGAAAATGACTCCAATTTTATCATTGTTCTGCATAGCAGAAAATGCCAAAACAGCGCATACTTCAGTAACTAACTCAATTTTAAACTGCCCTTGAGTACCAAAGTCTTTTGAACCACTAACATCTACTACAAGCATGATGGTTAACTCACGCTCTTCTTCAAAAACTTTAACATAAGGATGGTTAAGCCTTGCTGAAACATTCCAGTCAATTGTTCTAACATCATCGCCCGCCTGATATTCCCTAACTTCAGAAAATGACATTCCTCTTCCTTTAAAGGCGGAATGATATTGACCAGAAAACAGCTGCGCCGATAAGCCTCGACTTTTAATTTCGAGCTTTCTAACCTTCTTAAGCAGTTCTTTTTGATCCATCAATAATTAATAAACAAGGTTATTTATCATTTTCGCTTTATCAAATGCGAGATTTCAATTAAAGTAGCTATTAGTTATTCCCCTTTGGGTTGCAGCATTCAAAGACTTTTGATATCATAGTTCATTCTTTCGAGAGAAAATCCAAGTTTCCCAATTACTAATGCTCAATAACTACAATTAAGGCACTTCTACTTTGTTAAGTATTTCACTAATGATATCTTCAGTTTTGATATTCTCAGCTTCGGCTTCATAAGTGAGACCAATTCTATGTCTTAACACATCCATGCAAACAGCTCTAATGTCTTCAGGAATCACGTAACCTCTTCTTTTGATAAATGCATAGGCTTTTGCTGCAAGAGCTAAACTTATAGAAGCTCTTGGAGATGCTCCAAAGCTTATCATTTGCTCAAAATTTGCTAATTGATGATCTTTTGGAAAGCGCGTTGCAAAGACTATATCTACAATATACTTTTCAATTTTCTCATCCATATAAACTTCTCTCACAATTCCTCTAGCCTTGGTAATTTGCTCCGGCTGAATTACTTGTGAAGGCTTAGGATATTCAGCTGCTAGATTTGCTCTGATGATTTTTGTTTCTTCATCTTTTGTGGGGTATCCGATAATCACCTTTAACATAAATCGATCTACCTGAGCTTCTGGAAGCGGATAAGTTCCTTCCTGTTCAACTGGGTTCTGAGTTGCAAGAACCAAAAATGGCTCTGGCAATTTGTGTGTAGTTTCGCCAATTGTAACTTGCCTTTCTTGCATAGCTTCAAGCAAAGCACTTTGAACTTTTGCCGGAGCTCTGTTAATTTCATCTGCAAGAATGAAATTAGCGAAAATAGGCCCTTTTCTTACCGTAAAACTTTCTTGCTTTTGATTGTAAATCATTGTTCCAATCAAATCGGCTGGAAGCAAATCAGGAGTAAACTGAATTCTGCTGAAATCGCCGGCAATTGTTTGAGCCAAACTTTTAATAGCAAGAGTTTTAGCCAAACCAGGAACACCTTCCAATAATATATGCCCATTTGCCAAAAGCCCAATCAATAATCTATCAAGCATGTAATGCTGACCAATGATTACTTTATCAAGTTCAAGCTTAAGCAATTCAATAAACGCAGATTCGCGTTCAATCCGTTCGTTTATTTCGCGGATGTCTGTTGTCATATTTATTATTTAAAGAACGCGCAAAGAAAAAACATTGTGTTTGCGCGGTCAAGGTTAATAGTTTTAAAAAATGTTAATGCAATTGACTTAAAAACAAAATTCATTGCATCAATTAACTGAACAAAAAATCAACTGCATGATTGCGCAAACGACTTGGCTTCAAAGCTATTGTATTCATTTAAAAGTTCATTATGTAATTAACTAAGTTTAACAATCAATACATGAATGCAAGATGATTCCAAAATCAAGGAGAATTTTTCCTTTTGCAAACACTATTAAACAATTGAATGTTAACAGAACCTTTCCGAGAGCTATTTAAAATTTCCGATCATAACTAATCAAACCTCTATCTTTACAGCCAATGAGTGTTTCAGGTAAAGCTTTCGATTTCTCCTTACTAAAACGTGTTGTAAGCTACGTTAAACCTTACAAAAAATGGCTCTGGTCTTCGGTTGCATTAACCATTATCATGGCTTTTTTATCGCCTGTGAGGCCTTTACTTATTCAGTATACTGTCGATCATTATATAATGGATCCTAATCCATCCATGCTTCTCAACATGACTTTAATTATGATTGGGATTCTGATTTTTGAAGGACTTGGACAGTTCTATTCTAACTTTATCACTAATCAGCTTGGGCAGCATGTAATAAAGGATTTACGGCTTGATGTGTTTAATCACATAACAAGATTAAGAATTTCATATTTCGACAATACACCAATTGGCACGCTCGTAACACGAGTGATTAGCGATATTGAAACTATTGCGAGCATTTTCACTGAAGGAGTTGTAATTGTATTTGGCGATTTACTTCAACTATCAGTCGTTCTTTCTGTGATGTTTTACACAGACTGGCGCTTGACATTAATTTCCATTTCTACAGTCCCACTTCTCTTAATCGCAACCAATATCTTCAAGAACGGAATCAAAAGTGCTTTTCAAGAAGTAAGAACGCAAGTTGCAAGGCTAAATGCCTTTGTTCAGGAGCATATTACAGGAATGAATATCGTACAAATATTCAACCGTGAGCAAGAAGAAATGGAAGCATTTCGCGAGATAAACCGCGAGCACCGCAGAGCTCATATTCAGTCTGTGTGGCACTATTCTATATTTCTCCCAATTGTAGAAATCCTTAGTGCTGTTTCACTTGGTTTGCTTATCTGGCTGGGCGCCAGAGGAGTTATTGCCGGCAGCTTTTCGGTTGGAAATCTGGTTGCATTCACAATGTACATAAGTATGCTATTTAGACCTATAAGAACGCTTGCTGATAGGTTTAACACGCTGCAAATGGGAATGGTTAGCTCCGAAAGAGTATTTGCGCTTCTGGATACCCATGAATATATTGTAGATACTGGAAACGTAAGTCCGACCTCAATTAAAGGCAAAATCTGCTTCAAGGATGTTAAAATGGCTTACAAAGCTGAGGATTGGATTCTTAAAGGCGTAACTTTTGAGGCTAAGCCTGGAGACACAATCGCAATAGTAGGTTCTACTGGCTCTGGAAAAACTACTATCATTAATCTAATTAATCGTTTCTACGATTATCAGCAAGGTGCGATAGAAATTGATGATATAGATATAAGAGACTATAGTTCACAAGCAATTAGAAGTCATATTTCAGTGGTTTTGCAAGATGTTTTTCTGTTTTCAGACACAATTGCAAATAATATTTCTCTTAACAACCCAAACATTTCCAGGGAAGAAATTCAAGAAGCTGCCCGTAGGGTAGGCGCTGATGTATTTATAAATAAATTGCCAGGAGGATATGACTTTAATGTCATGGAAAGAGGCGGGATGCTTAGCGCAGGCCAAAGGCAGCTAATTGCATTTATCAGAGCGTATTTATTTAATCCTGCAATTCTTGTTTTAGATGAGGCCACCTCATCGGTGGATACTGAAACAGAGCAATTAATTCAGTTGGCTACCGATAAAGTAACTCAAGGAAGAACCTCTATCATTATTGCCCACAGGCTTGCTACCATTCAAAAAGCCGATACGATTCTGGTTATGGAAGCTGGAAAAATAATTGAACGGGGCAACCACCAGGAACTACTAAAGCAGAACGGCCATTATAAAATGCTTTATGAACTACAGTTCAAGGAAGAGGTTGCAGTGAAATAAAATCTCTTTTTTTTGAAATAAAAAATTAGACTTTTTTTTAATTCTTCTCACTAAACGACTAACCTTCTGATGATTTTAAAACTAAACATCTAAATCTTATCTATCACAACTTTATAAGTTGGATCTTCCAAGATATTTACCTCAATAATTTCTTCCGCGTTCTTTAACAGCATTCGACAATCTGCACTTAAATGCTTTAAATGAATCTTCTTCCCTTTATTCTGATATCGTTCGGTTAGCTTATTCAAAGCTTCAATTGCCGACATGTCTACTACTCTACTCTCTTCAAAATCGATGATTACTTCATCGGGATCATTGTTTACATCAAACTTTTCATTGAATGCTGTTACCGAACCGAAAAACAATGGTCCATAAATTTCATAATGCTTAATGCCATTATCATCCAAGAATTTTCTTGCTCTAATACGCTTTGCATTATCCCAAGCAAAAACCAAAGCCGATAAAATAACACCTATAAGTACCGCCAAGGCCAAGTTTTTAATAATTGCTGTAACCAAAGTAACTACTACCATGACAAAAATGTCAGATACAGGCATCCTCCTAAAAGTTCTTAAGCTGGCCCATTCAAAAGTCCCTATTGAAACCATAATCATCAGGCCAGTTAAGGCAGCCATTGGCACTTTCTCAATTAATGCAGAACCAAACATGATGAACATCAATAGCATAATTGAAGCAAAAATCCCTGATAAACGCGCTCTTGCTCCTGCTGAAATATTAATCAAACTTTGACCAATCATAGCACATCCTCCCATTCCTGAAAAAAAGCCTGATAATATGTTAGCCGTTCCCTGTGCAACAGCTTCTTTGTTTCCTCTCCCTCGGGTTTGAGTTATTTCATCAATAATATTAAGAGTTAGCAAGCTCTCTATCAGACCCACGCCTGCAACAATTGCAGAATAAGGTAATATTATCATCAATGTTTCAATTGTAAAAGGTAAATCCGGCAAATTAAAAGGCGGAAATGACCCACTAATTGAAGCTATATCACCAACGGTTTTAGTATCAATATTGAATATTGTTACTAAACCAAAAATAAAAACAATCGATGTTAAAGAAGCCGGAACGAGCTTAGTTAACTTAGGCAACAACCAAATAATCAGCATAGTAATTAGCACCAAACCCAAAAACATATACAAAGCTGAGCCACTTAACCAATCGCCTGAATCATTCTTGAATTGATCTAACTGAGACATAAAAATGATTATTGCTAAACCATTCACAAAGCCAAAAATCACCGGATGAGGAACTAATCTCATTAGCTTGCCGAGTCTTAGTAATCCTGCACTGATTTGAAATATTCCAGCCAATATAACAGCTGCGAAAACATACTCAACTCCATGAGATTGAACAAGAGTTACCAAAACAACTGCAACAGCTCCGGTTGCCCCTGATATCATTCCCGGCCTTCCTCCTAAAACTGAAGTTACCAAACCCATAACAAAAGCCGCGTAGAGTCCGGTCAAGGGCGACAATCCCGCGATAAGCGCAAATGCAACTGCCTCAGGAACAAGAGCCAAGGCCACAGTTAATCCGGATAATATTTCTGTTCTGTAATTAACCTTTTGGCTTAAATCAAATAAATTAAAATACTTTTTCATTCTCGCTCTAAGCTCAATATTTCATGTAAAAGGCGGCAAAGGTAAATTTATTTAAGCCAAATTCAGGATTCATAAAAAGACAAGGCTTTCATGAATTACTATATCATTAATTTAGCCTGATTCACAAAATAGCCATATGCGATTTCAAGTTTTCGGCTTCTTCATTTTCCTGATGCATCTCTTGAATGCTCAAGTAGATGCTAATTTCTCAAATGTTATAAGAAATAATTTTGGAAAAATCAGCAATGATAGCATTTGCAGTTTAGCCAAATATGTAATTGAAACTGAATATCAAGATGAGCGCACTAGAGTTATGGATGGCACATTTACGAAATCTGAAGATGAAGCAATTGTAATTTTCCAGTTCGAAATTGAAAGCTGCGGGGCTTATTGCAATTCATTTTATGAATCAGTATTAGTTAAACAATCACCTGAAACTAAAAACCTCAACATTCACAATCTTGAATTAGCTGGCAAATTAGACAGCATTTTAAGTCTTTCAAATAAGAATATGTATTTGTTCATGGGTCAATATTCTGGCAGGCCTCGAGGAGTTGAAGGCATTTGGTGTTTATTTGCGAGTCTGATTGACTTTTCGAGTGGCTTTAATGCAAATGTAATTCAACAAATTAACTCATGTCAATCAAACCTCTCTAATTTAGGTGATGATGACTCCACTAAAACAACTTTAATCTATCATCCCAAAAATGAAAGCCTAGAATTTGAATTCACATGGTACGAAGAAACTGATGCCATAAAGATCTTCACAGAAAAAGGAAAATATACATTTAATGGATCAGCGTTTATCGAAACTGAATCCCAAAAAAAATATTTAGATATAAAAAATTGAACCATATAATTGAATCATCATAGGTGTGATTCAGAATTAAAACTCCATGCCGCATAAAATCATTAAGCTGTCAATAATTTTCTTTCTTCTCTCTGGAATACTTAAGTCTCAGGAGATTCAATTTCCAGAGGGACAGAAAGTCAAATCAGCATCATCAAATAGCCTTTTTCTAATGCTTGACAAGCAGTTGTGGAAAATTGATACAAGACTACTGTTTTCAGGCCTATTTAAAGATTATCAAAATCCTGCCATTGTTTCAGATTCGATAATCAACACTCTGCACTTTGGTCAACAAATAAATGAAGCATATTTAATCAGAGGTTATTCAAATGAGATTTTTCTCTACATCAACGAACATAAAAGACATATTGATTCGCCTGAGGTCATGGAAGCATTTGGCTTTAATTGGAATTATGTAAGGCGAATGACGCCAAACGAGTTAGAAAACATACCAACAGGCAACAAAATAACAATAGACGGCTCACAGGTGTACCCCTTACCTTGCGGCGTAAGTGATGATAAATAAAACTAATAACTATGAAAAATATTTGTCTAATAATTTATGTCCTATTTTTTTCATGTGGGCTTTTTGCTCAAGACAAATCAAAAATTATTGAGGTAAATATTTTGCCCTATAAAAGAATAGCTAATGGAGCATTCTTCAAGAGTCTGGTCATTAAAAGTGATGAAGATGCTTTAGAATACTTAAACAATTTTGATTTCCAATGGGGTTATCATTATAACTTAAAAGTTAGAAGAATTGAATTAGCGAACCCTCCTGCTGATGGCTCTTCAATTGAATATGAATTAGTTAAAGTCCTTTCTAAAGAAAAGGCAAGCCCTTTGGATACATTTCAACTTTTGCTTCAAGGACAAAAATACCTTGGTCCGCCTACTGATGATGACTCATACGAAATGATGAAGCCACTGAGCGACTCCACATACCTTTATGATGCGGAAATTGAATTAATTGTTCCAGAAAACTTCAAAACCCAATTTACCGAAGCTTTGATGCCTGAGAAATGGATATTCGGCAAATTCGTTTTTGCCGAAAACAATAAAATAAGGCTTACAGGATTCAGATAATTAAGGATTGCAATATTCGCATATCTGCGGATCAGCAAAACCTTTCGAATCAATTAAGGAGATAGTTTTCTCATGTTTGCATGAGATACATGAATGAATTTCATGAAGTGCCTGCCGTGTAGCGTTACCACAATTAGAGCATGGCATTCCACTTACTATCCTGCTAAAACCGAAACCAGGAGTCTCGCATTGTTCACAAGAAGTTAATAGACGATTGGCCATTTTATTGGCTAAAGCTTTAATCACCTCCATCCGCGTGGGATTTCTCATCGCACGCATATCTGTCTCAACAAAAATCGAATCAGTTTTAAAAGCCAGACTTCCGAACGCAGTGAGCAATTCATCAAGATTTGAGAAGTCTTTTAAAATAGAATTCACTCCTCCATTTGATGCTTTCAGAATCAAGCCATGCTCAGGAAAGCCTGATTTCTCAGCGAACTTTATTAAGTCATTCTCATTTTTAATTTCAGCTGATGCAAAATTGGTATCAGTAGAAAGTATAAATTCCTTTAACTCCCATTTATTCTTTTTGTCAATCAGAAAAAGGACCTCAAAGTCAGAAGGAATAAAAAAGAGAGAGGGATGAGGACCAAAAGAACCTTCACTTGATAAAACCAAATCACAATCAGTAAAATCAAAGGCAAGTAAACATTTCTTTCTGGCAGCCGATATTTGATCTAAATATCTAGGAATTTCTCCTGAGAAAGTCCCTAATTGGTCTGTATCAATTTTTGATTCAACTCTGCAATTAAGTCCCAACTTACTTTCAAATACAGGTACTATCGCCTCCTCTTTTTTATGTTTTGTAACAATGGCAAGTTCACGCCCTTGAAAATAAGTTAATGAACTTGCCATCGGTTCTATGCTTTTTCAAGCTTAATATCAGCATAAATTGAGATATCACCTGAATCAGAATTCTCTACAAAACGTTTCATTTCGTATAAGTCCTTTTGTAGGGCTTTGATTCTTGTTTCTCTCATTTTTGCATCTTCTTCGGTTGAATCCTGAGAGATTCTGTCTTCATGAAATTTAATTTTAGCATGAGTCAACCTCGTCAAAATCTCCATTGCATCTTTTGCAGAAAAGTGCCCATCAATTAGCTGAATTTGCATATCAATTGATTTTTCAGTGATTACCAAATAATTAAAATTACTGGCCTTGACCTAATGAATAAGACACTTTGCCATCAAAAGAATAAAGATTTTCTGTTTTAATGGCATCCACGTTATTATTCAAGGCATTTTGCAATAAAGCTACAATCTCTTTTTTGTCCATAATCTCTGTCGATTGAGGTTTAAATCTGCAACGCCAGTGGTCAGTACAAAACGTCTCACTAAATCCTTCAGGCCAAACTTTAATTCCACGATTGGTAATCATGTTTAATTTCACTCCTTGTGTTTCAACCGATTTAAGCATTCCTGCTAACTCATCAGGGTTCGTTCCTGACCAGTGAACAAAAACATCAACACCAAGTAGCTCTTTTTTCGCCATTGGCTTTCTTTTAATTTCAGGGAATGAAAGCACACTTCCCTTCTCATACTTAACAGTTTTTAGCGTAACAGGAGTTTTTCCAAGATTGCTAATAACAGCTTTTGCAAAGTCGCTTGTACTTACCTTCTGAGTGCTAACTCCTTCTTTGTAAATATCATAAGTATGAATGCCATCTTCGATAGTTTTTAACCAGGCATTCTGCACTTTCTCGGCAACATCAGCCATTCCCAGGTGATTAAGCATTAAAACCGCTCCTTGCAATAAACCTGATGGGTTTGCAACATTTTGACCTGCTCTTCTTGGTGCCGACCCATGAATGGCTTCAAACATGGCGCATTCCATTCCGATATTCGCAGAACCGGCTAAGCCCACCGATCCGGCAATTTGGGCTGCAACATCCGACAACACATCTCCATATAAGTTGGGCATTACAATTACATCAAACATTTCAGGTGTATCAGCTAGCTTCGCAGCCCCGATATCAATAATCCAATGCTCATTTTCAATCTGAGGATACTCAGCTGCAATCTCATCAAACACTTGATGGAAAAGACCATCAGTTTGCTTCATGATATTGTCTTTGGTAAAGCATGTCACCTTTTTACGTCCATATAACTTAGCATATTCAAAAGCATAACGAACAATTTTCTCGCAACCAGGTCTGCTAATTAATTTCAAACACTGAACTACCTCATCGGTTTGCTGATGCTCTATACCTGCATACAAATCTTCTTCATTCTCACGGATAATAACTACATCCATTACAGGATGCTTTGTAGCAACAAAAGGAGCCATGCTCGTACAAGGTCTAACATTGGCATACAAGCCTAGCATTTTCCTAATGCTCACATTAAGACTTTTATATCCGCCACCTTGAGGTGTTGTGATAGGAGCTTTTAAAAACACTTTATTTCTTCTGATAACATCCCAGGAATCTTTAGAGATTCCTGAAGTATTACCGGCGAGATATACTTTCTCACCAACTTCAATTTCATCAATTTGGAGATTAGCTCCCGCAGCTTTTATGATGTCGAGAGTAGCATCCATTATTTCAGGTCCGATTCCGTCCCCTTTTGCAACTGTGATACGTGCCATTAAGAAAAGTTTTAGTTTTTAGCACAGCAAAAGTGTCTTGGAATAATCATAAATCATAATTTATATTTGCAATATATATCATAAACATTATTTATGAACTATACCCTTCACCAACTTCAGGTATTCCTGAAAATAGCTGAAACAAAAAGTATTACAAAAGCTGCAGATCAATTGCATCTTACACAGCCTGCGGTTTCAATACAATTAAAAAACTTTCAGGATCAATTTGAAATTCCCTTAACAGAAATCATTGGCCGAAGAATTCATATTACGAATTTCGGACATGAAATAGCTGATGCCGCCGGCAAAATCCTGGAGGAGGTTCATGCAATAAATTATAAAACTATGGCCTTTAAGGGACTGCTTAGTGGTAAATTAAAAATCTCCTCTGTTTCTACAGGAAAATATGTAATCCCTTACCTTCTAGCACCCTTTATCCAAAAGCATGAAGGAATTGAATTAAGCATTGACGTAACGAATAAGGCAAGTGTTCTTCAAACCCTGGAAAAAAACGAGGTGGATTTTGCTTTAGTTTCTATAAAACCAGAAAAACTTGAAACCGAAAGTATAGAGCTTATGGAGAATGAGTTAGTACTTGTTTCTTCAATCTCGAGGAAAAAGAAGATTAAGGCAAGTGAATTAAGCTCAATGCAATTAATTTTCAGAGAAGAAGGTTCGGCTACTCGCCGGATGATGGAAGACTATCTGAACAAGAATGGAATAAACTCGACACGACAACTCGAATTAAACACGAATGAGGCAGTTAAACAAGCTATAATGGCTGGACTTGGCGAATCTATAATGCCAAAAATTGGCATTAGGAATGAGTTGTTTTTACAACAGCTCCATATTATTCAAACCGAAGGACTGCCTTTAAAAACCAGATGGCAATTAGTTTGGCCAAAAAACAAAAAGCATTCACCAGCGGCAAATGCTTTCCTTAAATATTTAATTGCTAATCAAGATCAAATTATACAGGAAAGTCACTTTTTACTTCCATAAGATCTAAACTATCAAGATGATATTCTTAATTAAGCCCTCCTCTCGATGACGACTTTTTTGCTTTGATAGCAGATAATTTTTGTCCGCAAATTTCAGCCTGATCTTTAGGGTATTTCTCTTCCGGCTTAAGTTTAGAAGCTTCCTCATATTTTGATTTTGCTTCAGTATAGTTTAAAGCGGCAAATAGGCTATCTGCAATTGTGATAGTTTCTTGATAGGCATTCTTTGTTGAAACACCAGCCCTTGTTTTAACAGGCTTTGCTGTTTCCGAAACGACAACTGCCTTCTTGCTTTCAGGAGCTTTCACAGCTTCTTTTTCTTGAGCCTTGGGTGTTTCTTTTACAATAGGTTTATCTGCAATATTCTCCGGCGCTTTCACGTCTTCTTTAGTAGGAGCCTCTTCTATTGATTCTTTAATCACTGTTACAGGTTCTGCTTCAGTAACAGCATTAGCTGTGTTAGGCTTAGCAGAGGGATCAAAGGCTATTGAAGAATAATGAGTGGCTCTGTATTCCTTCCTATATTCATGAGGCTTAACGGAATATTCCCCCCAAACATAATTTTTAAGCCGACTTTCGGCTGCAAAACGAACAAATAACTCCTTAGAAGGATCAATCCAAGAAGGCATAGGATTAGTTAAGTTGATACTATTACCATTGGAAATCCCTCCCTCAAGTTTATCTTTAAGCTGAACCCATTCAGCATTCTTATCTTGCTTCAAAAACACTGAGAAATCTGAGCGGTCAAACTTGTAACCTCCTTCATTTTCAGAAACTTTTTTTCTCAAATCAGCATCATTAATGTAAGAGGAGAATTCGATACATAAATCTTTTTCTGGAGAAATCTTTTCATTTGTGGCCCTCCACATATAACCATTTAACATAATTGGCTCAGAGAGGGCACTAAAATCTAAATCTTTCAAATAAAAAACCTCATTCCCGAAAATTGTCTGAATCATAACCTCTAAATGCACAGGCTTTGATTTATCTACTTTCTTTATTTCAACTTCAACAGGTGCCGAAAAAGAATACATACCCGATGCATCCGGATCTGCCTGAACTGCGCCTCTTCCTCTATCAGTCTTTTTCTCGCCAACATTACTTAATTCAACAAAAACATTACTAGCCAATTTATCAGAACCTCTAGAAGTAAACCAGCTAAGTCTGTCGCCAGAAGCTTTCATTTTTTGTGCAACCTCTGGCGTAACACCAGACACATTAATTGTTATAGTTTCTTGTGCTTGAAGGAAGCCTGTAATACAAAGAAAGATTAGAACAGAGTATAGCTTTTGCATGTTTGGTTTGGTATAGTTTGATTTAGCATCACAATATATTCATCTTTTTATAGTATTCAAAATCAAATCAACCTTGTGAATTTCAAGTGGGGTCTACTTGATATTTTTGGCTAATTGTTTAATTTAATTCATAATTATCAATGTAGAGGCCTGCAAAGCACATTAGACTTAATAAACTATTTAGATGATGCTGAATTTACGTTGAAGCAGCATTGGCATAGCATGTAACCAATCAGTTATTCAATCTTATATATTTGCGAGATGCAACGCCGACAGTTAATCATTCTTTCTTTATGTATTTTATTGCCATGTTTATTTCTATGGCAAAATGTGATGGAACTGAGGGCTGAAGAGCCTCGAAGAGCAATTGTCTCTTTAGAAATGTTTATTACAGGAGATTGGGGTATTCCTAAAATTAATGGCTGGTCATATTATAATAAACCACCTTTTTTTAACTGGCTCATTGCAATTTGCTTTGCGCTTTTCAATTCTCTTGAAGAATGGGTTGTGCGATTTCCTTCTTTGATTTCAGCATGTATACATGCTTTTATCATCTATAAAGTAAGTAGTTATTATTTTAAGCGCGAAACTGCAATTTTAGCCGGCTTTATTTATATCACTTTTGGTGAAATTCTATTTTTCGGAAGTATCACTTCCGGAGAAATTGATTTGTTCTTTTCTTTAATAACATTCTTACAAGTTCTGGCCATATTTCATTATGATAAAGTAAACCGACCTTGGCTTTTGTTTACAATTTCCTACCTTCTGGCTGCAGTAGGTTTTCTCACTAAAGGACTTCCTTCTGTAGCATTTCAGGGCCTTACTTTATTTGCTTGGCTAGCCTATAACAAAAGAATAAAAACGCTTTTTCATCCAGCTCATTTCGCGGGGATATCTGTATTTCTATTAGTTACCGTGGCATATTTCTATAACTATAGTCTCTACGATGATATTCAAGGCTTCTTAGTTAGACAGTACAAAGAAGCAGCAATGCGAACCGGTCTAGAAACAGAAAACACTTTAGAAGGAGCCTTATTATTTATACCGAGACTCTTAAAACTGATGCTTCCTTGGTCTTTATTCTTAATTGTATTTGGCCTATTAGGAAGAAAGGAAATTCTAAAACAAAAGTTCATCAAATTCTGGATATTATTTATTCTGGTAAACATTCCCATTTATATGTTATCAGGCGATTTCAAAGCGAGATACTACTATGTTTTTTTAGCTGCATTCGCTTTAATCACAGCTAGACTAGTTGAGATTGCCGAACAAAAGGAAGCTCGCTCTTTACCAATTTTGAGATATGTTTTTCTATTTGTGGCCTGGGCGCTACCTCTTGCATGCATTGTGGCCCTATTTGTGAAATTGCCTATACATCTCGATTACAAAATATTAAGAATTTCTGTTTTCTTAGTCTTAACAATAATAGCTGCGCGCATTTTCACAAAATCACCACAATGGATTTTCGCTTTAGTGGTATTACTTGCCATAGCCAGATTTGGATTTAATATTTTCTATTTGCCCTCCTGGCAAAACGATCCAAGCGTAGCTTATTACCGTTCTTCGGTGAAACAGATGCTCCAGATTTCAGGTGGTAAGCAGATTTGTTTCCATGGAAAACCTCATTACTTCGAAAGTGATGCTTCAATCGGACCTATTGAATTATCTAAAGTTAGTTTAACTACCGCACCTCTTATGAATTATCGCATTCCTTATTACATGAGCAGGTCAACCAGCAAGATTATGGAGTTCCATCCTGTATTAAAACGAGGAACTTATTATTTATCAGACAAAAGACTTACCGACACTCTAGATGTTAAGGTATTGTATGAAATGCATGACAATTGGCAAAAGCAAAATTACATACTATTTTACTACTCCCCTTTAACTTCCTTGTTAAGCGAGTCGGGAAAAAGCACGAACCAATAACCACTCAAAGAGCTAATTGCAAGTGCAAGGTAAAACAACAACCCTATAGCAAGAGATAATTCCATATCTAGCCCCAATTGTTGAGAACCAAAAACAAAAGCCATTTCTCTAGCTCCTATAATTGGAATCACAAAAGCAAAACTAGCCAGCATAAAAACGAATACATATTCAATTTGCAATACGTCAATGCCTAATGCTAATACAACTAGAAATGACGTTAATGCTTGTAAAACTTGAATGAGCAAAGAATAAACGGTTGTGCTTATCCAAGCGCTAAGAAAGGAAGGAAAAAGGAACTTATTCACAAGCCAATGAGCTATCAAAACAAGAGGAATTAACAGCAGTGAGAACCCAGAGTATGGAAATATAAATTCACTAAATTGAAAAACCAAGACAGTAACAATCCCTAAACCTGCAAGTCCACTCCCTCGATCTAACAATGCAGCCCAAATAAGCGACTTCACAGAAGTATTATATCGCTTATTTATCCAAAATGTTTTATACCCTTCCCCCCCAACTAATGGAATGAATAAATTATAAAACATTGCCAAAAAAGTGAGTTTTATATTTAAGTTATTGGGAAGATTTAATCCCTGTGTTTGATAAAGAGAATTTATTCTATATGCTGCTAAAATTTTTGAACCAGAATAAGATATTAGAGCAAGAAAAATAAAGAAAAAGTTAGCTTTACTAAGATAATCGGCAGCTAAATTGATGTCGACCTTTCTTGTAATAATAAAAATAGCAGCTGCACTAAACAGCAATCTCAATAGCAATTTGATGCTTTTCTTGCGCAAAACAGAGGCGTTGGTTTTTGCAAATGTAAGTGTATTCTCGCTGCATCACTTTGATCGGCATAAATTACTGTTTTGGGCAATTAAGCTACTTTTGCAATAAAATTGATAAGATGCGAGTGTTAGTGATTAGTGATTACAGATCATTTCATACAGTGCGGCCTGAAGCGGAAATTTTTATTGGTCTTGCAAAAAAGGGAATACACGTAACAATAATGACGTATTCAGAAAGCGAGTATGCGAAAAGATTTGAAGCAGCTGGCATCGAAGTAATTGACTTTCATCCTGAAAAGAAATTTGATTCAGGAGAAATTAGTTTTATCAAGAAGTATCTCATTGAGAAACAAATTGATGTTATACACTTATTTAACAGCAAAGCTATTATCAATGGAATACAGGCAGCTAAAAATTTAAAAACTAAAATAATTCTTTATCGAGGTTATACGGGCAATATTCATTGGTATGATCCATCTATGTATCTTAAATACCTTCATCCTGCAGTTGATGCTATTCAATGCAATTCGATTGGAGTTGCTAATCTTTTCACAAAGCAGCTCTTTTTCAAAAAAGAAAAAGCTTTTGCAATAAATAAAGGGCATAAAAGTGATTGGTACAGAGATGTTGAAGCAATTGATTTGAGAAAGGAGTTTAATTTACCTCAAGATTCTCTAGTTTTAATAAACGTTGCCAATAACCGAAAGATGAAAGGAATCCCCTTTTTATTGAAAGCTATTGCAAGTATTGACAAGAGCATTCCAGTGCATTTAATCTTAGTTGGCAGAGACATGGATACCCCAGAAAATCTTGAAATTCTGAGGAATGCAAATATGGAAAGCCGAGTGCACTTTACAGGATTCAGGAGTGATGCTTTATCGCTTGTTGCAAGTGCTGATGCCTTTGTTTTATCTTCAATAACAGGAGAATCAATTACAAAAGCTGTTATTGAAGCCATGTCACTAGAAATACCACCTATAATAACAGACATACCGGGGAATGTTGAATTGGTTGAAGATGGAAAAAGTGGCATTGTAGTAAAATCTAAAAACGCGCATTCATTAAAAGAAGGAATACTAAAATTCAATTCTTTGACTGAAAGTCAAAGGAAATCAATGGCTAAAGAAGCTCGAAAAAGAATTGATACGGTTTTGAATACCGAAAATACAGTTACCAAGGTATTAGAAATGTATAATCAGGTTTTAAATAAATGAGCTCAATAAATTCTGTTAGTATTATTGGAGTTGGCTGGCTTGGAAAGGATCTCGCTATTTATTTGCAAGAACTGGGTTATGACGTTATTGGAAGCCGCACAAGCATTGAAGGTGTTATCGAGTTAAAAGAGTGTCGAATTAAAGGGATAGTTTTTGATGCTTTAGAAAGCAACAAATTGCCCGATGAACTTAAGAAAGACATTATTATAATTACTTTGCCTCCTTCCTCGGCAAAGGATGGAAACTATAGTAGCATTATCAAAAAGATTCTTGAAGAAATAGGAAATCGACCCTCAAAAGTCATTTTCACTTCTAGCACAGGTGTCTATCTTCAAGAGTCAGGGATTTATGATGAATCTTCTCCAAAATCAGCAAGTATAAGAGCAAAAAATATTCTTGATGCTGAAAAAGTGATATTTGATAGCTCTATTTCTTCCTGCATCATAAGACTTGGAGGACTCGCCGGAATAGATCGTCATCCGGGCAACCGAAGCCCCTCTCCCGATTTAGTAGTCAATGAGCCTGTAAACATGGTTTTTAAAGATGATATCCTGAGTGCTATCTCCTTTATTCTAGAGAATAATTTATCAGGAATTTTTAATCTTGTCGCTCCCATTCATCCCAATAGGGGTGAATATTATAATTTAATATTTAAAAATTAGGTTCAAATCAAGTCTTAAGCAAAACGGCTAACAAGCCTCTCAATAGAACAATTTCATCAGAAAAAATTCAAAACCAAGGGTTCAAATTCAAATTTGAGGACCCACTTGAGTTTCCCATTGAAAAATTCACTTCTTAATTTTCCTGAACATGTAGCCTCCTCTCTCTGCTCCCCAAACTTGCTCTCCTTCTTTATTGTATCCCCTATCCCAGCTTAATAAGTATTTGGGAGTTAGCGTCACGATTGAACTTGCATAGCTTGCACCTCGCATATCACTGGCGCAAGTTTTAACGCCTGTTCCTCCTTCATACTGCTTTTTTCCAACCTTTTTAAGAAATACTGAGCATCCATCTTTTAATGAAAGAGAATCTGGGTTAAGATCTTGAAGTAATTCTACATGCTTAACAAATCGGAGTGGATTATCTAAGGTATAAACTGCACTTTCGAAGCTATCCTTACTAATCTCGGTTAATCTATATACACGCTGCCTGTAAGGTTTATCCAACATACTGGCAACTGCTTGTTCAACATAAAACCAGATAGCATCAGTTCTTTCTTTCCAGATTGGTAAAATTTTCAATCTAATATCATAAAAATCACTGTCATTCTTCGCCTGTTTTTCACTACTAAATTCCCCTTGCATTAACTTTGCAACCTGCAAAAGCTCAGAGCTAAATTGTGCATTCAATTTTTGGTTAATAATGAACAGGGAAATCAAAACCAATAACAATGTCCTTTTCATGATTCTATATTCAGATTTTAGGCAAATTAAAGACATTGAAAATTAATACTAAAGCAAGGTTGTTAAAAGAAATACTAAACATCCGCAACTGCCAACAAGCTCTGTACGTATATTCGTATTAAGCATGAAAGCAATCATTCATCACTTAAAAGATTGGCTAAAAGCATTCTTCTGGGCTTTTTTTGTCATTTGGATAATAAGAACATTCCTTATTCAGGGTGCATTTATCCCAACACAAAGTATGGAAAAATCGCTTTTATCGGGTGATTTTATTTTCATAAGCAAATGGCAGTATGGTGCAAGAACTCCAATAACACCATTGGCAATTCCTTTCATGCATCAAACTATGCCGTTTAGTGAAAGTAAACCTGCTTATTCAGATTTAATCCATTTACCCTATTTCCGACTCCCTGGTTTTAGTGATATAAAAAGAGAAGATGTTCTTGTTTTTAACTATCCGATGGAATTAGAAAGACCCATTGATAAAAGAACTTTTTATGTAAAGCGATGTATTGGCTTGCCAGGAGACACATTAGAGATTTTTGCAAAGCAGGTAATAATAAACGGGGATACTCTCAACAATCTACCTAGCTATCAATTTGTTAGGAAATTAAAATCCACAAAAGCGTTGAGTCAAGAATGGATTGACTCAATGGGAATTTCTGAAGGTGGCTTGGTTTCTAATATGCTTGATTATGAATTCCCATTAACTGACTCCTTAACTCGTGCTATACTACATGATTCAACAGTTTATGGGATTCAGATGCGACTTGACAAACGAAAAGAATATCAGGCATATATTTTCCCTCATTCAAGGAAATTTCAATTCAATAATGATTATTGGGGTCCTGTAATTATTCCTGCCAAGGGCGCTACAATTCAATTAAACGATTCTAATATTATTCTATATGAAAGAGTAATCAGAGATTTCGAAGAAAATGAGTTGCAGATTACTGGAGGCAGGATTTACATTAATGGCGAAGAGAAAAATGAATACACCTTCAAATACAACTATTATTTTGGAATGGGAGATAACAGAGACTTTTCTGCAGATTCTAGATCATGGGGGTTCATCCCAGAAACCCACATCATTGGCAAAGGATGGATGACCTTCTTTTCCTATGAATCTGATAAAGGAATTAGATGGAACCGGTTATTCAAAATGATAAGATGAGTGAGAATCTTGAGAAGCCATTGCTTTTAAGCACCGCATATGCTCCTCCAATTGAGTATTTTCACTTTCTGGTAACGAATACCAAGTGTGCAATAGAGGCAAATGAAAACTACCAAAAACAAAGTTTCAGAAATCGATGCCATATCTTAAGTGCTCAAGGAATTCAAAAACTAAATATTCCTATTGAACATAACGAGATTTCATTTATTAGAGATATCAAAATTTCTTATCAAGAAAACTGGCAAAGACAACATTGGAGAAGTATTAACACATGTTACAGAAGCTCTCCTTTCTTTCTTTTTTATGATTATTTTTTTGCCGAATTCTACCATAAAAAGGAGAAGTTCTTATTTGATTTCAACTATAACATATTAAGTGTTTTCTGTAAAATATTAAAAATAGATACACCTAAATTGACTGATGAATGGTCTACCGCAAGTGGAACTGACTTAAGGCATGCACTCCAGCCAAAAAACAAGAATACCTCCGTCGAAAAAAATGAGTATCTCACAAACTTTAGCACATTACCAGAAATGAGAAAATTCTTGAGTATGTACGACCTTCTTTTTCAGCAAGGCCCAGAAAGTATTCAAATACTTAAGAAGATTGAGGTAAAATTCCACTAATTCGATTAAAGCACTAAATTGAAATCTTTACTATTAAATAAGCTAACATTGACTTATAGATAATATATTAAATACCTGATATATAGAGCTTAAAGAATTCATTGATATAAATTAAAAGAATTCTTACATGTGTAATGTAAAACATATAGTTTAAAATTTATGATAAGATAAAAGTCGTCATTTTATGTTTCAGTTAGAAATATCAAAAGGACGCATGTTTTTATATTATCCAGCTATTCAAGAGCTCCACAAAGAGCTTAACGCTTCACTTAAAAGTGAGGGGCTAGCTGTATATATGCAACAGCCCATGAATACAGTGTTGCAAATAAAACTTGAAGGCAAGCTTAACGACAGAACAACGATTAGAATATGTGAGTTTTTTGAGAGTTTGGTAACTTTCAAGAATTCATCTAAAAACTTAAAAATTATCTTCGACACAAGCGGCGTTGAAGAAGTAGGCGAAAATTCAAGGCTTTTGTTACTCGACAAAATGAAGAGTTTAGCTGTTCGTGAGATTTTTTCTGAAATATCAATAATTTTAACAGAATGGTGGTGGCGAATAAAAGCTCGCTTAGTCCTTCTGGCAGCAGGTAAATCAAAACTAAAAGTATATAAAAACCTACAAGAGGCACTTCGTGATATTGAATCGGCGCCAGAGAATTATAGACTTAACTTTAACTTAAAAGGCAGTAAAAAGGAGAACTACTTTCAGAGCATTAATTCGCTTGAAACAAATAAAGTCGAATCAAATGAGGAGTGGTCTTACAATGATGACGAGGATGACTTTGAATGTCATTTTGATATAATCAATAATCATATATTAACTGGTTTTGTTCGGGGAAATATAAGCAGTGTTCAGGCAATTGCACTTATTAACTGCAAAAAGGAAGCTGCAACGAGACTTAAGGGCGACTTAAATTATGCAATTATTGATTTATCAGGCATAAAAAATATCAGTAGAGATGCAAGAAAAATACTTCTTCAATTCGAAAAGGAATTCATATTTAAATTTGAAAATACATTCTGGATTATTGAAGGCTATGCCAAATCTATCTTCAACACATACAAATTAACTCAAGGAAACTTATTTAAGTCGCTGAGACTGGTAAAATCGATTGAAGAAGCATACCTGAGATTAGAAAAAAAGGAAACATTTTATGACGAGATCGACAAGGAAACTAAGATTGATCAAACAGAGATTGAGAGAAAAATTGAAGCCCTTGCAAAGGCAATAAATCAATCAAAATGGGATGAAGAATTATATCAAGAGCTAGCTTTAAGTGAAGATGATCCATTTAACCTTTTATTTGAGGGGATTAAAGTCTTAAAGAATGATATGGATGATGCATATCAAAAAGCATTATACACAAATCAGACACTTGAAAATCAAGTTGATGAGCATACCCAAGAAATTACAACTAAAGAAACTAATTTAAGATCGATCTTAGATAATACGGATGATGAAATCTACCTTATTAACAACAGATACGAACTAATTGATTACAACAATAATTTTGAAAATAATTTCTACGCACGTTATGGTGTATTTGTTGAAAAGGGAAGAAATCTATTTTCAATGATGCCTCCTGAATATAATGATTTGGCGGCTAAAATGAAAGATCGTATTGACAAAGCATTATTAGGTCAACAAAGAACTTACTACGACAAAATTAATCTAGGGTATTATGAATCAATCTCAGAAATTAAATTCTTTCCAATTAGAAGCAATACAAGAATAATATCGGGAGTTTCAATATTTGTAAGAGATTGCACGGAGCAAAAGAAATCAGAAGATATAATTCATCAAAATCAATTATTACTTTCTTCAATTAACAGAAATATTAAAGAAGGTTTATACAGAAGCACTCCTTCAAGAGGAATGATATATGTAAATCAGGCTTTTGTTGAGATGTTTGGCTTTGAGTCTGAATCGGAGGCTTTAGCCGCACCTTCAGGAAGCCTCTATGACGATGCTGATGGAAGAAACAGACTTGTTAGACTTATTGAAGAGTTTGGTTCATTTAATAATGAAGAAGTTAGATTTAGAAAAAAAGATGGAACTCCGTTTTGGGGATTATTATCTTCAATGCGTTCAATTGACCCTGAAGGAAATGTCTATTATGACGGGGCTATAAGAGATATTACACATATCAAAGAATACGAAAAGGAGATTTTAAAGTCTAAAGAAATAGCAGAAAGTGCAACAAGAGCAAAATCTGATTTCCTTGCTACTATGAGTCATGAGATTAGAACGCCAATGAATGGAGTTATTGGCATGACGAGTCTTTTAGCAGATACCCAGCTAACAGCTCAACAAATGGATTTTGTTGAAACGATAAAAGTGTCTGGAGAGCATTTATTAAATATAATAAACGACATTCTTGACTTTAGTAAAATTGAAGCTGGAGCTTTAGAATTGAGAACTCGGCATTTGATCTTAATTCGTGTATTGAGGAAGTCATGAATTTATTCTCAGGCAGAGCCAGAAAAACAAATTGAACTTTTCTACAGAGTTACCAATAGCGAAGTTCTTCAGTTTAGAGGAGATGTTTTCAGACTTAGGTAAGTAATCGTTAACTTGATTGGAAATGTACTGTTCACAGAAAAAGGAGAAGTAGTACTGACGTAAAATTGTCACACCAGAAAGAAAGGTAAATTGAATTAACGTTAAGCGTCATAGATACTGAATAGGCATTCCGAAAAGAAAATTAAATAAACTATTTAAACCATTCTCTCAGGTAGATAATTCAACCACTAGAAAATATGGTGAACAGGATTAGGCTTGGCTATTAGTCAAACGTTTGGTTAGCTTAATGGGAGGAGATTTACAAGTAGAAAGCATAATTGGCAAAGGCACGAGGTTCTTTTTTAGTATGACTCTTGAAGAAGCCGAACTTGAAGAAAAAAGGACTCATAACGTTGAAACACTCAAGGGGAAACGTATAATTATTGTAGATGACAATCGCACAAATAGATTAATCCTTGAGCAACTATTCTCTAAAAATGGAATGAAGGTTGAATCGTTTGATAGTCCTACAATTGCATTAAACATATTATCTCAAAGCAACAAATATGATCTTGGACTTATCGACATGAAAATGCCGGAGATGGATGGTATTGAATTTGCAAAAACATTACAGAATCTAGGCTCTTCAAAAGAATTACCATTGATTTTGTATTCTTCTATTGGTCACATGCTCTCAAGAGCTGAAATAAATAAATACTTTAAAGCTCATGTGAGTAAACCAATCAGGCATGATATTTTACTTAAAAAAATGAGTGAGATTCTTGGCAATAATGATTTAAACACTGATCAAGAGGATGGAATAAAAAAGGGTGAAATAAATAATATTGCTAATCAATACCCTCTAAATATTCTGCTTGCAGAGGATAATCTAATAAATCAAAAACTTGCAGAGCAGGTGCTTGGCATGTTTGGATATAAAATCTCAATTGTTGACAACGGACAGAAGGCCGTTAAAGAAATTAGTAGCGGATCTTATGATTTAGTTTTCATGGATGTAATGATGCCAGAAATGGACGGTCTTGAAGCTACAAAAAATATAAGAAAGCTTGATTTAACAGTCCAGCCTGTGATTATAGCAATGACTGCAAACGCTTTAAAAGGCGATCGAGAAAAATGCATCGATTCGGGCATGGATGATTACGTTAGTAAGCCTATCGACGTTAATCAGGTTGGAAGGCTTTTAATGCAATACGGTAAAACTGTAAATGACAAGAAGCTTTAAGCTACATAATCTGACAAATAAAAATATTTCTTAGTTAAAGCTCCGTCTTTTGCAATTGTAGCATCAGTAATCATTCTTGAATTCTCTATTTTCAAGAGTTCACCCATTACATGACGAATGAGTTGATCTCCAAATGATTCAGAAGCATCCAGAGGCAATTCGCATGGCAAATTGCTAACAGCCATTATATCAATAGTATCTGATTGATATGGAGCTTCAATGGTTTCTGAAAATGGATGATATCCGAAAACGGGATTGTCGATAGTGGTATCCTTTAATGTGGCTGGGATTGAACCATTAATATCACAGCTTATGTCAGCAATTACTTTGATATTAAACTTCCGGCTCTTCATATCTTCAATTGAAAAAAACCTCGGAATACGTTCGTTCCAGAATATTGCATTCATCATTAAATCGCACTTCTCTGTATAAGGAGCGAAGGACGATTCATATGATTCAGGGTCATGATAAAAGTTAGATTTGTCCCACACTAAACCATCCTTATGAGTGTAGAAGTCTTCTGCCAATAGATGAACATACACAGGAGAACTGTAGCTTTCTTCTAAAAACTCTTGTGAAGTTACCTCCCTGTAGTTTAATTTCTTTAGCACCTCAATGCATCCGTGTGCAACACGCCCATCTCCGCAAACTGCTATTTTTAATGGTCCAGGTTTGATATTTTCATATTGATCGATCATTTCCTTGTAGGTAGCGCATTGCCAGGCTGGCTTAAGCTCAAATTTGCCTGTTTTTTTCCCCCAGGCAGCTAAACCTTCATGAGCACCAACAATGCCAGCAAAGCGACCAAAACCGAGAACTCTATTCCCGTTTTCCCAAACAAGAGTCTCATAATCAACAAGTCGTATATTTTTCTGTAAAACGGTCCTCAACAAGTTCCTGTTATAAGGTTGTTTTTTGATAGTATGAGAAAAGAAAAAATATGTTTTACAAGGTATAAGCTCATCCACAGGAACTTCTTTGACACCAAAGAGGATGTCGCATTCAGAAATATCTTCTTTGACTTCAATTCCTAATTCAGAATACTCTTCATCCTTAAAGCACCTGTGAGAGGATGATTGTACAATTATTTGAGTACCTGGAAAATGCTCTATAATTTCTAAACATTGTTCAGGGCTGAGCGCAACCCTTTTATCGAAAGGCTTTTTGCCTTCACGTATTAATCCTATAACTGCCATGGGGCAAAAGTATAGAATTCAATCTTCACAAGTTTTAGAAATTTAGTATTGCCTTTAATATTCGTATCTTTGCACTCTAGTTCTTTGTATTTGGGGCCGTCAAGGTTTTGACAGCATGTGCAATAGGTAAGTAAGCATGCCGGGTGTTGTGAGGTTAACCCGTAAATACAATCCACGAGCCTATAAATGGCGAAAACAACTACGCACTAGCTGCCTAATCCAATTGGATTACGCCTGTTTGCCTAATAGGTAAACCCTAGTTGTCTCTTAGGGGAGTTTTCTCAAGTCGCTCCTTATGAGGCATCGTAAAGTTTGAGATAGAAGTATTAGGATCCTGATAATACTTCGAAATTAATCGGGAATAAGGTAATAACAGGTGTGTTCTTCTCCGGTTTTTACTCGAAAATCAATGATGAAATAAGCATGTAGAAAGCTTGCAAATTCCTTGTTTGGACGCGGGTTCGACTCCCGCCGGCTCCACTTAAAAATAATGTGAGTAGGATGAGGAATTCTACTCACATTTAATTTCATTGATAATATTGAATTATCGAATAAATTTTATTTCACCAGAATGCCTGCAAGTCTGGAGCAGCTCTACTTCTGCTTGAATGGATTGAAAACGAGCATTTGAAAAATCTTGAATTTGCATTTGCATAACTTAGACGCTTCTTTAACAGATAATATACCCGTCTGTCCTAAAACGCAAACGTTCTAAAGCTATTTATAATTTTCTTCTGCTAAAAGCTGCACTCTCTCGTTCAAGTTCCACTAATTCTTTAAATCTTATTAATTGACGATAAGCAACTAATAATTCTGATTTTAAATTTAATTGTGCATCACTAATTATTAACTCTGCATTTCTCAATTGAAATTCTGATTGTTTTATTCTGGTGTTTAATTGCGAACCATTAAATAAATTCCAGGTTAATCCAAGTCCTGCATTGGGCCCAGAACTTTGGTTAAATAAAGCAAAACCTGCTGTACTGCTTGTTCTATTAAATGAATAAGCGGCATTTAAATTTAAGGCAGGTAATCTTTCTGCTTTAATTGATTTTAAATTATATTCATTTAAAATCCTTTGATTTTTAATTAAAAGCAAGTTTGTATTCGCGTCCTCTGCTTGTTTAGATATATCTTCAATACTTTTATCAAAGCTAGTTCGTGTGTCTTCAGCATAAAGAAACTCTCAGAATTAATACTCACCCATCAATCTATTGAGCTGGGTTTTACCACATTGCTAAGTCAGTTTTGAGTCATTAAGATTGAGGTGGCTTCATTCTATCAATTTTCGCCTGAAGCACTTTCTGCCGGGAGGCAGAACCTATTTCAAGCTTTTTTTCAAGAATTAACAATTGTTCATTAGCTAAATCAAGAGCTATTTCTGATGCCTTAATATCCTGAGACCTTCTAAGTAGGTCGTAGTAATTTATTAAAACTGCCTTTGTAATATTTTCAGCAGCTAGTTTAATTGAATATTACTTAGTGTGCTATTAGCCTTAAGTGAATTATAATTAATAAACATTCTTCCTCCATCGAATAATGTCCAACCTAAATCTGCAGATGCATTTAAGCCATTGCCACGAACACCGCTTGTATTCACTTCAAGACCATTTGAAAATCGTTGATTTATGGTAGTACCTTGAATATTACCACCTGCATTTAAATCTAATCTTGGCAACATACCGGCATTGCCTCTGGTAGCGGCTTCACTTGCTATGGCAGAATCATTTTAGCGATTAAAATTGAATAATTAAACTTAAGTGCATTTTGCCACAGCTTTTTGCTCAGTTAATTGCTCCTTACTGTAAATGTTAAATGACAAAGAAAAGCGCAATAAACAGGCCTTTAACGAACTAAGACTTGAATAATTAAATTTCTTCCTCATTGCTCGTTTTATTTTTTGTAGAGTAAGTTGATTTATGTGCAGCTAAAAAAGAATATATAGCAGGAATTACAAAGAGCGTGAGTATTAATGAAAACATTAATCCACCAATAATCACAATCCCCATTCCCATTCTACTTTTAGCACCCGCACCTAGTGCAAGAGCAATTGGCAATGCTCCCAGAGCCGTAGCTAGCGTTGTCATAAGAATTGGTCTTAAACGAGCTGTGGCAGCCTCCAGAATTGCAGTAGCTTTCTCTTTTCCCTGTTCTTGCAACTGATTGGCAAACTCAACAATTAAAATTCCATTTTTAGTTACCAAACCAATAAGCATAATAATTCCTATTTGTGAGAAAATATTTAGTGTTTGATGAAATAACCAAAGTGAAAAAACAGCGCCTGCAAGAGCAAGTGGAACTGTTATCATAATAATTAAAGGGATCTCTAAAACTCGAACTGAGCTGAGAGAACTAAATAAACAAGTAGAAGAGCGAGTAAAAAGGCAAAAAGTGTGTTTGAGGAGCTCGGCAAAATCTCTCGAAGAACCAGTGAGTTCTGTTGAGAAAGAATCATCAAGAATCTCTTTAGCTATCTCATTCATAGCATCTATTCCATCTCCTATCGTTTTACCGGGAGCTAAAGCTGCAGAAACAGTTGCTGATTGATATCTATTGTAATGATACAGTTGCGGTGGACTGCTAACCTCCTCAACATTTACCAAATTATCAAGCGCAACCATCCCGCCGGAGGCGGTTCTTACGTTTAATGACTTTAAATCTAAAGGTTCATCACGATTTTCCCTGCTCACTTGACCAACAACCTGATACTGTTTACCATTAAGCGTAAAATAAGCCATTCTTCCGCTACTCAACGACAGTTGAAGAGTTTGTGCTATATCCTGAACTGATACACCCATGAGATTAGCCTTGTCGCGCTCTATAGTAATATTCAATTCAGGTTTATTGAACTTAAGATTTACATCTACCATCTGGAACGCTGGGTGCTGATTGGCTTTTTCTATAAAAGAGGGTTTTCCTTTAATTTTTCAAAGTTTGAGCTTGCAAAACAAACTGAACCGGCAGCCACCGAAACCTCCGGTTGAGTTAGTTTGTTGCTGAATCACAAAGGCTTTGGCTCAGAAACTTCCTTTAACAGGTGATAAAATCAGCACTTGTCGTTAATCCACCTGACTTTCTATCCTCAGGCTCTTCAATGTTAAACGAGAAAGCCTGTGTTTACTGCACCTGAGCCTGAAAAACCAGGGGCTGTTACTGTTAGAAAAACCGATTTCTCAGGAATTGAATCATTTACAAAGTCTACCAACTTAAGCATGAAGGCATCTGTATATTCGTAAGAAGCGCCCTCGGGAGCAGTAACAGAGAATCTCAATGAGCTTCTATCCTCCAAAGGAGATAACTCCTGCTGCAACAAAGGATATATACCGGCAACCATAGCGAGAGAGCCTAAAACTAATATCCAGGCAAACGATTTCTTACGCATAAAAGACTCAAGTGTACTTCGGTATTTTTGTTCCATTCCCCTAAAGAAAGGCTCGGTTGCAATATAGAATTTGCTTTTTTTCGAAGCGTCTTTCCTAACCATTCTTGCGTTTAGCATTGGAGTTAGGGTAAGTGAAACAAATGCAGAAACTGCAACCGCTCCGGCAAGAACAACACCAAATTCCTGAAATAAACGACCAACAAATCCCTCAAGGAAAATTACTGGCATGAATACGACAATGAGCGTTAATGATGTAGAAATAACTGCAAAGAAAATTTCTCTGGAACCTTTTATAGCCGCCTCCACAGGATTCATTCCACCTTCAATTTTCTTATAAATATTTTCTGTAACAACGATACCATCATCTACAACAAGCCCTGTTGCCAAGACAATAGCCAAAAGAGTTAGTACATTAATTGAATAACCCATCAAATACATAATGAAAAAAGCGGCTAGTAGAGATACGGGAATATCAATGAGCGGGCGAAGAGCGATTAGCCAATCTCTGAAGAACAAATAAATAATTAGGATAACCAGAATGATGGCTATCAGAAGTGTTTCCTGAACTTCTATAACACTTTGCCTAATGAAAGTGGTGCTATCGAGCGCAATTCCCAACTGAAAATCTTCGGGAATATCAAGTTTTATCTCCTCTACCCTTTTATAAAACTCATCAGCAATTTCGAGGTAATTAGCTCCAGGCAAAGGAATGAGAGCCACTCCCACCATGGGTGTTCCACTTTGACGAAGGATTGTTTCTTCATTTTCAGGACCTAACTCTGCTCTTCCAATATCTGAAAAACGGACAATTTGCCCATTTTCTGAGCGAATAATCATATTCTCAAACTCCTGAACCGATCTTAAGCGCCCAACAGTTTTAACACTAAGTTCTGTTTTATCACCCGCAATTTTACCAGCAGGTAATTCAATGTTTTGCTCGTTGAGCGCCATCTGAATATCAGTTGCAGTAACACCTAATGCGGCCATTCGCTTGGGATCCATCCATAATCTCATGGCATATTTCTTTTGTCCCCAAATTTGAAGCGCGCTTACTCCCGGAATTGTTTGCAATCTTTCTCCAATTACATTTTCGGCATAATCGCTTACTTCAAGTTGAGAACGTGTATCACTTTGAACGGTGAGGCTCAAAATTGCATTAGAGTTAGCATCGGCCTTAGAAACAGTTGGCAATGCATCAATATCCTGAGGTAAATTTCTGACTGCCTGCGATACTTTATCTCGCACATCATTGGCAGCAGCTTCTAAGTCTGAACCGAGATTAAACTCAACTGTAATTGAGCTATTACCTAAATTGCTGGCAGAGGAAATACTTCTAATTCCTTCAATTCCGTTAAGTGCTTTTTCAAGAGGTTCGGTAATCTGCGATTCAACAACATCTGCGTTAGCTCCTGCATATCCAGTTCTAACTGTAATTACAGGAGGGTCAATAGAAGGAAACTCCCTCACTCCCAAATAGCTGTATCCAATCATGCCAAAAAGCATGATGACTAAATTTAAAACAATTGTTAGAACAGGTCTTTTAACGCTTATTTCTGAAAGAGTACTCATTTACCTGCTTTTGTTGTTTCTAATGAAGTAATCTTAAGCGAAGCGTCGGGTCTGAGCGACATAATTCCGCTAGTTATAATTGTATCTCCGGGCGCTAGCCCTGAAGTAATTTCAACAAGTTTCTCTGTACGGTAACCTACTTCTACCTTCTGTGCTTGGGCTAAGCCATTTCTTGAAACCCAAACTTGTTGTCCTTTAAGAACCGGAACAATACACTGAGTTGGAATCATGATTGCTTGATCATTATTTACCAAGGGAACTATTACATTGGCAAACCTTCCAGGCATCAATTCTCCAGATGTATTCTCAACACTGGCGCGAAGTCTGACTGTTCTGGTACTTTCTTCAACCGCAGGTTGGATAGCAAAGACATTTGCCAAATAAGTCTTTTCACTTCCCTGAACTGTAAATTGTACTTCTAATGGTAGTTTAAGCGATGCAATGTACCTTTCGGGAAGACTGAAGTCGAGTTTCAACTCATCAATCTTAAATAATGAGCAGATGTTTGTGTTGTTGCCTACAAATGCTCCTTCACTTACATTTCTAAGTCCTAAAACACCGCTAAATGGAGCTCTGAGCTCAGTTTTATTAATGAGAGCTCTATAATATTCGGCATCAGCCATTGCCGCATCAAGAGATTGCTGGGTTTTATCACGCTCTTCCTGACTAACACCCTGAATCTTTAATAATTCATTTTGCCGCTTTAAAACATCTTGTTGCAAAGTTATGTTTGCCTCTGTTTTCTTAAGGCTAGCCTGTAATTCCTGATCATTTAATTTTACAAGTAATTCACCTTTTGCAACTCTTTTACCTTCATTGATATTCAGGGATGTGATTTTCCCTGCCATTTCAGGCATTAAGTTAACATCTTCAAAAGCCAAAAGACTTCCTGTAGTAGGAATTGTTTGTTCCAAATTCTCGTACGAAGCAACAATAGCCTTAACAGGAATAGCTGGTTTCACACCATTTGCAGAAGGCTTTGCAGCTTCGTTTCCTGAAAAAAGAGTTAATCGCAATACAACCAGCACTAGGATGAAAGCAATAATGAAGAAAATACTTCTCATGAATTATTTGTGTTGGGTTTTTTCTTTTGATATTCAAATTCAATTTCATCACCAGGTAAACCCTGAAGATTTCTCGTAATAATCGACAAGACTTTTATGAACTGCCCTCTGTCGACCATAGAAATGCCTTGCATCATTTGGTTGTTGAGCTCATCAATTGCAGCTTGAATTTCAGGGATAATCATATTCCCCTGCTCTGTCAATTCAATTTGATGACATCTTCTATCTCCGGGTTTAGCTTCTCTTTTCAAGTAGCTTTTTTCGACCAGATTATCAATTATCCTAACCATCGAAGTCTTATCTATATGTAGCTTGCAACTAATCATTTGTTGCGTTACAGGCTCAGTTGAATTATGCACCAGAAGTAAAATTGAATAATATCTGTCTAATTCAATTTGACTGAGTTTATTAGTGAGTGCTCCAAAATAAAACTTTGCCAGAACAGCAAAATGTCTTCCTAATGGCATGTCAAGGCAATCGCCATTTTCCATTTAAATATTATTTGAATTAGAAATAGTTTGCAAAGTAAACTAAAGTCTATACAAATTGTTGACAATAGGCCATCAATTTATTCACATATACTTGGCACTTAGAAAGAAAAAATGAAATTGCGCTCCCAATGTTAAACGTTTCAATTGTTTCGTATTTAAACACGGCTCCTTTTATGTTTGGCCTCAACAATTCGAGGTTAATAAAAGAAGGATTAATAACGCTATCGCGGGATATTCCCTCAATTTGCGCACAAAAACTTATAAATGGCAAGGTTGATTTGGGACTTGTTCCTGTCGCTATCCTTCCTTCCTTGCCTTCTTATGAAATCATTGGCAGCACCTGTATAGGAGCTGTTGGGGAGGTTGATTCAGTTGTTTTATTGAGTGATGTTCCTCTTTCTGAAATAGATACAATAGTTTTAGATAGTGAATCAAGAACTTCTGTAAATCTGTGTCGTTTGCTGGCAAGAGATTATTGGCAAATCAATCCTAACTATATTCAAGCAAGTTCAAAAACACTTGAAAATGTGCGTGGCCGTACCGCAGGAGTTTTGATTGGGGACCGTGTTTTTGATCATGCTAGGAGGTTCAAATATGTTTTTGATTTAAGTGAACAGTGGCAAAAGTGGACAGGATTACCATTTGTTTTTGCTGTTTGGGCAACTTCTAAAAGTTTAAATGTTATTGAAGTTAAACGATTTGAATCTGCTTTGCAGGATGGCTTGCATAATATTGAGTTTGCTATTGAAGAAGCGAAGAAAACATATCCGGCCCACTACCCTATTGAGAATTATCTGAGAAACAGAATTTCTTACAAGCTAGATATGGATAAGCGAAAGGGCTTGGAAACTTTTTTAACAAAGCTTAGTACATTAAGTCACGAGGTATTTTAATGAATTATGTACCTTGTCATTGAAAACAGAATCCATTATGCCTGCAAAATTGATTTCATTTCTACTTCTAATTAGCTTCATTTTACCAGAAGCCTATTCATTTGAGGCCTATGACAAAGGTCCGAGCAAGATTCAATTGCTCAGGATTAAAAACATGATGTTGGGCGGAGAATATGCTGCTGCATGGCGTGCTTTAAGAGAAATGGAGAAAACAGATAGCTCATCGGCTGAAGTATTTTTCATGAGCGGAGAATGTAATTTCCACTTGAAGAATTATGCCGAAGCAAAGGAAAAGCTAATCCATTCTATCACTTTGGATCCAAATGAAAATCCAGAGAAATATTTCTATTTAGGAAGAACGAATCAGCAAATTGGTTTATTAAAAGAGGCTATTCCTCAGTACCAAACATACATTGAGAAAGCTACGAAGAAAGCTGACGAATTGGAAGAAGCTGCAGAATATCTTACACAATGCCGAAAGGCTATTGAAATGATGGAGCATCCAGTAAATGTTACTATCACAAATATTGGAGGAAACATCAATTCAGAATATCCAGAGTACAATCCTTCTATTTCTGCGGATGGGAATTTGATGATATTCACCTCGCGAAGAAGAGATGGAACGGGAACAGAAATAGACCCGAATGATGGGAAATTTTTTGAAGATGTATTTTACTCTGAACGTGATAGCATTACTGGCAAATGGTCTGAAGCTCAACCTGTTCCCGGAAAATTAAATACCGAAGGTCATGATGCAAATATGACATTAAGTCCCGACGGAAGTATGATTTTCGTTTACAGGAATATGGGCATTCGTGGTTCAGGTGAGCTATACTATTCTAAAAAATCAAAGTCTTCAGGAAAATGGAGTGTTTCAAAGAAAGTTGAAGGAGATGTAAATTCTTCCTATTTTGAAAGTTCTGCAACGATTTCACCAGACGGCAAAACTCTATATTTTGTTAGTGAACGCCCGAGGGGCGGATTTGGAATGGGCGATATTTACATGGCCAAAAAGGAAGGCAAATATGGTTTCGGAAAAGCCGTGAATCTTGGTTCTGTAGTAAATGATGAATATGATCAGATTGGCCTATTCATGCACCCAGATGGTAAAACGCTCTATTTTGCATCCAATTCACCCCAAAGTCTTGGGGGATATGACATTTTTAAAACTACCATAGATAAAAAAGGAAATTGCAGCCCTCCTGAAAATCTAGGTTACCCAATTAACACAACTGGTGATGAACGATTTTTTGCTGTGAGCACGGATGGTAGAACAGCTTGGTTCAGCTCAGATCGAGAAGGAACTGAAGGCGATTTAGACATTTGGGAAATCGATTTCTCAGCTATTATTGATGCAGAACAAGAGTCTAGTCAAGAAGAACCAAAAGGTCCACCTATTTCAATTTTAAGCGGTAAAGTCCTCGATTCTAATGCCGGAGAAATTGTAGAAACAGAATTGAAAATTGTGAGCAAAGATGATGGTTCTACGGTTACAGTAAGCAGCGATGAAAACGGCGAATATTTCATAACTCTAGAAGGAGATCATACCTATGAAATTCAAATAGATGATAAGAATTTCAAGCCTTATCGCTTTGAGCTATTGCTTAAATCAAAGGAAAAAGGAACTTTTACAAAAGAGAAAATCATTGTTCTTGACAGGCTCAAGAAAGATTAATTCTTTTCCAAATTCACTTGCATTCTTTTCACTCTATCTTCTAAAGTTTCACTGCTAAGTGAACCTCTTAAACGATCTACCAAGATTGGGAAAGAGAAAGGACTTGGTTTTTCGAGCTCAACAAGAATTATTTCTTGTGAGTTAATCCTCTTTAGTGCATCAAAAAGTCGCTGTTCTTCAAGCTGCGAGCTATAAACTTCTTGATAGGCTTGTTTGAGCAGTAGATTACCCTCATCATACGAAGAGAAAACATCAAACATCAATCTCGAGGAGTTTTGTAAGTGCTTGTTTCCAATCAATTTTCCTGGAAAACCTTTAAAGACAAGGCCTGAGATGGAAGCAATATCTCTAAACACGCGTCGAGCCAATTCGGTGGCGTTTACACTCTGTTCAATATCTTCATGAAGATTATCAACCCGAAACAGGTCTTCCTCCAAGGCTTCCATGAGAGGCACCGGCTGATTGCTTAGCAATTCAAAACCATAATCATTCATAGCTAAGGAAAAAGAAATAGGCGTCAAACGAGAAATCCTCCAAGCGATAAGAGCAGCAAGGCCTTCGTGAATATATCTTCCTTCGAAAGGATAAAAAAACAAATGATAACCATCGCGACTTTTAAGCTGCTCAATCAGAAATTGATTTTCGCTTGGAATCCTTGATCTTAGTCTTTGAACATCAAACAGAGGTTTTAAGTGAATGAGTTCTTCATCGTGAATTTCCTTACGATTGACTTCGCCCAATTTTGACCTAACTCCAGCAGAAAGCTCTGATGACCATAACATCCGGCCACCCATCCACTGCGGAACTACGCCCTTTTGAGATTTTGCCTTTTGAACCACAGCTTTCATGTCTCTTACATGAAGCAATTCGAGTGCTTTTCCTCCAAACCAGAAAACATCACCCGGTTTGAGTTTCGAAATAAATGACTCTTCAACATGGCCTAAAGTTCCTCCATTTCGATAACCTACTTTCATGAGAACATCGCCAACGATAGTGCCTATATGCATTCGATGCCGCATAGCCGTTCTGCGGTTTGTAACGAGGAACTTGCCTGTTTCATCTATTTCGACTCGAGCATATTCAGGATAAGCCTGAAGAGCTTCACCTCCGGTGGAAATGAAACTCAGCACCCAATTCCATTCTTCAATAGTAATGTTTCTGTAGCAGGAAGTGGACCTCACTTCCTGAAATACTTCATCTGGATAAAATCCATCGCCAACAGCAAGAGTAACAAGATATTGAACCAAAACATCAAAGCTCATTTTGAGAGGTTTACGGGCTTCCATCTTGTTACTTATGATAGCTTCCCGCAAAGCGGCACATTCTATTAATTCAAGTCCATGAGTTGGCAAAAACCAAATTTTACTCGTTTGACCCGGTCTATGACCTGACCTACCTGCTCGTTGAAGAAACCGTGCTACACCTTTGGGGCTACCTACTTGAATAATTGTATCGACAGGGTGAAAATCAACACCCAAATCGAGACTTGAAGTGCAAACTACAACTTTGAGCATTCCTTTGTGCAAAGCGTCCTCAACCCAAAGTCTTAATTCTTTATCAATAGAGCCATGGTGCATGGCAATAAGGCCAGCCAGGTGAGGGCCAGCTTCAAGCAATTCGCGATACCAAATCTCTGCCTGTGATCGAGTATTTGTGAAAATCAAAACACTCTCAGATTCTTCTATGATTTCCAGAGCTTTTGGCAAAAGGTGAATTCCAAGATGACCAGCCCATGGGAAACGCTCAATTTCATTGGGAATTACAGGTAATACTTCTGGTATCTTATGAATATCAGCTTTAATTATCCTGTAAGCTTCACTTGAGCCAAATAAAACTGCTGCAGCTTCTTCAAGATTCCCGATGGTGGCTGAAATACCCCAAGTTCTAAGTTGAGGCCGAAGCGATCTTAACCTACTCAAAGCAAGTTCTACTTGAACACCTCTTTTCCCTGCTGCCAACTCATGCCATTCGTCAATTACAATTGCTTCTAAATGCTTAAACGTGAGCCCGTTGTTTTTAGAAGCCAACATTAAATGTAGACTTTCAGGTGTAGTTACAAGAACGTCGGGCGGATTGGTTTTGAGTTTGGCTCGCTCAGAAGCTTTTGTGTCACCGTTTCTAAGGGCAACAGTCCAAGTGGGCTGCAGGGCTAGAACTGCCTCGGTCATAGCCGCGGCAATATCCGCCGATAAGGCACGAAGAGGCGTAATCCAAATTACTTTGAGTCCTTTACTATTTGACTTTAGTTGACTTGCTTTAAGCAAGAAACCTATAAACAAAGCATAGGTCTTTCCACTTCCAGTTGGCGCATTCAACAAGCCTTGTTCGGAGGATAGAATTGCATTCCAGCAATCTTGCTGAAAAGGAAATGAGTTCCAATTTTTCTGAGCAAACCACTTATTTACCTCAGAAAAACGGGAACTCATTATATGAAAGTGTACTATTAAATAGCGTCAAGAATAGACTTGCTCATAGGCTTAACTGAAGAATTGAAGAAGTTCAGAAGTTTACCATCTTCACTAATCAAATACTTACAGAAATTCCAAGAAGGAGCTTCATCATTCCAACCATTAAGCTGTCTTTGACTTAACCATTTATAAAGCGGTGGCATATCTCCTCCGGCAACACTAATTTTCTCCATCATTAGGAAAGTAACACCGTAATTTTTTGAGCAAAAGCTCTTTATATCTTCATTTGAGCCTGGCTCTTGACCGCCAAAATCATTGGCCGGAAAACCAATAATTGTAAGCTTATCGCCATGTTTTTCATGAAGCTCCTGCAATTCTTTGTATTGCGGAGTGTAACCACATTTAGATGCAGTGTTCACGATTAAGACTTTCTTTCCTTTAAATTGACTGAAATCAATTACATCACCATCTATGGATTTCATTGAAAAGTCATAAAAAGAACTTGTATTCATAGTATCAGTTGATAAGTTAGCTGGCCTACTTTCTACTCTAGCGCAACTGATTAAAGCAGCTACAGTTAGAATTGTAATTAAATATAACTTCATTTTTTTAGAATATTTGGAATTAACAAAAACAAGCAACAAATGTTTTAAATGCGAATGATTGAGATTAAAAATTGGTTTCTTGAAGGAGATTAATTTTTTGTCTCCACTCATCGGGTACTGGAATCGTTACTTTCTTCTGATAATGAAAGTATACCAAAATGGTTGAGCCAGATGCTTTAATAACATCACCTTCAGGGCTATCCACCACAAAGTCGTAATCCATCTTAAAGCTTTTGTTACCAATGCTAGATACACAAGAATCTATTCTTAACTTATCGTTGAGTAAGATTGGTGAGAGAAAGTTGATTGTAATTGATGCGAGTAAAATACCGGTTTCAGACCAGTCCTTTGCAGTTTCAATCCAATCTTCAACCATTTGAACGCGGGCTATTTCCATGTAAGTCGCAAATTTTGCATTATTCACATGGCCAAGCATATCACAATCGGCAAATCTAATTTGAATGTTTGTTGAATGTTTATTCATAATGAAGGCCTATCCAACTCTTCGAAGATTGAATTATTACTTTTGTATTCAGGAAGCAGAGCTTTCATTTTCTTAACAATTCCGGCGTTATCTTGAGCAGGGAACATATTAATTAAATCATTAATAAGAAGCTTCACCATTTCATGATCCTGCTCCTGAACTCTAGCCTTCATAATTTGAGGATGGTGAGTTGGAATAGTATTTTCAGCATCATTTAGCAATTCTTCATAAAGCTTCTCCCCTGGCCTTAAACCTGTGTAAATGATCTCAATATCCTTTCCTACGGTTAAACCGTAGAGTTTAATCATCTTTCTCACTAAATCAACAATCTTGATAGATTGTCCCATATCAAACAGAAATATTTCCCCTCCTTCCCCAATAGTTCCAGCCTCAAGCACTAATTGACATGCTTCTGGAATGGTCATAAAGAACCGGTTAATATCTGGATGTGTAACCGTTACAGGGCCTCCTCTTTCAATTTGTTTTTTGAAAATTGGAATTACAGAGCCATTAGAGCCAAGCACATTTCCGAAACGTGTGGTAATAAATTTGGTTTCGCAAACCTGACCAAGAGACTGCACATAAATCTCTGCAATTCGTTTAGAAGCGCCCATCACATTGGTTGGATTCACTGCTTTATCAGTAGAAACCATTACAAACTTTTCAACCTTAAATTGGCAAGACAAGTCAGCCAGAACACGTGTTCCATGCACATTTGTAAGAAGAGCTTCGGAAGGATTACTTTCCATAAGAGGCACATGTTTATATGCGGCTGCATGAAAAACCACTTTTGGCTTAAAATGAGCAAACACCCTTTCCATGCGCTCCTTGCTTCTAATATCCCCAATCACCACTTCTACACAAGAAACATTTCTTTCATCAAGCAGCTCTCTTTCAAGCTCATAGAGCGGACTCTCGGCTTGATCCAGTAAAACAAGTTTGGCAGGTTTAAAAGGAAGGATCTGCCTAACCATTTCACTGCCAATAGAGCCAGCAGCTCCTGTAACAATAACTGTTTTACCGGTTAAATTCTCTTCTATAAGTTTAGTGTCAAGCCTAATGGGGTCTCTTTCAAGTAAATCCTTTACATCAATTTTCTTAATCTGCTTGAAACTTAACTCTCCATTAATCCACCTTTTCACAGGAGGAACATTATAAATTCTGGTATTGTTAGCTAGACAAATATCAATAACCTGCTGCTTTTTTGCTGGGGCAATTGTCTCTGTTGCAAGAATTAGAAGTTTAATATTTTGATGAATGAGCATTTCCTGGAGATCAGCTCCAGATTTTATAAAAATACCCTGAACCTTTTTACCAACTTTCTGAGGATTATCGTCGATATAATTAAGGACTTTGTACTTAGCACCAGCATCGCGTTCAATAGCTCGTTTTGCAAGTAATCCTGTATCACCGGCACCGTAAATTAGCACTTTAAACTTTTCCTTTTTACCTGTATTAAGCTCTTGAACAAAAGCTTTAACAACAAATCGAGCAGTAACCATAAGGAAAACACAAAGGATTCCGTCGATAATGATAATTGAATAAGGAATTAAGTAAACCTGTCTAATCCAAAACATGACAGGATTAATTATCAAAAAGAGCGCAGAGACAAGTGCAACTGATATGAATATTCTTTCTACATCTTTAGTATTTGTGAATCGAATAATACCACGATGAGTTTGAAAGACGAGTGTACTAATTGCTCTACCAATTAAAACCAGTGTTATAATTAAGGGCAAAGTTTTTACTTCAGCATAGGGAATGTTGAAATTGAATCTGAGCAAATATGCTATCCAGATTGCCATAAACGATAAAAACATATCGCCAAGAAATATTATCCAGACCGGCGTGTTGTGCTTGCTAAAAGGCATGAATGCAAAGATAATTAATTTTCAAGCTAGAATTATACACATTAAATATCAAGTTAAACATTATCAGACAATTGTAAACTTAGACAAGTAAATGATTGTGCTTACCGTAAATTCTTTAGGTTTGCACAGCCGAAATTGGTATGAAGATTCTTTTTGTAGTTCCCTATCCAACAGGCAAAGCGGCTAGTCAGCGCTTTCGCTTTGAGCAGTATTATAATCTGCTTAAAGAAAAAGGCATTGATTATGAGATAAAGCCATTTTTATCGAATGAAATTTGGGATATCCTATACTTACCTGGGAAATTTCATAAGAAAGCAGCCGGAATTATAGGTGGCATTTGCAAGCGCTTTCTTTTACTTTTCAAGCTTAAGTCTTTTGATTACATATTTATTCATAGAGAAGCAACTCCAATTGGCCCGGCATTTTTCGAATACTTTGCTTCTCGCTGGTTGAAGAAAAAAATAGTTTACGATTTTGATGATGCAATCTGGATTCCCAATTATTCGGAAGCAAATAGTTTTTTTTCATTTCTGAAGGGATATTCAAACGTGAAAAGAATTTGCAAATTGGCATGGAAAGTCTCTTGCGGTAATGATTACTTATGCGAATATGCCAAGCAATACAATAAATCGGTTGTTTATAATCCAACAACTATCGACACCTTAAATCTTCACAATAAACAAAAAGACCAAGCTGATAAGCCATTTGTAATTGGCTGGACTGGCTCTCATTCTACAGTTAGGTATATAAATGAAATACTGCCGGTTCTGAAGGAGCTAGAATCGAATTTTAAATTTGAGTTCAGGGTAATTTCTGATTTGCCGCCTGATATGGAATTAGAATCTCTAAGGTTCGTTAAATGGAAAAAAGAAACGGAGATTGAAGATTTACTCAGTTTTAATGTTGGAGTAATGCCACTTTTAGATGATAAATGGGCGAAAGGAAAATGTGGATTTAAGGCACTTCAATATATGTCTTTGGGCATACCAGCATTGGTTTCACCTGTTGGAGTAAATACAAAAGTGGTAGATAATAAAGTAAATGGCTTCATTTGTCAAAGTCCCGAAGATTGGAAAAGCGCACTTGAAGAACTCATGAGTAATCAAACACTTTTAGAAGAAGTGAGCAAAAACACCAGAATAAAAATCGAAAACTTTTATTCAGTGCAATCAAATAGTCAAAACTTCTTAGCGCTATTTGAGCAATGAAAAAGGTAGTTATTCTTTCTTATTTCTTCCCTCCTTGTCAACTTACTGCATCACAGAGAAGTTTTGGCTGGGCAAAATGTCTTAAAGCAGAAGGCTGGGATCCTATTGTGATTACCCGAAACTGGGAGCATCATATTGGAGGGCCAGACGATATGCATCATGATTCAGGAAAAGATTTGGTGATTGATAAAAACGAAGATTATGAAGCTCATTATTTACCTTTTAAGGGGAATTTGCGCGACAGAATGTTCTCACGTCATGGAAAGAACAAGTATAATCTAGCTAGAAAATTTTTATCACTTGCAGAATTACTGCTTCATCACTTTACAAATAGAGTAATTGCTTATTCAAACCTTTACGATTATTCACTCGAATTTTGCAAAAAGCATAAGGATGTTGACATGATAATTGTGACTGGAAATCCTTTTGAGCTATTTAGGTTTGGTGCTTTGCTTCATAAAAACACAGGAATTAAATGGATTGCCGATTATCGTGATGATTGGAATACAAGTGAAGTGAACCATAGCAGAGGCTTTGCCGATGGTTTATTGAAAAAACTTGAGATTAGAAGTGAAAAAAAGTGGGTAGGAACAGCTGAAGCAATAACTTCTGTTTCACCTTATTATGTAAAAAAGATTTCTGAGTTTACCGGTAAACCGGGGACGGTTATTCTAAATGGTTATTTTGAAGAAGACCTAAAGGTTTTCAGGGACTTAAAGCTTGAAGAAGATTTCACCGTTGTTTACAACGGGATGCTTTATCCATCGCAGGAGATTGAAGTGTTTCTGGATGCATTCAAGAAGCTTGTTGATGAAAATCCAGACAATCGTAACAGAATCAAAATGCGATTCCCTGGAATTCTATTTCTCAAGCATGTGGCAGAACGTGTAATGGAATACATGAAAGGCTATGAGGATGTTATGGAATTAACCGAAAGAATATCCCGCAAGGAGGTATTAGAAATTCAAGCAAAAGCGCATCTTCTTCTGATGGTTTCGCATAAAGGAGCTATTGGTATTCCATCGAGTAAAATCTATGAATATCTTGGATTAAGAAAACCGGTTCTTATTTGTCCTGGCGATAAAGACATTTTAGATCGTACGTTTGAGCCCTATAACTTAGGTCATATTGCATACAGTAATTCACAAGCTTTTGAGGTTCTAAATAAGCTCTTTTCGAAATACCTTAAAGGAGAGTATTCAGAGATTAAACCAGATGAGCATTACACTTCTCTTTTCAGCCGGCAAAAGCAAGCAAAGATTCTTGCTGAGTTTATGAATGAAATATCAGAACATTCCAGGCAATAATCCACCAGCCATTTTCTGCATTTCCGCTGCATGAGCAGCTGATGCTTTCTCAACAGCTCTATTAACTGCTAAAAGAATAATTTCTTCAGCTTCTTCAGCTTCGCAGGATTTTAGCCACTCTGGATTAAGAGAAATACCAATAATTCTACCGTTGCCGTTTGCAGAAACTTGAACATCACCATTTTGGACAGATTCAGTAATGCTCAGATTATCCATTTGAGATTTCAAATCTTCCATCTGCTGCTTCATTGCATTCAATTTGTCGAACATACGAATTGTGTTTTGATTCTGTTTACAAAGGTATGAGAGATTAAATTGGGAAGAAAATGCATTCTTAAATGATTTAATACCACGGACTTATTCACTTTCAGTTTATTAACAGCCGGTTAATAAGCTAGGCTAAAAATTGATTATTTGACTATGGCAAGTCATTCAGACTGAGTCTCAGGTTCATAACTCTGTTCAAATCAGGTTGAAAAGTACAGTGTGTTTTTTCTTGCCTGAAACCAATTTTTTTCCACCTTTGAAGAAGCAGATGGTTGCAATGTTCTTTACTTGTTTGAAACGATCAAAATAATGGTCCAGATATAAAGATTTATCTTTTTCTGATGCAATAAAAGCTTGGATTTATCTTTGACTTTTAATGATGGG
>JAGYKL010000020.1 GCA_018401705.1 Bacteroidia bacterium | reverse complement strand
TTTAATAAAGCTCACTTCGGATAATCAAACATTCGTTGGCACATTCATAAAGCTATGAAAAACCTAATCTTGATAATACTGGTACTTGCAGCTAGCCAAGGCTTTTCTCAACAAATAAATGCTGAAATAGGAAGAGTTTCAACAGAATTTATCTATAAGAATTCTAAAGGTGAGAGACTTGAAAACCTATATCCGGGAGTAAATGTTTGCTACGAGATTGGATATCGCAAAACCCTAACTAACAAACTCTTCTTTCATACAAATGCTGTTTATAACACATACAGCAGTGCAGGAAGCGATAGTATTTACAATAACTCTTTCAGCTGGGAGGCAAACTACCTTGGCTTTAATCTAGGCCTTGATTTTAATGCCTTTATGTATAAAAACTTCAGACTTAATGTTCAGGCAGAAGTTTCACCACAATTCTTGACTAAAGGTGTGCAATCAATTAATGATCAGCTGTTTCAATTGAAAGGCGTTGAGCAATTCAATTCCCCATTCGTCTTTTACCGCGGTGGACTAAGGTTAAATTACTGTGTTCAATCTAATCTGGCAATAAGTTTAAAATACATGTACGGCGTAGGAAATTCCATTGGAGGTGGCAACGACAATGAACGACTAAGTTTTATAACTCAAACCATAACACTAGGCACTGTTTGGAGCCTAAACGACTGCGAATATTGCTTTAGAAACAGATACAGACAAAAAGGATTGTAACATGAAAATGAGAAAATATCTATTATTCATTCTATTAATTTCCCTTGTAAAAACAGGCTATTCGCAATATGAAGGGATTACCTATCAGGCTTTAATTATAAACAATGAGGATCAGGAAATTCCAGGTATTGACATTTCCAATAATTTCCTTTCTGAAGGAGAAGTGAGTTTGCGATTTACCATTGTTAATGGGAATGGTTCTCTTGTTTATCAAGAAATTCATAATACTCAAACCGATAGGTTTGGGATGATTAATCTTGTTATTGGTCGCGGAGAGGAAACCAGCGATACTCCCCAGGCTTTTAATCAGATTGATTGGGATGGTAGCCCAATGGATTTACTAGTTGAAATAAGCTACAAATCAGAGCCTTACGAACGATTTAGCATTCAAGAATTGTATTTTGTTCCTTATGCATTTCACCGGAATATTACTGCAACAGGAACCCTAATTGTTGATGGCTCATCAACACTTAACTCTGAGCTTACTGTTGCTAATGGAAGTCCGACACTTTTAACAGGAAACCTGGATGTACTTGGTGATGCAACATTTCAGGGAAATACCACATTCAATAATATTACTGTGCTGGGGCAGAGTGATCTGCAAGGCAATGTTTATGTAGGTGGAACTGGCAATTTTTATGATTCATTGGTGGTTCACGCAAATAATCCCACCATACTTGGTGGATCTTTAAATGTTCAAGGCAATGCTACTTTAGACAGTAACCTACTGGTATTGGGTAACCTTGAAGTTAGAGGAAACACAAACCTCAACAGGAACTTAACTGTGGGTGATACAACAAGAAACGAAGGTTTAACCATACACGATGCTCCCGTTTTTTCTAATGATCAAGTAACGATAAACGCCTCCTTACCTGCCAATCAAAATAATTACAATAATTACCCACTGCGTGTGGAAGGCTCAGCTCAAGGAATTGCCGTTAAAGTAACCGCTGGAACGCCCAACTCTAATAATAATTTCATCACTTTCTTTAACAGTTCTAATAATGCCGTTGGGCGAATTGAAGGGCAAACACAAGCAGAAATGACTTCTTCTGCTGAGTACATTTTCAATACAGCTGTTTTAACTGCCGACGTTATAACTGCTGCAGCAGGTTTGTTAGCTGCAAGCACTTCTTCTACAATTTGCGTAGGCTTAGGAGGTTGCGTTACTGCTCCGGTGCCTTCACTTGTGGTTGCTGCCGTTGCGAACCAGGCTGTAGCAATTGCTAATCTTGCTGCTTACCAAATATTTGCATTTGGTAATTTGGGTGTAACTTATCAGTCAGGTTCTGCTGATTATGCCGAATGGCTTGAAAGAGCAAACATAAATGAAAAGATGAGCTTTGGAGAAATCGTTTCTGTACGAGGAGGTAAAATCACAAAGAACACAATTTTAGGCAGCAAAATGATGGTTATTTCTCAAAAGCCTGCAATGCTTGGCAATATGCCTGAATCAGATGAAGCGTCTCTCTACGAAAAGGTGGCTTTCCTTGGGCAGGTACCAGTTAAAGTAAGAGGAAAAGTTGAAGTTGGAGATTATATTCTCCCTTCGGGATTAAACGACGGATACGGAATTGCTAGGGCTGTTGACCAAATGGAAACATCAGATTATAAGAACATTGTAGGTATTGCTTGGTCAAAATCTGAAAACCAAATAACTAACTACATCAATGTTGCTATTGGCATGAATGCTAATGACTTAGCATATCAAATAGAAAAGCAGAATACAGAGATTGATGAATTAAGAAATGAGCTCAACGAGCTGAAAGAAATTGTAAATAAAATACTTCCCGGCAAAGCCGAAGAGTATTTAATTAAAGAAGAAATCGCTAAAAAGAAACCGAAACTTGAGGAAACCCCAAAGCCACTCACGGCTGATGAAATGCACAGTAAAACAAGCCAAGATTTTGTAGTGGAGGCTTTAAATGTGTTTAAGAACAGTCTTGAAAAACAAGGCATTGACATCCCTTCACATCCAGTTTACAGTATTATTTATACAGAATCGGGTGTAAATATGGATATCGTTAATGAAATCATTTCAACTTATCAGGTAAAAAGGCAGGAAGCTGTTGAATATGATTCTTCGAAAGGGTATTAAGACTTAACTGAAGTGACATCGATAGATGCCTGGATTACTGATTCAGCAGCTTAAAAACACTCACACCAATGGCATATCCAAAAACTTCGTTTTTAGGATTCCTATAAATTCTAATTTTATTGCAAGCCATTCCAAGGTCTATTTTCTTCCACGATTTACCACCGTCTTTGGTTTCAAAGCCTGAATTCATAGTACCGACATAGCCCTGCTTTTCATCAATAAAACCTATCCCAAATTCACGTGATTTATGGTCGTTTACTAAGTCAATTTCCATCCAGGTTTCTCCACCGTCGTTAGTTTTTGCAATTCTTTGTTGAGAAACAGAAGTGTCGGGGTTATATGATTGAATGGTGACATATCCCACAGTTTCTGTGGGGAAAGAAACCTTCCACGTCGTTTCAAAAGGACGCTTGCTTTCGTATACTTTCTTCCATGTTTCGCCACCATTGGTAGTTTTAAGAATCGAAGCGTGCGATTGAGTAACGTCTTCATGAGTTGCCGCGCAAGCAAAACCGATGTTTTTATCAAGCATCTTTATATCGAAAAGCATCTTACAATCTTCATTCATAGGTTTTGAAGCCCAAGTTTTTCCAGCATCATGAGAAACCATCATATTTGCCGGAGCTCCTACTCTACCAACCGCATAGATATGTGTTTTATAATCAATTTCGCCATGATTGATGTATTGCTCTTTTACAATATCAATGGCACATAAGCCTTTCACATAATTCCCTTCATATTGAACAGGTTCCCAGGTTTTGCCACCATTGTTTGTTCCGTATAGCGGAATAGTATCTTCAACATTGGGGAAATAGTCTGTTCCAACCGTCCCGGCGAAGCCGACCTGATCATTTACAAAAGCTATAGTTCTGAAAAATGTGCCTTGCTTTTCCAGCTGTTTTTCCCAGGTAAGTCCTCCGTCTACTGTATGAAAAATTTTTCCAAATCCGTTAATATACCAACCGGTGTTTTCGTCAATAAAACAAATATCATCCTGCTTTCCCCGATAGGGCTCAGTTTCGAGTTTTTGCCACTTAAATTCTTGAGCATTTATAGTAATAACAGGCAGTGCAAGTGTTAAGCATAGAACGAAAATTCTCATTTTATTTCGTATTAAAAACACCCTTAGTACTTTGAGGCTTTAGTTTCTTACAACTACATTCAACTTTTCTCCAAATGGATAAAACTCTCCATTTTCTTCAAGTTGCCAGCCAGGGATCAACTCATATTCACCTTCAGCTTCAGGACCAACAATGATTATTCGTTGGTTCACAACTGATAATAAATCTGCCATTAACGGACTTAAAAACTTCCCTTCCTCCATTTGGGTTTCTCCTTTCATTAACCATCTATAGCCAATTCCAGCTTTCCGGGTTCGCATTCCAGAGTATAGCGGCTTGCCTGATGTGTTAGTGAGTGTAACTTGCAAATGAGTTTTTTCATTCGTTTTAAATTCAGCCTCCGCCGAAGGCGAAAACTCAATAGATTCAATAAATTCATCATCAATTACTTGAGCCGAATCGGTATTTGCAACAAGCCATTTGCCAGGCTTCATGTGCATGTATGTGTGATTTAGAGATGAAACCGGAGCTGTCCAACCTGAGATATAATACATGAACTCATCTGCCTTTAGGCTTTCGTACATTTCATCAGGGAAAATCTCTTTGATATAGACTTGTTTCGTTTCTTCATTCCCTTTCATTGAACTTAAAATGAGAGATTCAGAAGGCATAATCCAATCGTGACCATTAATTCTGTTAGAAAGAAATTCAGGGTGATAATTCTCTTTTCGGTAAACCACCTTTGCTTCATCAAACTGCCTTGAATTGAAGATTGCATTTTCAAAAACCTCATATCTATTTACTACAATTCGGCTGTAACGATAAATATAATAGGCATGCCAGCACATCATCACAATGAGGAGATTTCGTTTCCAACCTGTCCATGAAGACCAAACAGGAATGAGAACAGTTACTACAGTTAATGGAAGAATGAAAATATACCTTTCGAACGGCTCGAAAGTCTCGGGGTATAAGCCGCCAAACTTGTGAGCCACCAATCCGGCGAAGCCGAAAATAAACCCCAAAAACAAAGCTAGTCTTGTATAGTTTTTAGCTTTCCTTAGGGCAAAAGCCCCTGCAATTGTTAAAAAGATGAAACCCGCATAACATTTACCTAATTCATAGAATGTTCCGATAGCGATGAAGCGTTTGAGCATCTTTGAGGGAGAAAGACTCACATTCATGGTTGAAAGAGGGTCTTTTTCATAAGAATCGAGGTAGTAATACCTTAAAGCAACAAGTGCGATTAAACCCACTCCAATAATGATATAGTCTTTGTGTTTAGACTCCTGAAACCAAACAAAACCAAGCATTACAGGCAATGCGATAATATATAAAGGGTGACTAAAAAAGAGAAAAACTCCTATCGTCCAGCTTAAAATGAGATTTACCAATAAAACGCGATTGTGCAGTGTAGACCACAAATAATGCATCAGGATAAATAATGGGAAGGCGAGCAAAAGCTCGGAAACGGGATTAAAATAGTTCCAGCGAATGCTGAATAGGTAAACCATTACAATTGCAATTGCATGTTTTGGTGATTTTAAAACAAATCCAAGCAGAAGAAAATTCAAAAACACCCACAACCACTCGCTAAAACTTTGAGCAAGAACTACAAGGTTTAAGTCGACACCCTGTTTTATTAGCAGAACCGGAAGCCACTCAATAAAAACAGAAGCTGGTCGGGAATGAATGATAAAAAATGAACTCTCATGAATCATCCTCAAGAGATAATCGGCAGAATCGCCATAGAGACGCTCTTTTGAAAATACAATAGAGAAGATGCCCAATATGAACATAAATAGTAAGCTTACTCGAAAGAGTAAGCCATACTGGATTTTTGACGAATTATCTCTGATTAAGGACATGATAAGGGAATACTAACTAAGCGATAATTTCTGAAACAATTTTCAAAGTAAACAATTCTATGAATTATCGGTAATCCATAAAACACATTAACGAAGCGCACTATTATTCTTAGTTGACAAACAAAAGTAAAATGACTGTGCAATCTTTGCTTTAATGTTGTTTCAGTTTTTTGATTTTGATGTTTAAGTAAGCATAAGCAACGGTCATGAAAGGACTAATCAGGTTAAAGAATGCGTAAGGTAAATAAGCTCCTGTTGCAACACCCAGCACATTTGAATGATAAGCTCCACAAGTGTTCCAAGGAAATAACACTGAGGTAACAGTACCTGAGTCTTCAAGCGTTCTACTCAAGTTTTCAGGAGCCAATCCCTTCTTCTTATAAATATCAGAATACATCCGGCCAGGCACAACGATGGCTAAGTACTGGTCAGAGGCAGTTCCATTGAAAAAAATTGTTGTAGCTGCAGTAGCCGCGACTAAATCTCCATTAGATTTTACTTTTTGAATGACAGCTTCAGCAATTCTTTTGAGTAATCCACTAGACTCAACTACTCCTCCAAATACCATTGCAGAGATTATTAGCCAAATGGTTCCGAGCATTCCTGACATACCTCCAGAAGTTAAGAGCTCATCTACAATCCCATTTCCTGTAACAATTGTAATATCACCGTATATAGCTTTCATGATTCCCACAAAATTTACAGTGCTTACAGAACCCTCCCAGTTGGCAACACTAGCAACTACCTCTGGTTGGAAAATCAAAGCGAAAACAGCGCCTAGTATAACTCCTGCTGAGATTGCTGGTATGGCCGAAACTCTCTTTACAATGAGAAAAACTACTGTAGCTGGAACTAAAAACAACCAGCCACTGATATTAAATTTACTGCTAATGGCAGTTAAAATCTCATCAGTTTGTGATATATCTCCAGATCCTCCCTGCATAAACCCTAAAATCAGAAACAGCACTAAAGCAATTGAAATTGACGGAATCGTAGTTATGGTCATATAACGAATGTGAGTGAACAAGTCAGTACCTGCCATTGCCGGAGCCAGGTTGGTTGTGTCTGACAAAGGCGACATCTTATCTCCAAAATAAGCCCCAGAAAGAACAGCTCCTGCAATCATGCCAGCATCAATACCAAGGGCTTTACCAATTCCCATTAGCGCAATTCCAACTGTAGCGGCGGTAGTCCAAGAACTTCCCGTGGCAACGGATACGATTGAACAAACTATACACGCGGCCAATAGAAAAATGGTGGGATTCAATACTTGAAGACCATAATAAATCATTGCAGGCACTATGCCTGAAAGTAACCAAGTTCCTGCCAAAGAACCAATAAGCAAGAGAATAAGAATCGAGGACATTGCTGAGCTAATTGTGTTCACAATACCTATTTGGATCTCGTCCCACTTCATTCCCAAACGAATGGCAACCAGAGAACCAACAGCAGCAGAAAGCAAGAGAATAACCTGGTTGGAACCATCTAATGCACTATCGCCAAAGATGCGAACATTTATAAAGAGAGCCACAATGAGGAAAATAATGGGGATTAATGCTTGAAAGAGGCTAGGTTTCTTGTACTTATAGTCCATATAGCTTGAAATGAAAGCTTGGAAGATAGAAACATTCTAGAAATTGAAGAACAAGCTTTGCGAAATCCCAATCAACAATTGCTTACCCAACTGACACTCAAGTGTAATTGCTTAGGTTGAAGAAAGCGTACTTTTATAATCTTTAATCTTATTTATAACAGAATAATTAATTCATTGAAAATCATATTGATATGTTCAACCCAGCTAAGATTATTGAACGTGCTAAGACTTCTAAAAGGCATTTGGCTCTCTTGAATTTTGTATTAGCCCGTAAAGTGCCTTTCAATAAACCTCACGGTTTTAAGATTATTGAATTGAGCAACGACATTGTAAGGGTTAAAATACCTTATAAGCGGATTAATTTTAACCATATAAGAGGTATACATGCCTGCGCTCTTGCAACAGCATCTGAGTACTCAACAGGTTTTATCTTATTGAACAAATTGGATTCAAAAAAGTATCGGATCATCATGCAGAAGATGGAAATGAACTACCATTATCAAGGTAAAATGGATGTTATAGTAACTTATGAGCTTTCAGACCAATGGCTAAAAACAAATGTTCTAGACCCTCTTGAAACTGAGGAATCTATCATAGTGAATTGTGAAGTTAAATCGCATGATATTGAAGGTAACCACTTAAGCACGGGCAATATATTTTGGCAGGTCAAGCCTTGGCAAAAAGTTAAAACAAAAGCATAATTGCTTTTAATTCAAAGCTTCTAGTTTATTGGCTTCTTCTAGGGTTCAGAGATATCCTGCTGAATTTCAGCAAGTTTAGTCCATCCAAGTAGCTAATTATTTCATGAAATTGATTCTTAAACATAGACTCATATTCAATCAGGCCAATGAAATTGGGATTTAGATTACAAAACGTTTAATAGACTTCTCAATTTGAGCGAGATATAACTCACCAAAAAGATTCAAATGAATCAGTAATGGATAAAGATTGAACAAAGAAGTTCTTTCTTCGAATCCCGCTTCAAGGGGAAATTCAGAATAATAAGACTCGTAAAAATCTTCCGGAGGACTACCAAACATTCTCGTCATAGCAAGGTCTACTTCACGGTGAGAGAATGCAATAGCAGGGTCAATAAGCATAACTCCTTGTGCTGTTTCATGGAAATTTCCCATCCATAAATCACCATGTACAAGCGAGGGTTTCTCTTGAGGAATTAAACTTTCCAGTTTTTCGAACAGCAAATCGAAGTGTCGGCTATGAGCGGCATTCAGCTTTGATTGATCTCTTGCCATTTTAACTTGGGGAAGCAATCGGCAGTTAACGAAGAACTCTGAAAATGAGTCTGTTTCAAAATTGACCTGAGATAGACTTCCCATGAAATTATCATGGTTCAATCCGAATTTTCCATGCCTTGTTTTGTGCAATTTTGCGAGCATCTCTCCGGCATCTTTCCATTGCTGCTTATTTGCGCCTTTCGGCGGATGGTATGATAAAACGAGAAATTGTTCGTCTTCTATTTCATGCACCGCAATAACGTCAGGACAATTGGCTCCGGCTTTTTTCAAGAGTTTCAGCCCTTCAGCTTCAGCCAGGAACATCCCTTCCTTGTCCTTTATGGTATTGTGCTTTACAAACAACTCACTATCATCTTCAAGAACTACTTGATAAGCATTGTTAATGCTTCCTCCGGAAAGCGGACTTAAATGCCTGATAGACAAATCGCTAAAAACGCGGGAGAATAAAACGGGAGAGGGTTCCATTTCCCAATTTAGTTAAACATTGATTAATGCTCAAACTTAAATTCACTTTTGAAAATGATTTCTAACAAAAGCGAACTTTTCATTCTCCGACATCTTATCAGAGGATTTTACTTCAATAGTTATATCCTTGAAATGTAAATCCTTATTCAAGTAATTATAAAGTTCTGTTTTAGCATTTGTAGGACCAAACAAAAGTACATGATCATATTTCAGAATCTCATCAGCTATTTCGCTGTAGTAAGCTTCGTGCATTTGTTGCTCTTTGTTATGCATCAAATATTCGCCTTTATGAATAGCAGCTTCCTTGGTATCGAAGGTGAATTTTGATTTAATAGTGCTACTGTAGCTTTCTTTATTGATATCAATAATATCTGCATCTGAATGATCCATCCAAATGCCTAAGTTTTTAGAATTTTCCATTTTTCTTTAAGTTAAATATGTTGTTAAACCTCTAAAATCTTTTTCTTCTCAAAGTATTCTTCATTATTTATCTGTCCCGAAGCCAAACGCTTCTTTAGCAAGTCTAATGGCGACTCTTTTTTTGACCGCCGACTGGGAATGTTGTATGGCGTGGCAAAAATCCAAATAAGAAAGAAAACCCAAACTATCCACCATCCAAGGTGCATTCCCCATTGATAAGTGTTATAGTGCATCATTTTTGTTATTTTTTTAAGTGTGAACGTAGAAACCAAGCCATCTTTTCATGAGTTTCCATGAGGCTCGTAATGAAGTCACTTGTTCCAGCATCATTATAGTCATTTGCGAATACTTTGATTTTTTCACGTAAATAAATAATGATGCTTTCATGGTCAGCCAACAACTCCTTTATATAGCCCTGACTATCATTCTTCTCTCGCGATGCTTCTGATAAATGAGTCATGTGCAAAAACGACTTCATTGTAGCTCTAGCATAGTGTCCAATAGAGCGAATGCGTTCCGCAACGTTGTCAATTATCTCATTCAATTGTTCAAACTGCGTTTCGAAGAATAAATGCTTCCCGTAAAAATCGTCTCCTTCAATATTCCAGTGGGCATTTTTAGTTTTTATATAAAGCACATTCTCATCAGCTAGCAATTTTGCTAGCTCAGTAGCAACTGCTTGTCGGTTGACTTCTGTTATGCCAATTTTTGTTTCCACGATTTAGTTAGTTTTAATAATATTTATAGTTTAATTATTTCAAGACTTAATCTGCCTTCTTCCTATCGGGTGCTTGGGTTAAAGCTGAAGCGGCTACACTTTTAACAGCCTTTGAGATTTTGGGGTCTTTCAATAGTTTAGATGCTATTAAAGCGACTTTTTTTGATGTTTTCTCGTTTCTAGACATGGTTTTGGATTTTACCGATGATCGTTTCTAAAGACATTTTCATTTTATCAATTGCTCCAGATACAGCTTGTTCATAAGTATCAGCTTGGCTTGAAACGGCAATTGGCTGTCTGCCTTCTACCCTCGCTTCTAACAGACACCTTATATCATTTGCTCCATCTTTACTTCCATTTTCATCAGAAATGTGAGCCTCAATTCTTGTTATATGAGATTCTTGCCTTTTTAAACCTTCTTCAATCAATGCAGAGAAATGTTTTTGGTGATTTTCATCTCCGTTAATTGTTTTGTCTGTGTTAATTTGAATTTTCATATTGATTGTTTTTTTTATTAACGTTTAGATATTTATCATTATCCGAAATATGTCTATCTAATGACTATTCTTCCTTTTTAAAGGTTTTATACGTTGACACTACATGTGTCTTTGTATACTCTGCTAACAAGTCGACTAAAGAATCGTAGTAATGACTCAAGACTTCGTTTCCTAAACCTTTTTGGGGATTATTTGATTCCTTCATTGGAATATCAACCATGTATTTTGACAATTCCGGATATTCCCGATTTATCTTCATGGTGATGCTTCTCACATCTTGTTTTAAAGTCGCTATAGTTTTCATTGTTTTTAAGTCTGATTATTTAGCAGTCGGGTGCACTGAAAACCCAATTTCAAAATTAACTTCAGCTATTTCAAAAGCTTTACAGCCTTCTAAAAATTGCAGATTCACGTCATTGAAATTCCGAGTTCTTAGTTTATTCTTCATACCCGCTTTTTATCACAGTTGTAATCATTTTAAATTGCTCATTTGCATTAAAACTATGTTTCGCATGAGCTGGAATAATTATTCCTTCCCCTAACTTTAACAGAATTGATTTATCATCAATAAAAACTTCAGCAGTACCATCAATTATTTGAACATATGTATCAAAAGGGCTAGTTTTTTCGCCTAGCTCCTCACCTATTGCAATGGAAGTGGCAGTAACATTTCCAGTTGTCTTCTTTATAATCGTTCTGCTAACAATTGCATTTGGCACGTACTCAATAATTTCAATAATTATATGAGCCTTTGATTTTTCAAGTTCTTGCATGGTTTCTTAATCTCTAGTATTTTGATTTATTTTCTGGAATTATTGAGAGCAATTGACAATTTGCCAAGGTCGCCTTCAATTAAGCGTTGAGTGAATGTGCATTATTCACAAGTGTATCTAGCCTGTTTACAGCTAAGTTCAACCTGTTTAAATCATTCAATTTGGATCGAAAACGAACTTCTAAGCGCCTATTATTCAGCGCTTAGAAGTGATTTGTAATCTTAGCTTATAGATTTGCCTTATTACATATCTTCTGGCAATGAGCGATTTGGCGAATAAGGAAACTTAGTTAGCTTTTGAGCTTCGTTTGCCAAACTTGCATGGCCTTGAGCTTCCATACTACTTTTTATTGCTTTTTCATGATGGCCATTTTCTTGAAATTTTGAAGCATCTAAATGATTTTTGGCAGCATTTCCGAAATGTACAGCAGCTACTTTATGATTGTCAATGTCTTTTTTGCTATCTGATTTAGGAATAGTAATCAGCCCGGTATTGATATTTGTTTTAATATCTTTCATATAAAATGATTTTAGAATATTAATATGTTGATTTTCTGAAGATTAATTATATGAATATTGATAATCCACTGTTAATTCATTCTTTACATACCAGATACCAGGAGTGTTCCAAGCAATTCTGTCTGCTTCATCTCTCTGATACCAAGAATGAACAGTTCCTTTTAACGTTACAGTTGTTCCAGACACTGACACTTCAATATCGCTATCATCAATAGACCAGCTTCTACGAATTGCGTCTTCTACATCTTTCTTTTCAATCACATTCTGGATTTCAGGCTTGATTTTGATGTTATTAGTCACCCCTTTTACGCCAATAAGATAGTTTACTGCCGATTTTGCAGCTTCTTTTTGGTAATTCCAAGGCAATTCGCCTTCTAAGGTAACCCAGCCGTCTTCTACTTTTACTTTTACTTTATCTTTAGGAACAGACAAGTTTAATTTCAAGGCTGTTAATACTTCATTAGCAATTTCTGAATTGTTCTTTTTCCAAGAACTAGGATAATTAACTTCTATTTTCTCAACTAAAGCTTTTACACCAACAACTCTTTTTGTAGCATTTTCTGCTTCTAATTTCTTAGCATAACTGTCAACCACACCTGAAAGCGAAACTATTCCGTCTTTAGCAGTAACACCAATCTCAGCTGCATAAAGTAAAGGCTCCCATTTAATAGCATCTTGAACATCTCTCTGTAACTCCTCGTTAGTTTTCATTATGCAATATTTTTTCTGCAACAGTATCGTTGCAACACTACAAAGTTGATGATCAGAGAAATATAAAGCATTGCACAATTAGAATTTAATATTATATAATTTGGTTAGCATACGTTTTTAAATAGATTCAATTCTTCCAAATTACCTCGCTTAATTAGATTTCTGACTATAAAAGACATCAGCTTGCTTAACTCTTGAATAAAGTCTGACTAAATCATTTTACAAGATGGTTTTGCTGATAAATTAGAATCAAACTTCCTATTCATTGATTGCTATTTTTTTCTACTTTTGACCTCCCAAAATCTGACAGAATATTTATTGTTATTCTTTGGGATTCAACAAGGGGGAATTAGCTCATTTGGCTAGAGCGCTTGCCTGGCAGGCAAGAGGTGACCGGTTCGAATCCGGTATTCTCCACAATACAGAACCTCGAAAATTATCGGGGTTCTGTAATAAAATCTAGTTCGATAACTTGATAACTCTTTTAATCAGCAATCAATTTCAATGCAGATTAAATATAGATTTTACTTTGAAATAATTAGCTTCTTCGTTTCAAGATATCTGCCTTTTACATCTGAAAGTTGAATGAAATAAATGCCAGAAGCTAATTGCTGAATTTCATTGATTGTTTCAGGCGATACATTCATTTGTCTTTCTAAAACTACTTGACCAAAAGAGCTAAAAACCTTTAAGTTGATTGGCAAACTAGTTTTGTCAGATTCAATTGTAAACGACTCTTTAGCAGGATTCGGATAAATAATAGTAGTTATAGAATTATCCTTTAAATCAATTCCCACAGAAAGAAATTCAAAACATTCAGAGATCCCTGAACAGCCATCAGAAGAAATAAACTGCACTGCATATGATCCGTTTTGTGTTACAGTAAATTCAGGATTTGTTTCTCCTTCAATTATTTCGTTGTTATCGCAATTTATCCACTGATAAGATTGCATTCCTTCGCTTACTATTAAGTTCTCACCATGTTGAGTAACCTGAAATTCAGAGGGCTCAAACATCTCGATTCTTGTGCTCACTGTCGAATCGCAACCAAGAACAGTTGGGTAAACTGAAGAAATGGTGGTAGCTGATGAATATGTATTTCCGTCGATTGTTATGCTATCTCCTTCGCATATCATGTACGAATTTGTTACAAATGTATTCGTGCAAAACCCGAGCTTGGCATTATTAGTAATAATCGGATCATTAAAATCGAAATAGATTGCAGCAGTATTATTAACTACATCGGGAGCTTGAAGGGATGAATCTGTTTTAATTATAAACTGAATCCAGCCATGACTATTTGGTTCATCGGAAGTAGAATCTGGCAGGTTAATACTTGGAAAATTAAAGTGTACAATTCCATTACTCAATACCTGTGTGTAATTATCATGAGATGAAATAGTTCTTCTGAAAGAATCCCAATTAAGCTTTTCATCAAGAGTATCAATTACAAGAATATTCTGAGCAGCAGCTGTTCCGGTATTTTGGAAGTGAATGGTATAAGTATGCCAATCTCCTGGTTGCTCAATCGAGGGAGGATATACCTCTTTGATATTAGGATCGTAGGAATTTACTACGTTAAAACAATTGACTCTAGAATCATTTTCCAAATTGTTATCAGTTCCTGAATTAGGAATAATTTGAGAGTAAATGCACACCTGAGCACCTTCATCAGGAAATGTATCAGTTCGCAGATCAAATGCAAAACTAAAATTCGGACTTAGTTCAGCGACATCATCCACCATCCAAGTTAACGTATCATTTATAAGCGTTGCTCCTTCAGGAATTTCATTAAGTGTTACCGGCCCGTCAAACGAGGCTTTAACGGTAGCTCCAAGGCCAGGACCTACACAACTTTGTCCATAATATGAATTCATATCACCTGCTCTTACTCTTACGTTAGCTATATTATCTGGAAAAAACAGACCGCTGTGAGCAATACCACTAACGCCAAGATCAAACCCTGGTTTACATTTAAGTCCAAAATTCCCGTCAAAATCTAGAGAATCTGAAGTGGTAATATCTGATAGATACAAGCCAGTTGAAGGGCAAGTTACCGTAAAGGGAATATCTGTTGTATCCACTCGAACAGAGTAAGAATCTAAATCGGTATCGAATGAGTAAAACCCTGCAGCATTAGAATATACTTGTTGCTGAACCTCCCCATTTTGAATAAGTTGGAGTTTCACATTGCTTAGCTTTGGTTCTATATCATTTGATACACAATCATCATTATCTTCTCTTCGAATATCACCTCCTATATTCCAAGCAACTTCGCATCCATTACCGAAGATGCCACATAAAGGCATAGTTTCAAAAATAGGTATATCGTAAGTATGCTGAATTATATTGGGTAGACATGTAATTCCAGTATTATTGATTTTAAAGTTGCCACTAAAGCCTAAATACGTCTCTAAAGCAGGAAGGCAATATATTTCTGGGTTGTTTGAAACATCGAAAGCCCTTAATACAGGTGGAAGAGGAGGGAGAAAAGTAAGTTCATTATAGGAGCAATAAAGCCTTGTTAAGGATTGGGGTAAAGGAGGTAGTAAAGTGAGTTCATTATTAGAGCAATAAAGCCTTGTTAAGGATTGGGGTAAAGGAGGTAGTAAAGTGAGTTCATTATTTGAACACTCTAAAAGGGTCAAAGTCTGAGGAAGACTGGGCAATGTGGACAGGTCATTAAATTTACAATTGAGAATCTCTAGATTATCAGGTAGTCCAGCAAGGTTAGAAACAGAAAGCTGATTGTTAGAACATTGGAGGTCTTCCAAATTTGAAGGTAAAGTTGGAAGAATTGTAAGGTTATTTCCACTAATGTTCAAATATTCTAAAGAAGTAATTCCAGAAAGGTCAGGTAAAGTATCAAACTCACAATTTGCCATTCTAAGGTTCCTTAAACTGATAGGTAAAACGGGGAATTCGAAGTCCATAAAGGCATGATTCCAGCTGAAGCTCAACGATTTTAACGATTGAGGCAGAGGAGGAATGTCGTTTCCGTCAAAAAAGTTACGTCCTATGTTTAGTGAATCAAGGCCTTCTGGTAATTCAGGTAACGATCCCGACCCTCCCAAATTATTGTCCGTGACATCAAGAAACTTAAGTCCAGCTGGAAGTGGGGGAATTGAACCTGCGTAACATGATATAATTTCTAAATTTTCAAGTGTTGAGGGTAAAAAGTTAGGGAAACCTATATACAAAGAAGGACATTGAATAGCTGTAAAAGAAATTAGGCCTTCAGGAAGGGTAAAGAAGATATTGAATTCGCAATTAGATACCCATAAATTTTCCAAATTAGGAGGAAATACCATGTTTTCTATTCCTACTTCATCATAGCTAATAGATAGAGATCTAATATTTACAAAATGCTCAATTCCTGTGAAGTCAGATATATTAAGACCTCCAAAACCTGTGAAATATTGAGCACTCAGTACTGAATTACAAGTTGTTTCAAGCTGGTTGCCTGTCATACAACTTGGGTATTGTTGAGTGAGATATTCTGCAAATACAGGGTCTGGAATGGTTACAAGCTCAGCTTTTACAGATTGACTTGAAAATAACAAGGAAAATAGGAGTGCGAAAAGGAGTATTTGTTTTTGCATAATAGTAGAAAGGTAGTTAAACAAATATAGGTTAAACTATCAAATGGGACAGAGTTCTGATTTAGTTTCTAATCCTAGTAGTAAAAAATTCTCCCGATTATTATCGGGACGGTATTCTACACAAAGCCCTGTGGATTAATCTCAGGGCTTTTATTTGACAAAAGCAGAGTTGATATTTCTTTCCAATTTAACAAGTGCTTAACTCATTGGTCAAATAGCAGTTTAAAAACCGAAAAGCACGAATTGAATTTCTAATAATCCTGAGATTTTATTCTCCATAAAGCATATTTAAAACAATTTTAGTTCGACATAATAGAGATATCTAAATTTTATTTAAAATTATCAGACCGGAAGTTGATTATTTTGCTTTTATATTTATTTTAGTAAAATATATATTTCATGCATGAGGCGCCTAAAGATTCTATCTACTTTACTCTTTCTTCCTGTAATTAGCCTGCTAGGTCAGGATCTTACTAATTCTGTGTGGAATTTTGGAGATAATTGCAGGTTAGATTTCAGCTCAGGAACCGCAGTGGCATCGACCTCAGCTATTTTCACAAATGAAGGCTGTGCAAGCATCTCTGATGAAAATGGCAATTTGCTATTTTATACTGATGGCACCTATATCTTCAGATCTGACGATTCCATTATTCCTGGGTCGGAAAACACTTTAGGAGGAAATCTGTCAGCTAGTCAATCAGCGCTTATAGTGCCTTTCCCTGGAAATCCAGGTAAATATTACATATTTACAACAGCAGCAACTCTGGTAGGAGGTGTTTCTGGCCAATACTCTGGCACCACTTACGCAATTTTAGATGTGAATGCAAATTCAGGCCTAGGAGAACTCGTTCAGCCAATTACAGAACTCCTTGAAAGCTCAGCCGAGCTTTTAACAGGCATCAGGTCTTGTGCTACCGACGAGTACTGGATTGTAGCTCACCGCTGGCCTGGCAGCGACTTCTATGCCTGGCGATTAGATGAATCAGGCCTGAGTTCTCCAGTAATTTCTACTATAGGACCGTCCCTTTCTGAAACTGGCGCTATTGATGGCATTGGTTATATCAGAGCATCATATGATGGGACAAAATTAGCTTGGACAAGAACCCTATCTACACCTGCTTCTATTTCATTATACGACTTCGATTTTGATAGCGGGGTGATTTCTAACGAATACATAAAAGAATTCCCGCAAAATAGTCTTTATGGCTTATGCTTTTCACCCGATAACTCTAAACTTTACACCGCAGAAGCTAGCCCTTTTGGTCCAAGCGTTGTTCTCCAATTTAATGCTTTAGCAACTTCACAAGACGAATTCTCGCAAAGTGAAGTTGGAATTGCAAGCACTACTAAAAACTTCGGTGCAATTGAAAATGCTCCAGATGGCAAAATGTATATTGCTCAGCAAGGAGAAAATAGATTAAGCATCATTGAATCTCCCAATGAGCAAGGTCTGGATTGTTCTTTTCAGCTTGATGCCTTCACCTTAGCCACTGGAACTACTTGTCGTTTCGGACTACAAAACATAGTTTCATCACCTTTAGTTTCTTTAAATACTACGCTGTTTTCTCAAGACACGATTTTCGCTTGCTCTACTCCATATTTACTAGACATCGGGAATTCTTTTGGAGGTTCAATCCAATGGTCTACCGGCGATACGGTCAGTTCTATTCTGATTTCTGAGTCAGACTTGTATTCAATTGATTTAATTTCACCTTGCATAAACAGAAACGATAGTGTTTATGTCTCTTTTGATTATTCATTTTCTTTGAGTCTACCTGTAGATTCAGCTTTATGCAATTCTTCTGGCAATCAGGTTAATGCAATTTATAATTTTGACGATCTCGATTTTGCATGGAGCACAGGAGCTACAACGCCAGGTATTTTTATTGAAAATAGTGGAACATACTCTGTAATTGCTTCAAACGAGTTTTGTGAGAATAGCGACTCAATTAAGCTTACATTTATTTCAATACCTGAATTTGATTTAGGTAATGATTCTATTTATTGCAATCTGGATACTTTGATACTAGATCCTGAAATAAATGCAAAAACCTATTTATGGTCTGACGGCTCCACTGATGAAACTTTGTTTGTCACCGAAAGTGGACTTTACTGGTTAGAGGTTAGTGATTCGATTTGCATACTTTCAGATTCTGTGAATATTGCTATTTACGGAAAAGATTCAAAAGTTGAGATTCCGAATGTCTTTACCCCTAACCAAGATGGAATCAACGATTTCTTTGAAGCAGGAAACGCTCAACTTGAAGATTATTCAATGCTAATTTACAATCGTTGGGGGACAAAAGTATTTAGTAGCAGCAGTCCTATTTTATACTGGGATGGACAATTCGAAAATCGCGATGCTCCTGAAGGCACCTACTTTTGGAAGTGTCTCTTTTATGACAACTGCTCACAACAAAGCAAGGAAGAAAAAGGAAGTGTAACGCTACTTAGATAAGCCAATTGCAAATTCTAGCTGGTTAAGTTTGCTTTTTCAAATTTAGGATGATTCATTCACCTAGCTATTTGAAGATTCGCTTAACTTAGTATCATCATGAACAATATCACTAAAGCTCGCCGCTCCTTTCTGAGAAACCTCGGAATTTCTGCTTTATCATTGCCATTCCTTGATTCATGGAATACCGCAAATGCATCTGACCTTGATAAGCATTTCAACCGCTTTGGAGAATTAGACAATGAAGATTTTTGGTTTGGAATACAACAGGCTTACACAACATCACCAAACATAATCAATCTCAACAACGGAGGCGTTAGCCCCCAGCCGCAAATAGTGCAGGACACTTTTGAAAAATATAATCGACTAAGCAATGAAGCTCCCTCATATTTCATGTGGCGTATCCTTGATCAGGGAAGAGAAGCATTGCGAGAATCTCTTGCTCAATTAGCCGGTTGTTCTGCAGATGAATTAGCGATTAATCGAAACGCAACAGAAGCTTTAGGCACAGTAATAATGGGAATTCCTCTCAAAAAAGGAGATGAAGTTGTGCTTAGCCGCTGGGATTACCCAAATATGATTAATGCTTGGAAATGGCGCGAAAAACGCGACGGAATTAAACTGGTCTGGGTCGATCATCCTAACACTTCCGAAGATGATAGCGAACTTGCTAATCGTTACATCGAAAAGTTCAGCTCCAAAACTAAAGTAGTTCATATCACACACCTTATTAACTGGAACGGACAAGTGCTGCCTGTTGCGAAAATAGCATTAGAAGCTCGAAAAAGAAACATTCTAAGCATCTCTGATAGTGCTCATTCATTCGCGCATCTTAATTTCAAAATGCCTGATCTGGAAGTAGATTTCTGCGGAACAAGTCTGCACAAATGGCTTTGCGCTCCCTTTGGCAGCGGATTGCTTTACGTTAAGAAAGAACGAATTGCTGACTTAGCGCCACTGTTTCCGGGCGAAAAGCCCGAAAGCGATGACATTAAAAAGTTCGAAACACTTGGAACACGATCTTTTCCAACAGAACTAGCCGTTGGAAGAGCACTCGACTTTCACAATGGAATTGGCTCGGAAAGAAAATTCAATCGATTGCACCAACTCAAAACCTACTGGACTTCAGAAGTCACCAAAACCGACGGTATTTCAGTTACAACTCCTAAGTCAGAAACCCATAGCGGAGCCATTGCATTGGTAAGCATGGAAGGAGTTAAACCTTCAGAAATTGACCAAAAGCTGTTTAAAAACTATGGCATTCACACCGTTGCCATCGAGTGGGAAAACATTTCGGGAGTAAGAATCACACCGCACGTGTACACTACCTTTAGTGATTTGGATAAACTCATAGAAGGGCTTCAGACCATTAGAAAAGAAGCATAATTACTTCTCAACCTTCACACCTTTCCAAAAGGCAACGTAGTTTTCAATGCCCTTTGCAGCAGTTTTTGCTTCTGGGTAATACCAAGCCGCATCAGGATTTTGCTTTCCGTTTACATCCAAAGTATAGTAAGATGCTGTACCTTTCCAGGGGCAAACAGTGTGTGTGGAAGAATCTTTAAAAAACTCTTTCTTGATAGAGTTAGCTGGGAAATAGTGATTATTTTCTATGACAATTGTCTCATTGCTTTCAGCAATTACCTCATCGTTCCAAATAGCTTTCATAGTTTTGTTTTTAAATATAACGCAAATGAACCTTAATCGTTGAAATAAAGCTAAAATCCTTACGCAATTCAACGAACGTATTGCCTCTCTTACCTGAAAATGCTTTATTTGTAAAGTGTTTGCAGTTCGATGGACGATTTGCGATGAGCGAAACACGATGAAAAAACTAGATATGCTTTGATGCTTTAAATCACACTAAAAAACTACAATCAACTACATAACAATCAACTATCTAACTATCAACTATCTAACTATCAACTATCTAACTATCTAACTATCAACTATCAACTATACCTCATGTCTAAACTAAACTCTTCCCGTGCTCCTGAACCTGTTGGACTTTACCCTCATGCTCGTCGTGTTGGGAGTTTGCTTTTTTTATCCGGTGTTGGTCCCAGAGAAAAAGGAACAAAAGTGATTCCCGGCGTTGAACTTGACAATGAGGGAAATATAGTTTCTTACGATATCGAGAAGCAGTGCCATTCGGTGTTTAATAATATCAAGTATATTCTCGAAGATTGCGGTTCGTCTTGGGACAAGATTGTTGATGTAACGGTCTTTCTCACCAACATGAAGGACGACTTCAAGACTTATAACCGCATATATGCAGAATATTTTAAGGATAATCTCCCTTGTCGCACAACCATAGAAATTAACTGCTTGCCAACACCGATTGCAATAGAGTTAAAGGTAATTGCAACAATAGATTGATTAATTCTTTGGGCGCCCCGCTCGACAAGCTCACGGCCGCGCTTTACGCATTAGTTGCGCTCCGCACAAGCTAATTTGCTACAATCGCTGGCGTAGACTACCTTAATACACCTTCACCAAAGGCATGGCTTTATAAGTCCTAAATGAACTTTAATGCCAAATTTTGTTCAGAGCAAAGTTCTGAACTACTTCCTCGCCAAAACAATTCATTAAGTATTTGCAGCTCTAATTAGAAACCACTAAGAGCTTGAATTTTGATTGCTAAACTGTGATCCAAGGTTCAGGTCACTCCACAAGACCATCTCCCTTGCTTTCTGTTTCAATTAAGCGGGCAACAAATACTTTGTAGTGTAAATAAAATAATAAATTTATTGATATACAGATTATTGTACTTTTGTTGTAGATACATACTCAAATTGAAAATTCATCATACAAAGTCTATATTCAATCAATCAATGCTATTTTCCCGGCAACTTTTACTGTCAATTCTATTCATGCTTTTGCTTAGTCAAAGCTTGATTGCCGACACCTTGATAGTGCATCAATTATTAGAAGCATCAGAATCATTTAAAAGAAGCAATATTGATTCGATGGAATTCTATGCAAACAAAGCACTTATAGAATCAGACAGGCTTAATTTCAGCCGTGGCAGATCTTTATCTCAAAGAACACTAGCCTCAGCCCTATTCAATAAAGGGTATTTCAAAGAGGCCAAAGAAAAAGTATACCAAGCGCTAAATTCATTAAAACAAATTGGAACTCCCTCTGAATACGCCAATGCACAAAATCTCCTAGGCTTAATTTTCATGAACGAAGGGAATTATTTTATCGCCGATTCTGTTTATAAACAAGCATTAAACTCATATTCAATCGCCAAGGACAACCTAGGAATTGCAAAAGTTCATCACAATCTTGGCGTTGTAGCATTCTATCGCAACGATTTAGAGGAAAGTGTAAGCTATTATTTACAAGCTGTTCACGAAGCCGATAAGCTAGACGAGCTTGAACTTTCAGCCCAAATATCTACCAATTTAGGGCTAGTCTTTACCACACAAAAAGACTTTGGAAGGGCAATCATATATCTGCAAAAGGCTCTCGAAAAGTATAATAAAACGAACGATTTCAAAGGAAAGGCTAAAACACTATCAGGTATAGGAACTGCTTATTTCAATAAAGCCCAGTACGATAGCTCCTTTCAATATCACAATCGAGCGCTATTAATCTTCGAGCAGATAAATGACCTGTCTGGAAGAAGTGAAAGTTTGAATAATCTGGCCGAAGTTCTCATAGAAAAGGAGGATTTTAAAGGCGCTTTATCATTACTCCAAATCTCGGATTCATTAAGGAAAATTTCGGGCGATGCTTATGGACTGGCAATAACAGCAAAGAATTTCGGAAAAGCTTATTCAGGTTTAGGCATGAGTTCACTTGCGGAAAACTCATTTAACAACGCATTTGTAAAAGCTTCAGACTTGTCGGCTGATTGGCTGCTGGCCGAAATTCTGCTATCTCGATCACAGTTTTTCGAAAGTCAGGGCGACTTTCGAAAAGCCCTTCAAGATTGGAAAGCCAGAACTCTAATAAATGAAGAAATTTATTCTAAAGAGCGAACTCAAACCATTGCAGAGTTAGAAACACGTTTTAAGTCTGAGAAGTCACGTGCTGACCTAGCAATGCGTGATAAGCAAATCATAGTTCTAGAAAAAGAAGGACAAAAACTTGAAATACTGGTGATTCTAATAATTAGCATCTCTCTATTAGCAGGAGCGTTTGCTTTCTTTATTCAAAATAAAAATCAACTAAAACATAAAAACAATCTAGCAATCGCTGCAAAAGACCTTCAAATTGAGAAAAATCAAAAAGAACTCGAAGAGAAAAGAAGAGAGGCCGCAGAAAATGAACTTCTAATTTCAGCAAACCAACAAGAGCAGATAAAATCTGAGCTCAACTTTAAAAAAAGAGAGCTTACGCAACTAGCTCTATATATTAACCAACAAAATGAAGCACTTGAAAGCTTAAGAAACGAATTAAGTGGACTGAAACCTGGCGAAAATAAAAAACTTGAAAGGGAACTAGAGCAAAGATTAAATATCTCAAAACAACGAGAAGCCTTTGAAATGAATGTTGACCTAATGAATGAAGACTTCTATCATAGATTAAGTACGAGGTATCCCATTCTAACAGAGAACGATAAAAAGTTATGTGCTATGATTCGTCTTGGGCTTTCATCAAAAGAAATTGCCTCGATTGTAAATATTAGTCCAAAAAGTGTAGATATGAATAGATACCGCTTACGAAAAAAAATGAATCTCGAGACAGAAGAAGAACTTGGTCAATTCTTAATGAAAATTTAAACTTTGTAGAGACACAAAAAATCTAAAAATATTGTTAAATAAAGCTTAAAAAGCATTCTTGTAGATATCATGTAGAATAGAATTGATGAAATAACCCTTAATGAAGAACTAGCTTTGTCTCTGAAAACCTAAATGCATTATGAGAAGTATTTTCCTGTTATCAATCATTAGTTTAGCTATTAATCTTAACTGCATTCAGGCGCAGATTCAACTCGACAATGGTCTTGTTGCCTATTTGCCACTTAATGGAGATGGTTTAGACGCCGGCTCACTAGGCAACCACCTCACGCTCACAAATGGTGTATATCCTGCGGCTTCTCTCACAGGCGTTGAAAGTGATGCGCTTTCATTTAATGGGGCTGTAGAGCAAGGTATGGGAGAGTTTAATGGCTCAGTAATTAATGGTTTAAGCTCTGCCTCAATCTCTTACTGGTTCAAGGTTTCTTCAATCACAAACGGAATGAGTCTGGTTGGCCAAGATAACATTCTCGAATCGGGTTTTTACACTTCCCCAAATAGAATTATTATATTTCACCCTACTTCGGGAAGCATTTCTTACAACCTGAATATCACTGCCGAGCAGTGGGTTCACGTAGTTATCAATACTTCTCCAACGGCCATGCAGGTCTTTATAAATGGAGTTTCGGTTGGCTCTCAGTCAGGAAATTTCACTATCGGAAGTAATGCGACTCCAACGCGCATAGGGGGAAATGTCGTAAATACTTCTAATAACTCCTGGTTGCGCGGAGCTCTTGACGAAGTTCGAATCTATAACAGGAACCTTAATCAGGATGAAATTAATGCACTTAGCTCAGCTGTGGGTGTTAGCCTTGATCCGGGCAGCCTTTCATCTACCCAGTTTTGTAGTGGTTCAGAGTTCATTCTGCCTTACAATGTAATTGGCTCAGGTCTTCAAGCCGGAAATACGATCACAGCGCAGCTGAGCGATGCCGGCGGCAGCTTCGATAATCCAATTGAACTGGGTTTTGTTAATTCATTAGTCTCGGGTAATATTTCAGCAACCATACCTAACGATATTCCCGGAGGCAACGGCTACAAGCTCCGCATTGTAAGCAGTTCCCCGCTTATAGCGGGAAATGAAAGTTCGTATAATTTAACGATTTCTAATCCTACCGAAGGTTTATCCACCCTAAATCGTGGACGAATTTTGCACTATCGGTTTAATGGGAATTTAGAAGACGACTCGCCCTCATTAGCCGATGGAACAGCCTCGGGAGGAGCTACTTATGTAAGCGATCGTTTCGGAAATGCCTCGTCAGCTATCAGACTCAACGGAAGCAATGCTTTTGTAGATGTTCCTGACAATTTCTGGTTTGATAATTCATACACTGTAAGTTGTTGGCTCAGACCTGAATCTTTCGGCTCATTTGCACGCATTTATGATTTTGGCAACGCTCAACAGAGCGATAATGTTCTTGCATGTTTAAGTCAGCAAACTAACGGAAGCTTGGCTGCTCAGCATTATACCGGTTCTGCGGGAGAGCCCATTTTGGTTGCTCCATCGGGCACAGAATTAAATGCGTGGAATCATGTGCTTATCTCTTTCGATGGCAGTTTGATTAGGATTTATTTAAACGGGAACCTAATTGCTAGTGCAGCATCAGCACCGGCTAGAAAAATTTTCAGAACCAATTGTTACATAGGTCGCAGTAATTGGCCTGCTGATGCTTTTGCCGAATCGGCATTTGATGATTTTATGATTTGGAATCGCGCCTTAAGTGTCTCAGAAATTCATGTTTTGGCAAACGATGGATTAGTTGACTCGAACAGTCCGGTTTGCGAAGGTGCTACTTTACAATTGAGCGCTCCTCCCATTGCGAATGCTGTTTATAGCTGGTCTGGCCCTTCCGCTTTCAGCGGGAATACTTCTCAGGTTTTCAGGCCCCAAATTACTCCTGCCACCAGCGGTAATTACACCTTAAACATTAACGTAAATGGCTGTTTATCAGGAGCGCAGCTAAGCGCAGTTACTATTGGAAGCAATGCGCAAGCTCCTGTTGTTTCATTTAGTGGTTTGCCTACGACAACCAATACCTTAGCCGATCCATCAACATTAACCGGAAGCCCTTCGGGCGGATATTTTAGTGGGTACGGAATCGAAGGAAGCACTTTCAACCCCTCCGTATCAGGTGCTGGAACCTTTGTGATATTATACAATGCTGCAGGCTCAGGAACATGTGTGAACACAGCTGCTGATACAGTAGATGTAGGAGAATCATTTACAATGCAGAACGGCACTATAAACGCTTGCAGCGGAGGTTTTTACGATTCGGGAGGGCCAAATACTAACTATAATCCCAACGAAGATTTTACTCAAACCTTTTGTTCTGATAATGGGCAGCGATTGCGCTTTAACTTCAACTGGATGAGCCTTGGAACAGGAGATACTTTATGGGCTTATGATGGAAATTCTGCGGATGCAGAACTGCTAAGAATGTTCATCCCTTTTTCGACTCCATCTGTTATTTGGTCTTCGGGCTCTTGTATCACGTTTAGATGGAAGAGTAACGGAACTGCTCAAACCACAGGTTGGGAATCTCAGTTTGAGTGTTTAGAAAATCCTGAAACAGCCCTAAGCATCTCAATGAACGCGGGAATTTCTGTAGTTTGTAATGCCACAATCCTTGATCCTCAAGGTAACTCAAATTATTCTCAAGGATTTAGAAGGCATACCTTCAAATCAGCTACCGGCTCTCGATTAAGGTTCGAGTATTCAGTTTTTGCTATCAATGGAAATAACGGTGGTCATTGGTTAAGAATTTACGACGGACCCGATCAAACATACCCACTCATAGGCCAATACAATAACTTCAATTTCATTCCGCCTGCAATTGTTAGCTCGGGTGAATACCTCACATTTGAATTTGATGCTAATAATACCAATGCCGGTTTCGGCGGAAATGCCGGATTTGTTGGTTTGCTGACCTGTTTTGAAGTCCTCTCGGACTGTAATAAATAGTAACGACAATGTAAACACATGCTCTGCTGTTTTTTACGATGATGCTGGCGCTAACTTGAATTTCAGTCAAGAGCAGAACTTTACGCAGACGTTCTGCAGCGATAATGGCGAACACATTCAATTTAGGTTTAATAATAATGTAAATCTTGCCGATTCAGGCGATACACTTTGGGTATACGACGGAGCTTCGACGAATGATATTTTGCTTGGATTCTACATTCAAGGCTCAAACATCGAAAGGTTAACTTCAAGTGGAACTTGTCTAACATTTAAATTTCAATCTAATACATCCACTGAACCGGGCTGGCAAGGGTTTATAACGTGTGTTCCAGAACCACCTATTCAAGATACTATTAACATTAGCAGCGGCTTACGTGCAGTATGCAATGCAATTATTTCAGATAATAGTGGCGCTTTTGCTTACGGTCAAGGTTTCAACCGCCAAACTTATCGTTCGTATAGCGGACAAAGACTTCGTTTTGAATATTCGTTGTTCTCTATCAATGGAAATAATGGTGGGCATTGGCTAAGAATTTATGATGGTCCTGATCAAAGCTATCCGCTGATAGGCGCTTATAATAACTTTAATTTTATTCCTGCTACTATTGAAAGTACTGGCGAGTATCTCACATTTGAATTCGACAGAAATAACACAAATGCCGGTTTTGGAAGCGCTCAGGGTTATTCGGGCCTAATGACTTGTTTTGGAGAATCACTGCCAATTTATTCCATCACAAATGGAACTCTATCTGTTTGTGAAGGAGTGTTTTATGACGATGGAGGTCCAAATGCGAATTATAACGCAAACGGAGATTATGTTCAAACATTCTGCTCAAATGCGGGGCAATTGATACAGATTGCATTTAACAGAAACGAAAGTTCATTTGGATCTGGAGATACGCTTTGGGTATATGACGGAAGCACAGTGAATGACCCTCCTTTGGCTATGTATATTGCAGGTTCTAACATTGAAACTCTGACTTCAAATGGAACTTGCCTAACTTTCAGGTACATCTCAAATGCAAGCTCGCAAGCAAGGGGCTGGCAAGGAATTATCACATGCGTAACTGAGCCACCTGCAATCATTAACTACAGTATGAGCTCCGGGATTCGCTATGTGTGTAATGGAGTTTTCCGCGATCCAGGTGGGACAGGTAATTACCCTGATGGCACCTGGAATCAAACATTCACCTCCTATAGTGGAGAACGTCTCAGGGCTATTGTTAATGGCATTAACATCAACGGAAATAATGGCGGACATTGGATTAGAGTCTATGATGGTCCATCAACTGCGTCACCTCTAATAGGTTCTTATAATAACTTTAACGGCTGGCCACCTGCATTCCAATCAACTGGCTCTAGCCTTACATTTCGTTTTGAATCTACCAATACATTTGCCGGAAACACTTCTGGTTTTGAATTTGAATTCAGCTGCTTTACCGATTTGCCTATAGATGTAGCTTGGTTAAACTCACCGGTTTGTCAGGGCCAAAGTTTAGCAATTCCATTTACGATAAATGAGCCTGTTAATGCCGGGAATGTATTCACCGCACAACTAAGCGATGCAAATGGTAATTTTGGCAATCCAACGAATATTGGAACAATCAATTCTGTCACAGAAGGTGAAATAAATGCAACAATTCCTTTAAGCGCAGCGGCAGGAACTGGCTATCGCATAAGAATACTAAGCTCTAATCCGGTGCAAATTGGAAGTGTAAGCCCAAACAATATAATTATAAATCCTGCACCTGTTCAACCGACGGTAATTCAAGCATCCGATGGCTTGAGCATTTGCGAAAACTCTGGAGGAACAACCTTAAGCATTTCAGCTCAACAAGCGGTTAATTACCAATGGCTGCTTAATGGTAATGATGAAATTGGGTCTAACTCAAACCAAGTACTGGCAAGTCAGGCAGGAGTTTATTCGGTTCAACTAAGTAATGGCTGCGGTAGCATTGTATCAAATCAAACTGCAACAGTTGAAATACTTCCGGCTCCTCAAGCTGCATTTATTAGCACGAGTAATGGAAATGCTTTATGCCCTAACGAGTCAACCACGCTTTCAGTTGAGCCTCAGGCGGGGGTAACGTATACCTGGTTGGCAAACAATCTTCCTATTGGAAGTAATCAGGCAACTCTTGAAGTTTCTGAATCTGGAACATATACTCTAACCTTGACTAATTCATGCGGCTCAGCAGAGTCTTTAAATGATATTGATATTTCAGATGGAGCTTTACCAGTATTGACTTTAGTTGACCAAAGCAATGTTTCTTGTTTTGGGGAATCGAATGGTGCTGTTGATATTAATGCAGAAAATGCTAATTCATTTAGCTGGAGCACAGGACAAACAACCGAAGATATAACAGGATTAGGTGAAGGAACTTACATATTAACTGCTTTATCAAATGATGGTTGTGAAAGCACAATTGAGGTCGAGATATCTGAACCACAGCAAATTAGCCTTATAGCTGATGTAATGCCACAGATTGGAGATTCGCCAAATGGAAGCATAGATTTGTTTGTTGAAGGTGGAACGCCTCCATACATATTCTCTTGGTCAAATGGAGAGACAACTGAAGATTTGCAAAACTTAGAATTTGGCGAATATTCCTTAACAGTAACCGATTTTTCAGATTGTGAAGCTTCGCAAAGTTTTGTAGTGGATGTTGTTACTCAAATTGCAAAGAATTCATCATCCTCATTGGTATTCCCCAATCCGTGCAGGGACTATTTTTCAATTGTTTCTGATGAAAGTTTCAAATGGTATATGACTGATATAAGCGGAAGAATTATTAAAACAGGGAATCACATTACTAACCAAGAGCTTGTTGATGTAATCGGCTTGTCTTCAGGAGTTTACTTTATAAAAACACTCACTTTTGAAGGAAAATCGGGTAATACCAAAATAATTCTTTCAAATTAATTAGAACACTTTAGGCGCCCCGCTCGACAAGCTCACGGCCGCGCTTTCCTCGCTACAAGGTAGCTTGCTACCTGCCTGCTGCAGGCAGGCAATCGCTGGCGCAGACTAAATTAATCTACTTTAACAAGGCGTATAGCTTTTTCAAAACCTCCATGAACAATTCTAACAAAATAAATCCCATTGGCGATGCCATTAAGGTTTAAGTTTAAAGTGAACTGATTTTCAGGGACTCCTACTTTTTGGCTAAAAATGAGATTTCCCGATTCTGAGAAAATATCAACCAACGCATTACCTCCATTCATGCCAGTTAAGACCAAGCTAGCGTTTCCACGACTTGGATTGGGAAATAATCTCACTGACTTTTCAGCCACTTCGCGCCCGCAAGGCGTTTCGCTTAACCACGTTTCTCTTGAAGGGATTGAGTCTTCGGTGGGAAACCAAACATTTGGTAATGCTGCCTGCTCAGGTTTTAAGCAAGCCAACAATGGCTTTAAGTCTCTAAGGTAAATACTTTGTTTACTCTCTAATGCAATGATTGGTTCTGAAATGTCTTTGGTTGGAACACTGCCTCCGTAAATAAAGCTGGAACGACCATGCTCATTAATAGTAAGTTTATATTTCTTTCCATTAATCATCATCTTTGAATCGTCTCCTGCGTATAATCCAGCTGCAGCAAAATTGCCTCCTGTAATGCTAATCTTTCTGGCTAAAGCAAAATAATTTGAAGAGATTCCGGCTCTATTTAATTCCAAAAGTGTGTTATTATCCCAGCAGCTGTAGAAGAATGTCGCTTCTCTGAATGATTGGTAAATCATCTTTCCGTCTACATTCACCGTATCATTAAAAGTTCCAACTATATGTGCATGATCAAAATCATCTAAAGCAATAGAAGCTGCCGCAAAAGATGTACTGTATTGCCCTTGTTGCTCATATCGTATGAAATCCAGGTCTCCATCCGCCGTTAAGGCAAAATAAAATAAGCTAGAGCCTGATTTCCATTCATATTTGCTCTTTTGAACTAGACTAATGCCATTACCAATTGAACATTCAAAATCATAATAACCGGCACCATAGATTTTTCCTGAGGGACTAATCTGAATTTCATTTAGAACCTGGACATTCTGCCCGCCAATTTGCTTGGACCACATAATCTCATCTTCTGGATTGTACTTTACCAAGTAAGAATCAAGACCTTCAAGATATGCGTCATTGCTGAAGGAATCTGTTGCAGAAAAGGCAATTTTGCCATAAAACGTGCCGTATTGATACATGTTATCATTCTTATCAAAACAAATCTTATGGTTATGAATATAGCTACTCCGTTTAAAATAATTTAACTCCTGGAGCTTCTCAAACTCTCCATTCTTATCTAGCTTGATAGTTACAGATTTAGATTCTATTTTACTCTCTTTGGGAATTTCTGAAATCTTTGAGTCTTCATTTGTCAGGAAACCTGTGTAGTAGAGATTAAAATAAGTTTCTTCCTTACTGTTGATGGCAATGCTTAAACCTTGACCGAAAGGAGTGCCAAAGTTCTTCACCCAAACAGGTTCTCCTTTGGAGGTATATCTTGCGGCATAAACATTCTGAGGGTGATGATAGTCTCCTCTTTCCTTGTCTCTTCCAAAGCGAAGTGTCTCTTTTTTACCTGCAAATTCAACTTTCCCATCGGCAAAGCCGGTGAATAAAACATCTCCATTAGCAGCCAACGTTATATCATTGATACGATTGTCGAAAACACTCACTACAGACCTCACCCAGATGGGTTTTCCATTTTTATCTAGCTTTAGGATAAGTCCGTGCACATGCGGTGCCCGGGGAAGATCAACTCTTATTTCAGGAATACTGATAGTGCCGCTGTAATTGGCGGATACGTATGTATTGCCTTGTTTATCTACTTCAACATCAGTTACATCGGCATCCTGAAACCCGTCGAGGATGTAAACCCATTTAGGAGTAGCACTTTGTGCTAATAAAGGCGTTTTATGTAAAAAGAAAAATATTGAAATCAGGAGAAAGAAATATTTCATAGGTGAATTCTAAATGGCTGCTTGCGTTTATGCTGAGACTGAGAAAAGTTCAATTGTTTGAGAATAATGTGTAATGAAAGTGAAACCAGGGTAACCTTTAGATTATTTTGCCATGAGCCATGGCTTTTGACATTTGCTAAGAGAAAGATAATTTTTTGAGAATGAAGACAGAATAAAAGCAAACAATACTCTTCACCAAAATTTTAATAATCTATAAAGTTTTATGGAACTATTCAAGAGTTAAGGATTAGTCAATTTTAACAAAGCGTATAGCTTTTTCAAAACCACCATGAACGATTCTAACAAAATAGATTCCTGCTGCAACGCTGCTTAAGTTTAAGCCAAGTTCATAATCATTTGTTTGAATAGAAACTCGTTGCGAAAACATCAGTTTCCCTTGTTCTGAGAATACATCAATCTGTGAAAAACCTCCCTCCATGCCTTTCAGCTTCAAGGTTGTTGTTCCTCGGCTTGGGTTGGGAAATAAAGCAACTTCCATTTGATTAACCTTCCGCCCGCAGGGCGTTTCACTTAACCAGGTTTCTCTTGACGGAATTGAATCTTTTGTTGGAAACCAGACATCATTTGAAGCTTCTTCTCTTGGACTAATACAAGCAAGAAGTGGTTTTAATTCAGATAAATAGAGTGCGCTTCTGCTGTTAAGAGCAATTAAAGGTTCTGATTCTTTTCTTTCAGGCACAGTTCCACCATAAATGTAGCTTGAGCGACCATGTTCATTCAATGTTAGCTTATGCTTTTTGCCTTCTATAATCATTTGAGCTTTATCACCAACGTATAATCCACCTGTTGCAAACTGACCGCTATTAATGTCAATCTTTCGCGATAATAAAAAGCTATTCGAGCTAATATCGTGGGTTGAAATTTCTTCCAGTTTGTCGTTTTTCCAGCGGCTATAGAAATGCTTTTCGGTTCTGTAAGGCTGACTAAGCTGATGACCATCAATGACAACTGTATCATTAAAAATGCCGACAATGTGAGCCTGATTAAAGTCGTCTAAAGCAATGGACTGCGCTGTAAAATACGTGCTATATTGTCCTTGTTCCTCATACCTGATGAAGTCGAGTTCGCCATCTTTAGTTAAGGCGAAATAGAAAAAGCTGCTTCCTGACTTATATTCAAATTTACTTTTCTGAACAACGTTTATCCCGTCGCCCACAAAACACTCAAAATAATAATACCCAGCTCCATAAATGGCTCCTTCCTTTGTGACTCGGATTTCATTGAGCGCCTGAACATTTTGTCCGCCTATTTGCTTAGCCCAAGCAAAGGAGCCATCAGCATTGTACTTAGCAAGATAAGAATCTAAACCTTCCATGTAAGCATCATTGCTTAAGGAATCTTTTTCTGTGAAAAAAATAGCTTTTGAGAAATTGCCGTATTGGTAGAGATTATCCTCTTTATCAATATAGATGTAATGTTTTGGAATGTAAGTGCTGCCAAACCGATCAAGGACTAGTTTTTTTTCTAGAAACTCGCCGCTTGCGCTCAGTTTAATCATTAACACTCTTTTATCATAACGTTTATCTCTTGGAACTGAATCGATGCGTTGGTCGCCATCTTTGATATAATTATTGTGATATAAGTCGAAATAGACTTCGTTCTTGCTATTGGCAGCAATGCTTAATCCTTCTCCCCAGGTAGCTCCAAACTCTTTAACCCATATAGGTTCGCCGGATGAAGAATATCTTGCGGCATAAACAAATTGTGGATGATGGTATTCTCCGGCTTGCTTTCCTCTGCCCAGTTTAATATTCTTTTTCTTTCCTTTAAATTCAAAATTACCATCAGCAAATCCGGTAAACAGCAAATCGCCATTTGGAGCAATGGAAATATCATTTATACGATTATCGTTAATACTTTGAATAGGTCTGGCCCATATTAACTTTCCTAGTTTATCAAGCTTAACGATTATTCCATGAACATGGGGAGACCTTGGTATTTCAAAAGAATTTCCTTTTAAAGAAAGGTTGCCTCCATAATTTGCCGAAACATATGTGTTTCCTTCCTTATCAATTTCAAGGTCGGTAATATCAGTATCATAAAAGCCGTCGAGGACGTACACCCATTTAGGCTTTAAATCCTGTGCAACAGCACTTTGTGCAATAAATAAAGCGAGAAAGGCCCCAAAAAACTTAAGGCCTGAGAGGATATTTTTCAAAAGATTAATTTTAGGATTTATTGCTTGTCAATAATGATGCTAATTATCCGTAAAGCACCCGAAAAGCTTCTTCAATCTTTTTAACAGGAATAACTCGAATGCCAAACTTGCCTGAATTCAGACCTTTCATGTTGTATTCTGAAACAAGAATCTGAGCAAAACCCATTCGGTCGGCTTCGGCAATTCGCTGTTCAATTCTGCTTACGGGTCTGATTTCACCACTCAAACCAACTTCCCCTGCGAAGCAGGTTTTTGCCGGAATTGGCATATCTAAATCTGAAGAAAGTATGGCGCAAATAATGCCTAAATCAACAGCAGGATCTTCGGTACGAATACCACCAGTAATGTTTAGGAAGACATCTTTTTGACCTAGCTTAAAGCCGCAGCGTTTTTCAATAACTGCAAGTAGCATGTTTAACCGGCGCAAATCAAAGCCTGTTCCTGAGCGTTGCGGAGTTCCGTAAACTGCAGTGCTTACCAATGCCTGACTTTCAATCATCATCGGCCTAGCACCTTCCATGGTAGCTGAAATAGCAATTCCTGAGAAAGGTTCATCCAATTGGGAAAGAAGCACTTGTGAGGGATTATTTACTTGTTGTAATCCATGGCCGGCCATTTCGTAAATACCCATTTCGGCAGTTGAGCCAAAGCGGTTTTTGACAGAACGAACTATTCGGTAAAGGTGGTGTCGGTCTCCCTCGAACTGAAGCACCACGTCTACCATGTGCTCGAGAATTTTCGGACCAGCAATTTGTCCGTCTTTGGTGATGTGCCCAATTAAAAACACTGGTGTGTTACTTTCCTTCGCAAAGCGAAGTAATTCTGCTGTGCATTCTCTGATTTGAGAAACACTTCCAGGAGAAGATTCAATGGTATCGGTTTGCAGCGTTTGAATAGAATCTACTACCAAAAGCTGAGGCTGTACTTTATTAATGTGCTGAAAGATGCGCTGCATTCCGGTTTCTGCAAGCACTAGGCATTCTTCATTTTCTATCCCAATTCGTTCAGCGCGCATTTTAATTTGCTGTTCGCTTTCTTCACCTGAAACATAGAGTGTTTTTAAGCGGGTGCTTTTTGATGCAATCTGAAGCATTAAGGTTGATTTGCCTATGCCCGGCTCGCCACCGAGTAGAATCAAAGAACCAGGAACCATTCCTCCACCGAGTATTCGGTTGAGTTCTTCGTCACCAGTATTAATCCTTACTTCATTTTGATTGGCAATGTCTTGAAGTTTGGTTGGTTGAGGAGCTTTTGCTGGATTGTTATCGCGCATCCATCCTGCGGGAGCGGAAGCTGATTTGGTTTGTACCATTCGCTCTTCAGTGAAACTGTTCCATGAGTTACACGATGGGCATTTTCCCAACCACTTTGGAGATTCATGTCCGCAGGATTGACAAAAAAACACTGACTTAACTTTCGCCATTGGGTATAAAAAAAGCTCCCAAATGAGAGCTTAAAAAAGATTAATATTTGATTTATCGAGCTCTAGTAAATTCAACGAGCACCTGACCAGCAGGTCGCTGACCTCCATCATCATCAACAAACACTTTAAGTACCATTCTTAAAACTTCGTCAGTTAATGTGACAATCTCCCACTCACCATTAAATCCAACATCAAATTTAGATAAGTTAAGACGGTTTCTTTTACTAAAACCCCAGCGACCAGTTGTAGCAAGCTCATTACTTACTTCTGTTACTTTATAACGAAGCAAGTCATTGTCATTTGTAAATTCCCATTGTTCAATGGGATATTCACCAGGAAGTGCATCCATTTTGGTCACTGTCCAAGTGCCAATTAACTTATTTTCCTGACTTCCTGAGCATGCACTAAGCAACAGCAACAAACCGAAAAGAAACGGGGTTAATCGAGTAAGACTTTTCATAAAAATTTTCCTTGAGTACAAACCTAAAGAAAATTTAGGCAAATGCAATATCATTTTGCTGACAATCATATGAATTACGATGTTCGATAAAAGATATACGATAAACGATTTTTCGATTTTCTTTGTTCGTTTTACGTAATACGTTGTACGTTGTACTCATTTACATACTACAACTTGATTCCAAAGTAGATTGTTCGGGGCCTCATTGGACCATAAACGTAGTTGCTATCACGATTTTTACCTGTGTCAAAATCTGATTGATAAGCATTTAGCAGATTGTGAACTCCCGATTGAAACTGTAGTTCTTTGCCGGCTATTTTCACTTTACTTCTGAAGTTTAGCTTAAAGCCTAAATCAATAAAGGAGGGTGAATTAACAAGCCTATCTTCGGGTATTCCTGGAGCTCCGCCAAAATGAGGAATTAACATTTTACCAGTATAAACTAAATTCAATGAAGGTTGCACCCGATGGTCGTTGAACGCTGTGAGGCTCAAATAACCATAAAGCTGAGGAGTTCTAGTTTGAATTCTCACTCCTGGCAACTCCTGCGACCATTTTACAGGATTATTAAACGACGCTTTTTGCATTGTAAATGCCGATTGAAAGACAATATCATCTTTATAAGCAGCCCGCAATTCGAAAGTAAGTCCTTCATAAAGAGCACCCTTGCCGTTGGTTCTGAATAAGTTCTGGTTTCCATTATCATCGAAACCAATTTCTTCGAGGATGAAATTATTGCTCAAATCGGTTCTGAAATAATCCAAATTAAAACCTAGCAGATAATCAGCTTTCTCTAATGTGTAGGAAGCAGAAATGGTAATTCCTTGGGAAAATTCAGCTTTTAAACTAGGGTCAATTGAGATAACAGAAACACCTCCACCTGCAAAGGCAATATGCATATCTGTTTCGAATGCTTGAGGAGCCTTAAATCCTTTTGACCATGAGCTTCTGAATTGCCATCCTGATGCTGGTTTCCATAATAGGGCAAGGCGCGGAGTATGCACAACTTTGCTAAGTCTATTAGAAACGTTTAATCTGTAACCAGATGAAAGTTGAAGGTTTTTATGGATACTCCAGTCGCTTTGAACAAAAATGCCTGATAAAATTACCTCTTGATTTATGAAATAATTGTATGATTTGATTTGATCAAATGTCTTCTCATACTGACTTTCTAATCCAAAAACAAAAGAATTCTTCCCGAGGGGGAAGCGATTTGCATTGTAGTGAATTTGGGCGCCCGCTTGGGCGGATGAGGACCTAGACAAGCCCCAGCCATTCTGCTGATCTATTCCAGTATAGTGACTTCTCCAAGTCGTTTGAGCAGCTGAATAGATTTTTAAAAGTGCTTTAGAAGAAGGCTCAAAACTATATCCTGCGTCAGCAGCAAAGACATGATGCAAACGATATTCACCTTGATCTGAGAGATCAGCTCTTTGTCCGATTTTATTTCCTCCCTGTCGTTCTTCGTTTATGTTAAAAGCCTGCAATTCAAGCAAACCCGACTTTCCTGTTTTAAGAAAAGACGAAATTCCTAATGAACCTGAACTTAAATATGGAAGTTCGGTAAATCCGTCGCCATTGGCGTCATATTCATCTCTTTGCCTACCTGAAAGCATTATTGTAGCACCTGCTTTTTGAGTCTTGTTAACCAAAGAAGCATTAGCATTAAAGTTATGATCAAAAGCGTGAGCGTCAATTATTGCTGAGTTCATTCCAACTGACCAACCATTGCTGGCGGGAATCTTGGTGATAATGTTTACTGTACCTGCAATTGCCGAGCTACCATAAAGTGCTGAACCTCCTCCTTTTACAATCTCAACTCTATCTACCAATGAAGTTGGAAATTGTTCAAGACCATACATGCTTAATAAAGACGGAAAAACCGGTCTTGAATTGATAAGCACTTGCGAATAACTTCCCGGCAAGCCATTCATTCTGAGTTGACTAAACCCGCAGGTCTGGCAATCAGTTTCCATTCTTAAACCGGGCTGAAAGCATAATCCTTCGGACAGATTATTTGATTGATTGATCTCTAGCATTTTGCTATCAAGCACGTGAACAAGCACCGAACTTTCTGATCTTCGGCTAAACTGCCTGGTTCCGGTAATAACTACTTCATTTAATGAGAGAGTTCTTGGTTCCAGCAGAATTTCAAGTGGGATTTGCTGGTTAACCGGGTCAATTTCAATGGTTCGTGGCTTAAAGCCAACTAGCTTAATTTCAAGGAACATCGGTCCCGACTTCTCGTAAATAAGACTAAATTCTCCATTGGGGTCACTTAACGTATGAACTGAACTGCCTTTAACACTAACTAAAGCAAAGGCAAGCGGACCAGCTTCATCAGAAATAATACCCTTAATGATTTGTGATTTTATTTCTGAATATGCAATTAACCCCAGTAAAAGAAGTAATTTATACATATCGAAATTTATTTTTAGACAAATCTAAATATAAAATCGATTATTTAGAAAGAACGTTTGCTGATGATGACAAAAAATTCAATTAATAGGGGTAAATTTGAGCAGGCGTGTCATTATTTAAACGCCTCCATGAGTTTTAGAATGCGCCATTTGCTCTTACTGATTTTTTTAAGCCTGATTTCTACATTCGAAGCGAATGCAATTGATCGCAATTCTGAACAAATACTGCACTACAAGGTGCTTGTTAATGAGGAAGAGAAAGGACATCTGGAGGCAAGAATTATTCGCGCATCAGAAGAAGATTTCTCCATAAGTTTAGTCACTAAACTAAATGTTTTCTTTTTAAATATTATTTCGGATATCCGTTTAGAATACTCAAAGGGAGTTCTGGTTTCGGCTTCATCAACAAAACATATCAATGGCGTTAGAACCGAGCACACCGAAGTTAAGCGTGTAAACGGCGGTTTGCATGTTACAGGATCTGAAATTGATGACCTAAAAATCACAACACCAGTAACTTTTAGTGTTGGCAGGTTATATCATGATGAGCCTACCGGATTTAAAACAATTCTTTCCGAACGTTTAGGTAGCAATGTAGAGGTTCATTCAATAGGCTATCGCTCTTATGAACTGAAACAACCCGATGGAACAAGGAATTACTTCTTCTACAAAGACGGCGTTTGTATGGAAATGCAAACCCGCATGCGCGGGCGAAAAGTTCGCTTTATTCTAATTTAATTAGAACTCCAGATTCTTAGGCGTTCTAGGGAAAGGTATTACATCTCTGATATTACCCATTCCTGTAACAAAAAGAATAAGTCTTTCGAAACCTAAACCAAAGCCCGAATGCGGAACAGTACCAAACTGCCTAGTCTCCAGGTACCACCATAGACTTTCTCTATGGATTCCCATTTCATCGATACGCTGGCTTAGTTTTTCATAAACTTCCTCCCTTTGGGAGCCACCTATAATTTCACCAATGCCAGGGAAAAGAACGTCCATAGCACGAACTGTTTTGCCATCTTTGTCTTGCTTCATGTAGAACGCTTTAATGTCTTTAGGGTAATTGCTAAGAATTACAGGTTTCTTAAAATGCTTTTCTACCAGATAGCGTTCGTGCTCACTTTGAAGATCTACTCCCCACTTGACTTCATATTCGAATTTCTTTCCACTTCTTTCAAGAATAGAAATTGCTTCAGTATAGGTGATTCGCTCAAAAGTTCCTTCAATTACACTTTTCAATTTTTCAATCAGAGGCAAGGAACTTCTTTCTTCCTTTTTCATCTGTGACTCTTCTTCCTGTTGACGTTTCTCAAGGAATTCAAGATCATCAGCACAGTGCTCCAGTGCATAATTGATTAGGTATTTTAGAAAATCTTCAGCCAGATCCATGTTGTCATTCAAATCGAAGAAAGCAATCTCCGGTTCAATCATCCAGAACTCAGCTAGATGTCGGGTTGTATTTGAATTTTCAGCTCTAAAAGTTGGTCCGAAAGTATAAACTCGTGACAATGCCAATGCTGCGAGCTCAGATTCAAGTTGTCCTGAAACAGTTAAGTTCGCCTCTTTGCCGAAGAAATCTTTTTCGTAATCAACATCTCCCGCCTCATTGCGCGGAGGATTTCCAACATTTAAAGTTGTTACCTTAAACATTTCACCAGCACCCTCAGCATCAGAACCAGTAATGATTGGCGCATGAATATTATAGAAATGCCTATCGTTAAAGTACTTATGAATGGCAAAAGACATTGCATGTCTAACTCTGAGCACCGCTCCGAAAGTATTTGTTCGAGGTCTTAAGTGAGCAATTTCTCTCAAGAATTCTAAAGAATGCTTTTTCTTTTGAAGTGGATATTTTTCAGCATCAGCTTCGCCTAGAATGATTATTTCATTGGCAACAAGCTCAATACTTTGACCAGCACCTTGAGAAGAAACCAATTTTCCTTTGGCTTCTATAGCACTTCCGGTAGTGATTTGTCTAATTAGTTCTTCGTTGAAACTTGTTAAGTCGGCAACAACCTGAATGGTTTTGATTGTTGAACCATCGCTCAAAGCAATAAATGCAACATCTTTATTTCCTCTTTTGCTTCTCACCCAACCTGATATGCTAACAAGAGCGTCAGAAGGTTCAGATTTTAGAAAATCAGCAATGCGATTCTTACTTAGGGCAGTCATGGGTATTGTTCTTTAAAGGCGGCAAAAATACCACATCCACAATATTTCGCTGCTTTTAAAGCAATTATCTTCAAAAAAAAATGCTTAAGCCTGCTAATCCTTGGCTGTAGATTCGTTTTTTAGTTCGATTTCATGTTTTTTAGCAAAATCTTGTTGAGCTGTTATAAACCTAGAAATGAGCTTATTGCTTTGCTCATCAATCGTTTTATAAAGAATTCCCAATCTTGCCTCATCCGATTCGGTGTAGATACTATCGGGTTTTGAGAGAATTCTAATGACCTCATCGTATTCTTCGCGATCGAGTTTCTTAAAACCTTCAACGAAGGCACTTGCGGCTTCAAAGAGGCCTTTATCATCCTCATAAGAACCTGTTCTATTAATTGCATCCTCAGCTTTTTCTAGCTGAAGTTCAAGATCTTTCCTTCTAATTTCCATTTCAGCCTTTACATAACCAGCAAAAGCGTCATGCAAACTATTTGCTTTCTCGGTAATTCCAATCTGTTGAACTGCCAAAGAATCATTATAAGCAGCCGGTTCAGGGGTTTTCACAGAGCAAGAGCTTATAAAAATCAAACTACAAAATACCGTCAGGAATTGTTTCATCGTATACAAAGAAAGTAAATAGACGCTTTTCATCACACATCTTAAGAATTTTTGAGAGTAATAATTGCTTGGATTGACATTGTATAGAATTTGAAATTCGTAACGAATTCTCTTTAAATTATTGCTTTATTTGGCATCCCCTCAAGCTAAAATTGTTTTGTTAGACTATAAGGATATTCCCGTTCATGATGAACTTGGCATTAAGCATGTTTCCTTATTTGTGAGGGTTTATGGCGAATTATCCTCGCAGGTTTCTGGAAATAAACCGTTTAAACTGAAACACTTCATAAGAAAAGCGAATCCTCATCAAACATTGATTTCATTTGGAGGAGCTTGGTCGAACCACTTGCTGGCTCTTTCTGCGGTGGCTAAAGCTTTAGACAGAAAATCCGTCGGCGTAATTCGAGGAGAGAGGCCAACAGTTCTAAGTCCGTATTTACTTGCTATGCAAGAAAATGGGATGTTCCTGCTTTTTGTTAGCAGGGAAGATTTTAGGAGAAAAGAAGAACAAGAGTTTTTAGATATTCTTAGAAGTAAATTTGAAAATCCTTTTATCATACCTGAAGGCGGGGCTGGCAAATCGGGTGTTGAAGGAGCTTCTGAGATGGTTTCTGTGTCAGAAAGCTATGATGTGGTTTTTCTTCCCGGTGCAACCGGAACTACTTTGGCAGGAATTGCTAAGAAATTAATGGGTAGTTCCACTAACGTGGGATGTGTGCAGGTGCTCAAGGGAGAAAACATCCTTTGCAATGAACTCAAAAGAACCGCTAAAATAAATCTTGATTCATTTAAGAATGTGGAAGTTTTTGAGCAATTTCATTTTGGAGGATATGCGAAGAAAACTGCTGAATTGCTTGAATTCCAGAAAGATTGGATTATCAGAACGAGTATTCCGGTTGATTTAGTTTATGGCGCAAAAGCCTTATATGGTTTATTTAGGCTTATTGAAAATGGTCATTATGATGAAGGAACACGAATACTGTATTTACATACAGGAGGCTTAGGACCTGTTTAATCGAGTGCTCTTCGGTTGAAAATCAGGAAACCGGTGGTAAAGATGAGTGAAAAAGGCTTTTCGCTCTGATCGTAGTAATTCAAACTCAAAGCTATTGGAGCAATTGGTGTATGAAACACCAAGGATGCAGAAGCCGCGAAATATCGCTTTTCGAAAATATCGCCATACCGGGGAGTCAAATCTGCGTTTGATAAGATTTCTTTATGTGGCTGAAAAATATAGCCTTCAAGTCTAAGGTCAAGACGCTGAGTAAAACTGGTAATTAATTTCAAGCCAGCAGCGCCATAACTATGTGCTCTAAATTGTCTTTGAAATAAAGTTTGACTTTCGGGAATAACATTAAAAGTTGCTGCTTGCAATAATGTGGCAGTAGTGTTATTGAAGAATGGTTGATTTGAGAAAACTATTTCCGAGTAGATTCCGGCGTGCACTCTCCCTCTTTTGTTGAGATAAGTATCATAAACCATTTTTCCTCTAAAGAAATTGTGGTTGTTTGTGTATTCATCTTCAGAGGTACTAGTGCTTCCTGGCTTGTTATTTTCTTCGCCTCCTAAATATCTAAATTTCACATAGAACCTTGATCCCGTGCTAGCATAAGCTTTCCTATTAAGGGTGTTATGTTCGAAGTTAATAAATATAGAAGCGTGATTAAAATTTGTCCTATCGGCAGTATCGGCAGTTGAGAATGATTTGGTTTGGTAATAATCATCAAACATTCTCGCTACTGAGCTTCCAATTTTAAAACGTGCATGATTTCGCCAGGGCACAACAAAGCTAGCTTGAAATGAACGGTCGCTCTGTATAAGATAAGAAGGCTTAACATCTTCAAAGAAGGTACTGGCGCTATTGAAATAATCGAAATTATTGAAGGTGAAATCGGCTTCAATTTGATAAGGTAACTTAGCTGGGAAATCAAATGTACTTTTAACCTGAACAGAGCTATAAAACTTCCCGAAATAGGTATTTGCATCAACAGCTAATCCGATTCGGTTTATTCGCTTGTAATGCAAGCCCAGAAACCCCATATTTATTGGGCGGGAAGAGAAAAGCCCTCCAAAATCAATTAACACATCCTTATCTAGTTTCATTTGCAGATTCAGGTTGAACAACTTCGAATCTGGATTAATCTTGGCTTTTGGATAAATCTTTTTTATTCGAGGGTCATAAGCCAATCGATAGTAATATGGCTTAAGATTTTCAGCGGGCACAGGTAATTTTTTAGTTCTGAAGGCTCTCTTAACATAGTTTGCCTGATTCTTATTGAGTCCTTCAATCTCTATATTCTCAATTATAAGAGGTTCTAGCTGATGCCTGAAGCTATGTCTTTTTTGAGCAAGAGCTAAAGAATCCTGCACCCTTGGAATCATCGCTTTGATATCATTTAGTCTGGTTAGAGTTGTTTGGTAACCACCTTGAATCATTGCCAAAGTTTGGTCAAAATCTAAAATCGAAACCTTGGGAATTTCAGGCTTAATAATTATCATGCTTTCGGTTTCGCAAACCACACCGTAGGTAGTTCTTTCCATGAGCATATTCTTTATCTGAGAGAAGATATCGTCTTCAACAGGAGGTTTCATTTCTGAAGCCACCGTGCTGCCAACAATTACATCTGGCAAGAAATCACGGTACATGATATCTGCCGGGAAATTATTGTACAAGCCGCCATCAAAAAGAAGTTTGTCGTCAACAACAATTGGCTTGAAAAAGAAAGGATAGGTAGTTGTAGCTCTTAGAGCTTGTCCTAAATCGCCTGAATCAAAAACGACCTCCGCTTTATTGTGAATGTCAGCTGCTACGCAGCGGAAGGGCACAAATAAACTATCAAAATTATATTTCGCCGCAGCACTCACTGCAGCAGATCGCTCGAGAAAAGCAAAATCCATGTTAACCGGAGATACAATATTGGTAGGAAATCTTGTCTGAATAACCGAATCAACTCTGAACTTAATACCTACCCAGGACGCATCCGGCTCTCTTTCCCTAAAGAAGTATACATAACGGTCGAGAGGCTTGCCAAAAACCCATTGGTTAAACTCCTCACTACTTACAATTTCAATGATTTCATCAGGCGTGTAGCCCATAGCATACATTCCTCCAACAAGAGCTCCCATCGAAGTTCCCGTTATAAAATCAATAGGAATCTTTGCTTCTTCTAATGCCTTGAGCACTCCAACATGAGCCAAACCACTTGAGCCACCACCGCTTAAAACAACTCCCACTTTTTGAGAAAATGCCTGAAAGCCAATTAAAAGAAAAATAATAAGTAAGCGTAAATTAACCACTGAAATAGAACGTAACATGTTCTTAATTATTCGTGTTCAAAGCTACAATTTTAAAGCTGATAGATGAATTTCTTCGAAGGCTAATCACAGATATAATCTAGCAATAACCAATAATTAACCTATCGAGAAAGTATGTACCTTTCTTAAACATCAGAATAGCAGGATATTCATCTTAATATTCTTTAAAAACAATTCTCTGACCAATTGTCACAATTCAATGCTTTGGTTTTGTAATTGACTATATTGGACCAATCAGTCCAAAAGATATGTCAACAACTACAACAATAAATGAATTGCTTTCCTTCAAAATTTTTGAAGGAATTCCTGAAGAACAGCTTAGCTGGTTTATCTCAAAAAGTGAATGTAAAGTGCTGGAAGATGGAGAACTCTTATTCGCACCAGAGCAACCAATGGACTACACTCATGTCATACTGACAGGAAACATTCGAGTACTTTTCGCAACTAACAACCAACAGAGAGAAATTTATTTACTCGAGCCCGGAGAAATTACCGGAACACTCCCCTATTCTAGAGCAACAGTATCCCGCGCTAGCGGCATTTCTAAAGGCCAAAGCAAGGTTGTTTCATTTCACAAAAGAAACTTCCATGAGTTAATCTGCAATAACCATGAACTCACTACCCGATTTGTGCATGAAATGACCAGCAGAGTTAGGGAGTTTACTCAATTACAAACTCAAAACGAAAAAATGATGGCGCTCGGCAAGCTAAGCGCCGGACTTGCTCACGAGCTTAACAATCCCGCATCGGCAATTGTAAGGAGCTCTACTTCGTTAAAAGAACATCTTCAATTATTACCTGAAACGTTCAAGCATGTTATTTCAATAAGAATGACTGACGAGGAAGTTGATGCCGTTAATGAACGAATGTTTGCTAAACTCAACAACCCAAACAGAGCCAGTATCAAAATGAGCATGATGGAAAGAGCAGCATGCGAAGACTATTTGGTTGACTGGATGGAAGAACATGGAATTGATAATGCCATGGAAATGGCTGAAAACTTCGTCGAGTTCGGGTTTGATGAGGAAGACTTCAATTTGTTCTTGGAAAAAGTCCCTGAATCACATTTGAATGCTGTGCTAAATTGGATAAATAACAACCTCACGACTGAAAAAATGGTGAACGATATTCAGGAAGCATCAAAACGAATTGCTGCATTAGTAAGTTCGGTTAAGAATTTTACTCATATGGACAGAGCTGCTGATAAACATCTAAGCAATTTACATGATGGTATCCGCAACACACTCACTATGCTGAACCATAAGATTAAAAAATCGAATGTAAATCTTATTGAAACTTTTGACCCTCAGCTACCTGAGGTTAACATAATGGTAAGTGAAATGAATCAGGTTTGGACTAATCTCATAGACAATGCACTTGATGTAATTGAGGGACAAACTGATGCCAGCTTAGAGATCAAAAGCTCATCTGATGGAAATTTTGTTAGGATTCACATTATAGATAATGGACCGGGTGTTCCAGACGATATTAAGAACAGGATTTTCGAACCCTTTTTTACTACTAAAGAAATCGGTAAGGGAACAGGACTCGGGCTAGATGTGGTAAATAGAATTGTTAACCAACACAATGGAAAGGTTAGTCTTGACTCAAGGCCAGGAAGAACCGATTTCGAAGTTTGCATTCCCATTAAATAAATTAGCCTTTCAAGAGTTTTATGAAATTACCAATCGTATTTTGTATTGATGATGATGCTCAAGTTTTAAGAGCGGTAACCCGTGACTTAAAAACAAAATTCAGGAAAGAGTATCGAATTCTAAGTACCGACTCGGCCAAAGAGGCTTTAGAAAGCTTGGCTGAACTGAGAAATAAAGGCGAAACTGTTGCGCTCTTTTTAAGTGATCAGAAGATGCCAGAAATGAATGGCGTAGACTTTCTTGAAAGAGCTAAAGAGTATTTCCCTCAAGCAAAGCGAGTGCTCCTAACTGCTTACTCTGATACCGACGCAGCTATAAAGGCCATCAATGATGTTCAGCTCGACTATTACCTTATGAAGCCTTGGGATCCTCCAGAGGAGAAACTTTATCCGGTAATTAACGACTTACTCGAACAGTGGCAAAGCACTGTGATACCAGAGTTCGCCGGAATTAGAATCGTTGGGCATCAATTTTCATCAAAGTCGCATAAAATCAAAGATTTTCTTTCAGGAAACCTCATAGCCTATCAATGGCTAGACATTGCAAGTCAAGAGAAAGGACAAGAATTACTCGACCTTAATTCGCTCGATCAAACCAAACTTCCTGTTGTGTTTTTTGAAGATGGAACTTTTGTTTGTGACCCTGAAATAATTGATGTTGCCACTAAAGTAGGATTAAACCCTACTGCATCATCACAACTTTACGATGTTGCCATTATTGGTGCAGGTCCATCAGGATTGGCAGCGGCTGTTTACGGAGCTTCCGAAGGTCTGAAAACCCTCATCATTGAAAAACATGCTCCAGGAGGACAAGCAGGGACGTCTTCAAGAATTGAAAATTACTTGGGATTTCCAACTGGCCTGAGCGGAGCCGATTTAACACGCAGGGCTGTGACCCAAGCGAGTCGTTTTGGAACAGAATTTCTTTCCCCTCAAGAGGTTGCAAAAATCGAAATCAAAGACCAGTATAAAATTCTTCATTTTGTTGACGGAAGCTCGGTTACGGCCAAATCTATCGTTATCACCACTGGGGTTTCTTACCGTCAACTGGAAACAGAAGGACTTGAGAAATTCACAGGTGCAGGCGTTTATTATGGAGCCGCCAATACCGAAGCTCATGCTTGCAAACAGCAGGATGTTTTTGTTGTTGGTGGCGGCAACAGCGCCGGACAAGCTGCCATGTACCTGAGCCAGTTTGCCAGAAACGTTAAGATTCTTATAAGAAGAGAAGATTTAAAGTCGTCAATGTCTTCTTACCTTATCGACCAGATTGCAGGCACTCCAAATATTGAAGTACTAGGTAATACAGAGGTTTCGGGTGTTGAAGGCCAAGATAAACTTGCAAAAGTAAAGGTGCTGTTTCATCAAACCGGAGAGGTCAAATCATATGATGCGGCCGCTTTATTCATTTTCATAGGTACAAAACCTTTTACTGAATGGACTCCCGAAAACCTCATGAAAGACAATAAAGGTTTTCTTCAAACGGGACGAGACTTATTACTAAACGAGCAGTTCAAGAAAAGCTGGAAATTCCCCCGTGAACCATATTTACTCGAAACCAGCATCCCTGGCATTTTCGCTGCCGGTGACGCACGATCAGGCGCTATGAACAGAGTTGCTTCCGCCGTAGGCGAAGGGGCAATGGCAATTAGTTTCGTACATAAGTATTTGGGAGAGGTGTAGACTAGATAATAATGAAATAGTTGATAGTTGATAGCGAAAACTGACCTTGGAGAAGGAGGGAGCCCAAATCAACGAAAACAAGCTTCAACTATACTTATTGGAACTTTAGTCTTCTTTATAGTTCGAACTGCTCTCAATTACTCACAATTGACATTTTATGTCAATTAATTTAAACATGTTGCTAAAAATTAACTAGAGTTGATATGCTGATTTCTAAGTTTGAAGATTGCATAGCCTGGCAAAAGGCTCAAGATTTGGCTGTAAAAATTTATAAATCTTTTGAAAGCCATCATGATAATGGTTTCAAATCACAAATAACAAGATCAGCCGTCTCGATATCGAATAATATAGCAGAAGGCCTTTCGGGAAGGAGTCTCAAAGACTTAAATAAATTTCTAATCATTGCAATTGGCTCATGCAATGAAGTAAAATCTATGGTTTACCTTTCAGAAAGATTATCATATATTGACCAAAACAAAATGTCAGAATTAATAAATCTTTGCAATGAAACCGGGAAAATAACCCGTGGATTACAAAAATCAATTGTCAATCAGGGCCAATATGAAATCTAAAGCGGTAAATATGTCTCAATCAATACTTAAAAAAAATCTTCATTAGGATGAACTATTAATTCTCCTCTTCCATTATATCAGCTTACCATATAAGTCATTTTAATCAAATAAATACTCTCTACTTACCTCAAACTACCAACTATTTTCTACCAACTATCAACTACCCTATGATAATTTACGAAACCAATAAAAACTGGCTTAAAGACATCACCCACCTATTTCGGTCATGGACAATGACCAAAATTATGCGTACCGTATTGGCAATTGGGCTATATACACTCATAATTTGGATTATTGAAGTAGCAGTTTTCGATGGAAAAGTTTTTCAGTTTTCTGCTTCCATCTTTTCACTTCTTGGAATTGTCCTTAGTATTTTGCTAGTCTTTAGAACCAACACAGCTTACGAACGCTGGTGGGAAGGCCGACAACAATGGGGAGCTTTAGTAAATCATTGTAGAAATCTAGCAATCACAGCAGAGGCAACATTTCCGCGTGAGGACCACGCAGAAAAACATCGTTTGGCAGTGTTGATTAGCAATTTCTGCATCGCTCTGAAAGAGCACCTAAGGCAAGGAACCAAAATTGAAGAATTACTGCTTTTAAATGAAAATGATAAAGTCAAATACCCTCAAAAAGAGCATGTTCCTGCATACATCTCGTCTCAAATTCACGCACTAATTCAGCATCAATACAAAGAAAAACGAATTACCGGTGAAGATGTGCTTAACTTTAAGCCTCAAATGCAAGCTTTAATGGACATTGCTGGCGCTTGCGAAAGAATCAAGAAAACCCCAATTCCTTTTTCTTACAGTGTATATCTCAAGATCTTCATCTCAATTTACGGATTACTGTTGCCTTTTGCCCTTACATCCGAAATCGGAATTTGGGCGGTACCAGCTGTGATGTTTGTATTTTTTGCTTTTATTGGCGTTGAACTCATGGCTGAAGAAATAGAAGATCCATTTGGATTAGATTGCAATGACCTGCCAACTGGCACCATAGCAGAAACTATTAGTAGAAATGTGTTTGAACTACTCGACCATACGCATCCAAAAGAAAGAAAAGTAGAAGAGAATTACGCAAAAATATTTTAGTCAACCTTATCATTATTAAAGACATGCAATACATCAAGGATTTACTTGAAAATAATAAGCAGTTCGTTGAAGAACATCTTCAAAAAGACCCTGCTTTCTTTGAAAAGTCTGCCCAAGGACAACAACCCAAAATGCTTTGGATTGGATGCGCCGATAGTCGCGTACCACCAAATGAAATTACCAAAACCGACCCGGGCGAAATTTTCGTTCATAGAAATATCGCCAATCTGGTTGTGCAAACTGATATGAATATGCTTAGCGTGCTTCAATATGCTGTGGAAGTTCTAAAAGTTGAGCATGTGGTTGTTTGTGGACATTATGGCTGTGGCGGTGTTAAAGCTGCTATGGGAAGCCATCAATATGGCTTGATTGATAATTGGCTAAGACAAATCAAAGACACTCAGAATTATTACTGGCAGCAACTAAGTTCACTTTCTGAAGCTGATAGGTTCAACAGACTTGTAGAGTTAAGTGTAATTGAACAAGTTTACAATCTTGGTAAAACCAGTATTATTCAAAATGCATGGGCTGAAAGAAATGGTCCCTTCTTACATGGCTGGGTTTATGACATAGGCTCAGGTTATATTAAGACGCAAACGTCGATGATTAATAATGAAGAAACCTTAAAGGAAGTTTGCAAATTCGAAATGGGAATTATTGGACATTGATGCAGCAAAAATATCTTTCTATTAGGCAGGCAAGTCTTGACTTGTGTAAAGGGCTAGAACCTGAGGATTTTGTGCTTCAACCTATTGAGGACGTCTCTCCCACGAAGTGGCATTTAGCACATACAACCTGGTTTTTCGAGAATTTTATTCTTAAAAAACACTTGCTAAATTATAGTGAGTTTCACCCTCAATTCGCCTATTTGTTTAATAGCTATTACGAAAGCGAGGGGCACAGAACACTTCGTCACCAAAGAGGAGATTTATCTCGCCCTACAGTGAGTGAAGTATTTGCATATAGAGCTTATGTTGATGAACACATAAACACGCTGTTGCTTAATGCAACAGAGGAAGTAAAAACCCTTCTTGAACTGGGACTTCAGCATGAGCAGCAACATCAAGAGTTGCTCCTAACCGACTTGAAATACAGTTTGGCTCTCAACCCAATGGATGTTGCCGTTTTAGATATTAATGAACAGGAAGGGCAAGCCAAAGCGGCTGAATTTCTGCACTTACCTGAAGGCATTTTTGAAATAGGCTTTAAAGACAAAGGCTTTTGTTTTGATAATGAACTAGGAGTGCATAAGGTTTTTCTTCAGGAATTTGAAATCTCCGATTCTTTGATCACTAACCGTGAATGGATAGTGTTCATTGAAGATCAAGGCTATTCAAACCCCTTGCTTTGGCATTCAGAAGGTTGGGCCTGGGTAAAAAACAATAATATTCAAGCTCCTCTTTATTGGGAAAAGACTAGGAATAACGATTGGAGTGTTTATACACTTAACGGAAGAAAACCGTTAAATCAGGAATCTCCTGCAACCCATATTTCCTGGTACGAAGCTTCTGCATTTGCCGAATGGCGTGGCATGCGATTGCCAACAGAATTTGAATGGGAAATTGCTTCTGCCAAATATTCTTGGGGCAAAAGATGGGAATGGACAGTCTCTGCCTACCAAGCTTATCCGGGCTATGAAAAAGCTGCTGGAGCCCTGGGAGAATACAATGGAAAATTTATGGTCAATCAAATGGTGCTTCGCGGAGCATCCATTGCTACTCCCGATAACCATTCACGAAAAACCTACAGGAACTTCTTTCATCCACATCTTAGATGGCAGTTCACAGGACTTAGATTATGTAAAAAAACAAACAGTTCAGTAAGTAAAAAATAGTTCTTACGACACTGGTAACAAAAATTAAATGATTTCAATTCAAGAAGATGTAATTGCCGGCCTTTTAGAAAATCCAAAGAGAATTTCTTCCCGATGGTTTTACGATGAAAAGGGCGACAAGCTTTTTCAAGACATCATGGAGCTGCCCGAATACTATTTAACTAGGGCAGAGTTTAGCGTTCTGAAAATGTATGCAAAAGACATCTTTTCATATTTCACTTTTGATAAACCCATTCAGATTGTTGAACTTGGTGCCGGTGATGGAAAAAAAACCCGAGTTTTATTTAATTACCTGAACGCCGAAAACAAGTCATTTGAATATATACCAATCGACATTTCACTCAATGCCTTAAACCGTCTTGAGAATGCCCTGAAAAAAGAGTATCCGGGAATGGCAATAAAGAGCATTCAAACTGACTATTTTTCAGCACTTAAGAAAGATGAGCTTCAATCATCAAAACATAAATTGGTTCTGTTTTTGGGCTCAAACGTGGGAAACCTCAACGAAAAAGACGCAATTGAGTTCTTTAAGCAACTTCATCAGGCATTAAAACCTGGCGATGGCGTATTGATAGGTTTTGACCGGACTAAAAACCCCGAAACAATTCTTGCTGCATATAATGATGCTGCCGGGGTAACCAGAAATTTCAACCTGAATCTACTCACTCGCTTGAACAGAGAGTTGGGAGCAAATTTTGAACTCAAAAATTGGGAACATCAGCCGAAGTACGACATCGAAAGAAAATCGGCTTTGAGTTTTATAAGGTCTACCAAAGAACAATCTGTGACATTTGAAAAAGCCAGTAAAACCATTCACTTCAATGAAGGCGAGTTAATCCATACCGAGATTTCCAGAAAATTCGATTTGGAGGATATTCAAAACCTGGCATCAAAGACGGGATTTAAACTAGCTTCAAATTTCGACCATTCAATGCCGCTCTACACTGATAGTTTGTGGTTGGCGTAAGAAACAATAATGAGCATTTCTTTCGATGAACTATGTTTCCGAAAAAATAAGATCTTATCTTTATTGAATGAATGTTATAACAATAAGGCTGCTTTTTTTATTTGCTTTTCTTCCATTTTGCGAATTGATGAGCCAAAATTCATACACAGAAGTTCAGTATGAAATAAGAGTTGACACTTCAATTTATTATGGAACCTCAGTTAATTATGCAGGTAATCCTGTAGATTTATTTCTTGATATTTATAAGCCCGTTGGGGATGATAACCGTTTTAGACCTTTGGTTGTTTTGTCGTTTGGTGGGGCCTGGATTGCGGGTGATAAGCGTAACTCTGATGTGTTATCTGTTGCTCCCTGGTTTGCAGCACGAGGATATGCTGTTGCTGCTATTGATTACCGTTTAGGATTTCACCCATCAACAGGTTCTGGAAGTAATTGGGTAACCTGCCCTGCCGTAACAGAGGAATCAAATTGTGTTTACCCGGCTGATAGCAATGAGGTTATCCGCGCTATTTACCGCGGGATGCAAGATTTAAAAGGAGCTATTCGCTTTCTTAAAGCACGTAGTGCGGAGGATTCTACATGCATAAATAACGTCTTTATCGCCGGCGTGAGCGCCGGCGGATTCAATACTATTGCCGCTGGCTTTTTAGATACTGAGTCAGAAAAACCAGCTGCTGCTTATGAATTGCCAGATGCAGCTGGTCCTCCAAACACCTTAAATTATTGCCATAATTACTTTAATGAAAACAATGCGGCAATTAGCAGAAGTCGCCCCGATTTAGGAAGCATTGAAGGAGACATTGCATTAAATGGCTACACAGCTGAAGTTAAGGGTGTTGTCAATTTCATTGGAGGAATGATAAGCGATTATTTTGCCCTTGAAAGTGGACCTTCACCTCTTTTCTATACACATCACCAAACCAGCGATTTAATTGTTACCTGCAATCGCTCGCCAATACTTTCAAGCTTGTCATACACTTGTCTTGACCCATTTGGATTCCTTGGCTGCAATCATATCTGGAACATGCCCCGAGCTTCCGGTTCTTGCGATATACTGAATATACTTGAACAGAATAATTACCCCATCAATTACATGGATGTGATTTCTCAAACCGGGGGACCAAATTGCTTGCAAGATCCACCGGGTCACTCAATCGTAAGCCCACAAACGCGTGTGCAGGAAATTTCTCAATTCTTCTCTCAAACAATCATGCAAAATGAGGAAGATGGCTGTGAACTAACAACCTTAAATCCAGAGGTTTTTTCAGAACTTAAAATCTATCCGAATCCTGCCAAAGGCATAATCAACATTTCTATAAAGGCAAGTGATTCGCCAATCACAGTTGAGCTTTTAGAAATAAGCGGGAGACTTGTGCAATCTTATCAATTACCTTCAGGAATTAATCACGAACTAAATATCAGCGAGGTAAACGCCGGTTTATACTTCTTGAAACTTAGTCAACCAAACCTAAGTTCGGTTGTAAAGTCAATTGTTATCAAACCCTAATTTATTCTCTGTACTTCTTCAGTTCAAGCTTCCAGTCGTAATCATCAAACTCAAGGTTATAGCTCAAATTCTTAATTATTTCATGTTTGAGAAGTAGCGATTTGATTCCCTTTTTTCCGCCGAAATCGGCGCGAAACCAACTAAATATTTTTGAAACAACAACGGTTTCTTCTTCCACGCGTGAGCGTGAAATAATGAAAGCTTTTTCGGCCATTTCCAATTGAGCATCAATTTCATTTGCATTGTAAAAAGCTATAGGTGGACAAGACTCAGCTCCGCAATTCAAAGCAAAGTGAATGCGAAAGTCGGGCTTCTCAACCCGAAGTGATTTCTCGAGTTTGCCAGGAAAAACTTTATTGAAATAACCTAAGCTGAGTTTGTTTTTCGATTTTCTTAGAATGCCATGTTCAATAAAATCGAAACTCATTTCATAGCCGGCAACCCGAATTTGGTTCTTGCTGAAGAAGTCGCCTCGACTCTCATACTTCTCAGGCGAATTGCTTAGGATATCCTGAATAAACGCATTGTAAATGTTTATCCAGAACGCATTTTTCTTGGCATCAGAATTTAACTGCTTCAATAGTGATTCGGGTGCTGAATTCTTAAGCTTAAGTTTTAAGCTATCTGCTTCCTGCGAATTGTCTGTTCTAACTGCATACAACAAATCCTGAGAAAGTGTGAGTAAATCAACACTGCTGCCCGACACGGCAAATGCATCTGGCGACGAGCTACAAGCACTCATAACAGCTAAAACAATCAATAAGGATTTAATCTTAATCATACATTTTGTGAACCTTTAAAAGCTGACGTTTAGAATTACCTTTTGCTTACTCGAAATTCAGAAATTAATTGAATTCCAACATCATTGCCATTTCTTAATTAGCTCCTTAAAATACGGCGGCGATTGTACTAAGCGAGAGCCATACCACGAAAACGCTTCTCCATCAACAAGTCCAATGCGGGCATTTGGCATAAGCACTTGCAATTCGGCGATATGCTTTTCTTTAAACGGGAACGGCTCTGACGATAATAAAATAAGCTCAGGACTTAACTTCTTAATTTGTTCACCGTCGAGTTTCGGATATCTATCCTCAGCATTTGCAGCGACATTTGTTAGTCCCAAACGAATCAACATATCGTGAATAAATGTATTGGAATTTACACTCATCCAGGGGTTTTGCCAGATTAGGTAAAGTGCTCTAGGTTTATTGCTCAGAGGACGAATTTCACTGAACCCTTGATTTATCATACCTACAATAGCGTCAGACATATGCGCTTTGTGGAGAAGATTTCCTAGAGAATTTATCATTCTGATGGAGTCGTTTAGATTGACGATGTCAGAAATCCAAACAGGGAATTCTTCCGACAGAATTTCTATCTCGGTTTGGGTATTCTCCTCTTTGTTGGCAATGATAAGATCAGGTTTAATCTGCTTGATTCTATTCAAATCGAGATTTTTGGTACCCCCTATTCTTTCTTTGCTTTTATACCATGAATTAGGGTGAATGCAGAATTTAGTAATTCCGATTACTTCATCTTCCAAGCCTAAATGATATAGCAATTCAGTTTGAGAGGGGACAGTAGAAATTATTCTTAGTGGAACTGAGTTAAAGCTCAATTCTCTATGCATCATATCGGTAATTGTGAACATTCTGTGAAATTCTGGAAATATTGGCTTACAAATAAGGGCAATTTCTAACTTTGCGCCATGATTTACTCAAATATTCTTGAAACCATCGGAAATACGCCTTTGGTAAAGCTTAATAAAATTACCAAAGACATTCCAGCAACGGTTTTAGCTAAAGTTGAAACTACAAATCCAGGCAACTCTATCAAAGACCGAATGGCTTTGAAGATGATTGAAGACGCTGAGAAATCAGGAGCTTTGAAGCCAGGCGGAACAATTATAGAAGGAACATCAGGGAACACCGGAATGGGATTAGCAATTGCCGCGGTGATTAAAGGATATAAATGCATTTTTACAACTACCGATAAGCAATCGAAAGAAAAGGTTGATGCTTTGCGCGCCTTCGGCGCGGAAGTGATTGTTTGTCCAACAAACGTGGAACCCGAAGATCCAAGTTCATATTATTCGGTTTCGAGCAGATTAATTGCTGAAGTGCCAAACTCATGGAAGCCAAATCAATATGACAATCTGAGTAATTCACAAGCTCATTACGAGCAAACAGGTCCTGAAATTTGGGAACAAACGGAAGGAAAAATAACGCATTTGGTTGTTGGAGTTGGAACCGGCGGTACTATTTGCGGTACAGGCAAATATTTGAAAGAGAAGAATCCTAACATTAAAATTCTGGGAATTGATACTTACGGCTCGGTGTTTAAGAAATACCTAGATACCGGCGAGTTCGACAAAAATGAGATTTACCCGTACATTACTGAAGGAATTGGGGAAGATTTTTTGCCCAAGAATGTAGATTTTGGCATCATAGATCATTTTGAGAAAGTTACAGACAAAGATGCAGCAGTTATGACTCGCAGGATTCCTCGTGAAGAAGGAATTTTTGCCGGAAACTCAGCTGGCGCTGCGATGGCAGGTCTAGTGCAGATGAAAAACATGTTCAAAGAAGGTGATGTAGTAGTTGTGATTTTTCATGACCATGGTACACGCTACTTGGGTAAGATGTTCAACGATGATTGGATGCGTGACCGCGGATTCTTAGAAGTAAAATCACCAAAAGCGATTGATTTAATTGAACGTCACAAACACCTGAAACTTGTTACCATTGATGCAGAGGACACTGTTGATGAGGCTTTTTCAAAAATGAGGAAGTTTGATGTTTCTCAAATCCCGGTTACCCGGGGAGATGAATTTGCAGGTTCTTTAACAGACAGTCATTTGTATGCCAGCATTTGTGAAAACCCTGATTTGAAGCAAGCTAAAGTAGAAGCATTGATGGAAAAACCTTTCCCATTTGTAGATGCGAAAGCTTCGCTTGAAGAAATTTCAAAGTCTATTAATAAGGATAATGAAGCTGTTTTAGTAAGAGATATGCTTGGTGCAGTTCACATCATAACCAAGTATGATATTATTGAAGCTATAGGTTAACGGTGCCTTCGACTCCGCTCAGGCACCTGTGAAGAGTCGAAGACACTTTAAATCAGAGACCTTTAGTTGGCCTTTTCTATTAGTAGAAAACCTGATTTGAAACTCCTGTAATATAGTATAACCGAAAGAATTACTAATAATTCTCACAGATGCCTGAGCGGAGTCGAAGGCAACTGTGAGAAGTCGAAGGCAACTGTGAAGAGTCGAAGGCACCTCTTTACACTTTCTTATAAAACTTATGATGAGTACTGTTATTGCATTCCGAAAGCCCATGAAGGTCATTTAGGGTGCCTTTTATTAATGCCTCCTTTTTTTCCTGCTCCAGCCCTGAACTTGCTTTTCTCTGTAAAACGCTTTGTCAATTCTTCTATACTCTTCAAAATACACAAGTTTTGCAGGCAACCTTTTCTTTGTATGATTTGCTCCTTCTCCAGAATTGTGCTGCTTAATTCGCAAATCTAGATTGATTGTACTTCCCGTATAATAACTTCCATCATTACATTCTAAAATATACATCCAACCCTTTATAATAATTCAATAAGGAGTTTTATGTATTCATCATTGTTATAATCTATGGCATTTATTGTTTCAAAAGCGATGACTTTGATATGTTTTAGCTTTATAATAGTGCAAAGCCACGATTATAATTAAATGATAAATAAAAATATCAGATGAATGAACATACGGCAACAGGAAATAGCAATCATGTTTACCTATTGCTCAAAGTTATTGCTTTTACTTAATTCTCAGGCTTAACATCCCCAAATTTGGAAGTAATCCAGTTGGTGAATTTTTGGAGATTCGAGGCTAGGATGTCCTTTCCTGCTTCGGCAAGTTTACCCATAGCGAGACTGAGGGCAAAGCCCAGCCCTGAAACAATCATTTCCTTTTTGCTATCGTCGAAAGGGAGCACTTGCATTAGCAGAATTGAAGGATAATTGCCTCTAAAATAATCGAGGCGTTCACCAATTTTCTCCTCAGAATTGTTCACTTCCATTCTAAGCCGAGCTTGTTCTAGTTTCAAGTCGTTGAGTGATTCAATTTTGCGTTTCATCATCGTTTGATTGGCGTTCGTAAAGTATTTTTATAATGGAATTAACTATTGTTCGGGCGAATAATTGATCTCTAAAACGAAATATTAATAAGAAAGCTATGAAGTAAATTCCTCCAACAATGGCAAATCCTATAAGCTGAGAATCAAGCGTATCGCTTAAATAATAAGCCAGCATGAAGGAGAAGAACATGAGTCCAAAAAAGAACAACAATGCGAGAACCAAACCAATAACCAGATAAGCCACGATTTTGGCAATTTTTTCAAATGCCAGTGCTTGAGTTAAATCAAACCTGTTTTGGATATATTCAACGAGTAGTTCCTTAAAATCTGAGAAAAAATGCGATTTTTCTGTGTCTTTCATAGTCTTGAAAGATAAGGAGAATTTATCAGTCAGGGGTTGGGCTACAATTTCACTCTTAAAATCACTAAGTGTTTAGGTCTAAAACAGAGATAGGTAATTGAGGAAAATCGAATTGCTTGGCAATTCTTGTTAAACTATTGATTTGAATCCGTATACTTGAAATTATTTTTTGAAAACAGTATGAATAGAGAAATTACATCTTGGTACTCCCCTGCATTAAATGCTGAAATGCCTTTAGCTGTTTATGGTCATTATGGTTTTTCAATCTTATTAATACCTACAGCTGCAGCCGATTATCTTGAATATGAGCGCTTTCAAATGATGGACTCTTTGGCTCCCTTTTTAGATAGCGGAAAGTGCAAGATTTTTTCTATCAATAGTATCAATAACGAAAGCTGGTTGAATAGCTCGATGGAGCCTGCTCATAAAGCCATTAGACATAATCAATTTAATGAGTATGTGGTTAACGAGGTAATTCCGTTCATTAAAAATCACTCAGGTGAAAACACTCCAATAATCACTTGCGGTGCAAGTTTTGGCGCCTTGCATGCTATGAATCTCTTCTTAAGAAATCCGCATTTATTAAGTGGAGCAATTAGCATGAGCGGGGTGTATAATCTGGCAGAATATACCAAAGGGTTTTGGGATGATCAAGTGTATTTTAACTCTCCCGAACACTATGTTCCTAATATCAATGATGAAGTTTATTTAAACCAAATAAAATCGAGTAAACATATTCATATTTACACTGGCAGTGGTGATTACGAAGACCCGAATGCAAGTAGAAGATTCTCTCAAATTCTTTGGGATAAAGGCATTTGGCATGACTTAGGTGTTTGGGGAGAAGACATAACCCATGACTGGCCAACCTGGAGAAAAATGCTTCCGTTTATCTTGCAAGAAAAATTTTAAACTGAAGGGCTGTTGCCTGATGTAATTGATGCTCTAATGTTTGATGATGAGCACCAGCATGATGCTGTCGTGAATCGTTCGATTCGCGATATCCGATTTGCGATAAACGATGCACGATTTTCTACATCTCCAAAAACAGGCTTCCCCCTTTCCGATAGCTATCGGGACCGCTTTCAACTTTTCCCTTTCAACTTTTCTTTAGTCAATCATTTCAAAACCACAATAAGGTACAAGGACTTTTGGAATTCTAATCCCTTCGGGCGTTTGATGATTTTCAAGTAAAGAAGCAAGAATCCTTGGCAAAGCCAAAGCAGAACCATTTAAGGTATGAGCTAACCTAGGTTTGCTGTCTCCATCCTTAAAACGAAGTTTTAATCTATTACTCTGAAAAGTCTCGAAGTTTGACGTTGAACTTACCTCAAGCCACTTTTCCTGCGCAGCAGAAAACACTTCCATATCGTAAGTGTAGGCAGATGCAAAACCCATATCTCCACCGCAGAGTTGTAGCACGCGATATGGCAATTCAAGCTCTTTGAGTAAAGAAGTAACGTGATTACGCATTTCCTCAAGCACATCATAGCTCACATCAGGGTGAACAATCTGCACAATCTCCACTTTATCAAACTGATGCAAACGGTTCAAGCCTCTCACATCCTTTCCATAAGAACCGGCTTCTCTTCTAAAACATGGAGTATAACCGCAAGCTTTGATTGGTAAATCCTCCGCTTTTTGAATGGTATCTCTAAAGATATTGGTAATAGGTACTTCTGCCGTAGGAATCATGTAATAGTCGTCGGCAGGCATATAATACATTTGTCCCTCCTTATCAGGGAGTTGACCTGTACCAATACCCGAAGCTTCATTCACCATTAAAGGAGCCTGATATTCGGTATAGCCTGCAGTCGTTGCTCTTTCGAGAAAGAAATTAATCAGAGCACGTTGTAATCTTGCTCCCTTCCCTTTGTAAAAAGGAAACCCAGCACCCGTTACTTTCACACCAAGTTCAAAATCTATGATGTCGTACTTCTTAGCTAAATCCCAGTGAGGCATAGCTCCTGAATGCAGCTTAGGAATAGTTCCATGCTCTTCGGCAACCACATTTTCATCCGGCCCTGTGCCGAATGGAATCATATAACAAGGCACATTTGGCAAGGTGTACAACATGTCGCGAATGCTATTTTCGGTCTCTGCTAGCTTGCTCTCAAGCTCCTTACTTTCTTCCTTAATAGCGGCTGTTTCTTCCTTTAAAGCATTGGCTTCGGCAGCTTTTCCCGACTTAAACATTTCGCCAATTTCTCTAGCAATCTGGTTAGCTCTGGCAAGACGTGTATCCAGCTCAGATTGAAGTCGCTTGCGTTCATCATCCATTGCTATGAGCGATTCTACAGTCTCGGTGGCATTAAGATTATTACGTTTCTTAAGACCTGCAATTGCGTCTTCTTTATGTTCTCTGAGGTAAGGTAACTGTAACATGTTGAGCTAAATTTCGGCGCAAAGGTAATGTTTGCAATAAATCTAAGCCTGTTTTTTTGAAAGTCTTTGTAGTTTCGTGAACAAACGATTTTTACAAAGTGCTAAAGTTCATTTTCACCTACACCCTACTTCTTACAACGGTTTTAGGATTTTCTCAGAGTGTTAATTGTGGTGATTTTTTCTCAGACCCCAATGGGGCTCTTGTGGATTATACTCCAGGCGTTACTGTTATCGATACATTTTACGCCAACCCTGGAGAGCAGGTGCAGCTAAATTTTAGTGAATTAGAAATCTCCGAGAACGATACCATCTTTCTAGTTGATCCGGCTTTTAATGACTTTGTTTTGTTCACGATTACTGCAGACGAGCTCAACTTGAGCTTTACTTCCATAAGTAATACGTTGATTTTAAACTTTGTAAGCAACAATCCAATTGCAAGTGCAGGTTGGCAGGGACAAGTAAATTGCGAGCCTTTTGATTTTATGCAAACCGGAATTGAGCTTGATACCCTCTGTGAAGGTTTTGAAGGTTTTGTTTCATGGACTTTAAATATTCCCCTTTCGGGGGATGTTCAGGTTCAGACTTTATTGAGTGATGAATTCGGCTCTTTCGACGACCCAACTGCCGCTGGAGAATCATTTGCCAGTGATGACAGCCTCTATATTCAGCTTCCTGCGGGCCTTGCAGAAAATGGTGATTATATGTTCCGTTTTATTCTTAATGATACAAATCTGAGTGGATTCGTTTATGAAAAGGCCGTTGATATAAGATTGCTTGCTCACCAACCGATTATTCAAGGAGAGTCTATTCTTTGCGGTGATACAATAATTCTGGGCATTGTAAGCCAGTTTAGGGTTGATTATCAATGGTACCTCAACGATAATCTGATTGATAATGAAACTGACACTTTACTAAGTCTAAACCAAGGCGGAAGCTACTCCATTGCAGCTATTAACGAATGCGGAGCCGTTTTCTCATCCAATTTTGAGGTCGAAGAGCTAGATGCTCCAACAATTCCTGAAATTTTAACCGAGAATAACACCCTCTGCCCTGGAGATGCAATCACGATAAATCTGTTGAATGGTCTTGACGAATCTGAGCTGATATGGATGGACAATCAAACAATGCTTGAAGAGAATGTAACTGAGCTTACTGTTACATCTGCAGGAACTTACTTTGCCATTCGAGAGAATTTCTGTGGATTGGCTTATAGCGACACTATTGATATCATAGAGCTTTCGCTTCCACCCGAAGGGTTTATTGAAACTATTGGAAATACTGAGTTTTGTGAAGGAAGTCAGGTCACCTTATCGGTGGATAGTGTTCCCGGTTTTGAAATTCAATGGTATAATAACACCGTTCCGGTGGATGGAGGATTTAGTCTTGATGTCAATGAAGAAGGAAGCTATTATTTCGAATTGACGAATGTTTGTGCAGAAACTCCTTCTGCTAATCAGATTGAAGTAACTGTGTTGCCACAGCCTGTTGCCACAAGCATATCAGCAGCAGGCCCAACAACTCTTTGTGAAGGAAACTCGGTGCTTTTACTGGTAAATCCGCTTCCCGGAAACACAGTGCAATGGTTTTTAAATGATACTCCAGTTGATGGCTCACAAAATCAAATAAGTGCTGGGCAGTCAGGGATTTACACCCTAAGCACATCTACTTCCTGCGGAAGCATTGAATCAACCAATAGCATTGAAGTTCAGATAAACCCTTTGCCTGAGTTACCTGTTATTTTTACTCAAGGAAATCCTGCACTTTGCAATGGAAGTAATGTAAACCTGTTCGTTTCTAATCAACCTGAAGTGAATTTTGTCTGGAAAAAGAACGGCTCTTTAGTTAACTCAAATACAAACTCAATAGTTGTTACCCAGCCCGGAGTTTATACTGTAACGGCAAGTAATTCCTGCGGCACTGTTAATTCAGTTGAGTCTGTTTCAATAACAACAGGCAATGTGCCACAAGTTCCGGTAATTCAAGCTAACGGGCCAACGACCTTTTGTGAAGGGCTTTCCGTGAATTTACAAACTACACCCCAAAATGGTCTTGTTTTCAGCTGGCTTCTTAATGGAAATCCTGTAGAAGGAAACAATTTCAGCATTGCTGCTACTCAGGCAGGAGTTTACACACTTGAAGTTTCTAATGCTTGTGATACATTGCTTTCATCAAACAGCATCACGATTAACTTAAATCCATTGCCTCCTGCAGTGCAGATTAACCCTTTTAGCGAGCAAAACCTGTGCGTTGGAGAATCTGTTCAATTGAGCATTCCCAATATTCCCGGGGTTAGCTATCAATGGAAAAAAGACGGAGATCCGGTGGGCCAAAACCTTCCTTCGCTCACAACATCCGCCGAAGGCGAATTCACCTTAACACTTGCCAACACATGTGGCGTTACACCAGCTCAAAACACGGTAATTGTAAATGTTGACAGTCTTTTGCCGGTAACTCAGAATATCATTCCTCAACCTGGAACGGCACTTTGCTTGGGCGGTTATGTTTTGTTAAATGCACAGCCAGTGCCCTTTCAAACGTATAATTGGTTCTTAAATGGCGAGCCGATAGATTCTCAATCGAATGTTGTTTTGCAGGCTACCGCCTGGGGAGATTATACCGTACAAGCCTCTAATGCTTGCGGGATTTCAGAATTATCCTCTCCGGTTACTTTAGCTCCGGGTGATGCCCCTCAAGACTTTGAGCTATATACAACCCAAGGTTTTGAGGTTTGCTCAAACGATAGCATTGCTATAACAGCGCAAGTCGACTTTGGCGTTGGAATTCGCTGGTTTAGAAATAACCAATTAATTGTCGATGGTCCCGCACAGATTTATGTCAATGAAGCAGGCAGTTACACTGCCGAAGCCTATAACGGATGCGGAGAAGCCATTGGATTAAATTCGGTTACTATTACAGTTCTTCAGGCACCTGCAGTTCCTGTAATTTCATTAAATGGCACTGCTCTAACAAGCACAGCACCAGGAGATTTGCAATGGTATAATTCGGCTTTGCAGCCAATTATTGGAGAGAATTCTCAAACCTACACTCCTGCACCTTCAAATGCCACTTATTTTCTGAGTGTGAGCAACGAAAATGGCTGTGCTGAATTTTCTGAGCCTTTCAATTATATTGTCAATAGCACCGCTAATTACAGTAGTCTAATATTTGAGGTGTATCCAAATCCCGTTTCCGGTGAATTATTCGTGAAAAACACTTTGATTGAAGGAGAATTAAGGGTTCTAATTCTCGATGCTACCGGCAGAATTATTGAGCAGGCTCAATTCACAGGTCCCGGAACTCATGCAATACAACTGAACCATTTATCTAAAGGCATTTATTTCTGCCGCATTATTCAGAATGATGTTGTTCTGTTAATTGAGAAAGTGCTGAAGTCGTAAATCGTAATTCGATGTACGATGTACGATGTACGAGATGAGTAATACGAAATTCGTTATACGTAATACGTTGTACGAACTACGAAACAAATTGATTAAACTTGCTTTCAGCCTTGTTCAAAAAAACCAATAACCGTGAAAATGAGAAACTTTAAATTACCCATTCTACTGCTAATAATCTGTGTGAATTTTATAAATGCACAAAGTCAGCCGGCTTATGAATTATTCAAGAACGACGGGAACTTGGCTAAATATGATGATATGATTAAAGATCTCGCTAAAAGCGACATGGTCTTTTTTGGCGAATATCATACAAACCCAATTTCACATTGGATGCAACTAGAAATGAGCAATAGCTTCTTTGAAATAAAAAAAGACAAATTGTTTTTCGGTGCCGAAATGTTTGAGAATGGCAATCAATTAGTTTTAAATGAATACCTGAAAGGATTTTACTCTGAGAGTAAGATGACACCTGAGATAACTCAATTATGGCATAATTATAAAACTGACTATAAGCCCTTGCTCGATTTTGCTAAGGACAATAATTTACGTTTTATAGCTACCAATATTCCCCGAAGATACGCTGCAATGATTAACGAAAGAGGAATAGATGCATTAAAGGAGTTAAGTCCTGAGGCTCTTCAAATGATTAGTCCTGATTTAGAAAAGTATTTCGACCCAACAGTTAAAGCTTATGCAGAAATGGCAGAGCACATGGGCGGTCATGTTCCCCCAAACATGTTGAATATTCAAACCGCTCAAGCTTCAAAAGACGCAACAATGGCCCATTTTTCAATAAAGAATTTCAACAAGGGTGATTTCTTGTTTCATTTTGAAGGCTCTTATCATTCTAACTACTCGCAAGGAATTATCTGGTGGATTAATAAGATACAACCAGGCTTCAAAATAAAGTCAATTACAACAGTAAGTCACTCAGAATGGCTTGAATTAACTGAAGAAGAAAAAGCCACTATAGCAGATTACATAATAGTTGTTGCTGATAATATGACTGAAACAGGAGGGTAGAAACCATAACACAACATTTGGGAAAACACATTAAACACTTCTAGCAATATGGAACCTTCTAGTGAAGTTGGGCAGCTTAATATTTCTCGAGCAAGGCATCCGTAGCTTAAGGATGACTCTGTATCAAACTTTAGAAGCAGAAGAAAGGTTCAGGCCAAAGGGAAAGGTATGATTGAAATGTGTTTTGTTTCATTACAAACAAAAAAACAATACCTAAAGTGCAGCAATATTCTCGGTAATTTGCACCATTCAAGACCCGATAAAAAAAAACTTCATGTTTAGGCATCAAGGAAAAAGCAGGACTATAAAGCACAACCTTCAAATTGCAACAGTTCTGTCTTTTGTTGCAGGAATTGTTAATGTTACCGGCTTCTTGGCTTTTAAACAATTAACAACTAACGTTACCGGTCATTTTGCCCTATTTATTAATGATGTTGCTGATTTTGAGTATTGGAAAGGCTTAATCTATTTCCTATACATATTCTCGTTTTTCTTCGGTTCCTTTATTTCTGGTTTACTCATCGAGAAGTATAGAGAAAATAAAAGACTGAATGTTTTCTTTCTGCCAACTCTAATTGAAAGTTTAATCCTTTTGTCAATTGGGCTTTTGAGCAACATTTTGCCAATTGAAGCTTCCGACATTATAATATGCTCTTTACTATTTGCTATGGGACTTCAGAACTCCTTTGTAACTGAAATCTCAAATGCAGTAGTTAGAACAACTCACCTCACAGGACTTTTTACTGATTTGGGGATTGAAATTGCCAAATTGTTCTTTCCAAAATCTCATCCAAACCGGAAAAAACTAAAATCTACCATAAAGTTGCGGATATATATTATTGCTTTCTTTTTTGCCGGAGCAATGGCAGGTGGCTTCATTTATACAAAACTTAACATGAAGCTGAACACCTTGATTTTAGCGGCATTTATCTTAATGGGCAGTCTGTTTTACGATGATTTAAGGTATCGTTTAATTAGAAACAAAAGGAAATATTTCTCAAGAAAACCAATAAACACGGATACCTGAGAGATTGGAATAACAGGAATATAGTTCCGATTGCCCGCAACGACGAGGTGTTTAACCTACTTTTAGATCCGCCGTAGGCGCTTTAACTTCTAAGGAGGCATTATATTCCTCTGCAGACACAATCCTAAAAGCAGCCCAAATGCTTATGATGCATGCCACAATGGCGATATAACCTACAATTTCATAGTTAACCAGCTGACCAGAAGCATTCTCTGTCACAATTCCACCTGCAATAAATGCTGCAATACCTGCAGTAAGTTGCTGGACCGATGAATTAAAACTCATAAAGCTTCCTCGGTTTTGAGGCATTGCTGTTGAGGTAATCATAGCCATAGCAGGAACCATTCTTCCGCT
>JAGYKL010000002.1 GCA_018401705.1 Bacteroidia bacterium | reverse complement strand
GCTGGTTTTGATTGAATCTGCCGGGCAATTTCTAATAGAATTCCAGCAGAAGCGGCGCCATCAACAGCCCCGTCAAACCTGGCTTTAGGGTTGTACTCGTCCTGGTCTGATTGTGGCCTTGTGTCCCAATGAGCGCAAAGCATAATACGTTTTGTAAGTTCAGGTTGGATGCGGCCAATGATATTAACAATATCAAGCACCTCTCCCGTGTGAGCAGTAACTTTCGTTCTTTGTTCAATAACTTCAGCACCATATTCCTTTAGCTTTCCAATAAGGAAAGCAGCGCATTCACGATGAGCCTCTGTATTGGGAACTCTTGGTCCGAAAGCAACCTGAACGTCAGTTATTTTATAGGCAGTATCTGCATTAAAGGAAGGTCTGTCGGGATTTACTAGTTTAGGTTTGGGTGTTGAAGGTTTTACGTTTTGACTCGTATCTCCTTCGCCCGAAGGGCCACAAGCAATTAAAAACAGCAAAGAGCTGAGACATAGTAATAGCAGTTTATTCTTCATAATCCCAGCTGATTCCTGTTTTTGAATCTTTAATGATAATGCCTTCTTTTTTTACCTGTGCCCTGATGCGGTCAACCGTTGAATAATCTTTTCTGGCTTTCGCTTCATTGTAATCATTGAGAATAACCTCCATTAAGTTATTCATCAAATCTCCTGTTTTGCCGGGTTCTTCTTTAAGACCAAGAATATCTACGACGAACAATTCATAGGTATTTCGAAGCAGTTCCCATTTATCTTCAGCAATTGTATCAAGTTGTATTTGACCACCTTTTACTGAATTAATAATTTTTAGAAGGTCAAATAAAGCGGCAAGTGAAACGGCGGTATTCATATCGTCATTCATACCATCATATGCCATTTTGCAAGCCTCATCAATACGATTGCACAACTCGACACTAATTTCTGCAGAGCTTGCGGTTTTCTCAATTGTCCTTAAAGCTCTAAGTCCGTTGATTATTTTCTTAAATGCTTTTTCGGCAGCGCGTAAAGCTTCATTAGAGAAATCCAAGGTGCTTCTATAATGTGCCTGTAAAATGAAAAAGCGAATTGTCATTGGGCTGTAAGCTTGTTCAAGCAGGGAGCTGCTACCAGTAAAGAACTCTCTTAGAGTAATGAAATTGCCCAAAGATTTACCCATCTTTCTTCCATTGATGGTAATCATGTTGTTATGCATCCAGTATTTCACCGGAGCTTTACCGCAACTGCCTTTAGATTGAGCGATTTCACTCTCATGGTGAGGAAAAACCAAATCCATTCCACCTCCGTGAATGTCGAATGTTTCTCCAAGGTATTTGCTGCTCATGGCTGAACATTCAATATGCCAACCCGGGAAACCATCACTCCAAGGCGATTTCCAGCGCATAATATGATAGGTATCAGCTTTCTTCCAAAGTGCAAAATCGGCGGGATTACGTTTTTCTTCTTGCCCCTCTAACTCCCTGCGCTCATTACCGGCACCGGCAATTAAATCTTCAATAATTCTTCCGCTTAGTTTTCCGTAATCATTATCCTTGCTGTAGCTAATAACATCGAAATAAACCGAGCCATTTGACTCATATGCATAGCCATTATCGATGATTCTTTGAATCATTTCAATTTGTTCGGGAATATGCCCTGATGCTCTGGGTTCAATGCCGGGAGGATTATTATTGAGCATCCTCATTGACTCATGAAAGCTGCCTGTGTATAGTTCAACAACTTCCATTGGCTCAAGTTGCTCTAAACGAGCCTTCTTAGCAATTTTATCTTCTCCTTCATCAGCATCATTTTCTAAGTGCCCTACGTCGGTAATGTTGCGAACATAGCGTACTTTGTAACCGAGGTGACTAAGGTATCTGTAAAGTACATCAAAAGTTACATATGGTCGGGCATGACCGAGGTGAGCTTCACCATATACCGTTGGCCCACAAACGTACAAGCCAACATGTGGCGGGTTTATGGGTTTAAAAACTTCTTTGCTTCTTGAAAGGGTATTGTAAATGATAAATTCTTGCTCAGCCATAGTTGGTATTTGAGAGCTGCGAATTTACCTTGGCTTTTTGGTTTCCACAAACGGAATAAGAAATGCTTTAATTAATTTAGGAAACGGCTTCGTTCCTTAGTTTTTTGAGATTTAGAAGCATATCTTCAGTCATCTTAGCTAAGTCATATTGAGGTTTCCAGCCCCAATCTTTTTGCGCAGCTGAATCGTCGATGCTCGAAGGCCAAGAATCAGCAATGGCTTGTCTAAAATCAGGTGCATATTTCATTGAAAAGTCGGGGAGGTACTTCTTCACTTCAGAGGCAATTTCTTTAGGGGAAAAGCTCATGCCAGATAGGTTATAAGACGATCTTATCTTTATTGAAGCAGTATCTGCCTGCATAATTCGGGTAGTCGCTTCAATACCATCGGGCATATACATCATTGGTAGATATGTGTTTTCAGATAAGAAGCTGGTGTATTCTCCTTTTTCTAAAGCTTCATGAAAAATATGTACAGCATAATCTGTTGTTCCCCCTCCGGGTGATGATTTCCAGCCTATTAAGCCGGGGTATCTGATTGAACGAACATCAACATTGTATTTTTGATGGTAATATTCACACCAACGTTCTCCTGCAAGTTTTGAAATACCGTAAACAGTGCTTGGTTCTGTTACTGTTTCTTGCGGAGTGTTTAATTTAGGAGTTGATGGACCAAAAACAGCAATTGAGCTTGGCCAGAAAAGCTTTTGAAATTGACCTTCTCTAGCTGCTTCAAGCAAGTTAAAAAGCCCATTCATATTTAAATCCCATGCTTTCATTGGGTTTTTTTCGCCTGTGGCGGATAACATCGCCGCCAGAAGATAAACTTCCTTGACCCGATATTTCCTGAATATATCAGAAAGTCTTTGTTTATCCAATACATCCAGCTCTTCAAAAGGATTGTCAGAAGATGATTCCGGTTTTCTTAAGTCTGTTGAAATAACATTTGAACTGCCATGTATTTCTGATAAGCGCGTTACAAGCTCAGTCCCAATTTGACCTGAAGCTCCAATAACTAATACATAGTGATTAGACGATTGCATAAAATGTGATGATTTTGGGATGGCTAAGGTAGTTAAACTGTCTATTTCCAAATTCATTATATGCATGAATGAGAGTCCTTTCATTGGTTAAACCAAAAAGAATCTTAGAAACACCGTGGACATGCCATGGGACAGAACCAAAAACCCAAATACTTAAGTGTCTCAAAGACAGCATTTTGCCTGGGTTTTATGATGGTTAGGAGCTTAATCTGAATGCATTTGAGTATTAACACCTAATTTGTTAAGAACTACGTAAGGCATTAATTATTCGCCATAGGCTTGAATCTAATTTTAAAGCTGAAAAATAGATTTAATAAAACGCAAAATCTTATTACAAATTATGAAAAATTGTTTACGATTGATTTATTTACTTCTTGCCTTAGCCGGGACTTTGGGCTTAAATGCACAAACCGCTACTCAAGTTGTAATAACAGGGGGCTCAAGTGCATACAGTATTGGCAACAATATCGCTACTGTTGTAGATCCTGAAATTTCTATTACCGCAAATGGTAACATTTCTGGATTTACAGTAACCATCACTGGTAGCTATACCACTGGCGATGTACTTGCATACAATGGAAGTTTACCTTCAGGAATCACAACTAGTGGTTTCAGCACTGCAACCCGCGCAATCCAATTTAATGGAACAGCCTCGCCAACTGTGTGGCAAGAGTTTCTAAGAAGGGTTACATTAAGAACTACTTCAGCTGTATGTTTTCCTGAGCAAAGACAAATTTCTTTCAACTTTGGTTCTGTTTATTATAATCCTCTTAATGACCATTTTTATACACTAAGCTCAGGGAATTCTTCATGGACCAATGCTAGAAACTCGGCAGCGAGTTCTTCCTATTATGGCTACCAGGGATATTTGGCAACTTTTACTTCTGCTGCTGAAAACACCTTTGTTTCAAACTTTATCAATGCCAATTCATGGATAGGATGTTCAGATAATGCCGGGGTAGTTAACTCTGCTGTAGGATTTACAAAATACGCTAATCAAACCGCGGCTGAAGGTAAGTTTCATTGGGTTACTGGTCCCGAAACAGGAACTCAGATGAGAACCGGGAATGCCTCGTTAGGTAACCTAGGAAGTCCAATTGCAGGAGTTTATCAGAATTGGAGTGCTAGTGAACCTAACGACTACTCCTCAGCAGGAACTGTAGGGCAGGAAGATTATGGACATGCTTTCTCGAATGGCTTATGGAATGATTACCCCAATGGACAATCCATTAAATCAATCATTGAATATGGCGGAATGCCGAACGATATTGTTAATTCGACAGTAGTTTTTACCAAAACAGTTGGTATTAATGGAGCTCCTACAACTTCTATTTCTGGAGGTGGAATTTCTGTTTGCCCAGGAGGTTCAGCAACATTATCCTTACCTAGCTTTTCTGGAACCGTGGTTCGTTGGGAGTATTCTGTAAACAATTTTCTCACTGCTGGAGTGTCTTTAGGAAACCCTAGTGCAACTCTAAATCTTACCAACATTACAGAAACTCGCTACTATAGAGCAATTGTAAACACTTCAAGTCCAACATGTAACAACCTTTCAACTTCTTCAACATTAGTTTCTGTTGCAACTGCAGCCCCAGGTAATGTTATCGCGCAAACTTCTCAAGTATGTGCAGGAGGTTCTGCAACACTTTCACTGTTTGGTAACGAGGGCTCTGTTCTAGATTGGCAAGTTGACGATGATTCAGGCTTTTCTACCCCAACAACAATTAGCCAAACCTCAACCACAATTAACTACATACTAGCCTCAACAGGCACTTACTATTTCAGAGCTCGTATCCAAAATGGAAGTTGCGGCTCACCAATCTTTTCTCCTAGTGCTACGGTAACTGTTGTTGCGGGAGGTGCACCGCAAGGAGGATCTGTTAGTAGTGCATCATTTTGTGGTGGAACTAATTCAGGAACACTCACACTTACAGGGCAAACCGGAACTATAGTAAAGTGGCAAAGGTCTAATGACCTTGGTGTTGTTTGGAGCGATATCTCAAATACCTCAACATCATATTCCTTTAGTGGAATAACTCAGACAACTCTTTTTAGAGCTGTTCTAACAAATGGTTCTTGCGGACAGGTAAATAGCAGTCCTGGAACTGTTACCGTATATAGCTTTAGTACATCTAGTAATGGCCCTGTTTGTGCCGGAAGCACCCTAGAGCTTGGTGTTACCACCACAGGTGGTGATGGTCCTTTTACATTTGCATGGACAGGTCCTAATTCATTTAGTTCTGCTCTTCAAAACCCTACTGTATCTGATTTACAAAGTAATGGCGCCGGAACTTATTCTGTTCAAATTGGAGCTCCTGGATGTTCTGTTAACCAGACAACTTCTGTAACAGTAAATGCGGCACCTACAATTACTGCAACAAATGGAGCTAATTTATGCGCTGCCGGCACAGCAACAATCACAGCTAGTCCAAGCACAGGAAGCGTTAGATGGTATACTTCTTCTATCGGAGGAAGTGTGGTTTCTACTTCAAACAGCTATACTACTCCTGTAAACAACGCTACTACCACTTATTATGTAGAGGCATTTAATGGAACATGTGCGTCTTTCCCTAGACAAGCGGTTGTTGTTTCAGTTGGTTCTGCAACAACAGGAACATTGACCGAAACTGCATGTGATTCATACTCCATCAATGGCGAAACCTTCACCGAAACAGGAATTTATACTCAGAATTTGACCAATGCAGCAGGCTGTGATTCAACGCTAACGCTTGATTTAACCATCAATAACTCATCCACCGAAACGGTGACTGAAACTGCATGTGATTCATACTCCATCAATGGCGAAACCTTCACCGAAACGGGAGTGTACACTCAGAATTTGACCAATGCTGCTGGTTGTGACTCAACGCTTACGCTTGATTTAACCATCAATAACTCATCCACCGAAACGGTGACTGAAACAGCATGTGACTCATATTCCATCAATGGTGAAACCTTCACCGAAACGGGAATTTACACTCAGAATTTGACCAATGCAGCAGGTTGTGATTCAACGCTAACGCTTGATTTAACCATCAATTCTTCATCCACCGGAACAGTAACGGAAACAGCTTGCGATTCATATTCCATCAATGGCGAAACCTTCACCGAAACGGGAGTGTACACTCAGAATTTGACGAATGCTGCCGGTTGTGACTCAACACTTACGTTGGATTTAACCATCAATAACTCATCCACCGAAACGGTGACTGAAACTGCATGTGATTCATACTCCATCAACGGCGAAACCTTCACCGAAACAGGAGTTTACACTCAGAATTTGACGAATGCTGCCGGTTGTGACTCAACACTTACGTTGGATTTAACCATCAATTCTTCAACCACCGAAACGGTAACTGAAACAGCTTGCGATTCATACTCCATCAACGGCGAAACCTTCACCGAAACGGGAGTTTACACTCAGAATTTGACGAATGCTGCCGGTTGTGACTCAACGCTTACGTTGGATTTAACCATCAATAACTCATCCACCGAAACGGTGACTGAAACAGCTTGCGATTCATACTCCATCAACGGCGAAACCTTCACCGAAACGGGAATTTACACTCAGAATTTGACCAACGCTGCCGGTTGTGACTCAACGCTAACGCTTGATTTAACCATCAATTCTTCATCCACCGAAACGGTGACTGAAACAGCTTGCGACTCATATTCCATCAATGGTGAGACCTTCACCGAAACGGGAGTTTACTCTCAGAATTTGACCAACGCTGCCGGTTGTGACTCAACGCTGACGCTTGATTTAACCATCAATTCTTCAACCACCGGAACGGTAACTGAAACAGCTTGCGATTCATACTCCATCAACGGCGAAACCTTCACCGAAACGGGAGTGTACACTCAGAATTTGACCAATGCTGCAGGTTGTGACTCAACACTTATGTTGGATTTAACCATCAATAACTCATCCACCGAAACGGTGACTGAAACAGCTTGCGACTCATATTCAATCAACGGCGAAACCTTCACTGAACGGGAGGTAGACATCAGAATGACCAATGCGTTGCTGGTTAGACTTTGGCTCCGCTATGCTTCGATTTACATCAATAACTCATCCATCAAACTGGTGACTGAAAACAAGGCTGGACTGGTATTCATCAACAGAACCTTCACTGAAACGGGAATACACTCAGAATTTGACTCAATGCAGGAGGTTAGATTCAATGCTAACGTTATTTAACCATCAATTTTTCATCCACCTGAACAGTAATGAAACAGCTTCAGATCTTCAGATTCCATCACTATGAAACTCACCTGAAACGGAGAAGATCAATTTGATCAATGCCGCTTTGTTGACTCAATCACTTGTTGATTTCCAGAACTGGTCATAACTCATTCACCTAGAATTGGTGACTGAAACTGTAAGGATCATATCAACAATACAAACCCTCACTGAAACAGGAGTTTGACTCAGAATTTGACGAATGCTGCCGGTTGTGACTCAACACTTATTGCTGACAAATCATCAATTTCTTTCAACCACCGGAAACGTAATCGAAACAGTTTATGATTCATAATCATCAACGGCGAAATCCTTCACCGAAATCGAGTTTACATCGGGACTCTGCGAATGCTGCCGGTTGTGACTCAACGCTAACGTTTTCGGATTTGAACCATCATTCTTCATCCACCGAAACTGGCGACAGAAAACAGTCATATTCATGATCAACTAACCGTGGCAAACCCCCACTGAAACAGAATCGGCACCAGAATTTCACCAATGCAGCAGGTTGATGCCCAACGCCGCCGATTTGGTCCGATCGCCTCTTTTCATCCAATCGGAACGGTGACTGAAACAGCTTGGTGACTCTTATTCAATCAACGGTGAAACCTTCACCGAAACGTAAATGGCACTGTAATTAATCAATGTAGTGCAGGTTGTGGATTCAATCGCTACGCCAGATTTGCATCCATCACCTTCACCGGAACAGTAACGGAAACAGCTTGCGATTCATATTCAATTAACGGCGAAACCTTTACTGAAACAGGAATTTACACGCAAAGCTTTACTAATGCAGTGGGTTGCGATTCTACGTTAACCATTGACTTAACTATTAACAATAGCACAAGTTCAAATCAAGTTGTGGGTGCATGTGTTGAGTATAGCTGGAATGGAACGGTGTATACAGAAAGTGGAGTTTATACCTTTGAAACTACAAATGCCGCCGGCTGCGATTCTGTTGCAACTCTCGATTTGACAATCAACGATATCATTTCGCTGGAAGAAACTGTTACAGCATGCGATTCTTACACTTGGAACGAAGTTGATTATACCGAATCTGGTATTTACACTTTCGAAGGAACCAGCATAACAGGTTGTGATTCTATTGTCACTTTGAATTTGACTGTTAATTTTAGCAATACTTCTGAAGAAACTGTGACTGCCTGTGATTCATATGTTTGGAACGAAAATACTTACACAGAAAGCGGAACTTACATTTTCGAAACCACGAATACTGCAGGATGTGATTCGGTTGTAACATTGAATTTAACTATCAACACAAGTTCAGAATCTTTACTTACTGAAACTGCTTGCGACTCATATTCAATAAATGGTGAAACCTTCACCGAAACAGGTATTTACACGCAAGTCTTTACCAATGCTGTAGGTTGTGATTCAACACTCACACTTGATTTAACGATTAACAATAGCACTAGCTCAAATCAAGTTGTTGGTGCATGTGTAGAATATAGCTGGAATGGAACGGTGTATGCAGAAAGTGGAGTTTATACTTTCGAAACTACAAATGCTGCAGGTTGCGATTCCGTTGCAACTCTCGATTTAACAATTAGCGATATTATTAATATCTCTGAAACTGTTTCTGCTTGTGAGACTTACTTCTGGAATGGTATAGATTATACCGAATCAGGTGTTTATACATTTGAAACGATTAGTGTTACTAATTGCGACTCAATTGTTACTTTAAACCTAACGATTAACCAGAGTGATTCTGGCGAAGAAACTGTTACGGCCTGTGATTCATATACATGGAATGGCACAGTTTATTCCGAAAGTGGAACGTATACATTCGAAACAACAACTGTTGCAGGTTGTGATTCAGTTGTTACTTTAAACTTAACGTTAAACTCAAGCTCGAGCAATTCAATTACAGAAACAGCTTGCGGAAGCTTTAGCTTGAACGGTGAAACTTATACTGAATCTGGCATTTATACTCAGTTGTTTACAAATGCAGCCGGATGCGATAGTACACTTACTCTCGATTTAACAATTAACTCAACTATAAATGTGAGTATTGAACAAATTGCTTGCGATTCATTTGTTTGGAACGATGAAACTTTTACCGAAAGTGGTGTTTACACTCAATCATATACAACAATTGCAGGTTGTGATAGTATCGTAACGCTTAACCTTACTGTAAATCTTAGTTCTACAGAAACACTGGTAGTTGGTTCTTGTACCGATTTTATTCTTAATGGTGAAACATACACAGAATCAGGAACATATACACAGAGCTTTACAAATGCAGCTGGTTGTGATTCAACATTAACACTTGTGTTGACTATAAGTGAAACAATCTCAACTACGGTTGATGCTGTTGGCTTTATGTCTTATACCGCAAACGATGAGGTTTACACTGAAAGTGGCAGCTACGTGCAGGAATTTACTTCTGTATCAGGTTGCGATAGCATAGTAACATATAATATCATTATTACTGATGTTGCTGGCGATACAAATGGAGATGGGCAAATTACTGAACCTGAAATTGCGGGCGATGTTAATGGTGATGGTGAAATTACCGCTCCAGAAGTCGCGGGAGATACAAGCGGCAATGGCGTAATTGATGGTAACGAAATAGCCGGCGATACTAATGGTGATGGTCAGATTGATGAGCCTGAAATATCAGGCGATGTGAACGGTGATGGTCAAATTGATGAACCAGAAATTGCGGGAGATAGCAATGGCAACGGAGTTATTGATGGCGACGAAATTGCTGGCGATGTGAATGGCGATGGTGAAATTACTGAGCCTGAAATAGCCGGAGACGTAAATGGCGATGGTGAAATTACTGAACCTGAAATAGCTGGTGACGTAAATGGTGATGGTGAAATTACTGATCCTGAAATAGCCGGAGATGTTAATGGTGATGGTGAAATTACTGAGCCTGAAATAGCCGGAGACGTAAATGGAGATGGTGAAATTACTGAACCTGAAATAGCCGGAGATGTTAATGGTGATGGTCAGATTACTGACCCTGAAATAGCCGGAGATGTGAATGGTGATGGCGAAATTACTGACCCAGAAATTGCTGGTGATGTAAATGGTGATGGTGAAATTACTGAACCTGAAATAGCTGGTGACGTAAATGGTGATGGTGAAATTACTGACCCTGAAATAGCTGGTGACGTAAATGGTGATGGTGAAATAACTGACCCTGAAATTGCCGGTGATGTGAACGGTGATGGCGAAATAACTGACCCTGAAGTAGCTGGTGACGTAAATGGTGATGGCGAAATTACTGATCCTGAAATTGCCGGTGATGTGAATGGTGATGGCGAAATAACTGACCCTGAAATTGCCGGTGATGTGAACGGTGATGGCGAAATTACTGACCCTGAAATAGCTGGTGACGTAAATGGAGATGGTCAGATAACTGATCCTGAAATTGCCGGAGACGTGAATGGTGATGGCGAAATAACTGCTCCTGAAATTGAGGGCGACATCAATGGCGATGGACAGATTACAGACCCTGAAATAGAAGGTGATACAAACGGTGATGGTGTGCTGGATTGTACTGATTTATTCTTAACCGGAAGCGGAATAGATATTACAATTTCCATTAATGGAAGTACCTTAACAAGCAATGCTGCTGGAGGCCTTACCTACCAATGGTATGATTGTGTTACTCAAATTGCATTTGAAGGAGAAACACAACAATCATTTACTGCAACAGAGAATGGATTCTATCAGGTGGTTATCACCGACATTCAGTTTGGATGCTCTGATACATCAAATTGTATCAATGTAAACAATGTGAGTATTGCCAATACAAGCACTTCAGTTATAACAATGAATCCTAATCCAGCAAGTGATTATGTGCAGTTAGGTGGATTAACTCAAGGCGATGTGCTTCGTATTCATGATTCTGCAGGCAGACTAGTATTCACTCAAATTATTGGGAACAAACAATTAGTCATTCATACAAATGAGTTTAAGAGCGGTATTTACATTGTAAATGTGATTGGAAAGAATCGCATCCATACCGAGAAGCTAAGTATTACACACTAAAATATCTTTTAGTTTCATGTAAAAGTCGGGTCTTTCGGGGCCCGGCTTTTTTTGTTGTTAAAAATTAAGATTATATTAAAATCAACACAATTTTACTCACTTACTTGGCATATAAATTGCCAAGCCGGCGCGGTCCACAAAAACCCAACTATTTATGAAAAACAAATTCCTGCAAATCTTATTCTTATCTATTCCGGCAATCGGAATTTCACAACCAATATTTACTTCAGCTGATGTTGCTGCTGTTGGTTCTACCACAACTTTTAGGACAACTTACTCTTTAGCCGACACTGCTATTTCTTTCACATCAGGCGAAAACCAAGATTGGGCCATTACTCCTCCAGCTTTAGGGCTTGAAGAAGACACTCTTACAATAAATTATTTAAACCCTGCAGATGTTCCCGGAGCTGAAACAGTTCCCGGATGCAACCTAGTTCAGCAATTTTTGAGTACAATAGATGGAGACTATTATTTTGAGTTTCTTGGAATAACTCCTCAAGCTTACGCCAACCTTGCTTTTTCAAGTGAAACAAATCAAGAGATAGAAATTTATGAAGAACCTGAAGTTGTATTTGAGCTTCCATTAGAAAATGGAGATGAATTCTCAACTACTTCTGTAGATTCATTTACTTTTTTCTTAGGCTTTGATGGAATAGATTCGGTTAAATCAATTTATACTACTACTGATTTAAATGAGGTAGATGGCTGGGGTACATTGACCATTGCAGCAGACTCTTACAATGTTTTGATGATTAAAGTAATTTATAATTTCTCAATCACAACCTATCACTACATTGATGGAAGTTGGGTTTTTCAATCTACTGAAGAAGAATTGCCTGAATTGAATTATCTATTTATTTCGCCAGATTTTGGAGGTTTTGTAGCATCTGCAGGTTCTTATGACGATGGAAAAGGAGGAATAGGCACTTATATAAGTTACCTCATTGAATCTGAAATTACTACCTCAACCACTTCTCCTGAGAATCAGGTCTTGAAGCTCTTTCCTAACCCGGCGCAAGACTATTTTCAATTCACTTTTGACAATAAAGACGCAAGCTTGATGAGTTTGTATGATATAAACGGTAGGCTTATCCTTGAAAAAGGGATGAATTCTGATGTTTCCAACTTTGTTGATGTCACTGCTGTTTCACCTGGATTTTACTTTCTAAAAATCACCAATTCAAAAGGAGAAATCCTTGGAAATCAGAAAGTGGTGATTAACAAATAATTCAATCTTGTCTATTTCAAAAGGGCTTCAATAAAATTACTGAAGCCCTTTTTTGTGATTAAATCGTAAATTTTCGATATCACCTTTTTGTGGTATTTATTAAGCATACTGTTTCAAGTAGTTTTGTTTTATAACGCTACCTATTTCTTTGATGAAGCAGTATTTAGTCATATCAGTTATTATTGGCTGGGGCTTATCTCTAAATTTATTTGCGCAGGATTCAACCTCTGCTCCCAATAATAAATGGCTTTCGTTATCGGCTGGACTTACGCTTTCGGCCCAATTCTACAAGACAAATAATATTAATCCGAGGCAGCAGCCATTTATGTATTCAATTAGTGGAGCTCCTGCCTTAGATTTGAAAGGGGTAAGCATGCCTTTTTCGGTGATGTATTCAAATCAGGTATTCGCTTTTCAGCAACCGTTTAATTTATTTGGGATAGCTCCAAAATTTAAGTTCGGAACCGTTTATTTGGGAACCTCGTCTCTTAGGTTTTCTCAGTATAGTTTAGCCGGTCAGCGAATTCTTGGAGCTGGAGCCGATTTGCAATTTAAATGGCTGCGCCTGGGAGCAATTTATGGTCGTTTGCGTCGTCAGGTTAATCCCATCGGGGGAATTAATGACCCTTCTACTTTTCTCATTGAGCAAGAGTCCGAAGCCTTTAACAGAAATGGTTATGCAGTAAAAATAGGTTTCGGGAAGCAGCAGCATTATTTTGACATCATTTATTTTAAAGCATTTGATGTTATTCCTAAAAATTTTATCGAATCGGATTGGCTTGTTAAGCCAAGAAAAAATGTAGTCTTTGCAATTGCATCCCAGCTTAAGCTGGGAAAGAAACTGATACTCAAAAATGATTGGGGCGTTTCGGCAATTACCCGAAATACACTGTCAGATACTGTAGAAATTGATAATGCCTTTCTTGAAAAGTTAGCTTCTTCAATTTTATTACCTCAGCTTACCTCACAGGTTAGACTGGCAGGTGAATCTCAGTTAAAATGGAACGGCAAGCATTTTTCTCCATCCATCAATTATAAACGCATTGAACTGGATTATACCTCTTTGGGAGCTTACTATTTCCTTACAGATATTCAGCAATTTACAGGAGCTTTTAATTCGAGATTGTTGAAGAATAAAATTAATTTTTCTGCCAGCTTTGGCCGGCAGAACGACAATCTCCAAAAACAAAGATTGAGAACATCTTACAGAAATATTGGTGCATTTAATTTGAATTACACACCCAGTTCTGTTTGGGGAGTTCAATTAAATTATTCCAATTTTGGTATTACTCAAAGCCCCTTACCTAAAAGTTTAAGCGATTCAACCCGAATTAATCAGGTTAATAACAGCCTAACTCTTGTTCCCAGATTAATAATTCAAAAGGAAAAATCAAGTCACACGATTATTCCCATGGCCGGATATTCCGCACTAAGCAATTTGGGCGCATCTATTGGTGACGCAGCAGCCAACACAAATTATAATTTTAATTTGTCATACAACTGGCAGTATTTACCGGCTATGTTCAATCTTGGAGTCACTCCCGGCTTCATTGTAAGTCAAACACAGTCTGGCGAATTTGCAGGTCGGGGAGCTTCTGTTTCTCTTGGAAAAATGATTTCTAAAGGGAAATTTCAAGTCAATTATTCAAGCGCCTATTTTGCCAATCAATTCAATGGAATTGACAATGGTTATACACTGAATAATTCAATCGGCTTTTCAGGCAATATTCCTAAATGGCCCTCTTTTAACATTTCGGCTCAACAAATCATTAATCAAAGCAATAACTCGGTTGCATCACAAAGCTTTAATGAGGTATTCGTAAACCTGAGTATTTCATTCAATTTCTGAATCAATGAAAAAATCGACACTCATTTTCTTGTTGCTCGTTTTCACAGCTCGTTTAATTGCACAAAACGCGGTGAATGTAAACGTACTTATAACCCCACCTTACAGTCCGTATTTGTCTGATTACACCGGCAACGGAGGCCAGGTTCTTATTCAGCTTAATAACACCACCGGCAATACAATGCAATTAAAATTGACCGGTAGCATTACAGGCAACGATAATGGCTTATTTCTATTTACTAAACCCGACTACCAGCCGGGAACGCCCATCGTTCTTGCTCCCTTTCAATCCTTGCAAATAGCTGCAGCTGGGTCCTCTACATCCTTCCTTGATGCTCCAAATGTGGAAACCAATCTTTCTCAATCGCAGCAAAATGTTATTTATGCTTCGGGTGTTTTGCCTGAAGGTTTGTATACTGTTTGCGTTCGAGCCGTTGATTTTCAAACCGGAGAGCCTTATTCGGCCGATAGTCCATCTGGCTGCACAACGTTTCAGATTTCTTATCCGGTTCCACCCATTTTGATAAATCCTTTATGCAATTCTGAAATAATTAACTCTTTTCCAGTTTTTTCATGGACACCGCTTTATTCACAGGGTAGTTTCTTTTTATACGATTTATACATTCTTGAAATTACCGAAAATCAAATTCCCGATGACGCCATGTGGCTTGCAATTAGCGGTAATGTTGGGAATCCAATAGTTATTCCTAATCAGGTTTCGGCTTCTTATGCTTATCGTCCGTCCGACATCCCGCTGAAAGCGGGAAAGACCTATGCCTGGTGTGTACGTGCGCGAGATGCTGCAAACCAAATGCTTGTGCTTAACGAAGGGCGAAGTGAAGTATGCACCTTTTTATTTAATCCGGCGGGTTCCAATGTAACACAAACGCCCGTAATTGTAGAAACGGCAACAGGGTCGGGGGGAACGCTGCTGCCTGAATTCGATCTCAACAATACAACCGTTAGCGGTAAACTGCTTTATCGTTACTATAACAATGAAAACCAGGGCGCCCCGTCAAATCCTGTTTACAACCCCAGCGTTCAAACCGGTGCTGAAACATTGACTTACACAGATTTATTAAGCACAGGAGCATCAAATCCTTCCGAGAATAACTCTTCCCCGGTAACCAATCCAACAAGCTCTTCGACCCAAAACCTGAGTTCGGCTCAGTCGAATGGAACTGCTGCTTTTTTTGGCTTACAAAATATCCCTCCTGCTTTATTTCCTAATTCATCAAAAATATCCATTGACCCCGGTGTTAAATACCTGTATCACAATACATATTCAAATGTTGAATCTGAGCCACTTCGTAACACCAGTGTTTCTGCGTACCTCGAATATGTTGCAGTTAAGAAAGTATATGCAGGTAGTCAAGTCTACTTTGAGGTAGTGCCGGGCGGCGACATGTATTATAATAAAACTGCAATAAACAATTTTGGTAACCACATTGACCCGCAATTAACTCACGCTGCAGAAACTGCAGGCATGTCGGGGTCTTCTGCATCATTACTCAGGCCAAACAGTTCCGAATTGTTGGGCACCGCATTCACTGATGATGATGGCAATTTTACATTCATGTTTGACTTGGCCGAAAATACCGGCTTACTGCATCAGGGACCATTAAATTTATTGGGAGCTAAATTCCTCGCTCCGGAGCCTCCGAAAGAAAGCCAACAATGGGTGAATCCTCTCGACATGGTTTCTAACCCAATAGAACAAGTTGTAACACCGGGAGATGTACTGTCGGACCCGTCTCAGGGGCTTATTGGCAACAGCATGTTGCAAGGAAATTCGGGCTGGGGAACACAATCAGGTCTTTTGCAAAATGCCGGAAACAACCTGTTTAATAATCTAAATAATATTAACAAAAATCTCAATCAGAATTCGCCTGGAGGACCTTCTTCTCCTGAAATGTATATGACATATGGCGACATGATAGAATATACGCCTTACAAGGTCTATTATCTCTTCAAAGTGATCAGGATTAAAATCAACGACGATCGTTTTATTAGCCCGGATGTTTTCATTTTTGCCCAGCCTGGCGAAAATCTTAATCTGCCGCCAGTAAGCACCGTTGTTAATAGTTACGATGCAGAAATTACGCTGCAAGCAGGTGGAGCGAATGGCGACGAGTGCCTACTGGCACCGGGTTCGCCCATTAGCGGTTATACGGTTAAAGCAGCCCGTTTAAAAAGTTTCTGGCAAAACCGCCCCGAGAATTTCCCGCTTCACGAAGGCATGGATGTGCAACCTGAGCAGTTGTTTCATGTAAACGGCAACACTCCATACTACATAGGCTGGAATCAGGATTACAATAAACCCTCCCAACTCAGGCTCACTTCAGAACAAATTTCTACCTCACAGGGCAAGGTGCTCTTTACCAACTTGGTTAAAAACAAATGGGGTACCGACAACGACCGTCATTTCTTTGAAGTCCTTCTTCCACTGACTCAATACATGAATTATGGAGGCACCTGGGGAAGCTTTTCTGCCTCTGCGAGTCAGGAAAACTTACCTGCAAACCGCATCACGTCCTATAATTTCAGACCTGAAGTTCATAAAATGCAGGTGAAACTGGAGCCGCTTCCACCGGAGGTGTTATTGCGCACCATAACCAAAAGCAATATTCAAACGGCCCCTCTCGAAGATGTGAATGTGTATATGCTTGAATACGATAGGAATGGTTCAGGGCAATATGCCTACAAAGGATTTAAAACCGGCAAGACCGATGAGAATGGTTATCAGCGCTTTCAAAACGTGAGCATGAGCGTGGTCCCTTCGATGGGCGTGGTCAATCCTTATCGTCGCATGATGCTTAGTAAAAGTGGTTATCCGATTAAATACCTACCGGTAGATAAGGCAAATCCAACCGTAGATCAGGACTATATTCAACCGCTTAAGCGAGGACAACGATACGATTTTCAGGAAGTATTGATGACCGGAGCAGCTGAGGTTTTCGGTTTCGTTCGCAATGAAAATGATGAACCGGTGTCTGCCTTGATTCAAATTGGTGACGGACCTTTTCAAATGACCGAAATGTCTTCTCTGAAGTCGGGATACAACAACCCTTTGTTGAAGTCGGTTCAGGAGCAGGTTCCACCATTGACCAGTTTATTATCGTCAGATGCTTTTGCCATTATTAACCAAGCACTTACACCTGACAATCCTTCAGCCGGAAATGCAATTGCAATAAGCGGAGGTTCCTTTTCCGGCGCCGGTCAAATCTTGTTTCAAAATCAAATGCAGGGCATGTTTGATTTGGCTTCGCGTTTTAGTATGAATGCTCCGGCAACGGGCTCTAACACCAGAGTTATTGTTATTCCAATGTCGGAACAGTATTTCCCGGATACGTTTTATGTGAATATAAGTGCCTCGGCTATACCTGTGAACATTGGAACTTTCATGGTGTATGAAAAGGCGCACCGGGTTAAAATTAATGTCAAAAAAGAAATTACCAGCCGCAGCGGAACAACGCAAGAACCTGCCGCCGGCGCCATTGTGCAGGTTGGCGATTATGCCGGACTTACCGACAATCAAGGCAATATTGCATTTCGATTTACGACTCCGGATGCCTTTTTCAGATTCTTTGTTTCACAGTCAACCTTTGTACCTATTGAAGAATACAGGAATTTGCCTGTTTCTAAAGCATATTCAAATGTTCAGTACTTGTTGAAACCGGGCATGCGAGTGAATGGCATTGTTAGAGACGCCTCAAACAACCAGCCCATTCCCGATGCCAGAGTATACGCGCAATCTGGAATTACCATGTATGGACCATCACTCATTGAAACAACTACCAATGCGAACGGCGAGTATGAATTAATAGGCCTTCCAAGAGCACCAACAACCGTCTTTGCAGTTAAAAACAGTACTGAAAAGTCTTATGTAGGAGGAACATTTCAAGTAGTAACAGCTATGAGTTTTGTTGCCAATGCGAATATAAACCTGCAAGCTTTAGATGATATTCTAATCCCCAACATTCACGGATTTCCGCTTGAAATCACCCGCATTGTCGAAGATCCGGGCGGCGATTATTTCGTGAGTGGAGTCCTGAAAAACATTCCTTCGAATCCCAATTTTGCCATGTTTAATGCAAATCAGCGCATCCGTGTAAATAATGTTCGTGTGCGACAGGGCGCTCAAACGGGAGCCGGAGGCTTACCCATTGCAGTTGCTGTTAGCAACGATATCATTTCGCAGGAATCGGCCGTGAGGCTGAGGTTAAATCAGGTTTTTGCTGCCGATTTGAAAGGATATTTGCAAGGAGGCTTTATTCCCCGCATTCATGTAAAGGCAAATCAGAGCGGACAGGGAAACCTTTCGGGTATGGTTTTAACAGATTTGGAGTCGTTTCGGTTTTCATTCGATTACCAAGGCAGGTTTTATTTGGGTCGTACTATGATGCAGCCCGTATTTCCTGTGTTTTATTCAAATAATACCGGAGTCGAAGACGCTGAATTTTATCTTATGGATTTATCTGCGACAGCCCAGGCAAAAGAAATTGAATTTAGTATTCACGGTTTTGAAGCGCTTGCAGATAAAGAGTTATCACGCCTTAAGGCGGATACGTTTAAAATTGCCACCCGACTTTACCCTAAATTGCAACTTGCCGGTGATATTATTGTTGATGCCGGTTTTATTCAGGTAACGCCTGAAAACATAATTATATCTGAGCCCGGCGAACAATTGGCATTCAATCTGGAAAGCTGGCAGGTAAAAAGTCTGCAAGGTTGGTCTTACAGCATTCCGCTGGGAGGCATTGTAATTCCATCAGCACGCATCAGCACATCTCTTGCCGATATTCCGGTGAGCAATTTGATTCTTCGGCCTACCGAATTAATTATGCCTGAGTCGGGTGTTGATTTGAACAACCTGAGCCTGGGTGGTGGCGTGGCTTCTTTGAAAAAATATTCGGGTGTTACAGCCATTCTTAACCTTGACATGGCCTGTTCGTTTGACTTACAACCTCACTGGCGCTTTTCTCTCTATAAATCAGGAAACCCTTCGGCTCCGGCCTGTTATATTCAAGGGCTTCCCGGCTTTGCATCCACACAAAAAATTGATATTGGTGCCTTTACGGTATTTAGTAACAATTCAACTCTCATTCAACCTGTTAACCAACAACCGGTGTTCGAGAATTTGGGAGCTTTTAGCATACAAAACATAATAAATCTCCCCGATGCGATTGATCTTGTAGGAAGTTTGCATTTGGGTATTCCCGGCATGACGGTGCCAACCGCGGTCTTTACCTTTAAAAAGCCGGGCAATCAAATTGTACGCGAAACCAAGGCATTTGATGTTGCCCTCGAAACCACTGGAAAAGTGTTCTTTAACGGATTTACCGGTACGCAGAATTATGTATTCTCCAATGGTTATTTCGAGGCCAATGGCGATTTGTATTTCGAAAACGAGGATTTATTCGACGACAAACGCATCGCCCTGAAAGGGAAATTGACCAAACAAAACAATCAAATTGTGCTCAGTATTCCCAAATTACTGGAAAACGAATCCGATCAGGCTTTTCAATACATCAATCTGGAAGGAAGCAATGGTACAAAACTTAAAATAATTCAGGGCAGCCAGTCGGTTGCAGGCGGTGCCTGGAAAGAAATGGTGTATACCGCCGATTTAATTGGTGTTACCGGCCTTCCGGCCGATAACAGGCTGGATTATGTGGTGGCCGGTGCCATTGAAGTGGACAGGCGCGATGATAATTCTGTAGCTATTGAAAACATTGACACTCCTTTAGGAGGATTGAGCGTGGTATTCAACTGGGAAGACGTTTCTTTTACAGGTTCACTTTCAGTGGATTTTCCAATAACCATGGGAACCGTAGTGTTGAATTCGGGCATGTTTGAGATCCGATTCGATGGCACCGGATTTTACTTCGATTTTATGGGAAATGTAAGTCTACCCGGACTGTCGGCTTTTGCCGATGTAAATGTTGGAGTTTTGTCGGGCTATTACCCCAATTTGCCGGCATCTGTTTTGGGCCGTCACAAAGAAATTATGTTTCTACTCGACGTCCCCGAGCATCTGAAAAACGATGGAATTGCAGGAATTTATATCAATGCCAACATGGCTCCGGGAGCTGCCAACTGGAGTGTAAGCATACCTGTTCCTTTGTTTTCGATTGGAATGGGCGTAAGTGCCGGTGTTGATTTGAACTTCCTTATAAATTTTGGGGCAACCGAAAAAGCAATGAGTATCGAGGCAGCCGCTTATGCAAAAGCCTGGGCAGGCGTTCAGGTTGTTGTGTGTAACTTATGCATCGGAGCCATGGCAAAGTTTATCGCCACAGGTAAACTTACGTTTGCACCCAATGCAGCACTCGATTTGGGTGCTTGCGCTTCCTTTACCATGTTTGGCGACTTCTGCGGCGCTTCATTCTCCGAAACAATAGGATGCACCATTGACATGAGCACCAATACTGGGTTAAACTTTGCTGTTCAATGGGAGCCCTGCAATGGTTCTGCAACCAAAAAAGAAACATCATGCGAGTTATAGTTTTAACTGTCTTCATTGGCTTATCAGCGCTTAACGCGCGATGTCAGACTCTTATTAAGGGGATTGGCCCACAGGGCATCTTTTTCCATTACGAAGGACCTTTAAATGCCGGAGAGGTGCAACTTTTTCGTGAAGGCATTCCTGTATGTACACTAACTACTAATTTGACTAACAGGGATTTAGAAAAGAAACTCCGCGAAGCCGAAGGGAAACTGCCACTTTATCCAATCATAAGCGACATTGACCTCGAACGCATTGAAGCGTCAGTTGCTACCTGCAAAAACACCGAACAGCTGTTTATGAAGTTTTTTGTTACGGTGAAAGAGGCGCTTGGATTGGTTTATGTCGAGGATAAAAAACATACATCCTCAAACTATAAAGCTTACCTCGATGGAAAAGAAATTCCTGTAATTACAGATAGCTCGGCAGGCAAAATTTCCGAAGTGTTTATTAGACCTGCAGGCAGCAAGAGTTGGTACGGACACATCGAAACATCGTGGAAAATTCCTGAAGACAGTCCGATTTTATTTACCAGATTGTTCAGAAAATCACTTCAGCAGGCCGACTACACAATTATTCCGGATGCTGGATTTCGGATTTTGGATGCTGATGAGGGAATGAGAATTGTTGCCCAAGATACTTCCCTGCCTTCGCTATCGTGGTTCAATTACAAACTTGTTGGTCTTGATTTTTATGGTAATCCCTCTCCCTTATCAGAAAGCATACAGGCCGACAATCTGGATAATTCTACATTGCCTCTGGCGCTCTCTTTTAAAGCTGAATCGGATGCCGAGAATCAAAAGGTATTGGTAAGCTGGAAATTAAAGTTTGGCCAACGCGTAAAATCACTCATTCTGGAGCGCTCAGCATCATTGAATGGCTCATATGAGAAAGTGGCCGATTTAAGTCCTTTTGATTCAACATTTACCGATGCAGCAGCCAACCCTATGGAAGCGACCTATTATAAATTAAAGATTTATGATTTAAAGGGCCTGCTTGATCACACACCTGTTACACCGGTAATCAACCGAATCAGACCTGAGGCTTTTCCTCCTGCTGTTGTTTCGGTGGAATTAGCGGGAAATTATCCCTCTATTTCCTGGAATACCATAGGTAATAATATCCGCGGATACCGGGTTTTCAGAACCAATGTTATTGGGAATGAGCCTGAAGAAATTAGTGGATTGATTCAATGCGATTCTTTGGAGAAGTACAAATTCACCGACTCAACGCTTTTGCAAAAGGGACTTAGTTATCATTATTCAGTTAGAACCGAAAGCAGAGGCTATGTCTTGAGCAATTATTCTGATTTTGTAAGTGTTTATTTACCGAATGAATTCATAGAAACGCCACTTGGATTAATCACGCGCCGAATGAATAGTAACTCAGTTTTTCTTTCATGGAATACCAGTAAAACCAATACGGGCGGAGTTTATGCTGTTTATCGACGCACAAAGGACATTGAATGGAAGAAATTAACAGAAATTCCGCTGTTTAATACCAATTATTATGTCGACGAAAACGCATCTGATTTCACGGACTGGGAATACTATGTTGTTGGATTGAATGAATTCAACCAGGAAGGAAAGCCTTGCGCACCGTTTATGTGCAAAGCATCAGGAGCAATTGAAGGACTTCCATTGATTTGTCGTTTGATCGAGGGTGGTATTGAAATATCATGGCCGGAAATGCCTGGAAGTAATTATTTAATTGTGATAGAGCAAGCCAATGAAAACGGAGAAATTATTAATTCAAAAGAATTTCCTGTTCTGCCCTCGAAAACGATATGGACAGCCGGTGAATTCACAAACTTAAGTTTTCGCGCCCGATTAAAAAATTCGGACGGGCAAACCGGCCAGGCCGGTGAATGGGTCTCAATTTCAAAATAAATCAATCAACTATGATAACACGCGTATTTAACCTGGCTTTTATTAGCCTTTTATTGAGTTTAACCAAGCCCGTTGCAGCTCAGGTTGTTTTTAACAGCTCTGATCTGGCTGGTGTGGGTACAACTTTTAATTTTGGACTAACAGAGAATGTTTCACCTGAAGAATTGCCTTCAGGAGCCAATGTAATTATAGATTTTTCGAATTTTGAAAAAGACTATGATTACATCGTTGAATTTCAATCAATAGAGGGAAATCCCGGGGCAGCGCTATTTCCTCAATCTAACCTTGTAGTAGTTACCTCCAGTAACGCACCCTTGACTCCGATTGAAGGTGTAACAACATTTTTTCAGGTATCAGAAAATGATTGGTTAATTCATGGCATTCAGTTCGGAGCGGGCGAAGACCCGGATGTTTACAGTCCGCCGCAGGTTGAATTGTTTTTCCCGATTGAGGAAGGAATGCAGGAAAGCGCAAGTTCAACTACCACAGAAACTTATTATTTCGGATTCAATGAAATCGATTCTGCGCGATCGGTTCTTAATCGTTCAGTTTTATTTGAAGCCAATACCTGGGGTGAATTAATTCTTCCGGATGCGACATACGATTTTATTCAGGTAAACCGTACAGAAAGCATTGAGGATTCTTCATTCTTTCTTATTGATGGAGTGTGGGTTTTTCAGGATGTTTATTCGTATTCAAACACAGATTTCCATTTTTATTCTCCCGAAGCAAACGGTTTGGTGCTTTCTATTTCCGAAACAGAAGGGTTTAAAGGGCAAATCGGATGGAGTGTTATTTTCTTAGAGAATTCAATTGTGACAGGCCAGAAAAATCAAAACACATCAGCTGTTTCTGTTTATCCAATACCCGCGTCTTCCCTGCTCAAGATTCAACTTGCTGATTCTGAATTTGCCCAATATAAATTAACCGACTTTTCCGGAAGAACTGTGGAGGAAGGCTCTCTTAATTCCAATGAAATAAACGTTCAACAATATCCTGATGGTTTATATTTCCTTCAATTATTAAATAAGAAAACGGATAATGTTATAATCAAGAAAGTAATAATCAAGCACGAATAAACAAAGCCTAACCCAAATCAAAACCCCAGTCCTTTTTGGAGCGGGGTTTTTTTATATGAATCTACTTGTAAATGATTTTTAAACTGGAAGGATTGTAAGCTTTATGGCCTAAACAATCTTTTCCTTAATTGCTTTAATTACAGCTTCTGTATTGCTGTGAACATGAAGCTTGGCATAAATGTTTTTCATATGAGAACGTACTGTTTCATAAGAAATGCTAATTGTATCAGCTATTTGTTTAAAGCTTTTACCCTCGATGAGTGAAGCTAATACTTCCTTCTCCTTTTGAGTTAAATCGTAATCGTTTTCATTAGCTGGAGCAATATTCTTTTGAAAAAGCTCCAAAACGCGTCTTGCAACTGGTCCACTCATTGGTGAACCTCCATTATATACATCTCTAATAGCTTGCGCATAGGTTTCTGACGAAGCACTTTTCAATAAGTATCCCGAAGCTCCTGCGCATATTGCATTGAAAATATGCGAATCGTCATGGAATATAGTCTGCATTAAAACCGGCAATTTTGGAAAGTCTTTCTTAATTATCCGAACAGCATCAATACCATTCATGCCAGGCATTTCAATATCCATCAAAATTACATCAGGTTGAGAATCCTGAATAGCGCGTTCAAGCGATTTGCAGTCTGGAAAAGTTCCGCAACATTCTAAATCTTCCTCACTATTAATCAGAAAATAGAGACTCTCGCGAAGCCTGAAATTATCCTCAAAAACCAATACCCTGATTTTATTCATGATTCAAAAATAAAGCTCAATAATTCATGTTTTACTACCACAAAAGGGGGATTCCTAAACATCGAAAAAGGCAAGGATTTGAGTTCCTGATTTATTTGTGATTATTTCAAATCTTCCGGAATGCTCCAAACATCTACTTTCCATGTTATTCAAGCCATTGCCGCGTTTAACGTTTTCAGGGATTCCATTTCCATTATCCTTGATCTTTAATTCGAGCTGATTATTATTCTTTACAAGCCCGACAGCTATTTCCGAACAGTTTGAATACTTTACTGCATTGTTAATAGCCTCTTTACTAATCATATACATATCATGTCGAAGCTCTGTGCTGATATGAAAATCTTCCGATTCAGTCCGCTCTGTGAATATAAACCGGATGTTTTTTGGGGCACACATTTCTAAACCTACATTCCAGATTCTATCCTGCAAAGCATTAAGATTGTCTAGGCCTGGTTTTATTGTCCAAACAATATCACTCATAGAATCAATCATTTCGGTTGCATTTTCGCTAATTTTTTCAGCAATTGAACTAAGCTCGGGTGCTTCTTTTCGTGCTTTTGTTTTAATAACATCGCCATACATTCTAATCGAACTTAATGTCGCTCCTACATCATCGTGTAAATCACTAGCAATTTTATTGAGCAATTGTTGTTTAGATAATTCATCTTTTATTTTTCTTCTATTTCTAAGAATATAAAAAAAGGCTAAGCTCATTAAACCAACAATTGACAGAGAAATGATAACCCAATTTCGTTTTGTGAGTTCAGCATTTTTAACATCTCTTTCTGCTTGTAAAACAGCAATTTGTTTTTCTTTTTGTTCTGACTCGAACTCAGTTTGTATTCTCAAAAGCTCATCACTTCTTCTCGCTTGCGCGAGGCTATCTTTCAAATGAATATGCCTTCGGTAAACTACCAATGCTTCCTCAGAAAACCCTTGCATGCTTAGTACCTCGCTTCGGCTCAAATAAACTTCAGAAAGATATTCGGCAAGATTTTCATTTTTAAAAATACCTTCAGCAAAATCTAAATCGCTTGTTGCTGAATTATAATCACCCATTTTTGCATAAGGAATTGATCTTTTTAATCGCTCATAAGCCTGATCAACTTCACTGTTCAACGTTTTAAAAATCTCTAATGAGCGATTCAAGTACTCAATAGATTTAGGATAGTTTTTAATTTCCTCATAAGCTAAACCGAGGTTTTCGTAAGCGATACCTTTATTGCTTAGGTCATTAGCAATGCCATATAACTCTATGGCTTTATTAAATTCAATTATGGCCTCAGGAAACAATTTTTGAGTCTTTAATAAATTTCCCTTTAGCGTATATGAATTCGCTAGTTCATCATACTTATTTATTCGGCTTAAAATTGAAATAGATTTATCAATGTAACTGGCCGAAGATTTAAAGTCTTTTAACTCTCTGCAAACTACGTTCAAGGTTTGATAACATAAGGCTATGCGAAAGCTGTCATTAAGCACTTCGAATTGCCTTAATGCTTTGATGTTATAAGTATTTGCTGCGCGGTAATCTTTTTGAGATTGATAAACATGACCAAGATTAAGATAAACACGCGCTATTTGTTCCTGATCTGCCTTCGGATCGAACAATTTTATAGATTGTTCAAAGCTGCTTATAGCTTTCGCATACCATCCTTTTCTGAAGTATGATAAGCCTAATGCATTTAAAGTAGATGCCTGTTGAAATCGATTTTGATCAATCTCAGCAAGTTTAAATCCTTGTTGAGCTAACAGGATGCCGCTATCAGGATTTGATAAATAAATGGTGAAAGCCAACTCTGCATATGCAGGGAGCTTCTCTTTGTCACTTGAAGAGGAGTTTATAACCTGAATTAAAGAGTCTTTGCTTGATTGAGCAAAGGTTCTTGTTATCGAAAGAATGGCAAGTAATGGTATTAGCCCCCATTTCATAAAACACGCATATAACTTGAAAAATAAATATTTAATTCTAATGTTGGACAATCTACCACATTTAGCATGTAACATAGTTAGCAGTATAGCCCCCTTGAAAGGTTAATATCTTATTATGGTCAAAATTTATTTAACGAATCTATCAAATTCTCACCTTCAATAATTTATTGGCCATAGAATTAAATATTGCACATTTATAAGACATAAATTCTATTTGTCGGCTTTTCTCTGATGTGCTGTCGCGCTATAATAAAAATAATTGACATTTCATTGTTGTAAAACACCCTTTCTGTAGAAAGTTGAGCACTGTACATTCGCATTAATTGCTAGAAATGTCCTAGCCTTCTTTAAAATGAAGAAAATTCTCGTACTTATCCTTTTGCTTATTGGCTTATTGGTTTATTTACATTCCTGAGCAGCATAAAGCAATTAAATTTTTGGCTTAGCGACAGCAGCCGGCATCCTTTGCGCAGCAAAGATAAAGGCGCATGGCGCGACCACGAGTAAGCAATGAGCCATGAGCTTGTCGAATGTCGAATGGCGAATGGCGAATTGCGAACCTCGCGGGAAGCCCCATAATCTTATAATTTCTTTACCTTTGCAGCCTTAAAATTATCTCTTATGTTTCTTCATAACCGTGTGAATCATGAAGAGCTTCGGAAGCGGATTCAAGAGGATAAAACTCCGCGGACAACGCTCTCTTTCTATCGCTATGTGATTCTCGACAATCCTGCTGAAATGCGCGATGCTTTGTACCGTGAATGGAATCAATTGGGTGTTTTGGGCAGGATTTATATTGCCCGTGAAGGGATAAATGCTCAGCTAAGTGTTCCAACGGCAAATTATAGTGCATTCAGAAGTATTATTGACTCTCGTTTAGAATTTAAGGATGTACCATTTAAAATTGCTGTCGAAGATGATGGCAAGTCTTTCTTTTTGCTTTCAATTAAAGTGCGCAAGAAAATTGTTGCAGATGGCTTAGATGATAATGCTTTTGATGTTACCAATGTTGGAAAGCACCTTACTGCTGAAGAGTTCAATGCAGCAATGGAAAGCCCTGAAACCATCGTGGTTGACATGAGAAATCATTATGAGGCCGAGGTTGGTCGCTTTGAAGGCGCAGTTACGCCTGATGTTGACACATTTCGGGAGGAATTGCCTTGGGTTGTTGAGAACCTGAAAGATAAAAAAGATAAGAAAGTGCTTATGTATTGCACCGGGGGTATCCGTTGTGAAAAAGCATCCGCATATCTTCGACACCACGGTTTTAAAGATGTTAATCAATTACACGGGGGTATTATTTCTTACGCGCAGGAAATCAAGCAGAAAGGCATTCCAAGCAAATTCAAAGGAAAGAACTTTGTTTTCGATGAAAGACTTGGTGAGCGCATCACTGAAGATATTATTAGCGAATGCCATCAATGCGGCGAAAAGTGCGACACACATACTAATTGCGCAAATGTTGATTGCAATTTATTGTTTATCCAATGTGAGAATTGTCGTACTTCCTTTGAAGGTTGTTGCAGTAGTGAATGTGTTGATATTGTTCACCTTCCAATGGAAAAACAAAAGGAACTTCGTAAAGGAAAAACGCATCCATATACAAATATGATTTTCAGAAAAGGACGATTGAGACCTGATGGAAGACAATTACAAAAATTCACTTTATCCAGATAATTCATGACGTATAATAATATTCTTACTGCGACAAGCGAAGGGATTTTAACAATTACCATCAATCGCCCCGACAAACTAAATGCCTTGAACTATGAGACTATTCAGGAAATAGGTAAAGCGGTTGATGCCGGAAATTCAGACCCTTCCGTGTCGGGAATAATTATTACCGGAGCAGGCGAGAAGGCATTCGTTGCAGGTGCGGATATTTCTGAATTTGCTCATTTTACTTCTCCTGAAGCCGAGAAGTTAAGTCGCGACGGAAATGATGTCTTTCATCGCATCGAGCAAAGTGCAAAACCTGTGATTGCTGCTGTTAATGGTTTCGCCTTAGGCGGCGGATGTGAACTGGCTATGTCATGCCAAATCCGTGTTGCAGCTGAACACGCGCGATTTGGTCAACCTGAAGTAAATCTCGGACTCACCCCCGGCTACGCCGGAACCCAGCGCCTAGTGCAGCTTATTGGTAAAGGAAAAGCACTAGAATACTTAATGACGGCCGATATGATTCCCGCAGCCGAAGCTCATCGTTTAGGTCTTGTAAATTATGTAGTGCCTGCGGCTGAAGTGATTTCAAAATCGACCGAAATTCTCAATAAAATAGCTACTAAAGCGCCGCTTGCAATAGAAGCAATTATTCGTTGTGTAAACAGCTATTTCAAAGATGGTGAAAATGGCTTTGAAACAGAAATTGTTGAATTTGGGAAATGCTTTGCAACCGACGATTTTAAAGAAGGAACAAGAGCATTTTTAGAAAAACGAAAGGCAGAGTTTAAAGGGAAGTAATTAATCTTTACTCATGTCAATTTCTCCCGCGTTCATCATGGACGACTCACCACCATCGGCATAAATCGCTTTGATTAAATACCGGTATTGTGCCTTTCCGGGCAGTAGAACCTCGCTGAAGGTAGTTGCGTTTCCTGCCGGTGAGGTGAGAACCGAGGGGCGCTTGCCATCTTTGCCTCGGTAAATCACATAGTATTTGACTTCTGAAACCGGCATTTTCCAACTCAGATTTACCTCTCTTTTTTCTGAATTGTAGCTCAGGCGAATTGCTTCTATATCGTGCTTACTTACCCTTGGCATCACCCGCACATCCGCCGTAGGCGATAATGGCGATTTATTTCCGCTACTGTCTATCGCAACTAGTGTGTATTGATAATACGTTGCCCCGGCCACAGAAGCGTCGCTGTAAATTTCGGGCATCCGGCCGCGAGGCCAGGTTATAAGGGTGTTCCATTTTTCAGTTCCCGCTTCGCGGCGATATAAAACATGCTGCTTCACATCTTTCGAACTCGATGCAATCATCTTCAATACCACCGATGTGTCGCTCACCTCATAACCCGCAAACAAGGGCTCAACAGGAGGAATGATATCGGGTTTCTCAAGCACAAGAATTTCACTAACCTCACTGTGATTGTAATTGCGGTCAACTGCAGCAATTCGGTAATAAATTTTCTTGCTCAGAGTTTTCAGGGTGATGGTATCCTTAAAAAGGGTATCGCGCAGCGGTTTCGGAGTTTTGATGCTGAATTCATGATCTACAGCGTTGGCAAAATAAACGCGGTATCCCTGAATATCAGGCTCGGGACCTAATTTCCAGTGCAATGTTACAACACCATTGGTGTCAATGATGCCTGCAGGTTTCAGCGGACGGCCCGGAGCAATAGAATCGGGCAAAAAACCGTATGCCGGCATCGAAGCCGAAACGTTGCCAGCCGTGTCTTTAGCATAAACAACATAGTAATTCTCGCCCAGCGCATCGGGTGCATCATCGCTGTAAGTTCTCGCAGAGGGTGGCAAGGGGGAGTTGGTAAGCAATTTTAACTCCCCATTTTGCTCCGAGGAGCGCGCAACCAGAAATCCCGCCAAATCAGGCGTTTTATCAGGGTATTTCCAACTAAGAATGAGTTTTCCGTTGCTTGCTTTTACATTGCCAAGTTCGGGGTTGGGTGGTGCTGTTTTATCGCGCCCCATGGCTTTGAGGCTTTGCGACGGCTCCGAAAGCATAGCAAATGGACTCATCCCGCGTACGCGGTAATAATAAGGCTTGTAGTTTTTTACAATGCTGGTATCGGTGTAGTACAAGTATGGCTCGGCATAGAGCGCCTGCGGCGGATCGGCTTTTACGAGCGGCAAATCGCCCAGCTGCGCCCAGTTTACATTGTCTTCTGAACGCTCAAGTATGTATGCCGTATACACCGAAGCCTCGGGATAAGTGTTCCAGCGAAGCTTAATTCTGCCTTCAAGCTCTTCGGCTTCAGGCGCATCCGGAACGGGAGGCATCACATCGGGCTCGCTCCGGTTAATGCCCACCAAAGCGGTATCAGGAAACATGGGGTCAAGTGAAATTAAGCGATATAACACCTGTTTGTCTGCACCAGCGGTTTTATCAACCCAACGCAGGGCCAGCGCATCGGCTACACGAGAGTCCATATCAGCAGCAAATAAACTGAAAGCATAACGCATTTCACCTTCTTGCGATTTTGCACGAATCATAGCCGATTCACTCTTAAAGTCAGATGCGGCAAAAGTTTTACCATGCACAGCCTGCAAAGCTACCGGTGCGTAAAAATGATCGGGTTTAAACCGCTCTTTCCATGTTTCAACCGGCCAGGGGCGCATAGTGTCGGGTCCAATCTGCTCGCCTTTTTTCCGGGGTTTACTTTCCTTATCCATCTGAAATCGTTCCAGGCGATAGCCGTAGCGGTTCAAGCGCGACCATTGAATATGCTTTACAGGTGCCCAGCGAAGTACCACCGAATCGGGGGTGTTAAATGCCAGAATCCTTAATCCGCTTTCTTCCTGCTGCGCAGCGATGAAGCCCGAAATCAAAACGCAAAAGCAGAGTGCAATTAATTTTTTCATTTTAATAAACATAGGTTTTGTTGGCCGGTGTCGGACTGCCGTCTGGATCGTCGCACATAAAATAAGGAGTTCTAAAATAAAAATGGGCAGTGTAAGTGGTTCTGTAAAGTGGTCTCCACGGGGTGTTCAGGTATGTTTTCATTTGTCCCTTCACCGGCTCATTATAAAACTCGCTGGTCCAGGGGCTTCCATAATATGCCTGAACAGATGCTGTAATGGTATTCATTCTCAATCTGTCGAGATATACCCTGAAAGCAGTTTCCATATTCATTTTCATAGCCACTGCCGGGCCCAGATTCAGCGCCGGAAATCCTCCTCCAAAAAAGCCTCCCACGGGCGATGCTCCTCCCGGTAAGCCCAATCCGGCAACGGTTACGTTTGGTAAATTGCTAAACACAGACGATGGCGAACTGCTCATAGGCAAGAATTCCTGCGGTGTTAACTGGTTGCGGGTAGGGTTGTCTTCGTGAAACCTGAATGTGTTTCTTGGTGGAATACCCAAGGTATCAGGATTGGCCCTGAGTAATTTCAGAGATGTATACCCAAACGACCTCAGGTTGTTGTAAAGATTGTAAATAACCGGCGTGGCATAACTTGAATTCCAGGTATCAATCCCCGCTTCGCGGGCATAAACAAGGGGTTGAATAAACTGTGGACTCAAACCGTTCATGAATCGGAATCCATTTACATCAAATACATCAAACTTCTCGGCCCCGCTGTATTTTGGCTCAAGGTATTCAAAATCGCCCCAGGCAGTTCGTTCGGTTTCAATTGGATTAAAGGCAGCCATTTTCGACAGCAACGTGTTAAACTGCGATGTTTTGAAAAAGAAGACATAAAGCAGTTTCTCGTTTCGCCTTACGGTGCGGCCATTAATGCGGTTGCTGCGCACCTGCACACCACCCAAATTTAATTGGAAAGTTTCCATGAGCGTTGATGCTTGCAAATTGAGGGCTGTTGATTGTATTCCACTTGCTTGCAGGTTCAGTCCGCCTGGCAAATTTAAACCGCCCGGGTTGTTATTTACCGCTGGCGCGGTGGATGAATCCTTTGAAATTATCTGACAAGCATACACCTTATTATTCACCAGATTGGGAATTTCAAACCGCAGCATTTGCCCCGAAGGTTGAAAAACGAGTTCGCTTTCGGGCTGTGGTCCGCCCTCTACAGGAATAAATCGCACGGTAAACGTGCGGATTGTATTAGCCGCCGGAGTGCTGGTGAATAAAGGAGCCATCCACTGTTTTAATTTGACAAAGCCCTGATTGCATTCGCCTTGCAAATAAAAACGCTGGGTATTGAAGGGATAGGTTACCAGCACATTGTTATCGGGTATCCTTTCTGGATAGGCGCCTGTTTTAAATGTGTGGGTTTTTTCTGCAAAAATGGGCGAACCATCGCGCTTTAGCGCTTGCGACCAGCTTGAAGTAGCGAAGTTGTACTCCTCGCCGCGAACCTTAATGTTGGCGGTGTAATTGGTAAACGGATCAAGAAAAGCTTCAGGAATGAGCATAGCCCTGAACTTATCGGTAGATACCTGCATTTCGCATAACACCGTTTGGCTTCCCTTTTTAAGGGTGAAACGGTCAATTACAAATCGAAATCTGCGTAAGCGCAAGGTTCCATCGCTTAGAATTTCTTCCAGATCGAAGAGATTATTGACTTCGGCATTGAAGCTTGCCTCAGGATTTGTTCCGCAATCAACATCTTGTTCGCCATTCAAGGGAACCAAATCGCTTAAAATCTCAATTCCGGCTAGCGGACTTTCAGCCGCAGGTCTGCATTCTTCGCCCACTTTAAATTCGAACTGACAGTTCCCTTTCACCAAACCTCCCAAAATTCGGTAATAACCTCCGGCTGTTCCTTGTATCCAGCTTGGGTTAGGCATTCCGCCCTGCAAAAGTGCAGCAGCGCCCAGTTCCAGAATCTTAAATTCACCTGAGGTAAACCATAGGTCGACAAAAATTCCGATTTCTCCCATGATGTAAGCATACATCTGTCCGTTGGCGTACCAGCCGTCAACACCGATGGTCGAGCCCGGGGGGGCGCCTTCGCAAAACACTTCCGGACCGTAATTCATCAGCGAAAGGTCAAAGCCCATTCCCAGTGCCAGGCGCGCATAGAACATCAAGAACCCAAGTCGACCGGTATCAAACCCAAATCGTGAACCGAATGCAAATCCATCGCCGGTTTCCATGCCGGGATGCCTGATTACCGTTGTTGGAGTAATGATGCTAAGCACTTCGGGCGGGGGTGGGGGCGCTGAAGGTAGGTTCTTGCCAATCATTAAATACGATTGGGTATTAAACAAACTCAGCAATTCGAGCCCGATGGGCGTTTCGGGGTTTCCTACATGGATAAACCAGGTTTCGGGCGATGCATAAATATGAATCATTCCGGCGATGCCGCCGGGATTTACACCCCGTACAATTCCTCCTGCAATATTTACAGTGACTTCAAAACGGGCATCAAATATCTCATGCACAAAATCGTACGAAATATCTGCCATGGCGTGCACCTGCGGATTGCTCCTGTCGGTCTTATCGCACATAAAGTAAGCGTTACCCCGCAAATACATCAAACTTATTCCTCCCGAATGAGAAAATTCGGCACCGAAGGTGACATCGGCATTGTAGGCATCGCCACCCCCGGTATTTCCGAAAATGAGGGTAGCACTAAAACCAAAGGCTGTAGAGGCATCCGGAACAAAACTCACTCCGCTCAAGGTCATTCCCGGCCCCTCACGACCACTGGTATCGGCTGTTGCCATGCCTGCGGCCGATGGTAAAGGCGTTGTTCTTCGCATATGATAATAGGCTCCGCCACCAAAACCATACACATCGAGTCCGGCCATCAATGTAATTCCGGGGTTAAACACCACCTGTGCGTCCACAAACCAGTAACGCATGCCCTGTTTTTCTCCAAACTGAGCAGTAACCTGTGCCGAAATGGTAGGTTTAAATGTGGCTCTGATAAAGCCTTTAAAACCGTTACCGTATGTTGCATCGCTATTGTAAAAGCGTAGGCCTCCGGCAAGTTCTACCACTCCAACGCTGCCCGAAATACCGATAGAATCCAGCTCAACACCCGAAAACTCCCAGTACTGACCTTCGCCGCCCATGTTCAACTGTCCCAAAATGGCCAGCGTTGTGGCGGCGCTAAACGTATTGCTTTCTCCAGTTAAATTGAGTGCCAGGGTAAATTGTAAACCAGCACGGGGCAAACCGCTGCCTTCCCTGAAAGTTAATCCGATGTCTTCGATACTCACCGGAAATCCGCTTAAGCCTCCACTTGAGGAGCCGCCCGAATCGTCAGCATCAGACATGCTGCCTCCTAAGGTTTTTTGCGGACTGGCAAAGGCAAACCTGACGCAATTCTCATCGCAATCTATGTAAGGAGCGCGGGTTTGAAATGCCAGTTCTTCAAACTCCATAAAGCGGAAGTTTACTCTTCCTGCCGCAGGCAATTCGGTATCGATGGTAATATGACCGGTGAGCTCTGCGCGGGCAAAGGCTCCGCCTGAATCGATAACTGCACTTATGTATGATGTAGGAGCTAGAGCAAGTTGCGCTGCCCAGAGGTCGGCATTAATGGTGTCTTTAGGATTGATCCGAAGCTCGTAACTGAACTGTCCGCTAGCGATGTTTTGCCTAAGCATGGAGGAGTATTCAAGCAATGAATCGCTGGCAGGTATGCGAATTTCACCAACAAAACCACCCCTGCTAAACGAATTCATGGCAATGTCTATCATGACCGTATCTATCGAAAAGCCCCAACCCGAAAGGTCGCCATCGCTAACACTCAAGAGATTTTCGATTCTGAAGCTGGCACTTAACCCCCGGCGGTCAATCAACATATCGTTTACGGCGGCAGTGAGTCGTGATCCCGGAGCCGAGCGACGGGTAAATTGCGCCGGCAAACGAACCATTTGTCTTTTCAGATAGAACCCTTTCCAGTAAAATTCCGGATTGTCAATGTCTTCTCCGCCTCCGCCAAACAATTCGGGCTCAAATTCATACCCTTCGGGAAACCGGAAACCATCAGGGTTTTGCCCGTCAGAAAAATCAAGCCATGCTTCCTCCACCTGAAAGCCCCATCCCGGCGAGCCGGCGAGCTGGAAAGGATGATTGAAATTCAAGCGTGCCATCCATTGACCATGGCGTCTGAAACGGGCAGCAAATTCGGCCTTAATCTGAGCAGGTCCAGGATCTCCGTTTTCAAGATCCTCCACCAACAGGTTTCTGCCAAAGATTACCGCACCATCAATGTTTAAGGCTTTAAATCCCCGACAATCCCAGCTAACGTAAGTTCCGGAGTCGCGTACCGTTGTAAAATCCTCATTAAACTCTGTTTTGTTCAACCTCAGGGTAAGTGAGTCTGCAAAAGGAATATCATGGTTGGTGGGCAAATAAAGCATGGCACGACCATCACCGCCAAGTCCGTCGGGGTGAAAACAAACATCCATGGCACCCAGGCTCAACCAGCCGTGTAGTTCGGCAAATTCGAGAGCTACCATGGCATTCAGGGATGCTCTTTCAGGAGTAAATTTTAGGCCCACCACGCCAATGGTTACCCGCTGATCTTCCACCTCGGTATCTAAACCGATGGGCAAGCCCACAGGGACATCCATGGCAAACTGACTTACCAGACGCCCTGCAGAATTCACAAAGGAGTTTAGCGCCTGCGCCTCACCTTCGTCCAAACTCGTCATCATGGCCAGGCCTTCCTGAATACCCGAAGGAACAATTCCTGCATTGTCATATTCACCGAGCACTTCTCCATCGTAAACGCGGTTAGCGGCATTGATTTTTATTCCACTAAATCGAACCTTCATTGGGGCTCGCATTAGAGGAACCACAATGGTTCCCTTGCCGTTGGCTGAGGTGCCACTCCAGGTAATTTCGGTGATGCGCATATCGAAAAGACCAATCTGAACCGTAGCTCCAACCGCAGCTGTAGTTGCAGGAACACGTTCAGAAGCCGGAATCTCCGGGCCTTCGCAATTACTCACGCACTCGCCCGGTGTTGGTGGAATAGAATCGTTACCCTGAGGTAAGCTATCAGCCACATAAAAGCGCCATGTCGAGCTGTTAATGTATGCAGAAGAAGTCTCGTTGCCGGCATCAGTTAACCAGCCAATGCGCCAGTAATACCAGCCTGTATCAGCGGGTGTAAAGCTTTCTGAAACCTCTTTGTACAGCGAATCTATCAAACATGCCTCGTTGCAGGTTCCTGAGAGATAATCAAGTCCAAGGCCGACTGTTCTTGAACGGCTGTGAATGACTTCGGTAAAGGTGTTGCTGCGCGAAACTTCCAATTTCCAGCGTTCATTAATTCCACCGTTAAAGAAGGCCGGACCGGCAGTACTGCGGGAAGTTTGCATGATATTAAGTGCTGGAACCAGCATATCGGGAGCTTCGGCAGTCTTAAATAATAAACTAAGCCCTTCAGACCTTAAAACGGTATCTCCATTGGCGGGCTCCATCGGCCGGGGACGGCCCATACCTGAAACAAAATCGCCTGAAAGGGCACCAAAAATGTCAGCGCCTGCTGAGTTTTCAAGCTGAATATCGGCATCCCAACTGTAACGCTTGCCGTGTTGGAATTGCACCGGAGGCGGAGAATTATCGATACGTTTATACAAGTTAATGTATTGCGCTTCTTCCTGCGTTATGTTCATCCCTCCAAGAGCACTTTCTTGCGATTGTTCCGGGCCATAAGGCCAATTCATGTTTCGGGTAAAAACATCAACTTGAGAGCCATTTTCACGCAAGCGGAATGTGCGGTTGTGACCGATGAAATCGTTGGAATAGGGGTCAAAGCGGTGAATCATGGGCATGAACGTCCAGGGCAAAGTATCTCCGCTTTGCGGGTACACTGCCGTAAATGGTCCGCCGCTGCTACCTGCTGTCATGTAATGGAAGCTGCAAGGCTCAGAAAACCCCTCGTTTTGAAACAACGTTCCGCCAAGAGGATCAAAAGCCTGCACCCGCCAGGCATACCGACGGCCGGTTAGGAGCATCGGTTGCCCAGCGGTGTAAAGCAGGCTAGGACTTAGGAGAGTTGCTTGATAAACAGGATCGGCGCTCCCTTCGAGTGCCGAGATGGCATCAATACCATCTGGCCAAAGCACCAGTTTAAAATTGTAACGCGGCATTAGTCCGGGCGGAAGCCCTGAAGGTTGCTGCCAGTTAAAAAGCAGGTTTGCCGGGGTGTTTGCAGTAATATACGATTCGCATTCAGGGGAGATAATCTGTGGAGGAGGGGGAAACTGAATGGAGAATATATTTGAACATCCCAATGGCTCTGCCGGCGATAGGGGTGCAAAAGAATTGTAATCATAAGCACGCATACAAATCTGATATTCGCCTTCGGGAAGAATACCACTTATGATGTCTTGCTGGGTAATTCCTGTATATTCTACATTGGAATTTTCTGAGAAAGGAAGTAAATCGTTGCCGCTGTATTGATGCACTCCGGGAGGCACCGAAAGAGGAGGGCCGGGCCAGGGCGAATCGCCCGATGTTCTCACTTCTACGCTACCGTCGATGGTTGCGATTGAGCCTGCCAGATAAATGCTGCGTGCAATTGGGGAGGTGTTATTTATAGTCAGAACCACCTGACCGGCTCCGCTAAAGTAAGTGGCATAATTCGCCGTATACGGCGGATTTACTTGCACATTTACATTAAGAGGGAAGGGCTGCGCCTGAAGACTGGCAGAAAAAAATGTACAGACAAGAGAGAGGAAGAAAAGTATTTTTTTCATTGCCTTCATGATTTAGGGTGGAAAAGCAGAACATATCCTGCAAGTAGTCTGATTTCGGTAAAGGCGCCTGTGTTCAGGTAACTTGTGCTGTTATGAAGTGCATTCAAAGAGATTGTAAACTGATGTGAATGGCTGATTTGCCAGGAAGCTCCACCGTAAAAATTTAAAGTAGATCCAGACCTGTTGCCATTCTGATAGCCTAAATTATAATTGAGGTTACCATTTAGCATAAATTTATTGTTTTTAATAGGCTTTGAAATCCCTATTGTTGGACCTGTTAGCACAAAATTTCCATTTTGAAAGATGTTTCTGCTGTAGTTTAGTCCACCGTTTAGATTCATGTTATCTCGTATCCGAATGTGATTGACAAAGAGGTTTCCAAACCAAACGCTGTTTTCGCCAGAAGCAAACGTGTTAAATGGATTCAAATCCTGCAGGCGCTGAAAGGATAGCGTTGAATTGATATTAATAACTCGTTGTTTATTCGATTTGCTGATATTCTGACTTAAGGACAAGCTCTGGTTAGCCTGAGCTACTCTGAAAGTATCATTGAGAACTTGCAAGCCGGCCTGTTGTTGAATTCCAAAATTGGCCATATTCAAGCTTAGGCTGTAGTCTTTGGAAGGTGCGTAACTTACCGCTGCCGAACCGATAGTTCGTAGCGAAGTAAAACTTTTGCGTCGGTATAAATTATCCTGTTGGCGGCCCACAGAGCCAGATATTCTCAATTTATTCCTAAACAATCTAAACCCGGGATCGAAGGTAAGCGACTGCATATCACTTTGTTGATAAAAAGCACCTAGAGAACGGTAGTCAGGATCAACTCTTCGGTATGTAATTTTGAGACTAACAGATTTGAGATTGTATTGTAGTGATGCATTTCCTGCGGTAAGCAGCTGAGCTCCAATTTTGGGAGTAAATATGCTTCTGATAGGATTTATTTCGGCAAGTGTATCGAGCACGGCGAGGCGGATATCCCGATTTAGCATACTTCCCGCCGCTTCGAGGCGGAAGTGCAAACGTTTGGTTATTGAAAAACGCGTACTTAAACCAAGCGCCAGATTTTCCTGAGGAGCAATTTCAGCCGAGGGTGACAATGTAGGAATAGACAAAGTATCATCCCAGGCTTTAAAGAGCATCAAATCGACATAATTCCGGCGGCTGCCAGCTCCAATTTTGACACCATATCCCATTCGGCGATAAGCCGGATTGGGAGTAATTGAAGCAAGCGTATCCTGACGAACGGGCCTTGCAAAACGGCCGTAAAAGGCTGCAAAGCGAAATCCTTTCGGATTGAGTTCTACCCCTGCACCCAAAAATTGCAATCCCGACATTACATAAGGGTTAAAACGGATGCTGCGATAGCCAAAATGAAACGTCGCCCATTTGTAAAACGGACTTACACCAAAGCGATTGAAAGGTTGATTAAAAGCCCTTTGCTGAGATCCAAGTGAAAAACTAAAAGGCAGTTGCCATCCGTAAATGCTCAGAACCGGGTTTCCTTGTGCCATCCACCAAAAGGGCTCGTTACGCGCCTGGCCGTTTCCCAGAAAAAAATAAGGACCGCCCTGAATACTCAAGTTACCGCTCATGCGTACAGCAGGCCCTTTGCCAATTTGCGCAAGATCCTGTGCAGGCATTTTTAAATGCAGCAAGCAAATAAATACGAATATAACCAGCCTTTTACCCCTGCAAAGCTTCATAGTGCTTCAAAAATCGAACGATTTACACTAAGAAATGCTTAAGAACTTATAAGTGGTAATAAATCACATACAAGTGGTATTTATCGTTTATAGGTGGTTACGAGTCCATTTATTTTTGAATGTAACCAAGAAATTCATCTTTTTTTCTTCGGGAAACCGTGAGTGTAGCTCCATTGCTCATTTCAACGTATCCGCCATCCTGGCGAATGTATTTGCTCAAATGAGTTACATTGATAATATTAGAATGATGAATTCTGAAAAAGCCTTTATCTGTTAGCACTTCCTCGAAATCGCCTATTGATTTTGAAGAGAGTATTTTCTTGTCTCCTCTAAGAAATAGGTGTGTATAGGAGCCCTCTGATTGCAAATAAATAACGTCATCTTGCTCAATGAAATATATTCCTTTATCTGTGGTAACACTAATCTTTTTAACGGTGTTTTGCGATTTAATAAAGTCAAGTAATTCAGCAACCCCGGTGTTTTCTTCCCGCGTAAGCGTGATTACTTTATTAACCGCTTGTTTAAGTTCATCAGGGTCAACAGGCTTAAGTAAATAATCTGTAGCCGAAACCCGAAATGCTTTTAAGGCAAATTCATTATAAGCTGTAGTAAAAATTACATGCATCCCACTGAGATGCGATAGCTTTTCAACTAATTCAAAACCATTCAAACGAGGCATTTCAATGTCAACAAATAGAATATCTGGTTTAAGCATTGGAATTTGATCAAGTGCTTCGAGAGGTAAATTAAATGTTGCAGCAATCATCACCTCAGGGCAATGCTTCTCAATAGAATATTTCAAAAAATCTATCCCATTAGGCTCGTCATCTACAATGACAGCTTTAATCTTCTGTTTGATTTCGGAGTTTGTCATGATGAATCTTGATTTTAATTGTCACCCTGGTTCCTGCAGGTTCCTCTTTATCGTTTGTTAAATCTTCCACAAGCATATTGCTCTCTCCCGGTATACTACCATTGAAGCTGTTAAGTCGGTTTAATGTTACATCCATTCCTAGTGATTTCTTTTTCAAACTGCTTTTACTTTTTTGTTCAGCTGCAGCCTGTCGGCCGATACCATTGTCGGTAATTTTGCAAATAAGGTATTCTTCGGATTTGTTTATTTCTATTTCAAGAAACCCGGGCTTATTGCTGTGTAATAATCCATGCCAGATGGCATTTTCTACAAAGGGCTGAATAATCATTGGAGGAACAGGAACATGATCGAGTCCGGGTCCAACAATTAGCTCATATTTTAATGTGTTATTGAACCTGAGGTTTTCCATGTCAATGTAAAGCCTTAGGGCAGCAAGCTCTTTTTCTAGTGTAATGAATGAAGTTCTTGAATTATCAAGGATAAGTCTGATTAACCTGGAGAATTTGGTTACATACATGGAAGCCTCTTCGGGCTTGCTTTTTACAATATAACTATTGATAGAATTAAGGCAATTGAAAATAAAATGAGGATTCATTTGGCTCCTCAAGGCTTTGTTTTCCAGTTCTCTTAATTTCTCTGCTATTAAATTTTCTTCATGCGCTTTCTTTTGAATAATTCTCACCCTGTAACGATAAATTAAAAACAAGGAGAATAAAGCAATTGTTAGCATCAAAATCCTAAACCACCAGGTTTTCCAAAAAGGCGGAGATATATAGATATAAATTACCTTTTCGGAGGTGCACCATTCTCCTGTGGCATTTTTTGCCCTTAATAAAAGCCGGTATTCTCCGGGTGGCAAGCCCGAATAATTTAAAGCTCCCCTTATTCCAGAACTCACCCAGTTACGGTCGAAACCTTCTAAAAGGCTGAAGTAATAAAAATCAGAACGAGCATGAATGTCGGGAACAGTGTAATTAAAATTTAAATAATTCTCATCATATCGGAGAAACAAGGTATCCGTAAATTGTGCGGTATAATTCGATTTTAATGATTCATTAAATAATTTAATATCGTTGAGGTAGATTTTACCGCCTCCTTGGTTGGACAACAATGCTTCAGGCAAAAAGCTAATTAACTTATTATTACCACCAGCATACATCAAACCATCAAGCCCCATTCCAATAAAATTTGGAGTGTCGAAAACCATTCCGTAACGATTTCCAAAATTTTGCACAAAGCCGCTTTCGTTCAAATACACAGAGATGCCATTTTCATGAATCATCCACAGGTTGTTTTTGCTATCCAAACTCATGCATCCTATACGGGTGCCTGAAAGACCTTTATTCCGGTCGACAAATTCGAGTGTGCCTTTGTAGGGGTTTAATTTGGCAATGCCAAGATTGATAATATTTAACCAGAGTGAGCTGTCGGGCAGGGCAATGGCTTGTTCTATATCGCCTCCGGCGGAGATTGCCTTTTCTGTTTTTTGAGAAATGACAATGCAATCGAGTGATTTCGGGTTGTAGCCAATTAAATCACGTTGGGCAGTTCTAATCCAGATTCTATCATCGAAACCCCTGACAACCATAATGGGCCAGAAGTTTTTAATTCCTTCGGTTTTTTCTATTGATTCATTGTGTCTCTGTGCTGCTTCTCCAGGTTTCCAGGAGTATAAAATTCGATTCGAAACAAACCAGAGTTTGTCCATTCCATCGTAGCAAACGGTTTCCACTCTTCCTTTGAATTCAGTTGATTCAAAAGCCGGTTTGAGACTTCCAGGAGGGTTGAATTCAAGCAGACCAGAGGTGCTAGCTACGAGCCAGGATCCTTTTTTGAATGGATTTGGAATGCATTCACTAACTGATGCTGCTGTTTTTTCATCGGGATAATAAATAGCTGAAACAGCATTTCCGCCGGAACGGCGAAAACTGTATAAACCTGCTCGGTAGTAAGTTCCGGCATAAATCGCAGAATCTCCCGGATAGCTTATAACTGAAGAAAACACAGTTAGCGAAGGTTCCAGGTATTTATGAGTGAACTTATTTCCATCGTAATTTTTGACTCCCGGTAAGGCTTCATGCATTTGATAAACGCCTTGAGTTGAGCCAAGAAAAACGGCATTGTCAATTCTGAGTAATGCTGATCCATCGCCGGTTTCACCCTTCTGTAGTTCCAGAACATCCGGAAATTCATCCCTTAAAAAAGTAACTTTTCCTGTTTGAATATTTAATTTCCCAAAACCGTCTCCAAGGCACGAAAAAAGCAGGTTCCGGTCGTCAAGAAAAACGAGGTCAACAGGCTGATTCTTTAAAGAGCCAAAATCCTCATGAATTAAATATTGATCCCAAGTCTGTAGTTGTGGATGGTATGCTAAAATTCCCTGACTCCAGGTGGCAAAATAGAGTTTCCCGTCGGGGCCACTGCAGCCACTAACCAATGAGTTTTTTGCAGGGTCATCTGTTTGTATAATTTTTTCATGACTACCGGTTATTGGATTGAATTTAATGAGTCCAACGCGGGTACTTATCCAAAAAATACCCCTAGAATCAACTACAATATCTCTAATTTCATTGAAATTATAGGGGTCGATTCGATCATCAAACCGGTAGGTTTTAAAAGAATCACTTTGTCTAATATATTTTGATAAGCCTTTGCCAAAGCAAGCCACCCACATGTTTCCTGCGGCATCAAGCAAAACTTCTGAAATGTAATTTCCCGCAAGGCAACTACTGTCGCCTGGAACATATCTGTACCGCTTGAATTTACCAGTTTTCTGATTGAGTACGCTTAAGCCACCCGATTCTGTTCCAACCCAAACTTTGCCTTCAGCATCTGTTTCGATTCCATTGACCAAGTTCCCGCTTAAACTGAGACTATCAAAGGGGTCGGAAAAAAAATTTTTGAAGTTTTTGCCATCAAAACGTGAAAGCCCCGAATGAGTTCCTATCCACAAAAAACCATCCTGATCCGTTTTAAATGTCCGTATCAAGCGGTCACAAAGTCCGTATTCGACCGAATAGTGAACGAATTGCTGAGCCTGCAGAATTTTTCGAGACAACAGAGATAAGCATAAAAAAACTAGTAGAAAACTGTTCCTGAAACACATTTCAAGGGCTCAAATTAATTCATTCATTCTTATAATCGACCATGGTTTTAATAAGTGGGCGAATTCATGAATAAAGTGGTAAAAATGAATAAATAATTGGCCCACTATCCTTAGGTGAAAACATGGAGTTGTTAGTTTTGATAAATCCATTGATCTTGAAAGTATAAAGAACAATCGGCCTTTTTCTTTCTCATCAGGAAGAAGTGTTTGTGTTTCAATAAAAAATTAATGCCGGCCATCTGCAGATTTAAACCAAAGGCGGGTTAAAATCAAAGAACTCATATCAGATGCCTTATTTCAAACGACCTAGAATTCTACATTTGAAGCTTTGGTATCGCTTAAGTTACGGGTTTTAAAAGAGAGCTATTTATCAGAAAATAACCACTTATAGATTGAAATCGACCACTTATGAAATAGCTAACTGATGAATAAGAATGGTGCATTTACTTGCAGCCATATAAACATTTATGACCATGGCAACTTCTAAAAAGAATTTCCAAGTTCTCACGCAAGCGGTATTCAAGATTTTTACACTATTGCTCTTAATAAGCACGTCGAAAACGGCTTTTGCTCAGCTTCCGTTCTTTCCTGGAATTTTGGCAAGCGGAAACCAAACCATTTGTTACTCAGGCGATCCCAACACAGTAAGCTTCGTTTATTACCCTTCTGTAAGTGTTTCCTATCAATGGTATTATAGAAATGGATTAGTAGGTGTTTCTGCTGTTACAGCAAGCACTTCGGGTTGGACAATCATTTCAGGAGCTACAGCATCTTCCTACAATCCGCCGGCAGGGTTAACCGGCTCAAGAACCTATGCCTGTCGGGTGAGATCAGGAGCAAATAATTTATGGGCATACGGGGTGCGTAAGGTATCAGTTCTTGGCCCCTTAACAAATGGTCTAATTGCATCCGGCAATCAAACATTTTATTTATCCGGTAACCCAAATCCGATTTCCCTTTCTTTTAACCCTTCAGGTGGAACAGGATTGTTTACCTATCAGTGGTATTCCAGATTGGGAATTCATTCTGCTCCAACTGGCACAGGAATTCCTTCGGGATGGACTGCGATTCCGGGCGCAAATTCAAGTTCATATGACCCTCCTTTGCAATATCAAAGCATCACTTATGCTTTACGCGTTGACCCCCAGGGCACGCCCGATTGTTCAGGTCCTCGCTGGTCATCGTTTGAAAGAAAAATAACAATCAACTTTAATCCCGGTACATTAGCTTCAGGAAATCAAACACTCTGCTCCCCTGCCAACCCTGCGAATATTTCATTTTCAGCGTCGCCAACCGCAGGTGTCAGTTACCAATGGTATTATAAAAATGGAATTCAATCTGCTCCGGCGGCAACTGCTTCCACGTTCGGTTGGACACTTATATTCGGTGCCACCGGCAGCAGCTACAATCCGCCTGCAGGGCTTGAAACAAGTAGAACTTATGCTTGCCGGGTAATCAATGGACCAATAAGCCTTTGGGCTACCGGGGTGAGGCAAATCATGCTTCCCGTTTTTGACTCAGGTTTTGTTTTTTTCAAGGACGTACCTCCTGATTTGCCTCAAAATGAAGTTCTTTACTTTTCAAGTGGAGATCCAGGCCCGGTAGAATGTTTAACACCTTACGCAAGCGGATATTCATATCAATGGTTTTCATTTTCAGGGCTTTCAACTAGACCTAACGTCAACTCTATTCCAGCGGGTTGGTTAGCCATTTCCGGGGCCAATTCAAGCATTTACGACCCTCCACTTTTGACCGCAAGTCGCACCTACGCGTGTCGTGTCACTTTTAACGGATGCTCACGCTGGGCTGAAGATGAACTTAGAGTAATTGTAAGCAACGCAAATTTTGGTCAACTGGCCGGAGACTTAATCGACACTGTTTGCTATGAGGGCGATCCGGACCCAATAACCTTCTCTAATCCGCCGGCAAGCGGCGCTGTCATAAACTGGTATCAGACAACATGGCTGAAGAATCCAAGCAGCCCATTAATACCCGAGGATGTACTAGTAGGAACAGGACTAACTTACGACCCAAGCCCTGTTTTCGACGACGGGTCTTTCACGCCCATGAATAGATTTTATACACCCAGGGTGACCATTGGAACGGTTTCATATTGGCTCGAGCCGCGTTATATCGTTGCGAGAAGCCGGTTTAGTCCGGGCGAGGTTTTTGGCAGTCAGGCACTTTGTTTTCCTGATTCTCCTTCATCTGCGATTACAATCGGCAAACCTCGAGGAGCTTCAACACCGTACTATCTATGTCAGTGGTTTGCAACCGATGGCAATTATCCTGATGGAATTTTAAGTTGTGATGAATACGGTTTTGTTTCAGGTCTTAGTTGGCAGCCAGTTGGGAGTTTATTTATTATCAACAGGACTTCAGAAACCGATGATTTTCTGAACACTACTCTCCCGGCCGAACTTCCGGTAATTACAGCTCCACCTGTCCAGCATCCTGATGGAAACCTGAATGTTCTAACCTACAGGTTGCATGTAGTACCTGTGAAATCTCCAATATCGCTTGAGCTGGTTTTGTGCAACAATAGTCAAATCCCAGCTTGCCCTTCAATTATTGGGACAGAGTTGTTTGCTGAGGGACATCATCAGGTATTGGTTTGGCAATGCGGAGGTGGAGGAGCTAGGTACGCAGGTGATGGAATTCAATCAATAACAAGTCCGAAAACCAGCTCATTCTTGGGAAATGCTTTCCCGAATCCTGCAAGAGACGTGGTCACAATTGATTATGAATTGCCAGAACAAACAAGTCAGGCGAACGTCGCTGTTTATGACATGAATGGCCGGAAAGTCCTTCAAACTCAATTGCCTTCAGTAAGCGGACTTAACCAGGTAAAGCTTCCTGTAAATGAGTTACAGTCGGGACTATTTGTGTGTACTTTGGAAATAGATGGAGTAAAATACCATTCAAAAATAATTTCAGTAACTCACTAAGTCAAAGCCATAATTTGATAAAAAACACCCGCAACAGCGGGTGTTTTTGTTTATCTGCTATGTCATGCCAAATCCGTGTCGCATTTGAACATGCGCGATTTGGTCAACCTGAAGTAAACCTTGGCCTAACGCCCGGATATGCCGGAACCCAAAGGCTTGTGCAACTCATTGGCAAAGGCAAGGCGCTCGAGTATTTAATGACAGCCGATATATTTCCTGCAGCCGAAGCTCATAGCCTGGGATTGGTTAATTATGTAGTTCCCGCAGCTGAGCTTATACCCAAAGCAGAAGAATTACTTAATAAAATTGCCACCAAGGCACCTTTAGCAATTACTGCTGTAATTCGTTGCGTAAACGATTACTTTACAGATGGCGTAAACGGATTTGAATCAGGAATTCGTGAATTTGGTAAATGCATCGCCACAAATGATTTTAAAGAAGGCACAAAAGCATTTTTAGAAAAAAGAAAAGCAGAGTTTAAAGGGAAGTAAATCAGTTTAATTACTTCTAATTTTAGTGTAACGTTTGCGGCTTATAACTTTTCCGTTTTTCTTATCCATAAGAATAGTACGGGTTGATTCTACTGTACAACCTTTTTCAGGGTCGCACAAAACTTGTCCGTTTTTATCTTTAATTACCTTATTACTAGTGTAAACTCTTTTAGCTTGTACAACCCAGACTTTACCACTGGTGTCTGGTTTAGCCGACCATTCTTCACCAAATTTATAGAAATCAAGAAACTTGGCGTATCGAATAGCATCTTCAGCCTCAAACATTAAGCTGTCTTTACGAATCTCAGCATGTCCCAGTGCTGACACTGACAAAAAAATACATAGAAGCAAAAGGCGATTAATCATGCGGCAAATATTTACTGAATTACGAAGGTCGTAAAATTTTAATACTTAACGAAGATATCAAGCTTTGGGTTTTATATAATTGAAGTTTCGGCTTAAATTTGACAAATGAATTCGGGAAAGATTATTCTCATCTGTTTAGTGCTTGCTGCTGCATGCAAAAAGTCGCCATACATGGGTAGCAATTATGTCCCACCTAAAGTGGATGCAAAATTCTCTGAAACAAAACAACCTCCTGCTCCCGATTATTCTTTAAATGAACATTGGTGTGCTTTGCCATGGCTAAAAGATATGGCCGATTCTGTTCCTAATTCCAAAGTGCGTGATGCTCAGAAAGATGCTCGTGTTGATGTCTTTTTTGTTCATCCTACTCTTTATCTCGATGAAGTTGAGGGAAGAACATTTATTTGGAATGCGGATGTAAATGACACATTGATGAATGCCAGAGTTGATGGAAGCGCAATTTTAAATCAGGCTTCAGTTTTTAATGGCTCGTGCCGTGTTTTTGCTCCCAGATACCGCCAAGCTCACATCACCTCCTTTTTTACTAGCGATAAAAAGAGTGGGCAGGCAGCTTTAGATCTTGCATATCAGGATGTTAAGCAGGCATTCAACTACTACATGGCTAATCATAATAATGGAAGACCTTTTATACTAGCTGGGCATAGTCAAGGAACTCTACATGTTGGAACTTTACTAAAAGAAGAAATTGAAGGAACTGTTTTACAGAAGCAACTTGTTGCAGCCTATATTATAGGAATGCCGGTACCTTCAGATTTTTTCACCGAATTGCCCATTTGTGATTCACCCAATCAAACCAACTGCTTTGTTGCCTGGGCAACTTATGAGGAAGGGTATTTTCCTCCAAATTACGAGTCCTATAAAGGCGGTGTTTGTGTAAATCCACTTTCATGGACAACCGATTCAACAATTGTTTCAAGAGATAAGAATTTGGGAGGAATTACTTGGAAATTCAACAAAGTGGAAGAAAAAATTAATGGTGCACAAGTCAAGAATGGCATTCTTTGGATTGATAAACCTCATGTGCCGGGTAGGATGTTTATCAAAATGAAAAACTATCATGTGGCTGACTACAATTTATTCTGGTTCAACATTCGTGAAAATGTAAGAACGAGGATTGAAAGCTACTTTTTATCAAGCGCAAAATTGTAAGTGCAGCGCATTGAATGCGTAAGGAATTAATTTTCTTTTTCTCTTTGTTTCTGTTAAAATTGTATGTTTGATTAAAATATACCTATAATGAAGAATATTCTTACCCTTTTGTTATGCTTTTTATCTCTGGGCTCTTTTGCACAAGTAGCTTGTGGAGATGGTGAAAGCGAGCTAATTATTCAGATAGTGCCTGATTCTTATCCTTGGGAAACAGAATGGAATGTTACCGTTGATGGAAATGTTATTGCCATGGGAACGACAGTTGGCGATACACTTTGTGTTGAAACAGGAAGCTGTGTACAGGTGAGAATAATTGATAGTTACGGAGATGGAATTTTTTCTCCAGGAGGCTACTGGATCTACCTTGATGGTGATTTAGTTGCAAACGGAAGCAACTTTGGTAGCTTAGCAGAGCACTCTGTGGCTTGCCCTCCTGGTTCAGCATGTTCAGAAGCTATTGAAATTGAAACAGGTAATCATACAGCTACTTTTGAAGACACTTGGTTTCGTTTTAATTGTGAAGCTTCTGGCACTTACAATTTAAGCACTTGCGATTTAAGCACTTGCGACACTAAACTTTGGGTTTTTGAGAGCTGTCCTACAGTAGGTTTAACTGAAGGTCCAATGGGAACTTATGCTTTCAATGATAATGCAGATTGCGGCTTGCAATCTAATTTAGATGTCGTTTTCGTTGATGGATTTTCATATTTAATTAGAGTTGGAGATAATGAAGATGCATGCTCAGGTGATATTGACTTTTCATTCTCTTATATTGGCCCTATTAGCGGTTGTATGGATCCTACTTCTTGTAATTTTAACCCTCTTGCAGAGGTTGAAGATGGCTCTTGTATTTATTTCCCAGACCCGGCTTGTCAAGGTCCGGATTTGGCCTTTGACTCTGTAGCGTTTGTAAATTCTCTTTCTTTAACAACCCATACAACATCTGGGTGTGATATCGCAGAGGATTGTGTTACAGGATATGGACAGCGTTACGTTATCCGTTTCTCTTCAAAAATTGACAATGTTGGTACTGCCGATTATTATATCGGTACTCCTTCAGCTAATCCAGACCAGTTTAACACAGTAAACTGCCATGGGCACACCCATTATGAAGGTTACGGAGATTACAGATTATATGATATGGATGACAATATCATTCCGGCGGGTCATAAAAACGGATTCTGTGTTATGGACCTTTGTGGTTTCGGACAGTATAATTGCGGAAACATGGGTATCTCTGCAGGTTGTTATGATGTTTACGGTGCCGGAACACAGTGTCAGTGGATTGATATAACAGATGTTCCAGCTGGTGATTATCGTATCGCTGTAATCATAAACTCACAGCATCGTCCAGATGCCTTAGGAAGAAATGAGATAAACTATCTAAACAACGCGCTTCAGGTTTGTATCAATATTACCAGAAACGCAGCTAATGTACCTTCGTTTACACTTCTTCCTGATTGTCAGCCATTTGTTGACTGTGCTGGAATACCAGGAGGAGTTGCCATTCGCGATTGTAATGGTGATTGTGAAGGAACAGCCATGTTCGGTAATACTGTTGAAGATGAAATCATCAACTATGACGATGTTGAGGAATACATCAATATGCTAACTGTTGATAATCCTGCTGTTATGCCATGCTATGACTTAAATGATGATGATGCACTCACTGTTTATGACGCAGCTCTTGAAACATGGTGTATGCAATCAGCAGGTGAAACCGGAGATTTAGAGAATTGTTATTTCCCTAGAAATGTAGTCAATCCTAACGATTCAACTTATCTTGAAATCGTTGATGTTAATTATAGTAGTAATTATCTTGATGTTCAATTAACTTCTGAGAGAGCAAATGTTATTGGTTACCAATTCCGCATCTCAGGTGTTGAAATAGATGATGTAGCACCACTAACAAACCCTGCCGACATGCCTATTCATTTAGGTTTTAACGCAATGCGAAATGAAGTTTTCGGTTTATATCCTGGAGATTCTGTTATCCATCATGGAACCTCTTCTGTTGAATTAGTTAGAGTATATTTTAGCTCGCTTACAGGTGGAGATATTTGTATCACAGAAATCATCGATATCCCTAATGATATTGGAGAAAAAACAAGAACCTTTATTGCTGGCGATTGCTTTACTCCTTCAACAGTATCAATTGCTGCTGTTGGTGAAAGATCCCACTTAACAATTCTTCCAAATCCAGCTTCTGACAGAGCTTGGGTGAATGTGCCTTCTAACTTTAGTGGTAATGGGAATTGGCAACTTTTTGATGCTATGGGCAGATTTGTTTCTGATTTCTCAGCTCAAGCCTCTTCTATGAATAACCAGTTTAGCATTTCTTTATCAGGACTTGCTAATGGTGTTTATATTTTAAGAGTGCAGGATAACAAAGGTCAAACAGCTATCGGCCGTTTAGTGAAGCAATAAAATTTTAGCTGTTGTTAACATCAAGTTGACGATAAGTTTGAAACACCTTCTCTCTACATTGCGTATCTCCTTATAGATTTGCGTAGTATGTTAAAAGAGAAGGTGTTTTTTTTGTTAGTAGCGTGTCTGGTTATTATACCGACGCTATCTTTCGCTAAAGCGAATAGCCAAAAGCTTTCTATTGAAGCTAGCGCTTCAAATCTATTTGAGTCATTGGTTAATAGAATAGATAGCCGGAGAAAGGAAGCGGAGTACGATGCTTACTTCAAAAATCTTCAAAAAAAGCAAGGCTTTAATGGTGTGGTTTTAATTGCAAACAATCACCAAATTATTTATAAAGCAGCTCTAGGATACTCAAACCTAGAATCTAAAACCAAGCTGCTTGTCGACGATCAATTTCAGCTCGCTTCTGTATCAAAGCAATTCACCGCCGTGGCAATTATGATACTTAAGGAAAGAAACTACCTCAGATATGATGATAAAGTAAATAAGTACATCTCGGATTTCCCTTATCCAGAAATTACAATACGTCAGTTATTAACCCATCGTTCTGGTTTGGCCGAATATCGATGGTTTCTTGATCCTGTATTAGAAGATAAGTCAGTGGCTATTAGCAACAGCGATATGCTTAAATACATTTCTTCTATTAAACCAGCACTTAATTTTCGACCAGGTACGAGGTTTTTATATAGTAATACAGGCTATGCAGTGCTTGCCTCTATTGTCGAAAAGATTAGCAGAATGTCTTTTTCTTCTTTCATGAAGAAGGTCATTTTTAATCCATTAGGTATGAATAATACCAGAATATATAGCAAATGCTACAGTCCTGACATGCCAGGAAGGGTTTGTGGTTATGAAAGAAATGGGCGTTTACCTGCTGAAAATGATTGCTTCAACGGAATAACTGGCGATAAGAATGTTTTTTCTACAGCAACTGATCTCTTTATTTGGGACCAAGCTTTGTATTCAGATAAACTTATTAAACAGGAAACTCTCGCCGAAGCCTTCAAAGAAGGAAGCCCGAAAAAGAGAAATAAGAAAAATTATGGCTTTGGATGGCGTTTAAATTACGAGAATCCCGACAAACAAATTGTTTACCATGGCGGCTGGTGGCACGGCTTTAGAACGTATTTTATGAGAAACCTGAGCGATGGAAATACGCTTATCGTTTTGTCCAATAAAGTCAATCATTCTATCAACAGTTTGCACGATATTAAAGAAGAAGTTGCTGGATTAACATGCTCAATTGAATAGACATCAAGAAACATTTGTAATTTCAACGCCGAAAGCGTTGGATAGATGATAAAAAAAATAATTTGGGCTGTAATCATTGTATTTGGCCTCCTTGCAGGTGGAATATACTTTTGGTTGAATTCTCTGAAGCCTGAATACACAGGCAGCATTTCACTTAAAGGGTTAAATTCCCAAACTGAGATCCATTATGATAAATGGGGTATTCCTCATATCTATGCTAATAACGAAACAGATGCATATTTTGCCTTAGGTTACGTTGTTGCTCAAGATAGACTTTTTCAATTAGAAATGATCCGGCGCCTTGCGGCGGGAAGGCTTGCCGAAGTCTTAGGAAATGATATGTTCAAGACTGATAAGTTCTTCAGAACTATTGGATTGAATAAACATGCTGAATGGTCTGCTAAAGAATTTCAGAATAGAGCAAATGATACAATTCAGTCTGCCACTGCTGCATACATTAATGGCGTAAATGCCTATATGCTGGAAGGCAAAACACCTATTGAATTTACCATGCTAGGTATTGATCCTGAACCTTTTCAGCTTTCTGATGTTTTTCTCATTTCTGGCTACATGGCTTTTGGCTTTGCAGAAGGCTTTCGCATCGACCCAATGGTCGAATCGATGTACAGGGTTTTAGGAGATTTATATATGAAAGATATTGATCAGGCCTGGACCATTAAAGGAACAAAAATCCCTATATATGCCGATGCACAAATAGATGGTGCTCAATTCGCCGATGAAATAGACAAAGTTCTTTCTACTTTTCCCGTCTCCCCTTGGATTGGTTCTAATAGCTGGGTGCTAGCCCCCGCAAAATCTTCTTCAGGGAACACTCTATTATGTAACGATACTCACATGGGATATTCTCAGCCGGCAGTTTGGTATGAAGCGCATTTCGAGTATCCAGGGTTTAGGTTTTATGGTAATCATCTTGCTGGTTTCCCTTTTGCTCTTGTTGGCCATTCTGATTTCTGTGCAAATGGTCTAACCATGTTCGAAAATGACGATGTTGACTTCTTTATTGAAGAAATAGAAGGCAACAATGTTAAGTTTAAGGGAAGTCCTCAAGCAATAAAGGCGACTGAACAAATTATTAAAATAAAAGATAAGGGCGAAGAGACCATAGTGATTAAAGAAACTCCCCATGGGCCTTTAATCCAAGATGTTTTTGATGATTTACCAACTCGCAGGACTCCTGTTTCTGTTTGGTGGTCTTATCTTAAGTTCCCTGCAAGGTCACTAGAAGCTGTTTATAATCTCAATCATGCTAAAAGCATGGATGATGCGAGGTATGCAGCCTCCTTAATTGATGCACCTGGCCTTAATGTCATGTATGGCGATAAAGATGGCCATATTGCTTGGTGGGCTGCTGCTAAATTGATTAAGCGCCCTGAGAGTGTTAATCCTAAAAGATTTCTTGACGGAGCTTCAGGATTAGATGAATATCTCGGCTGGCTCGACTTTGAAGAAAACCCAAGGGCTGAAGACCCTCCTCAAGGCTATGTTTATTCAGCTAATAATCAGCCCGACTCTATAAGTATTGGTTATTATCCAGGTTACTATGTTCCTGACAGCAGGGCTAATAGAATTGTTGCTGAACTTTCAGGAAAAGATAAGTTTAGTGTTGATGATATGAAGATACTTATCGTTGATACAAAAAGTGAATCGGATCTTAAATTAGCTCAAGATTTACTGAAAACACTTTCTTCAATTGATCCTGCTGCAATAAAGACAGAAGAATCAAACAGACTATCATCTTGGGATGGCTCTTATGGATTAGAGTCTCCCGGAGCTTTAATTCTAAATCATTGGATTTACCATATTCTCAGGGCTACTATGGTTAATAAAATTGGAGAGCCATTGTTTAAAAGGTATATGAATACCCATTTTATGAAAACAAGCTATCCTTATCTACTTCGGAGGATAGAAACTTACTGGTGGGACGATTGGATAACAAGAAATAAAGAATACCGCTCTTTGATAATCAAAAATGCGTGGCATAAGGCAATCTCTGAATTAAAGAGTGTTTACGGGAAAGACCAAAGCAAATGGAAATGGAGTAGGGCTCATACTCTTGAGCATGTGCATCCAATTGGAAGGAAGAAGCCATTTAACTTACTGTTTAACGTTGGGCCAAATCCCGTTCAAGGAGGCAATGAAGTTTTAAATAATATGGGTTACCGCCTAGATTCATCGGCAACTTATCCAGTTTATTTTGGGCCTGCAATGAGAAGAATAATTGACTTTTCTGATGTTGATCATACCCTGAGCGTTTTGCCTACTGGCCAATCTGGGTATTTCCTAGCTGACCATTATTCCGATCAAACCGACCTTTTTAATTCAAGTGGATTTAGAAGCCAACTTATGGATAGAAAAGAGATTGAAAAGCAATCGAAAGGAGCCTTGATTCTGATGCCTTTAAAATGACAATGCAATCAACAGATACAGTTCTAATGATTAGCCCCTTACATTTTGGGTTTAATCATGAAACCGAATCAAGTAATGCTTTTCAATCGTCTGCTGAAATTCTGGATGTTTCAACAAAATCAGTTCAAGAGTTTCAGGGAGTAGTAAGAAGGCTTAGAGATGAGGGTGTAAACGTATTAGTTTTCGATGATAGAGAAAGTGTTGTCTGCCCTGATGCAGTATTTCCGAATAACTGGCTTGGTGTCCATCCTGGTAATTTAATTGTCACATATCCTATGATGGCTCATAATCGCAGACTTGAAAAGAGAGAGGATATTCTAAATCATCTGCTATCCCAATCCTCCGAAAGGAGATATCAAGATTTCTCAAAGTTTGAAAAGAAACAGCAATACCTTGAAGGTACTGGCAGCATAGTATTTGACCATCTTAACAAAATAGCTTATGCTGCGCTTTCCCCGAGAACTCATGAATCCCCTGCACGCAATTTGGCTGATGCCTTAGGCTATGAATTGATGTGCTTTAACACATTAGATGAATCAGGAGAACCTGTTTACCATACTAATGTTATATTATCTATAGGCACCGATTTTATTTTACTTTCTACTGAATATATTTCAGATTCTGATAAAGAAAGACTTAAGGATTCTCTTAAGAAAGGTGGAAGAATGCTGATTGAGATAGATTTGAAGCAGACTAAGGCATTCGCAGGGAATATGCTTGAATTGAGAAATCATCTTGATGAAAAAATTATTCTTCTATCAGAAACTGCTTTGAATGCGCTAAACGACTTTCAAATATCGGCACTTCAAAAAGCAGGGCTTTTATTACCAGTATCTATCCCAACTATTGAACAACTTGGTGGTGGTGGTGTTCGTTGTATGGTCGCAGAAATTTTTTGAATCGATTTTTGCATAGATTTTGACTATAAGCCGAAAACAGTACCTTTGAAACTATTCTGAAAAAACAAAAAGATGAACATCCAACCAATTAAAAAATCGCTAGGAACTACACTATTAATGGTAGCATTCTTATTAGCCGGCTCACTTTCGGCTCAAACAAAAAGTGATAAAACATCTATGAGCGCTGCAAAAAAGGATGAGCGCCCAAGTCCTCCAGCAACAATTAAAGAAACAGTTGGAGATCTTACAATTACAATAAATTTCAGTCAGCCAGGCGTAAAAGGAAGAACAATCTTTGGAGATCTTGTTCCTTATGGAAAGCTTTGGAGAACAGGAGCTAATGAAGCAACAACTGTTGAAGTAAGCCGCGATTGTAAAGTGGGCGGAAGTTTCCTTAGAGCCGGAAAGTATGCACTGTTTTCTATTCCTGGGGATTCAGAATGGACAATTATCTTTAATAGTGTGCCTGACCAATGGGGTGCATATAAATATGATGAATCAAAGGATGCATTGAGATTTAAAGTTAAATCTGAAAAATCTGCAGATCTTCATGAGCGCTTTGGATTCGAAATCAAATCTGATAAAACCGGAAACGGTACCGTAAGCATGATGTGGGAAAACACAGTTGTGTCTTGGGAAATGAGATAAAAAAACTTAATAAAAAAAGGGGCTGTTCTAAATGAACAGCCCCTTTTTTTATTTTATATCAGAGTTAATTAATCCAAACATGATAGAGTCTTCGGGCTCTTTGTTTTTGATATAGTTCTTTCTTAAAAGACCTTCTTCTTCAAACCCTAGGTTTCTAAGTATTCTTTTAGATGCTTCGTTAAAAGGTGAAGTCATTGCCTCAATTCTGACTAGTTTCAGTTCTTTAAAACCAAAATTAACTGCAAACTCGCAAGCTTCTTGCATGAACCTTTTACCATAATTAGCAGGGTCATATATCATGTAACCCAACTCGGCTTTTTGATGTCTTTGATTCCAGAAGTGGAAACCGCAATGCCCCAAAGGCTGCCCATTTTCTTTTTCAAATAAATAGAAGTTACAAAAGCTGAAAGACCATGTGGATAACCCTTTCTCAATCTTGCTCTTTTCTGTAACCCAGGTATCATGATCATTTATATTTAGAAATCGTCTCACCAATGACTCATTCTTATGTTTAACTAAAAACAAATGGTCTTTTGGCTCAACCTTTCTAAGTATGATTCTATCAGTAGAATAAGATTCAATCTCCTGAAATGCAAAACCTGGTGCTATTTCATCAGCCCTGAAATCCATTTATAAATGTCATTACCATTGGCAAATACAAGTAGACTTAATAGCAACACCATACCAACTAATTGAGCTTTCTCAAGTAGCTTATCATTTGGCTTTCTCCCGGTAATTATTTCATATAATAGAAACATCACATGCCCGCCATCTAATGCAGGAATAGGTAAAATATTCATAAAAGCCAGGGCTATTGATAGGAATGCTGTTATATTCCAAAACCTCTGCCAATCCCAACCTTTATCAAACTGAGAAGCTATTGCACCAAAACCACCTACTTTCTTAGAGCCTTCTTTAGTAAAGACTAACTTGAATTGCTTCACATAATTAGCTAATGTAGAAGCGCCTTCAGAAATACCTGCAGGAAACGACTCAAAGAATCCGTACTTCTCAACTTCAAAATCGAAAAGTTTTTTCGGATCAATGTTAAAGAAGCCTAGTTTTCCATCATCTCCAATAAGTGTTTTGGTATTGATAGTGTCGTTGGCTCTAAGTAGCTTAATATTAACTTCTTTGCCTTTGTTTTCGTTAAGGATTGGAGGTAGTTCGGCAAAATAGGAAATAGAAGTTTCGTTCAAGCCTATTATTCGGTCACCTTTAATTATTCCTCCTGCAGCAGCAGGAGAATCAGCTAAAACAGAGTCAACAAAAACTGGTACAGCAGGTAAAAATAAAACAGGCTCATTTAAGGCAATAATTTTTTCAGCAAAGCCTTGTGGGATTTCAATATCTAGTTTTTCCCCTGCTCTTTCAATGCTTACAGTAGATGTCTCATTAAGAAGAATATCAATATTTAACTCCTTGAATGTTTCAGGCATTTTGCCGTTTAATGCAAGAACTTTATCGCCATTTCGAAATCCTGCATCATAAACAATAGAGTCTGCAACAACAATCCCATAGCTTGCATTCTTGACAGGCAAATATTCCTTGCCCCAAACAAATAAAACCATAGCATATATAAACATGCCCAGTATAAGATTCACTGTAACACCACCAATCATAATAATTAGCCTCTGCCAAGCTGGTTTTGAACGGAATTCCCATGGCTGAGGAGGCAAGGCCATTTGCTCCTTATCCATTGATTCATCAATCATACCCGAAATCTTAACATAACCCCCAAGAGGAATCATGCCTATTCCGTATTCTGTATCGCCTCTTTTAATACTGAATAAAGACTTTGGCCAATCAAAAAAGAGATAAAACTTCTCAACTCTTGTTTTAAACCATCGGGCAGGAAAGAAATGCCCCATCTCATGCAAAACAATTAATATCGAAAGACTCAGAATTAACTGAGCTCCCATAATCACATAATCCATTCTTAATTTTTTATGGCGGTAAAAGTAGGCATTTCAAAGATGCCTGATTCATTTGTGTTACTACTAGAAATAATCTTACTGCAAAACCGAGATTTTTGAAGAAGATACCATGTTTTAACATTGACTTGTTCTTAGTATATCTTAAAGGATATACTTTACTAATTAAAAATCGTTTCCTTAGCACCTAGATTTTTCAATCAGGCCTTGAACCCACTTAAAACACTAGCTTCTCAAACAGCCATTTATGGATTAAGTTCAATAGTTGGGCGTTTGCTAAACTATTTATTGGTTCCATTGCACACAAGAGTGTTTTTACCGGAGCAATATGGAGTGGTTACAGAGATGTATTCTTATGTAGCTTTTCTGCTAATTGTTTTGACATATGGTTTTGAAACTGCTTTTTTTCGATTTGCTCGAAATGAAGAGGATAAGTCCCAAGTTTATTCAACCTCTTTACTTTCTCTTTTTGTTAGTTCTGTCTTTTTCTTTCTTCTAACTATTGTCTTCTTAGACGATATTGCCAATCTGATTGAATATCCAAAGCATGCTGATTACATTATTTGGTTTGCCCTAATTTTGGCTACAGATGCTATTACTGCTATCCCTTTTGCCAAACTTAGACTTGAGAATAAAGCATTTAAATTCGCCTTTATCAAGCTTATCAATATTGGGGTCAATATTCTTGGGAATCTATTTTTTCTTTTGTTCTGTCCTTGGGTGCTCAAGGATTCAGGCTCAATGTTTTATTCATTAGCAAGTTCTGTTTATTCTCCCGAATTCGGCGTTGGGTATGTGTTTATATCAAATTTATTAGCGAGCGTAGTCACATTTATTCTGCTTTTACCTGACATGCTTAAAGCAGGCATATCATTTCAAAGTAATCTGTGGATTAGAATGATGAAATATAGTTTGCCACTTTTAGTTGGTGGACTGGCAGGCATTACCAATGAAATGTTTAGTAGAGTGAGCATGAAATATCAGCTCAACGAAGATGTAGCAATGCATGAATTAGGAATTTTTGGAGCTTGCTACAAAGTAGCCGTTTTAATGACCATTTTCATTCAAACTTTTCGCTTTGCTGCTGAACCATTTTTCTTTTCTCAATCTAAAGAAAAAGATGCGAAGAAACTCTATGCTGATGTTATGACTTGGTTTGTGATTGCTTGCAGCACCATATACATTGGAGTTCTTTTATTTATGAATGTTGTGAAATATTTTATTGGGGAAACTTACCATGAAGGACTTGGCATAGTTCCGGTTCTGCTTATGGCGAATATCTTTTTAGGAATTTTCTTCAACCTAAGTATTTGGTTTAAACTCAACGATAAAACTCATTTTGGTGCATGGTTGGCCATTTTCGGAGCTATTTTAACTGTAGGTTTAAATTATTTTTTAATCCCCTTGTACGGATATGAAGGCGCATCATGGGCAACTTTTATTGTTTATTTAAGTATGATGATCGCATCTTATGTTTTAGGAAGCAAGTATTATCCTGTTCCATATAATAAGATGAAAGTTATTGGTTATCCGCTTTTTGCAGCTGTGATAACTTATTTATACGCCTCGTTTTTACCTATGGAGGGTTGGCTGTCATGGATTCTAAAATGCACTATAATCTTACTATTTGTAGCCTTCGTATGGAATCAGGAAATCAGGAAAAAAACACTAATTTCGCAACAATTACAATCTTAAAAAATCAGCGTATGAAGGTGAATCTCATTAACATCTCGGCGCATCCAACGCCCGAATACGGAACAGCTCATGCCGCTGGCTGTGACCTAAGAGCTAACCTTGAAGAGCCCGTTACCCTAGCTCCCTTAGGTAGAGCAATTATTCCAACAGGCCTTTTCTTTGAAATTCCTGAAGGGTTTGAAGGACAAGTAAGACCTAGAAGTGGATTGGCTGCAAAACACGGAATTACAGTTTTAAATTCTCCAGGAACAATTGATGCTGATTATAGAGGAGAAGTGAAGGTGATCCTTGTAAACCTTTCTGATCAAGCTTTTACAATCAATAACGGGGAAAGAATAGCACAATTAGTGTTTGCTAAACACGAAACTGCTATTTGGAATCAAACAGTTGAATTAACTGAAACAGACAGAGGGTCTGGAGGTTTCGGACATACTGGCGTCCACTAAATGATTACAAAATTTACTGCATGAGAATTATTATCCCTATGGCAGGCATGGGAAAACGCCTGCGCCCACATACTCTTATCACCCCAAAACCTTTGGTGGAATTTGCTGGCAAACCGATGGTTCATCACATTGTTGAAGAACTGGCAAGAACATGCAATGAACCTATTGAAGAAATTGCTTTTATCATTGGTCGATTCGGGAAACAAGCAGAAGAAGATTTAATCTCTGTTGCCGAACAAGTTGGGGCAAAAGGAAAAATATATTACCAAGATGAGCCTCTTGGAACAGCTCATGCTGTGCTCTGCGCAGCAGATTCCTTGAAAGGAAAACTTATAGTTGCTTTTGCAGATACTCTTTTCAAAGCAGACTTTGTGCTCGATGAAAGTAAAGATTCTGTAATCTGGGTTCAGCAAGTTGAAGACCCAAGAGCTTTTGGTGTTGTTAAACTAAATGAACAAGGATTAATAACTGATTTTGTTGAGAAACCTCAACATTTTGTCTCTGATTTAGCTATTATAGGAATCTACTATTTCAAAGATGGTGAAGGTCTTAAAGGAGAGTTACAGTATCTCATCGACAATAAAATTCTGGAGAAAGGAGAGTACCAATTAACAAACGCCTTAGAGAATATGAAATCTAAGGGCTTGAAATTTGCCCCTGGTAAAGTTATTGAATGGCTCGATTGCGGTAACAAAAACGCTACTGTTTATACTCATGCTCGTTGGCTAGAGCTTGGAAAAGAAGAGTTCTTGAAGAAAAGGTCTATAGAAACCGATAACTCCCTAATAATAGAACCTTGCTTTTTCTCTGAGGGTGTTAAGATAATTGGCTCTATTGTTGGACCACATGTTTCGCTTGCGGCTGGTACAACTGTAATTAACTCAGTTGTAAAAAATTCTATCATTCAGAAAAATACGCTCATTGAAAACAGCGTTATGACCAATTCAATGGTTGGCAATTCAGTGAAAATCCAGAACAAAATGCTAGACGTGAGCGTTGGAGATTATTCAGTGATTAGCCATGAGGACTAAGCATAAATGACGTTAATCAGAACACTTCTACTATTTTCCCTCGTATTGGGGGTTATTTCTTGCTCATCGCAGAAAAAAGCAATTACTAATCAAGGCCCTTCATCCGGCGCAGAGCTTTCAGAAAAAGAAAGACTTGAGTTTGCATACTTGTTTCATGATGCCGAGAAAGACAAGCTTCTTGGAAACTTCAGTATTGCTCAGGATAAGTTTCAACAAGCTATTAGAATCAACCCGAGAAGTTCAGCAACTCATTTTGAGTTAAGCCAAATATATCTTCAAATAGGAAATATTGAGTCTGCAGAACTAAGCGCTAAACAAGCTGTTCGCTTTGATGACAAGAACAAATGGTATAAATTGGCTCTAGCTGATATTTACGAACAGCAAGGGAAATTTAAAGAGATTGTCCCGCTTTTGGAACAATTAAACAAAAAGGAACCGAATAACCCAGATTATATTTTTGGATTAGGCGCTGCTCAAGCTCAAATTGGGGACTACGCTGAAGCGGTGAAGACCTACGATGAACTTGAAATTATTACAGGTCTGTCAGAAGAACTTGCCCTTCAAAAGAAGAACCTGTATCTCAAAATGGGCAAAAAGGATAAAGCTTTAGAAGAAATCAGGAAGTTAATGGCTCTTTATCCTGAAGAAGCAGGTTACCATGGATTTTTGGCTGAAATATACGAGGCCAGTAATCAACCTGACATGGCTCTGCAAGAATATAATGAGATTCTACGGCGTGACCCAGATAATCCCAATGTTCACTTCTCACTTGCCGAGTTCTACAGACAACAAGGCGATAAAAATCATTTGATGAATTAAAGCTGGCATTCGCTGTCCGAATCTTCCTTGGAACTTAAACTGCAAGTTTTGTAGCCTCTTATTTTGATATCACAGCTCAGTATCCGGCACTTAAAGAGTCAAGCAATGGAATTATGCGAAACTCTTATCACAGCTCATGCAAATGAGCCAGGGCTAGAGCCGTCTACGGAGATTTCCTTGTTCAGAAGTCAACTTGATAAAGCGTTGGAACAATACAAAATTATTCTTGAAGCCGATAAAAGCAGTTACAATGTCTGGAATCAAGTACTTCCCCCTGGTGAAGCAGAACTCCAACATTATCAAAACATTCGACCTGAGCAGGAAGCAATGGAGGCTTTTTCCCATATCAGTAAAACATTTTCTTATTCAACGGTATAGCTGCTATTCAGCTTAAAAATTATGATGAAGCTATTTCATCATTAAAAGATGGAGCTAACGTAACTATTGGAAATTCGGCATTAAGTTCTCAGTTTTATTCCTCTTTAGGCGATAGCTATAATTATCTTTCTAAATATAAAGAAAGCAACGAGGCATATGAAAAGGCATTGAAATATGATGAATCAAACACTTATGTGTTGAATAACTATGCCTACTACCTTTCATTAAGAAAGGAAAACCTTGAAAGAGCAAAGCAGATGGCAGAAAGATGTAATGTTTTACAACCGGGAAATCCTTCTTTTCTAGATACTTATGCTTGGATCCTTTTTCAATTAGGTGAATTTGAAGACGCCAATAAATGGATAGATAGTGCTATCGATGCTGGTGGTATTAAAAGCGGAACAATTATGGAACACAAAGGCGATATTCTTTTTAAACTAGGAAAAGTCAATGACGCACTCGATTTCTGGTCCAGAGCCAGGGAGTTGGGAGAAGGTTCTGAGAAACTAGAAGATAAAATAAAACAAAAGAAATTTATTGAATAAGTGAAAGTGACTGGAAAATGCAGTGTGGGTGTCATTTTCATTTTGACCGCTTTATTGCTAATAAATGGATGTAAATCCAAACAAAAAACGCTGAACAAGCCAAATCAGATAGAAAGAAACGATGAGGTTATAGATCCTGATTATTCATCTCCTGATAGTTTACTGGCCATAATTAAAAGTTCAGAATTAAAGTTGGATTGGTTCTCGGCTAAAGTCAATGTTAAGGCTAATATTGCTAACCAAACAAACTCTTTTAATGCAAACCTTCAGGGTAATGTACCGATTCAGCTATATGGATGTCAATCTCTCCGGCACTTGGTATTGAAGTGGCTAGAATGTTAATACTAGAGATTCTCTAAATTCTGTAAGGCTATCTACAACATATTTTGTAGGTGATTACGCTTATCTACGTAACCTTTTACAGATTGAAGTAAATTTCGATATGGTTCAATCCATCCTTTTAGGCAATACCTATTTACATTACTCTGTTGAAAATTATGTGAGCGATCGTGACGAACAGGGTCTAATTCTAGCACCTTGAAAAAGCGTAGAATAAAAAAGGAGACAGGAAGTTGGATATCCCACAAGTGCTTACTCAGGAAATTTGGTTTTCTTCTCTTAATGGGAAGATACTTAGAATGGAAATGCAAGATTATCGCCCTGTTAGGAAGTTTATGGTGGACTACCTCTCATACGTTTCTGAAGATAAATTAGTACCCCAAGCAATGCTAATTCAGGCTCAAGCCGAAAAACAAGTGATAATTGATCTTGAATATTCGAAGCAAACTGTTTCAAAGGAATTAAACCTGCCGTTTTCAATCCCTAAAAACTATGAGCTCATTCTTAAATAAATTATTATTATTTCTTATTATCTCGTTCATAGCATCGGCTAATGCCTTTGGTCAAACTAGTAAATCTTCGCTTGAAAAAAAGAAAAGAGAACTTCAAAAGGAAATTGAACAAACCAATAAACTAATCCAAGAGACTCGAAAAGACAAAAACGCAACCTTGGGCCAGTTAAAGGTTTTAAATAAAAAATTAGATGACCGTAAAAAGCTGATTCGTGCAATTCAAGGTCAAGTTACTTTTCTAAACAAAGATATTTCTAATACTAACTCAAGAATAAAGTCTTTGCAGTCAGACGTTGAAGCCTTAAAGAAATCTTACGGGAAGCTTATACGGCAAGCATATTTAAATAGGAATCGAGAATCAGTAATGATGTTACTTTATTCTTCCGAAGATTTTCAACAAGCGTATAAAAGATTGTATTACTTGAGAAAGTATAATTCTTACCGAAGACAACAAGCAGATTTGCTTAAGGCTGCGGCAGATGAATTAGACAACAAACAAAAACTACTTCAAGCCGATTTAAGCTCAAAAAAGGATTTGTTAGGCGCTGAAGAAAAGCAAAAACAAGAACTCTCTAAAGAGAAGGAAGAACAACAACAAACCGTCAATAAGCTTAGCAAAAAAGAGAAGAAGCTAAAAAAGGATCTTTCTAAGAAGAAATCTGATGCTAAAAAATTAGACAAGGAAATTCAAAAGATTATTGAACGCGAAATTGAGCGAGAGCGAGAAAGGGCCTTAGCTAAAGCTAAGGCTGAAGCTGATGCAGCCAGAAAAAAGGCTATTGCAGAAGGAAAACCTGTTCCTAAAGAAGAGAACCTTGAGTTAAAGGTAACCCCAGAAACGAGGGCTTTATCAGGTAAATTTGAAGCCAATAAAGGCAAATTGCCTTGGCCCGTTTCAAAAGGGGTTATCACCGAATCTTTTGGCGTTCATCCGCACCCTGTGCTTAAAGGTATCAGCACTAACAATAATGGTGTAGATATAACCACTACTGATGGAGCAGCTGTAAAATCCATTTATGACGGGATTGTGACTGGCGTTATTTCTATCCCCGGCTCAAATAGAGCCGTGATTATTAAACATGGCGAATACCTGAGCGTTTATGGAAATTTAGCATCTGTTTCTGTTAATAAAGGAGATAAAGTAGGAACTGGTCAAGCAATCGGAATAGCTGATCAAGATGCAGAAACAGGTAAGTCTCTTTCTCATCTAGAAATCTGGAAAGGAAAAGTTAAGCTTGATCCAGCCGACTGGATTGCCAGGTAGGTTAGTAAATAAACTCTCTTTTAAACCAGTAAGAATATCTAGGTAGGTAAAATGTTAATCCTAAACCCAAGTATGTTCCATTGTATGTAACTCTCTGCGGGGAGAATACAGTTGTGTTCAAATTTGCAGAATAAACCTCTTGCATTCCATACTTGAAATTAATGCCGAAAAATAGGCCTCCGTCATTGTCAAATCTTGATCCGATTTCAAATCCTGCTATTAGAACAGGATAAATTGAGCTCTTAATAGTACTGCTTGCAGTTGCGCCAATTGAAGAAGCACTGTCTCCATTGAACACCGTCTTATTGCTTAAAGATAAATTGGTTTGCAATCCAATCCCAATTACTTCCCTGTGTCTTAATGATCCCAAATATCCAGTAAATCCAACACTTAAAGGGATTTCTAATTGAAGTGCTTTGAAACGAACATCTATATTGTAAACATCGATGCCGGTTTGCCTCAGAGCAAACGATTGCAAACTTGTATTTACTCCGATTGAAGAAATAAATCGATCATTTATTGATAGTGTATTTAAAATCCCCCCTTCAATCCCTGCTCTGGACACAGTAAAAAAACCATTGTCTAAACCAGATAGATCGGCAGGCCACGAAACAGTTGTTCCGGCATGAAAACCTAACCTCATATTCGTCTGTGCCTTTGTTGAATTTGAACAAACCAAACAAACTAGCACAGCGCAGATCAATACAATTATCCTATTCATTATCTTTCTTTTCGGCAAAGTAACAAATTCCATCCATGCAAAATCAAATCTTAAAGTATGTCAATAAAATGCCTTACTTTCGCTGCAATACCTTCACAAATGACAATTACTGAGAGAGAAGGGGGACAAACGGTAAAGAGCCAATTGGCCAGTGTTTTTGAGCCAGTATCATTATACCCTTTAGTCGCATTTAGGCTAGCTTTTGGAGCAGCTATGGCGATGTGGTCAATCTACATGCTAGTTAGTGGAGCTGTAAATGCTTTCTTTATTGAGCCCGATTTCTTTTTTTCTTACAGTTCATTTGCCTGGATTAAGCCATTGCCTGCACTTGGCATGTATCTGGCTTTTGTGCTTCTTTTAATTTCCTCCCTTCTAATCTTTGCAGGTTATTACTTCAGAATAGCATCTATAGCCTTCACTTTGGTTTTTGCCTACGTTACATTAATAGATAAGTCAGCGTATCTAAGCTACTACTATTATGTGCTTCTACTAGCTTTTATGCTTAGCATTTCGCCTGCAAATCGCCTCTTTTCTATAGACCTACTCCGAAAGCCCTCTCTTCGTGTCGATTATGTGCCAAATTGGTCAATTTTGGCTTTTAAGATTCAAGTAGCCTTGGTTTTTGTTTTTGCAGGCATGGCAAAACTTAATTCCGACTGGTTATTCGAAGGCAGACCTGTCAATATATGGCTAAATCAATTATCTGAAAATGGATTCCTTGCTATTCCTGAATATCTCACATCAGGATTCTTTCCAATAATCCTTTCCTGGGTATTAATCATGTTTGACTTTATGATTCCGCATTTTCTGCTTGACAAAAAAACTGCAAAAGGTGCCGTTTTAACAGTAGTTTTAATGCAGATTATTGCAATCTTCCTTTTTCCGTCTGGATTCTTTCCTGTTCTAACAGCATTTTCTTGTTTAATCTTTTTACCAGAGAGCTTGGTTAATAGATTTCTTTCGCGCATCGCGTATTTTCTTTACGATGTTTTTGAATTTAAGGGCGAGGTTTTCAATCATGGCGGAACATTCTTGCTTCAATACAGAAAGAAGCGCCTTTTTCCTTTTCTGCTGGCAATGTTTTTTTCAGCTCAGATTCTCCTTCCTGTTAGCCTCTTTCTTAACTGGGGTAGTAACAGATGGGCCGATTCTGCTTTCAGATTCTCTTGGGATATAAGACTTCATAATAAAACGGGAGAAGTCGACTTTTTTCTTACCGATAATGACTCTGGAAAATCCAACAAAATAGCTCTTGAGAAGTATTTAACTCCTCATCAAATTAAAATAATGGCCGAAGATCCATCATTGATTAAACAGTTTGCAGATTTCCTCATTTCTAATGAAGATTTGACTGCAGCTGGCCGAAATTATACGATGAATGCAAATGCGGTTATTTCACTAAATGGCGGAAAACCTCAACCTCTTATCAATTATACTCGCAATAGTGAAAAGCAGGATCAATGATAAGAGAAGCCAATTCTTTGCATGCGCAATCGGATTACTTTTATTCTCCTGTAGCCCTCCTTCTGATGATTTAGCTCTTGCTAAATATGAAATTAGCCAAAATGATTATTTAGGTGCAATTATTAGGCTCAATATGCACTTGCAAGAGAATGAAAATGACGATTCAGCATTGGTTTTAAGAGCAATTTGCTATACCAAAGTTTGGAAGGATTCTCTGGCAATGAGAGATTTAAAATTGAGTCTGAATAAAAATCCATACAACAACGAGGCAAAACTTATTTTGAGTAAAATACTCCTGTCGGAGGATAATTACAGCAAGGCTTTACAGCTTTTAGCGGAGGTTGTTAATGATGTAAATTCTCGTCTCGCGTCTGATGCATGGATAGAAACGGGAAGAATACATTATTTTTCTGAGAATTATAATGATGCTATTGAAGCATTTTCTCAAGCTGTTGCTAAGGATTCATCAAATGCTATGGCCTGGTATTATAGGGGTTTGGTTAAATCCAGGTTTTTTACCCCTTCGGGGGAAACAGATAGCGTTTATTATCCTTTTCTTGACTTTGAGGAAGCATACGTCGATTTTTCTCAATGCATATTACTGATGCCCGATCTGGCGGATGCCTACTTTCAAAGAGCCATGGTACATTTTAACCGTTTTGATGATCGTTCAGGGCTTATGGATATTAACAAAGCTATCGAACTAGCTCCAAACTATACATACTATTATCTGGCTAGAGCTCATCAGCATTTTTTGATGAAAAGGTATGATGATGCATTAACAGATCTAAATTTTAGCATCTTAAAAAATCCGAAAGATCCTAATGCATTTATTGAAAGGAGCCAGCTTCATAAAATTCTTAACCATCCTCGTGAAGCAGATATTGACTCCATTGAAGCATTAAAACTTCAATCAAATTAAAAAAGCGCCCAGAAGCGCTTTTTTAATTCATTCTAATTATTCCTGTTATTATTTGTTAAGCTTTTCAGCGGGAACTTGTTTGTTAGGACTGTCTTCTAATTTAATTGTCCTATCCATTATAGATGATCCAATTATGCGATCTGCTTTAGTTTTTCCATAAAACTCAGGATGTAAGTATTTTCCTCTTCTGTTTTCTGGTTTCATAGGCTCAGGGTTGAGCTTTTCGGGATGCTCTTGCACATATGCATCATTTCTTTGAGCTGTGATTTGCCAAGAAACTTTCTGTCCTGCAACTCCTCCTGAAATTTCAAACATTCCATTTTTAAGCTCTTTACTTATGTACAAGCCAGGGGCAGGTGCTCCAATGGCTGTTAGATTGTAGCTAAAATCAACGTTTATGGCATCAAAGTAATTAGGCATTTCAACAATTGAGGTCCCCGAATTATCTAGAATAACATTACCTCTGTAAATATTCAGAATCTCATTAGACTCTACTGAGAAATGCTTTAAGTATTTGTTCTCAGGATCAAGGGGATGGTCAATCAAAAATGTCTTAGTACCGGCAGATGCTAAATCATCTAAAGCTAAAATACTAGTCAAGGATGCAACCCCAAAGGCTCCTGCATCAGAGTTCCCTAATACACCTACAAATGCTCCATTTCCAGTAACTCCAGTTGCATCGTCAACTCCATTATCAATAGCTACATTTAGTCCGAAAACGCCTGTACCGGCATTTTGCTCCGTTTGACCTAGAACTCCAAAAAATCCAAGGCCTGTAACTCCAGCGTTTACTATTGGAGGGTTTGCTGCTGGATTTGCACCAACAGTAGGGTTCTCATGAACACCAAATACACCGGATCCTCCAGCTACAAAGCTTTGACCAGCCGTACCTTGAAACCCTATTCCGCTAACTCCAACGCCTCCTGTAGTTCTTAAGTTGTTCCCGAAAACAGCCGAAAAGGCGCTTGCGGTAGCTTCAACCTCACCTGTTACACCAGATGCTGCGGCAGTTGATATACCCAATACTGCAGAGTTATTAGCAACAGTTGAATTAGTGCTAGCCTCTAATCCTGAAAATGGATTTGCTGCTACTGTATTTTCTACTAATACCGCAACGCCATTTCCTCCTGTAACTCCAGCTCTGATTGCTATTGAGTTTAATGTGCCATTCCCATTAGGAAGTGTCGCTTGAACGGGTCCTGTGTCTGTAGTTATATTTCTACCAGCTCCAGCTCCTCCAAAATCATAAGCAGCATCAAGGGTTCCTCCTCCTGTTCCAGCAGGTCCTTGAGGCCCAATAGGTCCGGCTACACCTTGAGGCCCTTGTGCTCCCGGAGCCCCATCATTTCCAGCAGGTCCTTGTGGTCCCGCAGGTCCAGCTGGCCCTTGTGATCCTGTTGCTCCAGCTACTCCTTGAGCTCCAGCAGGTCCAGCAGGACCTGGCGCACCAGCTGCTCCTGAAGCACCTGTAGGCCCAGTTGGTCCGGTAGGCCCTTGTGGCCCCTGTGGTCCTTCTGGCCCTTGTACTCCTGGCGCACCATCATTTCCTGCAGGCCCTTGAGGTCCAACAGGCCCTGCAATTCCTTGAACACCTTGAGCTCCCAAGCAATCAGCGGCATCCCAAAAACCATCGTTATTAACGTCTTCTGATGCATCTTGAATGCCATTGCCATTCGAATCCCAGCAATTCAATCCACTTCCCGGACCAGCAGGCCCCTGAGGCCCCTGAGGTCCTGCCGGGCCTGGATCTCCATCATTTCCAGCAGGCCCTTGAGGTCCCGCAGGCCCAGCAGGCCCTTGTGCACCTTCTGGTCCTGCCGGACCAGCGGGTCCTTCTGGTCCTTGCGGCCCAACTGTGCCTCCGCCATTGCCAGCCGATTCAGCATATAATGCAAATGGTACAGAAAGTAATTCACTTGTTCCTACTGTAACATATGAATTCCCTCCACTAGGGTCAACTTCTATTTTAATATATTGATTTGCAGTATTCCAGGTTACATCATCGAAGTTTCCTGTAACGGGTGTTCCTCCTCCTATTTTAATATTAAATAATCCAAAGGAGTTTGTGGTTGCTGTGTGAGTTTCTGAGTATTGAGTCGGACCTGACTCAGAGCCTAGCAGGATAGAAATTCTAACACTAACGCTTTGGTTTACATAAACACTTCCTGAAGCATTTCTGGCAATTGCCTGATAATTGATTCCAGCTGGAACAGGGGCTTGAGCTATTAGCTGACTAAAACTCAGAATGAAGCTCAATAAGAACACTCCGGTTAATCTTTTTAAAGTAATTTTCATGTCGTGGTTCGATTAGGTTATTGATAAATCTTGTTCAAGCGAAGAGTTTTACTAACTCTTCCGTTTTCTGTAAGTAATCTTACTAGATAGGTTCCTGCAGAAAGCTCTGAAGTATTCAATGTATATAGCTGTTCTCCAGGATAGTGATTCACTTTTTCACTTCTTAACTTTCTTCCGGAAGCATCATATAATTCAATGCTTAAATCATAAAATTCATCCGAAGAAATTTTAATTTGAGCCATATCAGAACTTGGATTTGGATAAATCTCAGCCCCAAATAATTGATCAAGCGGTTGAATTGTAATAATTGTGAATTTGTCCGGCTGATGAAATCCTTGCGTTAAAGTAATGTTCCCGGATGAGATGGTTGAAATAGCAGCTAGCTCTCCTATGGTATATGATAGCTCAAAATCAGTCCCAACAAAGTTATTTCCCTGAGAGGAAAACACTTGAGGGCTTAACTGAATTGATTGAGCCGTAACATAAAACCCAGATAGGAGCAAAAAGCTGCAAAGCAGTCCTTTTTTCATAAATGATTAGTTTAATTATCCCGCGAAAGCGGTATAAGCAAATATAAATAAACACTTCAGCTATGCTAAGAGCAAAAGCACCCCATACTATGCATTAAAATAAGATAAGCCTAAATGAGGTCCGACAAGGCCTTAGTAGCAGCTATCATTCCGCTTAACACAACACCGGGTATTCCCTGTCCAGGATAAACAGAATCTCCACAAGCATAAAGGCCAACTTCTAATCTCGCTGAATTCATATTCCATGGCTTTATATCTGCAGTTTGAGGATAGCCTCCTACAAAGCCTGAATACCTGCCTGTCCATTGCTCCCAATCACTTGGGTCAGAACAATGCATATATACGATATCTTCTTTTTTAAGAAAACCTTCCATCTCCAGAATACTAATAACTTTTTCAAGTATTTCAGCCTTATCTCCTTTCCAAAGATCAGGCTCTGAAACATGTGTGCTTACTGAAGCCACTGTAAGTCCCTCATCAGCCCTAAGCCGATCATGAGGATGACTTAAACTTAAGAACAGGCTCCCGCTTCCTTTAATAGGAAAGGGGGTTTTATGATGTATCTGATAATGAAGCGTATCAAAAATACGATCTGTGCGAAAAACAATTCCCGCTTGAAATGCACTATTCAAATCTTTCGCTTGCATTTCATGAAAGGGAAGCTTGATGTTTTTGAATGAATACAGTTGCTTTAGGTTGTTTAGGGGAATTCCACTTATGATTCTTTTACAATTAATGCTTGAGTCTTTTGTTGTAACCTTAAATCCGGAATTAGATTTTTCTATTCGCTCAACAGATGTTCTGTAGAATATTTGTCCCCCCTTTGATTCAATAAAATTAACAAATGCCGCTATCATTCTTACTAAGCCTCCATCTACATAATAGTTGCTAAAGTTGGTATAGCATAAGGCTGTTGCTCCAAATAGAGAATGAACACTAGAATGCTTGTTTTGTGCAGTTATCATTAACTGTTCATCAATAAAATCAATGAATTCTGCATTATTTTGAAGATCATGCTTTTTCAGCAAATCAGCCAAATTCTTAAACATATATGGCAACAATCCGAAATCAGCAACTTTTATATTTCTTACTAATGATAGGTAGTCCAGACTTGAGTCGGGCGGAAAATGCAATTGCCTCGAAGATACTTGCCAAACCTTCTTGCTTATTTTATAACATTCCTCCCAGAAAGGCCTCATCCCTTGTTTCCCAAACGCTAATTCTGCCTCAAGAATCCAATCTTCAATATCTAAATGCCTTGTTAAAACTTTGCCTGATTTAAGTATTACCTGCATCGGCGTTTCTAATTTCCTTACAGGAAACTCAATCCCTGTTTTTCTTATTAGAGCATTCAAAGGCATTCCTTCATCTAATCCAACAAGTGTTGTTGCCCCACTTTCAAATATAAATCCTTTCCTTTCATAAGAACTTGTGCATCCGCCAGGTAAATAGTTTTTCTCAAGAATAGTTACTTTATAACCTTCATTTACAAGTAACGCAGCTGCTGATAGGGAGCCCAGTCCAGATCCGATTATTATTATATCGATGTTCTCAGGAATAAAATGATTCCTGGAATCAAAAAGTTTAGTTGGATTTATCGGCATAATTGACACAACATTTCCATCGCGTAAAAGTTCTTATCACAATCTTGTTCTCAAGAATTCAACAAGAAATGAACAATTTCATTCTACATGAGTTTGATTCTGCATATGAACGTAACTGTTTTCCGCCGCGAACATTTTAATGCCGCTCACCGACTTAATAATCCTAATTGGAACGAAGAAACCAATCGCCAAATTTTTGGCAAATGCAATAACCCCAATTACCATGGACACAATTACTTGTTAGAAGTAGCGGTTGCCGGTCCTATCGATTCGGATACAGGATATGTAATTGATATGAAAATCTTAAGTGACATTATTAAAGAAGAAGTTACAGAAAGGTATGACCACAAAAAAACCAAATTTGACATTCCTGAATTTGAAAAATCAACCCTACAGCAGAGAACATTACAATAATTTTAAGAATAAGAAAACGATTAAACGATAAGCTTGGGTAATTCTAGCATAAAACTATATGAAACAGAACGGAACTTTGTTGAATACAGTGGATAACATCGAATATTCACGATTTGATTGGTGATGAACATATTTCACTTCTATAGAAACCTCTGTATGAGGATGCCTTCTGAGTTAGATAATCTTAAATTAAAAAGAAACTCATCGAAGGCCACTTTAGAGAAATTATGAACATTTTGGGTTTAGACCTTAACGACGATAGTTTAAAAGGAACGCCATCTAGAGTTGCCAAGATGTATGTTGAAGAGATTTTTAGCGGACTTGATCCTAAAAACAAACCTAAAGTAGCTCTCTTTGATAATAAATACAAGTATAAAGAGATGCTTGTGGAAAAGGACATCACCTTCTATTCAAACTGTGAACATCACTTTGTACCAATCATTGGAAAGGCCCACGTGGCTTACATTTCTAACGGCCAAGTTATTGGTCTTTCTAAGATTAATCGAATTGTTCAGTACTTCGCTAAAAGACCACAAGTGCAGGAACGTCTTACCGTCCAGATTGCCAATGAATTAAAGCAAATGCTCAACACCAATGACGTTGCGGTGGTTATTGATGCCGCTCACTTATGTGTTTCTTCAAGAGGAGTTCAGGATATTAATTCTCAAACTGTTACTTCTCATTATAGTGGGAAGTTCAATGTTGATGAAACAAGAAAAGAGTTTCTTTCTTATTTAACCTTAAACAAGTAATGAAGAATATCGTAATTGCTGGCGGTACAAAAGGAATAGGGGCTGAAATTACTTCACGTATTCTTAAAAATGGCGATCGTTGTTTCGTTTATGCTCGTGAGCAACACGATTTACCAGATCATGAGAATCTTGTATTTAATTCTATTGATTTTGCCCTTTCGGGCGATGGTTTGCCAGGTTTGCCTGAGCAAGTAGATGCACTTGTTTATTGCCCAGGCTCTATAAATCTTGCTCCTTTTCACAGAATAAAACTCAATGCCTTTGAAGATGAATTTCGCATCAATGTGCTAGGCGCTGTGAAATGCATTCAAGCATGTTTACCAGCTTTAAAGAAAGCCGAAAGCCCATCTGTTGTTCTATTTAGTACTGTAGCAGTTCAAACGGGGATGCCATTTCATAGTTCAATATCTTCAGCTAAAGGTGCAATAGAAGGTCTAACTCGATCACTGGCAGCTGAGTACGCTTCTTCTGGAATCAGATTTAATGCAATCGCTCCTTCATTAACAGATACTCCATTAGCTTCAAAATTATTAAGCAGTCCTGAAAAACGTGAAGCCTCAGCCAAAAGACATCCACTGGGTCGCTTTGCCAATCCTGGAGATATTGCAGCAGCAGCCTTGTTTCTTATAAGTCAGGAATCGTCATTTGTAAGTGGTCAGATTTGGGGAATTGATGGAGGAATTGGAAATTTACGCATGGTCTAAAATGAGACATAGTTTTAATTCTATTCTTGAACTCCCTGAGCGCTACAGAAGGAATTTAATAAATTCAATACACGGTGCTAAAACTGTCTTTCTGGTAGGAACTAGAAACGCAAGCCATCAATCTAATTTGGCTGTATTCTCACAAGTACTTCATATTGGTGCTAATCCACCTTTGGTGGGATTGCTATTTAGGCCCGATTCGGTTCAGCGTCATACTCTTATGAATATCAGAGAAACAAAAGTTTTTACAATACAGAACGTAAGAGAAAATTTTTTTCGTCAGGCGCACCTAACATCTGCCAGATATCCTGAGGATGTTTCTGAATTCAATCAATGTGATTTAACAGAGGAAATTATCGCTGATTTCAAAGCTCCGTTTGTAAGAGAATCGAGCATAAAGATTGGACTTAGTTTAAACTCTGAAATTCCTGTAGAAGTGAATGGAACACATCTGATTATTGGACAAATAGAGTTAATTGACATTGAAGAGTCTTTGATTTCAGATGATGGCTTTATTGATGCAGCGCAGGCAGGCTCTATAACATCAGGTGGACTGGATTCATATTATTCTTTAAAAAGGCTTGCAAGACTTTCGTATGCTAAGCCAAATCAAGGCATAAAAGAAATTTGAAATGACTAAAAAAGTATCTGTTTTTTGGTTTCGAAGAGATCTAAGGTTAGAGGACAATTGTGGACTCTTTCATGCTTTAAAAGAAAGTGATGAGGTCTTGCCGGTTTTTGTGTTTGATAAAAATATTCTCAATCAGCTTGAAGATGAAAACGATGCAAGGGTTAGTTTCATTTACAAACAAATTATTGAGCTGAATTCTAAGCTAGTTAAACTTGGTTCTGGGTTGCATGTAGTTTACGGAAGTCCCGAGACACTTTTTGAATCGCTCTTTGATAAATTGGATATTTCTACTGTTTATACCAATCATGATTATGAGCCTTACGCAATTACTCGAGATGAACGTTTAAAAAGGTTATTTGAAAGAAAGGGGATACTGTTTCGCTCATTTAAAGATCAGGTAATATTTGAAAAAGACGAAGTCGTTAAAGATGATGGATTGCCTTACACAGTCTTCACTCCCTATGCAAACAAGTGGAAAAAAAGAAAAGAAGCATTTGGTATCGAAAGCTACCCTAGTGAAACTATTCTTAATAATTTCATAAAAGATTTCACCTTCAATGCAATCCCAAGCTTAGCAGATATGGGGTTTGTAAAATCAAAAATCGATTTTCCTCCATCAACATTAGAACCTTCTATACTCGACCATTACAAATCAAGGAGAGACTATCCTGCAGAAAGAGGAACTTCAAAACTCAGTGTTCATTTGCGTTTTGGAACTGTATCAGTAAGACAATTGGCTAATAAGGCTTATGACTTAAGTGAAACATGGGTCAATGAATTAATTTGGAGAGATTTTTATCAAATGATTCTATGGCATTTCCCGCGAGTAGTTGGAAATGCGTTTAAGCCCGCCTACGATAATATTATTTGGAGAAACAATCAAGACGAATTTAACGCTTGGTGTATTGGTAAAACAGGCTATCCAATTGTTGATGCCGGAATGAGAGAGCTACTTGCCACAGGATTTATGCATAACAGGGTTAGAATGATTACAGCCAGCTTTTTAACAAAGCACCTTCTCATTGACTGGCGATGGGGCGAAGCATGGTTCGCAAGATATTTACTTGATTTTGATTTAGCTTCCAATAACGGAGGTTGGCAGTGGGCAGCATCCAGTGGTTGTGACGCTGCTCCATATTTTAGAGTCTTTAATCCTTATCTTCAAACAAAGAAATTTGACCCCAAAGGTGTTTACATTAGAAAATGGGTGCCTGAATTTGAATCTCCAACCAGGTATCCTCAGCCAATTGTAAATCATGAATTAGCACGAAAGAGGGTTTTGGAAACTTATAAAACAGCATTAAGTTAATCTTTTGAGGGGGGTAAAAAAGCATAATCTTCCTGTTAAGATTTGTCTAACATGCAAGAAGCCTTTCTCCTGGCGGAAGAAATGGGAAAAGGATTGGGAATTTGTAAAATTTTGTAGTGAGAGGTGCAGAAGCAACAAAAACAATTAAACACAAAGTGCCAAGTTGTAAGAAATTACTAAGAAACTTAAATAGGTACAAATGTATGTGTCAGATAGTCAGGCGCTTGCAATAGACACATGTTAATGTTAACAATTTGCATATGTAAGAATGTGGCAGGTTATGTGTTTTGTTATTAAATTGCACCAATTCCTAACATAAAAAAAATAACATGAATCACATTTTCTTAACCCCTATTTTAAGGACAGCATTATTAATGCTGACTTTTTTCTTGTTTTCAGGAAGCCTTTCGGCGGATGATTACAGGTATTTTCTAGCACAACATGCTGGTAGCACAACAAATCTGTATGAGGTTGTACTTTCAGGCACAGATGCTAATATGAGCCTGATTACTACAGTGCCTTATCCTGCGCACATTGCTTACAATGAAGGAAGTAAATCAATCTTCTTCGTTAAAGAAAGCAATGCTAATTATCAAAGCTATGATCTTGATAATAATCTATTAAGTCCAGAACAAGTCGTTAATGCTTCAAACGGACAGTATGTTGCTGTTTCTTTTAGCGATGGAATTAATATGACTATTGGAAATCAAACTGATGGAAAGATTTACACTATTCCAGCAGATTTCTTTAGTAGCTCTTTAACACAGATTGCTTCTGGACCTGTTAGTGGCGGTGACGTAGAGTACGATGGAACGGACTTATTCCTTGCCACTAGATCTGGTAATAGACTAATGAAATATAATGGTGTAGGCTTCGATCTTATCACTAACATTCCTCAAAAGGTTACGGGAATGACAAGAACAGCTGAAGGAAACTTTATCTTATCGTTTTTTGGTACAACTACTTTAAAAGAATACTCTCCTGCCGGAACTTTGATTGAGACATACAACCTTAAATTAGGAGATGCTGCTTATACAGGGCTAAATGGAGATTTGGCTTCAGGCTCGTACACTCAACCATATTCTTGTTATGCTTCTTCTGTTGTATTTTTTAATCAAGGAAATACAGCATCTGGTGGCTCAGTACGACCAGAACGTTCTAACCCTGAAGAAGCTTTAGGCGCACCTAATGCTCAAACACCTTCAGTAGTTGCTGATGTTCAACATTTTTATTCTTTAGGGTTTGGTGGCACAATTGAAGTTCAATTTGCTAATCCTATCGCTAACGGGCCTGGTGCAGATATCAGAATTTGGGAATCTTCTGCTTCTGCTAATAACGAAACTTCATTAATCGAAGTTTCTCAAGATGGTTTAGGCTACATCCCTGTTGGAGAAATTAATGGTGATGGTGAGATTGATTTTGGTGATGCTTATTCAGATTTTATTCAGTTCGTTCGTATAACCGATGTTACACCTAATAATGGAGGTGGAAATGAATATACTGACGGGTATGATGTAGATGCGGTTGAATGTATGCATGGAGAATACATCCCTTGCTTGGCTAACAATATTGTAGACTACGGACAAGGAACTCAGTTTGATGGAATAACTCCTGTTTCTGCTGACCGTTCAATTTTAGCAAATGCTTTGGGAATGCCTGAAATGAGCGATGCTACAACTCCTGAAAGCGAAGTTAATTTCTTCACTTTAGGCTTTGGAGGCTTTGTAACTTATGAATTTGAAGGTGGTATTGCCAATGGTCCAGGTGCAGATGTTAGAGTTTATGAGACAACTTTTGGCAATTCATCAACAGACAACCTAGCAAACAGTTGTGCTCGTTACAAGGAGAGAATTCAAGGATTTGCCTCACAAGATGGATGTAACTTCTGGTACATCGGAGAAGGATGTCAAAATACTGAATTCGATTTGGGATACAATGGCGCACCTTTTACATGGGCAAAGTATATCAAGTTAGTTGATGTTTCAGACAGAAATGATTTTAATTCTGGAGATGATGGCTATGATGTTGATGGTATCATTTGTTTGAATGGTTCGGCTGAAAATACAGAGTTTGAAGGAACATTTGGAAGCGCAACTTCAGCAGAATTGTTCCAAGGACAGAGAAGAAACGGAACACCAGTAGCTGCTTCACGTTCTATTAAAGAAAATGCATTAGGTCTTCCACAAAACACAGATGTTGTAAACTTTGTATCATTAGGATTCGGTGGGAAATTAATATTGAAGTTTGACTTCGTAGTTTTTGATCAGGCAGGAAACGATATTAAAATTGTAGAGACTTCATTTGGTAACCCATCTTGTAATTCTTACCCTGAGAAAGTAATGGTTAGAGGTTCGTTGAATGGATCGGATTATTTTGATATTGCTTCAGAAGATATTTGCTTGGATGGAGAAATCGATTTAGCATCATACGGACCAGTTCAATACTTAGAGTTAACTGATCGTTCTGCTCTTTCAGATTTCTCAGGTTCAGCAGATGGATATGATGTTGATGGAGTTGTAGTATTAACTTCTTGCAATGGCGAAGGAGTTGATCAAGCAAGAATTTCTGATGATGTATCAACACCAGATGAGATAGTTAGCTTAAATGCTTATCCTAACCCATTCTCAAATGTTGTAACAGTAGAAATTTCTACTGGAGAAAATGATCATACAGCATTAATAGAAGTAAGCAATTACTTAGGACAAAAAGTAAGTTCAGAGCGCATTAATGTTGCTTCTGCAAGTCAGACACTTCACAATGTGAATGCACGTGACTTACAAAAAGGAATTTACTTTATCACAGTAACAACTGATTTCTTCTAAAGAAAACATTGAAAGTGATTAAGAACTAATCATCTTTAGATTCATAATATTAAAAAAGCCCCGGTCATTCGATCGGGGCTTTTTTTTACTGAGAATTTTAATAAATATGTAAGTAAATGAATTCGATTCGCCTCATAAAAAATTAAAGTCACATATAATCAAAGAGTTGCAAGGCTTTTTCAGTTATTAACAAGAAATTAACATGTAAGTTTGTAACCTAATTTGTAAATAGTAGTAAATTTGTATGTGAACCTAACATATTAAAAAAATTATGAAAAACATCTTCTCTACAAAAAACCTCAAAGCAATACTACTTGTATTTCTTTTTGGGTCGTTTACTAACTCCTCTATTGCAGAGGAATATCGTTATTTTTTGGCTCAATGGAATGGCCAGGTTTCTACTATTTATCAAGTTAATATAGATGGGGCAAATGCTGATTTAGTAGCATTGACTGAAGTTCCTTATGGATGTCATATCGCTTTTAATGAAAGCACTAAAGACATTTTCATTATGAATTCTACGACAGCAGATCTTCAAACGTATAATGTTGAAACTGATGTTTTAAGTGTTGTTTATGATATTGAAGCAAGCAATGGTTCTTATGTTGCTACAGGCTTCAATTCTGATGGTAGCATATTAATTGGAAATGCAAACAATGGAAAAGTTTATTCAAACCCCGCAGATTTCTTTACTAATACGCTTGCAGAGGTAGGAAATGGTCCGGTAAGTGGAGGTGATATTCTTTTCAATAACGGAGATTTGTATTTAGCAACTCGTTCTGGAAATCGCCTTATGAAATTCAATGGATCTACATTTGATTCTTTTGCGAACATCGCATCTAATGTTACAGGAGCTGCTGTTTACGAAGGAGGAAAATTTATCCTTTCATTTTTTGGGTCAACAACACTAAAAGTATACAATGCTGATGGGTCTTTTGATTCAAACTTGAACACTCGTCTTAATGGTGAAGCTTATACTCAATTAAATGGAGATATGACTTCAGGTACTTTCTCCACAGCATGTTTACCAATGAGTGTATATGCGTACGAGCCAGGGCCACAAGCAGATGGTATTAGTCCAGTAAGTGATGCACGTACACATTCTGATCGTGCTTTAGTACCAGAAAAGAATGATGCAACAGTAGCTGAGTCAGATGTGAATTTCGCATCACTAGGATTTGGTGGTTACATCACATTAGAATTTGAAACAGGAATAGCTAACGGTCCTGGAGATGATGTAATGGTTTATGAAACTACTTATTCACCATCTACAGAGAACTGCAGTCGTTATCCTGAGAAGATTCGTGCTTATGCTTCACAAGACGGATGTAACTTCTGGTATTGTGAGGTTGTCAAAACACATCTTTTGATTTAGGTTATGGAGATGCTCCATTTACATGGGCTAAGTTCATCAAATTAGTAGATATTTCAGATGCATCTGCAGGTGTATTCCCTACACAAGGTGGAGACGGATATGATGTTGATGGAATTGAGTGCTTGAATGGATCTTCAGAAAATACAGAATTAGAAGGTCTTTGGATCAGCAACACAAGCTGGTTAGAACAAAGTAAAAAAACGGAACACCAGTAGCTGCTTCACGTTCAATTAAAGAAAATGCATTAGGTCTTCCACAAAACACAGATGTTGTAAACTTTGTATCATTAGATTCGGTGGGAAATTAATATTGAAGTTTGACTTCGTAGTATTTTGATCAAGTAGGAAATGATTAAATTGTAGAGACTTCATTTGGTAATCCATCTTGTAACTCTTACCCAGAGAAAGTGATGGTTAGAGGTTCGTTGAATGGATCAGATTATTTTGATATTTCTGAAGATATTTGCTTAGATGGGAGAAATCGATTTAGCATCATAGGACCAATCCAATACTTAGAGTTAACTGATCGTTCTGCTCTTTCAGATTTCAGGTTCAGCAGATGGATATGATGTTGATGGAGTTGTAGTATTAACTTCTTGCAATGGCGAAGGAGTTGATCAAGCAAGAATTTCTGATGATGTATCAACACCAGATGAAATTATTAGCTTAAGTGCTTATCCTAACCCATTCTCAAATGTTGTAACTGTAGAAATTTCTACTGGAGAAAATGATTTCACAGCATTAGTAGAAGTAAGCAATTACTTAGGACAAAAAGTAAGTTCAGAGCGCATTAATGTTGCTTCTGCAAGTCAGACACTTCACAATGTGAATGCACGTGACTTACAAAAAGGAATTTACTTTATTACAGTAACAACTGATTCTTCTAAAGAAACATTGAAAGTGATTAAGAACTAATCATCTTTAGATTCATAATATTAAAAAAGCCCCGGTCATTCGATCGGGGCTTTTTTTTAAAAAAAAATAATATTACCTTGATTAGTAATAAATTAAAACAAGCATACCTTTATGGTGTTAAGTAGTATCAACAAAAACAAACTATATGAATAAGTTTACTCTAATTTTAGCTGTTGTTCTTGCATTTTTTCAATGCTCAACAGCCCAAACTGTGGCTGACCTAATTGCTGATAGCCCTGTTCACAATACCCTTGAAGCGGCAGTCTTTGAGGCAGGTTTAACACCTGTACTTTCAGGTGAAGGTTCCTTTATGGTGTTTGCTCCTACAGACGATGCTTTTGATGCCTTGCCAACAGGAACTGTTCAATCCTTACTTAGTAACCTGCCAGTATTAACACAATTACTCGCAGAGCACGTTAGTGGAGAAGTCGTTTTATTTGATGATTTCACAGATGGTCAAAGTATTACTAATTTAAATTCCACAGAACTTAATGTTACAGTTCTAAATGGAGGAGTTTTTATCAATGGAATTCAAATAAGTATAGGAAATTTAACTGCTACTAATGGAGTAGTTCACGTTATTGATGCTGTGTTAATTCCAGAAGGCTTCGAGTTAAATTCAATTGCTGATGTAATTGCAAATAGCGAAGACCATACAATCCTTGAAACTGCTATTGGAGCAGCAGGTTTAACTGAAACGTTGGATCAACCAGGGACATTTACTGTGTTTGCACCAACTGACAATGCGTTTAATGCTTTGCCAGCTGGAACTATCCCAGCTTTGCTGGCAAATATTGAAGCATTAACTAATATTTTGCTTTATCATGTTTTAGGAAGTGTTGAGCCATCAAATAATCTATTTGACGGAAGGATTCTAACAACATTAAATGGTCTGGAATTAACTGTATCTGTCACAGATAATGGAATATTTATCAACGGAATTCCTGTTTCATTTGCTAATATCACTGCTACTAATGGCGTTGTACATGTTATTGATGCTGTTCTGTTGCCAGCTCCAATTCCTGTAGCATCTTGCTATCCTACATCATTTATTTCTTTTGATCAAAAGAAGAAAAATGATGGGACTTCCATTGCAGGTTCAAGATCAAATCCATTAAATGCTTTAAACATGCCTGAAAATAGCGATGAGCCAACTTCAGAGAACAATCTAAATTTTGTGTCCTTAGGTTTTGGTGGAGAAATCGTTCTAGGGTTTGATGGCGCTATTAGAAACGGAGAAGGAGATGATATTATGGTTTACGAAACAACATTCAATAGTGGCCCAAACAATGATTGCCGTCGTTGGCCTGAGAAAATTGACGTTTACGCTTCTCAAGATAATTGTAATTGGGTTTATCTAGGTAGAGGTTGTCAAGACGCTTCTTTCGATTTAGGAGCTCTAAGTTGGGCGCAGTATGTGAGAATCAGAGATGTGTCTAACCCATCAGGTGGATTATTCTCAAATACTGTAGATGATGGTTATAATCTTGACGGTGTTTCTTGTTTAAATGGAAGCCTAGAAAACCCTCAAATGGATGAACTTATGGTTGGCTATGCAGCAGAAGTTGTTGAGTACATACCGCAACCTAGAGCAAATCAAACTCCAATTGCAGATGCAAGAAGAATTCCTGAATTGGCTTTAGGCGAGCCCCAAAACACTAATGCAGTAAATTTTGTTGCCTTAGGTTTTGGTGGAGTTCTAGAATTAAAGTTTGATTATGCAGTTTTTGATCAAGAAGGTCCAGAATTACTAATTGTTGAAACATCTTATGGCAACCCTGCTTGTAATTCATATCCGGAAAGAGCCTCTGTTGAAGGTTCCCTCGACGGTGAAACATGGATATCATTAACATCAGAAGATATTTGCCAAGACGGTTTAATCGATATTAATAACGCAGGAGTTATTCAATATGTGAGAATTATCGACCGCTCAGCTGCTAGTCAGTTTAGCGGTTCTGCAGATGGTTTTGATGTTGACGCTGTTGTTGTTCTAAATAGTGGTTGTGACGAACCTATAGATCAGTCTCGCGTGCAGGATAATGTCTTAACGCTTGATGAAGTTAGCTCGGCATCAGTTTATCCTAATCCATTTACAAATACGCTTCAACTGGCAGTAACTACTGGCAAAGAGGACAATTCAGTTTTAATTGAAATTAGCAATTATCTCGGTCAGCAAATAAGAAATGAAAGATTAAATGTTTCAAATTCATCTAGTATTATTCATCAATTGAACACTGAAGGATTGAAGCAAGGCGTTTACTTTATCACAATAACTTCAGAATCATCTAAGGAGACTTTGAAAGTGATAAAGAATTAATACAGCCTTTCAAATCATATCTCAAAAGAGCTACAATCATGATTGTAGCTCTTTTTTGTTTTAATTAAACATTGTTGGAATTATGCAGTTTTCTTCAAATGAAGAAAGTTCTTATTTGGTTTAGAAATGATTTGCGAATTCATGATCATGAAGCATTGTTTACTGCTAGCCATGAGGGGGCAGAGATTCTTCCAGTTTTTATAAAAGAACATCCAATTAAACGAAATGCTCCATTTTTCATAAACGGCGTTTCTCATTTCAGAACCACATTTCTTGATGAAAGTTTACAGGATTTAGACGATTCTTTAAGAGCTTATGGAGGGAGCCTACTCATTAAAGATGGTAACGTCGTTGACGTGATTGCTGATGCTTGCGAGAGGTTTGGTATTACCGAAGTTTATTCTTCAGTAGAATACGCGTATGATGAAGTTATTATTCAAGAACAAGTTGATGTTATGCTTTCTTCGAAGGGAATTAAATTTCGAATGTTCCATAACGGGAATCTAATACATCCTTCAGATTTACCCTTTGATATCAGTGAATTGCCAGACTTGTTTACACACTTTAGAAAAAAAGTTGAAGAGTCATTAATCATACGAAAATGTTTCCCAAAACCAAAAGAGATTAGATTTCTTAAGTTTCATAATGAAAATGACCTTCAGCATCATGAGCAAATAAATACACTCTTCAAAGGAGGAGAAAGTGAAGGTTTGAAGAGGCTTAATTACTATGTGCATGAACAAAAGCTAATCCTTAACTATAGGGAAAGCCGTAATGGACTATTAGGAATGGATTATTCTTCAAAGTTTAGTGCTTGGTTAGCTAATGGGAATCTATCGGCAAGAAAGATTTATGAAGAAATAAAGAGCTTTGAAAATAAAGTTGAAAAAAATGATTCAACCTATTGGATGATTTTTGAGCTCCTTTGGAGGGATTTTTTCAGATTAGTGATGATGAAGTTCGGCAATAAACTCTTTCAAAGGTCGGGACTAAAATCTGTTGAGAAAGCCGGAGTTTTAGATTTAAAGAGGCTGAATCTTTGGTGCAGAGGAAATACAGGAGAGCCTTTTATAGACGCAAATATGATAGAACTGAAACAAACAGGATACATGAGCAATCGAGGACGGCAAAATGTGGCTAGCTATTTAGTACATAATCTAGGATTAGATTGGCGCTTAGGAGCTTCCTATTTTGAAGAAATGCTTGTTGATTATGATGTGTACAGTAATTGGGGTAACTGGGCTTATTTAGCTGGTGTTGGAAACGACGCTCGTGAGTCAAGAGCTTTTAATCCTATTCGACAATCCCAAATGTATGATCCAGATGGTGAATACGTGAGATTTTGGCTTCAGAAATAATAATCTCAGCTTAACAGCTGGAAAGATATAAAGGCAGAAAACCAAGCCAGTAGACCCATGTATACAAACTGTATCAATGGCCATTTCCACGAACCTGTTTCTCTATAAACCACAGCTATTGTGCTCATGCACTGCATAGCAAAAGCATAAAATAGAATAAGGGCAATTGATGCTGCAAGAGAAAAAACCGGTTTGCCTGTTTGGTCATTCCGGTCATTAATCATCCTGTTTTTAAGAGTTGTTCCTTTCTCGTCATCCGCACCTGCGCCATAAATAGTGGCCATTGTGCCTACAAAAACCTCTCGTGCTGCAAATGAAGTAACCAAAGCAATTCCTATTTTCCAATCAAAGCCAAGCGGAGCGATTACGGGTTCAATTGTTTTTCCCATAATGCCGGCATATGAATTCCTGAGTTTTTCAGACGAAAGTCGGTTTGAAACTTCTGATTCACCAAGTTGTTGAATTAACTCGGGATTAGAATATTTTGCTTCCAGCTCTTCAAACTTGTTTCCAGGTCCATAAGATGATAGACCCCATAATAGAATAGATATAGCAATGATTACTTTTCCCGCATCCCGAATAAAAACTCTTACCTTTTCTGTCATTGTTAAAGCAACAACACGCCATTGAGGCATTCTGTAAACAGGCAGCTCCATAATGAAATAGCTTCTTTCCTTAGACTTTATAACCCATTTCATAAACATGGCTGTACCTAATGCCGCAAGAAAGCCAATCAAGTATAATCCCATCATTAAAAGCCCTTTCAAATTGAAAACCCCTAGCTCTTTGTTGGGAACAGCAACTGCAATTAGAAGCGTATAAACAGGCAATCGAGCAGAGCAGCTCATTAATGGAGTAACGAAGATAGTAATAAGTCTTTCTTTCCAGTTTTTAATTGTTCTAGCCGACATAATAGCAGGAACAGCGCAAGCCACGCCGCTAATTAATGGGATTACAGATTTTCCATTAATCCCAAATTTCCTCATTACACGATCCATGATAAAACTCACTCTTGCCATATATCCCGAATCTTCAAGCATAGCAATAAATGCAAATAGAATTGCTATCTGAGGAATAAACATGAATATGCCGCCAAGACCCGGTATCACACCTTCGGTGAGTAAATCATTTAGTGCGCCTTGAGGCAAGATTTCTCTGAGGTTCTCTGATAGGCTAAGAAATGCGGAGTCAATCAAGTCCATGGGGACCTCCGACCAAGAGAAGATTGCTTGAAAAACAAAAAACAGAATACTTAGAAATATTAGAAATCCCCAAACCGGATGTGTGAAAAGAGCATCCAAGCGCATGGTAAAACTTAAGGCTCTTGTTATCGTTAACTGATTTAGGCAGTTTTCTAAAATTGATTGAATCATAGCGTACCTGCGCAACGATTCTTCTGTCTGAAGACTGTAAGGTGTTTTATTAAAATGTTTTAAAACCTCCCTAAGGTCAGGAAGGGATTTCTCTTCTTTTAGTAAATCATAGTTTGATGCAATTAAAGCAGCTTCGTATGCATTTTCTTTTCCTGTGTGTTTCTTAAGAAGTTCACTTAGCTCCGGGTATTGAATTTCAGGATTGTCGAATACTTTTGGTTCTGCCACTTGGTCCTGAAATAGTGCTTGTTTAAGCTCCAGCAAGCCTTTTCTATCTCTAGCATTTACCGCAATTACCGGAACTCCAAGTTCTGCAGCCAATCTTACGGAATCAAGTTTTAATTTAGAACGTTCTAGCAGGTCGATCATGTTTACCGCTAATACCGTTGGGATGCCTAAGTCAATAACCTGAAGGCAAAGAAGTAGAGATCTTTTTAGATTAGATGCATCAGCAACAATAATTACTTTGTCGGGATAATCAGCATTATTTTTTTCAGTGATTACTTTGAATGTTTCAAGCTCATCTAACGATTTAGGAAACAGGCAATATGTTCCTGGCAAATCAATAAAATTGATAGTCTGCCTTTCGTTCAATCGAGGGTTGAATATTCTAACCTTACCAGAATGTTTTTCAACTGTGACTCCTGGGAAATTACCTGTTTTTTGGTTTAAACCAGTAAGTGCGTTAAATAACGTTGACTTGCCACTATTGGGATTCCCTACTAACGCAACATTGATTACTTTCCCAAACATATTTATTCGCTTTCCAAAAGTACCGTAGAGGCTTCTTGTTTTCTAATACTGATTAACGCGCCTGAGCAAGCAAATGCCAATGGGTCTCCAAAGGGAGCTTTTCTAATCATTGTTACTTTAACTCCTGGTATGCAACCAAGCTCAATTAGTTTCAAAGAAATCTCAACGTCTGTGAAGGCGCTGATAATCCCCGATTTTCCGATTTCTAGGTTGGATAAATCTACCGACATTGGGCTTGTTTAGAATGATTCTAATTAAAGCGCAAATGTACGAACAAGTCTTTGTTCTATTATCCGTATTTCTGCAATAATGCAAATTCAGCAAAAGCAAATTGCTATGTTAAACTAACCCTAAGCCTGTATCTATTTGATATACAGGGCTTGTTTTTGCAATCCTTTTGGCTCTTTTATGATCTGGGCAATCACATTTTTTCTTAAACAATGAGCAAGAGCTAAGAATTGATATGCAAAAAAATAGTATTAGCAGTCTGAAGGAATTCATCTTAAAATAAACGTTAAAGTTCTTGTTTTCGTTTCAGCGCTGTAAAACTTTAAATGCGATATTTCGCCCTAAGCCAGAACCAAAAGCTAATTTTCCCCAAATCATTGCAAGATGTTCAAGAGGAGTTTCCATTTCTAAATTCCCAATATCAAATGCTCTAAAGCCAACATCTTGAGCTAACTTCATAACAACTGCTTTGTCAGAATCAAACTGGCCACAAATAAACATATCAGCTTTAACTCCATTGTAATTGGTGTTATCCATATTTTCGGCTCCTATCATATTAAAGGCTTTTACGATATGTTCGTTTCCGCTTGCTGCTATTATGGCATCACTGGTTTTGTTGAAATCTATCGGCTTCCTGAAAACCGCATTCATAGAGTCTATAATAATCTTGCCATTCAAGTCGCCCAATTGCTTTGTTACTTCGAATGCAGCATCAGCCGGAACGGCTAAAAGAATAATATCTGCTTTTGAGGCAGCAACTTCAGGTGCATGAGCAGAAATTAAATCTTCATTTATCATTACAAGGCTCCTAACACTTGTATTTAGTGGATTTCTCGTTCCTAAGTAAATTCTATGGCCATGCTCCATCCAAGATTTAGCTAATCTGCCACCTATGTTTCCTGTACCAATAATTGCAATATTCATTAAGCTAAAATTTGAGCCTAAATTACGCAATGATGTCATATGAGAATGATTCTCTTTATTAGCTTTGCATTATGCTAAAAAGCTCTTTTTTTCTTTTCGCAATTTTGTGTGGCCTACAATTGCATTCGCAGTCTAACAATATGGGAGTAGGCACAGTAACACCACACGCAAGTGCTAAGCTGGATGTGGAATCAACTGAACAAGGCTTTCTTTGTCCAAGAATGACTAGTATTCAAAGGGAATCTATAATTGATCCAGCTGAAGGTTTGCTTGTTTTTGACACTAATGATTCTGTATTTTGGTTCTATTCTGGTGTTGAATGGAAGAGCCTTGAAGCGGAAGTACCTTCTTTTCCAGCTGATTTTGTTTTCTCAAATTTGTCTCAAAGCGGATTAGCAAACTCAGGTCCGACTGTTCTAGGTTCAAACATTATCTCCGCATCAGCAACAGATACTAACGGAGGTTGGCTACAAATTCATGCCTTTGGAAATGTGAGCAGTGATTCATCTTCAATCACTTTCCGTTTCTCAGGCAATGATTTGATATTTCCAATTCAAACACAAGGCAATTGGGAAGCAAACCTAAGAATTTACAGAGAAAGTGCTTTATCTATGAAAGCAGTGGGTTCAATAACTATAGGAGGCAGTATTATTACAAATCAACTTGTGTCAGCACATAATTTTGATAGTGATATGCTGTTTCAAATATTATTTACACAAGAGCCGGTAATTTTAAACGGAATTAGCCTGGAAGGATTTTCAATAAGTCGAAGTAATTAAGCTTATAAACCCAAAGCTTCTTCAACCCATCCTTTTCCCCAATTCTCTATTTCTTCTAGACTCCATAAACCAGGATAGAAGATTCTCTTTTGAAATCTTGGAGGAAGATATTTTTGCCAGTTAGTACCACCTGTTGCTTTTATGTCTTCCGGGTCTTTTTGAAGATATCTCACTGCACTTTTGTAGTGAGAAAGGGGCCAATTAACATTAACCAAAACATCTAATTCTCTTAATGATTCTTTAAGAATAGAGGTGTCTTCCCCATTTTGTTCAAGTAGTCTGTATTTAAAATAAAGATTGCGTTTAACATTGTTTTGAGCCAGATTAATGAGCTCTGAACTGTATTTTCTTTCAAACTGCTCGAGAGTGAGAGTCTTTTTGCCAGTTGCAAGCTCCGTTGCTCCTGCTTTCCAATAGATATAATTGAATTGTTCGGTTAAGCTACCAGGATTATCTTCAAATTGTTGACGATGATCCTTATCTATTAGATGTATAAAGTCTGTTGCATAAATCTCTATCATCCGATACTGAGCACTTTGAAATCCTGAAGCAGGCAAAAGTGACATTCTGAATTTTAAGAATTGATCTCTGTCCATTCCATCAACCATTACTTCAAAGGAATGTGTGAGATTTGCAAAATATCTATTAACTCGCTTGATTCGAGTATTTAAAAACTTGATATCAGGGTTTTCTGTAGATGCTATTTGCTCAAGCTCGTGTAAGCTCAATTTGAAATATAATTCTGTAATCTGATGATACATGATAAAAATCTCTTCATCAGGGAAGCTTGTCCTGGGATTTTGAAGACTTAACAATGTATCTAAATGGATGTAATCCCAATAAGTAAGGTAGTCGGCATAAAGTAAACCATCAAGATAGGAAACTAAGTCCTGACCCATTACGGCATATTTTGCTTGTAATTTTTCAACTCTACTGAGAATTTCTTCAGAAAGTTCCATGTTTTAATAGTTTGATTTGAGGATGGAACAAACTTAAGGAATTGTTTTGGCCTGCTGCTTGAATTCATTCTAAATAGGTAAAATGGAACAATCTTTTTTAGGATTATTTCTCAATATTCAATGGGTGGACTAAGTTGCTAAAGCCCTTCAAATCCATTTTTATTGAACCTACCAAAACATCTGCTTGAATGCGAACCGGAACCCGATTAAAATCGTCACTTACCCATAAAGTAAGGTCCTCCTCTTCTTCAAAGACTCTGCCTTTCTGGATGATTGGACGAATTTTGATACAGCGAATTTTTCCAACCTTGGTTTTGATTACTTCTCTGCCAATAAGTTTTACTTGCATTGGGAATATTTCTTCATCAAAGAATGTTTTCACATTTATTACATCGCCCATTTTAGCTCCTTTCAGGTCTAAACTTCGAGCATAATAAAAGAATGAAATTATATCATGCGTAGAATGTGGCAACTCAAATACAGTACCTTCTGTGCTTCTTCCTTTGTCGGTCCCGCTTCTTTTAACATTAACAGTATTTGTTTGGTGATTAAATCTGTAATCTTGGTTTATGATAAAGCCTCCTTCATCAACCCTTCTTAGGAAAAGTTGTGGTAATAAAGTTTCTTCATCCATCCAAGAGTCATATCTGTCTCTAACTCTAAAAAACCAATCGAAAGCGCTCCGTGTTGAACCTGTTCCAACAACATGATATGTTGGTCGGTTTCGAAACTTTAAAGAATCCTTAGTTACAGTAATGGTAGCTTCTCCAGCATCTACAAAACCATAATGAACTCTATAGTTGAGTATTTCTCCTCTTTGAAATGCTTTAAAGGCTGATGATAAAGTTTTTTGGGAGTTTGCGCTAGTAAATAATGCCAGACCGATGAATAAAAGAATGCTTCTCATATTGAAGATTTTGATAGCAGATATTCAAACGTTATGCCATCAAATTTCTTGCAATACAGTTATTCCTCAAAAGCTTTAAATTCATTCAAAATGTATGACTTAAGTTTTTCAAGCACTAGGTTTAAATCGACTTCTGAGTAAATTTCTTTTTCAATAGAAGTTACAGCTTTGTCATCTATTCCACAAGGAATGATGTTTTCGAATAGTTTTAAGTCATTATTCACGTTGAGAGCAATTCCATGCATAGTAACCCATCGGCTACATTTTACTCCCATTGCGCAGATCTTTCGGGCCGAATCATTTTCTGGTTCTATCCAAACACCTGTATAACCGGGAAATCTTCCGGCGGTTACGCCGAAATCTTTTAACATTTTAATTACAGCCTCTTCCAAAGTCCTTAAATAGAGATGAATATCTGTAAAGAAATTTTCTAAATCAAAAATCGGATAAACTACAAGCTGACCTGGCCCATGATGAGTAATGTCGCCACCTCTATTTATTTTGTAAAACTCAATTCCATGCTCAGCCAGTTGAGATTCATTTAATAAAAGATTTTCCATTGATCCGCTTTTGCCTAGCGTGTAAACAGGAGGGTGCTGGCAAAAGACAAGATAGTTCTTAGTTGGCTGCTCTTGACTTAGTTTTCTATTATTCAGCTTTTGTTCAACCAGAACTGAGAAAATCGCCTCTTGTTTATCCCACGCTTCTTTGAAGGGTATCAAGCCCCAATTTTGAACAACTACTCCTTTATATGTATCAGAATATGTCATTCTAAATTCGACAGTTCTGATTTCAGTTTGTTAATCACATTTATCTCAACAGAATCAACATTTCTTTCAACAGAGGCGAACCAAGAAATCCAATCTCCCAGATGAATCCACCAAATGCATCTTTGAAGATGAGTTTCACCTTTTGATTCAATTCTCAAAGTTCTACCAGCAAGATTGTAAACAATAGATTTAACGATATCCATTCTTTTGGCAGTACGATAATACTCATCAGAGTTTCTTAAGAAAATAGCAGCAATTGAAGGCGCCTTATCAACCCAGCCAACAAGCTCATTGTGATTCATTTCAGGAATTACATGATGCCAGCAGAGCATTTTTGCGTTTTCGTTGAGTTGCTGTCTAAAACGGATTGCGATGCCTTCATAGCCTTGGCTAGTATATATAACGGGAAGACTGAAGGAAATAGCTCCTGCAATAGCTTCTGCTTCGGACATGATAGCTGATTCGTTTTTTTCCAAAAGATTGGCAGATGCTTTTAGATCTTCAATCATTCCAGAACAAAGTGAATAATGTTCCATGATTCCGCATAATTGAACCAGAGAATATCCAAGGCAAGCCCTTGGAGGATTACCACCGGGAATAAGGATATAGGGAAAATTGCGAGACTTAGCTATTTCAAGAACTTCTCCGCCGGAAGTGATGCAAACAATCAAACAATTTCGGTGGCTCGCTTCTTTCATCGCGGCCAAAGTCTCTTCGGTGTTTCCTGAGTAGGATGAAACAATTACAAGAGTGTTTTCTTGAGCCCAAAAAGGAATGGAGTAATCTTTAGATACAACAACAGGAACCTTAGAACTTTGGCTAACAAGTTCAGAAACAATCGACCCTCCAATTCCTGAGCCTCCAAGTCCTGTGATAAGCACAGATGTTGGATTAATTGAAGGAGAAGGTAGCTTAGCCGCTAAATAAATATTTATCGCCTCTTTTAATTGTTCAGGAAAACCTGCGATAAGTTCTTTCATCATAAGCAAAAGGAGTAATGAGGCTGCTAAATTACATTTGTTTGAATTAAGGTAGACTTAGATTATAAAAGAACCGATTTAAGTTTAACTCTCAAAAGATTAATAATCAGATAGTCAGATTGTTATCATTTTTCTTCGAGCGATTTGTAACAAAATGTTATTGTTAAGGCACTTACCTGCAAAAGAATCTAAAAACCTTTAGTTATGAAAAGCCTTATAATTCTTCCTTTAGCAATGCTTTTATCAGCTGGCGCATCTGCTAGCACAATTGATGGAAAAAACAATAGAACTCAAAAACTTCGTAATAAACAAGAAATTAAGCAGCTGTTTAGTGGAACTCAAGATAAACTCAATCTTGACATGCCTTCTCAGCCAGGAAAAGCAATTGCATTGGTGAGTATAGATTCAAATGGCAATGCTAAAGTCTTGGAAAGTAATGCCAGTTCAGATGAAATGAGAAATTATGTAGAAACAAAAGTTCAATCAAAGAACTTGAAAAGCTTTAAAAATGAAACTATTAAGGTCGTTATAGATTATAGAAAGTAAATATTATTAGTCGTTCTTTATATCCACGTGAGCCGCGTTCAGAAATGAGCGCGGCTTTTTTATACCTAGAATTAGTGATTGTTGTATCAGAAATAGATTTACACTTTTATGAAATACCAATCTTTCAAAATGAACAAACTATTTCTACTTCTTTTTTTAGGCTTCTTTATGAATCTAAATTCCCAGATTATTGAGGTTTGGAAGCATTCAAGACCTTATGGATTTTACTTTGATTATTCAAAAATGCAACTAGTGGGCTCGACTATTTACGTTCATTCAATCACTGAACTGGCTAATTCGCATCAATATGCTCAATCGATAAGTACTGATGGAATTGAAAACTGGTTTACATCTCACAATCAATTAAATGAGTGTTTTGAATGTGGTTTTGCCAGTGTAGAAGATGTTGTTATTAATAGTTTGGGTGAATCATTTGCAGTTGGTCAGCAAAATGCTTTTCCTTATTCAGGAAGGTACTATAGCAAAACAAGCCCTTCGGGTGAAATTGTTTTTGCCAATGAATTTCTAACAAATCCTTGGGCTTCAGGTTTTGAAGGAGTTTGCCTTTCAGCAAATGAATCTGAATTATTTGCCTCGGGCTATCAATACACTCCAGATGTAGATGGCTTGGGTCCTTTTTTATATAGATTAAGTTTAAATGGAGAAATACTCGATTCCCGACATTTAGGAGGAGAGTTTGCTAGTATTCATCGACTTTCTTGTAATTCATCCAACCAAATTTTTGCAAGTGTTTCAGACATTGACACCTTAAAGTTTGCAAGCTTTAACAGTGATTTGCAAGTAAATTGGGTTACAAGTATAGCAAAACCAGGATTTAGCTCAGGATTTAGAAAAGTTAGTCCATTGTTCTTTAGCAATGGCGACATTCTATTTGTTGATTTCTTGTATAATACGGAGTTCAATTCAGTGACAAAAATTCATTTAACTCGAATCGATCAGAGTGGAGAAATTATTTGGGAATCACAGCGAGACTTAGGAGGTGTTGATCAATACAATTATCAGCCTATTGATTTTACTATTGATGCCCTGGACAATGTTTTTTGCTATTTACTACGAAGGTTCTCAACTAATGGCGGAGGCATTGCTGAAGAGGAGCAAACTACTTCTGAAAGAGGGGGTAAAGGAGGAGAGACTCAGATTCGTCCCGCTCTTTTGAAATTTAGTAATCTTGGAGATTTTGAATGGATGTATATAGAGCCAGGAAATACTGACATAGAGTTTAGTACGGTGTATCCCGGAGATGTTATAACTGACGAAGAAGGATTTTCAATTATTTCAGCTTTTGAAAGTCAGTTTGAGCAAGGGGGTGTTACCTACACAATTCTTAATCCTTCCGGCACTGTGGAAACAAGTGCTTATATTGAGAATATGGATGAATCTTGGGGCAACTCAATGATTTATGGAGGAAACAGAACCTTTTATTCTCATACACTTGGTTTGAATCAAGATAACTTAAGTGAAAGTGTTTGGGTTGTTGCCCGTTATCAATACGATTTTATCGCAGATATTGATAAAAAGTCTGAAGCCTTCGATTTTAAAGTTTATCCTAATCCGGCTAACGGATATTTATACGTGCAATCTGATATATATTCAGATTTAGGCAATTATTTGTTAACAGATTTAAGCGGTAGATTAATATCTATGACAGCAATTGACAAATCGGGCAAAACCAAAATCGATTTGTCAGGGATAAGTCCCGGAATTTATCTCTTATCTAATGGGGTGAAGTCAGTTCAAGTGGCTGCTCAATAAAATAACTTGTGATTGTGGATCTAGCACATTGGTTTCTGGTAACCAATGTGCTTTTCTTTTTAAAGTCGAACGCAGTGCTTTATAACAATCACAAAATTAGGCAAATGCAAATTTCATATCATTATTTTAAATTTGATTTAATTATTGTTATTTCATGTGCATTGTTTTCCTACTTTTGCAGCGCGATTTAAGACCTGACATTCATGGCCCAAATCTTCTGTTCTAATGCTATTTTTAAGACGATGCGAATTTTCATACTGAGCGTTTTCCTGTTAAGTACATTTAATTTGGTAGCCTCTGAAGAGGTTGAAGCTGCTACAGAGATAGCTGAAAATCATAGTGAAGCGGGGCATTCAAAGTCATTTGATCCAGGTCATATGATTACAGAGCACATTGCCGATGCTCATGATTGGCACTTATGGGGACACACACATGTTCCACTGCCAGTAATTCTTTATACAGAAAAGGGTGTAGAGGTTTTTTCTTCTTCGAATTTCAGAAATCATGAGAGTCATAATCTTCAGCCATATGTAGGTAAACATTATACCTATATTTTAGAGGATGAAGTTGTTCATGTATTGAATAATGGAGAGGTAGACCATTCGGTAAGCATTTTAGATTTGTCTATCACTAAAAACATCGTAACCATATTTTTTGTATTTCTTTTAATGCTCTATATCTTCATTTCAGTTGCAAGAGCATATAAGAAAAATCCAGGTAAGGCTCCCAGAGGACTTCAAAGTTTTATGGAGCCATTAATAATCTTTGTTAGAGACGATATTGCAAAGCCGAATATTGGAAAGAAGTATGAGCGTTTTATGCCTTATTTATTAACGGTTTTCTTTTTTATATGGATAGCAAATTTGCTTGGTTTGGTTCCTGTTTTACCTGGAGGAGCAAATTTAACTGGGAATATCGCAATCACATTAACACTTGCAGCATTTACATTCGTTATAACGACAATAAATGGAAATAAGCATTATTGGGGTCACATTTTCGCGATGCCGGGTGTTCCTGCTTGGGTATTGATAATTCTTACTCCGATTGAGATTCTTGGTGTTTTTTTAAGGCCTTTCGTGTTAATGATTCGACTTTTTGCAAACATTACTGCAGGTCACATTATTGCTCTTGCATTCTTTTCTCTGATTTTCATATTTGGAAATGGAGGAGAAAGTGTTGGAGCTGGTTTGGGAGTGGGAATAGCAAGTTGGGCATTTACAGTATTTATGATGTTCCTTGAATTGCTAGTTGCATTTCTTCAAGCATTTGTATTTACATTATTATCTGCAGTTTACATTGGTTCAGCAGTAGAAGAAGCTCATCATGATTCTCATGGTGAACATCATCCTGAAGCTGAAACACAAATGATTGTATAATTTTCAATTTTAAACCTCTAATTTTAAATATATCATGACTTCAATTCTTCTGGATGGTACGCTTGGACTAGGATACGGACTTGCAGCTTTAGGCGCAGGAATGGCAGCAGTCGGAGCTGGAATCGGAATCGGTTTGATCGGCGGAAACGCTCTTCAAGCTATTGCTCGTCAGCCTGAGGCTGCTGGTGATATCCGTGCCAACATGATTCTTACAGCTGCTCTTGTGGAAGGTGCTGCCTTCTTTGCAATGGTTGTTGGTCTACTTGTGACTTTTAAGTCGTAAGCAGATTCGAGGATTTATAACCTGCCGGAAGCGGTTGGCTATTCGGCAGGTTATTTAAAAACTGATAAATATTTGTTTAAAGACATATGAAATTAGTAACACCCGATTTTGGATTGGTCATTTGGATGACCTTAACCTTTTTAACGGTTCTCTTCCTTCTTAGCAAATTTGCATGGAAGCCGATTCTTAAAATGATTAGTGAGCGCGAGAAGACTATTGAAGACGCTCTACTAAGTGCTGAAAAAGCAAAAGAAGAGATGGCTAAGCTTACTGCTAACAACGAGCTATTAATTAAGGAAGCTCAAGCAGAAAGAGATGCTTTGTTAAAAATGGCTAGAGATACCAAGGACCAGATTATAAACGAAGCAAGAGATAAGGCGAGCAAAGAAGCTGAGAGACTTATTGAGGTGGCTCGTGAAACAATCAACAACGAGCGTCAAAAGGCTATCACTGAATTAAAGAATCAAGTAGCAACACTTTCTCTGGATGTGGCTGAAAAGCTAATTAGAAAGGAACTTTCTTCTGATGGGAAGCAAAGAGAGCTAGCTGAGTCTTTAATTGCTGATGCAAAACTTAATTAAAACTTAAAGATGCACCAAACAAAAGCTGGCATACGTTACGCCAAATCAATCTTTAAGCTTGCAATAGATCGCAAGGAGCTTGATGCTGTTAGTAAGGACATGCATTTGCTTAATCAGACTATTTCTGAGAATCGTGGTCTTGAGAATCTATTAGGTAGCCCAATTATCAAATCAGATAAGAAAGGTGATATACTTCATGAGATTTTCGATAATAAGCTTGGCACTACAACAACTGCATTTTTGGATCTTTTGGTAAGAAAGCGCCGAGAAATGCATATTCCTCAGATTGCTCGCCAGTTTGTGTTGCTATATCTTGAGAATAATAATATCGAAGAAGCTGTGTTAACCACACCGTTCCCGATAGATGATAATTTCAGAAAGCAAATTACAGATTTGATTTTGAAGTATAGTACAAACGAAACAGTTGAATTGGAAGAGAAAATCGATCCCGAACTTATAGGAGGATTTGTTCTTCGTTTTGGTGATAAGCAATTCGACGCAAGTATTCTTCGTGAGATTGAGAATCTCAGAAAAGAATTTGATAAAAACCTTTACGTTAAAAGTATTTGAATACCTGTGGCATAAGTCACACCATATAAAAACACCATGGCTGAAATCAAACCCGCAGAAGTATCTGCAATTCTGAAACAACAATTGAGCGGTTTTACTACCGAGGTTCAATTAGAAGAAGTTGGTACTGTGCTCCAGGTAGGAGACGGTATTGCCCGTATTTACGGATTGAATAATGTCCAGGCCGGAGAATTGATTGAGTTCAACTCAGGACTAAGAGGAATCGTTCTAAATCTTGAAGAAGATAATGTTGGAGCTGTATTGCTTGGAAACTCAAATGATATCAAAGAAGGTGATATCGTTAAGCGTACGGGTAAGATTGCTTCTATTCAAGTAGGCGAAGGTTTGCTTGGAAGGGTAGTTAACACTATTGGAGAACCAATAGATGGGAAAGGGCCTATTGCAGGTGAGCTATTAGAAATGCCTTTAGAGCGTAAAGCTCCTGGTGTTATTTTTCGTCAGCCGGTAACTGAGCCTTTGCAAACCGGTATTAAAGCAATTGACGCGATGATTCCTATTGGAAGAGGTCAGCGTGAGCTTGTAATTGGTGACCGCCAAACTGGTAAGACAGCCGTTTGTATTGATACTATTATTAATCAGCGTGAGTTTTATGAAGCAGGTGAGCCAGTTTTCTGTGTTTATGTTGCTATTGGACAAAAGGGTTCAACAGTAGCTAACATTGTTAAGACACTTGAAGAGAATGGTGCAATGCCATATACTGTTATTGTAGCTGCAACAGCATCTGATCCTGCTCCAATGCAGTTCTACGCTCCGTTTGCGGGTGTTGCTATTGGAGAGTATTTCCGCGATACCGGTCGTCCGGCACTAATTGTTTATGATGATTTATCAAAGCAGGCAGTTGCTTACCGTGAGGTATCTCTACTTCTTCGTCGTCCACCGGGACGTGAAGCATATCCTGGAGATGTATTCTACCTTCACAGCCGTCTTCTTGAGAGAGCTGCAAAGATTAACGCATCAGACGATATTGCCAGCAAAATGAATGACTTACCTCCATCATTGGTGGGTAAAGTAAAAGGAGGTGGATCTTTAACTGCACTTCCGATTATTGAAACACAAGCGGGTGACGTTTCTGCATATATTCCTACAAATGTAATTTCGATTACGGATGGTCAGATTTTCCTTGAGTCGAATTTATTTAACTCAGGTGTTCGTCCGGCGATTAACGTTGGTATCTCTGTAAGTCGTGTGGGTGGTAACGCTCAGATTAAGTCGATGAAGAAAGTTGCAGGTACATTGAAACTTGATCAGGCTCAGTACCGTGAACTTGAGGCGTTTTCTAAGTTCGGTTCAGATTTGGATGCTGCAACGAAATCAGTACTAGATAAAGGTTCAAGAAACGTTGAAATTCTTAAGCAACCTCAGTATACTCCATTTAAGGTGGAAGATCAGGTAGCTATTATCTATGCAGGAGTAAAAGGACTTTTACGTCAGGTTCCAATTAATAAGGTGAAAGAATTTGAAAGAGATTATCTAGCTGTTTTGAATGCTCAGCATAAAGACACTCTTGCTGGTTTGAAAGCTGGAAAATTCACTGATGAGTTAACTGATGTTCTTGAAAAAGTAGCGAGGGATTTAGCTTCTCGTTATAATTAATAAAAGATAAATAGACAGGCGATATGGCCAATCTAAAAGAAGTTCGTAATCGGATCACCTCTGTAACCTCAACAATGCAGATTACAAGTGCCATGAAAATGGTATCTGCTGCAAAGCTTCGTCGAGCTCAGGATGCTATTGTTCAAATGCGTCCGTATGCGAATAAATTGAAAGATATTCTTTCTAACTTGAGTAGTAGTGTTGATGCTTCAGAAGGAGGTTCATATACTACGCAGCGTGAGCCAGGTAATGTACTTATTGTAATGATTACCTCTAATAGAGGGTTGGCAGGAGCGTTTAATACGAATGTGATTAAAGCAACGAATCATCTTATTTCAAGTAAGTATAGCAATCAATTCAAAGCTGGAAAGGTGAAGTTTATGAGCGTTGGTAAAAAAGCCTCTGATTTCATTAATAGAAATAAGTATCCTTTATATTCAAATGAGAATACTGTATTTGATTCTTTGAATTTTGAGAATGTTTCAGCGATTGCTCAAAAAGTAATGGATGCTTATTCATCAAAAGAATTTGACAGAGTTGAATTGGTATACAATGCTTTTAGAAATGCTGCGGTGCAGATTCCTACAGTTGAGCAGTATTTACCAGTTCTTCCTCCAGAGCAGAGCGATTCTAAAGCAGCTAAATCTATTGACTATATATTTGCTCCAAGTAAGGAGGAGATAATCACAGAGTTGATTCCTAAATCGCTTAAAATTCAGATTTACAAAGCTGTTCTTGATTCTCATGCAGCAGAGCATGGAGCAAGGATGACTGCAATGAATAAGGCTACAGATAATGCAAGAGATTTGATTAAGGAGCTTAAGCTGAGCTATAACAAAGCTCGTCAAGCGGCAATTACTAACGAAATCCTTGAGATTGTTGGTGGAGCTGAGGCGCTTGAAGGTTAATCAACAAGAATCTTTTTAGGAAAGCCCGCATTATCTATTAGCTAATGCGGGCTTTGTTTTGGAAAAGATAATGCTTCGATTTGCGGCAACGATTGAACGGATTAGCCCGGAATGCCGATTTTTATCGGCATGAGGACTATGAGTGAAAGCGTGACCCCGATTTATCGGGGGCCGCCCTAATCCTTTTCTAAGATTTCTTCGCTAACGATTTTTTCAAACTCCTCGATGGAAAGCGCATCTTCTATTTTATACTTATCAATTGAGATTCTTCTTAAAGAACTAAGGTAAGCGCCTGATTGCAAGGCTATGCCGAAGTCGCGAGCCAGAGACCGGATGTATGTCCCTTTGGTGCATTCTACAATGAAATCCACTTCGGGAAGTTCGATACGAGTAATGCTGAAATTGGTAATTTCTATAATAGCCTTTCGCATTTTAACCTCTTCACCACGTCGCGCCTTCTCGTAAGCCCTGGCACCATCGATCTTTTTTGCAGAGAAAACAGGAGGTTCCTGATGATGCTCTCCAATAAAATTAGCCGCAACAGCTTGAATCATTTCTTCGGTAATATGTTCAATAGGAAAAGTTTCGGTGACTTCTTTTTCGAGGTCGAAAGAAACAGTGCTTCCGCCAAGGGTAAATGTGCCTGAATATGATTTTGGTAAACCCTGGAAGGAATCAATTTGCTTGGTCATTTTGCCCGTGCAGATTAGCATAAGGCCTGTTGCCAGAGGATCAAGAGTGCCGGCATGACCAACTTTTAGGCTTCGACGCTTAAGCTTATAATGACGTTCGATGATGATTCTGACCTTATTTACGAGGTCGAAGGAAGTCCAGCCGAGAGGTTTGTCGATAAGCAAGAATTTACCTTCGTGGTAAGGACTAAGGGCTTGGTTCATACTATGGATAAGTCGATTCCGAGTGCGAGTAATATGAGAATCACAGCCCCCGCAATTATACGGTACCAGCCGAATAGCTTGAAACCATACTTTGTGAGAAATGAAATGAAAAATTTGATAGCTAACATTGCAACGATAAACGCGATGAGATTACCGAAAAGAAGGACATCCAATTGGGAAGTGATTGTATCGATGCCATCATCTTTTAAAATGACTTTAAGCAATTTATATCCTGTAGCTGCTGCCATGGTTGGAACAGCAAGGAAAAAGGAAAATTCGGCTGCAGTTTTTCTTGAAAGATTTTGAGTCATACCACCGATGATGGTTGCTGCTGAACGTGAAACTCCAGGAATCATGGCAATACACTGAAATAAGCCAATCATAAAAGCAGAGCGATTATCGACTTGTTTTGCAGAATCTTCGGTCTTAAAAAGTTGGTCAACGAAAAGCAGAACAATACCCCCAACAAGAAGTGAAATAGCAACAACCAATGGGCTCTCGAGCAGTTCATCAATGATATCGCCAGCAAGCAGGCCAATTACTGCGGCCGGAATAAAAGCAATAAAAAGTTTTGCGTAAAATGAGAAAGACTGCAGAAATCGCTTCCAATAAAGCACTAAAACAGAGACAATTGCTCCAAACTGTATGTTAATGGTAAAGAGTTTTACGAATTCATCGGATTTGATACCAAGAATTGCTTGAGTGATTATCATGTGCCCTGTTGAAGAAACAGGCAAAAATTCAGTAAGACCTTCAACTACGGCTATGACAAAGGCTTCGAACCATGTCATCGGCCTTTACTTTTTAGGTTTGTAAAGGATAGCAACCACTTCGATGGCGAACCCAAGGAGAACAATTATTGGTGCGAGCGTAATTCTTCTGAAAGAGAAGATTTCCGGATTAAAGACATTTGGGTCTTCGGAACGCCCTCCAACCATAAGAAGGAAGCCAATTAGGATTACAACGATACCTGCAATGAGGATTTTATAATTTGTTGGGCCAAAAGCAAAACCTTTGGACTCTTGATTGTTTTCTGTGCTCATAATGCCATTAGTACAGAGAATCTGTTTTTAGATTCAGATATTTACGAACTGCAAAGAAAGTACAAATCCAGGATAAAATTACACCTCCCATGACTATTGCTGCTGCTAGAATACCCAAAAGCTTTAAATCTCTCATTTCACGAAGCTCTGGGATTTCTTTTTCACCAAAATAAACTGTAATAGCTATTAATATCACAGCGATTACACCACCTAAGAATCCTTGCAATAAGCCTGAAAATATATAGGGTCTTCTTATAAATCCGCGCGTAGCGCCAACCAATTGCATAGTGCGAATGATGAAACGCCTGGAATACATGGCGAGACGAATCGTATTGTTAATGAGTGTTACTGCAATGAATGTGAGGATTGCCGAAAAAGCTAAAAAGAACCAACTGAGCTTTTTCATGTTGTTGACAATTTTACCAATTAGGTTTCTCGGATAATCAATTTGAGCAACTATAGGATTTGCCATCCATTCAGTTTCGAGACGCTGAAAGTCTTCTTCTTCTGTAAAAGAATTATTGAACCGAATATCTAATGAAGCTGGAAGTGGGTTATAACCTAAGAATTCTACGAAATCCTCACCTAAATCTTTTTGAAAGCTCTCGGCAGCTTCTTCTCGAGTAATAAAAGTTGTAGTCTTTATATATTCACGAGTTTCAAGTTCAGATTTGAATTTGAGTATGCTTGCATCATCAACGGAGTCTTTAAAAAAGACAGAAACAGTGAAGGACTCTCTTGTAGTGTCGGATAATTTCTTGGCATTTACCAGCAGCAAGCCAAGTAGCCCGAGCATTAGCAGAACCATCGCAATGCTAATAACGGAGGTGATGTATGAAGATCGTACTCGCTTTTTCTGAAACTTTTGTTCGTTGTCGGCCATGCCAAAATATAATTGTTCAAATATACATGGTGAAAGCCATTGGAATTGATTTTTGAAAAGGTTCTTTCCACAAGGCTTTTAACAGTAAATGTTGACAAGCAATCATTATTGCTTTTGTAACTTCGCGCCCTTGAATAAGAAGAAAATTAACTGATGGAGCCGAATTTTACGGAAATAGCAGCCAAGTGGCAGAAAAAATGGACAGACCAAGAGGTTTATAAAGTCTCTCACAAAAGTGATAAACCTAAATATTACGTTCTTGACATGTTTCCTTACCCTTCGGGCGCTGGGTTACATGTTGGGCATCCACTTGGCTACATTGCTTCAGATATTGTTTCTAGATACAAGAGACTAAAAGGGTTTAATGTTTTGCACCCAATGGGCTTTGATGCTTTTGGATTACCGGCGGAACAGTATGCCATTCAAACAGGCAGACATCCTGCTGATACTACCCGTGAGAATATTGCCCGCTATAAAGAGCAAATGAATAACATTGGTTTTTGCTATGATTGGAGCAGAGAAGTCATAACATCTGATCCTTCTTATCATAAATGGACTCAGTGGGTTTTTCTGAAGCTTTTTGGGAGCTGGTTCAATTTAGAAAGTAATAAAGCAGAAGATATCTCCAGCCTTGAGAATAAGTTTAGAGCAGAAGGTAGCGCTAGTGTTAAAGGAGCTTGCTCTGAGCATTCGCCTTTTACTGCAGAGCAATGGCAGGGGATGTCAGAAAAAGAACAGCGAGACATTCTGATGAAATACCGCCTAGCCTATCAGGATTATGCAACGGTAAACTGGTGCGAAGCTCTAGGAACTGTGCTGGCTAATGATGAAGTAAAGGATGGATTAAGTGAGCGAGGAGGACATCCTGTCGAGAAACGCCAAATGCGTCAGTGGTTTTTAAGAATAACGGCATATGCCGAAAGACTCTTGGGAGATTTGGATACATTGGATTGGACCGATTCGATGAAGGAGATGCAAAGGAATTGGATTGGTAAGTCGGAAGGGGCGAGTTTGAGGTTTGACCTCACCCCCAGCCCCTCTCCTCAGGAGAGGGGGGAAGGTTCCTCAACCGGAGTTGGCAACAGTGACCTCACCCCCGGCCCCTCTCCTCAGGAGAGGGGGGAAGGCTTTGTGGCTGGATTTTCTCCTCAGGAGAGGGGGGAAGGCTCTGTGGCTGGATTTTCTCCTCAGGAGAGGGGGGATACATTCGGATTCATTGAGGATTCGAATGCTGAATATCATCTTACAAGCCCTAATTTATTTAAGGTTTTAATTCCAAGAGCCAAAATGATGCGGTCGAACATGACTCCAGCTGAGAAATTACTTTGGGAGGAATTGCGATCGTCTAAAACAGATTTCAAATTTAGGAGGCAGCATATCATTTCCGAATTCATTGTTGATTTTGTTTGCTTATCAAAGATGCTTGTAGTTGAAGTTGATGGCAGCATTCATGACCAAACTGCAGAATACGATGAGGGAAGAACCGAAGAGCTAAATAAGTTGGGATTCAAAGTGATAAGATTCCAGAATTCTGAAGTTGAAAGTAATCTGAAAGGAGTAATTGAAAGAATTGTTGAATCTTGTAACTCAAGACCAACAAGTATTATTTCAAAAGACAATCTGGGTATAGTAAAGGACTCAGAAGAGGAGTATTCAATTAGCCTCCTTCTCCCTGAAGGGAGGGCCGGGGTGGGGGCAACTCAGCCAAACGAATATATTGAAGTCTTCACCACCCGCCCTGACACCATATTTGGAGTTAGTTTCCTTACTCTCGCGCCTGAACATGAGCTTGTTGCGAGAATTACCACACCAGAGCAGAAATCAGAAGTTGAAGCGTATGTTCAGGTTGCGAAAAACCGTAGTGAAAGGGAGAGAATGAGTGAGGTTAAGCGCATCAGTGGAGTATTTACAGGAGCTTATGCTATTCACCCCTTTTCGGGGGAGAAAATTCCGGTTTGGGTTGGTGATTATGTGCTTGCCGGTTACGGCACTGGTGCCGTGATGGCAGTACCTTGCGGAGATCAGCGAGATTGGGATTTTGCAAAACATTTTGGATTGCCGATTCCTGAAATTAATGAGGGTGTTGACATATCCGAAGCTGCTGACCCAACTAAGGAGGCGAAGATGATTAACTCTGACTTCCTAAACGGTTTAACTGGTTACGAAGCAATAGGAAAAGCTATCGAGGCTATTGAAGCTACGGGGTTTGGCAAAGGAAAAGTGAACTTCAGATTAAGAGATGCCGGGTTTAGCAGACAGCGTTATTGGGGTGAGCCTTTCCCGATTGTTTACAAAGATGGTGTTGCATATCCTCTCGAAGAGAGTGAGTTACCGCTTGAGCTTCCTGTGATGGAAGATTTCAGACCAACTGGAAAACCCGAAAGTCCCTTAGCTAAAGCAAGTGATTGGGTTAATGTTGATGGAGCTTTAAGAGAAACAGATACGATGCCCGGATATGCCGGTTCTTCATGGTATTTCCTTAGATATATGGATGCCAGAAATGAAGAGTCGTTTGTTGGCAAAGAAGCTGAAGGCTATTGGCAGGATGTAGATTTATACATTGGTGGTACTGAGCATGCCGTAGGGCACTTGCTTTATGCCAGATTCTGGCAGAAGTTTTTGTTTGATAAAGGATTGGTATCGAAACCTGAGCCTTTTAGGAAGTTGATTAATCAGGGGATGATTTTGGGGAGGTCGAATTTTGTTTACCGCGTAGCGGGAAGCAATAGCTACATCTCAAAGGATATGTTAGCTAGTAGACCGAATCTGTCTGGATTTACAGACTTGCGTTAGTTGATTTTACACTGTTGCTTTAGATCATCAAATGAAAATATTGTTAAGAAATTGATGATGTGATTAATAAAAACAACTCTTAAAGAAAAGATATCTGAAAAAAAGTTCAACAAACAACTATACTGGAGGAGAATTTAATTTATGTAAAATGTCTTAAGAATGGTTTGAGTCAAATTCCAAATAATCGGTTGAATTCATCCTCAAGCTGAGGAATTATGTTTGTGGAGTTGAGGTAGAGAAGATGTCGAAATCGAAGTTCAACGTTGTGAACCCTGATGATATCATTGCTCACTTTGGAGCCGATACACTCAGAATGTATGAGATGTTTTTGGGACCCTTGGAGCAATCGAAACCATGGAACACTAATGGAATTGAAGGCGTTTATAGGTTCCTAAAGAAACTTTGGAATTTATTTCTTGATGATCAGGGTAATTTGAAAGTTCAGGAAGCAAAGCCAACGGAAAGTGAATTAAGGACTTTACATAAAACAATTAAGAAGGTTGCAGAAGATATTGAACGTTTCTCTTTCAATACTTCGGTGAGTACCTTTATGATTTGTGTAAATGAGCTAAGCGAACAAAAATGTCGCAACCGAGAGATTCTGAGAAACTTGCTGATTATACTTTCGCCATATGCTCCGCATATAGCGGAGGAATTGTGGAGTGCTTTAGGAGAGGATGGATTTGTGGTAAATGCCAAATTTCCAGATTGGAATGATGACTTTATTAAGGAAAGCAGTATAAGTTATCCTGTGGCATTTAATGGAAAAACCAGGTTTAATATCACTGTTTCGGCTGACATGCCAAAAGAGGAAGTAGAATCTTTAGCCCTTTCTCATGAAGAAGCCGAGAAATGGTTGAATGGAGGAAGTCCAAAAAAGGTAATCGTAGTGCCAGGTAGAATGGTGAATATTGTAATTTAATTACAAGGCATTCCAGGAAATTGAGGTTCCGAGAATGAGGAGACGGTCGTTTGTATTTCTATTCCATTCTTGTTGCCAGCTTAAGAATGCACCAACGCTTAGCCTATTTGAGATGTTATAGTCTGTTCCCAGACGAAGTCTATGACGATCAAAACCAATAAATCCTGGAAGTGCATCATCCTGAAAGAGAAATCTTGCTTCAAAACTGATGAATGGTTCCCAGAACCTATTGAGGCGATAATTCACTTTGATCATTTCCCGATTGTAGAGTTCAGGAACATCGAGGGATTCGTCGATAAAGCCATAGCCGTTTTTCTCATACTGAAACCTTGCTCGCATTAAGTATTTCCATCTAGCCTTCTTGATTTTGAAGATTGCATCAAGGGTTATTCTGTTTCGATTACCCCACCATCTTTCATCAAAATCTCTTATAAAACGGTATTGAAGTTGAAGCCTGAATAGGTCGCTGAATTTATAACGAATGCCAGGTTCAATGAAATACCGACCTAGGACAGAAGCATTATTTTCCCAGCGAGCTTCGTTATCTAAAACAACTGAAAGTTTATCGTTCAGCTCAGATGACCATGAAACACTGCTCCAGAATCTGAAATCATCCCGCGTTTGAGCGGAAATTGACAAGGTGCAAAAGCATAAAAAAGCAAGGAGAAGAATTCTCATTAGTGTTTTTGCTCGATGTAATAAACTTTGATTAGTGCCGTATCTCTAAGGAAATCAATTTTATCGATGCTGATTTTTCTGATGTTTAATCCGGTTCTTTCTCGCAAATCGCTAAGTAGTTCTTGACGGTTTTCGGGTCTAATCATTTCGATTTTTTCGTATTGAACTACTTGCATGCGCTCTGTTTTGATAAGGATGCCACCGTCAAGTAAGAATGCCAATCCAAGTACGATTCCGTTTATGAGAAGTAATTCAAGCAGGTTTCCTTGATTTACCGAGCTTATCAATCCAAGAGTAATTACAGCGAAAAGATAGGTCATATCTCTTGCTGTTATATCTTCAGTTCGGTATCGTAGCATCGAGAAAATAGCAAAAAGTCCGAAAGCAGCTCCCATGGAGAAGCCGGTTTCACTATTTAGTAAATGTGTGATTATGAAGATGGTAACATTAAACATGAAGAACGTGAAGAAGTAGTCGTTCTTTTTGTAAACAGGATAATATATAAACCTCACCAGCACAATCATTGAGAATATATTTATCAGAAGTCTGACAAAGAAATATGAAGACAGATGGTCGGCAGATAAAGAGAAAAAGTCTTGAGGGAATTCATTAGCAGCGCTTAATGGCAATGCTCCAAAAGCAAGGAAAAGCAAACTTAAAATGCTGAATTTGATTGTTTTAATCATTCTAGGTGGTGGTAATTAGCTTGTCTATTTTAAGCAATAGTGGTTTAAATCTATTAAAAGGTAATTTTGGCAAAGTTGAAATCAATCCTAAGCAATATTTACTTATCCCACCTGGTTTTTGACGAAGATCGCGCAAGGCTTCCAATGCTGGAGTTAGGGCTTTTTCTGCCTGTTTTACTTCTACGATGACTAAGTTTTGCATTTCTGTTTTTTCACCATCTTGCTCAAAGTTTAAAGACAAATCTATTGTAACTCTTTCGTTATGGGTTTTGTTAACAAGAGTAATTCTATCGTAACCTGTGAGCAAGGTTGGTTTTAATAATTCAGGCGCAAACGGAAGTTCGTTTTGAAGTAGTTCAATTTCTTCTTCTCGTAATTGTGAGTTATTATCAGGAGTTAGGATTCTTTGTTTTTCTGTTTTTCCCTGATTTGTTCTGGTTTTAAGTTCAAAGAATCGAATCTTGCTATCACTGTAAAATCTCCTTCTCACTTTATACCTTCTTCCTTGTCCATGTAAATGCATGGCGTATAAATCAAGTTCTTTAGTATCGAAGTACTGTGTTTCATAATGCAGTATTCGCTTTTCAATGTGTTCAAGCACAAAATAATAATTTGCTAGTGGCCTCAGGAATGTATTTAGCATTTCAGCATTCATTAGGTATTTCTTATCTGTGCGATTGAGTAAACGCACTCTATCCATACCTTCTAATGAGATTGGGTAAAAGCTATTAATGATATTTAAGAGTGAAGCTGCCATTAAAAGGAATACTCATAAAGGGTCTTTTCTGTTACAATACCTTGAGAGTCGAGCTCAGCTTTCTCGATTCTAAGCCCTTTCTTATTATATAAATACACAACCTTTTTAATCAATTCATTAGAGGGGCTGAACTCTTGCTCTTCAATTTTATCTCCAAACCGGTTATAAAAATAAGTAACTCGCTCAATGAGCTCATTTTTCTCGTTGAATACTTTTTCCTCGATAACTTTTTTCTTTTGCAGGCTGTATGATTTTTTTACAAACTCCTTTTTAGCAGATTTCTCTTTGCTATAATTCTCAGAAGTTTCTTCAATCAACGCATCTTTGTTCCAAACAAAAGTTTCTCTTGATTGGATTTCACCATTTTTAGAATATTGTTCGTCAAGAATTAGTTGCCCGTTTTTGTTCCATGCTTTTTTCTCTTTGATGAAACGTTTCGATTCGACTCCGTTTTCATAAAGAATTCTTGTTTCAACAAAAGAAGAAATGCCATAATTTCTAACCTCTTTCTTTGATTGGGCCAAAGTTGAGGTTTGGCATATAATAAGAGCTAAAAAAAGCAGTGAGAACTTCATCTAATAACTATAATATCTTCAAGCTGCACGGTTTCGTCTTTGTCATTTATAGTTACCGTTTGGGCACTAATTGTATCTCCACCGACAGGTGAACATGTTTCTGAAATAGCATAAACGGTGTATTCTCCTTTTCTGAGATACGGGAACCAATAAACCCCTCCAGGACCTGTTCTAACACGTTCACTATACGAAGGGTCATCGCCATAAATGAGGTATACATCTTGGTCAACACCGTAATATTCACTAATCAATGCGGAACAATTACTATTGAAAGATTGAATTAATATTTTTCCTTGAATAGAGGCATTTCCTCCTGGTCCTGGCTCTTTAGAGCAACCAGGAACGATAAATAAAGCAAAGACTCCTACTATGAGGAATTGGGTGATTTTATGCATATAGCGGTTAAAGACTCTGCTAATATCTTAAAGTTTAAGCAATTGTTAAATAAATATTAAGAGAGTCTTTCTAAATCGCGCGATTAATCAATATGAATGATCCTGGAATTTCCTGTAAATCCATCCTCGTCCTTTATGTTTAGATGGTAAATTCCAGCCGGGAGGCCTTCTAAACTAAGTTGATGCGTGCCTTGGGACAAATCTTGATTTAATGAGAAAAATACTTGACCAAGAGCATTTGTAAGGCAGAGGCTTGCTGATTTTAGGTTTTGAGGCAAATAGTAAGAAACTCTGCCTTCGGCAGGATTTGGATAGCATGGTATGCTAAATCCTGATAATTCAGATAACGAACTACTAGATTCTATTTTAATATTATCGATTGTGAAAGTGGATTCTCCAGAGAGAACTATGTCACTAAATGCAATTAACAATCTTATTGTATCAGCTGTTGCAGGCTGCTGAAAAGTAAAAGGGCTCGAAAAATAGGTGTAGTCTTCTACCAGACCGGAGAACTCGATATTTACTGTACCAACGCTTGTTGAAGTATCATTTTCTGCATCATAGGCAAAGCAGGGAGCGATAAGTATAACGGTATCATTGACTAGCAAATGTTTGTACCAGCCTGAAATCATTTCAGGATTTTCATTTATTGGGGCAGTCAGATTCATAAATGAGCCAACCGGATCGGGCTCAATTGTAAAATAAGCTCGCATTCTGGCGGCATATTGGCCTTCATAGCTATCATTACTTTGTAATATTCCCTGGTTATCGCCAAATAAAGCATCGAAAGCATTACTCGAAAACCATCCCTCAGGTTGAGTATATCCATCTCCAAGATCTTCCCAAGTTTCGAAGTTCTCACTTATGATAACTTGAGACTTTAGATCAATTAAATGAAACCAAGAAGAAAGGAAAATTAGAAGTAGGAAATTTTTCATAATGAAGCGTTTCCTACAAATCTAAGTAATCATTTTAGAGCGACTCCACGATTCCGGTAAAAAGTATAAGGCTGGTTTGCTTATCTCTAATTGCAAAATAAAATGGCCTGTCGGCCCGAAATACTTTTGGTTCCTTTACAGGAGTGGGAAGTGCGCTAGTAAGCGTAATTCCAACAACTGTAACTGCAGCAGCTTCAGTGCCTTTTTCTTTTACTTCTACAAATGCTTTTTGGAGAAGTTTGCTGATTACCAGAGGAGCATCAGACATTTTGCTGAAGTTAGCATCTGTAAATGGAGAAACTAAGCCCATTTTTTTCATAACAGGTATCAAGTCGTAAGACGTCTCCATTTTGAATTTGGGTAGAAAAACCTTTGTTTTTTCGTAAGTTTTCGGAACGTCTTTAGAAGAAGAAATCTCTTTCAACATTTTTGAGATGTTCGAGTTTTTAGAGGGAAGATACACTTCCATAACAATCTCGTTTCCTTGATAAGGTAATTCTATAAGTTGGTAGTTTGTGTTTTCATAATAGAATACAGAAGTTTCAGAAAACATCAATTCACATTTTTCTTTTTTACCTGAAGAAGGATAGAAATTTTGCTCTTTCGTCAAGGAGGAGTCAAACTTATATAACCAAGAACCTTTAAAATAGATGGCATTTGTTAGAACCATTGCCATGTCGGGGGTTATATCACCTTCATTTAGCACTTTAGGAATTTTACCGCGTGTCTTTTTGGAAGCCCATTCATTGATGGGTTTTTCGGTTGTTAAAGGGTAAAATTCTGCCTGAAATTCATTTTTAAGTCTTGCTTCATACTCGTTCTTTAGTGGAATCCTATTCCAAAGAGCATTAGCCAGGTCAAGTGTAACCTTGCCGTTTTTATTGACTGACTCGATACGTTGGTCAATAAACCTCATTTGGCCGAATGTTTCTTCACCCGGATAATGCATTATCTTTTCGAATTCTGCTTTAGTTTGACCATCAGATCCCGCATAAACCATTGCCAGGGCAGTACTGAGGCTGAGAGGAGAACAGAATAAATTCTCTCCCTTTTTATGTAAAGCACTTGATAGTTCTAGGCTGTGAGTATTAATCCCTTTGATTGTTTTAGAATCCTGGGCATGAATTGTTAAGATGCAGATGGCAAAGGCAAGAGACAAATAGAACTTCATATTTTATCGAATTAGGTTCGATGATATGAAGATACTTTGAATTGGTTCAGATTTAGGAAGTTTATCTTCTAAGCTCGAAGTTTTGACCTAAATAAACTCTTCTAACAGTTTCATCTGCGGCTAATTCTTCGGCTGTTCCGGATTTTAAAATTTTACCTTCATAGAGCAAATATGCTCGATCTGTAATATTAAGAGTTTCATGCACATTATGGTCGGTAATCAGAATGCCAATGTTTCTATCTTTAAGTTTAGCTACAATGCTTTGGATATCTTCAACAGCAATTGGGTCAACTCCGGCAAAAGGTTCATCAAGCAAGATGAATTTTGGGTCAGAAGCAAGTGCACGGGCAATTTCAGTTCTACGTCGTTCTCCTCCTGAAAGAAGGTCTCCACGGTTGGTTCTAATGTGCTGAAGACTGAACTCATTTAGCAAATCTTCTAATCTTTCTTTTTGCTGTTGTTTCGAAACCCCTGTAAGTTCAAGTATAGCTTTAATATTATCTTCAACAGAGAGTTTCCTAAAAACTGAAGCTTCCTGTGCCAAATAGCCAATTCCGAGCTTTGCTCTTCTGTACATTGGTAATTTGGTGATGTTTAGGTCATCAAGAAAAACATCTCCCTCGTTGGGTCTAATTAGTCCAACAGTCATGTAAAAAGTAGTAGTCTTTCCGGCTCCATTTGGACCTAAAAGCCCAACAATTTCACCTTGGTTTACTTCAACAGAAACGTGATCAACGACTGTTCGCTTCTTATATCTTTTAACAAGGTTTGTGGTGTAAAGCTTCATGATTTTAGAATCTGAAAGATAAAGAAACCCTGACACCAAAGCGCTGAGTGTTGGGACGATCTTGATGAGTCATTCGCCAAAGCGCATCTACCCTCACTATTTTGAAGATGTTTTCGATAGCAACTCCACTTTCTAAGTATGGTCGATGAATTTGAGGGTCTAGGCCTCCCGGGTAAATTATCTCATTTAAGTTTTCAGGGCGCATATCGCCAATTACCGATTTGAGAGTTAGTACTTCTCGCCACTTTAGTTTACGCAGTAGTGGAATTTTGTTTAGAAAGAATCCTTCAAAATGATGATCAACAAAAAGGTAAGCATACCTGTCGCTTGCAAATTCAAATATATTCATCATGTTAAAAGCAAGAGGGTCGAGTGCATATGTTTGAGAGCCTTGGTGCAATTCAAGAAAGAGGTATGGAGCAGTTCCCCAGATTTTACCAACATCAATTACATAATCAGTATATCCTAATGGATTTATCCTAAAACGATCGCTTACTCTAAATCTTGCCTTTACATATTCATATTGTGAACCAAGTAAATTTGGAATACCAAAACCTACATCAAATTGAAGAACTGGATATTTAGTCCCAACACTAGTTCTGTCAAATTCTCCTGATATAAATTTTTCGCCCCATGCAAATCGGGTTTGGAATCCCACTTCGGTGGTTGTGATTTGACTTACATTTTGCAAACCGCCATCTATTGTTGGTCTTTTAAAGTTAAAACTTCCCAGAGGCGTAAGCCTTCTGTTAAAGACAGTGAACTTGTTCATTAGGCCCGGGAACCACTCATATTCTAGCTGAGCTTTAATGTCTTCAACATTGGTAACATTGGTAAGTGCTGTTCTTCTAAGCAAAGAGGTAAGCACGTTGTCGAGTGTTAATGAGTTTGCGCTAAGGGAGAGTTGCTCAAGGTCAGACTGATAAGATAATGTTAGTAGTCTTCTATTGGTTTTGTCTTTGTCGACGAACCATCTTAAACCGCTTCTTACTTTAAATCGCTCATCCAGGAGGCCGTATGCTAACCAGCCTCTTAGCTCTAGGCGTTTGCTGAAGTCGTTTGAGGTAACTCCTCCAAATTTGAATCTAACACCTTCTATATCGTTCCAACTGCAGAAGGTGTAATACTTCCCAATTTCCATCCACTTTGAATGCAGGTAACCGGTTGCGAGCATTTGGACGAAATAGCGGGTATTGATTAGTCTGGGAACCTGTTTTAGAGAATCAACCATCGTGTAGATGTCTTTTTCTCTTTTTGAAAGCGTATCAGGTCGGATGTCATCCCAGAATTGAGTGTCTTTAGAAGTAGCCGAGTCGGTAACTATTATATCTCTTCCCGTTTGAAAAACAGAATCGGGTATGGGCTCATTAATTCTGAAATTTTCATAATAGGTTGTTTTACGACCGAAAACACCAACACCGTTGCTTTTTTCAAAAGGCGCGAAATCTCCAAGAGACTTCTCTTTTTTAAGCATCCATTGTTCATTGTTTACATGCTCGTATTCTTGAAACACATCAAACTGCTTAATGAAGTTTACGTTGGCATTGTCGTTAAAGCTTATGCTTACTTGCTTTACTGCCCAAGTTGAATCGTGAATAAACAAATTACCTGTAAAGGTTAAATCCTGCTTTCGCTTTGGAAGAAACAGCAATTTATAGCATCGTTCATTATCAATGTAGACACTGTCGATGAGGTAATATTTATAATATCTAAGAAAATTATCGGTGATTGGGCTAACAAAACTTTTGTTAAAAATGAGAAGGAAATCATTGTAGATATTCACATTTTGATACATGTCGCCCATAAACTGGGAAACACTCGCGTTTTTTATCCCTGATATTTTGCTGCCAAGAATGGTTTCTTGTTTCCTGTTAGGTTCGGTGGTATGTCTAACATGTGCATAGGTTTCGGTAAATGCTATTGGCAGATAAGGCTTCCCATCTTCGGTGGTATCGGCATAATCGAATATAAAATTGAATGGCTTGAACAGTTTCTTATCAGTGAATTTTTCTTTGTAGTTGTTGAGGTCAAATTGAATTTTATTGTAAACATCATATTCGTAAGTCTGTACTCTTTCGGGATTGTTTTCCTTTTTGTGGGCCACAACTTCTCGCATGATTCTATGAGCAGGATTTTCGCCAGGGCGAATGACCACCTCACGGAGTTGCACATTTTCGGACTCTAGTCGAACATCTACTTGGTTGGATTTGAGCCTCTTGATTCCAATTCGTTGAGCTTTATAACCAATAAAACTAACCATCATGGTGTCTATGGCTCTTTGGGCTTCTAATTCGTATTCTCCGTTGATGTCGGTGGTTGTGCCTATTGTTGTTCCCTTGAAAACAACATTTACAAATGGCATTGTTTCGCCTGTTTTATTATCGTAAACAGTTCCTTTAACTTTCGTGAGCTGCGCAGATAGCTCGTTATGCCGGAAAAATGCGGCAAGAACTATGAGTAGAAAGCAAAGAGAAAGTTTGTGTAGCAATGTGAAGATTGTGATACTATCAAAAGAACTACAAAATTATTTCATTTGCTATGCAAAATCAGGATAGTATCAACAGTTTGAAGTTTATTGGCATGAAAAAGCCTTTCCGATGGAAATCAGAAAGGCCAGAACTATATTGTTCTTGTTATTTTACTTCGTCAGGGTTCTTGTACATTTGTACAATCCAGTATATTGTAAAAGCTGTTATTAAAAGCATGAACACTAAATTCACAGCTTCACCAACAGACGGCATGTATTGAAAAGTAAATTCGAAGAAGTCGCGCAATGCGTAAACCAAAGTATTCATGATTTAAATAAATTTGCCACGAAAGTAAGGATTTTCCTTTTTCCAACATTCATTTTCTGTGTTTATAAGTTTTTTCAGGTCTTCACATTTCATCAACCTGCTCATGTTGCCATTAATTCTCATGGTAATGTGGGTTTTTGTGCTTCCTAAACCCGAGATAAGTAATACAGAAAATGCCTTTCCATTATTTCTTTATGCTTTTCAGGAATTAAGAGATCAGAGGGTGCTAATGGTAGGCGTATCATTAGTGATGATTGTATTGCAGGCATTTCTTCTTACTACCGTTATCAATAAACAGGGCGTTTTAAGAGATTCTTCTCATTTGCCGGCGTTGCTCTATGTGGTTTTGATGAGTTGTTTTCCTGAGCAGCTTTCTTTCAACCCTTTGCTTTTTGCTAATTTCTTTATAATCATATTCCTGAACTCAATATTTAACTTCTTTAGGAGTGATACTGCGGTTTATGAAGTATTTGATGCTGGATTATTTATTGGGATCGCTTCATTGTTTTATTGGCCATGTTTATTTCTCTTTCCGCTAATCTGGGCTGGATTGTATGTTCTTAGGCCATTTGCATGGCAAGAGTGGCTTGCTAGTTTTATAGGAGTGTTTCTTCCATTTTTATTTTTCGGAAGCATTTTGTATTGGTTTAATATGCTGTCATTCAACAGCTTAAAAGCTATTTTAGAGCCTTTTTACAAGGTCGAGTTTTCTACAGCTTACAATGGAACATATATTATCTTATTTATCATTCTGGTGATTATTTTAATGGCTTCTCTTTTCCGCTTTTCGCGTGATTTGAATACGTTCGCGAAGGTTAGAACCAGGAAGTTTCTGGCTATTGTAGTTTGGTTTTTCCTATTTGCAGGATTAAGTTATCTGGTATCTGTAAAACGCACGATGATTAGCTTGTCGTTTTTAGCTATTCCATTATCAGTAATTATATCAAATTACTTTTTATCCTTAAAAAATCAGCTGTTGGCCGAATTGGTATTCTTACTTTTGTTGGCAGCAGTAATTTATAATCAAGTGCTTTACTTTTTGCAATTTTCTAATTTTTAATTTCTTAGCTCATGTCTTCAAAAATCCGCATTGGTGTTATCGTTTTTCCCGGTTCTAATTGTGATCAAGACATGGTTGATGCTTTGTCGGTTTACCCTCAGGTAGAGGTGAAAAAGCTTTGGCATAAATCGGCAAATCTTGAAGGTTCTCAATTAATTGTACTTCCGGGAGGCTTTAGTTATGGAGATTATTTAAGATCAGGTGCAATTGCTCGTTTTTCACCAATCATGACTGAGGTGATTCGTTTTGCTTCGCAAGGAGGTTTTGTTTTTGGTGTTTGCAACGGCTTTCAGATACTATGTGAGTCTCATCTATTACCCGGAGCCTTGCTTCATAACACATCCCACAAATTTATTTGTGAGAATATTCCTTTAGTGGCTGCATCTTCAACAGCTGCAATTTCAGCTTCATTAAAGAAAGATAGGACTTATCTTATTCCAATTGCACATGGTGAAGGAAGGTATTATGCAGATGAAGCAACAATCAAGAATCTTCAGGATGAAGATAGAATTATTTTTAAGTATAGTTCAGCTGAAGGAGTTGTGAATCAAGAGTTTAATCCCAATGGATCTTTAAATAATATAGCTGGGGTTTGTAACAAAGGCATGAATGTATTTGGCATGATGCCTCATCCCGAAAGAGCTGCAGATTCGGCTCTTGGAAATACCGATGGTAGATTAATTCTTGATGGTTTTATGCAGCAACTTTTTGGAGAAGAGCTAGTGAAAGCTCAGAGTGTTTCTATGTAATCGAGGTCTTTTGCGAATGTCTCGTCAAGACCTTTTAAAGCATAAATAGCTAATCCAACACAAATTACCCCCATAATTAATGCAGAATTCACAGAGCCGAAGTAAGCTTCGAACAACTTGAAGCCTGCTGTAATTGGAATAACCGCACCTCTAACAAAGTTAGGAACTGTTGTTGTAACGGTGCTTCGTATATTGGTGCCAAATTGCTCAGAGGCAATTGACACAAAAAGAGCCCAATACCCCGTGGCAATCCCGATAAAGAAACAAATTATGTAAAAATATTCGGCACTTTGTCCTGATGTGGTGAACAGATATAAAAGCACCAGAACAATTGTCAATAAGAGGTAGAGCAGAACAACTTTCTTCCTACTTCTCCACCACTGAGAGAGTAATCCACTAAGTAAATCTCCGGCCGACAGGCCTAAATAGGCATACATAACTGCTTGTCCGTTAATGACATTGCCACTAACATTTAAAATCTCTGGTGAAGCAAAATCTTCTGCCAAAGCAACCAAAATAGCTACAGCATACCAAACAGGCAAACCAATTAGGATGCAGTTTAGGTAGGTCTTGAAAATTCTCTTTTGTTTAAAGAGTGAGAGAAAGTCGCCTCTTTTGCTTTGGTGTTTGGCTAAACCGGTAAACATTCCAGATTCTAAGGTTCCAATTCTAAGCATCAAAAGCATTAAGCCTAGTAGTCCGCCGATAATATATGCAACCTGCCAATTTTGAAGTGAGATATCAAATGAGTTTTGAAGTAGATCTCTTATCGCGTGGCCATCTCCGCCTACAACAGCGGCTAAAACTGCTCCCAGAGCTCCAAAGGTTACAATAATCATTGTACCATAACCTCTGTTTTCTTTGCTCATCACCTCCGATACTAAGGTAATTCCGGCACCGAGTTCTCCGGCAAGCCCAATGCCTGCAATAAACCTCACAAAAGCATAAACATCGATATCAGTGACAAAGGCATTGGCCATATTAGCTGCCGAATACATGAGGATAGAACCAAATAGTACTTTTATTCTTCCTCTTTTATCGCCTAACACGCCCCAAAGAATGCCTCCCAGAAGCATACCTCCCATTTGCCAGTTAAACAGAGTAATGGAAGTACTTTTTATTGCCTCGAATTCTGTTATGCCAAGAGCAATTAGGCTTTCTTTTTTAACAACGTTAAATAGAATGAGGTCATAAATATCAACAAAGTAGCCCAGAGCGGCTACAATAATTAGAATGACAGTGTTTCTGTTTAACTCTTGTTTAAGTGCCAAATCTCTAACTTATAATTTATTTTCAATCCAATACAGCACGTATCTTAAAACTTCTTCTCTTTCAGGTTCATTGTGAATTTCATGATACAAGTCAGGCCAACCTTTGAACTCAGAAACCAATTTTGATTTTTCTGCAAATTCAACAGAAGCTTCATAGGAAGTGATTTTATCTTCCTGACCATGCATAATTAATGCAGGTATTTTTAGTTCATTGGCGTGTTGTAAGGCATATAATCCCGCTGCATAGGCGTTTGTAAAGAAGGATGCGGATATCCTGTCATGAACATGTTTGTCTTTTTCATAAGCCTTTACCACTTCAGGGTCGCGCGATAAATGAGCGGTTTTCAGGCCTGAGGCTTGAGTAAATCCGGGATAAAGATTCTTCATTATTTGGGCTAACTTCAGCTGAAAAGCCGGCGGTTCAAATGCAAGTCTAAGCCATGGCCCCGTTGCTATAACTGCTTTAATTGAGTTTGAACGTTTAAGTGCATAATTCAGAGCAACATTTCCACCCATGCTATGGCCATAAAGGAATAGAGGTTTGAACTTGAATCTCAGATTGGCACGTTCAATTAATTCCTCAACTCCTTCTAACAGCTGATTAAAATGGAGAATATGGCCTTGCTTGCTTTTGGTTTTTCCATGGCCTCGCTGATCAAAGCTAATAACGGCGATGCCATTAGAAGTAAAGAACTCAGCAAATTTGCGGTATCGGCCACTATGCTCACCCATACCATGGACTAAAGCAATCACTGCTTTGGGTTCTTCAATAGGTTGCCAAACCTGCCCAAACATTTTAATTTGATCTGAACCTGTTCTCCAGGAAAATTCGGCGTGTTGCATAATGAAACGAAATATGCGTAAAAATAAGGATGTTATTGAATCCTGAAACTATTAAAAAAAAGAACGAATCTTCATTATTTTTGATAAAGGGCATGAGCTATTTTGTAGGTTTGAGCTGTAAACTTGATACTATGCTAAGAATCATTTTAAAATCGCTGGCTTGGATTATTTCCATTTTTGTTATCGCCTTCGGCGGATTATTAGTTTTCTCGACTATTACTGATTATTCACCCGAAGCGGGATCTGAAGAGCAATTAGCTATTGAAGGTTCAAACGGAGTTAGTGGTATTAGCGATACACTTTCTTTGCTAATTTGGAATATTGGCTACGGAGGTTTGGGAGCTGAGATGGATTTTTTTAATGATGGAGGAACAGGAACACGACCCGAAGAGGACCTATCGAAGAAGTATTTACAAGGTATAAAAGACTTCATAAAGGCAAATACCGATTCAACCGATTTTATTCTTATTCAGGAGGTTGACAGAGATAGCAAGCGTTCTTATGAAGTTGATCAGGTTGAAGAACTAGCGAGTGTGAGTAATGGATTTAATTATTCTTTTGCTCTTAACTATGATGTGAAATTTGTTCCGGTTCCATTTGGATTGCCATACACTCCTTATGGAAAAACTTATGGTGGATTGGTAAGCTTGAGTAAAGTAAAGCCTGCTTCGGCAACGAGAGTTCAATACCCAGGTGGTTTTTCTTGGCCTACAGGAATTTATATGCTAGACCGATGTGCTTTAGAATTTAGGTATCCCACAATATGGGGATGGGATCTTATTATTGTAAATACCCATAATACAGCTTACGATGCTACAGGAGAAATAAAGAAAGTTGAGATGGAATTTATAAAGCAGAGGTATGAGGCTGAAGTAAAGAAGGGGAATAAAGTAATTATTGGAGGAGATTGGAATCAAGTTCCTCCGGGTTGGGATTCTAAGCATTTTAATGCAGATATGCCAAATGGATATACACCTCAGGCTACAACAACCGATATGCTTCCAGATAATTTCTCAGTTTGGTTTGATGCAAGTTTCGCCACAAATAGGAGCAATGACAAACCATATGATGCAAAGAGCACATACACTACATTGATTGACTATTTTATTACTTCTCCTGGAATAGAGGTTTTATCAGTAAAAACGATAAATATGGATTTTAAATTCAGCGATCATCAACCTGTAAGGTTAAAAGTTGTTATACATAAAAACGAATTATGACATTCAAACAACGCCTATTAAAGCTGTTCTATCCTCAGATTATGCGAGGAAGTAAAATGACTGAGAAAGGGAAAGTACTAGAGAATAAGAAAGGCGTTGTTCCGGGCGCTAGTATTTATAATCTTGAAATTGAGTTAAACAGTGGAGATAAGCTATCGCTATCAGAATTTAAGAACAAGCAGCTATTATTGGTGAATACAGCTTCAGATTGTGGGTATACCGGGCAATACAAAGAGCTGCAAGAGCTATATGAACAAAATGGAGAAAAGCTAACTATAATTGGATTCCCGGCAAATGATTTCAAAAACCAAGAAAGTGCAAGTGATAAAGACATTGCCGCATTTTGCGAGCTCAATTATGGCGTGAGTTTTCCATTAGCTAAAAAGGGGTCTGTTGTTAAGGGCGGGAGCCAGCAAGATGTTTTTAGGTGGCTGTCTGATGCAAAACAGAACGGTTGGTGTGATCAGGAACCTGTTTGGAACTTCAGCAAGTATCTGGTGTCAGAAAATGGAAAACTCCAAGGATTTTATGGCCCAGGAGTTTCTCCAATGTTTATTCCTTTAAAATAGACTAAGCAATTGTCTTCTACTTGCCCTTCTTAATAACTTCTTCAACGTATTTTCCTGAAAGGATATCATTGTAAAAAGCCTGATCATTTAATACAGCAATAGCTCGTTTAATTTCTGGATCAAACTCAAAAGAAGCCTCAATACGTCCTCTTTTGTAATAATATCTGCTTGCTATTTCATCAACGAGCAATTCGCTTAATTGGTTTTTTGCTTTGTCGATATCTGCTTTTTTATCATGATCGATTTTTGCTTTGAGGTTGTTGAACTCATCCTGTGCAGCGCTAAAATAATTCTCTTTTGTAGCAACCTCTTGCCACTTTTCTAAAAGCTCTTCGCTTTCTGTTTTGTAGCTGTATTCTTTATTTGAAAGGTAATTGCTAAAATCTGCGAACAAGTCATCGTTCACTTTAAAGCTCTTAGCCTCTGCAATTTGTTCGTGATTTCTTCGGTATAAAGTAGCATAATCAAATATGAGGTTATTACTCACAATTGAGCGTGCTACTGGAGCGAATTCTCTGGGTTCAAGACTAATATCAGGAATAACACCTCCACCATCAAAAACCTTTCTGCCTTTAGAAGTAGTAAACTCTTTAATTAAAGAGTCTGGAACAGTTCCTACACTTCCATCTTCGTTTCTATGTGAATAGTCCTTAGCCTGTATACATCGCCCGCTAGGGATATAATATTTTGATGTAGTAATCTTTAGCTGAGTGTTGTATGATAAAGGACGAGAGGTTTGTACTAGGCCCTTTCCAAAACTTCTTTGACCAATAATAACGCCTCTATCCAAATCTTGAATTGAGCCGCTAACAATTTCCGAAGCTGAAGCCGAAGAGCGGTTAATTAATACTGCTAGAGGTATGTTAGTGTCAACAGGTGCATTTAGAGTTTTATAGGTTTTGTCCCACTCTTTCACCTTACCTTTAGTACTAACGATGTCAAGTCCTTTTTCTACGAAAACATTAACAATATTAATTGCTTCACGAAGCAAGCCTCCAGGATTACCTCTCAAATCAAGTACAACTCCCTTAAGTTCAGGGTTTTCTTTTAGAGAAGTAAGAGCATCTTTTACTTCACGACCGGCATCACGAGTAAAGCCGGTTAATTTGATGTAGCCGATGTTATCGTTAATCATTCCGAAATAAGGAACGTTATCGACCTTAATTTCCTCGCGAATGATTTCTTTTTCAATAAGATCGTCAACGCCATCTCGTTTAATTTTAATTTTTACAGGAGTGTTAGGTGTTCCTTTCAGAAATTTGACTACATCGTTAGTAGACTTACCTTCAGTGCTTCTGCCTTCAATTTCCATTATTACATCTCCGGCTCTCAAGTCTGCTTTGGCCGCTGGAGAGTTTTCGTAAGGTTCGGCAATGACAACAAAATCGTCTTTAGTGCGAATAAGCGCACCAATTCCACCATATTGTCCGGTTGTCATAAATCGGGCATCCTCAATATCCTCTTCAGGAATGTAATTGGTGTAAGGGTCGAGAGATTCCAACATGGCGTCAATACCTGTTTTCATTAATGCACCTGGAGGAACTTCATCCACATAATAGAGGTTTACTTCCCTGAAAAGAGTTGCAAAAATGTCGAGGTTTTTAGAAATCTCGAAGTAATCATCCTTAAAGCTCCAGGTTAGAAGAGCCATTAGCACTAGAGGAAGGGAGAGGAAGAAGAGCCTAAAACGGCGGAAATATTTTTTCATTTTTTCTATTTATCAAGGTACCGGGTCATGTCCATGACCACCCCAGGGGTGGCATCTCAGAATTCTTTTAATCGTTAAATATGTACCTTTCAGTGCCCCATGTTTAGTAACAGCCTGCACACCGTAGTCGGAACATGTAGGAGTATACCGGCAAGCATTAGGGAGCACCGGAGAGATTGCATATTTGTAGAACTTAATCAGTCCTATGATTATCAGACCTGGGAGTCTGGCCATGTAAGGCATTTAAACGATTTAAAATTAAGATTATTTTCTCGCGAAGAATATCTGTATGGGTGTGAATTTCCCCATTATAAACGAGAAAAAAGTCAATCTGTTTCTCATTATTTATAAGTTGTTCACTAAGAGCCTGTTTGGTTGTGCGATATGCTTCGCGCACTTGTCTCTTAATTTTATTTCTTTCGACAGCTTTTTTGCTGATTTTTTTTGACACAGATATTCCAAATCTGACTGGAATTTCAGCAGATTCTGTTCTTAGAATCCAAATAACAGAGAAGGGGTCAATTCGAAACCTTTTGCCTTTTCGGAACAGGTGTTGAATGCTTGATTTGCCGCTTAAGCGTTCAACTTTAGGCAGCTGATTCATCGAGTTTACTTTCCTTTGTTGGCTTCCTTTATATAATTCTCGATAGCCATAGTCATAGAAGGAGCATTTGGCATTGGTGCTCCAATATCAAGAATTAAACCTGCTTCAATAGCAGCAGCAGCAGTTGTACTGCCAAAGGTTGCTATTCGAGTGTTATTTTGCTTAAAGTCAGGAAAGTTCTGGAATAATGATTTTATCCCTGAAGGGGAAAAGAAAACCAGCATGTCGTACTTAACATCAGAAAGATCACTTAGGTCGCTGCAAACTGTTTTGTAAATTACAGCTTTAGTATAGTCTATCTTATTCTCATCTAGAATTTCAGGAATCTCATCTTTGTGAATATCAGAGCATAGCAGAAGAAACTTCTCACCTTTGTTCTTTTTGATTAGATCCATCAAATCGATGAACTTTTGTTTTCCAACAAAAATCTTTCTTTTTCTGTACTGTACATATTTCTGAAGATAGAAGGCAATAGCCTCACTGATGCAGAAATACTTCAAAGTATCAGGCACAATAACTCGCATTTCTTCACAAAGTCTGAAGAAATTATCTACGTCGTTTGCTAGTTAAAATGATAGCAGTATGATCCAGAATATTGATTTTGTCTTTTCTGAAATCACAGCAGAGATACCTTCTACGTGAATGAAAGGGCGAAAATCAATTTTTACATTGCATTTTTAGCAAGATCAAAATATGGAGATTTGTCCGACTCTGGCTTCGGTTGTGATACCAGAATCGTTTTTACTCGCTCCATGCGAAATTCTCCATCGGTTCTTCTGCTTTAGCCATACTTGCTGATCCCATAAGTTTTAGTTAGATGAGACTTTTGACTGTTTTAATAATTATAAAAACAGGTAAAATTTCGAGGGTGCAAAAGTACAAAAACAAATGGAACTTAGAAAGACTTGCATTTTCAATCCAATTATCACTCCGTGGATCACGCTGTACATGTAGCAGATGCCTGATATTATTAGTCCTCCCTGAAGAATATAAGTGGTAAATGGTTCTGGACTTAATTTAATTGCTAGCGAAATTGGAATCAGTAAAGCTGTAAGTAGGGCATTCATAACTACAATTCCAGTAACATAGCTTGCTGCTTCTTCTTGAACCAGAAACAAATTCCCAATGAACCCTATCATAAAATTTTAATTTCCCAGCAATCCTGCTCAATCAAAACCAACTGGAAATATGGTGAGAGATAAGGGAGAAATGCTGTAGTCCATTGAAAATATTCGGCTGTTTGATACATGAAAACAGGCGAAACGATTAGAAATAACAAAAGAAACAAAAGCAGAGACCTCCAAATAATATTGTTGTCTTGCTCTTCAAGTTTCTTCAAACCTTCTTTTTAAAGATACCGCTTAGAATTGAGAAAATTTCTCTGCTATAAAGCGTGTTTAATAGGGCAAGAAAGAAAAATGATAAAAGAAGCAAGGCAAAATCAAGCATCTGCTTCTTGAATTTTAGGTCTTGGGCTTAAATCTTTTGAGTATTCTGTAAAGAAAAAGTTTGGGAATTTTTCTTCTTGCTTTGGTGTAATAATAACTGCCGGCTCAATGATGGCAATTGCAACCGTGTCTTTTTTTGTTTGGGAAGTATCTGTAAGTGTATTACTGTTATTTTGACTAGTCTGAAACTGAATACTACTCCCTGTATCTTTGTTAGTTTGAGCCTTAGAGGCGGAGTCTAATTGTTTAGCTTTAATTAAATTCTCACTAGGTGCTTTTGCTGTTTGCTGACTGTCCTTTTTTCCTGCTTTGTTTGAGGTTTCTTTCGAAACGTTAATTTGAACGCTGTCTTTCTTTTTTATTGTAGTTGTATCCTGTAAAACAGAACTTGAATCTTCAAAGAAGATTTTAAAGTCGTTTAGAAGGTACATGTTAGAAGGCTGCATCGAGAAAGCTATCTGCAAAAATACAAATGCCGGAAGACCCTCATCACTAGAAAAGGATATTCCGGCAAATGTTGAAATTTAATTCAGTTATTGTCTAATGAATCTCTTGATTTTAGAGCCTGATTCACTTGATATTTCAAGGGTATAAGCTCCTTTTGGAAGATTTTCAATATTGATACTTTGAATTAGATTATTTCCTGAAAAATCAGTTTTTAAAACCGTTTTTCCCTGCATGTCTCTGATAGTCAGAGTTTCATCGCTCTTTAGGTTTTTTATGAACATTTCAGAACCTTGAGCAGGATTAGGGTAAAGAATTATATCTGAGAGAGATTGATTGTCATTAATCGAGATAGTAACATCTTCCTCAATTACAAGGTTGTCAAAGTAAACCTGATCTCCTGAAGTTCCATTGTTTCCATTTGCAGCCATTGCAGCAGTGTAAAAAGTTACCGGTCCGGTTCCTGTTGAAGGAGCTGTCCAGTTAAATGACCAAGAAGTCGAGCCAGTAGCACCTGAATTACCTCCAGTAGTGTGAGTTACATATTTGTTACCTGTTCCAATAAAGCGAGTTCTACTGGTTTCAGTAAGGGTTAATGTGCCAAGCAGAGTTCCATTAGAGCTTTGTGGTGAAGCCTGAAAACCCCATTTGGATATTCCTGCTTGAGTAATACTAACAGTGATTTGATACGTTTGTCCAGGAACATAACCAGAAGATGGAACATCGGTGGAAATGAGTCCCGACTGAGGGTTGGCAGTTCCTGAATGACAACCAGATCTTGCACAAGTTAAGTTGTTATCTCCGGGAGATCCTGTTGCTCCAGCTGGAGCTCCTCCTGGACTTGAGAATGTATAAGTCAGACTACTTAGTGAGATAGCGATAACAGACAAGAATGCTGATGTAAATAGTAATAGTTTTTTCATTCAGGTAGTTTTTTGAAAGTGAGCTAATATAAAAAAGGAAATAACATCTGTAACATGCTAAGTGTTCATTCATTGGCAAGAAGTTTAACTTTGGCGATATGAATTCACTTTCGGTTTTAAAAGATTGGTTGAGTTGGGGAAAGACTTCAGGAGTTCTGAAGCTTATAAATGCCTTGCAATTAAGGACTTCATATACAGTATCGGCTTTTTTCAAGAAGTCATATCATGCAGGTATGCCTTTAAGTATTTCAATAGAGCCAACAACTTCCTGTAACCTTCGTTGCCCCGAATGCCCAAGTGGATTGCGTTCATTCTCAAGACCAACCGGAATGCTTACACCAGAGACTTTTGCTGGAATAATTCCGGGGCTAAAATCAAGGCTATGGGCAATAAACTTTTATTTTCAAGGAGAGCCATTTTTGAATAGAGATTTGTTATCGATGGTTCGCCTGGCGGCAGATGAAGGGATTTATACTAGTACTTCTACTAACGCGCATTACTTTAAACCCGAACAGGCAAGGAAAACTGTATTGTCGGGTCTACACCGATTGATAATTTCGATTGATGGAACTAGTCAAGATACCTATGAACAATATAGAATTGGAGGAAAGTTAAGCACTGTGCTTGAAGGAACTAAAGAAATCCTTAAGGCTAGAAAAGAATTAAAGAGCCGCACTCCATATGTTATTTTCCAGTTTTTAGTGGTTAAGCCAAACGAGCATCAGACTGAAGATGTTCTTCAATTAGCAAATGAACTTGAAGTTGATGAGGTTCGTTTTAAAACGGCTCAAATGTATGACTATGAGAATGGAAATGATTTGATTCCTGAAAATGACAAATATTCACGATATCGAAGAATGCCTTCTGGAAAGTGGAAGCTCAAAAACAAATTAGAAAACAAATGCTGGAGAATGTGGCAGGGATGCGTAGTTACTTGGGATGGTAAAGTTGTGCCTTGTTGTTTCGACAAAGATGCAAGCCATTCTCTCGGAAATTTAGCAGAGGGGAAAGCATTTCAAGAAGTTTGGAAGAGCCCTGCTTATGAACAATTCAGAAATTCCATTTTACAAGACCGCTCTCAGATTGATATTTGCAGAAATTGCAGTGAAGGCACCAAAATATTTGCCTGATTAGCGATCGCGATGCATCAATTTGGCAGCAAAGTCATAGAAAAGTTCCTTTTTGTTATCATCCGCCCGAAGGGCATTTAGTTCAGAAATTGCTTTTTGGTAAAAGGCATCTCTTTGCTCCTCAGCATCTTTTCTGATACCCAACTCATCAAATAGAGCAGTTACTCTTTCAACTTTTTTTTCAGTTTGCTCCCGGGTAGAGTACCAAGATTTTAATTCAGTGGCCTTCTCTACCTTGGCTTTTTCGAAAGCTTTAAGGCTTAGAAAAGTTTTCTTATTTGCTAATATATCTCCTCCAACTTGTTTGCCGAATTTTGAAGGGTCTCCATACACATCAAGAATATCGTCCATGAGTTGAAAAGCAACACCAAGAGAGCATCCAAAAGCATATAAATGTTCTGCATCGTCTGTTGAAGCGCCACCGCATAGCGCCCCAATTTGTAATGCAGCACCTAAAAGCACCGCTGTTTTAAGGCGAATCATCTCAAGGTATTCACTCAGGGTAACATCCGAGCGAAGCTCGAAATTCATATCATATTGTTGACCCTCGCAAACTTCAACTGCTGCTTTGTAGAAAACATCCAGAACATCTCTTAAAGCATGATCTGGCGCTTTAGACATCAGCCGGCAGGCTTCAACAAACATAACATCACCCGATAGAATCGCGATATTGCTGTTCCATTTTGTATGAACCGTGGCTTTTCCTCTTCTCAAAGGCGCTTCATCCATAATATCATCATGAAGCAGAGTGAAGTTGTGAAATATCTCAATACCAAGAGCAGGATTCACGGCTGCCTGAATATCATCGCTAAACAAGCTACACGACATCAATGTTAGTTGAGGGCGTAAACGCTTTCCGCCCATACTAAGAGTATAGCGAATAGGTTCATAGAGCTCTTCAGGCTCAATTGGAAAACTCATGTTCTCCAAAGCCGAACTTATTTTTTCTTGAAAGACCTGTTTGGCAATCATTGAAGAATAAAGGCCGTGTCGTTAATAACTCGCTGCAGTCCTTCTTCGAAAGTTACTAGTGGCTTATTAATAAGTTGACTCATTTTTGCAGTATCTGGCTTTCTTCGTGTCATATCGCCTTCTTCGAGAGGATCCAAAAAACGAATCTCACTTTGCGAGTCAGTTATTTTTATTATCGTTTTAGCTACTTCTAAAATTGGAATTTCAATTGTTCCACCCACATTAACAACATCGTTAATGAACATGTTTTGGTAGAAAGCATTTGTGCAGGCTTCGATATTATCTTCAATAAAGCAGAAAGTTCTTGTTTGCGAGCCATCACCATAAATGGTAATTGGTTCATTGTTAAGAGCTGCGCGAATGAACTTAGAAATAACAAAGTCCTTGCTTTGCTTAGGGCCAAATGTGTTGAAGAACCTAAAAATAGTGTACTCTAAGCCGAATTCCTGATAGTAAGATCTTAAATATGCCTCTCCTACATTCTTTACGATAGCATAAGGAAGTCGAGAGTTTAAAGGAGTTGTATGTTCGTTTTGGGGAAATTCAACCGGCTCACCATAAACTTCGGATGAAGAAGAGAAGTAAACTCGCTGAACGCCAGTGTTTTTTGAAAGTTTTAGAATATTTTCTATTCCAGCAATGTCATCAAGCACTGCAACAGGATTTTGCAAAGTTCTTAAAACACCAACTAAGGCTGCGTAATGAAATACATAGTTGAATTTATATGCAAAAAACACCGCTGAGATGTCTCTGTAGTCATTCACATCACACTTTATAAATCGCACATTATCATGTGCTGATTCAGGGACTTTTTTTAGTTCACCAGTGCGGAGGTTATCAACGATAACAACCAAATTTTCTGGATTCTCAGCAAGTTTTGCAGCTAGGCAGCTACCAATAAATCCCGCGCCACCTGTAATTAGTATGCGTTTCATTTTTCGTGAATTAATTTTATAAGGTACTCTCCGTAACCGCTTTTTCTAAGAGGTTGAGCAAGCTCAAAGAGCTGTTCATCAGTTATAAATTTGTTTCTCCAAGCTATTTCTTCAATACAGCCAATGTTCAAGCCTTGTCTCTCTTGGATTACTTGAACAAACTGACCTGCTTGCATGAGAGAGTCAAATGTTCCTGTATCGAGCCAAGCAGTTCCCCTGTCTAGAACACCCACTTTGAGTTTGCCTTGCTCAAGATATTGCTTATTTACATCGGTGATTTCGTATTCGCCTCTCGCACTTGGCTTAAGGTTTTTGGCAATTTCTACGACAGAATTATCATAGAAATATAGTCCAGGAACAGCAAAATTTGATTTAGGATTAAGAGGCTTTTCTTCAATAGAAATAGCATTCATTTCATCATCAAATTCCACCACGCCATAGCGCTCAGGGTCTGACACGTGATAGGCATAAACCACTCCTCCATCAGGGTCGTTATTTGACCTCAAAAGCTTGGTCATTCCTGATCCGTAAAAGATATTGTCTCCAAGTACTAAAGCACACTTATCATTACCTATAAAGTCGGCTCCAATCACAAAAGCTTGAGCTAGTCCATTGGGAACAACTTGTTCAGCATAACTAAACTCCATTCCGAGATTATTGCCATTTCCAAGCAGTTTCTTAAAGTGTGGAAGATCATGAGGTGTTGAAATGATAAGCACTTCTCTGATGCCTGCAAGCATCAATGTAGAAAGTGGATAGTATACCATGGGCTTATCGTAAACTGGCATCAACTGCTTGCTAACAGCAAGAGTTAAAGGATGCAATCGAGTTCCTGAGCCTCCGGCGAGTATGATTCCTTTCATTTATTCGTCGGTTTCGTTTGTGCTTTGTTCTTTTCTAATTGTAAGACTATCTAAATCAATATCTTCTTCTTCATCATAAACAGCAATGAGAGGTTCTTGATATGACTTTACCGTAAAAGCCCTGTCCATTGATAAGAGCAAGGTAGGAAGAAGAAGTAAATTGGTAAATAGTCCAACAAATATTGTAATAGAAATCAAGAATCCTAGAGCAATTGTACCTCCAAACGAAGAGAATAAGAAGATACTAAAGCCCAGAAGCAAAATAATTGAGGTGTAGATGATGCTTATGTTTGTATCTCGCATTGAGGCAATTACAGCTGGTTTTATTTGATTATTGTATGTTTTCAGGTCCAATCCATAACGTGAAAAATAGTGGATTGCCGAATCTACTGTAATACCATATGCTATATTAAAAACCAGAATTGTAGATGATTTCAGCGAAATACCATAGAAACCCATCAAGCCTGCCGTAAATAGTAGCGGAACAACATTTGGAATCACAGAAACCAGCAGCATTCGCATTGAATAAAACATGAAATACATGAGTCCTGAAATCAGGAAAATTGCTGCTACAAGACTCATCAAGAGGTTGTCGACCAGGTAGTCGGTTCCTTTTAGAAACACAAGTGAAGTCCCAGTAAGTTTTACCTCGTACTTCTCGGGATTAAAGATGGAGTCAATTCTTGGTCTAACATCATCTCTAATTCTTTGCATTTCAACAGTACCAATGTCGGCCATTTGCACACTTATTCTTGTATACTGTCGGGTACTGTCGATAAAAGAACTAGTGCTGCTTCCTTTTAAGTCCATATTCTGGGCATATGGCAGCAAGAAAGAAACTTCCTCGTTGGTAGGTAAAGAGTAGAATGCAGAATCACCATTATAAAAACCTTGCTTTGCAAACTTTATTACTTCAGCAATAGAAAGGGCCTTTGAAAATTCAGGATAATCTCGAAGAACCTTTTGTAGCTCATCAATTTTTCGTAAGGTCGAAAGTTTCATCACACCGTTTTTCTTTTTAGTGTCGATGGTAATTTCGAAAGGCATAACTCCATGAAAGTTGTTTTCAAAGAATTTTAAATCAACAATAAGTTTGTCTGTATCAGGAATATCATCTGTGAAATTTCCTGTTGTTCTTATCATTGTCATCCCCCAGATGCTAACCCCGGCAATGATAAAAGTAGTAGCGTAAATCCACTTTCGGTGGTTAGTAACAAGCCTGATGAGAAGCTCCACGAAACCATCCATGTACTTATTATCGAGATGCTTTATCTGTTTTGCTTTAGGCGATGGGATGTATGAATAAGCAATAGGAAGGATAGTAATGCTAAGAACAAATACCTGCATTACATTGATTGACGAGAGAATCCCAAACTCTTTAAGAATATCACTTCTTACGAAAGCAAATGTTACAAAGCCAAGAGCGGTATTAAAGTTTGTTAAAAATGTAGCATTTCCGATACGTTGAACAACTCTTGCTATGGCTTTAATTTTATTGCCATGCCCGCGGTATTCTCTATGGAAATTATTGGTAAGGAATATACAATTGGGTATTCCTATAATTACTATCAATGGAGGAATTAACGCTGTTAGGATGGTGATTTTATAGCCCAAAAGCACCATTGTTCCCATAACCCAAACAACACTTATTGCTACCACTAAAAGTGGGAAGACTATAGCTTTAAAAGACCTGAAAAAAAGTAAAAGAACCAATGCCGTTATTCCTAAAGACATCCAAAGGAACATTCCCAATTCGCCTTTTAATTTTTCTGCATTTATTGTTCTTATGTATGGAAGTCCTGAATAATGTATGCTGATATTATGTTTTGCTGCAAATTCGTCGGTATAAGAAACCAAATGATTGATTAGTTCTTTCCTTCCTTTTCTATCAATACTTTCTTGGTCCATTGTGACAAGCATCACAGTGGCATAAGTGTTTGATTCAGTTTTTGTTATGAGTAATTCATCATAAAATTTTAGTGATAAAATTTTATTTCGCAATGAATCCATTTCTGCCTGCGACTGAGGCAGGCTATCCATTATTGGGTGTACGTTAAACTTTTGAAGTTCGTCGTTTCGTTCTAGGTCGTAAATACCTGTGATTGAGAGTACGTTTTTAACTTCAGGAATCGCTTTTATCGAATCTGAAGCAATAGCCCAATCACTAAAAACTTCTTTTTCGAAGAATTCATCAGTTTCGATTCCAATAACCAGCAAATTTCCATCCTCTCCAAAAAGGCGATTAAATTCAGCATAGTTCTGGTACTCAGGGTCATCTTCAGGAAGTAGCTGAGCTAATGTGTAAGTCATTTCTGCCTTTGAAGCAAAATAACCCATAAGCACAGTTGAGATACCAATTGTAATAAGAATTGGTAATCTGTAACGTAAAATTATACGGGATAAATATGCCCACATGCCTTATACTCAATTTTAGCTACTGTTTTCACCTAGCTATGAAACAGCAAAACTATAAGTCGGCGAAGGTAGGAAAAAGAGGTGGAATCGCTTAGAAAATGACCCCGGTATTTCTTAGTATTCATTACAGCTGAATAATGCTATTATAAGGCTTATTGTCTTGCAAAAACAATGAAATCTGTTGACAGGGGCTTTTGGCCTGATTCTCTGATAATTCTGGCAACCTGACCACGGTGGTAACTGCCGTGTGAAAATAATTGTGTTATTATATCAGAAATAGAACTCTCGAAAGAATCTCCTGCCAGATTATTGTAGGTTATTTGAGTTTTGTTGATATCAATTCTATGAATTAAATCTGACCAAAGTTGTGATAGAGATTCATTACTTCTTTTGAGCATTTCTAAGGTTTGAACTTCAAAAGATCTTTACCTGCAGGAATATTTTGGATTCGATTATACCAAACTTGTTTGGCTCCAAGAATGTGACTCATGAGTTCAAGAATTTCATGGGGCACATTTTCACAAAATGGCTCTATGGCTTCAAAGACTCTAGAGTTTGCCCAGAAATCGTATTCAAATAATGATTCAGCGTAGTTAGGATTCATGATGTGAAATTAACATCTTGAATGTTAAGCCGATATTAAAGTTTAATTTCCTCGTCCTGATTATTTAGGAAGTGGTATTCGTTAATATGGTAATTCAGATTAGATTTTACTTGAATCCACTTTTTGTATTTGAAAAACCATTTCATACGAATTGAAGGAAAGCCTTTCTTTAGATAAGCTTCGATAAATGGATTTACCCAAAGGCTTACAGATTTCTCGTTTTGCTCTTTCAAGATGAAACGCAATGTGTTTTCAATTTCGTCGGTAATTAGAATAGAAGGTTGAATTTCACCAGAACCGTTGCAGGTAGGGCATTTTTCAAGCGTTTCTATTACCAGTTCAGGTCTAACTCGTTGACGAGTAATTTGAATCAAGCCAAATTTACTCGGAGGTAAAATGGTATGCTTGGCTCTATCCTGTAGCATCGCTTCTTTTAGTTTATCGAACAGCACTTTCCGGTTTGTAGCCGAGTGCATATCAATAAAGTCGATAACGATAATCCCGCCCATATCACGAAGACGCAACTGTCTAGCTATTTCAGAAGCAGCTTCTAGGTTGCAATCGAGGGCATTTGTTTCTTGATCGCTATCTGAACGTGAACGGTGGCCTGAGTTCACATCAATTACGTGCATTGCCTCAGTATGCTGAATAATGAGATAAGCCCCGCTTTTCATGCTTACATTTTGACCAAATGCCGCTTTTATCTGACGGTCAACACCATAAGCCTCGAAAACATCTTCTTTTCCTTTGTGGTGTTTTACGATTTTCTCCTTATCAGGAGCAATATGAGCGATGTAATTCTTTACTTCATTATAAATGGTCTGATCGTCGATAACGATGCTATTGAAAGAATCGTTAAGCACATCCCTTAATAAAGCAGAAGTCCTTTTGATTTCTCCAAGAACTTTAGTTTTTGGCTGTGCTTTTTGAAGATTCTTAACAAGAGTATCCCAACGTTCTACTAATTCGTTGAGGTCCTGGTCAAGTTCTGCAACCTTTTTATTTGCAGCAACAGTTCTTATTATAACACCAAAGCCCTTTGGGCGGATGCTCATAATAAGACGCTTAAGTCTGTTTCTTTCTTCAGATTCTTTAATCTTTTGTGAGATTGAAATCTTATCTGAAAAAGGTACTAAAACAAGATACCTTCCTGCAAGAGAAAGTTCAGAGCTTATCCTTGGGCCTTTAGTAGATATTGGCTCTTTAGCTATTTGCACAAGCATTGGCATGTTGTTTTGCAACACGTCAATGATCTTTCCATCCTTGCGGATGTCGCCTTCCATTCTGAAATCGGCCAGTCTGCTCTCAGGTGCTTTGCCAGCAAGGCCCATTTTCATATACTTTATCAGCGACTGCACTTGCGGTCCTAAATCTAAGTAATGAAGAAATGCATCTTTTTCGTACCCAACATCTACAAATGCAGCGTTGAGTCCGGGCATAACTTTTTTAACGCGACCTAGATAAATATCACCAACGGCAAAAGAAACATTACTTTTTTCGCGGTTCAGTTCTATTAGTCGGCGATCTTCCAGCTGGGCTATGATAACATCACTGCCTGAGGCATTGATGATTAGTTCTTTGTTCACGTGTAAAATATTCATCACCCGAAGGGATAAACACCAAAAGGCACATCAAAGACGTGCCCGAAGGGATTCCCTTACGAGGATAATAAAACGGAACGGTCAGTAATCTGAAACATGGGCACATTCGTCCCCGATATCAGATTAAATGCCGCAGCTTACTTCTTCTTGTGACGATTCTTACGCAGACGCTTCTTGCGCTTGTGCGTGGCCATTTTATGACGCTTTCTTTTCTTACCGCTTGGCATAATGAATGTTTTTTAAAGTTTTGTATTCAGTTCAATTTGTCCTATTCTTCTATCAGTTTCCTGAATAAGAAGCGAATCGGACGTGATTTTCTTAATTTCTTTTAATTCTTTGATGGCCAAATCATCTTTGCCTTGAGCTTGTAGCGCTTCGGCAAGATATAATCTCACTTCGGCTAACTCAGGCTGCAAACCAACAACAGTTTTAAATCGTTCTTCTGCTTTATCATACTGTCCACTTTGCATTGAAAAGAACCCTAAATTTAAAAGGGCATCAATGTTTTCGGGATCATCAGCAATAACTTCTCTCAGAAGAAAAATTCCTTTCATTGGCTCTTTCCCTCCTTCAACATAAGCAGCCCCTAACATCGTTTTTGTTTCGTTGTTACCAGACTTTAACTCATTTGCTTTTTCAAGACAAATTGTAGCACGCTCATTAAGAGCTTGCTGATCTTCACCTTGAAAAAACCTTGAAATACCCAAATACCTCTTCCCAGCTGCGAACCAGTCTTCGGCAGTATTTGTTAGTTCAGCTTTCCTGTAAACATACTCAGCCGATATTCCAGGTCTCATTTGACGATCCCATGCTGATGTAAGTGAGTCGAGCCATGTTGTTTTGGCCATCCCGGTTGATTGGTTCAACCGGCTTTCAAAGAACTCGATGCCTGCTAGTGCAGGAGCATCCATAGCTTTTTTTACCGATTCAAGCTGTTCGTTAAACTCAGCTTCTCCGGTAGAATTCGTTGCCTCGGTCTTGGTTGAATCCTTCTGAGACTTTCCTGCTCTTGGAGCAAGAATAATAGCTGCGCCAACTAGGGTACAAGCTAAAACAACCGATAGCAGTCGAATATTCATTGATTATTACGCCTTCACAGACTTCTTAACCTTGTCGCTAAAAGTCTTAGCTGGCTTAAAAGAAGGAATGAAGTGCTCAGGAATAACGATTGTTGTGTTTTTAGAAATGTTGCGGCCTTTTTTAGTTGCGCGCTTCTTTACTACAAAGCTACCGAAACCACGGAGATAAACATTTTTACCTTGTGACAAGTTGTTCTTAACGCTCTTCATGAACGCTTCAACAGTTGCCTGAACAGTTACTTTTTCAATACCTGTTTTTTCTGCGATTTCTGTAACAATTTCAGCTTTGGTCATGGCTGGATGGAATTTAAAAGATTTATAAAGTATTTAGTTTTTTGTTAATGTGGATGTTAGCGTTGTAAAAACGGGGGTGCAAAGATATTAGATTTCTTTTCAAACGAAAAAGTTTTTTACAATTAGCTGAATCACCTATTATTGTTGCGATGGATTCTGTTTTACACCCTTTTTCTAGAATAATTCTTTCATGGTATTCTGCTCACAAGCGTGAATTACCTTGGCGAAATAATAAGAATCCATATTCAATTTGGCTTTCTGAAATTATCCTTCAACAAACTAGAATAGAACAAGGATTAAGTTACTATTTAAAATTCATTGAAGCATTCCCCACTGTAAATCATCTTGCTGCAGCAAAAGAAGATCATGTAATGCAACTTTGGCAGGGCTTAGGATATTATTCCAGAGCCAGAAACCTGCATGCTGCTGCAAAAATGGTTGTAGAAGAATATAAAGGCCGTTTTCCCGACTCTTATGATGATTTGAGAAAACTACCAGGAGTTGGACCCTACACAGCATCCGCTATTTCATCTATTGCGTTTAACCTTCGCCATGCTGTGGTTGATGGGAATGTGTACCGCCTACTTTCGCGCTACTTTGACATAGATACTCCAATTGATTCTTCTGCCGGAATACGAGAGTTTTTTGATTTAGCAAATGAGTTAATCCCCAATTTTTCACCTGGAGATTTTAATCAGGCAATGATGGATTTTGGCTCTTTGGTGTGCAAACCTTCTAATCCAATTTGTATAGATTGTCCGCTTAACGCGGGATGTTTGGCCTTGAAAAATGAAACTATTGCATCTAGACCAATCAAAAGGGGAAAAACGAAAGTGAAAAAGAGGTATTTACTTTATTTAATTGTAAAGGATGATGAAGACCATACTCTTGTTAGAAAACGTGGAGACAAAGATATTTGGGCTGGCTTGTATGAATTCCCAATAATTGAGTTTCAAAGTGCTGAAGAATGGCTGGGATTTGAATCAACTGATAAATACAAAGAAAGCCTGAAAGTCTTTCAGGCTGAACTTAATCATCTCAGCAATCCTGTGAAGCATATACTTAGTCACCAGCATTTGCATGTATTGTTTGCTCGGGTTACTGGAAACACAAAAAGCTCTGTTCGTGATTATGAGCGGAAATCGTTTAGTGATTTAGCTCAACTGGGAATGCCAAGGGTAATCACCCGTTATTTTGAGCAATCTTGATTTAGAAATCAGAACAGGCATATTGTTTTCTAATTGCTGTTTTGAATCACAATAAATCTTTTGACATCTGAATTAATTTTAGCTACATAAGTGCCGGGTGTTAAAAAATTCAAGTTGATTGATTCTTTTTGAAAACCATATTGAAGGTCTCTGTTGTATACCATTCGACCACTTATGTCGAAAATTTCGAATCTAGCGTTTCTAGAAATCACATCATCCATCTTGATGGTGAATTGGCCTTTGTTAGGATTGGGATAGATTGACCAATTTTCTGCTGTATTAAAAGTTTGTTGTTGAATAGATGTGATTAAATTTGGAAAGGCTACTGTTCGGCCATCAATTATAGCTAAACCTCTAACAGTGTTTCCTCTTACACTGTTCCAGTTTCCTCCAATAAAAAGAAAATTGTCGCTAAAGACATAACTGTATGGTTGATTTAAAGTTTCTATAAAAGGCACTGAACCATTGAAGAGAATATCTAAGTTCAGAAGTGAATCACCGGTGATAGGATTATGGAAATAAGATTTTTCGATTTCGCATCAACACATGCATGCAAAATACAACCCTGTTTATCATTCTAAAGATTAGCTCCATTGGCATTTTCTATCATTGGAGCAACAAAATTTTGATCCATTTCAAATTGTTCATCCAGTTTAATTACTGCACTTCTAACAAGCGGATTGAAATTTAAATAATGATCTCCAGAGAGATATAAAGTATTGCCATCAATAATAAGGTCTGTTGCGTTGAAATCTTGATTTATCGATGGCTGACTTAAGAACCCTCCCGTCCAGCTTGCGTCTATAAGATTAAGAGCTCCCAATGCATACTCAGTGTTGTCGTAATAAATTATTCCAGCTAAGTAAAGTTTAGAGTTGAGTACGAGCATATTCCTAGCCCCGGAGCTGCTTCCCAAGCTAGGATTCCACTCATCAAGGGTGTTATCACTTAGATTGATTCTTGCCATTCTGGATCGAGGCATTCCATTAACTTCGAGAAAATATCCATGCACATAAAGTTTGCCTTCGTGAATTAATAATCTGTCGACAGTTGAATTAGGAATGCCGCCAATGTCTGCTATATTAACTATTTCCTGTGTTAACAGATCGTATGAAAATAGTTTCCCTACACTGATACCATTTATTTGGCCGCCTGAGCAGGCAAAATAAAGTTTGTTACCTAGTTTGGCCATATCTCGCAAGGAAATCCCGAAATCTCCAGAGCTAAAACCCATAGGAAGTAAGGTGCGTTCTGGCAATTTGAGGGCAAAGAAACCATGCGTAATTTCCCTTTTCATTTGATCCATATTGCCATAAATCAAAATTCGGTCATCAATATTTTTAACGTATACCGGAGTTCCAGAAACTGAACTTTCCCATGTGCTTAATTCTCCGGTATAAAGATTTACCTGAGCTAGCTTTTCTCTGGAGAAACCGTTTACCTGATTAAAATTTCCTCCGAAAACAAGCTGCTCGCCTTGCAAATCCATACTTTGTATGTTTGGATTGTCAAAAGTGACGTTAAATGCTGCGTCAATTTCACCCGAATAGCGATTCATTTTAACTAGACCACTTTTGTTAAGCCCATTTACAGTTGAAAATTGACCGCATACGTATAAATCGGTTTCTGAGAATTTAAAATCCCATACTCTTCCAACAAAACCATCAAACGAAGCATTAAAAGTGAGGAGAGAGTTATCGCTTAAGTTTACTTTAGCAAAGCCTAATTTATTGCTCCCTTGAAAAGTGCTAAATGCGCCTCCAGCAAAAAGAGTATCGGCGTCGAATGCTATCTGTTTAACATCAGCATTGGTATTGAAATCGTGAAGTAATTCACCCGTATTTAAGTCAAATACACCAAAGTTATTCGCAGGTTGACCTGATGAGGCTATAAAATCACCACCAACAAATAGTTTATTCTGATAAACTTCTATTTTCTTAACAGCGGTTTGCGGAGTAGGAACAAAACCGGCATTGAAACTTTCAATAATTTGATTGTTTGAGAGGTCGTAAGCAAGTAAATAAGCCCTAGCAATGCCATTGTATGACTCGAAGGAACCGCCGACGTAAAGTACATTGCTATTCACTTTAAGAGCATTTACCACACCCGCGAAACTCGACCCTTGCTGCATTAGTGTAAAGTCCTGATCAAGGCTTTTATCAGCATTAAAATGCAAAATTCCTCTGTAAGAGTTTCCTTCATAGTTAATGCCTCCTGCTATTGCAATGTACCAGCCTCCATTTCCATCGGCCACGATATCATTTAATTCTCCGGTATCAATAAAAGGAATATCTGCATCGATGGAAGTTCTTTCGTTTCCTGCATACCCAATTAAACTGCCTGTTTTATAACCGCTTATGTAAAAATTGCCTGCTCCAAATAAGGTATCGCTGCTCTGTAACAATCTTGTTATGTAGCCATTCTCAGGAGCATAGTTTTGCGGATAATACTCTTGACAAAACAATTGATTTATTGAAACAAGAAGCGCTGACAAAAGGAAAATTAATCTCATAAAGTGTATCAGTTATTTTTTCTCGAAATTAATTTCAATGCGAAGCTTTGCCAATCCCTCAATTGGGTGATACAAGTTAGAATTGGAAGTAGGCAAAAAGAGCAACATGATTAAGTGTTAGTGTATATTGGTATGCTTCAATTAAATAGAATCGCATAATGCCTCTTTAAGATTGTTGGGCTTTTTTGGCTGATTATTTCAGTCTAGCAAAATTTGCTACTATGTTTTCAAGACTATTTACTGCTATATTTGAATGTAATTTCTTGAAATTGAACATATGGCAGGGGTAAACAAGGTAATTCTGATAGGGAACGTAGGAAAAGATCCGGAAGTAAAAGTTTTAGATAATGGGGTTAGGGTTGCCAATTTTCCTTTAGCAACAACCGAAGTCTACAAAAAAGACGGTCAGCGTTTTGAACAAACCGAATGGCACAATGTAGTCTTATGGCGAGGTCTTGCCGAAGTCACAGAAAAGATTGTTAGAAAGGGAGCTACTGTATACATTGAAGGCAAATTGCGTTCAAGAACCTGGGAAGATAAAGACAAAATAAAACGCTATTCGGTTGAGGTTGTAGCTGATGTGCTAACTATGTTGTCTTCCAAAAGAGATGATTCTCAAGGTAATTCTGGGTATGAAGGCAGTCATTACAACGATGATATGGCCCATTAATTTATAAATAACATCTCCTCTAGATTGACGTTATTTGTGAACATGAATCTAAGGCGTTTTCTCCTTTTTTGCTTTTTGCCAGTACTTGCTTCTTGCACAGAAGAGGCATCTATCCCTCGGCCACGAGGTTATTTTAGAATTGATCTTCCTGAAAAATCATATCAGGTTTATCAAACCGATTGTCCATTTAGCTTTGAAATTCCTAAGTATGCTGTTATGGGCCCCGGCTCTGCGGGGGATGCTGAACCGTGTTGGTTAAATCTTCAGTTTCCAAAACAAAGAGCAACACTGCACCTCAGTTATAAAGATATTGAAACTGATGCCGCTCAACTCATGGAGGATTCGCGCACTATGGCATATAAACATGCTGTAAAAGCGAATGGAATTGAGGAGAAAGTTTTTGAAAATCCTGATGACAATGTTTTCGGAATTATGTATAAAATCAATGGAAATGCCGCATCATCAGTGCAATTTTATACTACCGATAATACAGCGCATTTTCTAAGAGGAAGTTTATATTTCTACTCAAGCCCAAATGCTGATTCATTGAGGCCTGTAATGGAATTTATACGAGAAGATATTGAGCACTTGATTTCTTCAATAAAGTGGAAGTGATTTAGTTTTGACCTTTTAGTGGTATTTCATTCTCCAACTCATCTAACTCTTTAAAAAGCTCTGCCTTTTCGGCAGGAGAATACATCTCTGAAGCTTTTAAATCATCAATAAACGCCTGTTTGATTTTAGAATAATCTCTTTTTAAATCCATGTGCGCATACATTTCAAAAAGCAAGGCTTCTGAGAATGAAGGATAGTTCTTAAACGTTAATTGCCAAGCCTCAATAGCTTCTTCATATTTGCCATTATTGTAATATTCCCAACCCTTGCCATTAAGAATTCCAAGTGAGAGCTTTAATTCTGCACCATAATGCTTACTTACTTTTTCTTGTGATTTAGAATAGTCAACTGTGAGGTTATCATTGCTCCTTATAAAAGTATTTTGTTGTTTACTCCAAAACTCAAAAATTTCATACAAAGCCCTACCTACAGTTAAACCGGGAGTTACGTTATGATCGGCATCTTTGAATAAATATCCTGCAATACTCAAATTTTCGTTCTCTTTTTTTCTGCCCTTTAGAGCTTCATCCATAATTTGAAAATCCTCGGGGTAATCGTTGCCAATGCCAAAACGAAGGTATTTTGTGCAAGCACCCCGGTAATTCTCGTTTAAATCGATAATTGGCTTTAGTATATCCAGATTTTTCTGACTAAAAACCGGACTTGCAGAAATTACAGCTTGAATCTCCGGGTGATTTTTTGAGAATAGATAAGAGGTGAAATAGCCATATCTCGAGTGACCAATTAGCAGATTGTAATTTAGAGTTTGAAAGTTTTGCCTTGCAAAGGGGATGAGTTCTTCAAGAATAAAATCCTCGTTTTTAGAGCCAAAAGCATTGCTGTCGCTAATTTCCAGCTGAGTTTCCCCATATCTTTTTTCCATGGTCGATTCAACACCAATTATTACCGAAGCCGGCATTTGTTCATTTGCCGTGAGGTAATCGATGGTATTCAGAAGGTAAGTGTAGCTTCTTGAATTCTGACTATCGAAAATTATGATTAGTGGATAGTTTGGAGATTTGCCGGAGCTTTGATATTCATCGGGTAATGTTATGCTAAGCTTTTTCTGATAGCCTAGTTTTTCAGAAACTAAAGATGTGTCAAAAGAGCTTTTGTAACAGTCGTATTTCTGAGCTGAAAGTAACTTACACGAGAAAGCCAGAAGAAATAAAATTGTTTTGAGGTTCATGCCTTTAATGTGATAGAGCTAATTTTTTAGGAATTTGATACCTTTCTGCTGCCAATAGCAAACATGCTCCAGAATAACACTGTAGCTAAAAGTAAATGCACAGGTTGAAAAGCTGCCGGCATCCCAGCGAAGCCTAGAACAATACCTGCAATTAACTCTAGGGCAATAACTAAAGCCGATAATTTACCAATTAACTTAAGGTTATTATCACGGGTTTGCAAACTTAAATATACTGCGTAAGCGCATGCGGCAGTAACGATAAGTGAAAATGCACGGTGAATCAAGAAAGTAGAAGAAAGCTCATCAACCCATAAAGCTCTCATATCGAATCCCATACTTTTGGCAATAACATCAATTTCTTCTCTTACCTGAGTGCCGATTAGAATCTGCAAAAGCACCATCAATGCTGCAAGATAACCTATGTTTCGTAAAGGTTTATTTACAGATGAATTCTCATTCATTCGAATTTGATTAATAACAAGTTGAGCCAGCAAAAGCAATAATAAAGCTCCTAACATGTGAATGCTTATCGATTGTGGAATGAGATTGCCATCAACAACCAACTTACCTAACCAGGCTTGAAAACCGGTTACAAACACCAATGCAAAACTTAGAAATATAAGTAAAGGTTTGGTTTTTCGGTAAGAGAAGGAAGTCACAAACATTCCAAAAACGAAGATGCCAAGTAATGCACCCAAAAGTCGGTTTATGTATTCAATCCAGGTTTGGTGAACTACAAAATCAGAGTAATCGTGCTTGGGATATTTCTCCCATTCATCACGGTTAAAATCAGCTTGTGCGATGATGTTCGATTTTGCCCTCCAGAGTGTATCATATTCGATAACCATCATGCCTTTAGTGTAGGTTCGGCCTTGCTCGTAGCGAACTTGTTCATCCGCCGTTGGCGGGATGTAGTATCCAAAACACTTAGGCCAATCGGGACAACCCATTCCCGACTGAGTGGTGCGAACCACCGAACCGGCAAGAATTACCAGAAATGTACAAATAAGGCTAGTGTAGGTGAGTATTTTGAAAAGCTTTTGCATGCTGATTTATCAAATGCAAAAGTAGGACGATTGTTTTCAAGGCGGGTAAAATCAGAATAGTTTTATCTCAAATGCATGAGATGAAGTTTAATTTTTCTGGCTTAGCGGGCGTACGAAGCTACCATGTAGCCGGGAGCACGCGACCGGGAGTGAAGATGCGACTGAGCGTTTACGCGAAGTTCGCAGCAAAGCTCGCGGGAAGCCCCAAACTTTTAAAACCTTAATCCACTGATGCTTTTTGCTTGTGACTTTGAAGCCTTATTCTTTACATCTTTGCAGCAAATTTTACCATATCTGAGTATTTTCACAAAGGCAAAAAGAAGCAATAAGAGAGTCTTTTACTATGAAATTACTGAGTTATAGCCACTGGTATGACGACTGTTTCAACGACAGATGATTAACTTGAATTCAAACAAAAACTAAAAGGCAAACCAATTCTTGCAAACAGCTGATTAACAAATGATTAGATTTAATTAAAAAAATGAGAACACTAGTATACAGCATTCACGGTTTTGACAAGCCATTTATAGAAAAATTAGGAAAGGGCAAACATGAATTAGTATTTACAGAGCTACCATTGAATGAAAATACTGCTCATCTTGCTGAAGGATTTGAAGCTGTAGCTCTTTTTACTTCAGATAATGTTTCCTCAAAAGTAATTGAACAGTTACATACATTGAGTGTCAGATTTATTGCACTTAGGTCTGTAGGCTACGACCACGTTGACATAGCAAAAGCAAAAAAACTAAATATTAAAGTTGCCAACGTGCCAGCCTATTCTCCCTATGCCATAGCCGAGCATTCAGTAGCGTTATTAATGGCTTTAAATAGAAAGATAATATTGGCTCAGGAACTGATGAAGCAAAACGATTTTCGACTCGATAAATTAGTGGGCTTTGATCTTCATAATAAAACCATTGGCGTTGTTGGCACCGGAAAAATCGGTTCTGCTTTTATTAGAATAATGCACGGTTTTGGCTGTAAAATACTAGCTTATGACATTGAGCAGGATAATGAATTAATCGAGCAATGCAGGGTACAATACACATCATTAGAAACGCTGTGTAAAAATTCGGATGTTATTTCGGTTAATTGCCCCTTGAATGATGCTACAAAATATATGTTTAACAAGAAAACTTTTTCACAAATGAAGAGCGGAGTCGTTTTTATCAATACAGCCAGGGGTGGAATAGTAAATACAAAGGATTTATTGGATGCTCTTGCTCATGGAATTGTAGGAAGCGCCGGACTAGATGTATATGAACACGAAAAACCTATCTTCTTTTATAACCATTCTAATACCCAAATAGAAGACGAACTCTTCGAGAAACTGCGTTCTCATGAGAATGTTATAATTACTGGGCATCAAGCATTTCTTACTAATGAAGCATTGCAAGGTATTGCCAAAACAACTATCGACAACTTAGACCAATGGTCGCAGACAGGCAAGTCTGAAAATGAAGTCTATTAAAATTGGAAAGTTGGACTCTAGTCATATCGTTTACTATTCTACTTTTTGGAGTATTCTTTTTTAAGAAACTATGGTTAAGTGCTTTAGTAGCAATACTGGTTTTTATCCTTTCCAAAGCTTTTTTACTTACAAGTATCGAATTTATTTATCTGCCATTTTTATCTGGAACACTTATCTCTTTCGAATTAGGACTCCTCCTTTTTGGAGCCTACCTGTTTTATAACACGTTATATACTAATCATCATTTCTCAGAATTTATACAAGTAACATCTTCTTTTTCTTCAAGACTTTTCATAATTATTAGTTTATGTCTTTTTATGGGAAGTTTTATGGAGGGTATCGCAGGATTTGGAATTCCAGCGATGCTTATAGCACCTCTTCTGATTACATTAGGATTCAAGCCTCTAACAAGTATTGTTTTACCACTGGCAGCCAACACAACCGCCGTTACTTTCGGAGCATTAGGAACACCTTTAAAAGTAGGTCTGAATATTTATGAATCAGATTCTACAGTAGTATTTACACTTTTGTTAAACAGCCTGCCAGCCATCACGCTTCCTTTTTTGTTGGCTTATATCTACAGTAAAACTGAGCAAACCGATATACAATGGACAAAAAACTGGAAAATGCTTTTAGGAGCGGGTTTCTCCTTTACTGTACCATACTTTATTACCGGGTTCTTAAGCATCGAATATCCTTCTGTTGTTGCTGGAATTGTTGGCTTGATTCTGTTTTTTGCTTTTAATGTTTCTAAGAGTGAAAATCCTAGTTACAGCTTTTGGCTGAAAACATTTTATCCTTATTTAATTTTAACCTTGTTTCTTTTTATTGCTAAATATTTTCTCAGCGATTTTACTTGGAATCTGCAAGAGGGTTCTAGATCCATATCTCTTTACCAACCTGGAATAATTTTTATCATTTCAAGTATTACATATTTAATGTTTATTGATAAAAATAATCTGGCAAAACAATTTTATAATCAAAGTAGAGACACCCTTTGTAGAACCTTCAAATCAGTGGCAGCTATTTGTTTGCTTGTTTTTCTTGCACAATTAATTCAACAGGATTTATCTGTTGTTATCAGAAATTACTACGCAGAGTTACTACCAATAGTAAAAGTAATTGCAAGTCCTTTTCTTGGAATTATGGGCAGTTTCATAAGTGGAAGTGCTACTATGAGCAACATATTGTTGGGTAGTGCGATAATTGTAAATGAAATAAACGGAGGAAATTTGCCGATTTTCTTAGCACTATTGCATACAGGAAGCGCCATAGGTAATGCCATTTCTTTGCAAAATATTCTTATGGTAAAGTCGGTGGTCAATCAGCCTCATATAGGTTATGCTCAGATATTCAAATTCAATTTTCTTTTAGTAGGCATTTATTCGGCAGTAATTATTTTAGTATCGCTACTAATTATCAATCACTAGTTGAGAGAAAATGATTGATACCAAAGTTTTATACAACTGTAATTCTACAGGCGTATTTATCTTTTGATTAAACACAAATAAACGACAGAAATAGAACCACTGGCTGTTTCAGAGCTTAAATCAAATTTCTACAAGCATCAAACTTTGTCAAATATTAACAATGCAGTGCTCCGAAATCCTCCCTTGCTAAAACCACCAGACCGATAGTAAAAAATGATTTAATTAAGTTCTTCCACAAAATACATGTCCAGTTCACCTTTCCCTTTGGCTTGAATTTTACCACGATAGGTGAATTTGAATTTATCTTTTACCAGTTGGTAAGTTGCTCCACTAATATTAATTTGACCGACTTCTCCATTGCTTTCCATTCGGCTTGCTGTATTAACAGTATCGCCCCAGATATCGTATTGGAACTTTTTAACACCAACAATTCCGGCAACCAGCGGACCTGTATGAATGCCGATTCGTATTTCAAAATAGGGCAGTCCGGCGGCTATTTTCTTTGCTTTACCCTCTTCAACAAAATCTCTCATTCTAATTGCTGCCTTAATCACATCAGTGCTATGTGAATTATTTGTGGTTGGTAAACCGCCTGCTGCCATATAAGAATCGCCAATGGTTTTTATTTTCTCTACGTTGAGTTCACTTACAATTTTATCGAACTCAGAAAAGCATACGTTCAAATCATTAACTAATTCTTTGGGGCTCAGTTTTTCTGACAGAGAAGTAAAACCTTTAAAGTCTGTAAAAAGCACAGTAGCTTCTTCAAACAGCTTTGCTTCTGCGCTGCCTTTTTCCTTTAATTCTTCTGCTACTTCTTCAGGTAAAATATTTAACAATAAATCATCACTTAGTTTTTTCTGCTTTTCTACTTCTTTTTTTTCAGCCACAACTTCGGCGGTTCTCAATTCAACTGTGTATTCAAGTCTTTCTTTTTCCAATCTTAAATTTCGCTCGCGCCACTTGATAAAAGCTCCAAGAATTAATATTACAATTAATGCGTAAGCCAAATATGCCCACCAAGTTCGATACCAAGGCGGTAGAACTTCAAATTTATATGTAACTGGCTTGGTCCAAATTCCATTAGCTCCTTTTGCTCTGACTTTAAATACGTAAGAACCTTCATTAATATTACCAAAACTTGCATTGCTGTATGATGTTGCCGGGCTCCAATCTTTATCATACCCTTCTAACATATATTGATATTTAAGTAAGAACGGCCTGCTGGTTTCAATAGCAGCAAATTCAAATGAGACTTTGTTATTCTTGTGAGGCAGTATTAAATTTTGAGGCAAGGGGTAGAACTTACTAATACTATCAAATTGAATGGAGCCAAAACGCTTGTATATTTCTTCATTTTCAGATTTCGAAAGGGTCCTTCCGTATGCTAAAAACTCTTGAAGTATGTTGCTTGTGCTGTCGTAAGTATTTCTTTTTTCTTTGTTTGGTTCAAGGTTGTACCAGCTTATATTCTCATCATTTACTTTTACTGACTGAATAATTAATTCAGGAGGTATAGTGTCCTTGTTTATTGCATTATAGTCAAAACGAACCAAAGCGGTTTTTTCTGAGCCGGTAGCTGCCCAAATAATTCCTTTGGAATCTACAATCATACTATTTTGAGAAACGTTAACATCCTTTATTGGATATCCGGTATTGACGCTAAAGTTTTCGATAGATTCAAGTTTGTTGAAATCCTCTGAAAGTTCAAAAAAGGTAATGCCAGAATTGCTCCCAAGAGCCATTCTTCCATCCGGCATTTGAATTATTTGAGTAATTACATTGTCAGGTAATCCATCATCAGTAGTGAAGGATTTAAAAAGTGGGTTGTTATTATTGTTGAATCTTGATGTACCTAAACCTGAAGAGATTTTTTTAACATCTTCGGCCAAAAGTAAAGACAAGCCCGATTCAGTTCCAAACCAAATATTGCCACTTTTATCTCCACTTATATCAAAAACATAGTTTTTAGCTAAACCTTGAGCTGAACCAAAGTTTGTAAAGGATTTTCCATCAAATCGACTAAGCCCGTTAGTGGTTCCGAACCAAATTCCTATTTCGTTTTTTGGGAGAAATCGCTCTTCGAAAATGCAGGTAATATTATTGTCAGTCAAGCCTTGGGCAACCGAGTAATTTGTAATTCCTGCCTGCCCTTCAGGAAGGGATTTGCTATCATATTTGCTTATTCCACCATTGGTGCCTAGCCATATATTGCCCATTTTATCTTCTATGATGCAAGAAACATAATTTCCAGCCAAACCTTTTTTAACATCAAAGCTTGTGAAAGATTTTCCGTTAAAACGACTCACTCCGGAGTACTGAGTTCCAAACCAAAGATTACCTGACATATCTTCTGCGATGCTTATTACAGTATAGTTGGCAAGTCCTTGAGCTACGCCGTAGTAGCTAAATGACAAGCCGTTATACCGGTTAACACCTCCGCGTTCGGTTCCAAACCAAAGATTTCCCTCCTTGTCTTCAATGATGCTCCAAACCAGATTTCTGTTTAATCCATGATTGGTTGTAATATTTACACAAGAACTCCCATTGTATCTGCTTAAACCTCCTCCCATGGTTCCAAACCAAAGGTTCCCGATTTTATCAGGAGTTATACTCCAGACGTTGTTTTTTGCCAAACCCTGAGTCTCAGAATAAGTAGTAAATTTTTCCCCATCAAATCTGCTCACACCTCCTCCGTCGGTGGCCATCCAAAGGAATCCATTCTTGTCTTCAGTAATATCTAAAATGGTGAAATATGAAGTACCTTCTTTGCTTGAGAAAATTCGCAAGGATTTCAAAAGTTCCTTATTATGATTATCAAGTTCATTTGGGATACTTAAATCATGTTTGCAGCTTGTATTATGGCATGGATGATTATCAAATTTTCCATCATATTTTACCATTACACCTGAAATTCCAAACCAAACATCTCCATTTTTATCATCGAAAATACTGTATACGTAGTCTTCAGCACCCGGCATAATGTTCATTGTGCTGATGTTTGTAAAGGATTTTGCTATGATTTTTTGGTGCTCCTTTAATTCTTCAAGATCATCTAGATTGTGTTTACATAAGTTATTATTACATGGTTGTTTGCTGCGTTTGTAATCATATCTGCTAACACCTCCACCCTGCGTTCCGAACCAAAGGTTGCCATTCTTATCTTCGTTTATACACCTCACACTATTGTTTGCAAGGCCTTGAGCAGTTGTAAAACTTGTAAATGATTTAGACAGCTCCTTTTTATGAATCTCGAGTTCTTGCTTATTTAATAAATTGTGACCACAGTTGCGTTGGTTACAAGGCATGTTGTCTCGTTTAACATCATATTTAATAACTCCTCCATCATTGGTGCTAAACCAAAGATCACCATTTCTATCTTCTTCAATGTCCCAAACATATTCGAAAGGCAATTCAAGTTCATTGGCGAAATTTATAAAAGACCTACCATCGTAACGGTTTATTCCTTCTCCATCTGTTCCGAGCCAGATATTCCCATTTTTATCCTCTAAAATGCTCAAAATCGATGAGCTTAGAAGCCCTTGTGAAATACTAAAATTAGTGAAGGATTTTCCGTCATACCGGAATAGACCTCCACCGTAAGTGCAAGACCAAATATTACCGAATCTATCAATTATTGAAGGGCCAATTCCATCAATTGGTAAGCCGCTTTCTGTTGTAAAGTTTGTGAAATTAGATTTTCCTTTATCGCCCATTGGAAAGGAATTTCCTTCTTTATCAGTTAAAGGATTTCCTTTGATACCTCTCAGTACTGCCACATCTTTGCTCTCGGGGGGAAGAATTTTACTTTTCTTAATTTCACCATCGGGGTTTGTGAACAGGTAGTGACTTGTTGGCGCCTCAGTAGCTATTCTAAAAACCGGAGAAGGCATACTATCCAAAAAATAAGTTTTTGGCAGCAAACTATCAGCTAATTTTAATTGAGAGGATGGTTCAGATCTTTCACTTGAAACGTTTGCACGTTTTGATTCAATGCTTAAGTTTTTCTCTTGCTGACTATTGCAGGAAGTTAAAGCTAGAGCCAAGACTATGCTTGCCAGACGAGAATTCATGAGTAAAGAATATTTTGTCTTCTAATTTAATGATTCTTGCAAAACAAACTGCTTATTTGTTAAATGTATATCACTTAAGAATCAGCACTTATTGGTCTATCTTGAATAAGCGGTAATTTATTCATTAAATCATGATTCGGAGTATTTAATGATTGATAGTTAAACGTTTATTCAGCTTATTTTAACCCTTAGGTTGCTTTGTTTTAAATAGTCATAAAGTGCAGGAGAATCTAAATTCTTTCCATCTTCGCAATCAATTATAAATTATGTCGGAGTACCTTCACGGATATACAAAGCAAGAATATGAACGTTTGATTCATCAAGCTGAGTTTCTTAAAGATTTAGTCTACAGTAAACTAGATATTCCTTCAGAAGGTTTACTATTGGAATTAGGTTGCGGAGTTGGAGCTCAAACCCGAATCCTACTGCAAAAGTATCCCCGGTTACGTATTATAGCAGTAGACCGCTCTGAAGAAGCTATTGCAACTGCCAAATTGGGTATGAAGGAAGAATATCTGCCCCGCGTGCAATTTGTTTGTTCAGATTTAAGCGATTTTATTTCGCCTCAGCCGGCGGATGCAGCATTTTATTGCTGGATGCTCGAACATGCCAACAATCCGGTTGCTTTGCTAAAACAGGCCTCAAAAAGCTTGAAGCCCGGTGCAAAGGTTTTTCTTACCGAAGTGCAAAACAATACCCTGCAAGTTTATCCACATAATGAAAATCTTGAACGATACTGGGCTGCCTACAACAGGATGCAATTAGATTATAAAGGAGATCCTTTTATCGGTATAAAACTTCCCGGCTATTTGCAGGAAGCTGGTTTTAGAGAATTAAATATAAAACCTTGCATGTTTATTTATAATCAGCATGATAAGTCTGCGCTCAAGGCTATTTGTGAGTATTGGTGGCGTTTGCTAAACAGTGCTGCTGAGGAGCTAATTTTTAAAGGTTATATTGATGCTGAAACCCGCGATTTAAGCCGTGAGCATTTACTGAACTTGCATCTACATGAAAAGGCCGTGTTTTCTTTCACATTTGTGCAGATTATAGCTGAAAATAAATTTTAGAAATTCAGTTTCAGCATCAATTAAATGACAGGAGATTTAAAAAGTTTTTTAGCCGCCTAAAATGAACACGATTGCTTCTCGTTTGTTAACTTGCGGTCGATTAATTTCCCAAACATCATGACTAATACTGCAACCTTAAATTTTAACGATAAATCATACGAGTTACCTGTAGTTACGGGTTCTGAGAATGAGCAAGCTATTGATATTCAAAAGCTAAGAGCTGATTCAGAATTAATTACACTTGACTCAGGTTATAAAAATACGGGAGCTACCACAAGTGAAATCACATTTCTTGATGGAGAAAAGGGCATTTTGCGCTATCGCGGATATCCTATTGAACAACTTGCCGAAAAATCTTCTTTTATTGAAGTAGCTTATCTTTTAATTTATGGCGAGTTGCCTAAAAAAGCTCAACTGGAGAAATTTCAGAACGACATAACCCGACACACCCTCATTCATGAGGATATGAAACGCTTTTATGAAGCATATCCGGCTAAGGCTCATCCTATGGGTGTAGTTGCTTCCATTACTTGCTCTTTGTCAACATTTTACCCTGAATCTCAACAACCGAATCGCTCTGCAGAAGAGATTGAATTAACCATTGTTCGTTTATTGGCTAAATTCAGCACTATTGCTGCCTGGGCGTATAAAAACTCAGTTGGGCATCCAGTAATGTATCCAAAAAACTCTCTTCATTATGTTGAGAATTTCCTGCATATGATGTTTGGCATGCCTACCGAGAATTTTGACGCTGATCCGGTAATTGTTAATGCACTCGACAAGCTACTTATTCTTCATGCAGATCATGAGCAAAATTGTTCAACATCAACAGTGAGAATGGTTGGTTCATCACAAGCAAATTTGTATGCTTCAATTTCAGCAGGAATCTGCGCCTTATGGGGTCCACTTCATGGTGGAGCAAATCAAGCTGTAATCGAAATGCTTGAGCAAATTAAAAATGACGGCGGTGACGTTCAGAAGTTCATCAATAAAGCAAAAGACAAGAACGACCCTTTCCGTTTGATGGGATTTGGTCACCGTGTATATAAGAATTTTGACCCAAGAGCCAGCATCATCAAAGATGCTTGCGATCAAATGTTGAATAAGCTAGGTGTTAGCGATCCAATGCTCGACATTGCAAAACAACTTGAAGAAGCTGCACTGAACGACCCATATTTCGTTGAAAGAAAGTTATATCCAAACGTAGATTTCTACTCAGGAATCATTTACAGAGCTATGGGAATCCCAACCGAAATGTTTACAGTAATGTTTGCATTAGGTCGCCTTCCAGGCTGGATAGCACAATGGAAAGAAATGCTTGGAAATAAAGAGCCTATTTCTCGTCCACGTCAAATTTATACAGGTCACACTCAAAGGAATTACCAGAATATTGCCGATAGATAATTGCCATGTTTGACAAGCTGATGCAACAAATACGAAAGTGGTTGCAGTCGCCTCAGGAGCCTTCTTCTGAAACGGTGACTCAGGAAATGCTTGTCAGAACTCATAAGCAAAAGCAATTATTTAAATCCTGGATTCAGCAAGGCACGCATAACGAAGTGCTTAAAAATATCTACACCTCTTTTACACTGAGCAAGTCGGGTATTTCAGGAGATATCCCCATGCATGTGTTTAGCGAAGGCAATAACAGGCATGTAATTATTCATTACATGGATGTGATGGGCAAAAACCAGTTTGCCTTTTTACAGGATTATTTCCGTGATCGTATCATGCGAATTGGCTATAATCTCTATCTAAGCGACAGGCAAATTATCAATCGTATATCTCATTTAGAAGTTGTAGATAGGCATGTACTTAGGCCTTATGTGCCGGCTTTTAACCTTCAAGATAAGCCCGAACAGCTATATGGTATCATTTCTATTGTTGTTCATTCGGCCAACGACCGCCCAATGTTTTTAGAGATTTATTCTGACACAAGTCACGATAATTCTCTAGCTCCCGCATTTCCATTTGACGAATTGGCGGAGATACTTTTTATATGAAAGCCTCAGCCTTGTTTTGGGTTTTCATTTCTAGTTTAGGATGTTCTCTTTTGGCTCAGCCTGTTTCTATAAGTTTATCAATTTCAGAAACTGGGCAAGCAGAAATATCTACTTGGTCAAGCGATCCTTTTAATGCCTTTGCTAATGAAGGAGCTCCGAGCGGATCATTCGTTTACACATTTCCTGAAATGAGTCGCGCTGCAAAGAGAAAGCAGAAACGCGCACAAGCAGCTTATAATAAAGAGGAAATTATTTATAGCCCTGAGGCAGAATTGCCTGTAATCCAAAAAACCGAAGGTTTGGCTTATTCACCATTTGCAGCGGCTCAAAATTCAATGTCCACTTTTGGGTTTTTTATGCCTTTTGGACTACAATCTTCCGTAAACACCTGGCAAGAGCATAATTACACTGTTAGAGGCTACAATTGCAACGGAACCGATTGGTATTCAAGTCATTACATTAAGTATAGGTCGAATGAGCAAGATTTTTTAGATTCTGCAATTATGGGTTCTTCTTCTAATTACGGCGATTCAATTATTAAGAATGACAAAGCTCTTTGGAAGTATTGGTATAATAAAGAAGACCAATTTAGTAGAATTGAAATACGCAGTTTAGAGTATCCCGAAGAAGTTGGTCATCATCAACTAAGAAGTATTCTTCAGTTTAATTACAACAAAGACCAGCAACTTGAATATATAATAACGTTTACCGATACTCTAGATAATGCAACAGTAAATAACCCTCAAGAAATTGCCAATTCAATTGAAGCAACGTTTTATGAAAACAATGACTCTATTTATTCATTAATTAGAAGTTTAGAAAACCCTGAAAGCGGACAATCAATTCAGGGCTTAATTCAATACAAGTATCAAGATTCTAAGCTGGTCGAATCAATTACGTATTCTAATAGTTGGTCAGGATTTACAAAAGACTCATTAATTTATAATGATGGTGGGCTTGTTGAACTGCATCATTTTCTCGATTCTGAAACCAGTCACATTACTACATTATCATACAATTCAAAGAATCAGATTGACGCCTTAAAATCCTTGTATTATGTAACTAAAGATCAGCTTGAAACAGGAGAGGAAGTTCTGAATTTACAGTTTGAATACAAGAAAAGAGCTGAGGTGAATAAGTTATTTGAAGTGCAAGCAGAAATGAATAAAGATGAATAATTATCAGATCAGTTCAGACAAGAATTTACTGCAAATTGAGGCAATACACACTTATTTAAGTCAAGAATCTTATTGGGCAAAGGGAATTCCAATTGAAACAGTAAAGCGTTCAATTAAAAACTCAATTTGCTGGGGAGTTTATTTCGAGAATCAGCAAATCGGATTTGCTCGTGTGATATCCGACCAGGCTACTTTTGCCTATTTGGCCGATGTGTATATTCTTAAAGCTCATCGAGGAAAAGGTTTGAGCAAATTATTAATGCAGGATATCATGGCCTATCCGCAATTGCAAAACCTTCGTCGTTGGACATTGGCAACTGTAAATGCACATGATGTTTATCGTCCATTTGGATTTGAAAGTCCCGAATTTCCTGAAAGGATGATGGAAATTATTCGTCCGGGGATGTATCTAAACGAGCATTAGTACATCTTAGTCCAAAAGGATTGAAATCAATATACTATTTTTACGGTATTAATGAAAAACAAGAACATTCCCTCGTTCAACGAGATATATATGAACTTAGCTTCAAATCTGGCATTACGCTCACATTGCGTAAAACAGCAGGTTGGAGCAGTTCTAACTAAAGACACAAGAATTATCTCTTTGGGCTATAACGGCCCTCCGGCCGGAACGCATAATTGTGATGAAGAATGGCCTGAACAAGGTTGTGCAAGAGATAGAAAAGGGAGCTGTTATTTGGCATTGCATGCCGAAGCTAATGCAATCTTATATGCTGCTAAGAATAAAGTCGATTTAGAAAATAGCACCCTTTACGTAACCTTGTCGCCCTGCCTTTCATGCGCAAGAATTATTTTATCGGTGGGTATTAAAAAAGTGTACTTTTTAAAGTCCTATGCCGAATATAAAGGCATTGCTATTGATGAAGGGGTAGAATTTTTACGCAAATTTGGCGTTGAAGTTGAGCAATTAGCAAATCTAACCGAAAAAGAAACAAGCATCTAATTAACTTCTCTGCTCCATCCTTGTTGTTTAAACATGAATAATTCGTCTAACAATCGATTTTACTTTTTCGTTCCATTCTTAATTGGAGCTGCAGTTGCCGCAGGGATTTTTATTGGCTCTTTTCTTGGAGGAAACGGCCAGGAGAATCCTATTTCACCTTTTAAGTCTTCTTCAAAGTCTGATAAGTTGCAAGATGCCATTCAATACATCATGCACGAATATGTAGATACACTCAACAAAGACAATCTTGAAGAGGATGCCATTGTTTCCCTGCTAGAACAGCTCGACCCACATTCATCCTACATTCCGGCTCAGGATTTAAAGTCTGTTAGCGAGCAGCTTCAAGGAAACTTTGATGGAATAGGAGTGGAGTTCAACATTCAGCGCGACACAATTATGGTGGTTGCTGCAATTACAGGAGGACCTTCAGAATCTCTTGGTATTCAGAGTGGCGATAGAATTATTTCAATTGAAGGAGAAAGTATTGCCGGAATTGGCGTTAAGAACGAAGATGTTATATCAAAACTTCGCGGAGAACGCGGAACCAAAGTAAATATTACTGTTTTTAGGCCTGCCGGCCGAAAGAAAATCGACTATAGCATAACTCGTGGTCAAATTCCTCTATACAGTCTTGAAGCAAGCTATATGCTTAGCCCTGAGGTTGGATATATAAAAATCTCGCGCTTCGCGGCTACTACCTATAATGAATATCTGAAGGCGTTTAATAAACTTAAAATGCAAGGGATGGAGAAACTTGTCCTAGATCTTAGAGGTAATCCCGGAGGGTATTTGAATGCAGCAGTTGATATTTGCGACGAGTTCCTTTCAAGAGGAAATAAAATTGTTTACACCGAAGGGAAAGCCCGCAAACGAGAAGATTTTACTGCAACAGCTAAGGGAGGTTTTGAAGTAGGTGGACTAGTAGTATTGATAGATGAAGGCTCAGCCTCTGCGTCTGAAATTGTTTCCGGAGCTGTTCAGGATAACGACCGCGGCTGGGTAATTGGCAGAAGATCATTTGGTAAAGGGCTTGTGCAGGAAGAGGTTAGGTTTGATGATGGCTCTGCTATGCGTTTAACTATTGCAAGGTATTACACGCCTACCGGCAGATGTATACAAAAGCCTTATGAAGAAGGTTTAGAAGCTTATTACAACGAGTTGAATGAGCGCTATAAGCATGGAGAAATGATTTCCGGCGACTCAATTACCGCCGGAGATACTTTGGCATATCTTACTCCTGCCGGAAGAAAGGTTTTTGGCGGTGGAGGAATTATGCCCGATATTTTTATTCCGGTCGACACAAGCGGCTATTCGCCATACATCTCAGAAATTGTTTCTAAAGGCATCATAAATCGCTTTGCATTTGATTTTGTTGATAGCCGCCGGGAAAAACTAAAATCTTCCTATCCCAGCGCTCTTGAATTCTCCAACAGATTTTCTATTGAAGGTGTTCTAAAAGATTTTATCAAATTTGCAGAAAAAGAGGGTGTTGAATTTCGTAAGGTTGAGTTTGAAACATCGTCTTCTATTATCACAAATCAATTGTTAGCACTCATGGGAAGGGCTCTTTATGGCAACGATGGATATTATGCAATAAGTAATAAAAACGATAAAAGCATAAAAAAGGCACTTGAATTACTAGAATCAAACAAATTGGTAAGTGCTCAAAATAACCCTTCTGATAAACCATCATTTTAATAAGAAGAACTAAGCAATAATGAAACGAATTCTTATCCTACTTCTCATTTTAACTTCTTGGCAAGCGTCTGCACAGATGCTAAATACCATTTCATGGTCATTCAGCCAGAAGCAAATTAACGATAGCATCGCCGAACTCATTTTTACTGCTAAGCTAGAAGATCAATGGCATTTATACTCTCAGAAAACCCCGGAAGGTGGTCCTTTACCAACAGAATTTGATTTCTTGTCAGACAAAGCTTACGAGCGAGTTGGCAAAGTTGAAGAGCCTAAGGCTAAGGTTGTTTTTGAGGATGTTTTCGGGGTAGATGTGCATTTCTTTGAAACAGATAAAGTAAAATTTACTCAAAGAGTAAAGGTCTTATCAGACAAGCCTGTAAAAGTTAAGGGAACCATTAACGGAATGACCTGTAAAGATGAGGTGGGTTGTATTCCAATGGATGAAGTGAATTTTGCTTTTTCTTTAAAAGGTCGTCCAGTTGCTGAAGTTATTAAAGAGGAAGACCCAGTTGAGACCGCCAACCAAATGGAGGCTTCAATTATAGACACAGCAGAAGTTGATGTTACTGAAGTTGAAGAGGTTCAGGCTTCTTCAGAACAAACTACAACCACAGCCGAAGGTGATTGTAAGGATTTAATTATTGAAGGTTTAGAGGGCAATTCAACTGATGATGCTTCAACCGAAGGTTATTGGTTTATTTTTCTTTTAGGATTTGGTGGTGGCTTGGTTGCCTTATTAACACCTTGCGTGTTTCCAATGATTCCTCTAACCGTTAGCTTCTTCACCAAGAGTGCACAGAACAAACGTAAAGGAATGTTCATGGCTATTCTTTATGGCGTTTCAATCGCCGGAATTTATACCCTGTTGGCAGTGCCTTTCATCGTATTTAAAGTTCCACCTGATACCCTAAACGAAATTGCTACCAGCTCAGCATTAAACATTGTTTTCTTTGTGATTTTTGTTGTCTTTGCCATTTCATTCTTTGGATATTTTGAGATACAATTACCTTCTTCTTTGGCAAACAAAGCCGATAGCGCCTCGAATATGGGAGGAATTATTGGTGTGTTTTTTATGGCAATCACCCTGGCTTTGGTTTCATTTAGTTGTACAGGACCTATTTTGGGTTCTTTCTTGGCCGGAACTCTCGCAACCAACCCTGATCCCTACAACATCCTTTCTGTTATGCTGGGCTTTGGCACCGCTCTCGGCTTGCCCTTTGCCTTGTTTGCCATGTTCCCTTCCTGGTTAAACTCATTACCAAAGAGTGGTGGCTGGTTAAATTCAGTGAAGGTGGTTCTCGGCTTCCTTGAATTAGGCATGGCGCTAAAATTCCTTTCTAATGCTGATTTAGTTGAGCAATGGGGAATTCTTAAAAGAGAAACCTTTTTAGTAATCTGGGCTTTAATTGCTTTTGGCCTGGCGCTTTATCTTTTAGGTTTTATTCGTTTCCCGCATGATAGTCCGCTTAAAAAGCGTGGAGCATTTCGATTGGGATTATCAGGCTTCTTCCTTATTGCCGGGGTTTATTTTACTACCGGGATTTTCGGCTCTAATCTGGAGCTTATTTCAGGTTTCCCACCACCCATGTTTTACAGTTACGCCGCTGCTTCTGCCAAACATGACGAGGCTTCCGCCGAAGGCGATAACCATTGTCCACAAGGTATTCCATGTGAACACGATTTTTATGTTGCCCTTGAACGGGCGAAGGCTGAGAATAAGCCATTACTCATAGATTTTACCGGCTGGGCATGTGTAAACTGCCGCAGAATGGAAGAAGGCGTTTGGGTTGATTCGGAAGTCAAAAAGCTCATGAGTGAGGAATATGTTCTAGTATCTCTTTATGTTGATGAGAAAAAGGAACTGCCTGAAGAAGAGCAATTTACAAGCTGCATCACAGGTAAACGAATTAAGACAGTAGGTAACAAATGGAGTAATATGCAAGTGGTAAACTTTAATACAAACTCCCAACCTCAGTATGTATTATTATCGCCCGAAGGAAAGCTCCTTTCAGAACCGGTTGGATATACCAGCACTGAGAACTATTTAAGTTTCCTAAAGAGCGGACTAAATTCAAAAACCGCGTCTAAGTAATCTATGTGATAGAATAGCCTAACTCAAACATGGAATTCTCCAATCACATATCTAAAATCGTACATCGAACTTCGTACATCGCTTATCGTACATCGACCATCGTAAATCGTAAATCGTAAAAAAATGCCCATTTGGTTAATACTTTTGGCTTCCCTTTTAACCCTGATCGGAATTGCCGGCTGTATTCTACCCGGCCTACCCGGTCCGCCATTTAACTATGCAGCATTACTACTTCTTCATTTTAATGGCTACCCCTTTTCAGATTCAAGCCTGATTATTTTTGGAATATTAACGATAGTCGTCCTCATCCTTGATTATACCATACCGGTTTTTAGTGCAAGAATTTTTGGAGCCACAAAAACAGGTATTCGCGGTAGTATCGTAGGTATGGTTGTAGGTATGTTTTTTACTCCCGTGGGTATGATTGGTGGACTTCTCCTTGGTGCTATCATTGGCGATTTAATGGAAGGGCGGTCTTTGTCTCAAGCTACGCTTTCAGGCGCGGGAACTTTACTTGGAGCTTTGGCAGGAATCCTAATCAAAACTATTGTAGCTGTTGTTATCAGCTTCCCGGTTTGGTATGTAATTGTGTCAGAGTTGTTTTAACATGTACCTAAACACATAATTGATTAAGGCTTGTTAAACTCAGAGATGTAAGTGCCTTTGATTGTTATCAATTTAGGTTTTGGTTTAACATTATTATTAAGTAACCGAGCAATATTCTTTGTCGCCCTTAACAATTCCATAACAATTAGTTCACCCCCCCCCCTAACATTGCACCTGTATTTGTTCCCTACATTTAGGACAATAAAACTTAAATGATATGAGAACAATTGTACTTTATATATATGTAGTTGCAATTTCGATTAGCAATTCTCTCGCTCAAACCATCGATTTCCAGTTTGTGGAAGGGATTTCTACAGATGTTCAAGTTGATACAACCTACGATGAATACGGCAATCTTGAACTTGTAACATCGGTAGCAAAAGGACTCTCTTGTCAGGTCTCTGACACTTCAGGTATAGCTTCTATTAGAGTTAAGCTAGGTAATGAAGAAGGTGGTTCAGATATTCTAAATCATAGCTTCAATTTCTCGGGCGAAATTGCTTCTGCCTTTTTATCCTTTTCAAGAACAGGTATTATGTGTCAGTTTTCATTGGGGCAGTTTGTTAACCGCGACTTTGCCTACCTGCGCCTTGATGCCCTTTCTTCAACAGGTGCTGTTCTTGGCTCTTACACCGGAATGCTCAATTAATTATTGCCTTTCATTACCACTCAATTCTTATAAAGACTCCATAAAACTCATTAGCTTATGAAATTCTTTACCTTCTTTTTACTCTTTGGGCTATTGAGTCTGAATGGTTTTTCTCAAACATCTTACACTTGGACAGGCTCAACCGATACTGATTGGGCAACTTCTTCCAATTGGTCTCCAAGTGGAGTGCCATCTGCGGGCGATGCTGTAAGCATTGCAAGTTCGACCAATCAACCTGTCTTAGATGGCAATAGAACTGTTGCTTCCCTTACTTTATCAAGCAGTTCAACCTTAGACCTAAACACCTACACTTTAACGGTAAGTGGCACAGGTTCATTTACCTCTTGTAGTGTTTCAAGTGGAGAACTTTTTACAGGCTCCTTCAATGCAAGTTCTTCAACATTTTCGGCAGACGTAAGTGCTTCAGGTTCATCCATCATTACAACATCAAGTACCTATCAAGGCGAAGTTTCATTGAACTATACCGGTTCTGCAAACGTAAATTCGGGAGGCAATACTTTGAGTTGGAGCCGATTACATTACTCAATCAGGAACGGGTTTATTTGTCTTTGGTCAAAGCAACCCCGACGTGTTTGAAGACAGTCTTTTTGCTGTTTCCAATGGAAGCAATGCACTTGTTTTTGGAATTTCATCAATAGGAAATCGCTTTGAGGGATATACTTTATTTCAGAGAGGCGCCTCAGCTACCTCTACAGGCATTCAGGTTGGCAACACCGGTTCAACAACCGCACTGCTAAATCAAGTTAAGCTCTCAACCAACAGCTCAGCTGTTGGAACTTTTTCAACTTCTGTAATTGAATTTCGAGATTGTTTGTTCGATTCTACTGCATCTGTAGGTATTGATACAAGTGGATTTGCATTAGGTCAAGTTAAATTTTTAAATTCAACAGTAGCCGTTCCCACATATTTAAGCTTAAGCGGAAATTCTTCCTTTTTGTTGGACAATGAAACTGTTTTTGAAGATAGTCTGAGTCTTTCGGCTTCAAACCTGTTGATTCATCAGTGCGAACTTCAGGGCTTAACTGAGTTTACAAAAACAGGTAGTGGTGTGGACCAAAGTCTTGGTCCAATAACAGCTACAGGATCGGTTCACTTTAAAAACACAGGAAGTGGTCTTTTTTACATCGAGGGCGACCATGGAGATTCCTATCAGGATGTCACTTTAGAAAACACTTCAACGGGCAACTTAGCTTTCTGTAGACGCGGGGCGGGGAATACCATTGCCGGAAATTTAGAAACCATTATCACCAATGGAACTTTATCTATAGGCATCGAAACGGCCAACAGAGCTAGTATAACGGGTAACATTTCTATTAACTCAACGGGCGGACTTCTAATCTTTGGAGGTCTAAATCAGCAAAGTGCCAGCTCTATAAGCTATACAAATCTGGGTGGAGGCATCACTTTTAAGAATTTTAATCAACTAAGTAGTACAGAGGTACATCTTGTATCAACAGGAAGTTCAAACCGCATCACTTTAGGAACAGGCTCTTCATTTTCAGGGAAGTTCAAAGCTGAATTTCCATCCATTATGATTCAAGGTGGAACATATGCAGATTCATTAACATTAATTAAAACCGGCAATATTACCGATCAAGGTAGCGGAAACCTAACCTGTTATGGACCGGTTTCATTTAAATCGACCCACAGCAGTGGTACTTGGCAGATAAATTATGCTGGAGCAGCTTGTGTGTATCATGATGACGTAACTTATGATAGAAGCGGTAGCGGAATACTTGGCGGGATACAGCAATACATCAGTTAAAAAGACTCATATTACTGGAACACATGCCTTTACACAAAACAATAATTACTTTCACATTTAATGGAACTGGCAATCAAACCATCTCTAGAGGACATTCGCCATCATACCATATTTTTAAGGTTAGATGTAGATAAACCTAGCGGAGATTTAATCATAGATATGCCAATTACAGTTGCTTTAAACATAAACCTTCAGAAAGGAATCATAAAGCCAACGGCAGGAAACAATTTTGCAGCATCATTAAATACGACCATAACAGGAGGTTCAGATAGTGCTTATGTAGAAGGCGCTATGCTCAGGTATGGCACAAGTGCATTTACTTATCCTGTTGGAGGTGGTGGGGTGTATGCGCCTGTAACTCTAGATGCCGTAGCATCAAACTGCACCTTTAAAGTTGAATACTTTGCTCAAGACCCTGATTCACTGTACAGCCGTTCTGCAAAAGACTCTACCATTGGATTTGTTAACCGTTGTGGGTATTGGGTATTCGACAGAACCTTCGGTACACAAAATACAACTCCAACCTTAGGTTGGAGCAATAACCCATGTTACAGCACAGCACCCGTAGATGCTTCAGTAGCATTTTGGGATGGTAGTACGTGGAAAGACAAAGGAAATGCAGCTTACTCTGGAACAAGCACAGCCGGAAATGTAAAAGGCACAGCTGTAATTACTTCTTACCCGACTATAGTTAATTTGGGTGGAGTGTGTAGCTTCATTCCTGAACTTACCACTAATCTAGACACTTTAATTGATGGTTATTTAGGTTTTGTGCAAGCTTCACCTGAAAATCAACTGAATTATAAATTTTTGAATAATGGAATTGAAGTTCAAAATGGTGCTCAGAGCTATTACTCTTCATCATCTTTTATTAATGCGGATTCAGTATCTGTAATAGTTACCAATTTAGATGGTTGTGAGGGATCTGCTAGTTTAACTATTGTTGAAAGTGCAAATGAGCCCTATACACCTGCTACTGAACTTGTTTTTGATTGGGCAAGTAATGATGGAGCTCAAGAGTTTTTCTTAAACCATAAGACTTTGGTTAAAACTGATGCTCTAGGCAATGTTTACAAAGCTGGTTCAACGTTAAATGAAAATGGAGATTATGATATTTTGGTATGCAAATACGACTCAAACGGTGTGAATTTATGGTGTGAGCAATATGGAGGAGCAGCAAATGGGATGGATGTTGTTGGGGATATTGAATTAGACAACAATGCTTCACTTTTTGTTTGCGGTTCATCTGTTGAAGTAGCAGCTGATAGTAATGACGTAATTGTTCTAAAATATTTATCAAATGGAACATTAGCTTGGAGCGCGCATTTTAATGGTGTTGGCGATGGAGCTGATGCAGGTGTTGATATTAGCGTTAATTCATCGACCAGCAAAGTGTATGTTTCGGGTATAACAACAGGCACATTGGCTCCCCTAACCGACTTTCTAACTATGCAACTTGACACTAATGGAAATATCCTTTGGAACAAAGTGTATGATAATGGTTTATTCGATGTTGCTACTGGACATACTGTGACCTCTGGAGACACAATTACCGTGGCAGGTGTTTCGCAAACCGGAATAACTGATTTTAGTTTTCTATCGGTTACTTATAATCCATCAGGAGATACAATCTCAACAAGCATCGCAGCAAGTGATAGTATTAATTTCTATAAGCTCAGAGATGTAAAATTTGCTTCAAACGGAAATATTTATTTAACAGGGAGTACACCTAGTGGAGCTTCTGGAAGAGACATACAAACTGTTGCTTTAAATAGTAGTTTATCTGTAATCTGGTCATCAACTTACAATAGTGCCGCATCTTACAACGATGAGGGCAAGGCCTTAACTTTTGACGATAATGGAAATGTTTATGTAACGGGATATTCTCAAACAGCAGAAAATGGAACTGATGCTCGCTTGTTAAAATACAATGCTAGTGGTAGCTTGCTTTGGGCAAAAAGTTACAATGGCGAAGGCTCAGGTGCTGATACTGCAAATGCTGTATTAATTGACCAAGCTGGTCTTATCACCATAGCAGGCTCAACATTTAATGATGCCAATGATGATTATTTTGTGCAGCAATATGACACCTTAGGGAATTTACGTTACCAAAAAACATGGAATAGCTGGTCCAATAAAAATGATCGAGCTACAGCGCTTGCCATTGATGATGCTGGAGCAGTGGTTATTTCAGGGCAAAGCGAAACAGACAGCACAATGAATTATACAACAGTACGTTACATGAAAAAACAAATTCACGAAACAGAATCAAACTCTCAATCTGCTTCAGCTGGAGGTTTTATAGAAAATAGAGGTCAATTGCTAAATACAAACGCTCAATCAGAAACAGAGGTGCTTTACTACAATCAATTTATGTATCCTAGCACTTACTATAAAACGGATACAGTAAGCTTTGTTTTCTCTAAAATCTATGCTGATACTTCAGGAAACGCAATGGATTCTTTACAAAGAGTTGATATGATTTTCGTAAATGGAACTGAAAATACAAGGTATGAGCCGCGTGGTAATAATAAATCAATGACCAATTTCTATTATCCACATATTGAAAATGGCCGAGAAAGAGTTCCTACACATAGTTCATTATATAAGCAAAATGCATGGTTCAATATTGATGCAGAATTTGCTAGTAACCAAGAAGGTTTGTTAATTAATTTTATTGTGAACCCAGGTGGAAAAGTGGGTGACATAAAAGTTAAATTCGATGGTCAGGATTCAGTATTTACAGATGCCAACGGAGAATTATTTATTCAATCTATTCTTGGAGAAAAGAGCTTTGATAAGGCGGAAGCTTATACATTGTACCCAAATGGTCAAAAAAGCAAACTACCCTGGCAGCCAAATTACCAAATTAGTTTTGGTCAAATGTCATTTGGTAATGTTGGAAGTTACGCAAGCAATTTGCCTTTGGTTATAGAGATAAAGAAAAAGGTGAGGGCTTTACAGGTCATCGATGGTAACATTGAATGGAGCACTTATTTTGGGGGTGATGGCAATGATTATATCCTAGATATGACAACAACTATTTCTGAAGGGGTTGTTCAAGGGAATCAGGTTTTGGTTTGTGGAATGACTTCATCAAATAACTTTCCTTATTTAAACGAGCTTTATTCTGAAAACACCGGAGGGTGGTACGATGGCTTCATGGCTAGTTTTAATGAAAATGATCAATTAGTTTGGTCAACTTATTATGGAGGCTCAGGATGGGATATGTTACAAACCCTTTCAGAACAAAACTCAACTAATGGGGAGGTGTTTTTTGCAGGTAAATCTGATTCAGAGGATTATCCTCTTGTTGAAGGGGGGCAAAATAGTTTCAACCAACCCGGTAATCATGGAGATTTTGATGCTGTAATAACATCTCTTAGAATTAGTGATGGTAGTAGAACGTGGTCTACATATTTTGGAGGGGAAGGCTTTGATGAAATTGTTTCGATAACAAATGATAAGGCTGACAATTATTATTTTGCAGGAAACACTAATTCTGAAACAACAATTGAAACTTGTCAGCCAGGCACTAATTATGAGTTCCCATTGTGTGCGCAAGGTATGGGCTATTATCAGAATGTAAATTTAAATAGTGGTTTAGATGGTTTTCAAAGTGGATTTATTTCCAGGTTTAAATCAAATAATGAATTAACTGGCTCGACTTTCTTTGGCAGCAATAGTAATGACAAAATATATGATATTCATTTTGTAGACGTTAGCGTTGATATACCAAGTTATATATTTGTTGTTGGGCAAACAGATAAAGTGTCAGACGCAACCTATGATTGTTCAGGCAATTGGATTGATCAGCATGACGCTGGCTTTATAGATTTTCCACTTTGTAATGTAGGTAGCTCTTACTTTGAAAAAAGTTCAGGGGGTTTTATATCAAGATTCAAACCCAATGGGTTTATCTTGAATGGGTCTACAAATGTTAAAGATGTTGAATTTCAAACAATAACTTCTGTTAATGATATTGTTTATGTTGGTGGCTATACTGATAATCCAAGCACTTCATTGCAATGCACCCCAACGCTGGCAAATGCTTCATTACCAATTTGCTATCAGTCAGGAGAGGATGGCTTTACTAATGGGCAAATTTATTTAATGAAACTTAGTAGCACTAATTTCAATCTTCTATGGGCAAGTTTAATCCCAGGAACTCAATATTTTAAGGATGCCCAGCCGGGTTACTTTTTTCCCAACGACTCTTTTTTTGGAGAAGATTACAATAACATTTATCCCAAAACTCTAGGGTTAGCATCATCTTCCAATGGTAACATTTTCGGAGTATCTCTTTGTAGTGGAAATGGCAGCTATACTTTGCAATCTTCAAACCTTAGCTCTCCTATGTTTTTTGATGATATTTATGATGGCGGGGCTCAAAATCTTGCAACTGACGTCACAATTTTTAGCTTAAATAGCAATACCAATAAATTTAATTGGGCTAGTTATTTTGGAAGCGATGATAATTTTGGACCAGGCCTTTGGTATCCAAGGAATTTTGATGTTAGTTCTGCAGTAGCAATTTCTAGTAATGATAAACTTTACATATCCGGTTATGCTGGAAATCATAATTTGAATTTCCCTTTTGAAGATTCTTCAGTTCCAGGAAATCCTTCGTGGTTTCAAAATCCGGGCGCGACATTCAGTTATGACTTCGATGGCTTTATTGCTAAGTTTGATTTAGCTGAGGTTGCTCTTTCGATACCACCTGTTGAAGAAAATAAAGTTGAAAGTGATATTATTCTTTACCCTAATCCAAGTAATGACCGGTTTGTTATTGATTTTAAAGATAATAGTGTTAGTGGGGTGACCATAATCTCTATTGACGGTAAAGTTGTAGATAGATTTATTCTCAATAAGAAAACAAAGCTACTTTCTGTTAATTCTTCTAATTGGGCTAGAGGTATTTATTTGGTTAAAATTCAATCAGATTTGGATATCTTCAAGACTTTAAAGTTTATCAAAAATTGATGATTAGATTTAAACTAATAATCGCCACAGTTATCTTAACGAATTCGGCTTATTCTCAAGATTGGGAGTTTGTGTTAGACTTAGATGATAGTCCTAGATGTTTTTATTCAGACGATCTTTTAAATTCATTAATTATTGGAGGTGAATTTACCAAGTCAAATTTTCTTGATGTTTGTGCAATTTTAATAAAATCAGAAGATACAACTTCTCCATTGGGTTGCGGTTTCGATTGCATTTGTGAGTCTAATGACACCTCAACAACCGGTTTAGGTCCTGTGTTGTCAATTGCAAAATTTAATAATGAAGTTTATGCAACAGGTTTATTTAGACGATCTAATCAAGTATTAGTTAATGGTCTTGCAAAATTTGATTCCACAAACAATACATGGCTGCCAGTTCTTTCTGGTTTACAATTATTTGAAACGCCTGGCTCTGGCCGTAAATTGAAAATAATTGGGAATAAACTATTTGTTTTAGGGTCGTTCGACAGTTGTGCTGGCATTGATGCCAATTCTATAGCCTATCTGGAAGATGGAATTTGGTATTCATTTTATGATTTTCCAACTTTCGGAAATATTGGCGTTTCTGTTTTCGATATTGAAGAATATCTCGGGGAATTCTATGTAATTGGTAATTTTATTAGTAGCGGTAATGATTCAAGTAACATTAATAGAATTGTTAAATTTGATGGTAATGCTTGGGTATCTGTGGCTGAAGGTATTCCAGGAGGCATCAGGCCCCTTCAAGCTCATTGTTTTTCAGGACAAACTGTTTGTAGTAGGGCGAATGTCAAAAAATTCAGGTGACCCCGGGGATGGAATTGCTGCATGGGATGGGAGCTCATGGTTGGATGTTGGAGGGGGGTTAAATGGAAATAATAATACTAGCACTCCTACTAATCCAGACGCTGTAGTCTTTAATAATAGGCTTTACGTTGTTGGAGATTTTACTGTAGCTGGCGGACAGCCAATAAATAACATTGCCGCATGGGATGGAATAAATTGGTGTGGTCTGGGAGTTTTACCAAATACTTTTGATAATAGGGTTAGTCGAATCGGCGTGCACAATGGTAGTCTTATTATTGGAGGTGGGTTTAGGTCAATCAATGGAGATTCTACATTAAAATATATAGCTCGCTATGTTGGTCCTGATGTTTATGAGCCTTGCGGCAATACTACAAGTGTTGAAGAAAATCTAACACAACATGATATTTCCCTTTACCCTAATCCAAGTAATGACCAGTTTGTTATTGATTTTAAAGATAATAGTGTTAGTGGGGTAACCATAATCTCTATTGAAGGTAAAGTTGTAGATAGATTTATTCTCAATAAGAACACAAAGCTACTTTCTGTTAATTCTTCTAATTGGGCTAGAGGTATTTATTTGGTTAATTTTCAATCAGATTTAGATATCTTCAAGACTTTAAAGTTTATCAAAAATTGATGATTAGATTCAAACTAATAATCGCCACAGTTATCTTAACGAATTCGGCTTATTCTCAAGATTGGGAGTTTGTAGGGGATTTCGATAAGCGCATTAGTGGCTTTTATGCAGATAATGAAACAAATGAATTATTTATTGGAGGAAGCTTTACTCAAATAAATAATCAAACAATATGCAGAATTACAAGGCTTGACTCAAATAATAATTTTCAAAGACTTGGATGTGGAATAGAATGCAATTGTTTTGATGATTCTATTTATGTTAGTCCAAATTTAGTAAGTATAGGTTCAATTGTTAGGTATAATGAGAAACTATTTGCTTCTGGTTTTTTTACTTACTCAAATGATCAAGTTTTAAATAGTTTAGCATTTTATGAAAATGATGATTGGAATAATTTTGGAACTGGGTTATTATCTGGTGGGCAATTTACAGGTTCAGGGTCATTGAAAATTCTTAATGGTAGATTATTTTTAATAGGATCGTTCGATACAGTAGATGGTGTAGAATGCACTTCGATCGCCGTTTTCCAAAATGGTCAATGGTCAAATACTTATAATTTTCCTAGTTCAGTTTCTATTAGTAGCATAACTGATATTGAGATTTATAATGATGAAATATACGTTATCGGAAGTTTTTTTAGTTCAAATGAAGATTCAATTGAAATAGACAGAATAGCCAAGTTTGACGGAAATCAATGGGTAGGAGTTGGTAATGGTATCCCAGGTGGTTTATCTGGACCATTTAAGCTCATTAAATTTCAAGATAAATTATATTGTATCGGCAGAATGTCGAAAAACGCTGGCGACCCTGGTGACGGAATAGCAGCATGGGATGGAAATGAATGGTTGGATGTAGGTGGTGGGTTAACCAATACGACTAATTTTGATCCAACAAATTTCGATGCTGTTGTTTTTAATGACAGACTTTACGTTGTCGGAGATTTTACAATTGCAGGAGGTCAGCCCATTTATAATATTGCCTCTTGGGATGGGACGAATTGGTGCGGACTTGGGGTATTGCCAAATACGTTTGATAATAGAGTTACAGGCATTACTTTGCATGACAACCATCTGATTATTAGTGGAGGTTTTTGGTCAATCAATGGTGATTCTACATTAAAATATATAGCAAGGTATGTTGGCCCTGATGTTAATGAACCTTGTGGTAATGCTACTTCTATTGAAAATGAAATAAAGGATGATGTTGCTTCTCTTTACCCCAACCCTACAAATGGTATATTTAGTATTGATTTCAATGAAGATTTCACAGGAAGCTTTGCTATATACAATTACCTTGGTCAGCAGATTCAACAGGTACAATCTCAAAAGAGGATTCAGAAATATCAGTTTGATTTAAGTGGAGAATCTTCGGGAATTTATTTTCTAGTTGTTTATTCAGAAACTGAAGCAAACTCAAAAGCCTATAAGATTATTAAAAGATGAGAATAGCAACTGTATTTATTCTTTTGTTTAGTGCAACGAGCCATGCTCAAAATTGGGCTCCGGTAGCTTCTTTTAATGGATATACAAAAATTGCCTATCATGATGAGTTAAATAATGAGCTCTATTTCTGTGGCTATTTTAAGGTTGTGGATGGTGAAGCAATGTATCAGGTAACTAAATGGGATGGAAATACCTTTTCTGAGATTGGTTGTGGAATAGTTCATGACTGCATGAATCTACCAATTGCTAATTTATTTGTTGATGTTAATGATGTGATCGTATTTCATGATACAATATATGCTACTGGCGCATTTACGACAATCAATGGACAACTTTCAAATAGTTTAATACGATTTAATGGAAGCGAATGGGAGCCTGTTGGAGAAGGTTTATTGTACAATTCTGGCATAAGAGGAATAGGTCACCGCTTAAAAATCATCAACGATGAATTATATGTTTGTGGTCAGTTTTCATTTTGTAATGGCGTTGCAGCTAATTCAGTTGCTAAATACGATGGCTACACATGGAGTTCAGTATTTGATGCCCCTCAGATTTATTCGGTAGCTAGACCTATTAAGGATATTGAATACTTCAATGGTAGGTGGTTTATTGGAGGCCACTTCTATGAATATGATAATTTTGGTGGACCAAAGTGGAACATTCTTCAATATGATGGGCTTCAATGGACTTCTGTAAGCGGTGGTATTCCTGGTTCATTATCAAGAGTTGAAGGCTTTGAATTATATGGTGGTAAATTATTGGTTTATGGAGCCATGAGTAAATCTTGGGGCAGTCCGGGTAATGGCATTGCCGCTTGGGACGGAGAACAATGGGATGATGTAGGTGGAGGTTTAGAAAATTTTGTAGACAATCATATTTTAGATGCGCAAGTCATTAACGGAAAGCTTTATGCTTCTGGGCAAATACTATTTGCAGGTGGAGTATTTGCGCCAAACATCGCTGTTTGGGACGGTGAAAATTGGTGTAGCTTAGGTACTGAATTAAATACCTTTGCAGGACAGATTTCTAGTATCGTTGAGTTCAATAATGAGATTATTGTCAGTGGGGGCTTTAATTTAATTGAATCCGATACGACAATAAAATATATTGCCAAATACGTTGGCCCTGATGTTTATGAACCTTGCGGTAATGCTACATCTATTGAAAATAAGCCAGACCTAGATGCATTTGAGATTTATCCAAACCCAATTTCGAATCAATTAAATATTCGTAATTCTTCTCTAAAAGGTACTTTCCAAGTAAGCATCCTAGACGCCACCGGCCGCCTAATTCAAAACGAGCAGTTCTCAGGCATCGGCACACATACGTTGGATTTGAACGGTTTAGCCCAAGGTATTTATTATTGTAGGGTTATGCAGGGTGAGGAAGTTGTTGTGGTTGAGAAGGTGGTGAAGGTGGAGTAAAAGGTAAAAGTAGAAAGTAAAAAGCGGGGATTAGGAGGTTGGCAGAAATGCCTAATGATCATTCCTATAAACAATTACATCTTTTAGGCGCCATGTAGAAAGACTTCGGCTGGAATACTAAAATAATTTTTCAGTTTTTGCGCCATTTTTAGAGTGATTTCACGTTTACCAGACAGTATTGCAGAAACATGACCTTTACTTCCAATAATAGATTCAAGATCTTTTGCCTTCAGTCCTTTCTCTTTCATCTTGTATTTGATGACTTCTAATGCATCGAGTTCAGGCAATTGATAATGTTTGTCATCAAAATCTTTTACAAGGACTAATAACAAATCCAGCTCATCACCTTCTGGTGTGTTCGGCTCGGCATGAAATATTTCCATCATTCGAATGGAAGCTTTGTTATACTCTTCTTCTGTTTTTAAAACTTTCCAGGTCATGACATTATTTTTTGCTTGTTAAAATTGAAGTATCAAATGATAACAAGCATTAATTTTGTCGTATTCTTTATGCGTTCCAAACCAAATGACATAAGATGCAGCTTGAGAGAAATTTATTGAAATGACCAATCGGAATTCGTTACCCTTTATATTAAAAACAACTCTGTTATTATTCACGATGCTAGCATTTCCATAGACTTTCTTAAGCTCATTGAAATTATTGAATTTATGCCCGGAAAATTCTGTAAACCATATCAATAACTGAGTTTCAGCCATTGGATACTTTTTGATATAGTATTGAATCGTTTTCCTGACAAGAACTTTCACATGACAAAGATAAACAAAGTTTTCAATTTGCAAACTATTGTCTCGGAATGTAAATGGAAAGGGCACATCTGCTAACAGCGCACAAGCGCAGTTTGGGCATTTCTGAAGGTTGATCATTTCGGTTTCTTTGTAACTTCGTCGTAGATTGAAATATTTTGGTCACCAATCCCAAACTGCCCCTGTGCGCGAACCGCTATTAATTTCTATCTGAGGTGCCTGAGGCTCTCGAAGGCCCGAAGCGGAGAAATGAGTAATCTCGAGTGAAAACCTTTGTTATATGCTGTTTGCTATTTGTCATTATTATGTCCCCAAATTAAAAAAATCAAGACTATAACTTTTTCTTCAACAATTCGGTAGATTAATCTGTGCTTATCAGAAATCCTTCTTGACAAAGCTGCAACTTTATAATGCTTTTGTTCTCAGGTTTTCCAGTTCCAGGTACTTGGATGTTTCCTTAATTCATTGAAAAGCTTGTCAATTTTAATAAGCAGTTTCTTATCAGGTATATGTTTTCAATGTCGAACGTACAACATCAGTTAATTCAAGTTAGTAATTCTTAAACCCAATAATTCTTTTGCTTGTCTTTGGAAAGAATTTTGGTTCTTCCTTCTTTTGCTTGTTTAATTGACTTGTCTATTTTGGAATGGAATTCTTCTTTCGAAAGAATCGAATCATCTTTTTTTTCTCCTATTTCAAAACGAACTTTCAACTCCTCCAAAAGGGATTTGAGTAAGGATTTTTACTTCTCGTTTTTTGGATAAATGGTTATACTTTCCATGATTCAATCTCTTAACATTAACAAACATAAAGAAAATTATATCAATTATCTTCCCCTCTCCCTGTTTATGAGGAGCTTGCCTCGTCAAGGAGAGGGGTTAGGGGAGAGGTCGATGATGCTAGGAGAAAGTCAAAAAACCATGCAAATTCTATCAATTATCTTCCCCTCTCCTTGAGGAGAGGGGTTAGGGGAGAGGTCGATGAAGCCAAATGAGGAACTAATTCAGAACTTCATTCTGAATCTTCTTTTCTGTACAACTTAATTTATCTGACTTGCTTTGCTTAATCACCTTTCTTATCCTTCCGGTTGAAATAAGTCCAGCCTCATTTTCTTCCAAGTATCCTATTTGAGCCTTTAAGTCTCTTGTGTTTATCCAAGCTGTGATTTTGATATTCCCATTCGCTTCAACCTGTTTCTGAACTTCCAATAAGCCATTAATTTCACTTGGGTTTTTAAGAGTTAGAATTACCTCGATTTCGATACCATCCGGATTCTGAGCTTTATTGAGTTTCTTATAAGTATATCCGCCCGAAAGGGCTTTGATTACATCATTCAACAAAGCCGAACCGGTTGGTAAAGACCCGGCACCTTTGCCTTTTAGAAGATGCGCGCCACTATCTTTAGCAAGTATTTCAATGGCATTAAACTCTGCCGACACACTTGAGAAATCATCTTCCTTAGCAAGCCATGTTGGTAACACAAGGCCCTCAATTCCATCGCCCGAAGGGAAAACATGAGCAATTAATTTTATCACTTTATCAAGTGCCTCTGCCTCCTGATGATCTTCTTTTTTTATGAACCTTATTCCATAACGCAGAATATCATTTACATCTAAGATTTTCCCAAAAGCATGAACAGACAACAATGCCAACTTAAAAGCAGCATCGTAGGCATCTACATCATTCTTAGGGTCAGATTCGGCAAAGCCAAGCTCTTGAGCATTTTTCAAGGCAGTTTCAAAACTGATTCCTTGCTGAAGCATACTACTTAAAATATAATTAGTTGTGCCGTTTATAATTCCTCTTATAGCATTAACTACTTCATCGTTAAAGTAACTATCTAGACTTGTAATAATGGGAATAGCTCCTGCGGCAGCAGCTTCATATAGCAGTGGGGTTTGGGTTTTTATGCTCAAATCAACAAACTCTTCTAAGTTATTCGCAAGAAGCTTTTTATTGGCCGAAACCACAGGAATTCCTTTTAATAATGCAGTTTTTATTATCTCATAACCTGCGCGTTCATCGTCAGTAGCTTCTACAATAAGTTCTAAATCAGGCGCATGCAGTAGCTCTCGATAATCGAATGTAAATGCCGAACGATCTAGGGTTCTTTCTTTTTTTTGGTCTTTAACCGCTATTCGTATGATATTGATTTTATTATTAGCGCGCTGCCCTGCAAGTTTGTAAAAGCCTTGTCCTACAGGTCCAAAACCGAATAATCCAATATTTATTTTTTGAGTGCTCATATACTAACGTTTGTTGTTTCTAAAAGAAATTTTATGATTTCGTTCCTTAGTGCGCAGGTTTCAATGAGAAATCCATCGTGTCCATAAATAGAATGAATGATTGTATGTGTTGAATCAGGGATAAAGAGAGCCAGGCGTCTTTGTTCATCCACCGGGAAAAGATTGTCACTGCTAATGCTCACTACCAGAGTATTAGCCTGAATTTTTGAAAGGGCATCTTCGATGGATTTCCTGCCACGACCTATATCATGACTGTCCATTGCATTAAGTAGTGTTATATAACTAAATGCATTGAATCGCTTGCTTAGTTTTTGTCCTTGATATTGCTGATAACTAACAGCAGCAGCAGTTTCATATAACGACTTGTTCCTATCTTCTTGCGTTAATTGAAATGTTTCATAAGTCCTGTAGCTTAACATAGCAATAGCTCGAGCAGCTTCTAAACCTACTTTACCTGCATTGGGTAGTCTTTCGCTATAGGTCAAATCTGCCCTAATGGCCATTCTCTGAGCCTCGTTAAATGCGATTCCCCAAGCTGAGTGAATGGCATTGGTAGCAATTAGAATCAGACGTTTTATTCGCTCAGGTTCTTCTATTGACCATTCTAAAGCTTGCTGTCCGCCCAGTGAACCTCCAATAAGTAGTTTAATTTTCTCAATACCAAGGTGCTTCCTTAATTCGATATGTGCATTTACCATATCCTTAATGCTTATAAATGGGAAGTCATAGTAATAAGGTCCGCCTTCGGCGGGATTCTTACTCAATGGACCCGTAGTCCCATAACATGAGCCAAGAACATTGGCACACACAATAAAATCTCGGGCATGGTCAAAGAGAAATCCTTCTCCAACAAGACCCTTCCACCATTCGACGGCATCTGAGTTTGCTGTTAAGGCATGACAAACCCATATAACATTTGAGGCATCTTTATTTAACGTGCCGTAGGTGTGGTATGCAATTACCGGGGAAGCCAATTCTTCCCCGGATTCTAGTTTAAAACCACCATCAAACAAAAAGTACTTATTCATAAATTTAGGTTGCCAGTATTTGCCCGGACTCCAGCTTAGTTTCACTGATTACACAAATAGTATTTCATCAACAGGACTGGTTATGGGACTCTTAACTGCCTGAAAGCCTGTTGTTAAATCGGCAGTTATGTCGTCAATGTGTTCAATACCCACAGATAATCTGAGTAAACCGGGTTCAACGCCGGCGGCTTTTTGTTCAGCTTCGCTCAATTGTTCGTGGGTTGTTGTTGCAGGATGGATGATCAGCGTTTTGGCATCTCCTACATTTGCCAAATGCGATATCAGCTGCAATGAATTCACAAAAGCATCTGCGGCTTCTTTTCCTCCTTTAAGCTTAAAGGTCAGTACCCCTCCAAATCCGTTTTTGAAGTATTTTCTGGCTAATGCATTGTATTTATTATTCTCAAGTCCCGGGTAATTGACGTATTCAACACCAGCTTGCTCTTGCAACCAATTGGCAAGTTTTAGGGCGTTTTCTACGGTTCTTTCTACTCTAAGCGATAAGGTTTCTAGTCCCTGAATAAGCTGAAAAGCATTGAAAGGGCTCAGTGATGGGCCAAAATCTCTTAAACCTTCAACTCTTGCTCTGATAGCAAAGGCAACATTGGGTAAACCAAGAGGATTGCCTTCGCCAAAAACATCCCAGAATTTTAGTCCATGATAACCTTCGCTAGGTTCTGTGAATTGCTTAAACTTCCCGTTATTCCAATTGAATTTTCCACTGTCAACAATGATTCCACCAATGCTGGTGCCATGGCCACCAATCCATTTTGTGGCTGATGCAACAACAACAGCAGCGCCGTATTCAATGGGTTTAAAAAGGTAACCTCCGGCACCGAAAGTATTGTCAACAACAAGAGGAATGTCATATTTACGAGCTAGCTCAGCAATGGCCTCAAAGTCAGGAATGCTAAAACCCGGGTTTCCAATAGTTTCAAGATAGATTGCTTTGGTTTTTGAGTTGATTTTTGCCTCGTAGTCGGCAGGAGATTCGCCTTCGGCAAAACGCACTTCAATGCCTAACCTGGGGAATGCAACCTTAAATTGATTGTAGGTTCCTCCATAAAGAAATGACGATGACACAAAATTGTCGCCTGCTTCGAGAATGTTATTCAAAGCAATGAATTGCGCCGCTTGACCTGAGGCTGTGGCAACAGCCGCAACTCCTCCTTCTAAAGCGGCGATGCGTTTTTCAAACACATCGGTGGTTGGATTCATGATTCGGGTATAGATGTTACCGAATGCTTTTAATCCAAAAAGATTCGCAGCATGCTCAGAATCGTTAAACACATAAGAGGTAGTTTGGTAAATAGGCACAGCCCTGCTGTTGGTTGCCGGATCGGCTTCTTGCCCTGCGTGAAGTTGTAATGTTTCAAATTTGTAATTAGACATGATATATTGATTTAAAAAGTTTCTAAATGAGAAAGCCCCTCGAGAGCAAAGTGTCTGGAGGGGCTTTAAAAGAGAAATGGGGCTTTCTCGATTATACAGTACTATCCAGACACGGCGGTGCCATACAACAACACATGCACATCATATGCTTGCTTATTGATTTTATGTCTGAATAGTTTTTCATTTTTATTTATTATTTCAGATTCAAAAAAAAAGCCCTTTGCTTCTTGCAAGGGGCTTTTTATCACAAATAGAATTTCTTCAATTATTCTAACATGAGCTTGCCCCGACGCATTTATGCATCATACAGCAGCAAAACATGTTCTTTTGGAATAACATGCTGCAAACATAAAACAGAATTTTATAAATCTACCATTTGGGTAAATTAATTCTATGTTAAGTCCTCTAAATGATTGATAATAAAAACAAAAAGCATTTTCTAGAAAGGCTTCTTAAGCATCAACCAAAAGGTTAAAAAACTCTTAAACAATTACAAACTTGTTCGATGAATACATTAAGGATTTAGAAGATTCTCTAAGGCAGTATTCAGATTATCATAACTGAATTCAAAACCTGTTTTCAGTAACTTCTTATTCGAAACCCGGCTGCCTTCAAGCACTACCGCACTCATTTCACCAAAGAGAGCTTTCAAAACAAATGAAGGCACTGTGAGCGGAAGCAATGGTCTTTTCATCACTTTAGCAAGTTCTTTAGAAAACTCCCTATTAGTGCATGATTCAGTGGCACTTGCATTATAAGCTCCGCTAAAGCTCTGCTTCTCAAGGGCTTCTGCAAACACTCTGCAGATATCATCTAAATGAATCCATTGAATTTGCTGATTCCCACTGCCAAGTGGAGAGCCTATGAAAAGTTTAAATGGTAATTTCATACTTGCCAAAGCACCTCCATCCTTAGCCAAAACTACACCGGTTCTTATTTTTACTATTCTGTCAGCAATCTCAGCAAATGAATCCGCTGCAAATTCCCATTTACGGCAAGTCTCACCCATAAAATCATCAGCCGCAGGCTCTTCTTCAATATGAAGCATTTTATCGGTTCTCGCTCCATACCAGCCAACAGCCGAACCACTAATTAAAGAGCTAATACGCTGATTTCTCCTTCTTAATGCCTCTTCAATGATTCCTAAACTTTTTACACGACTGTTTATTATAAGTTCTTTTCGCTCTTCAGTCCATCTTGAATCAGCAATACCAGCCCCGGCTAGGTGAATAATATCTGTTACTCCATCCAGCGCAGCTAAATCAATTTCTCCTTTATTAATATCCCAAGTAAAAACTTCATCATAATTTTCAACAGGCTTGTTACTTCTACTCAGCAAATGAAGCCTGTACCCTCGCGCTTTCAGCATCGCAGAAAGTCGCATTCCAATCAATCCTGTTCCACCTGTTATGAGTACTGTTTTCATGTTTGTAATTTACAATAATCCTAACACCATTTTATACTCATTGTTCCCGACATTTGCACCATGGAATCGAATCTTAAGTACGAAAAGCATTTATTTATCTGCACAAACCAACGTCCCGAAAATGCTCCTCGCCCCAGCTGCGGCGAACAGCATGGCTTAGCTCTGGTTGCTGCATTTAAAAAAGCCATCAAAGACAAGCAATTAAATATTCCCATTCGAGCTCAACGTGCCGGATGCCTCGACCTGTGCGAACAAGGCCCTACCGTTGTTGTTTATCCTGAAGGTGTGTTTTATGGCAATGTTCAATTAGAAGATGTTGAGGAAATTGTTGAAGAGCACATCGTTAACGGGAAACCTCTTGAGCGTCTTAGACTTAAGTTTGATAATTCTGTAAAGTCTTAATATTCGCTAAAAGTAATATTCAACTACATTTACCGTTTAAATCCTCGCCGGATAAATATGTTTAAATACTTTGCTTCATTAGTAACAACTGCATTTGCTATCATTTTCATTATGTCGCAAAGTGCTTGTCGCAAAGATGTTTTAGACACGAATCCTGCTTCAAAGCTTTCATTTTCAGTTGATACGGTTTATTTTGATACCGTCTTCGTTACATTTGGAAGTGTAACTCAGAGATTCAAAATTTACAATAACAGCAAAGACAAGATTAAAATCTCTCGAATAAAGCTTGAAGGAGGCAGCAGTTCGCCTTTCAGGCTGAATATCGACGGATTTCCTTCTGATGACCTTAGCGATCTTGAAATTGAAGGTGAGGATAGCGCATTTGTTTTTGCGGAAGTTACCATCGACCCCAACAATCAGCTAAATCCTTTTATAGTTGAGGATAGCATTCGTTTTGAAGCGAATGGAAACATTCAGCATGTTAAGCTTTTGGCTTATGGTCGAAATGCCGACTTTTTCAGACCTACCAATTTCCCGACAAATGGCTTTCCTGCATTTTCGGTGGTCGATTGCAACAGCACCTGGACTAATGAAAAACCTAAAGTAATTATTGGATACCTGGCGGTTGATTCGGCTTGCACGCTCACTATAGAAGCAGGAACAGAGGTTTATTTGTACAATAATTCAGGCATTTGGGTTTATAAACAAGGAACTTTAATCGTAAATGGCACCCGCGAAGATTCTGTTGTTTTTCAGGGAGTAAGAAAAGAATCGGTTTACCGCGAAGAATCAGGTCAATGGGATAGAATCTGGATAAACCAGGGAAGCACAGGCAACCTGATTAACTACGCAGTCATTAAAAACGGAAATATCGGGATTCAGGCCGAAGATGTTATCGAACTGGGCGAAGGGCTTCCACGTCAGCTTACTTTAAGCAATACACGTATCAGGAATATGACTGTTTTTGGCCTTTACGGCGTCAATTACCGCATTAATGCCTATAACAACGTTATCTCTAATTGTGGCTCTCATGCTTTAGCACTTATTAATGGCGGAGAATACAATTTCAGACATAATACAATTGCTAATTATTGGGGAAAATCTGTTCGAAGCGATGTTTCTGTTTATCTGAGCAATGCCCGACAAGGTGCAAACAACTCGGTTTTTGTTGCTGATATGAATTTTAGATTCCGAAATGGAATCGTGTATGGTAACCTTCAAAGTGAAAATGAGCTTGAAGCCGACGGTTTGCCTGATGCCGCTTTTAACTGGAGCTTTGAAAACAGCCTCATTCGCTTGAATAATGATGAGATTTCTCAGGATGATCCAAGTCATTTTACTAATTGTATTTTCAATGAAAATCCTGAGTTTAAGGACACTCAAGCTCAGAATTACGGACTCGAAACAGGCTCTCCCGCTCGCGATGCAGGTTCTTTGGATATTGTTAATGAAGCTCCTGCAATTCCTGAAGATATCAAAGGAAACAGCCGTATTTCTGACGCCGCTCCCGACCTAGGGGCATTAGAATATGAACCTTAATTGGGTCTTCAACCCTTTTTCAATACCTTTGTGTCGCATTAACACGCTGAAAAAATGAAACATATAGCAGTTCTCACCTCCGGTGGAGATGCCCCCGGCATGAACGCCTGCATTCGTGCAGTTGTCAGAACAGCAGCTTATAGAAATATCCAGGTAACAGGTGTTGTAGCCGGTTTCGAAGGATTGATTAACGGAGATTTCAGAGACCTCGATTCCACTGCTGTAGGAAACATAATCCAAAAAGGAGGAACGATTCTAAAAACGGCTCGCAGTAAACAGTTTATGACTCCCGAAGGAAGAGCAAAAGCTGCCGAGAATATGAGAAAGGCCGGAATTGAAGGACTTGTGGTAATTGGTGGTGATGGTTCTTTTAGAGGAGCTGATATTTTGGCTTCGGAGTTTCCTGAATTTAAAGTTATTGGAATTCCGGGCACTATCGATAATGACTTATATGGCACCGATTTTACCATCGGATATGATACTGCAATAAATACGGTCGTAGATGCTGTTGATAATATTCGTGATACAGCCAGCTCTCACAATCGTTTGTTTTTTGTTGAGGTAATGGGCCGTGATGCGGGATTAATTGCTTTAAGAAGTGGTATCGCCTGTGGGGCGGAAGCTATTTTGATTCCTGAAACAAAAACTCACTTCGATAAACTTATTGCACAACTCGAAAGAGGCTGGAAAAGACAAAAATCAGGTCACGTAATCATTGTCGCCGAAGGCGATGATGCCGGAGGAGCTTTCGAAATAGCACGAATCGTTCAAGAGAAATTCGATAAACTTGAAACCAAAGTGGCTATTCTAGGGCATATCCAAAGAGGAGGAAATCCCACCTGCATGGATAGGGTTCTGGCTACTCGCCTGGGCTATGAAGCTACCGAAGCTTTGCTTTTTGGTCAAACTCGCGTTATGACCGGTCAAGTTGCCGGAAAAGTATCGTTTACCCCACTTCAAAATGCCGTAAAACATAATATTGACGTAAACGAAACAATTATAAAGATTGCTGAAATCATGGCACTGTAAAGTTTTGTCTTACATCTGTTTATCTTTCAATTTGATGCTTTACCTTTACATTCATTAATTTTAAAATATATTTTTTTGAAAAAAGTAAGTTTTAACAATAAGAACAACTCTTTCTCAGAGGCTGTGAACAGTGATGTAAGAGAATATTTTGAGAGGACGAATCAAGCTTCAACTGGAAATTGGCGTTTATACATTAAATCGCTTACGCTTATTCCCGCCTGCGTTACTCTTTACGTAGTGCTTTTGGCTCAAGTGCTTCCCGTTTGGGCTGCTCTATTATCATGTGCAGTTTTAGGTTTTCTTTTGGCTTGTATTGGTTTTAGCGTGATGCATGATGCATGTCATGGCAGCTATTCTTCGAACAAGAACCTAAATTATGTCATGGGTTTAACCATGAACGCTCTTGGTAGCAATGCATTTATCTGGAAAATCAAACACAATATCATTCATCATACCTACACCAATATTGATGGGGTTGACGATGATATAGCTAAATCACCGGTGCTAAGACATTGCTTTTCTCAACCTTACAAGCCAGCACACAAATGGCAGCATATTTACATGGTTCCTTTGTATGCCCTTTCATCTATCCTTTGGGCTCTTGTTACCGATATGGACAAGTACTTTAAGAAAGAAATTAATGGAACCAAAATCAATAAAATTCCTCTTCAGGAGCATATTTTATTTTGGGTAACCAAAGTGCTTTACATTGCTTTTTACATCGTTATCCCTATTTATTTTGTTGGAGTAGCTCCATTTCTGGCAGGTTATTTCTTAATGAACGCAGTAATGGGCTTAACACTTTCTCTCGTTTTTCAATTGGCTCACGTTGTTGAAACAACCGAGTTTGTAGACGCTTTTAACCTTGATGGTAAACTATCAATCGAAGATGCTTGGGCTGTTCATCAAATTAGAACTACTTCAAATTTTGCAACAGACAGTAAGCTTGTTTCCTGGTTTGTAGGTGGGTTGAACTTCCAGATAGAGCATCATCTTTTCCCTAAAGTGAGTCATATCCACTACCCTGCAATTAGCAAGATGGTAGAAGCAAGGTGCAAAGAATTTGGATTGCCTTACAATAATATCAGCACCTTTGGAGCTGCTGTTGCAAGCCACTTCAAAACCATGAAAACATTTGGGCAGCATGAACATCCACCACAAGTAAGCTTAGCTGCTGCTTAATTCCTGCTTTCGTGTCGCCAATAAAGAGAATAGGTGCAGTTTTATTTATTTATGCCATTTATTATTCAACACGAATTGTTAGAAAGCAAATCAATCTTGGTAATTTCAGGCTAAATCAGTATGTCCTTCAAAGAAACGGCGAGTTAAGGAATTACAAAAGACTCAATAACAAACTCAGTTCAAAAGAACTTGATGCTTTCTTAACCGACAAAATTCCTTTCTACCGCTTGCTTGATTCAAGCGAATCAATGCTTTTTAGAAATAGACTTTTGTTGCTGTTAAGAACAAAATGGTTTGTTGGAAGACAAGGAATCAACGTGAGCGATGAAATGATACTCACTTTCGGAGCATTAATGGTTCAAGTTACTTTTGGATTGAACAATTTTCTATTTCCTCATTTTCAAAGAATTGCAATTTTTCCAGATATTTTCTATTCTAAACTTTTTGAGAGATACGTCAAAGGACTAACGGTGTATCACACCGGAATTATACTCGTTTCCTGGCCACATGTTGAACATGGAATTGATAATGAACACGACAAAATAAATCTTGGTCTCCATGAACTTGCTCATGCCCTCTATCTCGATTACTTCGAACATAGAAACATGTTAAATGGTTTTGACCGCTGGACCAACAAAGCGCTTAGGGTATTTGAAAAAATGCAACTAAATAGTAAGGATTTCTTTTTGAGAGAATATGCAGCTACCAATATTCACGAATTCTGGGCTGTTTGCGTAGAGCACTTTTTTGAGGCTCCTATTGAGTTTCGCGAACAATTGCCTGAATTATATTCTGAAATGTGCAAGATTTTAAAGCAAGATGTTGCCGCACTCATTGACCGTTTGCCAAATGATTATTATTCTAAAGCAAAAATTGCCTGAATGCATTTTTATTGTACTTTAAAGCCACAAAATTAGCAATGGAAACTTGGTGGAACTCTCTTGACTCATTTGAAAAAGTGTTGTGGCTTATCGCTCTGCCGGCAACACTATTTTTTACTATTCAGATGTTTGCTACCTTCCTTGGAATGGATGGCACTGCTGAAGTTGATGCTGATTTCTCTGGCGATTTAAGTTCAGATACTGATTTGGGTGGCCCTGGAGATACAGATTCAGCCGGTAATGTTCCTTTTGAACTATTTACCCTGAGGAATTTCGTCAATTTTATCTTAGGCCTTGGATGGGGAGGAATAGCTCTTTACCCTCACTTTGGTGAAGTAGGGGCGGTGGTTGGTGGTGCTATAATAGGTATAGTTCTAGTTGCACTTGTACTTTATATGTTTAAGTGGCTTAGTGGAATGACCCAAAGCGGAAATCTTGTTTTATCAAATGCCATTGGTGCACAAGGAAGCGTTTATTTAACCATTCCAGCAGAAGGAAAAGGTCGGGGCAAAGTGCATATAAGCGTGCAAGGTAGCCTTCGTGAATTAGATGCTATTTCAAAAGGAGAAGCAATATCCACCGGAATGAATGTTAAAGTAACCGGAATAGCAAACACAACACTTATTGTAGAAAAAATATAACTCGTAGTTTTATGTCTCAACTCATTATCATCGGTTTATTTGCCGTTGTTCTATTTGTAACTTTTGCTGCCATTCTATCGCGCTACAAGCGCTGCCCTTCTGACAAGATTCTTGTTGTTTATGGTAAAACAGGAAACCGAGCTGATGGCTCAGGCTCTTCGGCTAAATGCATTCATGGAGGAGCCTCATTTATTTGGCCGGTATTTCAAAGCTTCGCTTTTCTTGATTTACAGCCCATTTCTATTGAGACAAACCTTACTAATGCTCTAAGCAAGCAAAATATTAGGGTGGATGTGCCTTGCCGCTTTACTGTTGCAATTTCTACTGAACCCGACAGCATGATGAATGCTGCCGAGCGTTTGCTAGGCCTTAGCATGGAGCAAATTCAAGAACTCTCTAAAGATATCCTTTTTGGTCAGCTTCGCTTGGTTATTGCCACCATGGATATTGAAGAAATTAATTCTGATAGGGATAAGTTTCTTACCAACGTTAGTACAAATGTTGATTCTGAATTACGTAAAATTGGTTTAAAGCTAATCAACGTTAACGTAACTGACCTTCGTGATGAGTCGGGTTATATCGAAGCTCTTGGTAAAGAAGCTGCTGCAAAAGCAATTAACGAAGCCAAGAAGAGTGTTGCCGAACAGGATCGTTTTGGGGAAATAGGGAAGGCCGAAGCCGATAGAGATAGAGAGATTAGAATAGCTGAAACTGTTAGAGACAGGGATATAAATATTGCTAATGCAAATCGTGATAAGGAGATAAATATTGCTAATGCTAACAGGGATGAAACTATTGCTAAAGCTGAAGCAACCAGAGATACGCGTATAAAAAGCTCTGAGGCAAATGCAATTGCCGTTGAAGGAGAGAATTCAGCTAAAATTGTTATCGCTGCATCTGAAGCTACACGAAGAGAAAAAGAAGCTGAGGCTTTGAGAATTGCGGTTGCAGCAGAGAAAGTTCAATCGGCTAAAGCTCTTGAATTGGCTTACGAAGCAGAAAAAATTGCTGAACAATCAAGGGCTCAGCGTGAAAGGGCAACCCAGGAAGCAAATATTGTGATTCCGGCAGAAATAGCTAAGCAAAAAGCAATTATCGAGGCAGAAGCTGATGCTGAGCAGGCTCGTCGCAGAGCAAAAGGTGAAGCTGATGCAACTTTTGCAAAAATGGATGCAGAGGCAAGAGGTATTTTTGAGATTCTAACCAAACAAGCCGAAGGTTATAAAGACATAGTCGCTGCCGCAGGAGGCGATCCTTCAAAAGCAGTACTCTTCTTAATTGCTGAAAAATTGCCAGAACTTGTTAAGATTCAGGTGGAAGCAGTTAAGAATATCAAAATTGATAAAATTACCGTTTGGGATGGCGCCGGAGGCGGAAATGGAAACGGCAAAACGAATACCGCAAACTTCGTTTCCGGGATGATGCAAACCGTTCCTCCGCTGAACGATTTGTTTAAAATGGCTGGTATGGAATTACCAAGTTATTTAAAAGGCGATGATGATATGACCAAAGGAGACAATGATAAAACTGATTCTCCTGAAATTATTGTAGAATAAAAGCTATATCAAATCTTTACCGATATCTCGCCTGAAGTAGATGCCATCGTAGCAAATCTTGTCTATCATAGCATAACTGCCTGCAACTGCTTCTTGAATAGAATCTCCTAAGTGAGTAAAAGCTAAGACACGACCTCCATTCGTAACTGTCTTGCCATCCTTTTGCGCCGTTCCGGCGTGAAATACAAAACCAGTTGAGATTTCATTTAATCCGTGTATAACCTTGCCTTTTTCATAATTCCCGGGATATCCTTCAGAAACCGTAACTACAGTTACTGCTGTTTTTTTACTTAAAACCAATTCGGCATCATTTAATTTTCCGCGCGAAAGCGCTTCAAATAAATCGATTATATCACTTTCAATGCGAGGCATTACAACCTCTGTTTCGGGATCGCCCATTCGGCAATTGTATTCTACCACGAATGGCTCTCCTCCTACATTCATCAATCCAATAAACAAAAAGCCTTTATAATCTAAACCATCTTTCGAGAGACCTTCAATACTTGGCTCTACAATGCGTGTTCTTACTTTTGCCATAAAAGCTTCATCACAAAATGGTACAGGCGAAACTGCTCCCATTCCTCCCGTATTCAGGCCTTTGTCATTATCTCCTATTCTTTTGTAATCCTTTGCCTCAGGCAAAATCTTGTAATCTTTCCCGTCGGTAAGCACAAATACAGAACATTCAATGCCATGCATAAATTCTTCAATCACAACAACATTTCCGGCGGCACCAAACTTTCCTCCCAACATATCTTCCAGCTCTTTTTCGGCTGCTTCAAGTGTTTCGGGAATTACAACTCCTTTGCCGGCAGCTAAGCCAGAAGCTTTCAATACATATGGAGCATTCATTGTTTTTAGAAATGATTTTCCTTCATCCATTGTAGAAGGTGTAAAACTTGAATATCGTGCAGTTGGTATCCCATGCTTTTGCATGAATTGCTTAGAAAACTCTTTACTTCCTTCTAATTGAGCTCCTGATTTTGCCGGACCAATTAACATGGTGTTTTTTGAAAGAGGACTCTCTCTTAAAAAATCCACCAAGCCGTTCACCAAAGGGTCCTCCGGACCTATAACGCACATATCAATACCCAATTCGGCAATGCTATTGGCAATGGCATTAAAGTCCTTTATCTCAAGTTCAAAGTTTTCACCTAAACTCGATGTTCCCGCATTGCCGGGAGCAATAAAAAGCTTTGTGAGTCTCTTGCTTTGCGAAATTTTCTGAGCAATGGCATGCTCTCGTCCGCCCGAACCTAAAAGAAGTACTTTCATGCCTGCAAATTCGGAGTTTTTCTTGAGTGTTAAAAATGCATATCAAAGGAATATCTTTATTCAAAATATTTTATGACTCAAATGCTTGCTTCGCTCAAAGGGGTTTCAGTCTTGATGCTCCTATTAACAATTCTTGGATGCTCAGGAATTGAGGTTGTCAAACGTCAACATCGTCCAGGCTGGCACGTTGATATTTCTGGAAAGCAAAAATCAAAAGCAAAGGATACTCAAAATGAAGAAGCAAAGCTGAAGCTTATAGAGCAAAATGAAAATGTTAATTTCTCAGAAACTGAGAGTGCAAACTGCACTATTAAAGAGCAATCAGAAACCAAGCGCTTGTTTAGCAAGAAGCCTAGCTATGAAATTGAGACATTTCCAGTGGAGCCAACCTTACCTCAAGCAAAAGTAGCAAGGCAGAAAATTTTGGCTGATATTGAAGCTAAAAGTGATTTACCTTCAAATGAAAAGAGCAATAGTATTCCCCTATCAGGACTATTGCTCTTGTCTCCTTTAGTTGCTCTGAAATTTCCATTCAAAAGAGTTTCAAAATGGGGAGCAAACAATAAGTTCTTGGCTCAAACTGCTATAGTAGGAGTTTCTGTAGCGCTGGGAGCACTTGCCTTTTATACAGGCGCTTTTTTGAAAGAAGAATTAAATGAATTTGCCTCACCGATAAATACAATAGCAATTTCTGCTGCATTAATGGGCATTTTAATTTACCCCTTCGGAAAGGCGAGTTCAAAAGGCTATACCTACCGCAAATCTCTTGATGCTGCCTTAATGATTTCGGGAGTTTTTTTATTCTTCTCTCAGGGAATTATTAAAGGGAGTATACCATTTAGCTCAACAATTACTGACCCGAGTCCTTCAAGCAATAACACTTGGCTTGTGCTTGCCGAAATTGGTTTAATTCTTTTAGCTATTACGGTTTATTTATTACTGCTGTTTATTGTTTTGGCTTTAGCATGTAATCTAAGCTGCTCAGGGAACATACTTTTTGCAAACATTCTTGGTATAGGAGGTTTTGTAATTCTAACAACCTTATTAGTATTTGCTATCAGAGGAATTCATCGTTCTCTCAAAAAGAAACGTGAACGTTATAAAGGAGATGAAGAATTTGAGCCTGCAGAGAAGTGAAGTTCAGCGTATTGAAGATCCTCTGGAGTTGTGATTTTCAAATTCTCTGAATTTCCCTCAACCAGATTGATTTTGTGCCCAGCTTTTTCCATTACTGAAGCACAATCGGTAAATGCACTGCTGTATTCCTGATTAAATGCATTTTTCATTTCCTCAACCCTGAAGCATTGAGGGGTTTGAACCAAAACATATTCCTCTCTTTTTAGAGCCTGTGAATTACCGACAGAATCAAGTTTTCTAATAGAATCTTTCAGTTGAACAACCGGAACGGCATTGCCAATTGATGCTGCTTTTTCAAAGCAATTTCTTATTGTATCCGCACTTACCAATGGCCTAACTCCATCATGTACACCAACTATTCCACTGGTTATTTGGGCTAAACCGTTTTTGACAGAATGAAAACGAGTTTCACCTCCAGAAACAAGTTTATGTTTTAGTTTAAATGAATATTCAATAACTAAATCATTCCAAGTTGAATGATGGTCTTTAGGTAAAACCAAAACAGGTTCAATATCAGGAAACACCCCAGCAAATTGTTCCAGAGTGTGCATCAGCAATGGTCTTCCAGCAATTGTGAGGAACTGCTTAGGAAGAGCAGATTTCATCCGGGTTCCGCTTCCGCCTGCAACCACAATTACGTGGATGTTTTCCATTATAGAATCAACATAGCATCGCCATACGTGAAGAAGCGATACTCTTCCTTGATTGCCTGCTTATATGCTTCCATCAGAAAATCATGTCCCGCGAAAGCGGAAACCATAATCATCAATGTGCTCATTGGCATATGGAAGTTTGTTACTAATGAATTAGCAACTCTAAAATCGTATGGAGGATAAATGAATTTATTCGTCCAGCCTTCATAAGCCTTTAATAAACCTTCTGTTGAAACTGAACTTTCAATGGCACGCATGGTAGTTGTTCCAACAGCAACGATATTGCCTTTAGCCTCTTTAGATGAATTTACAATTTCAGCAGCTTCTTCAGAGATATACATCTCTTCACTGTCCATTTTATGCTTGCTTAAATCTTCAACTTCAACAGTACGGAAGCTTCCTAAGCCAACATGTAATGTAACTTCAGCAAAATTAACTCCCTTAAGTTCCATGCGCTTCATTAAGCTTTTGCTGAAGTGCAAACCAGCAGTTGGAGCAGCTACCGCACCTTCATTTTTAGCATAAACTGTTTGAAAGCGCTCTTGGTCTTCTTCGTCCGGTTTACGATTAATGTATTTAGGAATAGGAGTTTCACCCAAAGAATAAAGAACTTTCTTAAATTCTTCATGCGGACCGTCAAAAAGGAAACGTAAAGTTCTTCCTCTTGAAGTTGTGTTATCAATTACCTCAGCAACTAGAGAATCATCTTCACCGAAATAAAGTTTATTCCCGATACGAATCTTTCTTGCAGGATCTACTAAAACATCCCAAAGACGACTCTCAGCATTTAATTCGCGAAGCAAGAACACCTCGATTTTAGCACCTGTTTTTTCCTTGTTGCCATACATTCTGGCAGGGAAAACCTTGGTATTGTTAATTACAAACGTATCTCCATCTTCAAAATAGTCAAGAATATCTTTGAACATTTTATGCTCAATGGTTTTATCCTTGCGGTTCAATACCATAAGCCTTGATTCATCGCGATTAATAACAGGGCGATCAGCAATAAGCTCAGGGGGCAATTTGAATTTAAATTGAGATAACTTCATAGAAGGGGCAAATAAGTAAATGGGCGGCAAAGGTAGGAAAAAAGCAATTCCAAATACTGTGTTCGGATGCTTCATTTTATGTGTTCTAACTAAATGCTTGTAAACTCAACTATATGATGTTCAAAAAATTAATAAGCAAGCAATTCGTTATACAAGCTACTATTGTTCATTTGCAAAATGAAGTGGATTTTAATTCTCCTATTGCCAATTGTTTCTTTTGCTCAAACAAGGCAAACTGCAGCTCAGTATGTCGAAAAATATAAAGAAACTGCTCAAACAGAAATGCGTCGTTACGGCATTCCTGCATCTATTAAGCTTGGACAAGGAATACTTGAATCTTCGGCAGGAAATAGCGATTTGGCTAGAGAAGCTAACAATCACTTTGGAATTAAGTGTAAAAAGAACTGGACAGGTCCGGCATTTTATAAAGATGATGATGCAAAGGACGAATGCTTTAGAAAGTATAAAACAGTTTTAGAGTCATATGAAGATCATTCCCAATTCTTAAAAAACTCTCAACGCTATGCTTCTTTATTTCTGCTATCGCAGGATGATTACAAAGGTTGGGCCCATGGATTAAAAAAAGCGGGCTACGCAACTAACCCTCAATATGCTCAACTGCTTATTAAAACGATTGAGGAAAACCGTCTCTTTCAATACGATACAGAAGTAATTGCAAAGCCATACACCCCTGATAAGCAAAAAGATAAGCCAAAAGAAGAGCTTGTTGAAGACCTTCCTCCAACTTCAAATCAGGAAGTCAAACTTAGAAACAATGTAAAATATGTTATTGCTAAAGATGGCGACACGCCCGAATCGCTAAGCGAGAAGTTTGATTTGATTCCTTTTCAGATTCCTAAATACAATGATTTAACTGATAATGAATACAGATTCAAGCCCGGAGAAATAGTTTATCTGCAACCAAAACGTAACAAGGCAAAAGAGAAATCGGCTATTGTTAAACAAGGCCAAACTATCAGAGACATTTCTCAGGAATATGCCATTAAAATTAAAAGCATCAGAAAGCTCAATAAGCTTTCTGAAAGTGAAGAAGTTAAAGTTGGGCAGGAATTACGATTGCGGTAGTTAAATATGATTTAATTATAGCCGGTTCAACAAATCATCATCCACCTCATTAGCAATGGTGATTTTAAGTTTAGGCTCAATCTCCATGGCTCTCTTGATTGCCGTAACAGCTTCTTTGTTTCTAGCCCAAGCTCTTCTGGCAATTCCATTGTTTACATCCCAGTGAAGCATAGATTTTAGCTTTTTATCACTTTTAGCGCTTCCATCTATCACCATTCCGAAACCGCCGTTTATTACTTCACCCCAACCAACTCCACCTCCATTGTGCAATGAAATCCAGGTGGCGCCACGAAAGGCATCGCCGGCAAAATTCTGAACGGCCATATCCGCTGTAAAGCGTGAACCATCATAAATATTGGAAGTTTCTCTGTAGGGTGAATCTGTTCCGGAAACATCGTGATGATCTCTTCCTAAAACGATAGGAGCGCTAACTTCTCCTTTTGCAATGGCTTCATTAAATCGCGCAGCTATTTTCATCCGCCCTTGGGCATCAGCATATAAAATACGTGCCTTAGAACCCACCACAAGTTTATTCTCTTTAGCAGACCTTATCCAATTAAGATTATCGCGGATTTGTCCTTTGATATCTTCTGTAGCATCCGCAAGTAACTCTTCTAAAACTTCAGCAGCAATTCTATCGGTTGTGTCTAAATCGGCATCTTTGCCAGAACAACAAACCCATCTAAACGGACCAAAACCATAGTCAAAACACATAGGGCCAAGAATATCTTGCACGTACGAAGGATATTTGAATTCTGTTGTTTTGCCCAGTACATCCGCACCTGCGCGAGATGCTTCCAAAAGAAAAGCATTACCATAATCGAAAAAATACATTCCTTTCTCTGAAAGGGCATTCACAGCTTTAGCATGTCTTTTCAAGCTTTTGTAAACTTCGTCATGAAAACGGGCTGGTTGGTAAGCCATCATGGCATTCGATTCTTCCAAAGTAAAACCGGCAGGATAATAACCTCCGGCAAAAGGGTTATGAAGCGAAGTTTGGTCTGAGCCAATATCCACTTTTATATCCCTGCGAAGCAGTTCTTCCCATAAATCAATGATATTCCCTTCATAGGCAATAGAAACAGCATCACCTTCAGCTCTTGCTTTTTGAGCTCTGTCAATAGCAAGCCCGGCATCAACGAATATTTCATCAACCCAGCCTTGTTCATGACGTTTTCTGGCAGCAGCAGTGTTAACTTCAGCCGAAATACTTGTGATTCCTGCAATTTTGGCGGCCTTAGGCTGCGCTCCGCTCATTCCACCTAACCCTGCTGTGATAAATAAAAGTCCTTTACCATCAATCACATCCGGACTAGAGTCTCCTCGTTTTCTCAGACACATACGAGCAGCGTTCATCACAGTTATGGTTGTTCCATGCACAATGCCCTGCGGGCCGATGTACATATATGAACCTGCTGTCATTTGTCCATATTGAGTAACCCCTAAAGCATTGAATTTTTCCCAATCGTCGGGCTTGCTGTAATTGGGAATCATCATTCCGTTTGTAACAACCACTCTTGGAGCTTCTTTGTGAGAAGGGAATAGACCCATTGGATGTCCTGAATACATCACCAGGGTTTGCTCATCGCTCATTTCACTGAGGTATTTCATAGTAAGGCGATACTGAGCCCAGTTTTGAAATACAGCACCATTTCCCCCGTATGTAATGAGTTCTTGAGGGTGTTGAGCGACAGCGGGGTCCAGGTTGTTTTGAATCATGAGCATAATTGCAGCAGCTTGAGTGCTTTTGGCTGGGTATTGCTCAATTGGGCGTGCATACATTTTCGATTTAGGTAGCAATCGATACATATATATACGTCCGTATGTTTTTAGCTCATGAGCAAATTCTTTTGCAAGCACTTCGTGCTGATGTTCTGGAAAATATCTAAGAGCATTGCGCAAGGCAAGCTGCTTTTCTTCTTTATTAAGAATGTCTTTTCTTCTTGGAGCGTGACTTATTAGAGGATCTGGAAGAGCCAGTTCTGGCAAATGCTCCGGAATTCCTTCTAAAATTTCATTTTTAAACAGCTGAAGTTCTGATTCTGTAACGGTTGAACTTATCATATTTATTTTTTTACAAATTTCCCGGTGCGGGTATCATAGCCATAAGGGCAATGTCTGCAGCCGTTTTTACAACAATATCCCCTTTTAAGCAAGTACTTCTCTGTAAAGACAACATAACCTTCAGGAGAATAATAGTACTCATCCTGATCAAGCTTTGATAGTCTTGAAAATCCTTCTTGTTCCATTGAGGGGCAAATTTCTAAAAATTAATCAGCTTGAAGTACAAATGGAGCCAGTGAAATTTATATTAATATTTTTAGAGTCTTCAGTATTTGTCTATATAAATGAGTGCGCATCAATACTGAATTGGTGTACTAGTTTCAATTTTATATTCTGATTAATGGAATCTTAATTTGTTCAATAAACTAAAAACTTCTAGGTTTGGTTCAAAATGATTTAGGAATGAGAATACTACTATTTATTGTGCTTGCATTTAGCTGCATTGAACTGAATGCTCAAGCGTCGAAAGGTCTTGATTTTATAGATGGATATGTATATACCTTGAAAGGTGATACCTTGAAAGGTAAAGTATGCTATATAAACACGAAGACCAATGAGAGATTCGACAAGATTTATTTTCTTGATGCAAATAACTCAAAGAAGCGTATGGGTGCAGAGAAGCTTGCTGGTTTTGGATTTGAGGGTAACACGTTTCAGTTCGTTGATGTAGGAGACGGTTTTGGAAAGGTTATTATGCAAAGAATTGTTGAAGGAGACATAAACCTTTATTATTCTTGGTTTAAAACGGAGAATAGCAATACTCGAAATTTTGAATATGAAAAAGCGGTATTCCTTAAAAAGAAAAATAAGGATGAGTTGTTTGAAGTATTTGAACGAAAATTCGAGAAAACAATGTCAAATTACTTTAAGGGCGATGAAGATATAATCGAATTGATGAAAAAGAACAATTGGGGAATCAATGATTTAGATAAGATTGTTAAAGCATATAATGAGAAAGAGTAATATCTAATCTCTTCATTCTAGATATTTGAAAAAGGCGGTTACTAGTAACCGCCTTTTTTGTTTTCGTTTATTAACAAATTGTTGTCTTGTGTAAGATTTGACTTGCAATTCGGCAAAAGATTTTTTGGCAATTTGCCTCAAATGGCCACAAATGGCACTAAAGAATGCTATATTGAAGTATAAGTATATAATCAGAACCAAAAAACTTTGTTAATAATTGTAACTTTATTTGGTCGAACCGAGTAAGAATCTATATCTTTGTAACAATAACCTAACTAAAATTTTCTCACTTATGAAAATTACTACTATGAACGGCCTTTCGATGGCTTTTGCTTCATTTTTAATCGCGGGCAGCTTAAGTGCCCAAACAACGGCAAGCAGCGTTGTTTCTTATTCTCAAGGACCTCGCGCTGATGGTGTTTCACCAATTGGTGTAACCAGATCTAACCAAGATAACGCATTAGGCGGTATTGGAAGTCATGATGTAAATATTGGAGAAGTTGCAAATAATTCAGCTTCTGTTGAATTTGTTTCTCTGGGATTTGCCGGAACTATCGTACTTGAGTTCGATAATCCTATTTGTAATCAGGAAGGTAATGACCTTACTGTTTATGAAACATCTTACAGCTCTCCATCTTGCAATGCATGGCCTGAAAGAGCTTTAGTATGGGCTGCTCAGGTTAACTGTGAAGACAGCTATGTATTAATTAGTCCTGAAGAGGGTATTTGTCAGAATGCTGACCTAGACCTTTGAGTTCTTTCTTGGGCTAAGTACATTAAGATTATGGATATTACTAATCCTTTTTTGAATGTCTTTACAGCTCCTAATCAGGATGGTTTTGATGTGGATGCTGTAGTTGGTTTTTCTTCTTGCGACGGTGGTTCTTTTGATGCTGGTGCAGAATATTCTCCAAACTCAGTTGTTGGAACTCCCGCTCAAGGTCAAAGAAAGAATGGTACAAACGTACCTAACAATCGTTCTATCGAAAGCAGAATGTTAGGCATTCCTCAAATGAGTGATGCTTCAACTCCTGCTAATAACTACCCATTTTATGCTTTAGGATATGGTGGAACAGTAACTTTGAAGTTCCCTTACACGATCTTAAACGTTGCTGGAGCTGATATCGAAGTTTTTGAAACTACTTTTGGAGATAATCCAACACGCTCTTGCGCTAGTTACCCTGAAAAAGCTACTTTCCAAGGTTCTGCTGACGGAAGTGTTTGGTTTGACTTAAATGCAGTTGCAACTGCTGACGATGCTGGTTTAATCCTTTGCCGCGATGGTAAACTTATGATTCCTGATGGTGAAGCTGGATTAAACTACATCAAGATTACTGATGTAACTGTTCCTTTTGGAGCTGGTTCTACAGATGCTTACGATATCGATGGTATTGTTGGTCTTGGTCAGTGTTCTTCATCAAATACAGACATTCGTCAAATAGCTCCTTCAACTGAAGATGTAATTGGTGAAGGTGAATACGGAATTGAGATTTATCCAAATCCAGCTTCTGATATCGCTTCTATCTCTATTGATGCTAAAAACAACACAGATAACTACACAATCACTATTACTGATGTAATGGGTCGTATCGTTTCTTCTGATGTTATCAATCAAGGAAAAGCTTCTTTCATTCACAATGTAAACATTACTGATCTTACTTCAGGTATTTACATGGTGTCTGTTGAGTCTAACGGAACTCGTGAAGTAACTAAACTTATTAAGAACTAATTTGAATCTTTAGTTCTAGGTTATAAAAAGCCCACCGGATTTTCCGGTGGGCTTTTTTTTATTCCTCTTCTTCGTTAAACATCATGCCTTTTAAGGATTGTATTCCTTCAATGACCAATTCCGAATCTTCATTCATTTCATTGTTGGCTTTTATTGCTGTATAATCAGCCGACTCCATTACTACATCAAGAGCAATTAATTTAATGTCATTCTTTCCTTTCTTTAAGAATGCATGTGGTTTATCATTAAGCTTAAACACCGCCGAAGTTTCAATACTCAAGAGCGAATCACTTCCTAATTCAACTTCAGCAAGAACAGCGTTGCCAGGAATGAACACTTTCTTTTCATCATCTAAATGACCATGAACTTGAACGCTGCGTCCTTCTCCAAGTGCTTTCCCAACCAAGTAAATATGTCCCGTGTATTTCTCTTCAGGTGAATTAACCATATTAAATGAGAATCTCTGACCCTCTTTAAGTTTAGTTACATCTTGCTCATATGCCGTAAGCTCAACATGCAAATGATCAGTGTCTATGAGTTCTGCAAGTACATCCTGAGCTCCCACATATTTGCCCATATTCATTTGTACTGATTTAACAAAAGCATTTACCGTAGATCTGATTTCAATTCTGCGATTCAATGTTGATGGTGTTAAGCTCTCAGGATTAATATTACATAAACGAAGCTTCTCTGCAAGGCTCTTCTCTTGAATAAGCAATTGATTTACCTTAGAGTTCGCAGTTTGACTTGTTTTCTCAGATGCGGCTTCACCTTGAAACAATACTATTTGACGCTCGCGCTCTTTGTTTGCCAAGCTCAGCTCTTCCTTTGTTCTTAAATAATCTTCTTGCAACTGTATATAGGCTATGTCTTCTACTGTTGCCAATAAATCACCTTTGTGAATATGCATCCCTTGTAATAAGGGTGTTGATTTAATAAACCCTCCAAGCGGAGCAATAATGCTTATTACATTTTGAGGAGGAGCTTCCAGAAAGCCATTTAATGAAAGGCTTTTCGAAATTTTTCGCATCTGGGGTTTAGCCCAAATAATGCCTGCAAGACGAATCTGATCTTCATTTAACGTAAGATTCGTTTTATCTTCCTGAATTGTATCTTCTTCAATTTTCTTTGTTTCACTGCTTGAGCAGGATGCAAACAAAAGTGCCGAGCCTATGAAAATGCTATATAGTTTCATGATTATTGACTTTGTAAGTAGTTAAGCTGTAAAACAGCAGAAGTAAATTTTGTGATGGCATCAAACCAAAGGTTTTGAGAAAGCTGCTGTTGTTCAATTGCCTGAATTAATTCGAGGTATCCAATTTCCCCATTCTTCCAGGCAAGTTCTGCATTCTCAACAGCTCTTATTGAGACAGGAATAGCAGTAGATTCTAGATAATCCAGTTCTTTATCTGAAATCATCACATCGTTAAGGATTCCTGAATATTGTAATTTAAGATTCAATTGTTTACTAATAAACGCTTGTTCAACAGCTTCTTTTTGAATCTTACTTTTTTCAATTCTGGATTTCTGCGGCACAAACCATAGGGGAAATGAAATTCCTGCAGTGTATCCCGAAAACCTGTCGGCTCGATTAAAAAACTGCTCTTGTCCATTTACGTTTTGAAAGCCTGTAAGCGACTGATTAAAGTATCCGATTTGGAAATCAGGAAGCAGTTTGCTTTGCTCAAGTTTCATCGATTTTGACGCTAAGTCGAGCTTATATTTGGCCGACTCAATACTTGGATGAGAACTTATAGAGAAATCGGCAGAGCCGGGTTTCAGCGGAGGGCGCTTGCCAAAGTTCCATGTAGAAGCACTCAGCGATTCATTTTCTCCACAGAGCATTCCAAGTCTGAATTCAAGTACTTCAAGGCGTGATTTAGAGCTTTGAAGGTCAAGCTTTAATTTGCCTGCCTTTTGTTGCATAATCATTTCTTCTAAAACTATAGCTTCTCCACTCTTTACCCTTAACTGAGCAATAGTATAAATCCTTTGAGAGAGCCTGCTTAAACTGTCGATGATACCTATTCTTGCCTTTAGGAATGCAATTTCATACCACAATGCAGCAATTTGTTGCTGAACAAGAAGTTCCTCGTTTCTCAATTCTGATTTTCCAAGGTCAATTTCCGACTTAACCATTTGACCTTGTCGGTAAAGTTTAGTAGGAAAAGGGATTGCTTGCTGAAGGCCAAACTGAAAATCGGTGTATGAGCTATTGTATTGCCCACCCATCATAGAAGCATTAAAGTTTCCAAAGTCGTAGGCGCTTCCTTTAGAAGCATTTGTTGCTTCTAAACTTTTACTAAGAGACAAGATATCCGGGTGTGTTCTCAAAGCTTTGGCTACTGCAGAATCAAGGCTTATTTCCTGAGCATTTAGTGGAATACAAAACAAGCTGATTGCAAGAATGGTTAAAGTAGCATTTGGCTTCCTTCGTTTTTTAACTCCCCTTTCTGTTAACATATAAAACACGGGTAAAAGAATAAGTGTTAATAATGTTGCAGTTATTAAACCGCCAATGACAACTGTTGCAAGCGGTCTTTGCACTTCTGCCCCGGCACTTTCTGAGATTGCCATTGGCAGAAAGCCTAACGAAGCCACTAGTGCAGTCATTAGAATAGGTCTGAGTCTATCTTCAGTTCCTTTCATGATTCTTGTGTTTAAATCGAGTATTCCGGAGTTCTTATACTGGTTAAAAGCTCCAATCAGAACAATGCCATTCAATACAGCAACACCAAATAGTGCAATAAACCCAACACCTGCCGAGATGCTGAAAGGCAAACCGCGCAGATAAAGTGCAAATACACCTCCAATGGCTGAAAACGGAACAGCCGAGAAAATGAGCAATGCATATTTGAATGAGTCAAATGCAAAAAAGAGGAGCAATAATATGAGTAAAAGAGAAACTGGAACAGCAATAGACAGACGCTTACTTGCTTCAATAAGATTCTCAAATTGTCCACCAAACGTGATAGAATATCCGGCTTTTAGGGAGATAGATTCTTCCACTTTTGCTTGAAGCTCGTTTACAACAGATTCTACATCCCTGTTTCTCACATTAAAACCAACGAGAATTCTTCTTCTTGCGTCTTCTCTTTGAATTTGAACAGGCCCTTCAATAATATCAATATCAGCCAGCTCGGTGAGTGGAATCATTTCACCATGGTCTCCTTCTACAAAGAGCTGGTTAATTGTGTTTATTTTATTTCTCTCTTCGGCAGCAAGACGAACCATCAATGAAAAACGTTTCTCTCCTTCATAAACGAAACCGGCATCTCTTCCCGCGAAAGCGGTATTAATTACGCTGTTTACATCTGATATAGAAACTCCGTATCGTGCAACGGCATCTCGTCTGATGTTTACTACTAATTGCGGAAGTCCATCGATTTGCTCTTCGTAAAAATCTGCACCACCCTCAACGGTTCTTGCCAAGTCGCTAACTTGTGATGCAAGTTTTGTGAGCTCTTCGAGGTCTTCACCGAATATCTTAATGACCACATCTTGTCTTGCACCTGTCATGAGTTCGTTAAATCGCATCTGAATTGGCTGCTGAAAACCGAAAGTAGCTCCGGGAATTGCTGATAGCGCTTCACCCATTTTCGTTGCCAGCTCCTCTTTTGAGTCTGCTGAGGTCCATTCAGACTTTTCCTTAAGAGAAATAATCAAATCGGTTGCCTCAATAGGCATTGGATCTGTGGGGATTTCAGAGGTTCCTATTTTGCCAGTAACTGCTGTCACTTCAGGGAATTTGTCCATGAGTATCTTTCCGGCTTGAGTAGCAACTTTTATCGACTCATTTAGAGAGCTACCCGTTAAAAGTCGCGTCTCAACAGAAAAGTCCCCTTCGTCAAGAGAAGGAATAAATTCACCTCCCATATTGGCAAATACAAACAATGTTATTGCTAAAGTGCTCACTGCAATTGAGCTTGCTATAAAAGGAAAGTCAAGTGCCTTTTTGAGAATTGGTTGATACCAACTTTGAATCTTATCTATGAATTTATCAGAAAAGTTCTTTTTGAACTTGATTGTCTTACTCAGAAACAATGAAGAGGCAACTGGAACCCAAGTTAGCGAAAGGATGAGCGCTCCTATGATTGCGAAAGACACTGTTTGCGCCATGGGCTTAAACATTTTACCCTCAATTCCAATGAGCGAAAGAATTGGAACATAAACAATAAGGATGATCAATTGCCCGAAAGCAGCCCAGCGCATCATCTTGCCCGCACTATTCTTAACAGTTGTTTCAAGCTCTTTAGAACTTATCTTAACATTTGTAAGTCCGGCTTTTACATGAGTTGCATAAAGTGTATGTATTACCGCTTCAACAATAATAACAGCTCCGTCGACAATAAGACCAAAATCGATAGCCCCTAAACTCATGAGGTTTCCAGAAACTCCAAAGACGTTCATCATTCCTAAAGCAAAAAGCATGGCAAGAGGAATTACTGATGCTACTATTAATCCGGCTCTGAGGTTGCCAAGCAGAAGTACAAGAACAAAAATGACTATCAAAGCTCCTTCTGCTAGGTTTCTACTCACAGTGCCAATAGCTCTGTTTACAAGCTTGGTTCTGTCAAGATAAGGGTCAATGCTAACTCCCTTAGGTAAGGTTTTGGTAATGTTTAGGATACGTTCTTTTACGTCATTAATTACTTGGGATGAGTTTGCACCTTTCAACATAAGAACAACTCCTCCAACGGCTTCACCACTAGAATCTCGAGTCATGGCTCCGTATCTAACGGCTTTACCTTCTCTTATTTCTGCAACATCTTTGATAAGTAAAGGAGTACCTCCCGGAGATTTACGAATTACAATTTGTTCTATATCTGATTTTGAACGAATTAAACCTTCGGTTCGGATGAGAAATGCCTGACTGCCTTTTTCAATGTATGAACCTCCGGTGTTTTGATTATTGCTTTCTAAGGCATTGAAAATCTCATTGAGACTTACCTGCATAGATCTTAATCTTGAAGGCGTTACACTAACTTCATATTGCTTTAGGTTGCCTCCAAAGCTGCTTACATCGGCTAAACCTTCGGTGCCAAGAAGCTGTCGCCTGATGATCCAATCCTGAATTGTTCGTAAATCTGATAGGCTGTAATCGTCTTCAAAGCCTTTGGCTACTTTTAGGGTGTATTGATAAATCTCCCCTAAGCCAGTGGTTACTGGTGCTAATTCGGGGCTCACTAAGCCCGGAGGAATGAGTGATTGTGCTTGAGCCAATCGCTCGGTTACTTGCTGCCTGGCCCAATAAACATCAGTTTCATCAGTAAACACAATTGTAACTAAAGAAAGACCAAATCGTGAAAATGAACGAAGCTCAATTTTGCCGGGAATACTTGCAAGCGACTGTTCAATGGGGAAGGTGATGAGTCGCTCCACCTCCGGAGCTGCCAAATCGGGAGCTACAGAGATAACCTGTACCTGATTATTTGTGATGTCGGGTACAGCATCAATAGGGAGTTGGGTAAAGGAATAAGTTCCCCAGATTACAAGACCTAGAGTTAATAGGCCTATAATCAGCTTATTCCTCAAAGAGAATGAGATGATTGATGATAACATACAAGAGTTTTTAAAATGGATTTTTAATAAGAATCAATTGATTCTTCCAGAAATCACATTAAGCTCTTGGGGGTTGCCAAACGTTTGGAATATGGTCTCTTACAACAGAGAATGAATAAAGCTCAATCGCCTTAGAATGAGGCATCGAATGAACTAATCTAAGCTCAAAGGCTGGAATCAAAGCTATAAATGTAAACGAACAAAGATGGTGAAATGGGAGGTTAGCATGCTCATCATTATCCTGAGAATCAGAATTTGCATAATGCATGTTTAAGAAATCTATGACAGAAATTTTTCCTTCCGACTGGTCCTCATGAGCCTCAAAATGCTCAATAAGATTAACCAGTTTTGGGACTTCGTGCCAATCTCCACCGGGCATAATACTGCCTACAAAAAAGTAAACTAGCAAAACAACCGACATGATTTTCATATTGCAAATGTAATCAGGCTTGATAGATTTTGCGTTAATATTTTGTAAACTTGATGCTTATTTAAATTGATTATAGTGAAGAACGCGTTTTTTACCCTCCTTTTCCTTTCTTTTAATACATTCATGTTTTCCAATCCTGGAGATACAATAACAATAAACACACATTCTGAATATATTGTACGCACTAACCCTTCGGCAGGGAATTCAGGATATCCTGAATGGGCAGTTTTTCCAGCTCAAGGAACTAGCTTCTGCAAAGCATGGGTGAGTTTGGATTTTAAATGCCCTCCAGGTGAAAATTGTGGTGAGTGGGATTATTTAGATTATATATTTCTCCGCCGTAAAGGCGGGATGAATTCGCCCTCTGAAGATATTGAGCTCGCTCGATTTATTACTCCTTACGGAAATACTTTCAACAGCTCATGGAATGCTGCTTGGGAGATTGACATGCTAGATTTTGAGCAGCTCTTAAGAGACTCGGTTGAAATAGAATACATTCATGGAGGTTATGAAACCAATGTGGGAAGAGGCTGGTTGATAAATCTTTCGTTTCATTTTATTGAAGGAACTCCAAGTCGAAACTTAGTGAAAGTAAATCGCTTGTGGAACGGTGGATTTGGCTTTGGAAATGCATCAAACCCAATAAATGATCAGTTAACAAATCAAAGTTTTGAAACTGATGAGCTAACGCGCTCTTTAAGGTTAAGAATAAATCAAACGGGCCATGGAGCTGATGATCCGCAGTATTGCGCAGAGTTTTGCCCGATGACTCGAACACTTTATCGTAATGGGAATGTTTTTGATGAGCATCTTGTTTGGAGGGATGATTGTGGTTTAAACGCCGTTTATCCTCAAGGTGGAACATGGATTTATGATAGAGGAAATTGGTGCCCTGGCGATATGGTATTCCCTGAGACTTATGATTTCCAGGTAAACCCAGCTTCTTCTGAAAGTTTTGAAATGCAAATGCAAAGTTATACTGGTTCAGGCGGGGCTAATTATGTTATTAGAACCTATGCACTTGAATTCGAAGAGCCTAATTTCTCTAATGATGCATCATTAGAGGATATTAAAGCACCAAGCTCAAAGTATTCTTACCGCAGGTTTAATCCTATTTGCGGGAGACCAGAAATTATAGTTCGCAATAATGGAAAGAATGTCATCAATAGCATTGACTTTACTTACGGACCTCAAGGTGGAGTTATGAGTAATTACACTTGGAGTGGAAGTCTAGAGTATATGAAAACAGCAACAATTTTTCTTCCAGCAACAGTTCAGTGGGGAGCAGAAGAAGGTGTTTTTGTTGCAGAGATAACAGGAGTGAATGGTATTGCAGACGAATATGACATTAATAACAAGTATTATTCTGATTTTGAAGCTCCTCTGGTAATACCTGGCGATAGATTTGTGGTGAATTTCAAAACAAACAGTTTCCCAAACGAGAACTCCTGGAAAATTCTTAATGCAGACGGAGAAGAGGTGATGAGTATGAATAATTTTACTGCAAATACCGAGTATAAAGACACTATTGATTTACCTTGGGGTTGTTATACTTTTATTTTAGAAGACACTGACAAAGACGGACTAAGTTTCTGGGCAAATGATGATGGATCTGGGTTTATAAGGTTTAGAAGAGCTGAAGCAGCATCTATCTTTAAAACGTTTAATGGTGATTTTGGGACTCGTTTGGTTGTTCCATTTACACTTGGAGGAGCATTGGGCTTGGCAACCAATAATCAAGATGAAGATTTTCTTTCTGTATATCCAAATCCAGCTCATGACATGATGTTTGTGCAGGCTCAGTTGAATGATATGCAGGATGTTAGACTCGAGTTGTTTAACCTCTCAGGAGCTATGGTTCGATCTACAGCAATGAAGTCTGTTAAAGAAATAAGCTATGAGCTGAACCTTGAATCAATGTCGAAAGGAATTTATTTTCTCCACCTGAAAGGTGAGAAAACAAACCACATAAAAAAGATAGTGATTAACTAAAGTTGAGCTTTATTGCAAGCGAGAAAGCATTAGTTTCTCAACCTCTTCTGAATCCCATTTAGATTCGATATCAGCTAAAGCCATTACTTCACGCATGATTTTTTCCTGATGCTCACCGTTTGATAGGGCATCGTGATAAGGCGTATGCGAAAATGTAACCATCGAATATAAAGGCATCCACTTTTCAGGATACTTCTGATTAAAGCGTGCTTCAATCTTTTTCTGCAGTAGGAACTTTGGATCTCCTACCAGATCTCTCATTTCAATGAAGTTATTTAATGCTAATTGAGCAATTGCATCGCCATTAGGCTTTCTGCTCTTCTCGTAACTCCTAAGTAATTTGTTCCAATCACCATCACTCGATTCGAGCAATTGATTAAATATGGTACAATCTTCAAATCCGGCATTCATGCCTTGCCCATAAAAAGGTACAATTGCATGAGCCGCATCACCCATGAGCATTACCTTATCTTTCCAAGTCCACGGAAAACACTTGGTTATGACCATACTTGAGCTTGGATTCTCCTCATATTCTTTTCTAAAATCAGGCATCAATGCTAATGCATCCGGAAACATTTCTTTGAAAAATGATTCACCTTTTTCGGCAGTGTTGATTGTTTCAAAAGAACGTTCTCCTTCCATCGGAAAGAATAATGTACAGGTAAATGTTCCATCAGTATTAGGAAGTGCAATTAGCATAAACTCGCCTCTTGGCCAGATGTGCAATGCGTTCTTTTCCATACGCATACTCCCATCCGCATTCGGAGGAATGCTTAATTCTTTATAGCCGTGTTCAATATAATATTGCGAGTAATTAAAGCGAGGGGTTTTCATCATTTCCCCTCTAACTTCAGAGAAAGCACCATCTGCACCAATCATCAGATCTCCCTGAGCCTTAACGGTTTGGCCATTGAATTCAAAATCGGCAGAGGCTTCGTCGAGGCTAACATTGATGCATTTATGTTCGAAGAATATCTTAACTCCCTCTTGTTCTGCTAAATCCATCAAACGACAGTTTAAACCGCCTCTTGAAACAGAATAAATCGATTGACCTTCTTTTCCATATGGTTGGAAGGTGAGATTACCTTCAACATCATGCATAACTCTGCCATGCATAGGGATGCCAATTTCTCTAATTGCATCAGCAATGCCAACCCCTTCAAGAGCTTTTAAACCTCTGTCAGATAAAGCAAGATTAATTGACCTGCCGGCCGAAATACTCGCCTTTCGCATATCAGGTCGTCTTTCATAGATGCTAACCTCATATCCTCTTCTTCTTAAATAAATGGACTGAAGAGCACCTACTAATCCTGCTCCAATGATTATAATATGCTTTTTAGTATTCATGGAATTTTATTTGGGGCTAAACTGTTTGATAATATTGGCAAATCGATACACATCGGTATAAGAATTATAGAGAGGAGCTGGAGCAATTCTAATAACATCCGGCTCTCTCCAATCTGCAATAACACCATTTTCTGAAAGGAAGTTAAATACATCTTTGCCTTGTTTGTGAAATAGCAATGAAAGCTGACATCCTCTCTTATCTGGAGTTATTACAGTAAACAAACCTTTATGAGATGGTAATTGTTGAACTTCTTGGAGTAATGAACTTAAATATGCTGTTAATTCTTTGCTTTTACTGATAAGGTTTTCCATGCCTGCTTCATCAAAAATATCAAGTGAAGCTTTGTGTGCTGCCATTGAAAGTACAGGAGCATTGCTCATTTGCCAGCTTTCAGCTGTCGGGATAGGGATAAAATCGGGCTCCATTTTGAAGCGACTGGCTTTGTCATGACCCCACCAACCAGCCAAGCGGAATGTTTTAGGGTTAGATGCATGTTTTTCATTAATGAATACACCGGAAACGCCTCCTGGTCCAGAATTTAAATATTTGTATGTACACCAAGCGGCAAAGTCAACATCCCAATCATGCAGCTTAAGTTCAATGTTTCCAATGGCATGAGCAAGATCAAAACCCGCAATTGCACCTACTTTATGAGCTTCTTCGGTGATGCGCTTCATATCGAACACTTGGCCTGTATAATAATTTACTCCCCCAATCATTACCATAGCAAGCATGTCTCCTTCTTCGAGAATGGCATCAATAACATCTTGTTCGTCGATATGAGCCTGACCTGGTCTAGGGTGAATTTCTCTAATGGCATCGAATGGTTCATATCCATTTAGTTTTGCCTGGCTTTGCAATGCATAACTATCAGAAGGGAAGGCTTTTTCCTCACAAATAATACGGTATCTGCTCTGACAAGGCCTGTAAAAAGAAATCATTAACAGGTGAAGATTCACTGTTAATGCATTCATAGCAACAACTTCGCTCTCTTTAGCCCCTGTAATTCTGGCAAGAGGTCCAGCGAATTGTTCGTGGTAACTTAACCAAGGGTTTTTTGCATGGACATGTCCTTCAACTCCAAGTTTCGCCCAATCATGCAATTCTGCTTTGATATTTGCTTCCACTGTTTTTGGCTGGAGCCCAAGAGAATTTCCACAAAGGTAAACCGCCTCTTTGCCTTTTATTTCAGGGATAAAGAACCTGCTTCTAAATGCCGATAATTTATCATTGGCATCTAGTGAAGCTGCAAATGTTTCTGAGAACTGCATAATTTAATTTTTGTCAAACTTCTACATTCCCAACCAAACTGACAAGTATTAATGAGATTAGGAGAAAACAGCATATTGGTTGCCAAATATAATTTTGAAATGAATGTCCGAAATCGGGATTTTCAGAATATCATTCTGGTTTTCAAATAATGGCAAAGCTCTTTCTAGGCAGCACAAGAAAAAAATTGAGTTTTAACTTTTCAAATACTAAGCTCATCTGTTTGAATATTTACAGGCTTTGTTTTTAAAGTGTAGATTATCAGATAGATAGACAAAATAATTTTCTTGCAATAATTTTCTTTGTAAAGCGATTAATAAATGTATCTTTAAGGATAGCAATACAGAATTAGAAATAATTGTACTCAATAATTCTTAATTCAGCAACAAAATATTGTTATTGTTGTTATTGATGCTCGAAAATGGTGTTTTTGTTAAATATTTATAGTTTGTCAGCATGTTAGAAGCTGTTGATATGTCAATCGACCTAGCAGGTCAACTTCAAAAAGTTTTTGGATTTTCCTCTTTTAAAGGAGAGCAGGAAGCAATCATAAAGAATATTCTTGATGGAAATGATACATTCGTTATAATGCCCACTGGTGGAGGTAAGTCGATGTGTTATCAGCTTCCGGCATTGATTTCAGAGGGTACTGCAATAATTGTTTCTCCTTTGATAGCCCTGATGAAAAATCAGGTTGATTCAATCAGAAATTATGGAGGAGAATACGGAATTGCTCACTTTCTTAATTCATCACTTAATAAAGCGGAGATTACGCGTGTAAAAGAAGACGTTACTAATGGTGTCACAAAGCTTTTATATGTTGCACCTGAATCTCTTACTAAAGAAGAAAATGTTCAGTTTCTCAGAGAGATTAACATTAGCTTTTTTGCTATCGATGAAGCTCATTGTATATCAGAATGGGGCCATGACTTTCGTCCTGAATACAGAAGATTAAGAAGTATCATTGAGGCAATTGGAACAGTTCCAATTATGGCTTTAACTGCTACAGCCACTCCAAAGGTTCAGCAAGACATAATGAAGAACCTCAATATGGTTAACAATGCAACTTTATTCAAAAGTTCATTTAACCGAGGGAATCTTTATTATGAAGTTAGGCCAAAGAAGGATGTTGTTAAAGAAATTATCCGTTTCATTAAGCAGCATCAAGGTAAATCAGGTATTATTTACTGCCTCAGCAGAAAGAAGGTTGAAGAACTAGCTGAAACTTTAAATGTTAACGGAATTAAGGCATTGCCTTACCACGCTGGTTTAGATGCCTCAACAAGAGCTTCTCATCAGGATAAATTCCTTATGGAAGACGCAGACGTAATTGTTGCAACTATTGCTTTCGGCATGGGTATCGACAAGCCCGATGTTAGGTTTGTGATTCACCATGAGATGCCTAAGAGTCTTGAAGGTTATTATCAGGAAACTGGTCGTGCAGGTCGCGACGGGGGAGAAGGTATTTGCTTGTCGTTTTATTCTTATGATGACATCCAAAAGCTTGAAAAGTTTTTGAAAAACAAGCATGTTGCTGAACAAGAAATTGGTCAACAGCTTCTTTCAGAAACTGTTGGATATGCAGAAACTTCTATGTGTAGAAGAAAATATCTACTTCACTATTTTGGAGAGGAATACGATGATAGCGGATGTTCAAACATGTGCGATAACTGCAAAAATCCTCGAAAGAAGTTTGATGCCTCTGAAGATATTTGCCAGATTCTTGAAATTGTTGACAATCTAAAAGGCAAGTTCAAAGACAAACACATTGTGAATGTTATTACCGGTGTTGAGAACTCTGCTGTTAAGTCATATAAGCACGACCAATCTAAATATTTTGGTATAGGTGATGAAAAAAGTGCGCTTCACTGGAGCAGTGTAATTCGTCAGGCTGTTGTAAATGGTCTTCTTGATAAGGAGATTGAGAATTACGGCACGCTTCATATGACTGAAGCTGGAAAAAACTACCTGAAGTCACCATTTGAAATAATGATTGCTGAAGATCATGATTACAGTGATGCTGAAGGAGATGATGAAATAATCACTGCAGGTGGACAGGGTGGAGCTTCTGCAGATGAACTGCTCTTTGGAATGCTCAAAGACTTAACTAAAAAGATTGCTAAGAAGCATAATATGCCTCCTTATGTAATTTTTCAGGAACAGTCGCTAATTGATATGACTATTCAGTATCCAATTACATTGGACGAGCTAAAGCAAATTGCTGGCGTTGGAAGCGGGAAGGCTGAGAAATATGGGAAAGAGGTTGTTGCAATGATTGCTTCTTATGTTGAGGAAAATGAAATAGATCGCCCAGTAAATATGGTTGTGAAGTCTGTTGTAAATAAATCGACTCAGAAAGTACATATTATTCAAAGTGTTGATCGTAAGCTTGCTCTTGATGATATTGCTGGAGCTAAAGGTCTCACCATCGGTGCTTTGATTGAGGAAATGGAAGCAATTGTTTACTCTGGAACTAAACTGGATATTCGTTATTATCTTAATGATACCATTGATGATGAGATTCAGGAAGAGATTATCGACTATTTCAAGCAGGCAGAGACTGATTCTATGACTGTAGCTCTTGAAGAGTTAGGGGATGATGAGATTGATGAAACTGTGCTTAGGCTGGTTAGATTGAGGTTTATTTCTGAATACGCCAATTAATTCCTAGCAGCAAATTGTTTGCTCAAGCAAAAAAAGCTCTCAACAAAACTCAGGGCAGACCGTTGGATTAATTATCTTTCCTGAGATTTTATGCCTAATTTCAAAATACTACTGCTTTTTTTAACGATGCTACTTCCAATGTGGTCGATGGCAACGCATAATAGAGCAGGGGAGATTACATACAGGCATTTAGGTGGATTTCAATATGAAGCCACAATCATTACCTATACAAAGTCAGATAGTCCGGCCGATAGGCCTGAACTTGGCATTTCTTGGGGTGATGGTTCTTTAGATACAATTCCACGTATCAATGGCAGTGGGCAAGGTGTCATCGTTTCTGGCACCATAAAGAGAAACGTCTATGTTGGGGTTCACACTTTTCCTGGTCCATCTGTTTACACTTTAAGCTTTGAAGACCCTAACAGAAATGCAGGTGTAGTTAATATTCCCAATTCTGTGAATATTCCCTTCTATGTTTCTACGCAGTTGGTTATCAATCCTTTTCTTGGAATAAACAACTCTGTGCAGCTACTCAATCCTCCTATTGATGAAGCTTGTCCAGGCCAAATCTTTATTCATAATGCCGGCGCTTTTGATCCCGATGGAGATAGTATATCATATCGACTCCTTGAATGCCGCGGAGAAAATGGACTAATCATCCCTGGTTTTGGTCAACCACAAGCTAGCTCCTTCTTTAGTATTGATGCAATTACAGGCGACTTAGTTTGGGATAGCCCACTTCCAAGTGGATTAGGAGAGTATAATGTCGCATTTATCATTGAAGAGTGGAGAAGAGGGATTCTTATTGGAAGCGTTACTCGTGATATGCAAATCAATGTTGTTCCATGTACGAATATTCCTCCAGAGATATCAGAACTTCCTGACATATGCGTAGATGCGGGTACTGAACTAAGTTTGACTGTTACTGCAACAAATCCTGACAACACACCTCCTCAAAGTTTAACATTAAGTGCTACTGGAGGGCCTTTCTTATTTCCAATGCCGGGGCAAGCGGAGTTTGTAACTGCAACATCTTCGACAGGCTTTGTATCTCAGCAATTTTCATGGGCTACAAATTGCAGTCATGTTAGAAAACAGCCTTATGTCTTTAGCTTTAAAGCGATAGATAATGGCAATCCCAATCTTGCCACTTACAAAAGCATGCGTATTGAAGTTGTGGCTCCCGAACCGGAGAATCTAATTGCCGAGATTGTTGCTCAAGGGGTTCAACTGAGTTGGGATTTAAGCCCTTGCAATCAAGCCTCAGGTTACGCTTTATATCGAAGAGCTGGAAACTTTCCTTTTGATCCGGGACCTTGCGAAACAGGCGTGCCAGCCTTTACAGGTTATGAATTATTGGCAAATATTAATGGCTATGCAACAAATTCATATTTAGATTTAACTCAAGGGCTATTGCCTGGCAATTCCTATTGTTACAGAGTCATAGCTGTTTTTGCCGACGGCGCCGAGAGCTATACAAGCGAAGAAATCTGCGTTCAATTACCCGAAACACTTCCTGCACTTACGAATGTTAGCATCAGGGAAACAGATGTTCAAACAGGATCGGTGTTTGTAGCTTGGTCGAGGCCAGACGATTTGGATACAAATTTTTATCCGGGACCATATTTTTACAGTATAGAGCGTAAAAATGAAGACAGTGGTGTTTTTGAGGAAATTGCTTTAAACGAGGGCTTAAATGATACTACGTACATAGACACAAGTGGAGCTTTAGATACACGTAATTCTAAAAAGACTTATCGCATCTCCTTGTTTGCTGGTGATTTAGGAGGTGAAACACTTGTTGGCTCTAGTGCAGAAGCGGAATCAATTTTTCTAAGTGCCTTATCTTCAGACAATGAGATTTCTCTGAATTGGAATGAACAGGTTCCATGGAATAATAATTTATATGTTATTTATCGGCGTTCGCCAGGGATATCAGACTTTGACTCAATTGGAGTCACTGAAACTAACGCGTTTTCAGACACTGGCTTAGCAAATGGAGTTGAGTATTGTTATAGAATTAAGTCTATTGGTGCTTATTCTGCTTCAGGATATGTGAATCCTATTGAAAATTGGTCACAAGAAGTTTGTAATAGTGCTCAAGATCTTGAAGCGCCTTGCGCGCCAATGGCAGAAATTTCTGTCTCTTGCGATTCATTGAACAGCCTGATTTCTTGGATTGTAGATAATTCTGATTGTTACGAGGATGTTGTATCATTTAAAATTAGATTTATCGCAGCAGGGAAAACAGATACACTGCTTTTATCTGAGCCCTTAGTTAACGACCCTTCAAGCCTTGTTCATGAACCTGGAGAATCGCTTGCTGGATGTTACTTGATATCAGCCATTGATTCTTTCATGAATGAAAGTAATTCAATTAAACTTTGTGCGGATAACTGTCCTGTCTATGAATTGCCAAATACCTTTTCTCCTAATGGAGATGGAATAAATGATTTTTATGGACCGTTTCCTTATGCATTTATTGAATCGGTTGATTTTAAAGTGTTTAATCGTTGGGGTCTTGAATTATTCAAAACCAAAGACAAGGACATTTTTTGGAATGGGAAATTTAATGGAGAAACTTTGCCTGATGGGGTTTACTATTATATATGTATAGTAAATGAGATTAGGCTTGAGGGAATTATTCCACGAAAATTAACAGGAACGATTCAATTATTTAGTGTTTCTCAGAATAAAGGAAACTAACATGTTTACAGGAATTATTGAAAGTTTGGGGAGAGTAGATAAGATAATTACTCATGATGATAATTTGAGTTTCTATGTAAAATCAACTTTGGCCAAGGAACTAAAAGTAGATCAAAGTCTATCGCATAATGGTGTATGCCTTACCGTTGAAGAGGTTTTGGATAATAGCTACAGAGTAACTGCAATAAAAGAAACACTCGACAAAACAAATTTAGGCTTGCTTCAGGAAGGAAGTTTGGTAAACCTTGAGAGAAGCCTTTCTTATAATGGTCGTTTAGATGGCCATATTGTTCAAGGCCATGTTGACTGTATAGCAGAAATAAAGGAAATAATAGACGAAAAGGGCTCATGGCGATTACGTTTTGAATATCTGCCATCTCCTGGTTTTGTGACAGTGGAGAAAGGGTCTGTTTGTGTGAACGGGATTAGTTTAACTGTTGTAAATAGCAGGCTATCTGGATTTGAAGTCGCAATTATTCCCTATACATGGGAAAACACAAACCTTCATACCTTATCTCCTGGAAGCAGTGTTAATATAGAATTTGATATTTTAGGGAAATATGTTTCAAGGTATTTAGATGTTTTCAAAGACACTCTGCAAACTCCTTAATTAAGAACAAAATAAGTTTCATATTTTTAACAAATCTTTAAACAAAGAATACATCAGCTACGTTTACAGGTAATTATCGCATAGTCTTTTTTATAAGATAAAAGTGCTGAAAGCAAAGTGTATTTGAAATGCAGTCCATGACTTCAAAGTATTCAATCAAAGATTTAGAGCGACTTTCTGGGATTAAAGCCCATACCATAAGAATATGGGAACAACGCTATAATCTGGTAAGTCCAGATAGAACTGACTCAAACATTCGTTTATACAATGACGAAGAGTTAAAGCATATACTTAATATAGCTTCACTTGTAAAGGCTGGAAATAAAATTTCGCACGTTGTTAAGCTTGAGAAGCAAGAAATTACAAAGCGAATTCAAGAGCTGGTAGCTAACCCTATAAATGTTGATGCTTTTTTTGCAACTCAAACTGACAATCTAGTGATTGCCATGTTGGATCTTGATGATTCGAAATTTGAGAAGGTAATAAACACTAGCAATTTAAAGTACGGTTTTGAGGAAACAATGTTGAATGTAATCATTCCATTTCTTCAAAAAGTTGGAATAATGTGGAGAACAGGTGAAGCCAACATAATTCAAGAGCATTTTATAAGCAATCTTATTCGTAAGAAGGCTCTTGTAGCAATTGATGGCTACTCTGGAACTGCGGCTCCGGACGCTGAACAATGGCTCCTATTTTTACCTGAAGGAGAGTTACATGAAATTGGGCTGCTCTTTAGCAAGTATTTGCTCAAGGTTAGAGGGAAGAAAGTAATGTATTTCGGACAGACAGTGCCAGTTGAGGATATAATCAATTATTGCAAAGAATACAAACCTTCATATATCCTAACATTTTTTACTGCTGCATATTCTCAGGACGGAATAAAAGCTTACATGAAAAGGTTAACTGACGAAGTAAAGGATACCAAGATTCTGGCAGCAGGAAGTCAAGTTATGGGTTGGGAGCCTGAATGGCCCAACGTGAAATTTTTAAGCGGTGTTTATGATTTGATTAAAATAGCTGGACCTAAATACAGTTCATCTGAAAAGTATTTAGCTTAGAAGATATAATATGTTATTATAGGCCTGAACAACTATGTTGTTCAGGCCTATTTTGTTTCGCTCCTTTCCTATTTGTTTAAACAAAAGCATAGGGGAGCTTACTGCAAGCCAAGGATGTCAAATAGCGTCTAATCTGTTTGAAAATAGAATTAACAAAAATTAGCAAACTTAGAAATGTTTTAATGCTCACATAATGAGTGTATTATGTTTAAATGTTTCCAATCTAGATAAATGTTTGTACATATATTTCTGTTTAATGCGATTTCGATTTGGTTAAACAGAAATTGTTTAATACATTTGTTCTGTTGTTAAACAAAAATACAAACGTCATGTCAGCAATCGAGTTTAATTCAGAAGTAATAAGTCTAAGTAAGCCATTAAAATATTTTGCCCTAAACCTTACGTCTAACGACGAAGAAGCAAAAGATTTGCTTCAGGAAACATTGTTGAAGGCAATTAGTAACAGACATAGATTTGTTGAAAAGACAAATCTTAAGGCTTGGTTGTATACCATAATGAAGAACATCTTTATTAATAACTATCGTCGTGCTGTAAAAACAAACACGATTGTAGATAATACTAAGGATTTGTATTTTCTCAATATTCCACAACAAGCTCAAAGTTTCGCTCCGGAATCAAAGTACTCAGAAAGGGAAATTCTTAAGAAGATTAATTTGCTTCAGGATGAATATAAAATACCTTTTACCATGTATTTTGATGGATATAAGTACAAGGAAATTGCTGATTATCTAGATCTTCCAATTGGAACAGTGAAAAGCAGAATTTTCTTGGCTCGCCGTCAGCTTATGACTATGCTTAAAGGTTATAGGAATTAATATTTTATTGTTCAGTTTGATTTATTATCTTTCAAATATAAATGAATGATAAAATGAATCTTTATGATTCTGTTGCATTGAGATGCAGCAAAACAACTACGCATCGTTACAGCACATCCTTTACCTTAGGTATAAAGTCACTTAACAAGCGGTTTCATGATCCTATTTATGCAATCTATGGGTTTGTCAGATTTGCTGATGAAATAGTTGATTCTTTTAAGAGAGAAGATGCACCAGAATTACTCAAAGAATTCAAAGCGGATACTTACAAAGCTATTGATCGTGGTATTTCACTAAATCCAATTCTGCATTCATTTCAGCAGGTAGTTAATTCTTACTCAATTGATCGAGAGTTGATAGAAACCTTTCTCGAAAGTATGGAGATGGATTTGCTTGATGTGACTTATGATCAAACATTATATGAAAAATATATTCTAGGTTCTGCAGAAGTTGTTGGACTTATGTGTTTGCGAGTGTTTTGTGAAGGTAATAATGCGATGTATCAGCATCTTAAAGAACCCGCTATGCGGCTAGGTTCTGCCTTTCAGAAAATTAATTTCCTTCGTGATCTTCACAACGATTATTATGAACTGGGTAGAGTTTACTTTCCTCATCTAAACCTTAAGGAATTTGATGAGGCTAATAAAAAAGCAATAGAAAAAGATATTTCCAAAGACTTTGCTGATGGATTTCAAGGAATCAAACAATTACCCAAAGGCGCAAGGTTTGGAGTTTATGTTGCTTACGTTTATTACTACGCCCTGTTTAAGAAAATAATTTCACTTCCCCCGTCAAGAGTTCTTGAAGAGCGAATTCGTATTCCCAATTCTAGAAAATATTCTCTCATTTTGAGCTCTTATGTCAGACATTCTTTAAATCTTCTTAAACAAAGTTGATTTGTTAAGGTTTATCAATATCATAATTTCAATCTTATATTAAAATGAACCTCTCTGTTACCATAGACGATAATTCAGGCTTCTGTTTTGGGGTTGTCTATGCCATCGAAATGGCAGAAGATGTTCTTAATGATAAGGGTTATTTATATTGTCTTGGAGATATTGTCCACAACGATGAAGAAGTGAATCGCCTCAAGAACAAGGGCCTTCGGATAATCAATCATGAAGAGTTCGCTCAACTCAGGGGAGAAAATGTTCTCATAAGGGCTCATGGAGAACCACCTTCTACTTATCAAATTGCCATACAAAATAATATTACCCTTATTGATGCAACTTGCCCAGTTGTGCTAAAACTGCAGAATCGAATCAGGAATTCTCATGATAAGAAGGAGACCATTTTTTTAATGGGTAAGCAAGGTCATGCAGAAGTAACTGGGTTGATGGGGCAAATAAAGAATGAAGGACATGTTTTTTCTGATATTTCAGAATTAGATGGTGCTGACATTCCACAAGAAATAACTCTCTACACCCAAACTACTAAGAGCAAAGCTAAGTTTCATGAAACACGCAAAGCTTTAGAGGAAAGAGGTGTAAAGGTGAATGCGCACGATACCATTTGCAGTCAGGTTAGCGATCGTGATACAGAGCTTCGGGAATTCGCAAGATCATATGATAAAATCCTTTTTGTGAGCGGAACCAAGTCCTCTAACGGCAAGGTGCTTTACAATGTTTGCAAGGAACAAAATCCCAATACCTTCTTTATTTCCAAAAAAGAGGAATTAGATTTATCCTGGTTTCAGCCAGGGGATAAAATTGGTATTTGTGGAGCTACTTCCACTCCAATGTGGTTGATGGAAGATGTTAGGCAGGCTCTTATTGAAGCCTAAGATGAACATTATTCTAAAAACTAAAGTTCGGAATACCAATCACAAAGTTGTTATGAACGGCTTTACAAGAGAGTTGTTCGAACGTTTGGCTCCACCTTTTCCTCCATTTGTTTTACAGAAATTTGATGGTTGTAAAACTGGAGATGATGTAAATCTGGAACTGAATTTTTTATTCTTCAAACAGCAATGGAATAGCAGAATAATTGATCACGGAGAGGATTCTCAAAAGACCTATTTTGTTGATTCGGGAACCAAATTGCCTTTCTTTTTATCATTTTGGGAGCATCATCATATCATAGAACAAAATAATCAAGACGTGATTATCATTGATGATATTAGATTTAGAATCAAACCTTGGATTCTGATACCATTTGTTATGCCCGGTCTGCTCTTGGTATTCCTTTACAGAAAGCCAGTTTACAAAAAGGTATTCTCGAAACAGAATTAAATTTTAGCGCAAATCCCAACATTGAAAATGCCAAAAGGGCCAGCGCCGAACTCGACCAAAATGCCAACTCTATACATTGTATACATCCTCACCCCAGCATAAGCACCAAAAATTGTAACTCCTCCTGAATCGATGAAGTTTGAGCCTGAAAAGGTTATTTGTCGTGCGACTTGTCTGCCAAACCAAACTGTTCCGTATATATCAACAGTTCTGGGGTTGAATTTCAGGATGGTTTTTTGAGCTAAAACTTCTGTGAGGTGAGCAGAGATTCTCCCACCATAATAATAGTAGTTAACATCATAAGAAGGAAAGCCCGCATCTTTAAATGTGCGCTGGCTCCATCCGCCGAAGGCGCCAATTGAAAAGTTTTTATCGGCCCCATAATCTCCGCCAATGAATACTGGAATTCGCTGTGTTACAAAGCTTCTGTCTTTATAAAGCCCTAAACTTGAATGTAAATCAAGCAAAACAATTCCGGTTTCGTAAGCTTCACTATGCCTCTTTTGTGCAGATGAGTTCAAATGCATTATAATCAAGAAGCAAATGAGAAGGCTGGTGAATTTCATCTTATTTTAAGCTTAATCCAAGTTCTTTAAGCTGAGCATCGTCAATAGTTGAAGGAGAGTCAATCATCATATCTCTTCCCGAATTATTCTTTGGAAAAGCTATAAAGTCTCTGATTGAATCAACTCCACCAAATATAGCGCAAAGACGATCAAAGCCTAAAGCTATCCCACCGTGAGGTGGTGCCCCGAATTCGAAAGCATTCATCAGAAAGCCAAATTGCTTTTGAGCTTCTTCATCACTAAAACCAAGAAGGCTAAACATTTTTTGCTGCAGACTTCTGTCATGAATTCGAATAGACCCTCCACCAATCTCAACGCCATTGATAACTAAATCGTATGCATTAGCTCTAACTTGTCCTGGATTACTTTCAAGAATAGACAAATCTTCAGGCTTCGGTGAGGTGAATGGATGGTGCATTGCATGAAAGCGAGCTGATTCTTCATCCCACTCTAAGAGTGGAAAATCTACCACCCATAAAGGAGCATAAGTATCTCTTGGTCTTAGATTTAGACGATTTCCCATTTCAAGACGAAGTTCACTTAAAGCTTTTCTTGTCTTAGGCTCATCACCTGCAAGAATCAGAATCAAATCTCCGGTTTTTGCATTGGCTTGTTCAGCAAAGGATCTCAATTGCTCTTCTGAGAAGAATTTATCAATCGAAGATTTGATACTTCCATCTTCATTCAAACGAATATAAATAAGTCCACCTGCACCTATTTGTGGTCTTTTAACCCATTCTGTAAGTTCATCAACTTGCTTTCTAGTGTATGAAGCGCAACCATGAGCAACAACACCTCCAACCATAGATGCGTTGTCGAAAACAACAAAGCCCGAGTTTCTGGTAGCTTCTGTAAAGTCTTGAATTTTCATTTCGAAACGAATATCAGGCTTGTCGTTTCCGTAGTATTTCATGGCATCTGCATAAGTCATCCTTGGCACTGCATCAAACTTTATCCCTTTAACCTCAGAAAATAAAGAACGAACAAGACCTTCGAAAATGTTTAAGATATCTTCTTGTTCAACAAATGACAATTCACAATCTATTTGAGTAAATTCAGGTTGCCTGTCGGCACGAAGGTCTTCATCACGAAAGCATTTTACAATCTGATAATAACGGTCGAATCCTGCAACCATAAGGATTTGCTTGAAAGTCTGTGGACTTTGAGGCAAAGCATAAAATTCACCTTGGTTCATTCTTGATGGAACTACAAAATCTCTTGCTCCTTCTGGAGTTGATTTAATAAGCACAGGAGTTTCGACTTCAAGAAAATCTTCTTGGTCAAGATAGTTTCTGATTGCTTTTGCCAAACGATGGCGTAGTTCCAGATTTTTCCTAACAGGGTCTCGACGTAAATCAAGATACCTGTATTTCATTCGAAGTTCATCGCCACCATCAGTATCATCTTCAATTGTAAAAGGCGGTGTTTTGGAAGCATTGAGGATTTTCATCTCTCCAACAAGCACTTCAACTTCGCCAGTTGGGATGTTTTTATTCTTATTGCTTCGCTCAAGAACTTTGCCTTTCACCTGAATTACGAATTCCCTTCCTAACTTTCTTGCTTGCTCGCACAAATCCGGCTTGTCATCCATGTTAAAAACAAGTTGCGTTATTCCGAATCTGTCTCTTAAGTCGATAAAGGTCATTCCTCCTAAATCTCGAGAACGGCTAACCCAGCCGCATAAAGTAACATCTTTTGTGGTATCAGATATTCGTAAAGCTCCACAGGAGTGTGATCTCAGCATAAGTTTATTTAATAATCTTCAGGATGCGAAGGTAAGTCTACTTGTCCGCTTTGGGAAAATAATTTACAGCATGTTTGGAGTTTTATTAATAATAGTTTTTCACAATATTTCATTAGATAAGGTTTTGAAATTCCTCATAGAGAGCCAATTTTTTAACCCTAAATAGTTATTGATTCGTATGAATAATCCATTTACTTTCGTAGTATATAAATCTTGAAGATGAATCCAAGAGTTAACAGAACAGATTGCGCTGATTGTGAGTCTAGAGGCAAATCGGTTTTTTGCGATTTGCATAAGGAAGAGCTTGATTATCTTAATGAAGAAAAGGGATGTGCCGTTTATAAGAAGGGGCAAATAGTTTTTAATGCAGGCGCATATCCTCATGGATTGTTTTGCGTAAAGGAAGGAAAGATTAAGATTTTTAGGATTGGAGATGAAGGAAAGGAACAAATTGTAAGGCTGGCAAAAGGAGGAGACATTCTAGGTTACAGAGCTCTGTTAAGTGGTGATAAATATGCTTCAGGAGCAGAGGCTCTTGAAGACAGTAAAATTTGTTTCATCCCTCAGAAAGCTTTTTTAACATTGGTTGATGGTAATGGGATATTGTCGATGCAATTGATGAAATTACTTTCTAAAGACTTGAAAAACGCTGAGCACCGTATGATTGATTTAGCTCAAAAACCTGTAAGAGAAAGAGTAGCTGAAGCGCTTCTCTATCTTAAGAATACTTACGGTTTTGAAGATGATGGCATCACAATAAGTGTAAGTATGAGTCGTGAAGACATAGCAAATATTGTTGGAACAGCAACAGAAACAGCAATTAGATTACTGAGTGAATTTAAGCATGATAATGTGATTGCGTTGAATGGGAAACGCATTTCTATCTTAAACACGCAAGAGCTTTTGAAGGTTGCGAATGTATACGACTAATCATGTTGGAATTAGATATTTCTGTAACTTTACTTTCTTGATTTGATTACATTTATTTGAATACATTTTGACTAGGAAGTTATTAATATTGGCGCTGCTGCTTGGATTCGTGGGGTTGGCTGCAGGAATTAAAGGGAATAACAAATCAGAGGAGGACTCCAATTACTCGCCTCATATTAAAGCTTTGATGGAGCTTCACAGCAGGGAAGTTGATCCCAATGCTTTGTTTTTAACTTCTTTGAGGTGCAAAGGATGCCATGGCTTAGACCCTATGGGTCTTGCTAATGTGAATCTTGCTGGCGAAGATGTGAATTTATTTGACGACTGGGAAGCTTCAATGATGGGTCTTGCTGGAGTGGATCCTTTGTGGAGAGCGAAAGTTAGACATGAGGCTTTAACAAATCCAGGTCATTCAGAAGAGCTTCAAAATCTTTGTACTTCATGCCATGCTCCAATGGGGCATTTTACAGCTTTCTACAGAAATGAGGGGCATTACACACTTGAAGATTTAGAACAAGACTCATTAGGACTCTCTGGTGTAGGTTGCCTTGGTTGCCACTCAATTGGATTTGATGGTTTGGGAAGCCGGTTTACAGGTGACATTCCGTTTGATACAACAAGAGTCGCTTATGGGCCATTTTTTGGGCCATTTGTGGGGCCAATGCAACTTTATGTCAATTTCACTCCAGCTTACAGCCCGCATGTAAGTGAAGGCCGTTTTTGCTCACCTTGTCACACACTCATCTCAAATACTGTTGATTTAGAAGGTAATGAAACGGGAGGGACTTTTGTTGAACAGGCTACTTATCATGAATGGTTAAATTCTGCATATCCACTTCAGGAGACTCCTTGCCAGTCATGTCACATGCCTAAGATAGAAGACCCGGTAAAGATCGCCGTTGGTTATACAGCTTTGCAGGGAAGATCTCCGTTTAACCTTCACAGTTTTGCAGGTTCTAATAGTTACATGGTAAACCTTATTAAGGAGAATAAAGAACTTTTAGGTATTGAAGTTTCGGATGCCAACTTTGATTCATCTTTAGCTGCAATAACGAGAATGTTGAGGTTCCAAACCCTCGATGTTGAATTATCTGCACCTACATTTGAAGATGACTCTGTTTCTTTTGAAGTTTTACTTACCAATAAGGCAGGACATAAATTCCCAAGTGGTTACCCTGCCCGAAGAGCTGTTGTAGAATTTGTCTTAACTGATTTTAACGGAGATACATTGTTCAAATCAGGAACATTTGGAAGTGATGGTGAGATTGTAAATTATAATGGTGGGGTTGAACCTCATTATGATGTCATTAACAGTGAAAATCAAGTGCAGATTTATGAAATGGTGATGGGTGATGTTAATGGAGATATAACCACAGTGCTTGAGAGATCAGCAACTCACTTAAAGGATAATCGTTTTCCTCCAGTTGGTTTTACCACACTGCATTCAACATATGATACTGTAAAAATTGTTGGGAATGCTGAAACAGACCCTGACTTTAACAAGCTTGGAGGAGTTGAAGGAAGTGGAAAAGATATACTACATTATAAAGTCGCATTAAATGGTTATTCTGGACAGTTCAAAGCGTTTGTAAGGGTTAATTATCAAGCTGTTCCGCCATCATGGCTTAATGAAATGAGAGCTTTTGATGCACCAGAAATAAACACATTCCTTAATTTGTATGATAATTCTGATAATTCACCAGTTGTAGTTGCCGCTGATAGTTTAACAGAGCTTATCAGTCCATTGTCAATAAACAAACCAGCTTTTACTTTAAATCTTTACCCTAACCCTGCAATATCTGGAGATAACGTTTTTATTAGTTCAGATTTACCAATAGATCAATTGAAGGTATACTCAATTGATGGCAAAGAAATAAAGGCGAATCTCAACTTTATCAATAGCAGGAAGGTAAAGATAAAATCTAGTCTTTCTTCAGGAGTATACTTCATCGTTGTTCATTCTAAAGAATCTAGTAGCATCATTAAGTTGATAATCAATAATCCTTAGGGCATTTATTCAATTAAATTATCATCTTTGTTACTAATATCACAAACCATCACAATTCAAATATTTAATATGATAACTTTTACAAAACACTTAGCAGGAGCTTTTTTTCTTTCGCTTTTTGCTTTACCAGCGCTTGCGCAGTTTTCTTTTGAAGACGCTACTTCTAAGCTTGGAGCTCAGAACAATAGTGGTTGTTCGATGACAATTATTGACTGGAACGGAGATGGGCTTGATGATATCTTGAGATTAGATCAAGGTCGCACAGCTTGGGTTTCTTTGCAAAAAGTAGGAGGCGTTTTTGAAAATATTGAACTAGGACAAATGGCCAATGGCTCTGCTTGGGCAATGGCTGCCGGCGATTTTGACAAAAATGGCTATGTAGATGTTGTGGGTGGCTGGAACGGCCTGCAAAAATACTCATGATGAATAACGATGGTACGCCGGGTGATTTAATTATTTGCCTCAATCAAATTTCTTTCTTCAAAATATCACTGTTATTGATGCAAATAATGATGGGTGGATTGATCTATTTACTTGTGATGATAATGGCGAAAGCAGCATTTACATGAATGATGGAGCTGGAAATTTGACTTTGGGAATCGGCATCATGGATTTTGACGTTACGGATACTGATGATTCGGGAAATTACGGGAGTGTTTGGACTGATTTCGATTTAGATGGAGATTTAGACCTTTACATTGCTAAATGTCGTCAGGGTGTTAATTCACCAACAGATGGCAGAAGAATCAATGTGATGTTTGAAAACAACGGAGACGGAACCTATACTGAAAATGCAGAGGCTTATAACATAAATGTTGGTTGGCAATCATGGACTGCTAGCTTTGGTGATATAGATAATGATGGTGATTTTGACTTACTGCTTACTAACCACGATTTTCAAAGCCAAATTCTTGAAAACGATGGCAACAATGTTTATACTGATATAACTGAATCTACCGGTTTTGATATCACAAACATGACTCCAATAGAGTCAATGATGGAGGATTTAGATAATGACGGATATCTTGATTTAATTATTTCTGGTTCAAGCCACAGAGTTTACAGAAACAATGGAGATAAAACCTTCTCATTAGTTGAGAATATTTTAAATAATTCAGGAATGTTAACATTCGCTACTGGAGATTTGAATCACGATGGGAGAATTGATCTTTTTGCTGGATACGGTAATATCTACACTACTCCAACAAACACAGATGATGTGATTTGGATGAACACTACTGAAAATGACAATCACTTTTTTACCTTAGACTTAGAAGGAACAATAAGTAACTCTGGTGCAATTGGGGCCCATGCCTTATTATATGGTGACTGGGGAGTTCAGATACGTGAGGTACGTGCTGGAGAAAGCTATGGCACAGTGAATTCTGCAATGCTTCACTTCGGATTAGGAGCTTCAACAGAAATTGATTCAGTTGTTATCAATTGGCCATCTGGCATTAGACAAACAATTGTTTCGCCTTCGGCGGATCAGTTCCTTAGTGTAATTGAAAATGAGTGCGTTTCTGCAGAAGCAATTGTAACTGCCCAAGGAGAATTTGTGCTTTGTGGAGGACAAACACTTACACTTATTGCACCTGAAGGTTACGAGTATTTATGGTCTACTGGCGAAACAAGCCAAACGATAGAAGTTAGTGTAGAAGGTGAATATAATGTTGACGTTATAAGCACAGATAATAACTGCGAAGCTCAATCACGTGCTATTAAAGTTACTCAAAGCCCAGATGAAACACCTGCTGTAACTATCGTTGGGGAGACTTCTTTTTGTCAAGGAGGAATGATAGAACTTCAAGGACCTGCTGGTGAAACTGCTTACACTTGGAGTAATGGGGCTACTGAACAGTCTATTATGGTTGATCAAAGTGGTGAATATACACTTACCATTCAAGGGTCTTGTGCTGAATTTACTTCAGAAGTTGTTTCAGTTGAAGTTATTGCTCCTTCATCTCCTGTTGCAGAAGATGTGATTATTCCAATTGCAGGTACCGCTACTTTAACAGCAAGCGGATCAAACCTTGTTTGGTTTGAAGATGAATCAGGAACCATGATGGTTGGAGAAGGTTCTTCATTTGAAACACCTGAAATCACTGACGAAGCCACATACTATGTTCAATCGTCAACCACATTTGGAGGTGGTCAAGAAGTAGCTGGCGAATTAGTTCCCCTAGGAAGTTCTTTCGGACAAGGCTCAACGAATTCGGATGTTTTCTTTGATGTGAATGAAGCTTGTACGCTTGCAAGTGTTTCTGTTACAACAGACACCCCAGGCGAAAGGATGATTGAATTATATGACGAGAACGACGTCTTGTTGAACAGTGTCTCAATTAACTTAGGAGTTGGTACTACCGTAGTTACAATGAATTTTGAATTGACTCCTGGATCAAATTATTACTTAAGAACTGATGCAGCAACAAACCAAGCTTCAATTGGGTCAAATAGTCCAAGATTGGTTCGTGACTTCAACAATGCAGGGTTCCCTTATCCATATAATGCAGATGGGGCAATTGAAATAACAGGCTCTACTTTCGGTAATAGTTACTTCTTTTACTACTACGATTGGCAAGTTGAGCTTGCAGAAGAAATATGCTACAGCGAGCTTGTTCCAGTAAATGTGATGGTTGATACTTCAACCGGAATAGAACAAGTAGAAAGCAGTATCATAATTAGCCCTAATCCTGCCAGTACTTTCATCAGATTATCTGGAATTGACGCTAAAACGAGCTTCCGGATTTTTGATACATCAGGAAGATTACTTGACACAGATAACGCTTCAAATAATGGAGTAATTTCTGTACAAGATTATCCTGCCGGAATTTATATCCTTCAGGTTGTGAGTGAAAAAGGTATTAGCACTCAAAAGTTCACAAAGAATTAATCAACATCAACCACTTCTAAAAGGCTCTGCTAAATTCAATTAGCAGAGCCTTTTTGCTTTTAAGACAAGCTTAATTATTGTGGAGTTTAAATCCCCCGGCAGGGGAAACCTGATATTTATCATATTTCGAACTGAGCAGTGTCATTTCTAATTAGAGTCGCAAGAGTCAAATTTGTATGCGATTAGGAGTAGACTTATGCATAGCTATCGAAACATAAGGTTTCATTATATTGAAGAGTCCGATTTGCTTGATTTTATTGAGCAAAGGCATCATGCTTATGCGAAGTCTATGCTTATTCTCATGCTGCAAAATTTCAAATCGGCTATTTCTTCTAATCCACGTCATAAGGCAGTTTTACTGGATTTAAAATGCCTTCTAGAGCAGTTAAATGCTCAAATTATAAGAATTATCAAATTAGAAGAAGAGAGCCTGTTTCCTTTCGTTAGGAAATTAATCGAAGTAAAGCAACAAGCAGAACCAGTTAGATTCCTTAGAACGGGTTTAATTCAAAGTAGCATAAATCGAATTAGTTCAGAACATGACCATGCAATTGCACTGATTCACTCCATTAAGAAAATATCAAATCATTATACCCAACCCGAAATTTCCAATGAACTATTAAAGCTCTGTTATGAAGAGTTAAGAGAGTTTGAGGAACTTGCAATGAGTCAAATTCTTCGCGAACGTAAGTTTCTGTTCCCGAGAATTCTTGACCTTGAATCAGAGGTGCTTAAGATTTCTTCAATAGCTGCAACTGGAACATCCGGCCCGGGGCATGATGATTAAAATATACCCGACCCATGAGTACCCACTCTCCTCAAACGGCTTTGAAGGAAGAACTTATTTGCTATCACTGTGGTGATGTTTGCAAAGAGAACAAAGCTGTAAAAGACGATAAAGCTTTTTGTTGCGAAGGCTGCAAATTAGTTTATGAAATTCTTGAAGAAAATAAATTATGCTCTTATTATAGCATAGAACCAGGCGGAGGCAACTCGCCCAAAGCAGAAGCTTTTCAAGGAAAATTTAGTTATCTCGACGATGAAAAAGTAGCTTCCCGACTTATTCACTTTAGCAGCCCAAGTCAAAATCATATCACCTTTTTTGTGCCGGGTATACATTGCAGTTCTTGCATTTGGCTGCTTGAACACCTGCAAAAGATAGATTCAGGAATTCTAAGCTCATCAGTTAATTTTCCTAAGCGAGAAGTAACCATTGTATATAAACCAGATGAGATAAAGCTGTCTCGCATTGCCGAAATTTCTAGTATGATTGGTTATGAACCTCATATTAGTTTGAATGACCTCGAAAACGAGAATTCTAAAAAAATTGATAGAAGCCTTTGGTATAAAATAGGTGTTGCCGGATTTTGTTTTGGAAACATCATGATGTTAAGTTTTCCAGAGTATTTTTCAATTGGCGATGTAGATGAACAGCCAGGTTTACGCTTGACATTTAGTCTTCTCAATCTAGGTTTAGCAATTCCTGTACTTGTGTATTCGGCATCTGATTTTTTTAAATCGGCTCTAGGTGCATTAAGAGTGAGGCAATTAAATATTGACCTTCCTGTTGCCGCAGCTATTCTAATGACTTTCATCAGGAGTGTTTATGAACTAGCTGCAGGAATCGGCCCCGGATATTTTGATTCTATGGCTGGGATCGTCTTTTTCATGCTTATTGGCCGGGCATTTCAAAGTAAAACTTACAAGACCCTTTCATTCGACAGAGATTACAAATCCTACTTCCCTGTTGCTGTTTCGGTTGTTAAAAAAGAAGGCGAAGATCGATTGCCTGTTACCTCGCTTAAGCGAGGGATGAGGATGATTATTAGAAATGCCGAAATTATTCCAGCCGACTCAATTCTACTTTCAGAATCAGCAAAAATCGATTACAGTTTCGTAACTGGAGAGTCTATTCCTATTGAGAAAAAGTTGGGAGATTTGATTTATGCCGGAGGCCGACAAATAGGAAAGAGGATAGAACTTGAGATAGTTAAACCTGTCAAACAAAGTTATTTAACAGCACTCTGGAATAAACCTGCTTTTAATAAAGACGATGCCTTTGAGCAACAAGCGAGTCTTGAGAACAGAATTAATAAGTATTTCACTATCTCTGTGTTTATTATTTCAATTCTTGCGGCTTCTTTCTGGCTTTATAAAGGAGATTCTGAAAGGCTAATAAACTCAGTAACTACAATTCTCATTGTAGCTTGTCCCTGCATCCTGCTGCTTGCAGCATCATTTACTCAGGGCAATGTTCTTAGAATTCTTGGCAAGAACGGCTTCTTTCTTCGGAACGCTTTTGTGATTGAGAATTTAAGCAAAGCCGATACAATTGTATTCGATAAAACTGGAACCTTAACCACTGGAGGTAGTCAACAGGTAAAATTTACAGGTACAATAAGCGAAGCTGAGGAAAAGGAAATTGCCTCAATATGCTTGCACTCTAATCACCCTTTAAGCAGAAGTATTGCTGAGATGTATATCAATGAAAAGGTAAATGAAATAAGCAATTTTAAAGAGATATCTGGAAAAGGTATTAAGGCAGAGGTAAATAGTCACGAGTATTTAATTGGGTCATCAGATTTTGCTGGTCTTGGAAACCTTGATTCTAATCTGAATAAGACGCGAGTTTATGTGAGCAAAAACAGTAAAGCATTAGGCTATTTTCAAATGAGTCACAGCTTACGCAGTGGGATGGAAGAAGTCCTCAAAAAGCTTAAAGGTAATAGAGAATTATACCTCTTAAGTGGCGATAATGAAGGTGATAAAGAGATGATGAGTCAATGGTTCAAAGATGACCACATGCTATTTAATCAAAAGCCCGAACAAAAACTGGAGTTTATAAAGAAGTTAAAGGATGAAGGGAGAAACGTTATTATGGTTGGCGACGGCTTAAATGATGCTGGTGCGTTGCAGCAAAGTGATAGCGGAATAGCTGTTTCTGACAATCTAAATAATTTTTCTCCAGCTTGTGAAGCAATTATAGATGGTAAACTTTTGTCATCACTTAATACCCTGCTCGATTACTGCAAAGATTCTAAAAGAGTTATTGCCTGGAGTTTTGCTTTGTCGACAGTATATAATGTAGTTGGACTTTACTTCGCTGTTCAGGGGGAGCTTCAACCAGTTATAGCGGCTATTTTAATGCCTACTGCCTCAATTACAATAGTAAGTTTTGCAACAATTACATCCTCCTTATTGGCAAAATCCAAGAAGCTTTGAAAAGAGCGCTCCAATAAAAACATGATGAAAATCATGTTTCGCGCTGATGCACATCATTTAAGGCCTTGTTAGCTGAATTTATATTTGCTAAACCAACGAACCCGAACAATTCAAACAGAATGAGTGCCCTTTTTCTCCTCCTTTTTATAAGTATAGCGGTAGCTCTGGTGTTTCTAGCAGCCTTTTTATGGTCAGTTAAGAAAGGGCAGTTTGACGATGATTACACACCGTCTGTAAGAATGTTATTCGATGATACTATAGAGAATCCAACTAAGGAAATCAAAACCAACCAATCAAAATAAATACGCTGTCATGGAAGTAGAACGCTTTGAATACGACAACCGAACCCCGAGGGACTTTGCAGTTGCCTCCATTATTTTTGGTCTTATCGGCATGCTGGTAGGATTGTATGTGGCTTTAGAGCTCGTATTCCCCAATTTAAATTTAGGCATTCCATATACTACCTTCGGTAGGATTCGCCCGCTGCATACCAATGCAGTGATTTTTGCATTTGTGGGTAATGGTATTTTTGCCGGAGTTTATTATTCTTTGCAACGTCTTTGTAAGACAAGGATGTTTAGCGATAAGCTTAGCCGGATTCACTTTTGGGGTTGGCAATTAATCATCCTCGCGGCAGCGATAACATTACCATTAGGAATCACTACCAGCAAGGAATATGCTGAATTGGAGTGGCCAATTGATATTGCCATCACCATTATCTGGGTAATATTTGGCTGGAACATGTTTGGAACTATCCTTAAACGTCGCGTCCAGCATTTATACGTAGCTATCTGGTTTTATATTGCTACGTTCGTTACTGTTGCAGTTCTTCACCTTGTTAATTCATTTGCCATTCCTGTTTCTCTTTTTAAGAGTTATAGCTGGTATGCAGGTGTTCAAGATGCTTTGGTGCAGTGGTGGTATGGTCACAATGCCGTTGCCTTTTTCCTAACAACACCATATTTGGGTTTGATGTACTATTTCGTACCGAAGGCGGCTAACCGTCCGGTATATTCATATAGGTTATCGATTATTCACTTTTGGGCGCTGATTTTCCTATACATATGGGCTGGTCCTCACCACCTTTTATATACAGCATTGCCTGATTGGGCGCAATCCTTAGGTGTTGTATTCTCCTTTATGCTTATTGCACCAAGTTGGGGTGGTATGATCAATGGATTGCTCACCCTTCGTGGAGCTTGGGATAAGGTAAGAGAAGACGTTGTGCTCAAATTTATGGTAGTTGCCATTACCGCTTATGGTATGTCAACCTTTGAAGGACCAATGCTTTCACTGAAAAATGTGAATGCAATTGCTCACTTTACCGACTGGATTATTGCTCACGTGCACGTTGGAGCTCTTGGTTGGAATGGTATGCTAACCTTTGGTATGTTATACTGGTTGTTCCCAAGATTCTATGGTAAAGAATTGTTCTCGAAAAAACTGGCAAACTTCCATTTTTGGATTGCTACTCTTGGTATCATGTTCTATGCAATACCGCTATACTGGGCAGGTTTGACTCAGTTTGAGATGTGGAGAGATTTCACTAAAGATGGTTTCCTTCAGTATCCTAACTTCCTTGAAACAGTAACTCAGTTAATTCCAATGTATGCTTTACGTTCATTAGGAGGAACGCTATACTTAATTGGTTTCTTCGTAATGATTTACAACCTGTGGAAAACTGCAGCTGCGGGAAGTTTTGTAGCAAATGAAGCAGCAGAAGCAAGTGCTTTACCTGTTGGAGCTACTCCCAAGAGAGCCGTTGGCGAACACTGGCATAGAGTTATTGAACGTAGACCAACCCAAATGCTTGTTTTGAGCTTAGTAGTAATCCTAATTGGTGGCTTGGTTGAAATGGTGCCTACTTTCTTAATCAAAAGTAATATCCCAACAATTAGTACAGTTCAGCCTTACACAGCTCTTGAATTACAAGGAAGAGACATTTATGTAAGAGAAGGTTGCTATACCTGTCATAGCCAAATGATTCGTCCATTCCGTTTCGAAACAGAACGATATGGCGAATATTCAAAAGCAGGCGAGTTTATTTATGATCACCCATTCCAATGGGGTTCAAAAAGAACAGGTCCTGATTTACATAGAGTTGGAGGAAAATACCCTGACAGCTGGCACTATAACCACATGGATGAACCTTCAACCATGTCGCCAGGCTCAATCATGCCAGCTTACCCTTGGTTGCTTGACGATGAGTTAGATACTGCATCAACTCCTGCAAAGATTAGAGCAATGATTACACTCGGGGTTCCTTATCCAGAGAATTACGATAAGATCGCAAACAAAGATTTGATGCTTCAGGCTAATCAGATTGTGAGCAATCTTAAGTCATCTGGAATTGAAACGCCTCCTAATAAAGAGATTATCTCGGTTATTGCCTACTTGCAAAGACTTGGAACTGATATAAAAGGTGAGAACAAGATTCTTTTCGGCGGTGAAACTGCTTCAACAAACCCTTAAAAATAAGTACTCATGAAATTCATCAATTATCTAGAAAGCATTGCAGGGATTGACATTTTCCCAATGATTTCACTGCTTATTTTCTTCATCTTTTTTCTGATTCTCATTGGTTATGTAATGCTTAGCGATAAGCAAGAGATGCTAACTATGAAGAACCTTCCTTTAGAACAGGATGAACTTTAATTTATCAGCTACAATCAAATGCATTATAAAAACGCTGCTATGAGAAAATTCAAGTTAACATTTCTTGCCTTGCTGCCATCACTTGCAGCTATTGCTCAAGAAGCTCAAGCTCCGGCAGAGCTACATCCCGTATATTCAAACCCAACATTTTTGGTGCTTGCAATAACAGCTATAGTTATGCTTGCTGTAATCTTAAGTCTCACCTCAACGCTTAAGAACTTAACTGCTTCAAAGCAAGAAAGCAAGAAAGACGGACCAGCGGCCTCGGTTATTGCAATTCTTGTTTTGTTATCGGCTGGTTTACCTGCTCAAGCTCAGGAAACTAGTTCTTCTTTAATGCCACCAATGTCTATTGGAGGACTCGACAGCTGGATTTTTGTATTGATGGCTCTTCTTATTCTGGCAGAGTTTGCAATTATTCTCACTTTAATCAAGGCGATTCGCAACATGCTCATCGGTCTTGGATTTCAAAAAGAGCCAGATGTGAGTCTCTCAAAACCATTTATAAACTGGAAATGGTTAGACAGGCAATTAACAGACGCTGTTCCTCTTGAGAATGAAGCTGAAGTTATGACTGACCATGAATATGATGGTATTCGCGAGCTCGATAATAATCTTCCTCCTTGGTGGGTTTACGGGTTCTATTTCACCATCATTTTTGGTATCGTTTATCTTTTCGATTATCACGTTTTTCAAACAAGTCCATTGCCAGCTCAAGAATACCAGGAGCAGTTGGCTGAGGCAGAATTAGAAAAGAAAAGCAGACTTAAGGAAGTGGCAGCTTCTGTAGATGAAAGCAATGTTATTGCTTTAACTGATGCAGGTTTATTAGCAGCTGGAAAGGACATCTACACAGGCAATTGCGCCAACTGCCATGGTCAAGCTGGCGAAGGTGGTGTTGGTCCAAATCTTACCGATGAATTTTGGCTTCATGGCGGGGGGATTAATAATGTCTTTAAGACAATTAAATATGGAGTTCCAGCAAAAGGTATGATTGCTTGGCAAACCCAACTTAATCCTGAGTCAATGCAAAAAGTTGCCAGCTATATTTTAACACTGCAAGGCACAAACCCAGCAAATGCAAAGGCCCCGCAAGGTGAGCCTTGGGTAGAAGTTAGTGGTGTTGCTCAAACAGATTCAATGGCTGTTGAGTTGATAGACTCTACCGAAACAGCCGCTATCCAATACTAAAAAGATGAAAACCGAGGGTGAGAATGAATATGTGCAGGATGAATCTTTCAGAGATTCAATAAATACAATTGCTGAGGATGGGAAAAGGAATTTTCTTTTCCCTACAAAGCCTAAAGGGAATTTCTACAATAAAAGAACAATTGCAAGTATCATCTACTTGGTGTTGTTTTTTACCATCCCATTTATAAAAATAAACGGCGATCCTTTAGTGCTTCTAAATATTGTTGAACGTAAGTTTATCATTTTTGGAATCGTTTTCTTTCCACAGGATTTATTCCTGTTTGCAGTTGCCATGCTAACCTTTATGGTTTTCATTGTCTTGTTTACTGCAATATTTGGAAGGTTATTCTGCGGTTGGGCTTGTCCTCAAACTATCTTTATGGAAATGGTGTTCCGTAAAATAGAATACTGGATAGATGGCGATGCAAATGCCCAACGAAGACTAAAAGCATCACCTTGGACCAAGGAGAAGATATTGAAAAGAGCTGCTAAACATTCCATTTTTCTGGCTATTTCATTTCTTATCGCAAACTTCTTCCTTGCCTATATAATAGGCATGGATGAACTTTTAAAAATAGTAACAGAACCTGTTAGTCAGCATTTAGGCGGTTTTGTAGCTATTTCGGCCTTTACAGGAGCTTTCTTCTTTGTTTACAGCTGGTTTAGAGAGCAGGTTTGTTTGGTAGTTTGCCCTTACGGCCGATTGCAAGGTGTTTTGCTCGATAAAAACTCTATCGTTGTGGCTTACGACTATGTTCGTGGAGAGCCTCGTGGCAAGCACAAAAAAGGACATGATGATTCAGCCCTTGGCGATTGTATCGACTGTGGAGCTTGTGTAAGAGTTTGTCCAACTGGAATTGATATCAGAAACGGAACTCAGCTCGAATGTGTTAATTGCACTGCATGTATTGACGCTTGCGATGAAATTATGGATAAGGTTGAAAAACCCAGAGGACTCATTAGGTATGACTCTGAAAATGGTATCGCATTAGGCCAAAAACTTAAGATTACAACCAGAATGATTGGCTATTCGCTTGTCTTGGGGGCATTAATTATTGGTTTAGGGTTCGGAATAGGAAATAGAAGTATTGCAGAAATTACAATTCTAAGAGCACCCGGCACTTTATATCAAGAGGTTGGTCAAGACAGTATTTCTAATTTGTACAATTTCAAAATAGTTAATAAGTCTAGAGAAGAACTTCCTATCGAATTGAAGATAGAAAACTTCCCTGCTCAGGTAAAGAACATAGGTAATCGCAAAAGCTCATTTAGCATTGGCAGAGATGGCATGGAAGAAGGTACGTTTTTCGTTGTTATTCACCGAAAAGATCTTGAGGGAAGAAAAAACAAAATCAAATTCTCAGTTAGTTCTGGCGATAGAGTGCTCGAAACTTATAGCACCAACTTTTTAGGGCCAACCAAGTAAATTATTCAAAATACGAGAATCATGAAAACAAAACTAAAATGGAGTTGGGGAACTGGAATCGCCATTGTATATAGTGTTTTCGCATTGACAATTATTGGCTTGGTAGTTCATAGCTTCAAGCAAAAGATAGATTTAGTTACACCAGACTATTACGCAAAGGAACTGGCTTATCAGCAGCAAATTGATAAGACAAGCAGGGCTCGCGACCTGGAAAGGGCTATTGAATGGAAGGTTAATAATAACTCAATTGAGATTCACCTTCCAGAAAGTTTCGATCCTTCCAGCGTGAGCGGAAATATCACTTTGTTTAAACCTTCAGATGATAAATCTGACAGAGAGTTTTCTATTGAGATTGACAGTAGCAGAAAGCAAGTTATTTCTACTGAAGGATTATCAGAAGGAATGTACAAACTAAAAATCGATTGGAGATCTGGAGAGTCTACCTATTATCAGGAAGGTGTAATTATGATTGCTATTTGACATGGAATTCTTGCTCGCAGCTATAAGTCTTGGTGTTTTAGGTAGTTTCCACTGCGTGGGAATGTGCGGACCAATTGCTTTAGCCTTGCCGGTTCACCATTTGAATACTGCAGGGAAAGTAAGTGGATTGCTGTTATATCATATTGGTAGAGCACTAACTTACAGCATAATTGGAGCTGTTTTTGGCATTTTAGGAATGGGTGTAGTGCTTGCAGGGTATCAACAAGCTTTATCAATTGCACTGGGTGTAATTATTCTTATTGGCTTGTTTCTGCCTGCGGCAGGATTATCAAAATATTTAAGCACCTCTGCTGCTGGTTTTACAATGAAAATCAAAGCGGGTTTTGCTCAATTGTTCCAAAAGCGTTCTCATTCAGCCTTGTTTTTTACGGGAATGCTTAATGGAATTTTGCCTTGTGGTTTAGTTTATATGGCGCTTGCCGGAGCTATGGCTACAGGCGATGTTTATAAAGGGGCACTGTTCATGGCAGTGTTCGGGTTGGGTACTTTACCTGCTATGTTCAGTGTTACCCTTTTTTCAGGAATATCTTCTTCATTTAGAAGCGCCGTAAGAAAATATGTTCCTGTAGTTGCAGGTGTTATGGCATGTTTACTTATTCTTAGAGGCTTAGGTCTGGGCATTCCCTATGTGAGTCCTTCTATGTCTAAGCAAACCAATAGCGAACACGCATGTTGTCATAAACCTACTTCAGATTCTGAACATGGGAACTGATCTTCTTAAAAAATATACTATTCCCGGTCCCCGGTACACAAGTTACCCAACTGTTCCATATTGGGATAAGTCTTTGCCTTCTGAAAACGAATGGAAATTAAGGGTGAAAAAGACATTCTTAAACACAAATTCAGAGGAAGGAATTAGTCTATACATTCATTTACCTTATTGCGAAAGCCTTTGCACATATTGTGGATGTAATACACGCATTACTCTAAATCATCTCGTTGAACGGCCATATATTTTGGGCATTCTTAACGAATGGAGCATGTATTTAGATGTGTTTGGCGAAACGCCTCGTATCGCAGAGCTTCATCTTGGCGGAGGAACTCCAACTTTCTTTAGTCCTGAGAACCTCAAAATCCTAATCGATGGCATTACTTCAACTGCAATAGTTAGTCGTAAGGCATCCTTAAGTTTCGAAGGTCATCCCGGAAATACTTCCGATGAGCACTTAAAAGTTCTTAGTGAACTGGGCTTCAACAGAGTGAGTTTTGGAATTCAGGATTTTGACGAAAAAGTCCAAACTGCTATTCATCGCTTCCAAACAGTTGATGAAGTAGCAAAAGTAACTGAGGCATCAAGGAAATACCGCTATGAATCGGTGAACTATGATTTGGTTTATGGACTTCCATTTCAAACCCTAAAAAGTATCGAAAGCACCATAAGCGAGGTAATTCGTCTTAAGCCTGATAGAATTGCTTTTTACTCATATGCACATGTTCCCTGGGTGAAACCCGGACAAAGGAAATTCACCAAAATGGATTTGCCTGAGGCTAACGAAAAGCGAGCAATGTATGAGAAAGGAAGAGCGATGTTTGAACTTGCTGGTTATCGCGAAATTGGAATGGATCACTTTGCCCTTCCTGGCGATGCCCTTATGATTGCCGAAGAGAAAGGCGAATTGCATAGGAATTTCATGGGTTATACCGCAGGACATACAAGTTTACTCATTGGTCTTGGCGTATCATCCATCAGCGACTGTGAAACGGCTTATGTACAAAACGAAAAGAAAGTCGAAGAATATCTTGAGCGGGTAAATAATTCTGAGTGGCCGTTTTTCAAAGGTCATATGCTCAATGAAGAAGATTTAATTATACGTAAGCATATAACTAATCTGATGTGCCGGTTTTCCACTTCGTGGGAAGATGAAACAACGCAAAACCAGGCAGTTTACGATGGTTTGGAAAGACTTTCTGAGCTAGTTAATGATGGTTTAGTAGTTATAAAGCCTTTTGAAGTTCAGGTTACAGAAAGAGGTAAAAACTTTATCAGAAATATCTGTATGTCGTTCGACGCTAGACTGTGGCGGAACCTCCCTCAAACGCAGCTCTTTAGCTCAACTGTTTAGAAAAACGCAGAATAAAAACCTGATTTCATCTTTATGCCAAACAATTCATATGGCATACTTGGTTATCATGCTTTTCCATCGAGCTATTTTCTATATTTGCCGCCACTATGATCCAACAAGACCAAATTACTTCGCTGGATGATCGCCTGGATGCGTTAAGGAGGCATCTTTGACGTCGACCGGAAGCTATCAGAAATAGAGTTAGAAGAGCGTGAAACTACCGCTCCAGGATTTTGGGATGAGCCCGAACTTGCTGAAAAGAAACTCAAAAATATTAGAGATAAAAAAGTCTGGACCGATGCCTGGCAAACGGTAAAATCGGGCATTGAGGATTTAAAAGTCCTCATGGATTTTTTTAAAGAAGATGGAGCCACAGAGCAGGAACTTGACGAGCAGTATAAGATAATCATTGATGATCTTGAAGATCTTGAGTTTAAGAATATGCTTTCGGGTAAGGAAGATAATCTGAGCTGCGTACTTACTATAAACTCTGGTGCCGGCGGCACAGAAAGTTGCGATTGGGCTTCGATGCTCTTGCGCATGTATAAAATGTGGGCCGAAAAGAACCGTTTTAAGGTTACAGAAGTTGACTTTCAGGAAGGTGATGTGGCAGGCATTAAGTCGGCCACAATCCAGATTGATGGTGAATTTGCCTTTGGTTATCTTAAAGGCGAAAGTGGAGTGCATCGTTTGGTGAGGATTTCTCCTTTCGATTCAAATGCCAGAAGACATACTTCCTTCTGCTCCGTTTATGCGTATCCTTTGATTGATGATACCATCGATATTAAAATTAACCCAGCTGATATTGAGTGGGATACTTTTAGAGCAGGTGGTGCTGGTGGTCAGAATGTAAATAAAGTAGAAACTGCTGTTCGACTTACGCATAAGCCAACCGGCATCATCATTAAGAATCAGGAAAGTCGCTCACAGCTTCAGAACAAAGACAAAGCCTTACAATTACTTAAGTCACAGCTCTACGAGATGGAACTCAGAAAGCGTCAGGAAAGTACCGATGCCATTGAAGGTTCAAAAAAGAAGATAGAGTGGGGTTCTCAAATCAGAAACTATGTATTTCATCCGTATAAATTGGTTAAAGACCTTCGGTCTGATAAAGAAACTTCGGATGTTCAAGGTGTTATGGATGGAGATCTGAACGGTTTTATCAAAGCATATTTGATGGAGTACGGCTCAACAAAGGATTAGGGTATCAAGTCGGAGACTTGAACTACTTATCGTCACAAGAGAATAACTATTGCGAAAGCGCATTATGGTACAAGAAAAAGCCTCAATGCAATATGCATTGAGGCTTAACAAAATATGGACTTAGGCATATTTTGATTTCACTAAAATAAGTCGGAATGAGTCTGACTTAATCTCCTTTAAATTATATAACCCAGTGTAAATTGAAGCCACTGGTTCTTGTACCTTGGTGTAGTAGAAGTTCCATCTCCAATGTTGTTCTGCATATCCCAACCTATTCTGCCTGAAATTAATAGATGTTGAATAATGATATCGGCACCGGCAGTGAAACCCAGAATATTTTTGCGAATATTTTCATTTTTGAATTCTTGCTCTTGTGCCGAACTATTTACCCCAAAGGTAAACTCATCTTTTTGCTTTAAGAGATAAGAAAATTGAGGTCCTGCAAGGAGCGTTAGAAATGGCGCTGGTTTCAATTGCACTTGCAATGGAATATCTAAATAAGTTGTAGTTCTCGTATTGGAATAAGTTTGTTCAAAGAGAATCCCTGAAGATTTAATGCCTTTTTGAGAAATTAAAAGCTCGGGTTGAACACCCAAAAACTTCCCAATTGGAATCCCTAGAAACACGCCACCAGCAAATCCTGCTTTTGTGTCGGCTCTAAACTCATCTTGTTTTGCATCCCAAGCATTTGAGAAGTTAATTCCTGCTCTTGCCCCAAACTCGAAATTCTCTCTTCGGTCTTCGTCTTGAGCTTTTACTGTGCTAATTGTTATTAAACATATTGCACTAGCTAATAATATTTTTTGAATCATAATTAATTGTATTTAAGTTACTTACCCCGAATTATTCGGAGTAAAAAAGCAATTATGGCAATCACCAGAAGAATATGTATAATGCCTCCAGTATGATATCCTAAAAAACCTATTGCCCAGGCTATTACAAGGATAACAGCTAATACGTAAAGTATATACCCGCTGCTGAGGTTAGTGCCACTCATTTATCACCTTTTACTGTGAAATTCTTGAATGCATCTCCCAGCTTAGTCATATCCTCACTGAATTCTGTTTTAAATGAATTCCAGCTGCTCTCGCTATCAGCTTTGAAATCAGCCATTTTCTTTTTCATGTCTGAGTTCTTCTCGTTTAAAGTCTCAATTTGCTTTTCATAATCAGCCTTAGCATCTGCTTTCTGATCAGCAATTCTTGCTTTAAATTCTACAATACTTTTCTCGTTTGCAGATATCTGACTTTCTGTTTGTTTTTTATAATCTTCCATGTCTTTAATATAAGTTTGGTTAGCTTCATTTAAATCTTCTTTAGCTTCTGTAACTTCCTCTTCAGCATTATCTACTTTTTCAGCGGAAGTGGCACAGCTTGTAAAAAATGCCCCTATAATTACAGAAGCAATCAATATTCTAATCGGTTTTTTCAAAATGTATTTTTTACATCGTAAATACGCTTCACGATGGTACAAAGGTGAGGTTAACCCAGGCCTAAGGTGTTATACTTTAGGGACTTAATGTTATACAATTAAGTGGATAGGCTATAAAGAGTATTATAAATCCTCTAAATTTTTTCTTTCTCTTAATGCCATTTCTTTGAAAAAAGTAGGAGTTAAGCCTGTTGCCTGCTTAAATTGCTTTGATATGTGTGCAACGCTGCTGTAATGCATCTTATAGGCAATTTCGGTAAGGCTTAATTGATCATAAATTATAAGCTCCTTTATTCTCTCCACTTTGTGAAGGATTATGAAATGCTCAATGGTCATTCCTTTAGTTCTTGAGAATAATTCAGCTAGCTTATGATAGTCCTGTCCGAGTTTCTCACTCAAAAAGTCAGAGAAATTTACTCTAGGTATTTCTTCAGAATAGTGCACCATTTCAACAATTATATTGATAATCTTTTCAATAAGAATTGCTTTTACATTGACCATTAATTCTAAGCCTGACTTATGAAGTTCTTTTTTCAAAGCTTCTCTTATCTCCTCTGTAATGGGCTCCGCTAATTGTACTTCTCCAAGTTCTATTGATTTATACGCTATTCCTAATTTATCCAATTCTGAACGCACCTTCATCTTGCATCTAAGACTTACCATATTTTGAATATGCAGTTTCATATTTGGATAGGTTAAATATTAAGTATTAAGTATTAAGTATTACGTATTACGTATTACGTATTACGTATTACACATTACTGTGTTATTAGACATCTTCATTTCAAAAAGCAAAGACCTGCTTATTGAGTTTAAGCAATTTTACAAACGACCATCTCCTAAAGGTAGTTGATTTTCAGGATAATACAAAGTTTTTAAGGGGATTAGTTTAACCAATTAGTAAATGATTTGAACTTGGCCAAAACTTGCAGATAATAATCCTAAATTGTCGAAGATATTTCGAAAATAGCTTAGGAATTTATGTGGGTTTTAAAGTGTAAAACCTTATATCTTTATTTCATATGATAAGGCTTAGACTAGCGTCCATAACCGATTTAGATATATTACTTCATTGGGACAAACAGCAGCATGTAATTGATTGTGACCCTTATGATGATTGGAAATGGGAATTTGAACTAAAACGAAATCCGCCCTGGCGGGAACAACTCATGGCTGAACTTGATGGGAAGCCAATTGGTTTTGTCCAAATCATTGACCCTTTTGAAGAAGAAACCCATTACTGGGGAGAGCTTGAGAAGAACAAAAGAGCCATTGACATTTGGATTGGCGAGGAACACAATCTAAACAAAGGATACGGAACTACGATGATGAACCTTGCCATTGAAAGGTGCTTCAAAAACCCGGATGTTAGTAGAATATTAATTGACCCTATAAAATCAAACAAAAAAGCACATAGATTTTATGAGCGTTTAGGCTTTCAATTTATCGAAGAGCGACTTTTTGATGATACTGCCTGTCTAGTTTATGAGTTGAAGCGTCCCACAAAAACAAATAAATAGCACTTGAATTACTGATGCTTTTCATTCTTTTAGAATTTTAACTACATCAATTCGTGAGGGTGTCCCATAAAGACGGAATGTTCCGAAATCTGTATTAATCATTCCACCCTTTCGGGTGGAAATTAAATCTACTTCTACATGGTCTCCAGGCTTCAAAATTTCATATGTAAATGGAGGTCTGAATTCATCACCAGCTAAAACTCCCGGAGGAAGGAGAATCTTCCAGGCTATTTCCATCCCGGCATTTATGCCGAAATTCTCTCCACCAGAATCAACACGAATGATGGCATGATAAAAGCCTTTTTGATCATATTCATTTACATAATCACCCGAAGGATGCAAAATCTCACCTTTCACCTTAAATGAATCAACAAGCTCCTTTTCAATATTAAAGAAATATCCTGCGTAAGCACTTAAACTATCAAATGAAGGAAACCAACAAATGCTGTCTTCAACAGCTTCAGGATATGGTTTGTAAATAGCCACTAATCGATACCTTCCTTCGGGAACATCATAAAACCTGGCAATAGCACTTACATCGGAATGCTCTTGAAAAGGATCATTCTCACTGAACCACTGGGAAACTGTTTCCCCGGCTGCCAATAAAAGATTTTCAGGTTGTTCCGGCTTCTGAATTGGGAAATTAAAATCTCGTGTTGATTGTTCATGCCTTTTTCCTGTTTTCTCTTCTTCGAGCCTGAACCGAATGAGGGGTAAACCGTAATTCTGATTCCCCGGCCAACGCACGAACATGGCAGAGTCACCGTGGTTTTGAAGCATAAGTTTTACCCGAATCAAATCAAACTGGCTGTCTTCGTGCTTTGGTGCACCAACAACCGACCAGTTCAAACGCCCCTCATCCATTCTGAATTGAATGAGGTTATTGTATGTATCAATCTTTTGATTTTCTCTGGACTCTTTGCAATGTTGAATAACAGATTCCCTTGCACCGGGCGATTCTTTTACATAATCAACTTTCCACTGATTGCGGTAGAATGCCGGAGTTCTTAATCTGGTAGGCTTACCGAAAGTAATCTGAAGGTCATACTCCTTTAAGCCTTCAGGTGTATTGACCCAGAAAAAGTAATTGCTCCAGCCCGGCCAAATTGATATATGAGCAACGCAAGAATCAGCCATAACACCATCAATTCCCTTAAACCGTAATAACCAGTCGGATATGCTTATTTGAATTGTTTTGTCTATAAGGTTTTTCTTATTTCTTTCAGCAATAAATGTCTTTGCTGCTCTTTTTAAAGCTTTGGTATGCCCTTTCATTGCATGCTTTGCAAATTCCGAAGGCTCAATGAAATGTTTGAGTCTATTCTTTTTCAGTTCATCTTCAGGAATTAAACCTCCCTTGAGTAGGTTAAGCCTTGAGAAACTTAAATCATTGGAATTAAGAATCTCCCGTCCTTGAAGCAGCTTTGGCAGCCCGGCACTTAAAAAGAGATAGCAAAATTCAGCTTGGCGATACTGGTCTTTCCCGGGCTTCTCATATCCAACATACACGAAATCGTATGAATTTCCCGGATCTGAAACAGCCCGTTTAAAGACTTCAACAGTTTCGAAATTTGCACTGTAATGGTTAGTTCCCAAATCATAAACAAAATAGGGGAGTGAGTCAACCGAAACATCTGCCAATCGAACTAAAGCAATGTAATCTGATTGAAAAACCAAATTCTCGAGTTCTTCATCACTGATTGCATCCGCCGAAGGCGAATTACAAAAACTAAAAAGTAGCAGGAAGATTAATTTCATTACGGCTGCCATATGCTTTGCATGGAAGTTAGTTCAAAACCTGTGTTTTACAGCACTAAGTCTTTGAAGAGTCTGTCTAAAGTCAGTTCTGGATTGCTTGTTAAACCGGGGTGAGGGCGAGATGTTTGAATACATGAGCTTCGTACAGCCGTTAACCATCTAAATCGTTCGGCAATTTCCTCCTTTGCAATAGGAGATTCTTTAGAATTGCCGTAGCAGATTTCCTCGAAAGCCTTCAAGTTATCTTGAATTTGCTCTAATTCCCACTCCGTGGGAAAGACGTTCAACCTAGCTTCATTCACATGAAAGCGCATACCTATAAACTTGAGTCGCTTGCAAAATACAATCACACCCACGTTGATGAATTCCTCACGTTCAACACGCGGCAAAACACGGATTACCGCATATTCATATACGTGCTGCTCTTGCATGGATGGCTTCTTGAATAAAAATAGACGAATGCTCTAAGCGTCTCGTCAAAAACTGAAAATATACATCCCTGATTTCATCCGAACTTAGTTCGATTCCTTCCCATTGCAACCACTCTTCAGGAATTTGATTTACTAAAGAGCGTAAAAATGCAGCCGGCATTTTTGACTTGAATTCTGCATCAACAGCCTCCAGCTCATTGGAAAATCTTAATAAAACATGTTCTTTTATATAGCTAAAAGTGCTAACAGCATGTTTTTCCCAATTATCCCAGGAATGGTGGAAAAATAAAGTTGCGCCATGATCAATCAACCAAAGCTCCTTATGCCAAATAAGCATATTGGTGTTTTTAGCAGTGCGGTCAACATTCGTTAAAAATGCATCTAACCAAACTATCTGCGAAGCCAACATTCCATCAACTTCAGTAACGGCAGGGTCATAAGTGATAGCTCCTGACAGAAAATGCATCCCGAGGTTCAATCCTTTACTGCCTTGCAATAAATCCTGAATTTCTTCGTCTCCTTCAGTCCGGCCGAAGGCCTCATCTAGCTCAGCAAAAACCAGTTCGGGCACTTTTAATCCTAGTGTACGAGCAATTTCACCACCTAAGAATTCAGCAATTAATGCCTTTGTGCCATGACCCGCGCCTTTAAACTTGATGACATACTTAAATCCATCATTAGCATCAGCTAAAGCGGGCAAAGAGCCTCCTTCACGAAGTGGCATGATGTATCTGTTAACAGTAACGGTTCTTAATGCTGAAGCGGCTGAGGTGTCCATAATTGCTAGACAAAGTTACTCTGAATTTCCGTAGTTATTTACTCATTGAGTTGAGCGCTTTCGCTCACCCAAGATTACGTCTAAAGGAGAGAATGATGCTTTGGGGTGCAATTGAGCCACGTGCAAATAGACTAGTGTAGTTTCAATTTTTACATGTCCAAGAAGGTTCTTAACCGAATAAATATCGAGTCCCATTTCGAGCAAATGAGTTGCATACGTGTGACGAAAAACATGCGCCGATATTCCCTTTGAATTTATTCCAGTTTCATTAAATGCTTTGTCAATAATCCACTTAATAGACTTGGCTGATGGTTTCGACCTTGTTTTTGGAGATGCGAAAACATATTCAGAACAAGCGATTTCTCGTAAAGCTACCAAACCTTTAAGCAATGCTTTTCCTAAAGGTAAGATACGTTGGTCACCACCTTTCGTTTTGCGAATGATGACTTGGCTGCGGTCAAAGTTTATATCGTGCCAGCATATGTTTAACAGTTCACCAGCTCTAATACCTAAGCCATAAAGTGTTGCCAAAAGTACACGATGTCTAAGTTCTGGTGCGGCAAGGATTATCTTTTTCATTTGTCTTTCAGACAGAACTTTTGGAATCCTTTTATCTGTTCGGTTTTTAGGAAGAGTTAATGCTCTGGCTGGTTCGCCAATAGCTCTGAAATAGAACCTCAAAGCACAAATGAGCATCTTCTTAGTGCTCCAGCCTTGAATTCTATCATTAACCGAAACGCGGTATAAGAAGCTTTGCAATTGATTATCACTCAGCTCTTCGGGCATGCAGCCAAACTCAATCACAACTTTTGACAGCTGAGGAGTGTAATTTCTAAATGTGTTTTCAGATAAGTCCTGAATGATTAATAATTGATGAACCTGATTCAGTCTGCTTTGGAATTCTGGATATTTCTTGGTTGCCCGAAGCACCAAATTGTCATTTGCTTTCATTAATTGAATGTTTAAAGGCTTTTGATACCAAACAGCTTGATATTAGTTTCGGGAATCCAACAGAGAAGAATCAATAACAGTATTTCTTATCAAGAAATACAAGCGATTGTTCGATTGTCAATCCACCAGTGTTTTCTAATTTAGCGCCGCCCTTTCGTGGATAGTAATAAATATTTAAACATCACAAAATCAAAACTATGTCATTTCGTACCGAGCATGATACTATGGGAGCTGTTCAGGTTCCTGCCGACAAATATTGGGGAGCACAAACAGAGCGTTCAAGAAACAATTTCAAGATAGGTCCGGAGGCAAGTATGCCTAAGGAAATCATCCACGCCTTTGCACACTTGAAAAAGGCTGCAGCACAAGCGAATCATGAACTTGGGGTGTTAAGTAAAGAGAAATGCGATTTGATTGGAAATGCTTGTGATGAAATTTTAAGCGGCAAATTAGACGGTGAGTTTCCATTAGTTATTTGGCAAACCGGTTCAGGTACCCAAAGCAACATGAATGTAAACGAAGTAGTAGCTAACCGAGCTCACGTGATGCAAGGAGGAACTTTAACTGATGATAAGAAAGTGCTTCACCCCAATGATGATGTAAATAAAAGTCAATCGAGTAACGATACATTCCCTACGGCAATGCATATTGCCGCTTACACACAAGCGGTAACGGTTACCCTTCCGGGGATGGAGAAGTTAAGAGATACATTGAAAGCAAAGTCTGAAGCATTTAAAGACATTGTAAAAACGGGGCGTACTCATTTTATGGATGCCACTCCACTTACTTTGGGACAAGAGTTTGGAGGCTATGTTCAGCAGTTAAATAATTCAATTAGAGCAATTAATAATGCTCTTGAGATGGTTAAAGAGCTTGCGCTCGGAGGAACTGCCGTTGGAACAGGTTTAAATACACCTAAAGGTTACGATGTTCTAGTAGCTAAGAAGATTGCTGAATCTACAGGTTATCCATTTGTTACAGCACCTAACAAATTTGAAGCATTAGCAGCT
>JAGYKL010000019.1 GCA_018401705.1 Bacteroidia bacterium | reverse complement strand
CAGCATCTTCTGTATAGGCAATGTAGGTTCCTGCAGCCAATGAATTTAATAGGTTCCCATTCTGCCCATTATTCCAAGACACATCTACCGGAGATGCAGAAATAAGTTCTAGCGAAGCATCGCCAGAGCCATTGCATGTAACTGGAGAATTCTCAATAATTTGAACTGTAGCTGCAGGAAGGTCATCTACTATGCTACTGAAATTCCTTTGACATCCTTGAGCATCAGTTATTAATACGCTAATAGCTCCTGGCGGCAAACCATTAGCTGTTGAAGCCTGGCTTCCATTGCTCCAGGAATAGAAATAAGGCAAAGTTCCTCCAGAAACAGATACCTCAGCACTGCCAGAAGCAGAGCTGCATAAGGCTGAGTTTGTAGTAAGGCTTGCTGACAAGGAATCTGGACTCACAATTTGCAATGAATCTGAAACAGCACATCCATTAGGATCTATTAATTGAAAATAAAAATTCCCAGCACTCAAGTTATTTCTCAAAAGGCCGGTTGTGCCATCACTCCATTGAACAGAATACCCTGCTTGACCTACTGAAGGAAAGAGTTCAGCACTTCCATCATTAAGTCCATAACAAGATGGAGCTGAGATTTGACTCGAAAATGAGATGGAAGCTCCATCGCTAATGATGAATGAACCTGTTTCAGAACAGCCAGCAGCATCAGAAACAGTGAGAGTATAATTTCCGGCAGCCAAATTTGATACAATCGAAGAGCTACCTCCGTTTGACCAAGAATAAGTAATTAAGCCTGAATTGCCTGAAACAAAGGCTTCTGCAGTGCCATCTGCAAAACCTGAGCAACTTGCACCTTGCACTAGAATTTGATCAATGCTTAGAGGGCTTACAGTATTTACCTGAGCTAGAGAGCTTGTTGTACAACCTTCAGAATCAGTAATAGTAACTTGATAAGCTCCTGATCCAATTTGTGTTATTTGGTTAGTAGTTTCTCCATTCGCCCATAAAACAGAATATGGAGCAATTCCTCCTGAATATGTCACCTCTGCGGAACCATTATTCACTGAACAGCTGGCATCAGTTGAAACTACTGAGGCTGACAAAATGCTTGGTTCAACAATATTTACAGAAATAGATTCAGAACAACCGGCAGTATTCTGAACAGAAGCTGTATAGGTTCCAGGTCCAAGCGAATTTCGAATCGGACCAATGAAACCATCGCTCCAATTAACTGTAAACAATCCATTTCCACTAATTAGAATACTGCCGTCATTAGCTCCATTACAACTAATATTATTGGAGCTGGCAACTGCAGAAATTGGTGCTGAAAGTGATGGAATAGACTGAGAAAAACTTGCCAAACATCCAGCTGCATCAGTTACATCTACTGTGATATTTCCCGAAGCCAAAGAATTGGCAGATGAAGCGCTGGCTCCATTACTCCATAGATAAGAATATGGTCCCGTACCTCCAGAAACATTAATACTTGCATCGCCGTTATTACCTCCACAAGTTGCAGGGTTAATTGTCCATGATGCTTGTAACTGAGAAGGTTCGGCAATAATAACTTCTACAGAACTATTGCAAAGAGATGCATCAGTGATCAAAACAGTATAAGTTCCAGCAGCCAAATCGTTTCTTTGCAGTAAGTTGCTACCGTCGGGCCATAAAATTATGTAGGGAGCGTTCCCTCCAAATGCATTTAGAGTGGCTCGTCCGTTAGGAACTCCGAAACAAACCGCATCAGTAGTAGTAACAACACTCAAAGAGGGACCGCCTACATCATTTAAAGTGTTATTTTGATTAAGCACACAACCAGAAGCATCAGTGATAGTTGAAGTGTAAATTCCAGAAGAAAGTCCATTTACAATATTTCCGTTTGCGCCATTTGACCAGCTTATAGAATAAGGGGCAATTCCCCCAGAGGGGCTAATTTGAATTGAGCCATTTGACTGACTGCAGCTTGCATCCACAATTGAGGCGCTTGAAAGCAACTGTGAGGGCGAGCTTAAAGAAGTTAATGTTGATGATGTACAACCACTCGCATCTGTAACTGCAACAGAATAGTTTGCCGCTGGTAATTGACTTATTTGCTGAAGGGTTTCTCCATTCGACCAAAGAATAGAATAAGGTGGCTGACCTCCATTTATTGTTACTTCAAGACTTCCGTCGGATTCACCAAAGCAAGAAACGGGACTTAACTCATTAATTTGAATTGAAGGAGCTCCACCGTTGGATATTGAAAAATTCTCATTGTACTGACAACCAACGCCATCATTAATTGTAACTGAATAAGTGCCTGGTGAGAGTGCATTAATTGATGGAGTATTAATAGAAGGGTTGGTGCTCCAATAAATCGAATAAGGACCAAACGGTCCTCCAATGTTTGCCATTGCAGTTCCATTGCTCATTCCACAAGTTGCGTCAGCAGTAATAACTTGAAAAGTAGTACCAGGAGGATCATCAATAGAATACGAATACACAAGAGGACAATTACTTGCATCCCAAACAGTTACAGTATGAGTTCCAGCATTAAAACCTGTAGCAACATCTCCAGTTTGACCATTAGACCAGAGATAGCTAAAAGGAGGGGTTCCTGTTAAAGGGTAAGCTTGAAGTACAGCATCAGAATATCCTATGCAAGAAGGACCTTGAATCAAATCAACATAAGCAGAATGGCCAACATGATTCTCAACGATCATTGATTCTGATATAAAGCAACCGTTTGCATCTGTAACATCAACAGAATAAGTGCCTGCAAATAAATTAGTTGCGCTAGCTCCAGTTTGGACTGGAGTAGTTGACCACGCGTATGAAAAAGGTGGAGTACCACCATACATGTTAATATCTACATAACCAGTTGCCATATCGCAGGCACTACTTACAATGTGAACAGTATAGGTAAGCGGATCAGGTTCATGGATATCGACGGGAATTACTCTTTGACAATTCTCGGCATTGGTAATTGTCAAATTATAAATCCCACCTTCCAGGTTAGATACGGCAGGACCTATTGTGGCAGGTACTGTATTCCATGAATAAGTGTAAGCTCCGCTTGGAAAAGAAGCAGTTGCAGCTCCGTCGACCTCTCCGTGGCAAGAAATAGATGTTATATCTAGGGTGGGATCAGGAATCGAATTAACAAGGACAATTACTTGATTTGAATTAGTTTGTCCTAATGCATCTGTTACCGTGGCAGTATAAGATGTAGTTGTTGTGGGACAAACATTTACAGGTCCAGGTGTGCTGGCAGAAACGCCTGTCCAAGACCAGGTATAAGGTGGGGTTCCACCTGATGCTGAAACCTCCATGTCGACACAGTCGCCTTGGCAAATTGTGTAAGTTGGAGCGGCAACTTGCAAGCCGCAAGCTATTACAACAGGAACAACAGTAGTGTCATTACCGCAAGGGTAAGTTAGAATAAGCTTAACTTGATAAGTACCTGGAGCAGCATAAGTATGACTTGGGTTTACTTGAGTAGAGTTATTTGATGAGCCAGAAGAAGGTTCTCCAAAGTCCCATAAGATTTGTGAAATAGGATTTGTGCAATTTGTTTCATCAATTCTTGGTTGAGCCGAAAAAGTTGCGCTTAAGCACCCATAGCTTATATCAAATGTTGTATTGCTACTAAAAAAACTCTCATTAAAATTAGGCAGTCCAGCTTTAGAGACTCCAGCTCCAAGATTTACTCCATTGGGGGTAAATCCACAGCCAGGGGCAGGTAAATCAGGAGAAGGAATAACCCCTATGTGGTTTTGCCCAAATCTTGAAAAATACATTTTTTTGTCTGGTCCAAGTTGAAGTGTTCGAATAACTCCGTCGGAAGTAGAACCAATCTCAGTTGAAGATGCTAAGATTGCTGAATTTGATCCTGCACAAAGATCCATCTGCATAATTGACACTGTGCTTGAAGACTGATTAGCAGCTGAAGTGTAATATAAGTATTGTCCCTTTGGAGAAAACTCCACACCATATGCACCTCCGTCAAGGTTTAGCCTCAAAGGATTGCTTACTTGTCCAGTGCTAGAATTGAAATCAAAAGTCTCTATAAAATGTTGCCCTCCTTGATCATATACAGCCAATGCCAATTTGTTTCCAGCGGGAGAAACCTTCATACATCCCTTTTGAGAAACATCGTGATTTGTTCCAACTGAAGAAACAACAGCACTAGCACTAATTCCACCTGGAGAAACAAGCCAGGAATGAAAGTTATTAGTTAACCATTCATGAGCAATAATCCAGAAATCTCTTCCATTGCAATGCCTAACCGCTGTGATTTTCTCAGTTGCTGGAGTTAGCATTTGTATATTCTTTTGACCTACAGGAATATCTCCTAAACCACCATCCAAGGTAAAATCAACTATTGAGAATCTTATTCCCTCCAGCATAACATCCTCTTTTACAGTAAACAAATAAAACAGAACATTACTGCCTGGAACAGGAATAGCAATTGATGATTGACTGGACAAGTTACCTCCAAAAAGCCCTGTGCCGTTAGGCATTACTTGATGGCTGGAGTTATATAACGTAGTTCCATCAGTGTAAAATAACAAGTTGCCTGATTCATCAGATAGAGAAGATACTCCTTCCAAAGAATTTAACATGCCCCCAGTCACTGAAACTGGATTTCCAGAATTAAAACTTACACCAGCATTTGCTCCAAAATACCAATTATTCGCTTCCTTCTGAGCAACACAACTACTAATTCCAAGAAAATAAACAATAATACCCGCAAGCATATTCCTGCATGCACCCAACATAACAGAAGCAGAAAAACGTGTTAGGTAAAAAAGAAACATTATTGGGTAGGTGCTATTTTAATATTCTAGTTTATTAAGTTCTGCTCAAAAAAACGATCCAAATCAAGACAGGTTTTTATTGTTTTACAATCATCCTTAAGCGACGAAAATCAACACACAACTCTGTTTATTATTAATATAAAAACAAATATAACATTAATAAAGTGCTTTTGAAAATAAAGACATATAGTTTTTATTATTTGGCCAGGGGCAAAAAGGGGGAAGCATATGCTTCCTCTTTATATTCTTAAGAGATAATTAGAGACTCAAACTCATTTTAGAGAACTCCATATCACTCATTGCTTTTGTTTTTAACTCTGGCTTCATAGCAATTGCTTTAGCTAAGCTAGCGGCCAGCTGCCTGATCACCAGCCTAGCTGCGATGATAGCTCTTAGGTAAAAACCTTCGGCGGCATTCCTTTAGCAGTGCCACAATCTAATGTTTGAATTGCACCGGATGCATTTCCATTTAACACCTTAGCAAGTGCTGCATTAAAAGTGCAAGCATCTCCGTAGTTTGAAACAGCACTCCCATATTTACCATTAGCAACATCTAAGTTCGCCTTGTTATGTTACTTCTTTAGAAGCTCCTGCTGCATCAAAGAACTTTGCGCACTCATTTTATCTCCTCTAATAGCTGCTGCTGCTCCTAAGTTAGTTTTGAAATAGAGGCAACGTTATTACCAATTTTGTGAAGCTTTTTCAAATTCAGCCTGAGCTTCGTTTAGCTTACCCATTTTCAGGTACATATATTCAGTATTATTAAAGCCCTGTAGTCTTCGGGAATAGTCTAGTAAGATTGATAAGTACTTTCATCTTATCATCATCAGAAGTCATAAGTGTTGAAGCACATAGTAACTCTGTTACCCAAAGTATCTGGGTTAGATATCGCTAAGGCTTTGATTTGCTCATCAGTTCTCGTTTTAAGCTCAACAATTAGATTGATTTCAGCTCTACGAAGTTTAGGAAAAATATGCCTCATAAATAGGGTCATGAAGAAGTTAATTGGGTTTGAATTGAGCCTCACGAGCTTCAGGATCATTAACGCTGCTAATGATGCCTTCAATGCATCTGACTTCCCATCGATAGATGATGTCTGCAACATTTGCTTTAAGCCATCCCAATCTTCATAATCTGTAGTTACTGCCGTGTAAAAGCCTTTCTGTTTGCAAGCTCTTTTAACTTCGCTTTAGAAAGTCTTGTACATCACTTTCTCGACGCCTCATCAGGCACGATTAACAGAAAGCTAAGTTTCTGGCAAGCTCTCCTTCAGGAGAAGCATAACCGAAAATTTTCATTTCCTTAAAGTTCGAACTATCAGCCGTTGCTTTCTCTTACAAAACGATTCATGTTTTCCATTTCATCGTTTTTAAGCTTAACACTTCTTACTTGCCAAGAATCTACCAGATAGTATATGTTTGCTTTTTGGGTTACAGTTGGATTTTGTCAAATTTATCTGCATCCATCATTGGTATGTAGTCTTTTGCAAAAGTAAGGTAACAATTGTTCCTTTGCAATTGACATTTCAGGTAACCCAGTTTTGACTTGTATTGCGCTTGTGCTCAAAATCAAATCAGCTTTTTCCATTCCTGAAGAATAAAGAATTCCATCAGAAAACCGTGAATTTTCCACCTTGATCGTAAGAAATTCCTTCACCAGCACCTTCTACTATCTCCTCTTAAAGTTATTGACTTTAATGTTTTTTCACCACCATCATACTTCAATACAGGAGTAAACCTCCAATGTAGCTTTATGAAAATACTTAGGAGGAAAATCACCTGTAACAGTAATTGCAATGCTGTTCCATGCAATTTGGGGCCGATTAGGCTTAACTTCATAAGATATAGTTCCGGTATTCTTAATCATCTTTTTATACCACACCCAGAAGCTAAAACTAGCGTTGCTGGAAGTAAAAGAATCATTCCGGTTTTAATAAGCTTATTCATTTTATTAGGTTTAGTTGTCATTTATAACAGGGCGCAAAAGTAATAAATCAAGTAACAATTGAAAAACATATTTACTCTATTAAATAGGTTAAAGTAGCTAATTGATACAAATTAACTAAAACAATCAGTTTTTTACTATGTAAGATTTCATCAATATCAAACACATATTGAATAATTCGTTTTTAACACATCCCCATCCGGTGACAATCTTATATGTTTATCAATATCGGCGATACATCCAAACCAGGGACTGCAGTTTTCAATCTTTTAGCGGAAGGCTAACAAACAGGCGCTTTTGATATCTTGATGAGGCAATGTAAGAACTTGAGTATCTATTGTTAAATTTTCAAATGAGATTATATCTAAATCAATAATTCTATCCATGTAACTTTTGATAGCCTAATCCTTCCCATATCTTGTTCAATTTTCTGCACAAGCATCAATAACTCAAAAACATCAAAATCAATATAAAATGAAAAACAGTATTATAAAATTTGTTCTCAGAATCATATCCAACGGCAGTGGATTCATAAACAGGAGAACAAATACACCTCAGAAGCACCAATATTTTTAATTAGTCGCTCGCTTCGCGAAGATTTTCCAATCTATCGCCTAAATTGCTCCCAATAGAAATAATTACCAAATTCATTGCTGCTAAACTAAATGTTTGCCATCATCTTTTTACTAATTTGCACCCCCTAACTCTAAATTTAAGCAGGAAACTTTAAAATTGTGGCCTTAGCTCCATGCTCGGCTTCTTTGTCGATTTTGGTTCTTTTCTTTATTATCGCTGGAATTGCTTCCGCTGCAGGTGGCGATAAAGAAGTTAACCTAGAGCCTAACTCTATATTACATCTAACATTCAGCTCTCCTATTAACGACAGAAGTTCTTAAAACCCATTCGAAGGCCTCTAAATCTTGGTGGCATTGGAAACAAAGTTTCGGGACTTGATGATATCCTGAAAGTATCGACAAAGCAGCGGCTAATGAGAATATAAAAGGAATATTCCTCGATATCTCTAGCATTCCTTCTGGAATTGCTACAATCGAAGAAATAAGAAATGCCTTCTCACTTCCCAAAAATCAGGAAAATTTATTTATGCGTATTCTGAAGCTATGTCTCAACCAGCTTATTACTTAGCAACGGTTTCTGACTCCATCTTTCTACACCCAACTGGATTAGCAGAATTGAAAGGTTTACGTTCGGAAGTTCTTTTCTTTAAAGGCACGCTAGATAAGTTAGGGGTAGAACCTCAAGTGTTTCGCCATGGAAAATTTAAGAGTGCCATTGAGCCATTTCTGCAAGATCATATGAGCGATGCTAATCGTGAGCAAATTCGCTCATACATTGGCTCTATTTGGAATCACATGGTAGCTGGAATTGCTAAAGAAAGAAAAATGACTGAAGCTGAAGTTCAGGATATGGCAAGTAGAGTGCTAGTTACAAATGCCGAAGCAGGAGTTCAATACAAATTAGTTGATAAGTTAAAATATCGCGATGAAGTTCTTGAGCTTCTTAAAACTAAAACAGAAGCTGAAGAAATTGATAAAATTGAGTTTGTTTCTATCGGCCAAATGTCTGATGTTAAAGACACACGCGAGAACAAAGGGAAAGATAAAATTGCCATTGTTTTTGCTGAAGGTGATATTGTTGACGGAGAAGGCGATGCAGGACAAGTTGGTTCTGTTGAATTTTCTAAAGCAATCAGAAAAGCGCGCTTAGACGAAAAAGTAAAAGCTCTTGTATTAAGGATTAATTCACCAGGTGGTTCGGCTCTAGCTTCTGAAACTATTTGGAGAGAAGTGATGCTTACCAAAAAAGTAAAGCCTGTGATTGTTTCAATGGGTAATGTTGCTGCCTCAGGCGGATATTATATTGCAGCTCCTGCAGATACAATCGTTGCCAGTCCTACAACTATAACCGGATCTATTGGAGTTTTCGGACTTTTCTTTAATGCTAAAGAAATGGTGAATAAAATCGGTGTCACAGTTGACACTGTTAAAACAAATCCAATGGCTGATATCATGACCAGCTCAAGGGCAGTTACTGCTCAGGAAAGAGAAATTATCCAAGGTGAAATCGAACGCATTTATGATAATTTCATCACTCGGGTTGCCGAAGGTAGAAACATGTCTAAGGCTGATGTAGATTCAATTGCTCAGGGTCGAGTTTGGTCGGGTGTTGACGCAAAACGTTTAGGACTTGTTGACCTTTTTGGAGGTTTAGAAACAGCCATTGAGATTGCAGCTAAAAAAGCTGGATTAGAAAATTACAGATTGCAATCTTTACCTTACCAGGAAGATCCATTCCAAAAGTTCATGAAAGATATAACCGGCGATTCAGAAGCCGCTGTCATGCAAAAAGCATTGGGTGAATCGTATAGATATTACAAGCAGCTAGATCACCTGCGTTCAATGAAATCATATCAGGCTAGATTGCCTTATGAAATTGAATTGTATTAATTTATAATCATGAAGTTTACATCAAAAGCGGCCTATAGAGCCGCTTTTGATGTTTAAATAAATAAATGTTGATTCAGCCAATTTGAGTTTGATTTCAGGAATATCAGCCAATGTCATATTAATCATACAATTCCTTCTTCTTTACACATTCCCCTTTTTGCTTTTTGCTTTCTACTTTTTACTTTCTACTTTACTTTTCACCTAAATGACTAACAAGGAAATTTCTAAAGCTCTTAAACTCACAGCTGCCCTGGGAGAACTTCATGGCGAAAACCCCTTTAAGTTAAAATCTCTTACCAATGCTTCATTCCAAATTGATCGACTTGGTGAATCACTTTTGGGTAAATCGCTGGAAGAGCTTCAAACTATTCCCGGAATAGGCAAAGGAATAGCCATAAAGCTGAATGAATTATTGCAAGTTGGAAGCACAGAAGAACTTGATGAATATCTTGCGAAAACACCAGTTGGTGTTGTTGATATGCTTGGTGTGAAAGGCATTGGGCCTAAGAAAGTCGCCTTGCTTTGGCATGAACTCGGAATTGAAAGTCCGGGCGAATTACTCTATGCCTGCAACGAAAACAGGCTCCTTCCTTTGAAAGGTTTTGGCGAAAAAACTCAGGAAAGTATAAGGCAAACTCTAGAGTACAAATTAGCAAATGAAGGCAGTTTACATTATGCCGAAGCTGAAATAGTAGCTCTTGAAGTTATCAATTATGTGAATAAACAAGAGCCTCAATGGAGAATTGAAATGAGTGCTGAATTGAGACGTAAAATGGAAATTGTTCATGAAATCGAACTCATTTCTGATGCCGATATCACTGCGCTTCAGGATGTATTTGGACGCTCAGAACGCTTCTCTGAACTTACAGAAGATCAGAACTTTCTTAAATTCACTTTAGACAATAAATACAAAATCGGCATTCTATCCTGCGAAGCAGAAGAGTTTGAAAAAGAACAACTTATGCTTACCGGACCAGCTGAGCATTTACAGGAATTAGACTTAGATCCTTCTGAGCCTATTCAATCTGAACAAGATTTTTATACCGAAAGAGGCTTTCCATATATTTTACCAGAGCTAAGGGATTTGCCTCTGGATGAAGCTTCTGCAATCAATCCTGAAAAACTGGTCGAACTAAAAGATATCAAAGGAGTTATTCATAACCACTCAACTTGGAGTGATGGTGCAAATACGCTTGAAGAAATGGCTTTTGCTGCCAGAGACTTGAACCTTGAGTACTTGATTATTTGTGATCATAGTCGCTCAGCAGGATATGCAGGAGGATTAAGTATTGAAAGAGTCATTGAGCAATGGAAGGAAATTGATTTACTCAATCAAAAATTAGCTCCGTTTCACATTTTTAAAGGAATTGAATCTGATATTCTCAGCGATAGCTCGCTGGATTATCCTGAGGAGATATTAAAAGACTTCGATTTGGTTGTTGCTTCAGTGCATTCGGTTTTACGAATGGATGAAGAAAAAGCAAATAAGCGTTTACTTAAAGCAATTGAAAATAAGTACACCAAAATACTTGGACATCCAACCGGAAGGTTACTCTTATCGCGCCCGGGATATCCTATCAATCACAAACTCATTATTGATGCTTGCAAAGCAAATGATGTGGTCATTGAACTGAATGCTCACCCCTATCGCTTAGATATTGATTGGCGATGGATTCCATACTGCATGGAAAAAGGAGTTAAAGTTTCTATCAACCCCGATGCTCACCGAGTTGAAGGCTATGGAGATATGCGATATGGAATTGAGGTTGCTCGAAAAGGAGGTTTGAGTAAAGATTTCTTATTTAATGCAGCCAACTTGGCAGAAATGAAAGCCATCTTGAAAAAATAATAATCACTTTTCAACACCTAACACCCTCTACATTTTTTTACATTCGCAAAAACTCGATTTATGAGGAAGTTAGCCATACACTGGCAAGTGATAATAGGATTGATTCTCGGAGCAATTTATGCTTACTGTTCAATCATATTCGACTGGAACACCTTTACAATTCACTATATCAAGCCTTTAGGCGATGTTTTTATCAACGTCCTTAAACTTATTGCTGTACCCTTAGTGCTCTTCTCGGTGATTAGCGGAGTTGCTTCTTTGGGAGATTTGAAAAAGCTTGGCACCATGGGTCTTAAAACACTTGGTCTTTACATTCTCACTACCATGTTTGCTGTTTCACTCGGACTGGTTTTGGTAAATATTTTTCAACCCGGTAAGCATGTAGAACAAGGAACATTAAACCGAAATAGGATTTCCTATGAGCTATGGCGTAATCAGCAAAACATTCAAGCTTTAGATAATATCTGTCTGCTTTGTGATTCTGCAAACGTTGCATTAGTAAATCAGGTTAGAGCATCTCAAGGCAAGGAAGAAGTTCAGGAATGGGTTAAAGACAAACTTCAGATTGCTGAAAATGAGAAAAAAATGAAAGAGAAAGAAGGCCCACTAAAGCCAATTGTGGATGTTGTGCCGACTAATATTTTTCAGGCTTTAGCCGACATGGCTATGCTTCAGGTAATTTTCTTCTCGATATTCTTTGGTGTTGTATTGGTAAGCATTGATTATGAAAAGCGTAAACCAGTTGTTGAACTGATTGATGGACTAAATGAAATTTTCGTAAAAATGGTTTGGGTTGTTATGAAAGCCATGCCATTATTTGTTTTTGCACTCATGGCTGGACAAATTGTGCAAGCAGCTGGCAAAGACACCGAGAACTTCTTTTCACTTCTCGACTTTTTATTGAGATACTCATTGGTCGTAGTTCTGGGCTTAGCCATCATGGTGGGTTTTATTTACCCGGGAATGATAGCATTATTCATTAAGAAGGTTTCTTTTAGGAAGTTTATGACTTCTATGAGAGATGCCCAGATCACTGCTTTCTCAACTTCATCTTCAGTGGCAACTCTCCCTGTTACAATGGATTGCGTGCATAATAAACTTGGGGTTTCTGAAAGAACCACGAGTTTTGTTTTACCAATTGGTGCTACAATTAACATGGATGGAACTAGCCTATACCAAGCTGTTGCTGTTGTTGCCCTGGCTCAATTTCACATGGTCGATCTGAGTTTGGCTCAGCAGTTAACCATTGTGGTTACAGCCACACTTGCAAGTATCGGGGCTGCAGCCATCCCAAGCGCTGGCTTGGTACTTATGATTATTGTGCTTGAATCTGTTGGACTAAACCCAGCTTGGATTGCACTTATTTTTCCTGTCGACAGAATTCTCGATATGTGCCGCACAGTTGTTAACGTTACAGGCGATGGAGCTGTTTCTACAATTATTGCCAGCACTGAAAATGAACTTGTCGAAAATGTTCCTAAACAATAATTGGCAGAAGCCTAATATCCACTTAATTGACTATTGCCCTATTTGCAGATTTGGATTAGGTTTGTAAGCAATAGAAAAATCTCATGTCGATTATTAACTCCATTCTTTCCTGGGTAATGCAAAAGCGTATTCATCAAATGGAGCTTTTCATGAAATTTCCTAATGAAGTTCAACAGGAATGGGGAAGGAAGCTTATTAATCAGGCTTCGGATACAGAGTATGGTCGACTTTACGATTTCAAGTCTATAAACTCATATCGGGAGTTTAAGAGTCGAGTGCCAATAAGTGATTATGAAGACTTTAAGCCTTACATCGACAGGATGATGATGGGCGAACAAAACATTCTTTGGCCATCAGAAGTAAGGTGGTTTGCAAAGTCTTCGGGAACAACTTCCGATAAAAGCAAATTCATTCCATTAAGTCAGGAAGCAATGGAAGATTGCCATTTCAAGGGTGGAAAAGACATGCTTTCTATTTACTGTAACAACTACCCTGAAACAAAAATATTTTCTGGCAAGGGTCTCACTTTGGGAGGTTCTCATCAGCTAAATTCAAAATCAGGCAACACATGGTTTGGAGATTTAAGTGCCGTTATCATGGAGCATTTACCTATGTGGGTTGAGTACATCAGAACTCCTGATTTAAAAATTGCCCTTATGGGCGAATGGGAATCTAAACTTGAACGAATAGTCCATCACACCTGCGACGAAGACGTTACTAATCTTGCGGGCGTGCCATCTTGGATGCTAATTCTCTTGCAGAGAATTGTAGAATTGAAAGGGGCAAACAACATTCTCGATGTTTGGCCCAACCTTGAGTTGTTTATGCACGGAGGGGTGAACTTTGGTCCGTATAGAGAGCAGTACAGAAAAATGATTCCATCAGACGCGATGAATTACCTTGAGATTTATAATGCTTCTGAAGGTTTTTTCGGAATTCAAGATCAGCGCAATTCTGATGAAATGCTCTTGATGCTAGATTATGGAATCTTTTATGAATTCATTCCTGCCGATCAGGCAGATGAATCAGAACCTCAGGTACTTTCTCTTGACCAAGTGCAAAAATATGTGCCTTACGCTTTATTAATTACTACTAATGCAGGCTTGTGGAGATATAAAATTGGAGATGTAATTACATTCAGCAGCCTAAACCCTTATCGAATTAAGGTTAGTGGCCGCACTAAACACTTCATAAACACATTTGGCGAGGAATTGATGATTGAAAATGCTGAAAAAGCTTTGGAAATAGCTTGTGAAAAAGCTGGAGCTATTATTAGAGAATACACGGCCGGACCTGTTTTCATGGAAGTTGATTCAAACGGAGCTCATGAATGGATTATTGAATTTGATCAGGAGCCTGAAAGTTTGGAATTCTTCGCTGAGATGCTCGACAATGCTTTAAAATCATTAAACTCTGATTACGAGGCAAAAAGATATCATAATATAACCTTGAGGCCGCCAATTATACGAATCGCTGAACGAGGAACGTTCTACGAATGGATGAAACAAAGGGGGAAACTTGGCGGTCAGAACAAAGTTCCGAGACTTTGCAATGACAGAAGATATCTTGATGAACTTCTTGAAATGAAAGACTGGGCTGTAGGAGCCTAAGATATGTTAGTTAGAAAATCTCTTTATCTTATTTTTCTACTCATCGCAGGATGCCTTTGCAATAAAATTTCAGCCCAGAAATATGGTTGGACACCGCTTTGGTCTATTCCTATTGATGGACATAGTTTCACAACTGATAATCTGGGAAACGTATATGTTATATCTGGCGATATGATAAAGAAATACAAAGAAGACGGAAGTTTCTACAGAGTTTACAGCAACAAGCGACTAGGGAATATTTCATCTGCGGACGTGATGAACCCATTGAAAATCGTATTGTTTTATAAAGATTTTTCAAGAATTGTATTCTTGGATAATACGGTCACTGAAAACGGTAATGCGCTATTACTGGAGGTTAGAGATTTAGAACTTGCATCTTTGGCTTGTGCTTCTTTCGATAATGGCATTTGGGTTTATGATCCAGTTAGGTTTCTTCTGGTAAGATTTAACCAACAGCTTCAGGAAACTGTTAGAATCACCAACTTAAATCAGATTTTAGGTTATGCTCCCGAACCCGACTTTATGAATGAATATGAAAGTATTTTGTACATAAATGACCCATCTCGGGGGATATTGAGGTTCGACATTTTTGGAACTTATTTATCTACCATCCCCATTAAAAACCTCACGAATTTTCAAGTCTCCGATAAACAGCTTTTTTATTCAAAAGAGAACGGTTCGCTTATCGCTTATGGCTTAAAAACCTTACAAAGTGATACGCTGGAATTGCCATTAAAAAAACATGGCGAATTGAGATGGTGGAGAGATAAAGTGTTTTTGATTTCTGGCGATAGCCTTAAAGCATATCAATACGGAGAGTTGAAATAAGAAATCCTTAGGCTTATCAACCCTTGTCTATTCATAAGTTTAAGCCAAGCTAAGATTGGCCTGCATGAAAAGAAATTAGTTTTACCCGAATAGAAAGAATTACAATGAAAATTACCGTTGGGATTTTATTTGGTGGCCGCTCTAAAGAGCGTGAAATCTCCTTTGCTGGGGGAAGAACTGTTTACGACAACCTCGACAAAAGTTTGTTTGAACCAATTCCAATTTTTGTAGATAGTTTCAATAACTTTATTGAACTAGATTGGGAATTTATTTATAAAGGAAGCATTCGTGATTTTTATCCAACGGCTGAGCACATCCCATTTGACAAAGGCAACTTTCAGATTTATGCAGAATCACTTGGTGATTTAAATAAAGAAGCACAAGAAAACTTAACAAAACCCATAGGCAAGAAACTAAGTTCTGATGAGCTAAAAGAAAAAATCGACATCGCATTCCTTTGTCTGCACGGCCCTTTTGGTGAAGATGGTAGAATTCAGGGGTTATTAGAATATCATGAAATCCCATACACTGGTTCTGGTATCTTGTCAAGTGCAATTGGCATTGACAAGTTGATTCAGAAGAATCTGATGATAAAATACGGGTTCGACAGCCCTTCCTTTTTCTCAATTTCAAGAGAAAGTTGGCTTCGAGAAAGAGATGCTAAACACTGGATGGAAAAAGCAGCACAAACAACTGGCTTTCCATGCGTTGTAAAGTCTCCAACTCAAGGCTCTTCAATTGGTGTAAGTGTAATCCATCAGGCAATGCCTGATGAATTTGAAACAGCTATCGACAAAAGCCTCTTCATCAGAAAAATCAAAGCTCAGGACTGGAACAAGCTAAGTTCAGAAGAAAAGACAGAATACATCCGAGAAGTTTGCGACATTCGTGAAGGAATTGGAATTCCAATACGAATTGATGAAGAAGAGATTTACCATCCTTTTGACCTTCAGGTTAAAATTGAATCTCACTTTCAAAATGGCAATGAATATCTCTTACTAGAGTCTGCAGATGCTGAGGCTGAAGTAATGGTTGAAGGCTTTATTGAAGGAAAAGAATTCTCTAGTATTGTAATCGAGGACGAACAAGGAAATCCTGTTTGCTTACCTCCAACTGAAATAAGAAAAGGAAAAGAAATATTCGACTATCGTTCGAAATATCTACCTGGCCTATCTAGAAAAATCACCCCGATTCAATTGCCCGATGAGCATATTCAAAAAATCAGGAAAGCATGTGAAAAACTCTATACTTCACTTGGTTTTGGCGTTTATGCCAGGATTGATGGGTTTATTACAGACGATGGCAAGGTTTTCCTAAACGACCCGAATACAACTTCAGGAATGATGCCTTCATCATTCTTCTTTCATCAAGCAGCTGAAATCGGCTTTAACCCTTCACAATTTATCACTTACATTATAGCTACTTCACTAAGAAAGAGGCAGCATGAGTTTAAGTTCAGCGGCAAAGCCGGGAAGTTATTGAATGTTATAAATGATTCATTAGACAAAGGAATTAAAGGCAGGAACGAAAGAAAGAAGATAGCTGTAATCTTTGGCGGCTACTCTTCAGAACGACATATTTCAGTTGAAAGCGGAAGAAATATCTATGAGAAACTTTCTTCATCTAATGAATTTGAACCATATCCTGTATTCCTAAGTGGAAATGACGAAGCTCATGAGTTGTTCACCATCCCGATAAACCTGATGCTTAAGGATAATGCAGATGATATTCTTGAGAAAATCAATCATTTCTCAGTTCATCCGGTAATTGCCGAAATCATTGCGCAGTGTAAAAACCTCACCAAACGATATGGTGATGTTCTTAATTTGAAAGCTCCTGAAAAAATAGAATATCATCAACTAGCGAAGCTAGTGGATGAAGTTTTTATAGCACTTCATGGTCGCCCCGGCGAAGATGGAGCAATTCAAAAAGAGCTTTCCAAAATAGGTTTGCCATTTAATGGATCTAATGCCGAAACATCATCAATTACAATTGATAAATACTCTACCAATGAGCTGCTAAAACAGCATGGTATGTTAATAGCAGAGCATTTGATTGTTGATCAGGAAGATTGGGAATCAAATCAAGAAAAAGTTATTCAACGTATACAGTCAATTGGCTATCCGCTTATAGCCAAGCCAGTTGATGATGGTTGCAGTTCGGCTGTTAAGAAGATTCATAATATTGAGGACCTGAAAGCCTTTGCTAAACTAATTTTCAGAAGCTCAGAAGACTTTGATACAGAAGCAGCAGCGCAGCTAAAGGTGAAGCCAAAAGAAGAATTCCCTGTGAAGAAAAGATTCCTAATTGAATCTCTCATTAGTGCTAATGGAGCAGAAAGGTTTCTTGAAATCACAGGTGGTATGCTCACGCATTTGAATCACGATGGTGAGATAATTTATGAAGTTTTTGAAGCCTCAGAAGCCTTATCAGGCGGAGAGGTGCTTTCGCTGGAGGAGAAGTTTCTGGCAGGCCAGGGTCAAAACATCACGCCTGCTAGGTATGCAAAGGATTCAAATGAAAGACAAAGAATTTCAAATATCGTAAAAGCTGAACTTGAGAAAGCTGCCAGAGCGCTTAATGTTCAGGGATATTGCAGAATTGATGCTTTTGTTAGAGTATTTCAAGATGGAAAGGTGGAAGTCATTTTCATAGAAGTGAATTCTCTGCCTGGAATGACTCCAGCTACGTGTATATTCCATCAAACTGCGATAAACGGCTATAAACCTTACGACTTTATTGAAAAAATAATGACTTTTGCGGAAGAAAATGCTCACCGAGGGCAACAAACCGTTTAAATACATGAGTTTAATTTCCAACATAAAATCACGAAAGTTTTGGCTGCATATTACTATTGCTTCCATCACAGGATTAGCCCTGCTTTACGGAGGATTTCTTTTACTGGATGTTTATACTCAGCATGACCAAGAAGTTGAAGTGCCCGATTTTAAAGGACTATACATCAACGATCTTGATAAATTCGTCGAAGGATATTCTTTGAAATATGAAGTAGTTGATTCTGTTTATTCGAAAACCAGTGCAAAAGGCACTGTGGTTGAACAGGATCCGCAACCGGGTTCAAAGGTTAAAAACGAAAGGGTGATTTATCTTACAGTAAATGCTCTACTCACTAAAAAAGTAAAGATGCCTAACTTAATTGACTTGTCTCTAAAACAAGCCAGTTCTTTGCTTGAGACCTATGGGTTAAAAATTGGGACTCTAACATATGTAGAAGGATTACCGCCAGTAATGCAGCAAAAGTGTCAGGGTAGGTCAATCACTGAGGGTGAATTGATTGAAGAAGGCTCGAAGATTGACCTCGTTTTAGGCAAGAGCAATGAAGATGAATTGATTTTAATTCCAGATTTATCTGGATATACACTAACTGAGGCAAGAAATTTACTCACTTCTAAAAGACTTCTTTTAGGTGTTGTAAGTGAAGACAACCCACCTCTGGACACCCTTGTTGCTAAGGTTTGGAAACAAAATCCAGAGATTGAATCAAGTGAAGGACTTTATGACGGGGCAAGGATTGATATATGGTTAACCGAATCTGAAACGTTAATACAGGACGCCATACTAAAAAATACGGAAGAAGAGAATGAATAAACGTTCACATTTTGCACTAACCATTATAGCTTTTCTTTGCTTTGCATTATCTACTAACGCTCAGGTAACGACCTCTCCCTTGGGTTCTATGCAATTCTCAAAAGAGGTATATAATAATCAAAAATCAAGATCTTCATCAGATACCCTTAGTCTACCATTCTTTGAAGATTTTTCTTATCCATTTCCTAAACCTAATCAAGATAGATGGATTGGAACTTCAGTATTTATAAATTCTACTTATGCCTTAAGGCCTCCTAGTTTAGGAGTAGCAACATTTGATGGTTTAGATTCTCGAGGAGAGCCTTATGGGACATCTGCCAATCAAGGGCCGGCTGATACACTCACCTCTTGCCCTATAGACTTAAATTACCCTGCTTCAGACTCTTTGTACCTGAGCTTCTATTACCAACCCAAAGGCATAGGAAATTACCCTGAATTTGTAGATTCTTTCTTACTCGAATTCAAAAACCCAGACGATTCACTTTGGAGATGGAAATGGGGTACTAAGGGCGAAGATTTCCCACAAACAACAAAAGAGTTCCTGCAAGTGATGGTTCCAATCGCTGATACCGCATTTTTGAAGAAAGGCTTTCAGTTCAGATTCAGAAATTATGCTCAAGAAAACGGAAGCTGGGATCATTGGCATTTAGATTATGTAAGGCTCGACAGAAACCGATTCAGAAATGACACAAGCACCGTCGATTTCAGCTTCATGTATCTTCCAAGTTCCATTTTAAAAACATATCAATCTGTTCCTCTTTGGCACTTCCTACCTCAGGCAATTGATAATATGGACGAGAATTATTATATCTCATTGGCAAATTTATCTACTGCTTCAGCCTTTAAGATTTACAAATATGATTATATCAATGAGAGCTTTGCTGATCCGGTAAGAGATGTATTTACTGCTAGTAAAGGCCCGTTGCAGCCTCGTCAAGAGTATAACTTTTTTGAGGCAGTTAAATATGTATATGAAGATCCTGGCACAGAATGGACTCAATACCGACTACAGCATTATATTTCATTAGAAGGAGGCGATCCTGACTTTTATATCCACAACGATACTGCAGAATATATTCAAGTGCTAAGTAATTACTATGCTTTGGATGATGGTTCTGCAGAAGAAAGGCTTAACATCAATAACAATGGCGGAGGCTTTGTGGCGCAGCGATTCGACACTTACTTGAGTGATACGCTTAAGTCTATTCAATACTACTTTAACAAAACAAATGAAACTGGCGCTGGTCAGGATTTCTATATCATGGTTTGGGGAGCTGGAGCTAATCAACCTGGCGAATTACTTTATTCACAGCTGGCAGAAGTACCTGAAAATAGCAATCTCAATAGCTTTACAACATATGTTCTTGAGACGCCTTTGTATCTGCCTGCAGGCTCTTATTACATTGGTTGGTCTCAGGACACAAACTTCCCTATGAACTTAGGTTTCGACAGGAATATCAATCATAATGACCGCATCTTTTATGACTTAAGTGGCACATGGTATAATTTCGCTGCTCAGGAAGGAACCATAATGATTAGACCACTATTCAGGTATCCCCAAGATATTTTCGTTTCTTCACAGGAAATTCAGGAAAGTGAGCTTTCTTGGGATATTTACCCAAATCCTTCAAAAGACTTCTTTGGAATAAAATTGAGAAGTATTCATTCCAATAATTATAGCTTAAACATATTAGATATTACAGGAAGAAGCGTGAAGGTTCTTAGATTAGACCAAGCGTCGAAGACAATTGATGTTTCTGATTTGCACTCTGGAATTTATGTGGTTAGCCTAATTAATGAGGATTCAGGCCAAAAAAGTAGCAAAAAACTGATTATTTCGAGATAATGATGGAGGACGATGAATTTGAATCAGTAGATGCTGAAACGGAAGATGAAGAACAAGATTTATTTGAGCACTTTAAAATAAAGGCTAACCAAGGTCAGGAGATGCTTAGAGTAGATAAGTTCCTCCAAAACAGGTTAGAAAAAACTTCTAGAAGCCGCATACAAGCGGCTGCAGATGCAGGCAATATTCATGTTAATGGTAAGCCTGTTAAATCGAACTATAGGGTAAAGCCACTTGATGAAATAGCTGTAGTATTTGCCTATCCTCCAAGAGATAGAGAAATAAAGCCCGAAAATATTCACATAAACATAGTTTATGAAGATGAAGATGTTGTAGTAATTAACAAACATGCCGGTTTGGTGGTTCATCCTGGATATGGTAATTACAGCGGCACCCTTGTAAATGCTTTAATGTATCATTTTCAACATCTTGATCTATACAAGCAAAATACAGCCAGACCAGGCTTAGTACATAGATTAGACAAAAACACTTCTGGTATAATGGTTCTTGCTAAAAATGAATATAGCATGACTCATTTGGCCAGACAATTCTTTGAAAGAACAACCAAAAGAACTTATGTTGCATTAGTTTGGGGAGATTTAAAAGAAGATGAAGGAACAGTAACAGGGCACATAGGAAGAGATATAAGAGATAGAAAGAAGTTTGCTGTTTACCCAGATGGAGATGTTGGTAAGCATGCAGTAACTCACTATAAAGTCTTACAAAGGTTTGGTTATGTTACTTTAGTTCAATGCCGATTAGAAACAGGTAGAACCCATCAAATAAGGGTTCATATGAAGCATATTGGCCACCCTTTATTTAATGATGAAGTTTACGGTGGCGATAAAATTTTAAAGGGAACAACGTTTACAAACTACAAACAGTTTGTAAACAATTGTTTTGAAATCATCCCCAGGCATGCTTTACATGCCAAATCATTGGGATTCGTTCATCCTGTAACAAAAAAGGAATTAATGTTTGAGTCTGATTTACCTGAAGATTTTACTCAGGCTCTTGAGAAATGGGCAACCTATTTCGAACACAGAATCAATAAGGAAGCTAATTAAACTTTATTAAACACTTTGTTCAATCTCTGCTGTTTGGATATTCTTTTTCGGCACAATGAATTGAACCCAAATTATCCAAAGGATAAAGATTAAAGCGTAAATAATGTAATTAAAAAAATCATGTTGATCTAATTCAACAAAGCCTCCTTTATCGTAAGTAGATTTCGCCAGAAATATTACTCGAATTATATTGCTTAGCATGATTAGAGCAGCTCCAAAAGGAACATACCACAATTTCTTTTTCCAAGGAGCTGGATAAGAAATTATTAATGCAGCAAATCCGTATGTTAAACCAAATCCAACGCAGTGATTACCAACGATGACACCGTACGAACCTAAAATGGCCACAGAGCGGTAATTGTTTACCACTTCGTAGCCTAAAAGTTCTAACCCAAACGTTGAACCCTCATTAAGGGTAACAAGTAGAATATGGTAGAAATATGTCCAGAAATGTCGGAATGGCGCAATTACGTGGAGACAACCACCATCTGAAATTAACCAGATAAAAAAGAAGCCAAATATCTTCGCTAGGAAAATATTAATCGACTTGAATCTCCCACTGGGCAACTGTAATAATACCCAAGTATTACTTCCCACTTTTTCTTGATGAGCGTCGTATATTTTCTTCGCACCGTATCCTGCAGCAACAAGCAATGACACACCGCCATCAGATTGAATACTTGGTCCCGGAGGAGTTGAGTTGCCATTAATACGTTACACCACTCCGGATGCTACAAATACACCTATTGTTAGTGCCAAATTTTAAACATGGTGAATAATGGTATTGGTTTGGTTTGTTTACTATGAAAACAAAGATAGGAAATACATTATCAATAAAACAAGCACTAAAGCAAATATTAATCAAAACCTTACACCCTTATCTCTATACAACTGAATATCAGCAAGTAAAATTGCAAATTTCATTAATGTCTTTAAAATCTCCATTCAAGGCAAGTTCTTGATCTTGAATCATTGAGGACAAGAACTTTTGATCCAGAATCCATTGATTCCTAATTGTTTTGACGTTTTTCTGATCCATCATCGCTCCACTGGGAGTGCCTCAAAACACAAAAGCTAGTTTTGATTTAATGAATCTGTTCTTTTAATGTCTTTGCTAATTGCATTCCACTCGTTGGAAGACAACTTTTATAGGATGATAAGAATGAATGTTACTAGTAAGCCCATAGTTTACTTTAACCCTGGCAATTCCTCCCTGGAAATGTTCCAAAGATTCTATCCCAAATAATTAAACCATACTCCATATTCTTGTCGAGATAAACAGGATTCGAAGCATGTATGTACTCTGTGAGAGAAGGAGTTACAAAACAAACTCAAACCATGGATGCAGTTTGCCAACTAACCTGTATGTACCTGTGTCATAAACCTGACAAGCAGCATACATAAAAACAATATCCAAGGCTTCAAATCCCACAAAAAGTTAGAGGGATGTAAAAGATGAAATGATAAAAAGGCTGAAAAACAGATGAGCGAATAGCTACAGTAAATTCTACTAACAGGGTAGAATGGGATGCCCAGAAGAACCTTGAATAATGATCTGCATAATGCAAAACATAGTATGCCAAATCTTGAGCTAAAAACAAAAACCAATAAACCCAACTTTTATTCTCTACAGAAACTACTGAAAACTAGCAGTCCACATCAAAATCGCCAAGGCAGTTCCTCTAAACAATAAATCATTTAAAAATTCCAAGTCACATACAAGGTTAACAAATGTATCTCCAGTGGTGTAAAGTCGTCTATTATGGAAGTGGCTGTAAACCAGCTTCTCCTAGAATCAAGATTAACATAACAGGTGCTGAAAAAGAAGTAGTAATGCTTCCATTGCCGCAAAAATAGCTTTTTGTACTTCTCAAACTTCAGAATTTGGCTTTACTGCATCCATTTCTGCAAAAAAAGCATATGAAAACTCTCTTTTAACTTGATCAGAATAGTTCAACAAGTTTGACATTTCTCCAAAAACACTTTCAAATTCCTCCTGCAAAGCAGGAAATTCAAAAAACAATTTACCTGTTCGCCGAATCCAAAAATCATTGGGGTGATAAACGGCCTCTTCCTTAATACAAAAATGCAACTCCGCCAATAATGGAACTAATTGTTTGTTTTCAGTTAAAGGCCATAAACTAAATGCATATTCAACTATCTTCTCTGTTTCTCTTCCGTATCTTTTTACCCAATCCGCAATTAATTTAGGAGAAGCTCCAATTTGCTTAGCTTCTCCTACTTGCTGCTCAAAAAACCGCTCAATTTCTTTTTCATCGTTGAATTCACCACCCAACAAAATCAGATTCTTTGTTTGTGATTCTACATTCTTGAATTGTTCAAAATCACTTCTTCTTAGTAATGTATTAATAACCGTTTCAGCCATAACACGATAACCCGTCAATTTACCTCCCGCAATTGAAATAAGTCCCGATTGAGAGACAAAAACCTCATCTTTTCTTGATAATTCAGACGTCCCTTTTCCCTCCTCCCCAATAAGTGGCCTAAGTCCCGTCCAAGATGAAATAACGTCTTCAGTATTCAACTTTACATTTGAAAACAAAGCATTACAGGCATTTATAAGATAATCAATGTCTGATTTCGAAATTTTTGCCTCATCAGGTTTTGCATTGTGTAAGGTATCTGTTGTTCCAATGTAGGTGATTTTTCCTCGGGGAATTGCGAAAACCATTCTCTTGTCGGGAGTATCAAAATAAACAGATTGTTTAACTGGGAATTTATCATAATTAACAACAACATGAACTCCTTTACTTAATACCAGATGCTTTCCTGAAACCTTTTCATCTAGATTTCTTACTACATCGACCCATGGACCAGCTGCATTAATAACTGCCGTAGCTTTGATAGAAAAGCGACGATTGCCTACTTTATCTATTACTTTAACACCAGAAACTCTCTCATCTTTATAAACGAGACTTTCAAGTTCGGTATAATTAAGACATGTTGCTCCCTTTTGGACAGCTGTTTTAATTACTGATATTGTGAGCCTGGCATCGTCGGTGCGGTATTCGGTATAAACAGCAGAACCTAGCAAGCGTGTTTCATCTAACAATGGTTCAGCAAGCAAAGTTGCTTCAGGGCTAAGCATTTTAAACCTCTCATTTATGGGTACTCCTGCCAATGTTTCATATATCCAAAGAGCAATTCGCGTAGAAAATTTACCAAGAGAGCCTCCTTTGATAACTGGTAATAACATAGGTTCGGGACGCACTAGATGCCTAGCATTTTTATACAGAATTGCTCTTTCAACACCCGTTTTATGCACAACTCCAAACTGCAATTGTTTTAGATATCGCAATCCTCCATGAATAAGTTTAGTTGATTTAGAGCTCGTTCCTGAAGCAAAATCCTCCTTTTCAATGAGTGCAACTTTTAAACCTCGGGTAGCGGCATCAAGAGCTACACCAGCCCCAGTTATTCCTCCGCCAATTACTATCAAATCAAACAACTCATTTTCAGCTTTTTGAATATAATCGAAACGGTGCAATGAAGAAAAGTTATCCATTTGAAAAAATTATTTAGAATGTGTTAAGCGTAAAAACATTAATAAGCATGACATAGTTGAATTTTTCCGCATAAATTTCTTTTAGCTTTGTATTGAAAACTAAATCCTATATAATGAACTCACTGTTTCGTCTAACCTTAGTATTTTCATTACTTATAACTTTTGAGACTTTTGCACAAAAAGGCTTTGAATTTGGACCATCCTTTCAGTTTCAAAACACTTGGTTGCTTAATAAAATTGACAATGATGAAGGAGCTGCATTGGATTTTGAAGGCACTTACAATTTTGCTTACGGAGCTCAAATTGGTTATGGGTTTCATGCAAGACACGGATTAAGAACCGGAATCTTTGTTTCGCAACAAGGTCAAAAATACACAACTTCCGAAGAGTATCTTCGTTTACCTTCAGCTAAATACTATACAGAAACAGAGTACATTCAAATTCCTGTGCTTTATAGATACAATGGAAGTTTAGAGATTGCTAACTCTGCATTTATTCTAACAGCAGGACCTCAATTCGGGTTACTTCAAAAATCAAGTTCAACAGCTCTTTTCCTGGACAGCTTGAGTAATACAGCTTTAATCTCTGACCGAGTTGACACTAAATCTTGTTTCGAATCAATGGACATTTCTGCTCAATTAGGTCTTGGTATACTAGCCCGTTTTTCGCCTAAGTTTCACATGAATGCCATGCTGAACTTAAACTACTCTTTACAAGATATTGACAAAGGCGTTATTAAGGAATTTGTAAGACCTGGAACTAAGAATGCAGTAGTTGGAGTAAATGTTTCTTTCTACGTTCTTCTTGGAGGTCCTGAAATGGCAACAGGTGGACAAGCGAAAATGAGGTAATCGTTTCTTCCAATTCTGATTTCATTACCTTTGCAGCCTCAATAGAACGTAAGTCATCTTAAAGGCTATCTTTCTACGTTCATTCTCCAATAAATTCTTTCTGTGAGAAACACGTGAACATCTTTTTGTGCAAACTGAAGTATGTTCTTGAGCGATAGCTATTTTAGTGAAACATGAAATCAAAGAAAAAAAAACACAAATCCGATAAAGTGCTTGCCAAGCTTTTGCTTGAAGATGTGCTTAATTTTTTTAAATCGGCCCCGGGAAAAGCCCATTCATATAAAGAAGTTTGCGAAGCATTATTCTTAAACGACCCTGAAGAAAGGGTTCGTGTAATGGAGATTCTTGATGCATTGGTTAACAACATGCAGCTTGCTGAGCCAGAACCTGGTAAGTTCAGATTTACCAGCATGGGAAGCAGTTTTATTGATGGAATTATGGACCTCACCAATTCTGGTGCTGGCTATGTTAAAAGTATAGACTCTACCGAGGATGTCTATATTCGAGAAAGCTACAAACTAAATTCTCTCAACGGAGATAAAGTAAGAGTGCATCTTTTCGCAAGAAGAAAAGGAAAAAAGCTTGAAGGCGAGGTTGTTGAAATACTAGAAAGAGCCAAAACCGAATTCGTAGGCATTGTTCAAATGAGCGCAAAGTTTGCTTTTGTCGTTCCCGATAGTAACAAAATGCCTATTGATATTTTTGTCCCACTAAGTGATTTAAAGGGTGCAAAAAATAATGACAAAGTACTTGTGCGAATGCTCGACTGGCCCGATCAGGCTAAAAATCCTTTTGGTCAGGTAGTTAAAGTGCTAGGAGCTCCGGGCGACAACAATGTGGAAATGAATGCCATCATGTTGGATTACGGGCTTCCATATGAATTCTCAGATGAAGTTGAGCAAGACGCAGCTAAAATCCCGATGGAAATTCCTGAAGCCGAAATAAAGAAACGAAGAGATTTTAGAGGAATTACCACATTTACAATTGACCCTGTTGATGCAAAAGACTTTGATGATGCACTTTCTATAAGAAAGCTGGAAAACGGCAATTGGGAAATAGGAATTCATATAGCCGATGTTTCGCATTATGTAAAACCAGGTTCTATTCTCGAAGAGGAAGCATACAACAGAGCAACATCTGTGTATTTAGTAGACAGGGTTGTGCCGATGTTACCTGAACATTTGTCAAACGGAGTTTGCTCCTTGCGCCCCGATGAAGACAAACTTACCTATTCGGCTGTTTTTGAAATTGACGATGAAGCTAAGGTGATTGACAGTTGGTTTGGTCGCACTGTTATAAGGTCTATCAAACGCTTCGCGTATGAGGATGCTCAAAAAATAATTGAAACAGGCGAAGGAGAACTTAAAGATGAAGTGCTAACTCTTAACAGACTTGCATCAATTCTACGTGAACAAAGGTTTAGAAAAGGCTCAATTGCTTTTGACAAAGTAGAAGTAAAATTCAAGCTAGATAAGCAAGGCAAGCCTTTAGGAGTTTACTTTAAAGAGCAGAAAGAAGCCAATATGCTCATCGAAGATTTCATGCTATTGGCAAACCGCAGTGTAGCTGAATTTATCGCTACAAAAGGCAGAGATGCAAATAAATCATCTAAACACGATTACAAATATCCATTTGTATATCGAGTTCATGATAAGCCAGACCCTGAGAAGCTGATGGAGTTTTCTCGATTTGTTTCACAATTCGGATACAAATTCAATTTTGGTAAGGAAAGTGAAATCTCTTCGAACATGAATGATTTGATGAAGGAAATAAAAGGCAAAGGCGAATCAAATCTTATCGAAACTCTTGCTATTAGAACAATGGCAAAAGCCATTTACACAGCTAAAAATATCGGCCACTATGGCTTAGGTTTTAAATACTATACGCACTTCACTTCCCCTATTAGAAGATATCCAGATGTGATGGTGCATCGTTTATTGGATGCATATATGCATGGAAAGTCTTGGGAAAGTGAAGCAGAACTTGAAAATCGTTGCAAACACTCTTCTGAACAAGAAAAAAAGGCGGCAGAAGCTGAAAGGTCATCAGTAAAGTATAAACAAGTAGAATTTCTCAAAGATCGCATTGGAGAATCGTTTCAGGGCGTTATTTCTGGTGTTACTGAATGGGGAATCTTTGTTGAAATCATTGAGAATAAATGTGAAGGTCTAATTCGCCTTCGGGATATTGAAGATGATTACTATTTCTTCGACGAAGAAAGCTTCTCAATTATTGGAAAACAATATAAGAAACGGTATCGCCTCGGCGATGAAATTCTTGTTCAGGTGAAAAGAGCCGACTTGGTTAAAAAGCAACTCGATTTTAGCTTGGTAAATGATGCTCCTTTAAACAGAACTGCACAAAGAGATGGAGGAAGAGATCGCTACAGAAGCGATAAATCTAACAAATCCAGAGGTAGAAGAAGCCGGTAATTCAACTGCTTAAGCATATAATTTCAATTTTACAATCCTGTTGTTCAGGATGAAATTATCTTTGTTCCTAATATGAATGCGAGCGAACATGTTCAAACGATATTAAAGTCTTTACCAGAAAAACCCGGAGTTTATCAGTTTTATAATCATGAAGGTGTAATTCTCTATGTAGGAAAAGCAAAAAGCTTAAAAAAAAGAGTGAGTTCCTACTTCACAAAAGAACATCACGATAGTGGTAAAACGCGTGTTCTAGTTTCTAAGATTACTGATATAAGAACCATCGTTGTTGAAACTGAATTAGATGCATTATTACTAGAGAATAACCTTATTAAAAAGTATCAACCCAGATACAATGTCGCTTTAAAAGACGATAAAAGCTTTCCTTGGATTTGTATAAAAAAGGAATCCTTTCCGCGGGTTTTTCCAACCCGCAGGATAATAAAAGACGGATCTGAGTATTTTGGCCCCTACCCTTCTGTGAAAATCATGAGAACACTTCTTGATTTTATCAAAACACTTTATCCGAGAAGAACCTGTAGCCTTGCTTTAGAACCTAAAGCAATTGCTGCTGGAAAGTTTAAGGTTTGTCTAGAATACCATATTAAAAACTGTCTTGCTCCATGTGTAGGCTATCAGTCTGAACCAGAATACCTCGCCACCATTGATGATATTAGAAAGATTATTAAAGGCAACATTTCTGAGCTCATCAAAACTTTGCGCGAAAGAATGATGGAACATGCTGCTGAATATAGATATGAGCAAGCTCAAGAACTGAAAGAGCGACTTGAGTTACTTGAAAAATTCAAAAGCAAATCAACCATAGTGAACCCTTCAATTAGCAATGTAGACGTCTTCTCAATTTATTGTGAAGAGAAAGTTGCTTACATCAATTACTTGAGAGTTTTGGATGGTAGTATTGTTCAAGGTCATACAATCGAATTGAAGAAACGTATGGATGAAAGTCCCGAAGAGCTCCTTTCAATTGGCATTGCCGAAATGCGTCTCCGTTTTGAAAGTAATGCTAAAGAAATCATTGCTCCAATTCTTCCCGATTTTGAGGATGATTCAATTCAAGTAACAATCCCCCAGAGGGGTGATAAAAAGAAACTATTAGAATTAAGCGAGCGAAATGTAAGTAACTACATTCGAGAAAAGAGCAAACAAATTGAATTAGTTGACCCTGAGAGACATACAAAACGTATTCTTGAGCAACTCAAAAAAGATTTGAGAATGCCTGAATTACCTCGACATATTGAGTGTTTCGACAATTCAAATCTCCAAGGAACTTACCCGGTTTCGGCTATGGTATGTTTTAAAGAAGCGAAGCCCAGCAAAAAAGATTACCGGCATTACAATGTTAAAACGGTAGAAGGAGCTAATGACTTTGCCACCATGGAAGAAGTTCTAGGCAGAAGATATTCGCGATTACTAAATGAAGATGAACCTTTACCTCAATTAATAATAATTGATGGAGGAAAAGGACAGCTAAGTGCTTCAGTAGCCGCTCTCGACAAGCTTGGCTTGAGAGGCAAAATCACCATCATTGGAATTGCAAAAAGACTGGAAGAAATCTATTTCCCTGACGATTCATACCCTTTATACATTGATAAAAAGAGTGAATCTTTAAAACTCATTCAGCAACTTAGAAATGAGGCTCATCGCTTCGGGATAACTCATCACAGAAACCGACGAGACAAAGGCACCCTTCAAACTGAACTCAATAATATTGAAGGTATCGGAAAAAGCACCGCAGAAAAACTGCTGTCTGACTTTCGCTCTGTATCAAAGATTAGTAAATTAACGCTTAATGAACTCAGTGCATCTGTAGGAGCAAGCCGAGCCGAAAAAGTGTATCAGTACTTTAATAGCATTAAACCTGAGAATTCATGAATCAACACATAGTAATTACAGGTTGTGCAGGATTTATTGGCTCGCATTTAACCATGACTCTTCTATCGAAAGGTTATAGAGTTACCGGAATTGATAACCTCAGTTACGGAAATGCCTCAAAAATGAATTCTTTCTCAGGTCAAAAAGGTTTTAATTTTATTGAATCAGATGCAGTTAATATTGAGAATCTTATTTTAGCTCCTGTAGACATCATTATTCATTTGGCTTCTGAAAAAATCCCTCGCTATAGTTCAGGTTACGAAACATTACAAAATAACATCAACACTAGTGAAGCCGTCATCAACTTTGCAATAAAAAAAAATAGTTTGCTATTGTTTGCTTCAACAAGTGATGTTTATGGCAAAAACCCAAACATTCCATTTCATGAAGAAAGTGATTGTGTCATTGGGAGCAGCTTAAACAAACGTTGGACTTATGCTGGAAGTAAGCTAATTACAGAAATGCGATTAGCCGCAGCTGGTCGTGCCAAGGGACTAAAATTTCAGATAATGCGCTTTTTCGGATGTTATGGACCAGGTATGTCATCTGGCTGGAGAAGCGGACCACAGCAAGTGTTCCTCGAAAAAGCAATGAGAAAAGAATCGCCCGAAATTCATGGTGATGGAACTCAAACTAGAACTTATATTTTCATTGACGATTTGATTTCAGGAATCGTAAGCTTGATTAACAATCAAACCCAAACTAATGAAATCTGGAACTTTTGCAGTTCTGAAAACGAGGAAATAAGTGTAATTGATTTGGCTAAGAAAATCCATAAAATGGTAAGGCCTAACGATGAATTTAAACCATTGTTTATTCCCTACTCAGATTTTGGATATTACGAGGAAGTAACAAGAAGAGTTGGAACTGCTGAAAAAGCAAAAAGACTTTTGGCTTGGAAATCCAAAACATCTTTAGACGAAGGACTTCTACAAACATATCGCTGGATTCAAGGAATATGATTTGGGTTTTGGCGCCGGTATTTAACGAAGCAAGTGGAATTAAGAATTTCATTGAAACCTCTTCTGCATTTTTGCAAAACATTGCAGATTACCGCTTAATCCTGGTTGATGACGGCTCAAGTGATCAAACCGCTGCTATCGCGCGGGATGCGGTCAATGTGAATGATGTAGTTTTAAGATTAGATAAGAATACGGGACCTGGAAAAGCTTTTGAAACAGGTATGCATTATTTTCTTAAACACGCTTCGCAGGATGACTTGCTCCTCACTCTTGAAGGTGATGGTACCGCTGATTTATCAAGTCTTCCGGAGATGATTAAACAGATTGAAAATGCCGATTTGGTTTTAGCTTCGGTATATCTTGAAGGTGGTGGGTTTAGTAAGACTTCAGCCTTACGGCTGATGATTAGCCATGCTGCTAATACTTTAAGCCGCCGGTGGTTAGGAATGCCGTATAAAACCTTAACATCTTTTTATCGCCTTTGGAGTTATCCAGCTTTGAATCAACTGAATAAAAAGTTTAATCCATTAATAGAAGCAAAAGGCTTTATTTGCCAGGTTGAATTGCTGTACAAAAGCCATTTGATAAAGCATAAAATTTTGGAAGTGCCCACAAAAGTATATTCAGACCGGAGAAAAGGCCCTTCAAAAATGAAGTTGCTAAAAACAGCTTTATCACATGTATCTTTCTTGCTAAAAAGCAGGAAGTACAAAACAGAAATAATGAAATAATATGGAATTTATTGACGAAGCCCTTTTGAAATATGCCGAAGATCACAGTGCGAAAGAGCCTGAACTATTGCAAAAACTGAATCGTGAAACACATTTAAAAGTGATGCAGCCACGCATGCTTTCGGGGCATTTACAAGGACGGATTTTGAGTATGTTTAGTAAGCTGGTACAGCCAAAAACGATTGTTGAAGTTGGCACCTATACAGGTTATTCGGCTTTGTGTTTAGCCGAAGGCCTTCAGGCCAATGGGCTTTTGCATACCATTGATAATAATGATGAACGTGTGCCACTCTTGAATCGGTACTTTACTGAAGCCAGAGAACAAAATCGCATTAGAATTCACACTGGTAACGCGCTGGATATTCTTCCATCGATAGATGGTCCCATTGATTTAGTTTTTATAGATGCCGATAAGCACAATTACAAAAACTACTTTAACATAGTGATTGACAAAGTAAGACCCGGCGGTTTAATTATTTCTGACAATGTACTTTGGAGCGGCAAAGTGCTTGAATCATCTAAAGCGAATGATGTTGATACCATTGCTTTAAAAGAATTCAATGACTATTTGGCTTCCAACCCTAAGGTTGAAATTGTTCTGCTTCCGGTAAGAGATGGCCTTAGCGTAGCAATGAGGAAATAATAAGGAGTTGATTTTAATGAATTCGGAGTCAATTTGCCTTAATGATATATTGATATGCAAGCAAGTTCACATTCACTGAAAAATTGGTAAAACCTGCAGCTTTTAATTCTGCAATCACCTCATCGATTGAAATTTTGTGATCAACAGGAGGTCCAACCGGAACTTCCGATTTGAAAAAATCGATAATCACTAATTCTCCTTCACTTTTAATTCCTGACTTAACTTTCTTGAAATACTCAACACGATTCTCAATATGATGATAGGTATTCACAATGAAAGCAATATCCACTTCCTGGCTTGACAAAGCAGGAGAGTCATAGGGGATTTTCCGAAGTTCTATATTTTTGAATTTCCCCTTCTCGATTCTACGTTTCAAATATTCCTGAAATTCATCACTAACATCGGCAGCAATTACAGAAGCACCAGCATTAGCTAGTTTAATTGAGAAATATCCGGAGCCGGCGCCTATGTCAATGATTTTTTTATTCCTCAAATTGCCCAAGAAATTCAGCACTTTCTCGGGTTGCTGATAGGCATCCCGTTCAGGCGACTCGAATCGCTGAACCAATTCATCAAGCGTTGATTGGTTCATATATTCATTCGATGATTTTTTTATTGAGTCCTCCTTGCTCCCATGATTGTGACCGTGGTGTTGAGCATTCGCTGAAAATGCTACAAAGCAAATGAATAGCAAATGAAAGAACTGGTTTCTGATGTCTTGCATGAATAATTTTTAACGAATAAAGTAAATAAAAAATAATCATCAGCCTTATATGCATTAAAAGACCCAATTATATTAATTCAATACCCGGCGAAACAAGCGGATTTCGGTTTTTTAAACGCTCCATAAAGAACTATCACTATAATTAGGTACGCCCACGCAAATCATTGATTATGTGAAATTTAAACAACACTGCCTAACATTAGTGATTTTCTATGCAACAGTAAGTTAGCAGCTTGCCATAAAAAATTAAATCTATGAAAAAGCACATTCTAACTTTATTAATTTCTGTGTTTATGGCTTTGAGCTTACAATCACAGGAAATCTATTGCAACATGATCAAACTCACAAATACAGAGCTGGTTCAATCCAGTGAAGTAATTGTTAGAGCCGAAGTTTTTGAAAGAGAGTCTATTTGGAACCAATCAAAAACGAAGATTTATACTATTCATAAATTGAAGGTACTGGAATCCTACAAGGGAAATCCGAATAGTGAAATTACGCTTATTACAGAGGGTGGTGATACGGAAGAACTATCTATAGTATTTAGCGATCGTATTGATTTATACATTGGTGATGAAACTGTATTGCTATTAAATCAAGTGCCAAAGCATTGGACAGGCCTTCCCTCATATCCAAATGCATACTGCGTGGGAATGTCATTAGAAGGAGTTTTTTTGGTAAACCAACGCAATCAAAGTGTCGCTGATGTATTCAATAGATTCGATAATTTGAGTTCATTAAAGAGGACATTTCAAAATATCACAGGGGAGACTGCGCGAATGATTGCCCCGGATGAACGCATTAGAATTCCTCAAGTGAATGGAAGCACTGCTGCAACTATTTCATCACTTAGTCCAACAGTAATTACGGCAGGAACCAAATCAATACTAACCATTAACGGCAGTGGATTTGGAGCAACACGCGGTTCGGGATTTGTTGAATTCACAACAGCTTTAGGCACATTTGCACAGCCATTGGCAAGAGATTATGTTTCTTGGAACGACAACCAAATCAGGGTTATGGTGCCATCAAGGCTTGTTGGAGAAACAGCCGATAATTCTGCGGCCAATGGACCTGTTAGGGTTACTCCAGCTTCAGGTTCTGTTTCAACTAGCGTTGGCTCTATCACTGTAAAGTATGCTTTGTTTAATGTACCTATTTCTACCGGCGATACAACAGCAATAATGAATATGCTAAATGCAAATTCTTTGGGAGGGTACACTCTATCATTTAACAATCAGTTTAACTCTACGTTTAGTCTGGAAGCTCGTGAAACTTTTGAACGCGCATTAAACAAATGGAAATGCGCCACACAAGTTAATTGGACAATAAGCCCTAACAATAGCACAGTGAGAGTTGCATCACAAGATGGAATCAATATCATATCTGATGATGTTCTTGAACCTTTACCATCCAATATTCTTGGCAGAGGAGTAAATCATGTAAGCGGATGCGGTTCAGGAAACAATACCAAGGCTGTTACTACTCAGCTAGACATTATCATTAATGATGTTGCATCTAGCTTTGCCTGGAACTTTGGAAGCGATGCTCCATCTTCATCAGAAATTGATTTCGAAACTGTGGTATTGCATGAATTAGGGCACCTGCATCAACTTGCTCATACCCGAAACACATCATCAGAAGTTATGGCTGCTTCTCTTCCAGCCGGCTTTAGTAAAAAAAATCTAACTCAGAACGATATTGATGGTGGCTTAGACGTAATGGCAAGAAGTTCAGTAAGCGTAGGATGTGGTGTAAATGCACACCAAGCGGCCAATCAAAGTATAACAATTTCAACTACTAGCTCTTTCCCGGTTTGTACTGAGTCTGAGGTAATTTTTACTGCCACTACAACAAATGTTACCGGAACTCCTAATCTCGTTTGGAAAAGAAACGGAGTAGTAGCAGGAACAGGTACTACATTTATAGTCTCCAATGCTCAAATCAACGAGGTAATTACCTGCGAGCTGCAAGGATGCACAACAATAACTTCTAATTCAATAATCATTTTCGCAATACCTACTCAACATATTGGAGGACCACTTTGTATTGCCGGAGAAGGAAGCGTCAGTGCTACTTATGTTGCCAATTTCAATCAGCCAACAGGACCTGGAATTGGAGGCGATTTAATTGTTACTGAATGGACAGCATCACCCGGCATTACAATCCCAAATGCAAATTCAGCAAGCATTACAGCTACATTTTCACCAACATTCACAAGTGGAACAATCAGAGCCAGATATATTTCACCTTCTTGCGAGGCCAATGTCGATGCCGTAATAACTATTGTTCGCGGACCATCAGCAAACATTAGCTATTCACAATCATCATATTGCAAAAACATTAGCACTGCACAAGCTGTAACGCGGACAGGTTCAGCGGGCGGCGTTTATTCAGTATCGCCTTCAGGCCTTTCAATTAACAGTACAACAGGTGCTATTATTCCTTCTGCTTCGGCTTCAGGAACATATACCGTATCTTATACAATACCTGGGTCTGGAAATTGTGCACCTTTCACAGCAAGTACAACCGTTACTATCAACAATACTCCTTTTGCTATTTTTCAATTCTTCAATCCAAATTTTTGCAGATCAAATACCGGAACAGTTACACCTCTTGTTGGTCAGGCCCCGGGAATATCATTTTCTGCAACGCCTGCTGGCTTATCATTTAACACATCAACTGGAGCTGTAAGACCATCTTTAAGTGCAGCAGGCACTTATGTGCTTACAATGACTATTGCAGGAACTGGTGGTTGCGGTCCAATATCAGCATCAAGAAGTATCACCATTAGAAATCCATTGTCAACTCCGGGCTCAATTTCAGGAAGCAGAACCGGATTTTGTAATACAAGCAGAACGTTCTCAGTGGCACCTGTTTCTGGTGCAAGCTCATATCAGTGGACAATTCCATCAGGAACAAGCATTTCAGGAAATGCAACAGGTAATTCTATTGTGTTAGTTTCAGGAACTTCATTTACTGGAGGAACATTGTCGGTTCGAGCAATTTCATCTACAGGATGTAACAGTAATCTCAGGTCTATAACTTTATCTGCAAGTGCACCTGCAAGACCAGGCACAATATCAAAAACAGGTGGATCAATTCTCATCCCCAACGGAACAGCATCTGTTGCTAATGTAAGCGGGGCTACTAGTTATACATGGACTGCAACCGGAGCAGTAATTACAGGCGGACAAGGAACAAGAAACATTAGCTTCATCCGTACAAGTTTAAGTTCTTTTACTTTATGTGTTCGCTCAAATAACAATTGTGGAAGCTCTACTAATCGATGTGCTACTTTTTCGGTTATGTTAGCCGCTCCAATTGCTGAAAATGGAGACGAGCACCTTGAACAAAATGCAGATCAATTGGCAAAAAGCATCCCAACATTATTCCCAAATCCGACTGCAGATATACTTAACATTAAATTTGATGAAGATTGGATTGGAGAAAACATCCAGGCTGAAATCTTCGGTATTGATGGAAAAGTTTATCAGAACTATCTTATGTCACCAAATGCTAATTCCATTGAAGAAACTGACATTTCAGGTCTTAATCAGGGAATTTACATGATCAGGCTTTCATCATCAAAAGGCTATACCACTTTGCGCTTCGTGAAGCAATAAGTAAATCAAATCATAAACAGAACGGCTTCCAACTACGGAGGCCGTTTTGCTTTTGTGAAGTTTCCGTTTTATGAGCGAGGGAAAAGGTTAAGGATTAAATTAGAATTGATTCATTTTTGGGCCTTGCACCGGCTACGCGGCGCCGGGCTTTACACTGCAATCTTTTGCTGCAAGCAGCAAAAGGATTTCCGCTACTATCCCTAAGGCAGATAGCAAGGTCATTTAAAATAAGTCCTTCATCCAGGGAATGGAGGCTCTTTTTTCCTGCATTTTTCCAAAATAAAATGCCAGTGTAATCTCATGGGCGCTGGCTGTGGCACTGGTTAATCGGGAAATAGTATAATCATATGAATAGGCTGCTGTAAATGACTTTGCTGCAAAACCTAACATTGCTATATATGCATCCCTGTTTCGATAAGAAAGGCCAAGCTTCACTTTCCCATGTTGAAGGGAAAAGCCTGTCATAAAGTTTCTAAATTGTTGCTGTTTAACAAATGAAGCATTAACATATAATCTGCTGCTACGTTTCGCTTCAGAATTAAAAATTCGTATTGAAGCTCTTGCATTATATCTGATTGGCAGTCTGGAAACAGGCTTCAAAAATCCTTTGATCAGGTTCATTTATATTTCATGCCAAAAGCCAAAAGAAATGTGTTTGAGTTTATAAGAAAGCCGGCATTATAGGATAAGAATCTTACTTCATCGCTCTCTAAATCAGAATGGGATGTACCATTTCCGGAAGCGGTATCAACCATGTAAGCGTGTACCAACTTTGTAGTATCTAAATTTCGTTGATTAAACTGGCTGGCGCCGCCAATACGAAGAGATATATTTCTGAAAAGGGAGAATGAACGCCCAAGGTTTAAGCCAATAACTTGAGTAGTCAATGTTGCTTCACCTGCTTGATCACGAACATAAGTTAAACCAAAATCGAGGGGCGATTTTTCTGGACTAATATCTAAGGCAATAACAGTTGTATAAAAAGCTCCAGGTATCTCAGGCCATTGGATACGCTGCGCCGCCTGCACCCTGCCCTGCACTTCCGGTAAATGCCGGATTAGCATATAAAGCAGAACTATATGTTAGGGTGAATTGAGGATCTTGAGCTTGTAATTGCCCTAGCAAAAAAAGTCTTAATAAGACAAATACAAAAATTAATTTTTTCAAAAGAAGTTACAAATCAAAAATAACAAACCCCAGTAGTCATGATTAGTCTTTGATACATCTCACAGAAAGGCCAAGCAACTTGCTATAATTTAGTCTACTAACTATAGCAGAGTTGTTGGCTAAAATTCGAGTCCAGGCTGTTTCTGCAGATTCAGTTGAGCTCCAAAAATTGCCTCTAGTGCCAATGGTCGCAAAAGCTCCATTGCTTGCATTCCTTGATCCACCGGGTAAAGCAGAAAATCCACTTTCATTCGTTGCATCCGTATTCGGGTTTACCCAATACTGGGAACCTGGAAGCTTAAGTTTACCCCCTGCAATAGCGCCACCACCAAGTAAATCAACTAAGGTGTTAAATTCTTCATCAGAAGGCTCATGCCAACCAATAGGACAAAGTCCTCTAGCATTATTAACGGCAAACCAGTTGTACATTTTGCCATAAACGTTTTCATTGACCTGAATATTCTCATAGTTGCACCAGGCAGGAATGTTTAATGCAATCCATTCTTCATCATCTGTTACATTAGGTATAAGAGTTCCATCGTTAAAATGACTTACTCGAAGGTTTTCAGACATCCACCACTGACTACCAATCAAAACAGATAAATAGTCATTTCCATCAATATCCGATAAAACGCTATATTCCGGAGAACATGCTTCTAAGCTTCCAACTTGAGTGCCGTTGACAAAAACGTTAACAGCTGTGCTTTCACCCACTTTCACAAACTCTGGATTTGATGTGTCGTAAGCGCGTATCGACAGCTCTCCTGTAGAACAAACCGCAATTTGAAAAGAATCCTGATCGCAAAAAAATATCTGAGAATCAATCTTTACATACGATGATTGGACCGGAATTCCCTCACAATTCACAACATTGCCGCTAATTAAATAAAAATCATTAAAATCAGCAGTGAAAACGCTGTTAATTTCAGCATTGCCACTAGCCAATTGTTCCGATAATGCCGATGACCAAGAGTTAGTTGTTGGGCAAACTAGATAAATATTAATTTGTAAATCCTGATTCTTGGGCACACGTCCGGAGAAATCTCCCAGAGTATTTGTAAAAGTAATTCCCGTACCCATAGTTGGTGAAATAAGCCTAATCTGTGCATTAGAGATTGAACTGCTAGTAGAATTCTGGACATGGCCAAATAAATCGTTAAAGTTTTCAGGAACATCTACATTCCACCAAGAGAAATGACTCGCTTGTCCTACGTATTGATTTCCCTGCTTTTGCGCTAAGCCTTCGTGCATCCAAATGCCAAGGATTTCATCAAAGCTCCACCAGTCGATTGTTTCGGGAGCTTCAGCCAGCAAGGCGGATGGTATATTGAATGTGAGAGTACTAGCACACCTTGGTGCCAATTGAAGTTCATTCATGTTGGCGTCTCTCAATCTGATTGAAGCCATGCCAAATGAGCGAAGCAAACGCAATGAATCGTTCATGCCTTCCGGAGCAATTCGCCCGGCATTTGGTCGAACATTTCAGGTGAGCTTGGATCCAAAGCAGCGGCAACACATTCACCGTTCCGGTGTAAGGTTGTCCGTTTAAAGTGACAGCATTAGGCCGGAAAATTCAGTTGTAATAATCCGATGTTACTGAGCCGCCGCTTGCGCGCCAGTGCTCCGATTGGCTCATGGGCAAGAGTTGCACATTCACCCGATTGCTTCCGGTTTCAGAGGCAAAAACTTCGCGAGAGCCCTGATGAAAACCGGGTTTGGCGATGGTGATGTAACCGAGCTTATCATACACAACAACATCATTCAGAAAAAACACTCCGGTTCGGGTCAGTCCGCGTTTCTTCACCGCCGTAAGGCGAGCGCACAATCGCATTCATTTCGGGAGCTCCGGTAGGACCGCGAACTATGCCCATCACCGAAGCTATACGCAAATTCCCCAACTGCGCTGATCAACCGCCAATTTCTCACTGTGCGTAATGCTGTCAATTTGGGCAACAGGCACCTCATTCACAAAACCATTGAACTGAGTAACATGCAGGTACTTTTGTCCAGCCACATCAACCGTTTCGACTTTGTCGATTAAGTCTACCGGAATTTGCAAGACCGGCAAATTGTGACGGTGGATGTTTTTGAGGGTTTGGGCGTGACTTGTAACCCGAAAACCATCACTAAAATCCCGAGAAAAAGTAGAAGTGTTTTTTCATGTTTAATTCAGCTTTGATTTCATGCTCTTTAACTTTCGACTTTAACTGTCTCCTAATCCTTCAACAGCGGACAGACTTACCTAGCTTGTTTTTAGGTTGTTATCCCTAAATAATTCGAAACTGTTATAAACAGATTGCTGAAAAAAAAGCATTGCTAGCATCAAATCCCCTGTGGAGCTCCACCAATAACCATAATCGCCTATACTACTGAAGATCCCACTATTAGGCTACGAATTCCGCCTCCAAGACCTGAAAATCTGCTTTCATTAGTGGCTGTATTGCAAAGTCCAGTTAGTTAATGACTTCATTTTACCACCGGCAACGGAGTCGCCGCCAAGGTAAACAGCTAAAATCGTCCACTCTTCATCTGAAGGTGTTACGCCAACCTGTTGGACAAAGACCTCTAGCGTCATCAACTGTAAACCAATTATACAACTTGCCATACAAATTGTCATTTACAGCGCTATTATTAAATTACCCAAGCCCTGAACTAAGTTGAGTCCATGCTGTATTGTCAGTTACATTAGTAATTGATTCTCCATTAGAATATGGTTGTGCGTAACTCAATCATCCACGATTGATCGCCAATTTGAGCAGTTAGATAAACATTCCGTCTAAATCAGAAACTAATCCATAAATTTCTGCAATATGCTTGCAATGATCCAACATCAATACCTTGTGGTCCAACTAGAACAATAGTTAATACGCGTTTTACAGAATCAAGGTCAGAGTTGTCGAATCCCTGGTATCACATATTGACCTAAACAGGCTCTGAATCACAAACGCTCCCATCGTAGTCAAGAAAATCCAGGCCTATTTTCACGTAGCCTCAGTTACTGACTGTCCTTCACAATTGAATTAACAAGTTCCAATTAATAAATCCTTCCACTCAAACTTGCTGGAAATCGAATTTCAATTGTTTCCGTGGCACCTCAAAATCTTCAGAATATGCTAATGACCAATCGTTTGAAATTGAACAAGTAAGATTAATATTGAGAGTAAGATACTCGGTTCTAGGAACACGTCCACTAAACACACCCCAGCATTCTGTATAGGTGACCTGGTTCCCATGGTAGGTGATACCACATTCACTAGTGCATCTGAGATGGGATTTAATGACTGTATTCAAAGATCCATGGAAATCATTGAAATTCTCAGGCCTATCCACATTCCACCATGAAAATGACTCGCTTGTCCGATGTAATTGATTTCCTGCTTTTGCGTGCTACGCCTTCGTGCATCCAAATGCCTTTGCGCTTCATCAAAGCTCCACCAGTCGATGGTTGTGGGCATCCGCCTGCAAGGCGGATGGAGGCTGAATGTGAGAGTACAAAGTACCTTGCGCCAATTGGTTCATTCATGTTGGCGTCTCTCAATTGATTGAAGCCATGCCGAATGAGCGAAGTAAACGTAAAGAATCGTCTATACTCCCAACAATTCTCCCGGCATTTGGTCGAACATTTCAGTGAGCTGGGTCGAGCGAGGCGGCGTAAACATTCACCGTTCCGCTATAGGGTAAACCGTTGAGCTCAACAGAGTTTGCAGGAAAATCTAATTGTAGCAAATCCAGAGTTCGTTCCTCCTGTTGTTGCGGTAAAACTGCCTGATTGAGTCATCGGCAATAATTGAATGTTCACGTTGGGATTACTTCCACTTTCAAGGGGTAAAAACTGCGAGATGCCTGATGAAAGCCCGGTTTGGTGATGGTGATGTAACCTAGTTTATCATATACTAAGCAATGTCATTTAAGAAAAACACGCCGTTTGGATCAGTCCGGGTCTCTTCTCCGCCGTAGGGTGAACGCACAATGGCATTCAATGGGTGCTCCGGTAGGACCCTCGCACAATTCCCATAACACTTGCGGTTCGAAGGTTGCCCAATTGAGCTGGGTCGATCGACTGACCTTCGCTGTGCGTGATGCTGTCAATTTGCGAAACCGGAACCTCATTCACAAACCCATTGAACTGAGTTACATGCAGGTACTTTTGTCCTTCAACATCAACCGTTTCTACTTTATCGATTAAGTCAATGGGGATTTGCAGCAACGGCAAATTATGACGGTGGATGTTTTTGAGGGTTTGGGAGGAAACTTGCCCACAAAGGCCTAATAAGAGCGCAACTAAGATGATGTGATTACTCCTCATGCCCAAAGCTTATAGTTTAAGTAAAGGAACAAAATTATTCCGATAAAATTCGATACAAGTTTATATTCTAATTATATAAACTTCACTTGTGAATGCTGACATACCGAATAGAATAAGTAAGTCATACAACTTAGAAAATATTCACTGCGTTTGAAGGAATTTGTTTCCAAACTCTCAAAGAAAAGCTGGATTCCATTTGAAGCAACCAGTTGATTGTGACTAATGCCTATTTACCCAAGTCAATTTATAATTTTAAAATTACTTCATCAGGATTGAGAGCAGGTATTTCACTCTCTTTAAAATCCTTTGTGTTTCGGGTAACAATAAAATCCATCCTCCTAATGGAAGAGGCACAATGAATTTGAATTGAATCTTCGAAATCTTTATAATTCGAACGTAAACCTTTTTTTATAATAGCTTCATCAACTGCAATTACAGAAACATAATCAAGAAGGTTATACAAAACATCCCTGAGTGCTTTTTCAGTAAGATATTTTTTCAATAGATAATAAGTTGTTGCAATTGAATGCGACGAAGTGAATAGTTCAACTTCTTTCAATTCGGCTTTTTGAAATATTTGAATTGAATGTTTACTAAACGGCTTTCTGTCTGCAATCAAATCAACAATAATATTGGTGTCTAGAAACAGCTTTTTCATAGATGTTTCTTTTCCAATGCAGAGCGCAGCTCTTCTTTTTCGTCAAAATCACTAGGTAGCGAAACAACACCAACTATTTTTTTTAGTTTAGGCGATAGCTCAGTGTTTGTACCTTCATTGGTAATTGTTGTCAGATAGTTTTCAATGATTTCTGAAAGACTTCTACCTGTGTTTTTGGCATATAATTTCGCTCGTTCTATAACCGACTTTTCAACTGTTAATGTGAGTTTGGTAGTCATTATACGTGTATTTTTATCAAAGATACGTGCTCGGTTCCGTATTTCCAAATTGCCAGTCCGTCGTATTTTGAACCTGTTTCATGCGGTTTTTCAGTGTTGAGTCGAGCTACAAAGTGAGAAATGCAAAAAGGAATCACTAAAGACACTTCATATCCCGATTATAACTTGTAGTTAATGATGAAAGCATGATTTAAAGGAGCTAGGTTCTCCTAAAACTAATTTATGAATAGCAGGTTAAGCGCTTCGTTTCTCTGATTCATTTTGATTTTAAGCCTTTTTCTGGATCGGCTTCTCACATTGCCGCTATTCCCTGTTGCCTTTCATATTTTCCCTCCTTCTAATCCTTCACACAGCGGACAGAAAAACCGAACTGCTTATCTTGGCTGCTCCTGTAAGCATCGTCTATGCAGCAGCTCAGACTGCGAAAATAGGAAAAGGCTGCTGATAACCCCGAAGAACTCCACCAGTATCCGTAAGCGTCAATGCCGTCGTCACCACTACCGTTGCCAAAGCGGAAGCCGCCTGGAAGGCCTGAGAAACCGCTTTCGTTGGTAGCGCCTGTATTGGGCCAAGCCCAGCCACTGACAGATTTCATTTTACCGCCTGCCAATGATAACCCACCTAAATAATCGGTTAATATAGTCCACTCAGCATCGGTAGGTACATGCCAGCCGGCTGGGCAAAGGCCCCGTGGGTCAACCGTGGTTAACCAGTTATACAATTTGCCATATACCGTTTCATTAGCCACATTGTTATCGTAATTGCACCAAGCACCTGAGCTGGAAAAAATCCAAACGTTGTTATTGGTAACATTGGCAATAGGTTCGCCATTTGCGTAAGTGGCAGTGCGTAAATTATCGGCCATCCACAACTGATTTCCAATTAATACCGTTGGGTAAATATTACCATCGATGTCGGTAATGGTTCCAAACATTGTGTTGCAGGTCGACAAAACTCCGGCATCAGTTCCGGTGCTTCCTACCGTAACAGTGACCTCTTCACTCACTTTTATTGAGTCGGGATTGATAGTATCAAAGCCACGGATATAATAATCTCCAGTGTAACAGGATTGTATGGCAAATGCACCATTAGTTGTAAGGAAAATCTGCTGTCCCATTTTTACATACCCAGACTCAACAAGCTGTCCCTCGCAATTCACAACTGTTCCGGTAATTGGATATCTTTCATCCAAACTTACCGGTTCATACTGACCAACAATCGGTTCGGTGGCGCTTGACAAATCCTCCGAATAAACCAGATTCCAGTCGTTGGTAGTTTCGCAGGTGAGGTAAATATTTATTATCAATAGTTGATTTTTAGGAACTCTACCGCTAAACTCTCCTTCAGAATTGGAATAAGTGATGCCTGTACCTAAGTTGGGCGAAACTACATTCACCTGCGCATCTGAAATCGGGTTTCCATCACTTGTATTCACAGAACCATGAAAATCGTTAAAGTTTTGAGGTATGTCGCAGTTCCACCAAGAAAAATGGCTCGCTTGGGCTATGTATTGGTTGCCCTGCTTTTGCGCTAAGCCTTCGTGCATCCAAATGCCAAGGATTTCATCAAAGCTCCACCAGTCGATGGTTTCGGGAGCATCAGCCTGCAAAGATGGTGGAATAGTAAACGTTAATGTTACAGAAGCACCTTCGGCTAATTGTAGTTCATTCATATTGTCATCCCGCAGTTCTACTGCGGCCATGCCGAAGGAGCGGAGCAATCGTAAGGAGTCGTTCATACCACCAAGCAATTCGCCAGGCATTTGGTCGAACATTTCAGGTGAGCTTGGATCCAAAGCAGCGGCTAACACATTCACCGTTCCGGTATAAGGTTGTCCGTTTAAAGTGACAGCATTAGCAGGAAAATTCAGTTGTAATAGTCCTGAAGTAACCATTCCTCCGCTAGCGGAGTTAAAACTACCCGATTGCGTCATGGAGATGAGTTGCACATTCACGCGATTACTGCCGCTTTCGAGGGGTAAAAAGCTGCGTGAACCTTGATGAAAGCCGGGTTTGGTGATGGTGATGTAACCTAGTTTATCATATACTACAATGTCATTTAAGAAAAACACGCCGTTTGGATCCGTGCGGGTTTCCTCGCCGCCGTAAGGTGAACGAACAATGGCGTTCATTTCGGGAGCTCCGGTAGGACCGCTTACCACACCCATCACACTTGCGGTGCGCAGGTTACCCAGCTGAGCAGGATCGAGTGCTTCGCCTTCGCTGTGAGTAATGCTATCAATTTGCGAAACCAGAACTTCATTCACAAAACCATTGAACTGAGTAACATGCAGGTACTTTTGCCCTGCAACATCAACCGTCTCTACTTTGTCAATTAATTCAACGGGAATTTGCAATACCGGCTGGTTGTGGCGGTAGATGTTTTTGAGGGTTTGGGCATTTAATTGAGCACTCAAAACCAGTATGATGAAGCTAAGGAGTAGGTAATTGTTTTCATAAGGATACTGTTAAAGACTCTTCAATTGGTTTATATTAAAATTAGTCCTTAATGCAGCGGATACAGAATGACCATCGCCCAATTCTATGTACAACCTACTGATCGGACTGCTGCTTTCGCTTGAAAGATATCGGGCCCCAAGCATAAAACCACTTATCAGCCTGCTAGAACTCCACAAAAACTATAAAAGCTAATTCCGCCAAAACTAGGACCTGACCCTACATCTAGTTCCACCTGGTAATCCAGAAGAAACTACTTTCATTCAGGGCCCCAGTATTCGGCAGGGACCAACCAGAATATGTTTTCAATTTTCCACCAGCTACTTGATTCCCACCCAAATATTCAGTTAGAATGGTCCATAATTCATCAGTAGGCATATGCCAACCTGTTGGGCATACATTTCTAGGATACATTGCTGTGTCACCATTGTAAAGCTTTCATATTGAGAATCATTAGCTGCACTATTGCTGTAGTACAGGCTGGGGGTGCTTATTTGCGTCAAGTATTAACCGGAACATTGGGTATTTCAGAACCATCCGCAAAATGTCGTTTTTAGGTTTTCTGCCATCCACCATTGATTGCCAATTAATACAGTTGGGTAAATGTTCCCATCAATGTCGGAAACAGTTCCAAAAATTTCACTACACGCTTGTAGAACTCCAGCATCAACACCTTGCACACCAACCTGAACCGTACCGAAGGCACTGGCTTTTGTGGAGTCGGCAATGGAGGTGTCGCCAACCCCGAATTACATATGCGCCTACCGCACAGGTTTGAATGGTAAACTGACCTGTTTCGTTGGTTAGGTAGACTTGTTAATTTCATACCTGATTCAACTGGTTGTCCCTCGCAATTCACAACTGTTCCGGTGGTGGATATCTTTCATCCAAACTTACCGGTTCATACTGACCAACAATCGGTTCGATTGGCGCTTGACAAATCCTCCGAATAAACCAGATTCCAGTCGTTGGTAGTTTCGCAGGTGAGTAAATATTTATTATCAGCCCGTTTGATTTTTAGGAACTCTACCGCTAAACTCTCCTTCAGAATTGGAATAAGTGATGCCTGAGCCTAAGTTGGGTGTAACCACATTCACCTGCGCATCCGAAATCGGGGTTCCATCTACTGTATTTACAGACCCATGAAAATCGTTAAAGTTTTGCGGAACATCACAATTCCACCAAGAAAAGTGACTCGCTTGGCCAACATATTGAGTGTCTTGTTTAGTTGCTTCACCTTCATGTTTCCAGTAGCCAAGTGCTTCATCAAAACTCCACCAGTCGATTGTTTCGGGGGCATCAGCCTGCAAGGCGGATGGAATATCGAAAGTCAAAGTAGCTAAACTTCCTTCTGCCAATTGAAGTTCATTCATATTCGCATCCCGCAGTTCTACTGCGGCCATGCCAAACGAACGAAGTAAGCGCAAGGAGTCGTTCATTCCACCCAGCAATTCACCGGGCATTTGGTCGTACATTTCTGGTGAGCTTGGATCGAGTGCAACAGCGTAAACATTCACCGTTCCGTTATAAATTTATACCGTTGGCTCAACAGGTTTGCAGGAAAATCTAATTGTAGCAATCCTGGTTCACTTTGTTCCTATTGTTGAGAGTAAAACTGCCTGATTGGAGTCATCAGCAATAATTGAATGTTCACGCGGTGCTTCCCTTTCAAGGGGTAAAAAACTGCGAGATGCCTGATGAAAGCCCGGTTTGGTGATGGTGATGTAGCCAAGTTTATCATATACTACAATGTCATTTAAGAAAAACTACGCCGTTTGGATCGTGCGGGTTTCCTGCCGCCATGAAAGGTGAACGAACAATGGCGTTCATTTCAGGAGCTCGGTAGGACCGCTTACCACACCCATCACACGCACGGTGCGCGGATTTACCCAGCTGAGCAGGATCAGTGCTTCGCCTTCGCTGTGAGTAATGCTATCAATTTGCGAAACCAGAACTTCATTCTAAAAACATTTCTTTGAATGATGTGCAGGTACTTTTGTCCTTGCATATCAACTGTTTCCACCTTGTCGATTAAGTCGATGGGAATTTGCAAAACCGGCAAGTTGTGGCGGTGGATGTTTGAGGTTTGGGCATTTAATTGAGCACTCAAAACCCAAAGTATGGTGAAGCTAAGGAGTAGGTAATGGTTTTCATGTTAAGTTTTCAGTCATCAATGCCGTTTTGAACGAGTTTAATCTTTATGCAACGGATAGACATGCCCTGCTGTCTATCTGCAGAATTCCAATAAGCCCAGGCAGAGCTATTCAGATAATAATATACACCATTAAAATCCCCATCTGAGTCAGTAGTCCTGGTACCAGTAGTACCGAAGAGGCCGAAACAGTTAATATCTCCAATGCAACGCAGCCCTCCTGAGTAGTCCTGAGAATCCACTTTCCATTTACTTGCATCAACATTCGGCTCTGTCAATTGTTGTTGTAGATTTTAATAATCCACCTGCTGTTTCACTAAATCAAACATTGAATCATAAGTCTGAATCAGATATCCAACAGTATACCCCATTCATCTTTCCCATGGCACATGCCAACCAGTAGGACAAACATTGCGCGGGTCGGCTACCGTATACCAGCTATACAATTTGCCATATAGAGGGGTCATTTGCCGGATCGTAATTATGATACACCAAGCAGGTACATCTCCACCGTCGTCAAATTGCGGATATGGTGGTGCAGAACCATCGCTTAAAATAGGTGGTTTTTAAGTTTTCTGCCATCAAAGTTGTTCGCCAATTAATACCGTTGAGTAGACATTTCCCTCAAAATCGGTTAACACATCCATTGCTTCTATATACAAGCCTGGATGGTGCCTGCATCCGCGCCAGTTTGCATCCGCGGATAATCATCTGGTTCACTAATTCGAATAGTGTCAAATTCGACACATCAAATCCATGAATTATGTATTCCCCAATGTTTGCAAGAGTTTGGTCTTATTATGGTAGGTAATGAAATTCTGACACCATTTTGTAACATATTGAAAACAGTGTGCGATTACGGTGGTGGCATGAGGCCAGGAAAAACAGTTTCAAATTATTAGTATATGTCTCAAAATCAATTCTCTTCACTGATTACCGTTTCCGTGTGCGCCGAAATTCAATCGTTGGCTAAGCCACAGTTCAAAAGTATATATTTAGAGTCAAGGACTGGCTAGCCGGCACCCTTCCACTAAACTCATAACATGTTGTGTATGTTAATGCTGTTCCTAAAGTATCAGAAATTAAGTTAACCTGTGCATCTGAAATAGGATTGTCATCATTGAATTAACTATTCCAAACAATCATTAAATATGAAATCCTTACCATGAAAAGTGGGTAGCTAATCCATGTATTGGTTTGCTTGTCTTTGGGCTTCACCTTCGTGTTTCCAATAGCCAAGTGTTTCATCAAAACTCCACCAGTCAATCGTTTCGGGAGCATCCGCCTGTAAGGCGGATGGGATATTAGTGTGAGTGGCCGAAGTACCTTGCGCCAATTGAAGTTCATTCATGTTGGCGTCTCTCAATTCGATCAAAGCCATGCCAAATGAGCGAAGCAAACGCAATGAATCGTTCATACCTCCCAAAAAGCTCACCGGGCATTTGGTCTGAACATTTCAGGTGAGCTTACTGGGTCAGGCGGCAGCGTAACATTACGTTCCGTTATAGGGTATACCGTTGAGCTCAACAGAGTTTGCAGGAAAATCTGTTAGCAATCCAGAGTTCACTGTTCCTCCTGTTGTTGCCGTTAAAAAACGCCTGATTGAGTCATCGACGTAACGCTGAATATTCCACGCGATTGCTTCCGCTTTCGAGGGGCAAAAAGCTACGAGATGCTGATGAAAGCCCGGTTTGGTGATGGTGATGCCAAGTTGTCATACACTAAAATGCCATTTAAGAAAAAAACACCGTTTGGATGCATTGCGGGTTTTCTTCTCCGCCGTAAGGTGAACGAACAATGGCGTTCATTTCGGGAGCTCAGTTTGGACCTCGCACAATTCCTGTATTTACTTGCGGTTCGAAGGTTGCCCAATTGAGCTGGGTCGATCGACTGACCTTCGCTGTGGGTGATGCTGTCAATTTGCGAAACCGGAACTTCATTCACAAAGCCATTGAACTGAGTTACATGCAGGTACTTTTGTCACTGCAGCATCCAGCCATTTCGACTTTGTCGATTAAGTCAACCGGAATTTGTAGCAACGGCAAATTATGACGGTGGATGTTTTTCAGGGTTTTGGGCGTCAGTTGGGCGATAAACCCTAAGATTGAAGAAACAGTGTGGCTTATACCAGTTTTTCATGAGCGTTTCACTTTAGTGGAAAGTTAAAGTAGAAAGTATAAAGGGAAACTGGTTTATTTAGGTTGAAATGGATTTGATTAAGCCGGAGATGATTTTGAAACTTCTTCGGCAAAATGATAGGTCATTGTGCTTCCTCAGAAATTTTATTGAGTTCTTTCGCAAGAATGAGCATGGACCGAACTTCACCGCAGGGCCTTTAGCAACATAAAGAAAGTAGGCGAATTCCCTTGTTACCTTTTTCGTTCAAAGCCTTCGGCAATGTTGTTCATTACTGGAAACAGCCGCTCGTTGAATCTGATACTCGAGCCAAAGTCCTTGTGATTTTCAAATTGCTTGTATATCTCTACACACAAGACCTTTGACTTTTGCCATGCAATAGCGTCCTCAAATCGCTCAATTCGCATATGAATCAAAATTGATTTTCATTGCCTTTACACTTTTACTTTCACTTTTCTACTTTTTGCTTTCTACTAATCCTTTACGCAACGAACCGAATAGCCATATACTTTATCCAACGCAGGAGAACTTCCTTCATTAAAATTGTACGATAAATGGTGGCTCCAAGCATTTGCTTAGTTGGCTGAAGAACTCCACCAGTGACCCTTTTCGCCAATTATTTCAAATTCACCACTGCCAAGCGGTACCCACCCGAAGTCGGGAAGCTACTCATTGGTGGCTCCAGTATTTGGGGGATTCCATCAGATACAGACTTCATTTTCCCCCATCACATTTAGCCCACCTAGATAATCAGTTAAAATAGCCCACTCCGCATCGCTTGGCACATGCCAGCCGGTTGGACAAACATTTTCTGGGATGTTTGTAGTAAACCAATTGTATAACTTTCCATACAGGCTATCATTGGCTGCACTGTTGCTGTAGCTGCACCAAGCGGGAGTAAATTGTTCCCATGCACTATTTTCAGTAACGTTGGGTATTTCAGACCATCACCAAATGAGATGTTTTTAGGTACCTACTGCCATCAAACCTGATGCTCCTATAAGGACGGTTGTATACTGGTTTCCATCAAAATCCTGCCTTCCAAAAAGCCTGTTTAGGCTTGCAATTCGCCCGCATCCACTTTTTATTCTGACTTACAGATTAATTATTAAATGCACACTTGCTCTTATTGAATCCGGCACAGTGTCAAACCACGATATATATTCACCGAAAGCACAGGTTTGAATAGTAAATGCACCATTAAATGTTGTAAAGATTACAGATCATTTTTACATAACCCGCTTCAACGGGTTGATTCTGACAATTCACAACTGTTCCGCTAATCGGATAGAACTCACCTAAAACAGCAGTATACGTTCCTAAAATAGAAGACTCATTACTTTGGACATCTTCCAGAGTAAGCCAATGCCCAGTCATTTGTGGAACTACAGATTAGAAAGATATTTAAAGTTAATAATTGATTTTGGGCACCCTTCCTGAATTCGCCTACTGAATTGGTATAAACTACACTTAAGTTCCGAGGCTTGTGTAATTACATTCACCTGTGCATCTGAAACAGGTGTCTCATCCTTCTGATATAATAGTCCCTCGTAAGTTGTTAAAGTTTTGTGGAATATCTACGTTCCACCAAGAGAAATGGCTTGCAGAACCGATATGTACTGGTTTCCCTTGCTTTGAGAGCTAAACCTTCGTGTTTCCAGTAGCCCAGAGCCTCATCAAAACTCCACCAGTCAATGGTGTTGGGAGCATCCGCCTGTAAGGCGGATGGGATATTAAACCTGAGTGTTGCAGAAGCACCCTCAGCTAATTGAAGTTCATTCATATTCGCATCCCGCAGTTCTACTGCGGCCATACCGAAGGAGCGCAGGAGTTGTAATGAATCATTCATGCCGCCTAAAAGCTCACCCGGCATTTGGTCGAACATCGCGGGTGAAGAAGGGTCCAAAGCTGCGGCATAAACGTTTACCGGTCCGGTGTAAGGCTGACCGTTTTGTTCAATAGAGTTTGCAGGAAAATTAAGTTGTAAAAGCCCGGAAGTGACGCTGCCGCCAGCCGATGCCGTAAAAGTGCCCGACTGTGTCATGGGCAATATTTGAATATTCACACGATTGCTTCCGGTTTCGAGGGGTAAAAAGCTGCGCGATGCCTGATGAAAACCGGGTTTGGTGATTGTTATGTAACCGAGTTTATCATAAGCAATAAAGTCATTTAAGAAGAAAAAACCATTCGGATCGGTGCGGGTTTCTTCGCCCCCGTATGGAGAGCGCACAATGGCATTCATAACAGGGAAATTTCCTGCATCTCGTACTATGCCCATTACGCTGGCAGTTCGCATTTCTCCTAATTGTTCAGGATTTACTGAGCCGATATAATGCTTGATGCTATCAATTTCCGAAACAGGAATTTGAGTAATTTCTCCAAACAAAGGAGTAATACGTAATGTCTTAACTCCGCTCAGATCAACCGTCTCTACTTTGTCAATTAATTCAACGGGGATTTGTAACACCGGTTGGTTGTGGCGGTAGATGTTTTTGAGGGTTTGGGCGTTAATCTTTAACCCGAAAACCATCATTAAAATCCCGATAAAAAGTATGTGTTTCTTCATGTTTAATTCAATTTTGACACTAATTCTAATTTCCACTTTGCCTTTTCAAGCCCGAGGTTCCGGCTCAAAGAGCGTCCACTCGGGATGAATCATTTCTACGCTTCGGCTTCGCCTGTGCTATATCTGATTCACTTTCAACTTCCCCAATCTTTGAGGCAATCCTCCTTCAGCAAACTTCCCAGCACACTAATCCTTCACACAGCGGACAGAAAGGCCAATATTTAATGGAAAAATGTAAATTTCGTGTCCTGAACCGAAGTATGCAAAAACAATCGTATTCAAATCTCCATTTTCTTCGGTCGTGCTCCACCAATAAGAAAACGAACCTAGGGAATTTACTGAAGGCATTGTCCCATCACCATTTCGCGCCAATCCAGGAAGAGCTGAAAAGCTATATTCGTTTGGCCCTCCGAAAGCAAGATTCCCTTGCGCACCTAAATTTGACCAACCTGAACTTGCCTTAAGGTTTCCTGCGCCCCAATCTGGTCCGCCCGAATAATTAATCAATTCTAACCATTCTGAAACGCTCGGCACATGCCAGCCAATCGGGCAAACATTGTTTGTTGAAGTTACAGTTATTCCTTTATATAATTTCCCATAAAGAGCTCCATAATCCATATCATTAAAAAGATTGCACCAAGCAGGTGTATTTGTTTGAAGCCAGTCAGCATTATCAATAATATTAGGAATAACCGTTCCATCAGAAAAATGGGCAGTTTTAAGATTCTCGGCAAACCACATTTGATCTCCGATCAAAACTGCAGGATAGTTATTCCCTTCAAAATCTTGGACATTCTCATACACAGTAGTACAAGTTTCCATGAAGCCTAACTCAAAACCGCTTGCATTAACTAAAATGGTATCAGCTTCACTAGCTCTAATAAAAGAGTTGTCAGACAAATCGAAAGCTTGGACAATGTATTCTCCTGTAGAACAAGTCAGAATAGTAAATGAACCACCATCAGTCAGGAATACTCTATTTCCCATTTTTACATATCCATTCTCGACCGGTTGGCCTGAGCAATTCAATACGGTTCCAGTTATGGGAAATCTTTCATCGAGCAGGGTCGCTATATACTGACCACTGATTGGATCGATGGCACTTTCAAACTCCTCTGAATAAGCCAATGTCCAATCATTAGTAGTATTGCAGGTGAGGTAAATATTTAGTGTAAGTAATTCATTTTTGGGAACCCTTACACTAAAATTGCCTTCTGAATTGGCATATGCGATACCTATGCCTAATGTTGGAGAAAAAACACTTATTTGTGCATCAGAGATGGGTGACCCACCGACATCGTTAATTGTTCCATGAAAGTCATTAAAGTTCGCTGGAACATCGCAGTTCCACCAACTAAAATGGTTCGCAAAACCGATATATTGATTACCCTGTTTTTGGGCTAAGCCTTCATGCTTCCAATAGCCCAAATTATCATCAAAGCTCCACCAGTCGATGGATTCGGGGGCGTCGCCCAATAAATCATTTGGAATTGTAAAGCTTAATGTTGCAAGTGAACCATCCCTCATTTGAAGCAATTTGAAACTTGAATCGCGCAGCTCAACAGTTGCCATTCCAAATGAACGAAGCATCATCAATGAATCGTTCATTCCGCCAACTAATTCACCAGGCATTTGATCAAACATTGCTAGAGAAGTCGGATCCAAAGATTTAGCGTAAACCCTTACAATTCCATTATAGGGCTGACCATTTCTTTGAATTCCATCTGGAGGAAAGTTAATCTGCAACAGATCTGTTGTGAATTCTCCACCCACAGTCGCGTTAAAGGACCCAATTAACCAAAGTGGTATCAACTGTATATTCACTTGATTTACACCAGACTCCGAAGGTAAAAAACTACGAGCACTTTTATGGTAACCATGAGATTCTACAGAAATACAACCAAGCTTATCGTACACTAAAATTTCATTTAATTTAAATACCCCATTGATATCCGTAATGGTTTCCTCTCCACCAAAAATCCCTCGAACAGGCACGAATTTCAGCGGTTCATTTTGATTATCTCTAACAACACCAATTACTGTCGAAGTTCGCATTCCTCCCAACTGTTCAGGGCTCACGTCGCCTTGGTAATGAGTGATGCTATCAACTTCTGAAACAGGAATTTGAGTAATTTCTCCAAACAAAGGAGTTATACGTAATGTCTTAACTCCGTTGAGATCAACCGTCTCTACTTTGTCAATTAAGTCAACCGGAATTTGCAGCACAGGCAAATTGTGGCGATGGATGTTTTTGAGGGTTTGGGCATTCAATGGCGCGCACAGCGACACGAACACCATTACTAGCGTTAGGTGAAATTTCCTCATGACAATGAAGTTACTTCTTAATGAATGACTTGGAAACCAAGTATTCTCCTGTATCGATAACACAGATGTACTGTCCAGCAGCAAGCCCAGTTAAATCCAGATTAATATCATCTTGATTCTTTGCTTGAATTGTTTTCTCAAGCATTAGAACGCCTTGAATACTCTGTACTCTGACATTTAAATTTGATGACTTTAACAAATCCACCTTCAAGTGTAGGTTGTTTTCAGTAGGGTTTGGAAAGATTCTAAAATCAGGCCTAGCTGGAGATGATTCAATTGAAGTAACACTTTCGGCGAAATAGCGATAGTAATTTAAAAGGTCTGTATTGAAGGATACAAGACTTTCATCAGTCAAATGAAGATTGATGTTTTCAGCATCAAAATCAATTCTACTTACTTCATCCAGGTTGTAAACCTGCACAGATTCGTCGTTGAAGTAGAAAAAAATCTGCTGTGCATTTACATTGCTGAAGGTGAATGCCAATAATAGAAAGGTGAAGAGACGAAATTTCATGATAATTTCAATTTAATTGATTAACACGTTAAACTTAAGAAAGATTTCAATTCAACCATACATTTAAAGGAATATTATTAAAATAATTACAATCTATATACGGATGAGGCAAAAGAACACAAATCAATTAAAAATTACGAGTTCGTGTAAGCAATTAAATAATAAAATGTTTGATAAAAAACGGCTAAAACATAGAATGAATCGTTGATCTCTTAGGTCATTTAAACAATATAATACATCTTAATGAGGCCTTTACCTTTAGCTTCAATTTCGCCCCTGTAACTGCATTCAAATTGATCTTTAACCAGATTAAAGGTACTTTCTGATATATTAATTTTGCCGGTTTCACCAGCCGACTCCATGCGTGAAGCAGTGTTAACGGTATCGCCCCATATATCGTATTGAAACTTTTTAATTCCAACAATTCCGGCTACCACCGGTCCTGTGTTAATACCTACCCTAATTTCGAAAAAAGGTAGCCCGGCAATAATCTTCTTTTGTTTTCCTTGTTCTACGAATTCGATGATTTCCTTAGCAGCCTTTACAACATCAGTGGCATGTGTTTGATTGGGCAAAGGAATTCCACCCGCGGCCATATAAGCATCTCCAATGGTTTTTATTTTCTCTATTCCGTACTTGCCCATTATTTTATCAAATTCAGAAAAACATATATTTAAATCGTTTACAAGCTCTTTGGGGCTCATGCTTTCGGCCATACCGGTGAAACCCTTAAAATCGGTAAATAAAACAGTGACCTCCTCAATTAAACGTGCTTCTGATTCACCTGTTGACTTTAATTCCTGTGCTGTTTCATAAGGAAGGATATTTAGTAAAAGATTTTCACTTTTGTCTTTTTCCTTTTTAATGCTGTTTCGTTGCGTAAAAAACACAATAGCAAGCAACATCATTAAAACCAGAGCTCCTATAGACGCATTTCGCTGAATATTCTTTTTCTCAATTTCAGCAGAAGAAAGTGCATTTTGTTTTTCCTGCTCTGCTCTGAGCAGGGATTCCTTTTTATCATACTCATATTGAAACTGCTGTTGCATTAATGCTGCCTTATTTTCGTCGTTTACAATTTGACTGTTCATTTTAATAAACAATTCATAGTTATCCAGAGCTGCCGGACAATTATTTTCGGCCTTATAAATTTTAAACAGAAAACCAGCCGCCTCTTTAATGAGTCGAATCTGATTGAGTTGCTGAGCCATTTCAATTCCCTGATTTAATAGAATTAAGGCTTTGGAATTATCTTTTAATTCATGGTAATTGTAGCCAAGTTGTATCAGATTATTAGCTTGAAGATCTGTATTATTGATCCTCCTGGCAATTTCATTACTTGTTTCTAATAATTCAATTCCTTTCTTCAAATCTCCCATACTAGAATAGGCTATCCCCATATTTTGATAAATGGACGACTGCTGCTGGAAATTGTTGCTTTGTTCACTTTCCTTAAGAGCAGTATTATAAAACTGAATGGCTTTTGCAAATTCCTTTTTACCATTATAGGCGCTTGCGATATTGATGTATGAGTTTACACGTCCGGTCTGGTCATTTAATTTATTGTAGATCGAAAGACTCTTTTTATAGTAAACAAGAGCTTTGTCGTAATCGAGTGTGTATGAATATAAGTTGCCGATATTGTTTAGGGAAGAAGCAATGCTTTTATCATCCTTAAGTTTCTCTGAAACTTTAAGTCTTAAAGTAAAATATCGGATGCTCTCAGAATAATTGCCTTGTTCGGCATAAATCATTGCTAGGTTGCTGTATGAGCCGGCCATTCCTTTGTAATCGTTTATTGATTGTTTTATTTTCAGACTTTCGTGATGCAGATCGATGGCCTTTAAATAATCGCCCTTATAAAAATAACAAAGGCCTTTTGTGGTAAGTGCCGATGCCATATACTTTTTATGCTTTCCGAGGCTCGCCAAGTTAAACTGCAAATCTGCCAAACGAATTGCTGAATCGGGATTCGTATTGCCATAACCTTCCCAAGCAAGTAGCTTAATGGTCTCCAGTCTTATGGTGTCATGCAGGCTTTCATTTTTCCAGACAGCCCAAAGAGAGTCTTTGTTGATTTGCGAAAAACCGATTTGCAGGAAAAGGAATGTGCAAATAATAGCTATAGGCACTTGATGAAGGCTTGATAAGAGTTTCATAATGAGGATTTTGCTTTAATAAAAGTCTTTATTAAAACAATCCTGGCAAATCCCTAATAGTAGTTATATGTGTTAACAGTCTTAAACCCAACTTGAAGGCTTTAGATAACATAAAAGCCAAGTGATTGCATCAGATTTTGCAATCAACAGGAGCATTTAGCCTTTTCATGAAAAACTCGCAAATCAAAAGTGGGTGAATGATAAGCTCAGGTTTCAATACCTCAATTTGAGATTCTTAAATGAGTCGCTTTTCATTTGCATTAATGCTTCTTTTAAGATTGGGTTCTCCTCATTTATACACTGATAATATTCGTTGATTCCCCAAACCTGATTTGCAATTAAAGCTCTAATCTGTCTTTTGATAAAGTGCCCTGACCGTTCAATGCCCTCAGCATCAAACTCTACTTCTTCTTGGGTTCCAAAGTCTGTAAATTCCTTCATGATATCATCCGTAACCTTGAAGCTCTTTTTGAATTTAGCGAAGTCTGAATACGATGAGTTCAATTCTTCGCGATGAGTATCCACATACTTCAGTGTAAACCTATTAAAGACACCTTTTCTGTATAAATCTGTCAAATAGCGAGAATTATCAGTAGTATCTAAGGAGATGAAAATATCAGGCATAATGCCTCCACCACCATAAACTAGCCTCTTCCCAACAGTGTAGTATTTGAGAGAATCGGCAAATTGGATTGAATCACGATTGGTAAATTCACCATGTTTGAAACGTTCATTAAGATCATCATAATAATCTTCTACCCCATCTTCATAGGGCTTCTGTATGCATCGCCCCGCAGGGGTATAATATCTTGCTGTTGTCATTCTCATGGCAGAGCCATCGGGAAATGGGAATGAATTCTGAACTAAACCTTTACCAAACGAACGACGGCCAATAATAAGTCCTCTGTCAAGGTCCTGAACAGCACCAGAAACAATCTCAGATGCAGACGCAGAGCCTTCATCAATAAGCACAATGAGCTTTCCTTTTTCGAATAAGCCTTTTGAAGTTGAAGAATAATCGACCCTTGAACTTTCTGTTCTTCCTTGCGTGTATACTACAAGATTCTTATCGCCTAAAACCTGATCGGCTATATCAATTGCTGTCTGAAGGTATCCTCCACCGTTGCCGGTTAAGTCAATTACCAAATGCTTCATACCCTGACTTTTAAGTTTTTCAAGACTTTCGAGGAACTCATTACCAGAGGTGGCACTGAAGCGGCTTAATTTGATGTATCCGGTTTCTGGGTCAGCCATATAAGTGGCATCAATACTCGTAAGTGGAATTTTATCTCTTGTAATACTATAATCGATGAGTTTCTTAACTCCTTTTCTATAAATACTAACTTTTACAACTGTTCCACGAGGACCACGCAAGCGATCTATTACATCTTTATTCTTGATTTTCATTCCGGTCATCTTCTCCCCTTCGATTTCAACAATCTTATCTCCAGCAAGAATCCCAAGTTTCTCAGAAGGACCTCCAACAATAGTGTTTACGACCACAATGGTATCTTCCAGGATATTGAACTGGACTCCTATTCCATCAAAATTCCCAACAAGTGGCTCATCCATTTCTTTAAGCTCCTCTTTGGTGAGATAGATTGAATGAGGATCTAGCTCTTTGAGCATAGCTCGAATTCCGTCTTCTACAATTTCATGTGTATTAACAGAATCAACGTAATTATTATTCAAAAAGTAAAGGAGATAATCTAGCTTTTCTGTTTCCTTGCTAGCATATCTTTGAGCAAAAACCTGAGGAACTGCGAACAGCAGAAGTAATCCTGTCACTAATCTATACATCATATCAAATCTTAGTATTTGCAAATAACGTGATTGCCATTGGAATGACCAACTCAATCAAGCTTGCATTAAATAAAAAGCCCTCGTTAATTAACGAGGGCTTAAAGATGATGAATGAAAAGTGAAAAGATTAGATCTTCTTCACGTTAATAGCATTCAGACCTTTACGACCTTCCACGACATCGAAAGAAACTCTGTCTTCTTCGCGAACTTGATCAATAAGACCTGTTACATGAACGAAAATCTCTTGTTCGGACTCGTCCATTTTAACGAAACCGAAACCTTTGGTTGCGTTAAAGAATTTAATTGTACCTGTTTTCATTAAAAAATAAGAATTGAAAACATAAAAGTACATTAATCCTCGAATGAAAAAAGTAAAATTTCAAATTATTTGTCTTGATTTTTAGAAGTTTTTTTACTCCCATCATACATTTCGTATCTCATCAAACGGCATTCGAGACTACCATTATACAGTTTAATCTTTTTTGAATGTTTTAATCCGATTTTCTGAAGAGCCTCTTGGTTAGAGCTAAAAACCCATGCTTCAGAGCCACCGAAATGATGTTTCAATGTAGAGCCAATTCCAGCATATAGAGCTTCAATGTCATCTTCCTCAAGGCGTTCACCGTAAGGTGGATTCATAAACAAAAAGCTTTTCCTTTCTGGACTTGGCAACTTGTTAAACAAAGAATGATTTATTTGTATTACATCATCAACATTTGCATTTTTTGCATTTTCAGTAGCTCGCATAATAGCTGCTCTGCTTCTATCAGAAGCTAAAATCACAGGATGATTTTCTTGAATTCGGCTAACTAATCCCTCGCGGATAGTATCATATAAGTCTGCATCAAAATCTTTCCAGTTCATGAATGAAAAGCCTTTGCGAAATATTCCCGGTGGTATGTTGTCAGCAATTAAAGCCGCTTCAATTGAAAAAGTTCCAGAGCCTGTCATTGGGTCAATGAATGGAAAATGGTGCGACCAGCCCGACATCATGATAATTCCGGCAGCCATCACTTCACTTAAAGGAGCTTTTACTTGCTCAGCGCGGTAGCCACGTCTATGGAGACTTTCACCTGAACTATCTAAATAAACAGTAACCTCATCATTCCTCACATAAATGCTTATATGAATGTCGGGCGTTTTACTGTCTATAAAAGGGCGCTTGTTTACTTCCTTTCTAAATCTGTCGGCAATAGCATCTTTGGCTAATTGAGAAACAAACATACTATTATTGAACCTTTCGCTAAAAAGCAAAGAATCGATAATCATAGTTTTATCTACATCAAAGTAATTATGCCATGGGATTTCGAAGACTCCCTTGTAAAACGATTCATTTGAATTAAAATCAAACTGTCCAATAGGAATCAAAACCCTTAAACCTGTTCGAATTGCCAAGTTCAACTTGTAAACAAAACCCAAATCACCTCCACAAACAACACCTCGAACTATTGGTTCTGGCTCAATGCCTCCAAGTTTTCCTACCTCTTCAGCGAGAATTTGTTCGAGCCCCGAATAGGTCCTGATTAATATCTCTCCGTTTTTGTTTAACATTATTTAAAATTTTTATTGTTGATTTTCAGCACTTTAAATAAACCTATCGGGCTTTTTGTTTAATTTATCAATCACATCATTAAACAAAAAGACAAGCAAGTATGTTTGAAGAGGCAATGTTAAACTAAACCACTAAATAGTATTACTATGAAGAGAATTTTATTTTCGTTTGCAATTCTAATCTCCGGATTGCAACTCAATGCCCAAACGGCATTCCAAATCATTTCAACGAGCCCTAATCATACTTTGTTAACTGCAGCTTTGCAGCAGGAAGGTCTTGATGCAGCTCTAAACGATGCAGGAGCTACCTACACTGTTTTCGCTCCAGATGATGACGCGATTAATGCTATCGCATCTGCTTTGGGAACAGATATCGCAGGTGTTTTGGCTCTTCCAAACTTAAGCGATATTCTTACTTACCACGTTCTTACTTCTGAAGTTATGTCATCAATGGTGACAAATGGAGCTATTGTTCAACCTTTAAGTACTACAAATACTTTAAAGTTAACTCGTACTTCAACAAATGACATTTTTGTAAATCAAGCACAAGTAAATGGTGCTGATTTAATGGCTACAAACGGAGTGGTTCATTCAATTAATGCAGTCGTATTGCCGGTAGAAACTGTAGTTGACGTTGCAATAGATAATGGTTTTTCTTCACTTGCAACTGCAGTTATTACTGCTGAATTATTGCCAGCATTAACAAACCCACTTGCAACATACACTGTATTTGCTCCAACCAATCAAGCTTTTGATGATATCGCTGCTGCTTTAGGTACTGATATTGCAGGTTTATTAGCACTTCCCAACTTAGCCGATATCTTAACTTACCATGTTCTTGGCTCTGAGGTAATGGCTGCTGATGTAACAAACGGAGCTATTGTTCAGCCCTTAAGTGCTACAAATACTTTAAAGCTGACTGTAACATCTACTGATGATGTTTTTGTTAATCAAGCGCAAGTAACTGCAACAGATATTGAATCTGATAATGGAGTGGTTCACGTATTAAATGCAGTAGTACTTCCGGTAGAAACTGTAGTTGACGTTGCAATAGATAATGGATTTTCTTCACTTGCTACTGCAGTTATCACTGCTGAATTATTACCAGCTTTAATAACCCACTCGCAACGCTAACGGTATTTGCTCCAACAAATCAGGCATTCGATGATATCGCTGCTGCTTTAGGTACTGACATTGCAGGTTTATTAGCACTTCCCAACTTAGCCGATATCTTAACTTACCATGTTCTGGCTCTGAGGTAATGGCTGCTGATGTAACAAACGGAGCTATTGTTCAGCCCTTAAGTGCTACAAACACTTTAAAATTAACTGTTACTTCAACGGGTGATGTTTTTGTTAATCAGGCCCCAGTAACTTCAAACAGATATTGAATCTGACAATGGGTGTGGTTCATGTATTAGTGCAGTAGTTCTTCCTGTAGAAACAGTAGTTGACGTTGCAATCGACAATGGATTTATCATTGCAACAGCAGTTATCACTGCTGAATTATTGCCAGCTTTAACAAACCCACTTGCTACTTTAACTTTGTATTTGCTCCAACCAATCAAGCTTTCGATGATATCGCTGCAGCTTTAGGTACTGATATCGGTTTATTAGCACTTCCAAACTTAGCCGACATTTTAACTTACCATGTTCTTGGTTCTGAAGTTATGGCGCTGATGTAACAAATGCTATTGTTCAACCTCCTTAGCGAATCAAACAGTTTAAAATTAACTGTTACAACTGAAAATGATGTTTTTGTAAATCAGGCTCAAGTAACTGCAACAGATATCATGTCAGACAACGGTGTTGTTCATGTATTAGATGCTGTTGTTCTACCAGTTCAAACAGTTGTTGATGTAGCTATCAATAATAACTTTACTTCATTAACTGCAGCCGTAGCTGAAGCTAGATTATTACCTGCATTAACCAATCCATTAGCTACTTACACTGTATTTGCTCAACAGATGATGCATTCAATGCTTTGGCCACTGCACTTGGAACTGATGTTGCAGGTCTTCTTGCACTTCCAAATTTAGCTGACATCCTAACTTACCATTGCTGACACAGAAGTTCTGGCTGCTGATGTAACAAACTGAGCTATTGTTTCACCACTTAGCGCAAGCAATACATTAAAATTAACACTTACCTCAATGGACGAAGTTTTTGTTAACCAAGCTCAAGTAACTGCAACTGGATATCATGTCTGATAATGGCGTTGTGCATGTATTGAATGGTGTTGTTTTACCAACTGAAACAGTTGCTGATGTTGCAATCAATAATGGATTTAACACGCTAGTTACTGCTGTTGTTGCTGCTGAATTATTGCCCGCACTAACAAATCCATTTGCTACTTTAACAGTATTTGCTCCAACAGATGCGGCTTTTGACGCACTTCCTGAAGGCGTTCTTGATGGTTTATTAGCTGATATTCCTGCTCTTACAGATGTTCTTCTTTACCATGTTGTTGGCTCTGTTGCTTTGTCAACAGATTTATCTGATGGTCAGATGATCGAAACACTTCAAGGTCAAGATATAGATGTTTCTATCATGGGAACAAGCGTAATGATTAACGAATCAAATGTAACTGGTGCAGATAATCAGGCAGGAAACGGAGTAGTTCATATTATTGATGCTGTTCTAATTCCAGAGCCGACTTCAGTTAACGATAATAATTCAATTAGCGGGGTGTCCGTATATCCAAACCCAGCTGAAGAACTTGCTTTTGTTGAGTTTAACATGAATAAGCAAGAACAAACTACAATCAGAATTACTGACCTTAGCGGCAAGACTTTATATGTGAAAACCTCTTCAATTGGTGCTGGTCAGCATCGTGTTGAACTTCCATTAAATGGTCTTTCAAAAGGCATGTACCTTGTAGAACTAACTACAAATACTTCAACATCAGTTAATAAGCTGAGTGTAAAATAATTGAGTATTAGGTTTGGTTAAGCCGGGCAGAGTAATCTGTCCGGCTTATTTATTTTATCAAATCTTCTATTGTTTAGTTACTTTTGCCGGCTATGGAGGATTCAATGTCAAAAGAATGGTTTCAAGTATGGTTTGATTCTCCATACTATCCACTTTTGTATAATCACAGAGACAATACTGAGGCTATTTACTTTCTCGACCATTTGCTTCAGCATTTGAATCCTGAGAAAGAAAGTAAAATGCTTGATCTTGCTTGCGGTAGAGGAAGGCATTCGATTTATCTAAATAAATCAGGCTTCGATGTTACAGGAGTTGACCTTTCTTCCCAAAGTATTAAAGATGCATCCGAATACTCATCAGAATCTTTAAGGTTCTATGAACACGATATGCGTAGATTGCTGAGTACTAATACATATGATTACGTTTTCAATCTCTTTACTAGTTTTGGATACTTCGAAAGAAATCATGAAAATCAGCTTGTAGTAAACAACATGGCTGCCACTGTAAAAGCTGGAGGAAGAATAATCATCGACTTTCTAAATGCCGATTTAATTAGATATGTTGGTCGAATTGAAGAGCATAAAGAAGTTGAAGGAGTAAAATTCACATTATATAAAGAAATCAGAGGAGGAAGAATAATCAAACATATTGAAGTAAACGACCAAGGAAAGCTTTTCCATTTTGAAGAACGGGTTAGTTTGCTAGGCAAAGAAGAGTTTGAGGCTTATTTCAAAAGAGCTTCTCTAAAAATCAATCATGTTTTTGGTGATTATTCTTTGAATTCTTTTGAATCAAGAAAATCTCCGCGTCTTATCTATGAAGTTAGTAAAGCATGATTCCATTTAGTAAACTTCTGCTTTTAGTATTTTCTGTTTTCGCCTGCGGCGGATTGGTTCTCATTTTTAAATGGAAAAATGAAAAACTACTAAAGCTACTTCTGGCATACAGTGGAGCCTTTATTCTTGCACTCTGCTTATTTCATTTGCTACCCGATGTTTATGAAGGCTTGCATAATCCCACCCAAACAGGGTGGCTTATCATTGCAGGCTTTCTTTTACAATTGCTTTTAGACTATATCTCAGGAGGAATTGAGCATGGTCACATGCACACCGATAATCATAGCCATCATCATGGGCATTCTCACGATCATTCACATGAGCATAAACATCCGGTTATGCAAAGATTCCCATGGATGCTAATGCTAGGTCTTTGCACTCATGCTTTCATTGAAGGAATCCCTCTGCTTTTTAATCAATCTGGTGGTGATTTATATACTGCCATCATTTTTCACAATATCCCCATTTCCATTACTTTAATGACACTTTTCATAATCGCAGGGAAAAGTGTAACCAATAGCCTAACAGCACTGATAATCTTCGCCTTAATGACTCCTCTTGGAGCTTTAGCTGCTTACTATATTTTTCCTGAGGGAGGCGCTAGTGCAGATCATTTCGGCTTGATGGCATTAGCTTTCGTTATTGGAATTTTCTTGCATATCAGCACTACTATTTTATTTGAATCTGATCAAAACCATCGCTTTAACTTAATAAAGCTACTTACCATCTTACTTGGTATTCTTAGCGTCTTGATTCTAGATTAAAAATAGTCACAGCTTTTAGTTGCTTCATAATTAAACTGAAGAGTTAATTTTAGAGTTCTCGTGCAGCAGGCCATTTGTAAAAAAGCCTTCTTATATAAACATCTCTAAAGAGCGAGTAAACAAAAAGCAATTTTCGCTGTTTGATGCCTGATAATGATTAATTTTGCCCTCGAAAAAGGCTTTCAATTTCAAATAACCTATTAAAATACACAGAAAAAATGTCAGTACTTGTTGGAAAATTAGCACCACGTTTCACTGCCCAGGCAGTAATTAACGGAGAAGAAATCGTTGAAGATTTTTCTCTTGAGCAATATCTTGGAAACAAGCATGTGCTTTTCTTCTTTTACCCAAAAGATTTCACTTTTGTTTGCCCAACTGAGCTACACGCTTTTCAGGAAAAACTTGCTGAGTTTGAAGCTAGAAATGTTGCAGTAGTAGCTTGTTCTACTGATACTGAGCAGTCTCATTGGGGATGGCTTCAGGTGCCTAAAGCTCATGGTGGAATTCAGGGAATCACATACCCAATTGTAGCAGATACAACAAAAACAATTTCGTTGAATTATGGAGTATTGTTTGGAGAATACGATTACAATGAAGACGATGAATTAACCACAACAGGACCTATGATTGCTTACAGAGGTCTTTTCTTAATTGATAAAGATGGAATTGTTCGTCATCAGCTTGTAAATGATCTTCCATTAGGTCGTAACGTTGAAGAAGCTCTTAGAATGATTGATGCACTTCAGTATTTTGAGGAAAACGGAGAAGTTTGTCCTGCCAATTGGAAAAAAGGTGAAGATGCAATGAAAGAATCTCATGAAGGTGTAGCTAGCTATTTATCTGCTCACTAATTGAATCAATACCATGAAAATCCTCGCTTTTGGCGGGGATTTTCTGTTTTATGGCAATTCTTATCAGTGGTAATCGTAGTTTTGCGCATTGAAATTTTAAATTAATACCAATCAAGTGGCCGATTCAAATTTTGTTGATTATGTGAAAATTTGCTGCCGTTCTGGAAAAGGTGGTGCCGGTTCTATGCACTTTCATCGCGACAGAAACACAGCAAAGGGAGGGCCCGATGGCGGTGACGGCGGACGAGGTGGTCACATAATTCTTAGAGGAAATACGCAAATGTGGACACTTCTGCATTTGAAGTATCGAAAACATGTTATCGCCGAGCCCGGCGGAAATGGAAGCAGTGCACTAAAGCATGGCAAAGATGGAGAAGATATTATTTTAGATGTTCCATTAGGCACTGTTGCTCGCGATGCCGAAACCGGTGAAATTGAATTTGAAATAACCGAAGACGGGGAAGAAAAAATCATTGTTCCTGGAGGTCGAGGAGGTTTAGGAAATCACCATTTTAAATCACCCACACTTCAAACGCCTCGCTTTGCGCAGCCGGGAGAACCGGGAGCTGACCTTTGGAAAATTCTGGAATTAAAAGTGCTTGCAGACATTGGTTTAGTTGGCTTCCCCAATGCAGGAAAATCAACTCTCTTATCCTGCCTTTCGGCAGCAAAACCAGAAATTGCAGATTATCCTTTTACCACCCTGGTGCCCAATTTAGGTATCGTAGCTTATCGTGATTACAAATCATTCGTAATGGCCGATATCCCAGGAATCATAGAAGGAGCTTCTGAAGGAAAAGGCTTAGGGCTTAGATTCCTGAGGCATATTGAAAGAAATTCAGCCTTATTATTTGTGATTCCCGCCGATTCAAAAGACATTAAAGAAGAATACAACATTCTGCTCAATGAGCTGAAAACTTTTAATCCTGAGCTCCTTGATAAAAATTATCTTTTGGCAATAAGCAAAAGCGATTTGCTTGATGAGGAACTAAAAACTGAAATCAAAAAGGACCTACCTGATATTCCTTATGTATTCATTTCTTCCCCTACCGGAGAAGGTTTAGTTGAATTAAAAGATAAAATCTGGCAATCGCTTCAACCCTCAGTTTAATGCTTAAGGAATTTGATTTTGCATATTTCAACCTGATTAACCAAGCTCATACAAGCTGGGCTGATAGCTTCATGTTTATCATCAGCGGAAAATTCACTGCAATTCCTCTTTACTTTGTTATTCTTATTCTGCTTATAAAAAGATATAAGTCAAAAACCTGGGGAATTTTACTCTCAATTGC